>NZ_JAXGGF010000004.1:0-535263 GCF_034105325.1 Xanthomonas sp. LF02-5 | reverse complement strand
GTGCAGGCGGCGCTGCATGTGCGACAACGGATACTGCGTCTGGTGCAGCGCCGCGATCGGCGCGGCCTGCCCGTGCGCCGCGGACAACCAGACGACCAACGCCTCCCGATGCGTGCGCACCAGTTCGCGCAGCGGCTCGGTGAACTGCCCTGCCCGCGCCTTGAACGCAAGATTCCCGCCATCCAGATACAGGATGACGCCGGCGTCGCGCGCGGCCCTGACGATCTGTTCCGGCCGCATCAGATCAGCCCTGATTCGACGGCATCGGCGTCGCCCAACACGGCCGTGTCGTCCTCGTCGGCCCGCTGCAGCAGGCGCTCGACGATCGCCGCGACCGAGCGCACGGTTGCCGCGGCGAAGAAGTCGTTGAACTGGAATGCATCGCCGGACAAACGGTACTTCTCGCGGATGGCGGTGATGGCGCGGACCGCCACGATCGAATTGCCTCCGAGCGCGAAGAAGTTGTCGGTGACCCCGAAGCCGTCCTTGCCGAGCAGGCCGCTCCACACTGCGGCGATTTCGGTTTCCAGGCGTGTCGCGGGCGCGACCGGTTCGTGCCGCGTGGTGGCGATGTCCGGGTCCGGCAGGCTGCGCCGATCGACCTTGCCGTTGCCGGTCAACGGGATAGCCGGCAATGCGACAAAGGCCTCGGGCACCATGTAGCCCGGCAGGACCCGGCGCAACGCGGAGTCGAGCCGCTCGGCCAGCACGTCGGGCTGCCACTGCGGTGTGGCAAGCGCGTCCTTCGCGGCCGGCACAACGTAGGCGACCAGGCGCCGCGCGTCGCGATCGCCGGTGGCGACGGCCACCGCTTCAGCGATGCCATCGAGCCCGATCAGGTGGCTCTCGATCTCGCCCAGTTCGATCCGGTAGCCATTGATCTTGACCTGGCTGTCCAGGCGTCCCAGAAACTCCAGGTTGCCGTCGCCCATCCAGCGCGCCAGATCCCCGGTGCGGTACAGCCGGCGTCCCGCGGCATCGGTGATGAAGCTGGCAGCGGTGAGCTCCGGATCGCCGTGGTAGCCCATCGCCAGGCCGATGCCGCCAATGTACAGGTCCCCGCGTACCCAGGCCGGACATGGCTGCCCCGCTGGGTTGAGCACGTGCATGCTCTGATTTTCCAGCGCGGTCCCGTACGGCACGCTGCGCCAGTCGGGATCGACGGCATCGATGCGGTAGCCGACCGACCAGATCGACGCTTCGGTGGCGCCGCCCAGGCTCTGGATGACGGCGTCGGGCAACGCCGCGCGAATCTGCGGCGGCAGATCCAGCGGGATCCAGTCGCCACTCATCATCACGACGCGCAAGGACAGCTCGGCGGCTGCGCGCTCGACCTCGTCGAAGAGCAACTTCGCCAGCGCCGGCACGCTGTTCCAGATGGTGACCGAATGCCGCGCCAGCAGCGCGGTCCACGCCTGCGGATCGCGGGTGTGGCGTGCCGCCGGGATCACCAGCGCGGCGCCCGCGGCCAGGGTTCCGAAGATGTCGTACACCGACAGGTCGAAGTTGAGTTCGGAAATGCCGAAAACCCTGTCGTGCGGGCCCACGTCGAAGCGCGCGTTGATGTCCAGGATCGTATTGACCGCGCCGGCATGATCGATCATCACGCCCTTCGGCACGCCGGTCGAGCCGGAAGTGAAGATCGTGTACGCCAGGTCGGCCGGCGTTTGCAGGGTCGGACGCGACCATCTTTCGCATGCCGCGAGCACCGCCGGCGGATGCAGCAGGACCGCTTCCACATGCAGCGCCGGGTGCAGCGCCACGATATGGTCGCGCTGCACGAGTACCACCCGCGCCTGCGTCTGCGCGACGAGATGGGCGACGCGATCGGCCGGCAGATCCGCATCGATCGGCAGATAGGCCGCGCCGGCCTTGAGGATCGCGATGACCGCGACCACCTGCTCCCAGCCCTTGCGCATCAGCACGGCGACATGATCACCCACGCCGACGCCATGTGCGGACAGCGTGTAGGCCAGCAGGCTGCTTTCGCGGTCGAGGCGGTCGTAACTGAGTACGACCTCCTCGGCGATGACGGCCGGGGCGTCGGCGCAAGCCTGCACCTGGTCGAGAAACAGGTCATGCAACAGGCGCGATGGCCTGGGCACCTCGGTCGCGTTGCTCGCATCGATCACGGCCTGCTGGCCCGCCGGCAGCAGCGCGAGCACTGGCGTGGTGCGCGCTTGCTCGTCCAGCGCGATGGAGGAGACCCATTCGACGTAGGCGGTGAACATGGCATCGACCACCCCCGGGAAGAACAGCGCGTCCACCGTATTCCAGGTCACCGCGATGCTGTCGTCGGCATCGTAGACCTGGCAGTCGAGATAGACCTGGGAGGTCTGGGTGGCGCCGATCGTGGAGGATTCGCTGTCGACCAGTTCGTAGGCGCGGGTCTGGCGCTCGATCTCGCCGTGCGACCCGACCAGGCCGGTGAACACGACCGGCATCAACGCCGCGCCGGCGGTGCCATTGCGCGTGACGAGCTGCCGCAATACGTCCACCCCGCTGTAGGCGCGATGATCGATATCGTCCAGCAGCCGGGTCTGCACCGCCCGCGCCCGGTCGGCAAAGGTCGATCCTGGCGCCACCTGCATCTGCAACAGATTCGAGGAGGTGAAGTCGCCGATCAGCCGGTTGACGTCCTCGTGCAGAGGCATTCGATTGAACAGCGTGACGTTGACCGTGAAGTCGCTTCGGCTGCCCCAGTACGCCAGGATGTCGGCGAATGCCGTCATCAGCAGACACAACGGGGTGACCTGCAGTCCGGTAGCGCAGGCCCGCAGCTGATCCCACACCCGACGATCGAAGCGCTGGTTGCGGCGCACGAACACTGGTGTCTCGAGCCGGGACGGGTCTAGTGCCAGCGGCAGTTCTGGAGCTGGCGGCAATGTCTCCAACCGGTCCCGCCAATACTGCTGCGCGCGCGCGAACACCTCGCCCTTGCGGTGCTGCGCCTCGGCGAGGACATAGTCGCGGAAGGTGATGGCCAACGGCGGCAACGCCAGCGCCGGATCGGCATACAGGCGCATGAGCTCGTCGACGAGAATCGCGCGGCTGCGCGCATCGAGGATGATCGCATCGGTGCACACATGCAGCCGGCCCACGCCGCCGGGCAGCAGCGTCACCCGAAAATCGAAGATCGGCCAGACGTGCACTGAGCGCACTTGGCTGCTCATGTCCGCGCGCAGCCGCTTCAGGTGCAGATCGAGTTCGCTGCGCGGCCGGGCGTTGTAGTCGCGGACCGGGATCGTGTAGGCGGGCACGGAAGGCAGCACGCGCTGCTCGCCCGACTCGGTGATCACCGCGCGCAACATGTCGTGACGGTCGATGACCGCCTGCAAGGCGGCGACCATCCTTGCATGATCGTAGGCCGGAACGTCGTGTTCCACATAGCCCTGGGTGGCGACATTGCCGAGCGCGAACGCGCCACTGCGTCCGAGCCAATACGCCTGCTGGATGGGCGTGAGAGGAAACGGATCGTGGCGGCCGCCGTGGTCGGCCACGAGCGGCGCGGCCGCGACGGTCGGCCTGGACGCCGCGCGTCTGGCGTCGATGCAGCGCGCACAGCCCGCGATGGTCGGCGCATCGAAGAAGTCGCGCAAGCTCAGCTGGACAGAAAGGCGCCGCGCCACCGCCGAGATGATCTGCAGCGACTTGAACGAGTTCCCGCCCAGCGCGAAGAAGTTGGCCTCCACCCCGATCTCGGCGACGCCGAGGACGTCGCTCCATATCGCGGCCAACTCCCGCTCCAGTTGCGTGCGTGGCGCGATGTCTTCGTCCGTCGTGGCGGCGGCGACCGTCATGCCTGCAAGGCCGCGGCGATCGATCTTGCCGCTGGCGGTGCGCGGCAGGTCGGGCAGTTCCAGCAGGACCGTCGGCACCATGTAGGTGGGCAGTGCGTCCGCCACCTGCCGGCCGATTGCCTGCTGCAGTGTCTCCCAGGCGGGCGCATCGCTGGCGCGCACCACGCATGCGGCGATCACGTCGTGCCCTTGCCCGTCCTGCGCCAGCACCGCGGCGGCGGCACGCACCCCCACAACGCCGCCGATGGCGGCCTCGATTTCCTCCGGAGCGATGCGTTGCCCATGCAGCTTGAACTGGTTGTCGCGCCGCCCCAGGTAGCGCAGCGTTCCATCGGGGCGCAGGAATGCCAGGTCCCCGGTGCGATAGGCGCGCCCTCCGTCCTCGGCGGTGGTGAAACAGCGTGCCGTCAGCTCTGACAGATTGAGGTAGGCGAGCGCCAGCGCATCGCTCTCCACGACCAGTTCGGCAGGCTCGAACAGGCCCGCCGGACGTCCATCCTCGCGGAGCGGATACAGGCGCATTCCCGGCATGACGCCGCCGATGTCCCGGCAGTCAGCAACGGCGCGCGACGCCGGCGCCTCCCGCATCGACACCAGGGTCGCCTCGCTGCTTCCGTACAGGTTCGTCACGGTGCAGTGGGCCGGCAGCAGGCGCTGCGCGAGGTGCAGCGCGGCGGCATCTGCGGCTTCGCCGCCGAACACCACGGCGCGTAGCCGGTCCGGGAGCCGTTCGCCTCGCGCCGCGAACAGGAACTTGAAGACGCTCGGCGTGGAGTGATAGATCGTCGCTCCCTGCTCGACGGCGGCGGTCACCGCCTCGGGGCCGTGCCGCTTCAGGTCCACGAGATGCAGGCAAGCGCCCTGACTGAGCGCGGCGAACATGTCCAGCACGGCGGCATCGTGGCCGAACGAGGCCAGTTGCAGGATCCGGTCGGACGCGTCGATCCGCAGCCGCTGAACATAGCAGGAGACGTACAGCGCGACGTGCGCGTGGGACTGCACCACACCCTTGGGGGTGCCGGTGGAGCCCGAGGTATACAGCACGTACGCCTCTTCCGCGCCGGTCGCGTGCGCGACGCCGGGCTCTTGCGGGATCGATGCGATATCGATGAGCGCCGCAGGCGCGAGCCCCGCCGCGACCGCGGCGGTATGCGGATTGTGCAGCACACAGCCGATGCACGCGTCGGCAAGGATGTACGACAGACGCGCCGTCGGATAGACAGCATCCAACGGGACATAGGGTCTTCCGGCCTTGATGCAGCCCCAGATCGCGACGACCATCTCGGCGCTGTGCCCCAGGCACAGCCCGATGCGTCCCTGCGGCGCGGCCGCGAGCACGCCTGCCAGTGCGTCGCTGCGACGATCCAGCTCCGCGTAGGTCAGGCTCAGGTCGTCCGTCACGACGGCAGCGGCGTCGGGACGTGCCGCCACCTGGCGCAGCAGCCGCTGCAGCAGTGGCGTGGTGTCCACGGTCTCGCCGCGGCGGTCCAGCGCCGTCGCCGCCGGGACGTGGGCGAACGGCGCGTAGGCATCGGTCGCTAGCGTCGGATCGGCGATCACGTCCTGGACCAGGCTTGCGAAAGCGTCGGCGAAGCTGGAGATGGTCAATGGATCGAACAGCGCCGCGCGCGCCACCCACGCCACAGCCAATCCCGCCGCGTCCTCGGTGACGTACAGATTCAGTTCGTGCTTGGCCGAGTCGACCTGCCCCGTCTGGTCCGCATGAATGATGCAGCCGGGCAATTCGGTGGCGACCTTGGCATTGTTCTGAAGCACGAACCACACCTGGAAGATGGGGTGATGTGCATTGCTGCGCAGCGGATTGAGTTCCTCCACCACCAGCTCGAACGGCAGGTACTGGAACTCATGCGCGGACAGGATGCGCTCGCGCATGCGCTGCAGGTGCTCGTCGAAGGACTCGCCCGACGCGAATCGATTGCGCAGCACGACGGTATTGATGAACAGCCCGATCAGCGGCTCCAGCGCCACGTCGGTGCGCCCGGACATCGGTGTGCCCATGACGATGTCCGAATGGCCACTTGCACGGTGCAGCAGCAGCGCGAACACGCTCTGCAGGAACATGAACAGCGTGATTCCACGCGCCTTGCAGAACGCCTGCATGCTGGCGAGGGTGCGCATGTCGATGCGCTGCTCCACGCGCACGGCGGCGACGTCCTGAGTGGCCGGGCGCGCCCGGTCCATCGGTAGCGTGTGGACGTCCGGGATCCCAGCCAGCGCCGCCGTCCAGTACTCGACCGCCCGTGCCCGCGCCGGCCCCTCCAGCAGCGCCCGTTGCCAGGCGGCGTAGTCCACGTACTGCAACGGCGGCGACGCGCCCGCGCCCTCCGCGGCCTGCTGCGCGAGGAAGCGCTTGAGCTCCTCGATGAACACGCCCAGTGACCATCCGTCGGAGGCAATATGGTGGAAGCAGAAGATCAAGACATGCGTCCGTTCCGCAATACGCACCACCTGCATGCGCAGCATCGGATCGCGCTCGAGATCGAATGGCGCAAGCGCATCCTCGCGGACCAAGTCGGCCAGCGCGTCCTCGCGCGCCTGTGCGTCTAGCATCGACAGGTCAACGCTACGGAACGGCACGTCGAACGTAGCTTGGACGAACTGGAAGAAGATGCCGTCTAGCTCCACGATGTTAGTGCGCAGAATCTGGTGGCGCTCGACGATCCGGCTAACTGCCTTCTGCAAGGCGCGCACGTCCAGCGCGCCCTCGGCGCGAAACACCCCCTGGATGTTGTACTGCTGGCTGCCTTCGCCGAGGCGGTCGGTCAGCAGCAACTGCTGTTGCGCATACGACAGCGGCGCATCGTCCGCGGCCGCGCGTGGCGCGATCGGCGGCAGCGTAGCGGCGGCGGGCTGCAGCGCTGCGAGATAGGCGATGATCGCATCCTTGTTGGCCACGATGTCCTCGCGCAGCGCCGCGGGCACACCCTTGCCCGCAGTCGTCCTGTACGCCAGGCCGCCTTCCTTCAGGAACAGCACGACATCCAGTTCCAGCGCCCTTTCGATGATCGCGTTGGGTGACATCAGAACGTTCCCTCTTCCAAGTCGGCGCTCATTGCGAGCATTGATCGTTCCTTGGCCAAGAGCCTGCCGTAGCTGCGCCGGGCATCGATGACCCGCGCCGCGGCCGCGATGGTCGGGTTCTGGAAGAATTCCTTCACGCTCATCGATGCGTCCTCGAGATCGAAATCGCGCGCGACCCGGCTGGCCAGGCGCGTCACCAGCAGCGAATGGCCTCCCAGTTCGAAGAAGTCGTCGTCCACGCCGATCGCCTCGGTGGCCAGCAGTTCCTTCCATATCGCCAGCAGCGCCGCCTCCGTCTCGGTCTCCGGCACACGCGTGTGGCGCGCGAACCGCCATCCTGGATCCGATCGGGTCTGCGTCAGCAGCGCCGCCCGGTCGATCTTGCCGTTCGGCGTCAGCGGCATCGCCTCCACGCGGATCATCCTCCCAGGTAAGATGAAAGCCGGCAGTTGCTCGACCAGGCTGGCGCGGATCTGCCGGAACAGCGTGTCGGCCGCCTCGGCGTCCGGCGCCGGCGCCGCGAACGCGATGCAGGTCGCCAGCGACGTCTCCCCGGCCGCATCCTCGTGCACCAGGGTGAACGCATGCCGCACCCGCGGATGGCGCGAGACCAGGGCATCGATTTCGGCCGTCTCCACGCGATAGCCGCGAATCTTGACTTGCTGGTCGGCGCGGCCGATGTAATGGAACACGCCCAGCGCGTCGATGCGGACGAGATCGCCGGTGCGATAGGTGCGGCCCGCGCCCGGCAGGACCTCGTCGGCGAAGCACCTGCGGTTGAGGTCATCGCGATCAATGTAGCCATCGCTGACGCCGACGCCGCCGATGTACAGTTCGCCCACGACGCCGCGCGGCTGCAACTGCCGCTGGTCATTGAGCACGAACGCGAAGCAGTTCGGGATCGGGCGCCCGATCGGAACGGTGACCGCGTGCGCCGCCGCCGCGTCGCGGCCATAGAGGCCGGCAATGGCGATATCCGTGCATTCGCTGGGGCCGTACATGTTCAGCAACTGCGCGCGGCACGAGGGGCTGCGCAACCACGGACGCAGATCGCTCAGCCGGATCGCCTCGCCTCCCAGCGCGAGCAGGCGCACAGAGGCGAGGCGCTGCCAGTGCGCCGGCGATTCCAGCAGCTGCGCCGCCGCGCTCGGTGCGCAGTTGATGACGCTCACGCCCGTCGCGTCGATCAGCGCGGCGATCGCGGCGGGATCGAACACGTCGTCGGGCACGACCAGCGTCGCGCCCGCCAGCAACGGCGTGAACACGTTCTTCTGGGTCATGTCGAACCCGATCGACCCGATCAGCAAGCAACGGTCCGCCGCGGTGAACGCGTAGTCGGAGAGATACCACAGCACGAGGTTGAGAAAGCTGTCCTGACGGACCCGCACTCCCTTGGGTTGACCGGTCGAGCCAGAGGTATAGACCACATAGGCGTGCCGCCCCGCGTCCAGAGGCGGCATCGACCGCAATGCTGCGTCAGCCGCGGCCTGCTCGGCGCAAGCCGCTTCCAGCGCATCGTCGATCCTGCACACGCGCGCCGCGCCGGCGACACGGGACAGGCGCGATGCGGTCGCTTGGTCGCACAGGACCAATGCAACGCGGGCGTCCTCCAGGATGAAGCCCACGCGCGGCGCGGGGTAGCCGAGGTCGATCGGCAGATAGGCGGCGCCGGACTTCATGACCGCCAGCAGCGCGACCACCAGCTCCACGCCGCGGGCCATGTAGATCGCCACCGGCCCGGCAGTGGCGTGGCCGTTGCGGACCAGCCACGACGCTAGGCTGCGCGCGCGCGCGTCGAGTTCGGCGTAGGTCACCTGGCGCTCGCCGTGGATCACCGCCACCGCATCGGGCTGCTGCTGCGCCATGCGCTCGAACCGTGCGCAGATCGATCCTCCGGGGATCAGCGCGGCCGGCAGCGTCCGCGCCGGCGCCAGCAGAGCCTTGCGCTCGGCGTCGCGGACGATGGCGTGTTCGTGGATACCCAGCGCGGGATGGGCGAGCAACGATTCGAGCAGGCAAGTGAAGCTGTCCGCGAACCGCTCGATGGTCTGCGGCTGGAACAGGCTGGTATCGAACAGCCACTGGCAGGCCAGCCCGTCCTCGCCACCGCTGATGGCCAGTTCCAGGTCGAACTTGACCGGACGCGGTCCGTCCTCGTCGAGCACCTTCACTGCCAGACCCGGAATGCGCAGCGAGGCCAGCTTGGCCTGCGGGTTCTCGCCGTAGGAGAACAGCAACTGCACGAGGGGCGAGTGCGCGGCGGTGCGCACGGTTCCGGTCGCCTCCACCACCATCTCGAAGGGCACGTGCTGGTGCGCGAAGCCATCGAGGAAGGCGGCCCGGCTTTCCAGCAGCAGGGTCGCGAATGGGACATTGCGGTTACAGTCGGTTCGCACTACCAGCGTGTTGGCGAAGAAACCGATCAACTGCCCGAGTTCGGCGCGGTGGCGGTTGGCGATCGGGGTGCCGATCACGATGTCGCGGTGCTCGCTCCAGCGCGACACCAGCACCGCGAACGCGGACTGCAGCACCACGAACAGCGTGGTGTCGTGTGCCCTGCCCAGCCCGGCGAGCCGTGCCGCCAGCGCGGCCGGGATCCGGCTCGTCCACGCGCGGCCGCGCAGCGACGCCGTGGCGCCACGCGGCGCGTCCAGCGGCAGGCTGTGGCAGGCGGGCACCCCCTGCAGGCGCGTGCGCCAGAATTGCAGCCCCGCCTCCAGACCTCCGCCCAGCGCCTGGGCCCGCTGCATCGCCGCATGCTGGCCGTACTGCAGGGGCAGCGCCGGCAGCGGATCCGGGCGCCCCTCGAGCATCGCGCCGTAAAGCGCGCCGAATTCGGCGATCAGGCGATCGACCGACCAGCCATCGGCGGCGATGTGGTGCAAGGTCAGGAACAGCACGGCCTCGTCGTCGGCGACGCTCAGCAGGCGCGCCCTCAGCATGAGCGCATCGGCAAGGTCGAAAGGCATCTCCTGCTCTTGCTGGCGCAAGCGCTGCGTCCATTCGGCGCCGGCTTCGCGCGGCACCTGGCGATGTTCCAGGCGCAGGCCCAGATCATGGCGGACCGACTGCACCGGCGCGCCGTCCGCGCCAGTGCTGAAGGTCGTGCGCAGACTTTCGTGACGCGCCACGATGCGCTGCAGCGCCGCTTCGATCAGCGCCGCCTCGACCCGCCCCCGCAGTTGCAGGGCGACCGGCATGTTGTAGTGCTGGCTGCCCTGCTCCAACTGATCGATGAACCACAGGCGCTGCTGTTCGAACGACAGCGGGTAGCTGCCGCCCTGCCCGCCCGCAGTTGACGGCGCCACCGTGTCATCTGCTTCCTGTTGCAATGCGCGCGGCTGGCGGTCAATGAACGCCGCGAGCGCGGCGATCGTCGGATGGTCGAAGAACTGGCGGTAGCCCACGGCGATGCCGAAGCGGTTGCGCAGTGCGGCCAGCGCATCGGACACCAGCAGCGAATAGCCGCCGAGTTCGAAGAAGCCGCGGTCAGGATCGTTGGCCTGTGGCCCGAGCAACTCCACCCACAGATCGCGGACGATGGACTCGGTGGCGGTTAACGACCGCCGCGGTGTGGTGGCGGCCACCACGTCGTCGCGCGCGGCCAGTGCCTTGCGATCCACCTTGCCGCTCTGGTTCAGCGGCAACGCATCGAGCAATACGAAGCTGGACGGCACCATGAAGCCAGGCAGGGCGCCGAGCAGATGCTGACGCAGCGCCTCGATACGCGCATCGCCAGCGAACTCGCCGTCGACCGCCAGATAGGCGACCAGCACGCGGTCACCGCCCGGGACGTCGCGCGTGCCCACCGCGGCCTCGCGAATGCCGGGGAACGCGGCAAGGCGCGCCTCGACCTCTCCACATTCGACCCGGTGGCCACGGATCTTCACTTGCTCATCGAGGCGGCCCTCGAATGCCAGTTCGCCGTCGGCAAGGCGGCGTACGCGGTCGCCGGTCCTGTACACCCGACGGCGCTGCCCGTCCTCGCACTCCAGCTCCACGAAGGCCAAGCGGGTCTGCTCGGGCTTGTTCAGGTAGCCCTTGGCCAGCGCGACACCGGCGATGCACAGTTCGCCGACCGCGCCTTCCGGCAGCGGCCGCAGATCGCGATCGACGACGTACAACGTCAATCCTCCCATCGCGCGCCCGATGGTGACGTCCCCGGAGCTGTCGCTGATGCCGCCGACCGTGGCACAGACCGTGGCTTCGCTGGGGCCGTAGGCATTGATGAATCGGCAGTGGGCGGCCCAGCGGCGCGCCTCGTCCAGCGTGACCGCTTCGCCCGCGGAGATGACATGAGTCAGGGTCGGCCATGCCTGCGGCGACAGGCGACGCAGCACCGTGGGCGGCAGGGTGGCATGGGTGACCCGGTACCGCAGCGCCCAGGCGGTGAGCGCTTGCGCGTCCGGCAACACGTCCTCGGGCACGAGCACCAATTCCGCTCCCGCGGACAGCGTGGTACTCCACTCCGACACCGCCGCATCGAAGCTCGGCGAGGCGAACTGCAGGACACGCGCGTGCGCATCGATGCCGAAGGCATCTGCCTGGGCCAGGGCCAAGTTGATGAGACCGCGATGGCCGATGAGCACACCCTTGGGCTGTCCGGTCGAGCCGGAGGTATGGATCACGTAGGCGTCACTGTCTGGCGACAACCCTACCTCGGCCGCCGCGATCGCGGTAGCCGGCAGCACGGTCAGCGTGGCATCCATCGTTCCATCATCCAGCATGAGCGCCCCGCGCGACTGCACCAGCGCCGCCACCTCCTCGGCCAGGGTGGACGTCGCAAGGACGCAGGCCGGAGCGGCATCGTCCAGCAAGTAGGCAATACGCGCCGGCGGATAGCCCGGATCCACTGGCACATATGCCGCGCCTGCCTTGAGGACCGCCAGCGTGCTGATTATCTGCAGCGGGCCGCGCGGCAGGCACAGCGCCACCCGCTCGCCGGGCCGCACGCCGCGTTGCAGCAGCAGCCGCGCTAGGCGGTTGCTGCGCTGTTCCAGCTCAAGATAGGAGACGGCCTGCTCGCCCCAGCGCAACGCTACGGCGGCAGGGCACGATCGCGCCTGCGCCGAAATCAGTTCATGCACGCCAGCGACCGTGGCCGGTCGCGCCGGCTCCCCCATTGCCGATGGCGTACTCGCGAGGCAGATCTGCGCCATCGCGCGGTCTGGCATGCAGACCAGTTGTTCGAGCGCAGAGGCGAACGCGTCGGCGAGTGAACGCAGGACGTCCGTTTCCATCACCCCGGGCGCTGCAAGCCAGCGGCACGACCACCCGTCTGAGGCGCGGGCCACCAGGCATTCCAACTCGTATTTCGAGACGGGCGCCGGATCTGGCAGCCGCTGCAGCCGCAGCCCGCCCGCATCGATCACATCGGGCAGCTCGTCCTGGAAGGCGAACACGACCTGGAACAGCGGATGCCGGCCTGCTTCGCGCGGAGGCTGCAGCGCCTCCACGATGGCCTCGAACGGAAGGTCCTGATGGTCGAGCGCGCGCGCAGCGTCGCGCTGGAACCGCGCCAGGTAGTCGGCGAAGCGCTCGCCGTGCGTGAAGCGATGGGGATACGCCAGCATGTTGACGAACATGCCCACACTGCCCTCGAACTCCGCGGCCGTGCGGCCGCGCACCGGGCTCCCGATCACGATCGTGTCGCTGTAGCTCCATTTGCATAGGGTCAACGCGAGCGCACTCTGCAGGACGCTGAATTCCGTAGCCGCCGCACGCTTGGCGTACGCGCGCAGGCGATCCACCAACGGACGCGCCAGCACGCTGTCGACCGCATCGGGGGCCGAACCACTAGCCTTGTGGGAACGCGGCGGCGGCAACGCGTGGGTCGGCGGCAGCCCGGCGAGCCGGTCTTTCCAGTATTCCAGTTGCTCCGCCCAGGCATTGCCGGACAACATCGCGTCCTGCCACGCCGCGAAGTCGGTGAACTGGCGCACCGGCGCCGGCATCCATGAGTCGCGACCGCGCGTCGCGGCGGCATGGTCCGCCAGAAACTCCCGTAGCGCGATCTCCACCGATGCGCCATCGGCAGCAATGTGATGAACGCTGAGCAGGAGCACGGACTCTCGACGGCTAAGGGCGATCAATCGGGCACGGAACGGATAATCGTGCCCCAGATCGAACGGCCTCCGTGCGAACGCCTCGTGCTCGGCCTTCGCGGCCTGTACGCGTAGTGTCTCTTCTTCCGCGCTTGCATCCACCTGCTCCAAGCTCCAGCCCCGTACGGGGAGGAGAAACTGCACCAGGCCTTGGTCGCCGTCACGAAAGACGGTCCGCAACGCATGATGCCGCTCAACAAGGCGCTCCAATGCTGTCTGCAGGACGTCGACATGCAACGCGCCTTCGAGTCGGTAGCCGGCGGTCATGTTGTAGCGGGTGCTCCGCGGATCCTGCTGGCTGAGCAGCCACAGCTGTCGCTGCACCATGCTCGCGGGGACTTGTGCATGATCCGCGGCGGCTGCCGGAGGCAGCCTGGCCTGCCATGGCCCCAGCGTGTCCACGCGCGCGGCCAGATCGGACAACCGCGGGTACTTGAAAAGATCCGCCGTTTCGACGTGGTTGCCGGTCGCCGCGCGAAGGCGAGCGACCATCCGCACCGCGAGGACCGAATCGCCGCCGAGTGCGAAAAAGTCGCTTTGTCCGCCCAGGGAGTCGAGTCGCAGACCGAGAAGTTCGGACCAATGCGCTGCGATGAGGCATTCGGTAGCGCTCTCCAGGCTGTGTGGTTGCTCCGCGTTCTGCGGTTCGGCTGCCGGCAGTCGTGCGCTGTCCAGTTTACCGTTGGTATTGATTGGCAGTGCTGGCAGGGCCGTAAAGGTCGCTGGCACCATATAGGCCGGCAGATGCTGCTTGGCATGGGCGCGCGCCGCCTCGAGCATGGTCAAGGAATCCTCGCCCGCCTTCGCACAGAGATACGCCGACAAGTGCGCCGGGCGGTCCGCTACAGCCGCTCGGTGCACCACGGCGGCATCGCGCACCCCGGGGGTGGCAAGCAGGACCGAGCGGATCTCGCCCAGTTCGATGCGGTAGCCGCGCAACTTGATCTGGTCGTCGTTGCGCCCCAGGTAACGGAAGCATGCGCCCCCAAGCTGCCTCACCATATCGCCGGTGCGGTACAGGCGCGTCTCGGGCAGGCCTTGCGGTACCACGAACTGGCGTGCGGTGAGCTCCTCGCGATTGAGGTAGCCGGCTGCGAGCCCGGCGCCTGCAATCACCAGCTCCCCGGTCAATCCGGCCGGAATCAGCCGTTGCCAACGATTGAGCACATAGTGCCGATAGCCTGGCAACTGGTCGCCGATAGCGACGCGAAGTTCCGCCGGCTCGGCGTCATGCACGCGCTTGACCAGCGAATACACCGTCGCCTCGGTCGGGCCGTAGCCGTTCCACAGGACGACGCCACAAGCCAGCAGATCCTGCGCGAGTTCCTGCGGAAGCGGCTCGCCCGCACTGATGACGAGCTGTCCGGAGCAAGGACGCCAGCCAGCGCTACGCAGTTGCTTCAGGCGCGAGGGCGTGCTTTGCAACAACGACAACTTCGCCTTGTTGGCCAAGTCGGCGAGCGCGAACGGATCGGCCAGTTGTGCCGCCGACGGAATCACGCAGGTCCCGGCCGAACCCAGACAGCCGAGCCACTCGACGATCGAGATATCGAAGCCGACGCTGGACATGAACAGCCAGCGCCCTCCCTCGACCGTGCCGAGCCTGGCCAGGAGGCTCCCCAGCAGATTTCGCGCCGACCGCCGATGGATGAGCACCCCCTTCGGCAGGCCGGTGGAGCCGGACGTGTAAAGAACATAAAGCGCGCCGTCCGCGTCGGCGGGTTCGCTGGCGGGGCGCACCGCATGCCCGCCGCGGTTGCACAATTCGAGCAGCGTGACCCTTCGCAGGCCCGTGGGTTCGGGCTGGAGCGCCATGTCGCCAACCAGCAGCGTCGCACCGCAGTCCTCCAGAATGTGGCGCGTTCGCGCCGCAGGACTCTGTGCGTCGATGGGCACATACACGGCGCCAAGACGGACTAGGGCCATCAGCACGATCACCAGTTCCGCCGAGTGCTCCAGCAACACTGCAACGCGGTCGCCGGGGCGGACGCCATTGTCTTGCCACAGTGCGGCAGCGACGGCGTCGATCCGACTGGCCAACTCGGCGTAGGTGACCAGCTGGGACCCGCATTCCAGCGCGATGCGTCCTGGATCGCGGTGCGCAACTTCGGAGATCCGCCCATCCAGGGCGAATGCCTCCGTCGCCTCCACCGCGCAGTGCTGCGCTTCGCGGACAAGCGACGCGCGCTCCTGCCCGGTGACACAGTCCAGATCGAGCAGGCGCCGATCCGGCGCCTCATGCAATTGGTCGATCAGGTGCGTCATGCGCGCCTGGAACGCCGCGATATGCGAGACGGAGAAGCATCCGAGATTGAAGTCGAGCAGAATGCTACTGTCCGCCGATCCGCCATCCCAGAACGTGGCCAGCAACGGATTCGGCTCATGGTCGTGAGAACAGTAAACGAGTTGCGCCGGAACGGTATCGAACGCCAGGGCCGCGCCGGCAGGTACATAGCTGTAAGCGAAGTCGAACGGCTGGCCGTGCGGGCGCCGATTGCCGGACGGATGGAGGATGCCGGTCAAAGGATAGCGGCGATGGCGGAGCAGCTCCCGCTGACCACGCCCGATGCAATCTAGCAGCGAGGCCATGCCGGCATGTACGTCCGGCTCCACCACAAGGGGCAACATCTGGGTGAATAGGCCGATCTTTGCGCGCTCGCGCGCGCCCTGCCGCCCGTGTTGCGGAATGCCGATTACCAGTGCGTCCGCGCTGTAACACTGGCTAAAATAGACCGACAACACGCCGAGCAGGACGGCGTGCGATTCGACGCCCAGCCGAGTCGCCAACTCTCCCAGCTTTCGATACAGCTGAGGCGTCAACGGCATCCGTTGTCGCACGCTGCGCTTCGCATTGTCGGCAACGGCGGTCATGTCGTTGGCAAACAGGCCGTCGGGAAAGCGTGCAACCTGGCCCGACCAATAGCGCCGATCCCGCTCGTATTGCGCGCTTCCAAGGTAGTCGGCATCCCGCGCGGCGAGGTCGGCGTAGCTCGGTTCGTCCATGGTCGCGGATGCATCCGCGCCATCTTCATCGTAGTAGCGGGCGAGCGTGTGGGCCCAGTTCACGAACCCCATGCCATCCACCGCAATGTGGTGCGCCATGCCGACATACCAGTAGACGCTGTCGGACAACTTCAGCAGCGCGGCTCGATGCAGCTCGGCGTCCTCGAGAGGAATGCACTGCGCGAAGAGCGCGTCGATCCAGGCCTCCGCCGCTGCGTTCGGATCCTTCCGCGCGGAGAGATCGATCAGACATAAATCACAGCCGACCGCACTGCCATCAATCAGCGACTGCCGCGCACCATCTTGCGTGTCGGCCACATGGATCCTGATCCGGAACGCTTCGTGGGTCCGTACAAGCCTGGCATGCGCCCGTTGCAGGCGCGGCACGTCAGGGCGGTCGAGCCGGATGTAGCCACCGACGTTGTATAGCGGATTTTCCTGTTCCTTGCACTGGTGAAGGTAGATTCCGGATTGCGCGGATGACAGCGGAAACCACGTGTGCACTGAAAGCTCCCTGCTCAGCAAGAGGACGCCAATCCTGCAGCGCCAACGGTACATTCAGACTTTCATACGACAGATGTGCGCCCGCATGGGGCTGAGCAGCGAGGCCATGCGATACAACGTCAAAAAGAAGTGAGTGATCACTCGGCGCCGGGAAATAAAACACACCGCAATGACAGGCGCAAGTGAATTTTCTTTACAATTTTCACTCACGTTGTTTATGAATAGAGCCCAGCGATGGCCGACAGTGCTCGAGCTCTCCATCCCATCTTGGATTAAGTAATTTTGTCTACAAAAACGACCAAAAACCAATGCATTGACCTGTATGATATTCGCCCGCTAGAAGTTGCCGAGCTTCAGTATTAGCATCTCGTCGGCGCCAAGCTTTCATTAGCCGAGATTGCGCTTTTTTGAATGAACGGCGATACATGGAAGCGTCAGTATTGGACGCACTACCACATCGCAGCCTGATGGATGGATGCGCCGATTTTCCACTTAATTTCAAATGATTTTTCGTCAGAGCGCAGGTAGCTTTTAAGGCCTAAGATCTCTTGCGCTCAAGGGCTGACGCAATTGTCACGATGAACACATAGTCATTTGAGACGCTGTAGACGTAAGAATGTGCGCCATAGTAGAAACGCAAACGTGCGCATACTGTCCACCTCGGGCAGGCAATTCGGATTAAGACGCCTAGCACGAATTAGCGGGCACCGCAAAGCGCTCGCGTTGGCAACACGCTAGATGCTTAATCGGTTCGCAGAAATTCCACTCTACTTTCCGACATGCACAAGTCGTGCAGCCGTTCGTAACCGCAGCGCGTGACGTGTGGCGGGACACGTCGTACCATCCATCCTGTCCGGCTGCTCCACCTCCATCCAGTAAGAGAGCAGGAAAAACGGCGAGCGCAATTGCTACCTTGGCAAGGAATGGATGTGATGGAAATAACGCGTTTGCTTTTGGCGCTACTTGCTATCCTTTTGTCATATTCGGCTGCAGCTGACGATGGAATAGCGTCCAGGCTTGAGTTGCAACTACAGAAGAACCGCGAGCGCTATGGAATCGCCGGGCAGGCGTTGCTGATCGAGCACAACGGCCGCATCTTGTATCGCGGCGCCGATGGTCAAGCGGACATTACTAGCCATCGCACGGTGACGTCCAGCGATGTGTTTCCCGCTTATTCGCTCAGTAAGTTGCTGGTGAGCACATTGATCATGCAATTGGTAGAGAAGGGACAGGTAGATCTGGATGCTCCTGCAAGTCGCTACCTCACCACGCTGCCTCCGCGTTGGCGCGACATCACCGTTAGCCAGTTTCTGGATCATGCGTCTGGTATACCCGAGTACTTTACGACTGAACAGGGTCAGGTCGTGACGCCGCTGGGCGGCTTCCCGCCCAACGTCGATGCGCTCTTCGCATCGCTGGCAGACGTTCCGCTGCAGTTCCCGGCAGGTACCCGCACGCTTTACACACAAACCAACTATGTCGTACTGGCTGCGCTGCTGTCGGCGCACTACCACATGCCCTATGCACGCATCGCTGAGCAGCGCATCTTTTGCAAGCTAGGCATGCGCCATAGCACGTTGGGCGAGCCTGTCTCCGGCGAGCGCCATGTCGTCACCAGCTACATTGGCCGCGACGGTGTACTTCAACCGATGCAAGACATCCCATGGCCAGAGTATGCTTACGGCCACGCCGCGTTGTATCTGACCATTGATGACTTGCACCGATTCCTGCGCGCCATTACGACCGGCAAACTGGTGAGCAAGCGCACCTTGCAACGCGCATGGCAACCTATCCGGCAGGCGGATGGGGCGTTTGGCTGGTTCGCAGGTGGTTGGGAGATCGGCGACACTGATGGCTATCAAATCGTCGGGCACGATGGCGGGGCGCGCGATCGCGTGCGCATCCTCTTCCGCGGCGTGCCTTGGAACGATACATGGATCGTGATCTACTTGACCAATGGCAGCGTACGGAATGTATGGTCGCGCGTTCTGGTCGACAGCGCCATGGCCGCTGCGGCGCCCGAACGCTTTCCTACTTCCGCGCTCTCTGAGTCGCTGATCAACCAAGCAACGTCGGCGTCTCCTCCTGCTGCAGACGCATGGGCAGCCGAGCTGCGGGCGCGCCGCACGCTGAGCGATGATACGTTGCAGGACGTTGTAAGACGAACTGCCGAAAGCGCATTCGAAAATCTTGGCGTCGACACTGCCATTCGGATATTTGCCCTCAACGCGGCACTGTTTCCAGAAGCTGCGGCGACGTGGTCAGACCTCGCCAGTGCACATGCCAGCCGCGGAGATAAAGCCGCCGCAACCATGTTCTTTGCCAAGGCGCATCAGATAGAACGGAGGCATCTCCAATCCGTTGGAACCGATAGCCACAACGCAACAAGGCCTTAATCGCCTGATTGGTTTTGGATGCCTGTCGGTGCTGGCAGATGGCCGCGCTCATGTTACTTACTGGAGATCGCGCGTCGGAAATGGAGCCTTTCTCGCCACGAGCGCCGACCGCTGCGGCATCAAGCGCCCGCAGGGCACAATTGCTGTGCAATGCGGCCGTGGGATTCAGCCGCCCTGCCCCAAGCGCCGCCGGATCTCGGAGCGCTGCTCCGCGCTGAACGCAGCGGCATGGATCTGCAGCAGCGCGATCAATGCCATATGCGCCGCTTTGGTGCGGCGCTGCAGTTCACGAGTAGCGGCCTGTTCGATGGCACGCCATTCTGTGGCGGTGGTTCCTATTGGGGTGGCTGTGCTGGCTACACGCATTGCGAGGTCCGATTGCGAGATTGGGCGGGCCGATGCGGGTCTCGGCCTCGCCGTACTTTATCGCTAAGCGGTCGTTATTGGCTCGTGTCGCGTAGACGGCCAGATGCAGAATCGCATCTACGCTACGCAACCCAGCGTGGGCGATTGACGCGATCTGCGATTTCATGGCGAAGTGCTGTCAACCCAAGACTCACCGTGGCGCGCTGAAGCCGGCCAAGGCCCCCACCACATCCCTCCCCAGCCGTTACGAATCTCAGGCTAGGCGCCGCTTGCTAGGGGGAGCCGCTGCCGCACTGGCCAGTGCATCAGCATCGCCCGCAGGCGCATGCGGCAAGCGCACCCGCGCGCACAGTCCACCGCCCGCGCGGTTGGCGAACTCCAGCGTGCCGCCGTGGGCCTGGCAGATGGCCGCGGCGATCGACAGGCCCAGTCCGCTGCCGCCGGAATGGCGTGCCCGCGAATCGTCGGCGCGCCAGAAACGGTCGCCCATCCGCGCCAGCGCTTCCTCGTCGACGCCGGGACCGCGATCGGCCACGAGGATCAGCACGCCATCGGCATCGGCCTGCGCCTCCAGCGCCAGTTCGCCGCCGGCCGCGGCGTAGCGCAGCGCATTGTCGATCAGCACCGACAGCACCTGGCCCAGGCGGTCACGGTCGGCGCTGATGTGCAACTGCTCCGGAATGCGCACCTGCACCTGCATGCCGGCCTCCTGCAGCGGCTGCGCCGCCCAGGTCAGGCGTTCGCGGACCAGGGCGCCGAGTACGAACCGCTGCGGCTCCAGCATCAGCTGGTTGGCGCGGGCCATCGACAGCAGGTGCAGGTCGCCGACCAGGCGATTGATCTGCTCCAGCTGGCGCTGGACCATACGCAACTGCTCCTCGCTGCTCGGGAACACCTGGTCGAGCATGCCCTGCACCCGCCCCATCGCCGCGTTGAGCGGGGTGCGCAGTTCGTGCGCCAGCATCGCGCTGGACTCGCGCACCTCGCGCTCGTACCGCTGCAGCTGCGTGCTCATGCCATTGAAGTCGGTCGCCAGCCCGGCCAGCTCGTCGGGGGCGCCAGGCACCACCCTGGCGCGCGCGGCGAAATCGCCATCGCTGATCCGCCGCGCCGCCTCGGCGACGTTGGAGAACTGCCGCGACAATGGCCGCGAAGCGAGCAGACCGCAGACCACGATCACCGGAATCGACGCCAGCACCATGCCCGCCAGCAGCCACCAGTCGCGGCTGGCCAGTCCGGGCAGGAAGTCGGCCACGTCGTAATAGGTTTCGAACAGCTCCCACAGGCGCCGCGCATTGCTGTGCGGATCCTCGCGCAGTTGCAGCATCTCCTGCCGCGCCTGCGGCGGCAGGCGGCTCAGGGTGGAGACGTCCCAGATCGCGAAGCGCAGCACCATGCCCAGCGCGATCGCGATGATGGTCAGCACCGCCAGCGCGCTCATGCGCAGGCCTACCCACTGCCACAGCGGCGCGTGGCGTTTGCGGCGGAACCAGGCCCAGTTCATCGGAAGCGGTAGCCGATCGCGCGCACGGTCACCAGCAAGCCGGTGACCCGCTCGTGTTCCAGCTTCTTGCGCAGGTTGTGCACGTGCGCATCCACTACCCGTTCCAGCGCGTCGCTGTCGGGCAGACAGATCTCAAGCAGTTCGCTGCGGGTGAAGGCCTTGAACGGCGTCGTCATCAGCGTCGCCAGGATGTTGAATTCGGTCGGGGTCAGTTCCAGCGCCACCTCGTGGCCGTCGGCATCGCGCACCGTGGCGCGCACCGCCGCGGTGTCCACGGTGAGGCGCTCGTGGCGCAGCGGCTCCTCGCTGGCGCGCGCCGGCCCGGCGCGGCGCAGCACCGCAAACACCCGCGCCACCACTTCCTTGGGGCTGTACGGCTTGACCACGTAGTCGTCGGCGCCGTAACGCAGCGCGCCGAGCTTCTCCGGTTCGTCGCCCATCGCGGTGACCATGATCACCGGCGTGTCGCTGCTGCGGCGGATCGTGGACAGCACCTCGGTACCACTGAGCCGCGGCAGCATCACGTCCAGCAGCACCAGGTCCGGTTTCCACTGCGCATGCACCGCCACCGCCTTCTGCCCGTCCTCGGCGATGGTGACCTCGAAGCCGTCGCGGCGCAGGTAGGCCTCGAGGATGCTGGCGCTGTCGGCATCGTCTTCGACCAGCAGGATCTTCTTCGCGTGCATTGCCCGGTGCCCGTGTTTGGCGTCTTGATGGAATCTTGAAGATTCCTAGAAGGCGGCTTGAACATGCCCGCCGATGCTGGCAGTCGAGTTCGATCACCCGACCGCTGCCATGATTCTACCGTCCCTGCCGCTTCGCCCGTGTCGCACCCGCGCCCTGCTCGGCCTGCTCTCGCTCGCCCTGGGTGGCTGCTCCCTGGCGCCGGTCTACCAACGCCCGCAACCGGCCCTGCCGCCCACCTTCGGCGCGACCAACGCGACCGCGGCCGCCGCACCGGATCGCGGTGAGAGTGCGCTCACCGACCAGGAACTGCAGTTCGTACGGACATTCTCGCCGCAGCACGACCTGACCCCACTCGTCACCCTGGCGCTGGCCCACGATCCGGACTTCCGCAATGCCGTGCTGACCGTGCAGCAGGCACGCGCCCAGTACCGCATCGAACGCGCGCAGCAGCTGCCGCAGCTCGGCCTCGATGCGCAGGGGACGCGCCGCAGCTACGACGACGCGGCCACGCAGGCGCGCTATGGCCAGAAGCTGAGTACCGTCGCAGTCGGCGTGGATGGCTTCGAACTGGACCTGTTCGGCAAGCTGGCATCGCTGTCGGCGGCGGCGCAGCAGCGTTACCTGGCCTCCGAAGACGGCCGCCAGGCGGCGCGCGGTGCGCTGATCGCCGAGGTGCTGCGCGCCTACACACTGGAGCGTGCTGCCCTGCAGAGCCAGCAGCAGGCGCAGACCATCGCCGAGCGTAGTGCGGCGCTGCTGGCGATCGCCACGCGCCAGCAGGCGGTCGGGCTGATCGCCCGCGATGCGCTGGACCGCCAGCGCCACGACGACGACCAAGCGCAGGCGCGCGCGCAGCAGGCCACCAGCGAGCACGCCGCCGCTCGCCGCGCCCTGCAACTGCTCGCCGGCTACGCCACGCCGGACGGCGCCGGCACCTTGCAGGACCTGCTGCCGGGTGCCGGGCAGGACGATGGCCGCACCTGGCGCGACCTCGACTCGCAGTTACTGCTGCAGCGCCCGGACATCCGCCAGGCCGAGGCCGAACTGCGCGCGCGCAATGCCGACATCGGCGCCGCACGCGCCGCGTTCTTTCCGTCGATCCGCCTGAGCACCTCGCTGGGCACCGCCAGCGAGGCATTGAACGGCCTGTTCATGCCCGGCAGCCGCACCTGGAGCTTCATGCCGCAACTCGTGCTGCCGCTGTTCGACGGCGGCCGCAACCGCGCCAATCTGGATCTTGCGCAGTTGCGCAAGGACGGCGCGGTGGCCGACTACGAGAAGACCGTGGAGGCTGCGTTCCGCGAGGTCGCCGATGCGCTGGATGCGCTGCCGGCGCTGCAGCAGCGCGAACGCGGCGAACGCACCAATCTCGAGCGCGAACGCCAGCGTGTGGCGCGCCTGCAGCAACGCGTGGCGCAAGGCCTGCAGGACCGCCCCGAGTTGCTGGCCGGCGACATCCAGGCCGCGCAGGCCGAACTGGCGCATCTGCAGGCGCGCCAGGACCTGTTGCTCGATCGCATCGCGCTGTTCCGCGCGTTCTACGGCGTGCCGCTGCCGCACGTGCCCTGATGACCTTTCCCCCGCACGAGGTTGCTCCGATGAAACATCTCCTGTCCGTTCTGTCGCCCACGCTGACCGTGGCGGTGCTGGCGCTGCCGCCGGCCGCGCACGCCGCAGACACCGATCCGGCCCCCAGCGCCGGCCTGTTCGGCGACCGCACCCAAGTGAGCGTGGGCGCCGGCGCGATGCTGACCCCGCGCTATGCCGGCTCCGCCGACGACCGCGTGCAGGCGGTGCCGGTGTTTTCGATACAGCGCGGCATCCTGTTCGCGGACACGCTGCGCGGCGCCGGCGTCCAGTTCCAGAACGCGCACGGCTTCTCCGCCAGCCAGTCGTTCGGCTACGACCTGGGCCGCCTGCAGCGCAACAGCAGCTGGCGCCCCGGCTCCAAGCGCCTGGCCGGCATGGGCGACGTGCCTGGCGCGATCACCGCGCGCAGCCTGGTCATGCAGCAGCTCACCCCGTACCTGGCGCTGGACGCCGAGGCGGAGTTCGCGCTGAAGGACGGTGCGCGCCGCAACCGCTACCGCGCCGGCGCGCGCTTCACCCTGCTGCAGGCCGCGGCCGACAACGTGACCCTGGACCTGGACGCGCACGTCGGCGACCGCCGCTTCAACCAGGCGTATTTCGGCGTTACCGAGGCGCAAAGCCTGACCAGCGGATTCCAACCGCACCGTGCCGATGCCGGCGTGTACGCCTACACCGTCGGCGCCGAATGGGATCACACCCTGTCGCCGCACTGGACCGCCTCGCTGCTGCTCAACGCCACCCGCTACGTCGGCCCCGCCGACGGCAGCCCGGTGGTGCGTCGCCGCGCCGCTGCCGGCGGCGGCGCCACCGTCACCTACACCTTCTGAACGTTCCCGGGACACCGCCGATCATGACCCTGCGCCCCACCCTGCTTCTCACGCTGTGCCTGCCGCTGGCCGTGCTGGCGCTGTCCGGCTGCGGCCGCGAGGCCGCACCGCCCGCCGACGCGCCGCGCGCGGTCAAGCTGGAAACCGTCGGCAGCGATGCCGCGCGCGACAGCACCCGCTACCTCGCCCAGGTGCGCCAGCAACAACGCGCCGATCTCGGCTTCGAAGGCGGCGGCCGCATCGCCGCCATCGCCGTGGACGTGGGCGACCGCGTGCGCGCCGGCCAGGTGCTCGCACGCCTGGACCCGGAACCGAACAACCTGCGCCTGCAGCAGGCCGAGGCCGGCGTCGGCATCGCCGCGGCAGACCTGCAGCAGCAGCAGACCCAGCTCGCCCAGCAGCAGGCCATGTTCGACGACGGCGCCGCCTCGGCCGCGACCCTGACCGCGGCCAAGAGCGCCTTCGCCGCGGCGCAGGCGAAGGTCCGCAGCGCGCAGTCGGACCTGGCGCTGGCGCGCCGCGCGGTGCGTCAATCGGAACTGCGCGCACCGTTCGACGGCAGCGTGGTGGCACGCCTGCAGCAGCCCGACAGTCTTGTGAGCGCGGGCCAGCCGGTCCTGCAACTGGACGGCGCCGATCGCGCGCAGGTGCTGGCGACGCTGCCGGCCGATCGCGCGGCGGCGCTGCAACCGGGCCAAAGCGTCCTCGCCTACCGCAGCAGCGCACCGCAGCAGGCGCTGCCGCTGCGCCTGCGCAGCGTGTCCGAACGCTTGGACGGCGGGGCCACCGTGCAGGCGCTGTTCGACAGCACCGGCGCCGACGCGGCGCAGCCGCGCAGCGGCGAATCGCTGCTGCTGGCCCTGCCCGACAGCGCCGCCGATCAGGCGCCGAGCGTGCCGTTGAGCGCGCTGATCCCGAGCATGGCCGACGGCCAGACCATGCTGTTCGTGTACCGCCAGGACAGCGGCAGCGTGCGCCGCCGCCAGGTCGTCACCGGGCACGCCGAGGGCGGCCGCGTGCAGATCCTGCGTGGCCTGGCTCCGGGCGAGCGCATCGTCGCCGCTGGCGCCGCCTTCCTTCACGACGGCCAGCACGTCGTGCCGTTCCGTCCCACCACCCGCCTCGGCACCACCTCGCCATGAACCTGACCCGCGCCACCTTGCAATCGAGCCGCCTGGCGCTGTTCAGCGCCGCCCTGATCCTGATCGGCGGCATCGTCACCTTTCTCGGTTTCCCCTCGCAGGAGGAACCCAGCGTGACCGTGCGCGATGCGATCGTGCAGGTCGGTTACCCCGGCATGCCCAGCGAGCGCGTGGAGAACCTGCTCGCGCGTCCGCTGGAGGAACGGCTGCGCGAAGTCAGCGGGCTGAAGAAGATCGTCACCACCATCCATCCCGGCAGCGCCATCGTGCAGGTCACCGCCCAGGACAGCGTCAAGGACCTGCCGGCGTTGTGGCAGCGGGTGCGCAGCAAGGCGGCCGAGGCCGGTGCCGAGCTGCCCGCGGGTACGCAGGGGCCGCTGGTCGACGACGACTTCGGCCGCGTCGCCATCGCCTCGATCGCCGTCACCGCGCCCGGCTTCAACACCGCCGAGATGCTCGGGCCGCTGCGGCAGATGCGTGCTCAGCTGTACGCCGTGCCGGGCGTCGAGCGGGTCACCTTCCACGGCCTGCGGGACGAGCGCGTCTATGTCGCCTTCGACCGCACCAGGCTGGGCGAGGCCGGCCTCACGCCGGCCGCGGTCGCGCAGCAACTGCGCGCGCAGAACGTGGTCGCCGGTGGCGGCCTGGTCGCCGCGTCGGGCATGGCGATGACCGTGACCACCTCCGGCGAAGTGCGCGACCTCGACGACCTGCGCAATGCCCCGATCGCGACGCAGGGCGCCGACGGCCCACGGCAGATCCCGCTGGCGCACCTGGCGCGGATCGAGCTGATGCCGGTGGATCCGCCGGAGGCCGGCGCCATCTACCAGGGCCAGCCGGCGGTGGTGGTGGCGGTGTCGATGGCGCCGGGCAACAACGTCGCCGAGGTCGGCAAGGCGCTGCGCCGCACCCTGGGCGAGACCGCCAAGATGCTGCCGGTGGGTTTCGCACAGCACGTGGTCACCTTCCAGGCCGACGTGGTCGAGCGCGAGATGGGCAAGATGCATCACGTGATGGGCGAGACCATCGTCATCGTGATGGCGGTGGTGATGCTGTTTCTCGGCTGGCGCACCGGCCTGATCGTCGGCGCGATCGTGCCATTGACCATCCTCGGCGCGCTGATCGCGATGCGGGTGCTGGGCGTGGAACTGCAGACCGTGTCCATCGCCGCGATCATCCTGGCGCTGGGCCTGCTGGTGGACAACGGCATCGTCATCGCCGAGGACATCGAGCGGCGCCTGGCCGCCGGCGAGGAACGCCGCGCCGCCTGCGAGGCCGCCGGCCGCAGCCTGGCGATCCCGCTGCTGACCTCCTCGCTGGTGATCGTGCTGGCGTTCTCGCCGTTCTTCTTCGGCCAGACCAGCACCAACGAATACATGCGCTCGCTGGCGATCGTGCTGGCGGTGACCCTGCTCGGCTCGTGGCTGCTCAGCATCACCATCACCCCGCTGCTGTGCATGTACTTCGCCCGCGCGCATGTCGCGCCGGCCGATGGACATGGCGACAGCTACACCTCCAAGCCGTACCGGCTGTACCGGCGCACGATCGAGGCGCTGCTGGCGCACAAGGCGCTGTTCCTGGGCAGCATGCTCGCCCTGCTCGCCCTGGCGGTGACCGTGCTGGCCTCGGTGCCGTACAGCTTCCTGCCCAAGTCCGACCGCCTGCAGTTCCAGATGCCGGTGACCCTGCAACCGGGCAGCGATGCGCGCGAGACCCTGCGCACCATGCAGTCGATCAGCCAGTGGCTGGCCGACCGTCGGCAGAACCCGCAGATCGTCGACAGCATCGGCTACGTCGCCGACGGCGGTCCGCGCATCGTGCTCGGGCTGAACCCGCCGCTGCCGGCGGCCAACATCGCCTACTTCACCGTCAGCGTGCGGCCGGGCAGCGACATCGACGCGCTGATCGCCAAGGTGCGCTCCCGCCTGCGCCAGGCCTACCCGGCGGTACGCGCCGAGCCCAAGCGATTCTCCCTGGGCTCGACCGAATCCGGCGTGGCGATCTACCGGGTGATCGGTCCGGACGAAACGCAACTGCGCCGTATCGCCGCCGGCATCGCCGACGCCCTGCGTGCCCTGCCCGGCACGCTGGACGTCAGCGACGACTGGGACAGCCGCATTCCGCGCTACGTGGTGCAGGTGGACCAGGCCAAGGCGCGCCGCGCCGGCGTCGCCAGCGAGGACATCGCCCAGGCGCTGCAACTGCGCTATGGCGGCGTGGACGCCTCGGTGATCCACGACGACGGCAGCTCCGTGCCGATCGTGCTGCGCGGCGACAGCGACCCGCATGCACGCGGCGGCAATCCCGGCGACACGCCGATCTACCCGTCCTCCGGCGCCGCGCCGCTACCGCTGGCGGCGATCGCCGACATCCAACTGAGTTCGGAACCCTCGACGATCCAGCGCCGCAACCTGAGCCGCGCCATCACCATCACCGGCCGCAACCCGGACCTGACCACCGACCAGGTGGTGGACGCACTGGCCGACAAGGTCGCGGCGCTGCGCCTGCCGCCGGGCTACCGCATCGAGATGGGTGGCGAACTGGAGGACGCCGCCGAAGCCAACCAGGCGCTGCTGCAATACATGCCGCATGCGCTGGGCGCGATCCTGCTGCTGTTCGTGTGGCAGTTCAATTCGTTCCGCAAGCTGTTCATCGTGGTCGCCAGCATTCCGTTCGTGTTGATCGGCGCCACCCTCGCCCTGCTGGTCACCGGTTATCCGTTCGGCTTCATGGCCACCTTCGGTCTGCTCGCGCTGGCCGGCATCATCGTCAACAACGCGGTGCTGCTGCTCGAACGGATCGAGGCCGAACTGGCCGATGGCCTGAGCCGGCACGAGGCGGTGATCGCCGCCGCGGTCAAGCGCCTGCGCCCGATCGTGATGACCAAGCTGACCTGCATCGTCGGCCTGATCCCGCTGATGCTGTTCGCCGGGCCGCTTTGGACCGGCATGGCCATCACCATGATCGGCGGCCTGGCCCTGGGCACGCTGGTGACCCTGGGGGTGATTCCGGTGCTGTACGACCTGCTGTTCGCACGCCGCGCCGGCAAGCCGGCGAAGGTCGCGGCATGAAGCGGCGGCGCTGGCACCGCGCGATCCTGGCCTGTGTCGTGCTGTGCATGGCGATGTGCACCGGCGGCTGTGCCAGCGTCACCCTGCAACGCGTGGATGCGGCGCGCTACATCCAGGCCAAGCGCGGCGACGCGCTGAGCACCGCGCGCCCCAGCGATGCCGCGCTGCAGACACTGAACGTGGCCGGCCTCGACGCGGCACGCTGCACGGCGACGGTGCCGCCGTGCATCGACCGGTTGCTCGGCAATGCCGACATGGACCAGGAACGTACCCTGGCGACGGCGGCGGAACTGTCGCTGCTGGCCGCACAACGTGCCGCCAGGCAACGTCCGGACAGCGATGCCACGCTGGCCGCCTGGCTGCAGACCGCGCGTTACGCCTACGCCTATCTGTTCTTCAGCGCACGCACGCCCAGCGAACGCGCTTTCGAGGAACGCCAGACCCAGGTGCGCGACTACTACAACTACGCCGTGCAGCAGGCGGTGACCGCGTTGTTCGCCCGCTACCGGCGGCATCCGCCGGCCACGCACGAGGCCGGCGCGCAGATCGCCGCCCTGCCCGACTGGACGGTGACGCTGGATGCCAGCGGCGTCGGCAACCCGCAGGACATGCCGATGCCCGAGACGATGCTGGCGGCCAGCGGCCTGCGTTTCGACGGACTGCGCAGCGTGTATCGGCGCGATGGCTTCGGCGCGGAGATGGTCGCGGTCCTGCCGCAGCCGGCGGCGGAGGCCATCCGCAGCACCGACGCCGCTCCTGTCTACAGCGACATGCCCACCCCCAACCTCACGGTGTTGCTGCGTTTCGATGGCCGCACGCTCAAGCAGGTGCTGGCCAGCCACAGCGCGCACGTGGAAGTCCACGACCCCTCGCTCGGCGATCGGGTCACGATGGGCGGTGTCGACGTGCCGCTGGCGGCCAATTTCAGCGCCGGCTACGGCGTGTGGATGGCGCGCGCCGGTTTCGCCGCGCAATCGCTGCGCACCCTGCTCGGCCTCGGGCGCGGCATCGACCGGCCGCACGTGTTCCTGACCCAGCCCTACGATCCGAACCGGCGCGTGCTGGTGCTGCTGCACGGGCTGGCCAGCAGCCCGGAAGCCTGGGTCAACCTGGCCAACGACCTGCTCGGCGATCCGCAGGTCCGCGCGCGCTATCAGATCTGGTTCGTCTACTACCCGACCAACCTGCCGATTCCCTACACCCACCTGCAGGTTCGCAACGCCCTGGAGCAGACGCTGGACCAGTTCGATCCGCAACGCCGCAGCGTCTCCGCACATGACATGGTGCTGATCGGGCACAGCATGGGCGGCGTGCTGGCGCGCTTGATGGTGTCTTCCAGCGACGGCGAGCGGCTGTGGCGAACCCTGTTCGACGGGGCGGCGCTGGATCCGCAGGCGCGCCAGGCACTGCACGCAAGGCTCGGACCGATGCTGCAGTTCGCACCGATGCCGGAAGTCTCCGAAGCGATCTTCCTGGCAACCCCGCAGCGCGGCACGCCCGAGGCCGCCGGCACGGTGGGCGAACTGGCACGCGCCGTGATCGGGCTGCCACGGCGCGTGCTCGACCAGTTCCAGGACATCGCGGGCAAGAACATGCTCGACGGGCTGCCCAACAGCATCGACAGCCTCAGCGACCACGACCCTTTCATCCTCGCCGCGGCGCAGTTGCCGATCTCACCACAGGTGACCTATCACTCCATCATCGGGCAGGAGGATCCGCGCGTGCCGCTGGCGCAGTCCAGCGACGGCATCGTGCCGTACTGGAGCGCCCACCTGCCCGGCGCCGCCTCGGAAACGGTGATCGTCTCCGGACACAGCGTGCAACGCACGCCGCAGGCGATCCTGCAGATCCGCCGGCTGCTGCATTGAACTGGTGCAGCGTTAGCCCCTCAGCGATGCAGCACCAGCCCCACCCAGCCCCTCTCCCTCCGGGAGAGGGGTTGGGGTGAGGATACGGGGCGCACAGCGCCTGCACCAATCTGGCCATGCGAGGCGACGCCCGGACCCTCATCCGCCCCTGCGGGGCACCTTCTCCCGGAGGGAGAAGGGAGCAGCCAAAGCCCCTCTCCCCTCGGGAGAGGGGTTGGGGTGAGGGTACGGGCGCCCTCGCACATCCTGGATGCAGGCAGACAAGGAACAGCAGCACCACTCGCTCGAAGAAGCCAGCGATCCACTCGGCTTCCAGCGCATGCTTGCCGCATCTCGCAGCCGCCGCACACGGCCACCGCACGCATAAAAAAACACCCGGCAGTGCCGGGTGTTTTCGAAAGTGGCGTCCCCACGGGGATTCGAACCCCGGTCGCCACCGTGAAAGGGTGATGTCCTAGGCCTCTAGACGATGGGGACGCGGATAACGATGTTGCTTTGCGGACGGCCTATGTCCGAAAAGTTGGTGGAGCCAGCCGGGATCGAACCGGCGACCTCTTGCATGCCATGCAAGCGCTCTCCCAGCTGAGCTATGGCCCCACGTGTACTGGCAGAAGCGGAATCTTACCCGACTTTCTTCCGATGTACAAACCCCGCACTCAGTGCGTTCGGCAGAGCCGAACCCGGATGCGCGCGAGGAATTCCTGCGAAAAATGGCGTCCCCACGGGGATTCGAACCCCGGTCGCCACCGTGAAAGGGTGATGTCCTAGGCCTCTAGACGATGGGGACGCTGTGTACCGATGTCGCCTTTGCGGACGGCCTATGTCCGAAAAGTTGGTGGAGCCAGCCGGGATCGAACCGGCGACCTCTTGCATGCCATGCAAGCGCTCTCCCAGCTGAGCTATGGCCCCACGTGCTGCGAGGAGCGGAATATTAACGATCGTGATCGGCACACGCAAGCGTTTTTTTCGGAACGTTCGCGACGCCGCACACGCCCTCGCCACGACCGGCTGCATCCGCGCGCACGCCTGCATTGCGCGACGTCTGCGCCTCACGTCCAACGATGGAGGCGACCTGCGGAACTCGCCGCACACGGCCCCAATCCGCCTCCGCAGCCCTCCGCCACTCGTGTCGATGATTGCCGATATCGGCACAACGGGTGGATTTGCGCGCCCCTTGCGCGGTCGGCAGCAACCGAATGCTTCGCCTAACGTGCGACGCACATAGAGAGATGTGCTCGGGAAGTACCCATGGCCACTGCCATTCCCCCCGCCTCCTCCAACGACGGCAAATACAGATGCGCTGGCGGCGCGGCCGAACTGTCGGCTATACTCCGCGGCCGCGCCGAAGTGGCGGAATCGGTAGACGCAGCGGACTCAAAATCCGCCGCCCTTAAAAGCGTGTGGGTTCGAGTCCCACCTTCGGCACCAGGACTACGGCAGCTTCGGCTGCCGTTTGTTTTTTGCGCGACCGCCGCGGCGCACGTCGGCGTCGATCACAGGTAAACGCTTCATCTTCCTGCGCCCGTTTGTCTAGGCGGTGGCAGTGACGGTCCCGCTATACTTTCCGTTCCCAAACCTTAACGAGCAAGCGATGTCGGCATTGCGGGGCCTGCGTATCCTGGTGGTCGAGAACGACGAGATGAACGCCACGCTGCTTGAGTTGCAGCTTGCCCAGGCCGGTGCCGAGGTGGTCGGCATTGCCGCATCCGTGCAGCAGGCCCTTGCGCTGATCGACAGCGAGCGCCCGGACCGGGCGGTGCTCGACTTCCGCCTCTCCGCCGGCGAGACCAGCGAACCGGTGGCCCGGGCGCTCAGCGAACGTGGCACCCCCTTCGTGCTCGCCACCGGCGTGGCCGCCGACGCGCTCCCTCCCGGTTTTGCCGCCGGTGTGGTACTGACCAAGCCCTACCTGTCCGAGCAGCTGATCAAGGCCTTGCAGGACGCTCACGCCAAGACGACCACGCGCCCCTGAGAATCCTCGGCCGTAAGCCCGCCGCCTGGCGGGAACGCTTCGAGGAACTCCGCCATCAACGCCAAGGACTGTTCGCCGCCTCCTGTCCGGTTTCCCGCCGGCAGCGCCACGGGGGCCTTGCTGCGCGCCATCGATTGGCGTGAGCACGAACTGGGCCCGATGGAGCACTGGCCGCGGAGCCTGCTCACGGCGCTGTCGATCTGCCTGAACTCGCGGTTCCCGATGGCGGTGCGTTGGGGCGAGCGCCAGTTCAACCTGTACAACGACGCTTACGTGCCGATCCTCGGGTTGCGGCACCCGCAAGGGTTCGCGCGGCCGATGGAAGAGGTATGGCCGGACGTGTGGCCCGAGGTGCGGGCGCAGGCCGACCAGGTGATGGCCAGCGGCGAATCGACCTGGAACGAACATATTCCGTTGACGATGATGCGCAACGGCTACGGCGAGCAGGTGTATTTCACCTTCTCCTACAGCCCGCTGTTCGACGACGAGGGCCGCATCGCCGGCGTGCTGTGCGTGTGCACCGAGGATACGGCGCGGATCACCCTGGCGCGCGAACGCGACACGCTGCTGAAGGCGCTGGACGCGCAACGTGCGCAGATGGCCGATGCCTTCGAGCAGTCGCCGGCGGCGCTGGCGATCCTGCGCGGCCCGGATTACGTGATCGAGACCGTCAACCGGCGCTACCAGCAGCTGGTCGGACCGCGCGAGGTGGTCGGCCGGCCGCTGACCGAGGCCATCCCCGAAATCCAGCATCAGGGCGTCATTGGCCTGCTCGACAACGTCCGCACCAGCGGCGTGCCATTCATCGACGAGTCGATGACCTTCCAGCTGTGCCGCAGTCCGCACGAAGCGACCTCGGACACCACGCTGGAATGCGTGTACCAGCCGATGCACGACGCCGAGGGCCGGGTCAGCGGAATCCTGGTGCATGGCATCGACCGCACCGAACAGGCGCGCGCGCAGGCGCACGACAGCTTCCTGCTGATGCTCGAGGACACCCTGCAGAACCTGCACAGCACCGAAGCCATCTGCGAGACCGGTGCCGCCCTGCTCGGCCAGCACCTCGGCGCCAATCGCTGCGCCTACGCGATCGTCGAGGCCGACGAGGACGAGTTCGACGTGCGCGCCGACTACGTCGACGGCGCCTCGCACCTGACCGGGCGCTCGCGCTTCAGCGATTTCGGCAGCGACCTGCTGGACTGCATGCGCGAAAACCGGCCGTGGGTGGTGCAGGACACCGAGACCCACCAGCCGCCGATGCGCCTGGACGACCAGAACTACCGTCGTCTAGGCATGCGCGCCGTGCTGACCGCACCGCTGCACAAGGCCGGCCGCCTGGTGGCCGCGATCGGCGTGCACCAGGCCCAGCCGCGCGTGTGGACCTCGGCCGAGATCGAGCTGGTGCGGCTGGTGGCGGCGCGCTGCTGGGAATCGATGCAACGCGCGGGCGCGCAAAGCGCACTGGCCAGCAGTGCCGCGCGCCTGAGCGAACTGGCCGATGCGATGCCGCAGATCGTGTTCACCGCCATGCCCGACGGCCACGTCGACTACTTCAACCGCCGCTGGTACGAGTACACCGGGCTGCCGGTCGGCGAGGCCGGCTACGACAGCTGGCGCCATGTGCACACCGAGGAAGGCCTGGCGCGGGTGATGGAGGTGTGGCCGGAAGCGCTGCGCAGCGGCAAGCCGTACGAGATCGAGTACCCGCTGCGCCGCCACGACGGCGAATACCGCTGGCATCTCGGCCGCGCCCTGCCGATCCGCGACGACAGCGGCCGCATCGTGCGCTGGATCGGCACCAACACCGACATCCACGACCGCCGTCTGGTCGAGCAGCGCCTGCAGGAAAGCGAACTGCGCTTCCGCCAGCTGTGCGACAACGCGCCGGTGATGATCTGGATGTCCGATGCCGACGGCGACTGCGAATACATCAGCCGCCAGTGGTATCTGTTCACCGGGCAGAGCGAGCAGGAGGCGCTGGGCAGCGGCTGGCAGGAAATGATCCATGCCGACGACCTGGCCACGGTCGGCCGCACCCTCGCGCGCGCCTGCGCCGACCGCCGCGCCTACACCGTGGAATACCGCCTGCGCCGCCACGACGGCGAGTACCGCTGGTGCGTGGACACCGCCACGCCGCGCTTCAGTTCGTCCGGCCAGTTCCTGGGCTTCATCGGCTCGCTGCTGGACATCGCCGAGCGCAAGCGCATCGAGAATGCCACCACCGCCGAGCGTGCGGCGCTGGAGATGATCACCACCGGCAAGCCGCTGAGCACGGTGCTGGAGGCGATCGCGCGCGGCATCGAGTCGCAGAGCGATGTCGGCCTGCGCTGCACCATCATGCTGGTCGACGAGCACCGCCAGTGCCTGCTGGAAGGCGCCGCGCCGAGCATGCCGCCCGCCTTCCGCAAGGCGGTGCAGCGCCTGCCGATCGACCCCAACACCGGCTGCTGCGGGCGCGCGGCCTACCTGCGCCGGCAGGTGCTGTGCAGCGACGTGCGGGTGAACCCGCATTGGCAGGCGTATCTGGCGACCGCCCTGGAGGCGGACATCGTCGCCTGCTGCTCGACGCCGATCCTGGCCAGCGACGGCGAAGTGCTGGGCGTGGTCGCGCTGTACTACCCGTTCGTGCATTACCCCAACCCGCACGAACAGGATCTTGCGCGCTCCGCCTCGCACCTGGCCGGCATCATCATCGAGCGCCGCGGCACCGACCTGCGCCTGCAGCAACTGCTCGCCGCCGAGCAGAGCGCGCGCAGCGAGGCCGAACGCGCCAGCCGCATGAAGGACGAGTTCCTGGCCACGCTCAGCCACGAGCTGCGCACGCCGCTGAACGCGATCCTGGGCTGGTCGCGGCTGATGCAGGACGATGCGGTGCGCCAGAAGGACCTGACCAAGGGCCTGGAGGTGATCGAGCGCAGCGCGCATTCGCAGGCGCAGATCATCGACGACCTGTTGGACATGAGCGCCATCCTGTCCGGCAAGGTCCGCCTGGAGGCCGGCGAGTTGGACCTGCGCGCACTGCTCAGCGAGACCATCGATGCGGCGCGCCCCGGCGCGCAGAACAAGGGCATCGACATCGTGCTGGTCGCCGACGAAGCGACCGCCCTGCCCTATCTGGGCGATCGGGTGCGGCTGCAGCAGGTGCTGACCAATCTGATCGGCAACGCCATCAAGTTCACCCCCAGCGCCGGCACGGTCACGGTGACCCTGGACAGCACCAGCACCCACGTCCGCATCGCCGTCGGCGATACCGGCATCGGCATCGACCCGGCGTTCCTGCCGCACGTGTTCGACCGCTTCCGCCAGGCCGACGCCAGCAGCACGCGCAGCGCTGGCGGCCTCGGCCTGGGCCTGGCGATCGCCAAGCAGCTGGCCGAACTGCATCAGGGACAGTTGTCGGTCAGCAGCGACGGCGTCGGCCTCGGCGCAACCTTCACCCTGCTACTGCCGCGCAACGACGTGCAGAGCCTGGATCCGATCCGCCGTGGCAACGACGCCGCGCTGTCCGGCAGCATGCTGCGGCGTGACGGCATTCGCCTGGATGGCGTGCGCGTGCTAGTGGTGGACGACGACATGGATTCGCGGGGTGTCACCCAGCGCTTCCTGCAGGAAGCCGGCGCCGTGGTCGAGGCCGCGGTCTGCGCCGACGATGCCGAAGCGCTGCTGCGCGAACGGCCGTATGCGCTGCTGGTCAGCGACGTCGGCATGCCGCGCCGCGACGGCCACAGCCTGATCCGCAGCATCCGCGCCCGTGGCGCCGGCGCGGCCAGCCGCATCCCGGCCATCGCGCTGACCGCCTACGTGCGCAGCGAGGATCGCGCGCTGGCCCTGGAGGCCGGCTTCGATGCGCACCTGGGCAAGCCGGTGGATCCGGTCAAGCTGCTCGGGCTGGCCGCATCGCTGGTGGCGCCGGCACCGGCCGCGCTCGCCACCGACCAGAGCCAAAGCGCCGAATCGGCCTGAGTCGGCGCTGCGCGGCCGCACCGTGTGGCCGGCACTGGATGCACCGGCGCGAGCGCGCCGGATTTTTTCTGCTGGAACCTCAGCTGCGCTTGGCGCGCGCGAACGCGTCGGCCAGCGCGCTGTTGACCGGCGCCGCGGCAGCCGGCCGCGGCTTGGCATTGCCGCCGCCCGCATTGCCACGCCCGTCGCGCTCGCGCCGCGGCGGGCCGCCGGCGCCACGTGCGTCGCGGTCGCGGTCGGTCGGACGCGCCGGCGCCGGCGTGTCGTCCAGGCGCCGGGTCAGCGCGATGCGCTTGCGCGCCACGTCCACTTCCAGCACCTTGACCTTGACGATGTCGCCGGCCTTGACCACGTCGCGCGGATCCTTGACGTAGCTGTCCGAGAGCGCGGAGATGTGCACCAGGCCATCCTGATGCACGCCGATGTCGACGAACGCGCCGAAGGCGGCGACGTTGCTGACCACGCCTTCCAGCACCATGCCCGGCTTGAGGTCCTTGATGTCCTCCACGCCGTCGGCGAAGCGCGCCGCCTTGAACTCCGGGCGCGGGTCGCGGCCCGGCTTTTCCAGTTCCTTGAGGATGTCGCGCACCGTCGGCAGGCCGAACTTCTCGTCGGTGAACTGGTCCGGCTTGAGGCCGCGCAGGAAGCCGCCATCGCCGATCAGCGCCTTGATCGGCTTGCCGGTGGCACCGACGATGCGCTCCACCACCGGATAGGCTTCCGGGTGCACCGCCGAAGCGTCCAGCGGCTCCTCGCCATCGGCGATGCGCAGGAAGCCGGCGCATTGTTCGAACGTCTTGTCGCCCAGCCGCGGCACCTTGAGCAGGTCCTTGCGGCGCTTGAACGGGCCGTTGTCGTCGCGGTGGCGCACGATGTTCTCGGCCACGCTCGACGACAGCCCGGACACGCGCGACAGCAGCGCCGCCGAGGCGGTGTTGACGTACACGCCGACCGCGTTCACGCAGTCCTCCACCCTGGCGTCCAGCGCCCGCGCCAGGCGATACTGGTCGACGTCGTGCTGGTACTGGCCCACGCCGATCGCCTTGGGCTCGATCTTGACCAGTTCCGCCAGCGGATCCTGCAGGCGCCGCGCGATCGACACCGCGCCGCGCAGCGACACGTCGAGCTGCGGGAACTCCTTGGCGGCGAACTCGGACGCCGAATACACCGAGGCGCCGGCCTCGCTGACCACGATCTTTTCCAGCTTCAGCTGCGGGTTCTGCTTGATCAGGTCTGCGGCCAGCTTGTCGGTCTCGCGGCTGGCGGTGCCGTTGCCGATTGCGATCAGCTCCACGCCATGCTGCGTGCACAGCTGCCGCAGCGTGTGCAGCGACTGATCCCACTGCCGGCGCGGCTCGTGCGGATAGATGGTGTCGGTGGCCAGCAACTTGCCGGTGGCGTCGACCACCGCGATCTTGCAACCGGTACGGATGCCCGGGTCCAGGCCCAGGGTCACGCGCGGCCCGGCCGGCGCCGCCAGCATCAGATCCTGCAGGTTGTCGCCGAACACCGCGATCGCCTCGGCCTCGGCCTTTTCGCGCGCCTGGTTGAACAGATCCAGCAGCAGGTGCATGTGCAGCTTGGCGCGCCAGGTCAGGCGACAGGCATCCAGCAGCCAGCGGTCGCCCGGGCGGCCCTGGTTGGCGATGCCGGCGCGCAGCGCGACGCGGCCTTCGGCGTACTGGTGGCCGGCTTCGGCCTCGCTGCCGGGATCCAGTTCCAGATACACGATCTCCTCGCGGCGCGCGCGGAACAGCGCCAGCAATCGGTGCGAAGGAATCTTGGCCAGTGCTTCGGCGTGATCGAAGTAGTCGCGGTACTTGGCGCCTTCCTGCTCCTTGCCCTCGGCCACGCGGGCGCGGATGACGCCCACCTCGCCCAGCCAGGTGCGCAGTTCGCCGACCAGTGCGGCATCCTCGCCCCAGCGCTCCATCAGGATCGCGCGCGCGCCTTCCAGCGCGGCCTTGACGTCGGCCACGCCCCTGTCGGCATCGACGAAGCCGGCGGCGAAGGTTTCCGGCACCTGGCTCGGATCGGCCAGCAGGCCATCGGCGAGCGGTTCCAGCCCGGCCTCGCGGGCGATCTGCGCGCGCGTGCGCCGCTTGGGCTTGTATGGCAGGTACAGGTCTTCCAGTCGCGACTTGGTGTCGGCTGCGACGATCTCCGCACGCAGTTCGTCGCTGAGCTTGCCCTGCTCGGCGATGCTGGCGAGCACCGCGGCGCGGCGCTCTTCCAGTTCGCGCAGATAGGTCAGGCGCACTTCCAGGTTGCGCAACTGGGTGTCGTCGAGCCCGCCGGTGACTTCCTTGCGGTAGCGTGCGATGAACGGGACGCTGGCACCCTCGTCGAGCAAGGCGATGGCGGCGCGCGCCTGCGCCGGCTGCGCGCCGATCTCGGCGGCGATGGTGTTGGCGATCTGCTGGGCGAGCTGAGTGTCGTGCATTGCGTCCGGCCGAAGCCGCCTTGCGGAAAACCCGCATTTTCGCAGTGCGCGCGCCGCCGGGGAACCCGTTGACAGGCGCGCGCCAAGCTGGCGGCGTCAGGTGACGCCGTTCGGCCCGTCCAGCACCATGCGCACCTTGCGGATCAGTTCCTGGCGGTTGTACGGCTTGGCCAGCACCTCGAACTCGTTGCCGCCGGCATCGGTACGCTCGATCGAGGACTCGGCATAGCCGGTGGTCAGCAGCACCTTGATCTTGGGCCGGCGCCGCCGCGCCTCGCGCGCCAGCATCACCCCGTTGAGGCCGCCGGGCATGATCAGGTCCGAATACAGCAGGTCCACGTGCACGCCGGTGTCGAGCAGCTCCAGCGCCTCGCGCGCGTTGTACACCACGTGCGTGGCATAGCCCTGGTCGCCCAGGAACAGCCGCGCCAGTTCGGCGATGTCCGGCCGGTCCTCGACGATCAGGATGGTCTCGTCGCCTTGGCGATCGAACGGACGGCGCGTGCGCGAATCGCGCGGGGCCATGTTCTCGACGTTGTCGTCGATCGGGAAGTACAGGCGCACGGTGGTGCCGTGGCCCTCCTCCGAATACAGGCGCACCGCACCGCCGGACTGCTTGGCGAAGCCGTAGACCATGGACAGACCCAGGCCGGTGCCCTTGCCCTCTTCCTTGGTGGTGAAGAACGGATCCAGCACGCGCGCCAGCACCTCCGGCGGCATGCCGCTGCCGTTGTCGGTGATCGACACGCACACGTAGTGGCCAGGCAGCAGGTTGTCGTAGGTGGTGGGTTCGTCCGCGCGCACCGAGACGTTGCGGGTCTGGATCACCAGACGCGGCGCCGCCTGGTCGGCCATCGCATCGCGCGCATTGATCAGGATGTTGAGCAGCGCCACTTCGGCCTGTGTCGGGTCGATCCGGCAGTTGCGCAGGTCCGGCGACAGTTCCAGCGAGAACGCGATGCCGTCGCCCAGCGTGCGCTCGGCCACATCGCTCATCCCGGCCACCAGGGCATTGAGATTGAGCACGCGTCCTTCCAGCTTCTGCTTGCGCGCGAACGCCAGCAGCTGCTGGGTCAGGCGTGCGGCCTGACCAGCCGCATCGCGTGCGCGGTCCACGCTCTTGCGCAGCAGCGACGGATTCAGCGGGTCGCTCTCGACCGCGTGCTCGATCAGTTCCAGATACCCGGACATGACCTGCAGCAGGTTGTTGAAGTCGTGCGCGATGCCGCCGGTGAGCTGACCCAGCGCCTCCATCTTCTGCGCCTGGCGCAGCGCGTCCTCGGCATCGCGGCGGCGGCTGACGTCCAGCTGCGAACCGAAGAAATACACCAGCTCGCCGCGGTCGTCATACACCGGAGAGATATACAGCGCGTTCCAGAAGCTGGAACCGTCCTTGCGGTAGTTGAGGATCTCCACCGCCACTTCGTCATGCGAGGTAATGGCGTCGCGGACGCTGCGCACCGTCTCGCGATCGGTGTCCGGCCCCTGCAGGAAGCGGCAGTTATTGCCGATCAATTCCTCGCGACCGTAACCGGTCATTTCCAGGAACGCGCGGTTGACGAAGATGATCGGATTGTCCGGCTGCCGCGGATCGGTCACGATCATCGGCATGCGCGTGGTCTGCACCGCAGCGAAGAAAATATCGCTGCGCTGGTTGGACATGTCGGTGGGGGCGTTCGGGTCGACGGTCGTCGGCGGCGCCGAGGTGTTGCTGGTTTCTGGTGCGGGCATGGTCGGTGGCAGGTCGATGCGAACCGTCGCTGGCCCGCCTAGGCGGGCGGCCACACCGGGGTTCGCACGCCGGCGTCAACGCGAATAATACCTGTGCAGGCGTTCTACCACGATATCGTCCTGCAGCGACTCCAGCGCCATGATCCGCACCTGCCGATCGCTCAATGCCAGCACGCGCTCAACATAGATCTCCGGGCCTGCCTCGGTTTCCTTCATGGACTTGCGGAACCCGTAGGGCACGACGCCCTTCTCTCCGTCCTTGCTGCCACCGATATACAGAACGACCGACATGACGCTTCCTCTACAGGGAATTCGTGGAACTGGCGCGCACCATACACAGCGCCATGTGAGGGACTTCTGCACCGAGATTAATCGCGGCTGTTTGCCCGAACATGACGTCCGCGGCGGCTCACGCGGACTTAACCGGACCTGCGCCTAAGTCGCACATCCTTTCTGCGCCGGGGCGTCATGGATCTCAAGAGCGGTTATCCCTTCTGGTCGGTCCGCAACGGCCTGATGCAGAGCTTTCCGCAGCTGCGCGACGACGTGCGCTGCGATGTCGCGGTCGTCGGCGGCGGTATCACCGGCGCCTTGATCGCCGAAGAACTGAGCGCGCACGGGCATGCCGTGACGGTCCTGGAGCAGCGCGACATCGGCTGGGGCAGCACCGCGGCCAGCACCGCCCTGCTGCAGTACGAGATCGACACCCATCTGATCGATCTGGCCAAGCGCTATGGCGAACCTGCCGCCGCCCTCGCCTACGGCGCCTGCGCGCAGGCGCTGGAGCAGTTGCGCGACCTGGTCCGGCCGCTGCGCGATGTCGACTTCGGCTGGAACGACAGCCTGTACTACGCCAGCAAACGCCGCCACGTGCGGGTGCTGCTGGAAGAGCTGGAAGTGCGCGCGCGACACGGCCTGGACGTGGAATGGCTGGACGCGCAGACGCTGGACGCGGACTACGGCCTGCAGGCGCACGGCGCGATCCTCAGCCACCAGGCGGCACGGGTGGATCCGTACCGCCTCACCTATCGCCTGCTCGGCCGCGCCTTCCGACGCGGCGTCGGCGTCTACGACCGCACCCGCATCGCGCGGATCGTGGTCACTGGCCGCGGCGTGACCCTGCACACCGATCATGGCGCGCAGGTGCGCGCCGGCCATGTGGTGATGGCCGCCGGCTACGCCAACCAGCACTGGCTGGATCAACGCGTGGCCCGCAACCGCAGCAGCTACGCCTTCGTCAGCGACCCGCTCGAGCCTTCCGTCCTCGGCCCATTGCGCGACACCATGATCTGGGAAAGTGCGCGGCCGTATCTGTACCTGCGCAGCACCGGCAACGGCCGCATCGTCGCCGGCGGCGAGGACGACAGCGTGGACGTGCCGGCGCGCCGCGACGCGCGCGTGGACAGCAAGGCACGCACGCTGTCGCGCAAGATCGCCAAGGTGATGCCGGGACTGGAGCTGCAGCCGACCTTCGCCTGGGCCGGCACCTTCGCCGAGACCGAGGACGGCCTGCCGTTCTTCGGCCCGCACCCGCAGCACGGCCCGCGCGTGCAGTTCGCCATGGCCTACGGCGGCAACGGCATCACCTACAGCATGATCGGCGCCGGCCTGCTGCGCGCCCAGATCGAGCGGCATGCGCACCCGCTCAAGCGCCTGTTCGGTTTTTCCCGGCTCGACTGACCCGAGCCACCAACAAGCGCCACTGGTATATCCGTACGAGTGGCTTCAGCCGCGACCGGGGCGTTCCCGGGAAAGCCCGTCGCGGCTGAAGCCGCTCCTGCGCGGCAACGTCGTGCATTGCGAAAGCAGCGGTTTGCGGACGCCACGCGCTCAACCCGTCCCCGGCCACCAACCCCGACCGTACAGCGCATAGCGATCGGCGGCGCGTTCCAATGGATTGCGCACGCTGACCCCGCCGCAGGCCAGGTACACCGGCAGGAACAGCGGCCCGAGCAGCATGTACTGCAGCACGTGCGCACGTTCGTGGTCGCCGAGCCGTACCGCAGGATGCCGGCAGCGACCGGCAGCGTGTTCGTAGGTGGCGCAGGCCACGTCCAGATCGTCTGCGCTGAGCAGGATCACGTTGCCCAGCGTCATCGCCCCGCGTGGCCGCATCGGCACGCGTTCGAACACCAGCGCCAGTTCGCGCCGGCTGAAGCGCAGGCGCGCACCGAAGGCCAGCGCGATGGTCCCGACGAGCATGCCCAGGACAGTGTTCGGCGAGGTCCAGAGGACGCCGACGACGATGCCGGCACGGCGCCAGACCCGCGACAGCGGCCGCGTCAATCGGCTTCGTTGGGAATCAGCAGCCACAGGATCAGATAGACCAGGATGCCGGGGAAGGCGGCCGAGACGATCGACCCGACCACGTACAGCACCCGCAGCAGGGTCGCATTCCAGCCGAAGCGGTGGGCGATCCCGCCCATCACGCCCGCGATCATGCGGTCGTTCAACGAGCGCGACAGCGAACGGGGTTGCGACATGGCAGCGGCTCCAGCGACGGCGGCCGGCTCACTCTACGCGCGCCGGTGCGGGCGCGGCGTGACGGCGCAATGCCGCCAATTGTTGCTCGAACCAGGCCGCCGCCTCCTGCTCCGGCCGGCCAGGACAGGCGACACGGTAGGCGCTTCCGCTGACGCTGCTGCGGCTGGCGCCGCGCGCGATGAACTGCTCGGCGCTGTCCACCAGGTCGCGCGAACGCAGTGCCGCATACTTGCGCTGCAGATGCGCCTCGGCCTCGCGACCGGAGTACCAGGTCCCGTTGCGTTGGAACCGGCACGGCGAGGACTGCAACGCCGCCAGCAGTCCGCGGATTTCACGGTCGGCCGCGGCCGCAGGCGCAGCGATGCCGCACTCCACGCTCAGCCAGGCCAGCGCCATCGCCAACACGACGCCAGCAAGACGCGCCCCTGGCGGCACGACGCGTCGCCGCTGGCGCTCAGTGCCCGCCATCGCGCTCGGCCAGCCACTGATGCAGCGCCGCCGGCACTTCGCGTTGGGCGCGGCCGGAGACGTAGATACCGATATGGCCGCCGCGGAAACTCAGTTCGGCGTAGTCGCGGCTGCCGACCACGCCGCGCAGCGCCCGCGACGCGTCCGGCGGCACCAGGTGGTCCTGCTCGGCATAGACGTTGAGCACCGGCATGGTGACCCGCCCCAGGTCCACCGTGTGCGCACCGATGCGCGCGCGCCCGTGCATCAGCGCGTTGTCCTGATAGAACTGCTTGACGAACTCGCGGAAGGTCTCGCCGGCCAGATCCGGCGAATCGAAGATCCATTTCTCCATGCGCAGGAAGTCCTCCAGCGCCCGCGGATCGTCGAGGATGTCGAGCAGGCCGACGTACTTCTGCAGGTTCAGGCGGAACGGCTTGAGCATCAGGTAGCTGACGTTCATCAGGTCCGCCGGCACGTTGCCCAGCGTGTCCACGAACAGGTCGACGTCGACCTGGCGCGCCCAGTTGGACAGCATGTTGTCCGGGGTGTGGAAATCCACCGGGGTGACCATGGTGATCAGGTTGCGCACCTTCTCCGGCTGCAAAGCCGCGTAGCACAGCGAGAACGTGCCGCCCTGGCAGATGCCGAGCATGTTGACCGGGGCGCCGTCGCCGGCCGCGCGCAAGTGGTCCACCGCGCCGTCGATGTAGCGCAGCAGGTAGTCCTCCAGCGTCAGGTAGCGCTCGGAGCGGTCCGGGTAGCCCCAGTCAAGCACATAGACGTCCTCGCCCAGCGCCAGCAGTCCCTGCACCAGCGAGCGGTCGGCCTGCAGGTCGACCATGTACGGGCGGTTGACCAGGGCATAGACGATCAGCAGCGGCACCTTGGCGGTGGGCGGGCGTTCGCCGACGAAGCGGTACAGCACCACCTTGCCGTCGCGCCACACTTCCTGGCGCGCGGTGGCGCCGTAGTCCACCGTGTCCAGGCCCGGCAGCACGCGCAGACCTTCGAGCAGCTTGCGCTGCAGCTCCAGGGTTTCCTGGACCAGATCGTCGCTGCTGAAACTCAGCGGTCCCTTCATGCGCGACTCCGGCGTGCCGCCGGCGTGGTCCCGGCCCGCCGCGGCTTGGCGGCGGGCGCGGCCTTCGCTGGCTTGGCGGCGTTGGATTTGGATTTGGATTTGGGCGCGGCGGCTGCCGCCCGCGCAGGGGCCGGCCTGGTCGCGCTCTTCCTGGGAGTTTTCTGCGGCGCAGCCGGGGCCGTGGCAACCGGTGCAGGTCCGGCTGCGGCAGTCGCGCCCTGCCCTTCGCCGCGCTCCAGTCGTCGCAGCCGCCGTTCCAGGTCGGCGATGCGTCGATGCGCGGCATCTAGTTCGGTACGCGTGGGCAGGCCCACCTGCTCGCACACCTGCTCGGTCTCTCGCTGCAGCAGGGCGCGCAGGCGCATCTGCGCGTTCGCGACGTCGGCGTAGACTTGGCGGAACTCGGGCGACAGCGCGGCGGCCGCATACGCTTCCTCGGCCGCGTCGATCCACAGGTCGAACATCGCCCGCGCGTTGGTCAGTTGCCGGCCCGGATCCTCGTGCGCGCGCAGCTTCTCCTCGAACAGGCCGAAGGCGCGGTCGATGGCGCCCTGCAGCAGTCCCAGATAGGCCTGCAACTGCGCCTGATAGTCCTGCTGGGCCTTGGCCAGCGCCCGCCAGCGCGCCTGGTGGTTGCGCGCCGGGCCGAACCCGGGCATCTGCAACCATGGGCCACTGTCGCGTTGCAGGCCCTGCAGCCACTGCGCCGCCTGCTGCAGCCAGGGGTCGATCCCGGCCTGGCCGGCCCCGCGCACCGCACCCAGCAGCCACTGCAGCAACTGCTCGCGTTGACCCTGTACCTGTCGCTTCCAGGCGTCGGCGACGTCGGCACTGCTGGCGTCGCGGCCAGCGAACTGCGCTGCCACCTGCTGCATCGCGCCGAGCCAGTCGCCGGCATGCTGCTGGAACTGCGCAAGCGCGTCCTCGGCCTGCGGCGCGCTGCCGCGCGGCAGCCACTGGCTCCAGGCCGCGATCGCCTCGCGCCAGGAACCGGCGCCATCGCCAGCCGCGGGCGACGCGGGGGCCACGGCGCCCTGGCGCAATGCGGCGCTCCAGGCGTCCCAGTACTGCCGCGTCATCGCCTCGAAATCGCCGGCGCCACCGCCGCTAGCCTTCATCGCCACTCTCCAGACCTGGCCCGCGATGATAGCAACCCGCTGCGATCAGGGCTTGGGGATGCGTAGCGTCTTGCTGATCATCAGCGAGCCGGACAGCGCGAACAGCAGCGCCAGCGGGTGCAGCAGCCACGGTCCCAACCGCCACTCGCCCCACCACAAGGCGTCGCCGATATGGCCCAAGTGCGCAGCGATCGCCAGCACGATCACCAGGCCCAGGCTGCTCGGGATCGGCGTGCCCTCGAAGTACGGCACCTTGTCGCCGTCGCCGGCAATCTGCTCGGCGGTGACGTTGTAGCGGGCCAGGCGGCTGACCCCGCAGCAGACGAAGAAACTCAGCACCAGCCAGTCCCAGCCGCCCTGCATGCCGCAGGCGTAGGCCAGCGCGGCCGGGGCCACGCCGAAGGAGATCACGTCGGCGAGCGAGTCCAGCTCGCGGCCCAGGGTCGAGGACGACTTGCGCCAGCGCGCCACCCGCCCGTCCAGCGCGTCGAACACGAATGCCAGCGGGATCAGCGCCATGCCGAACAGCAGGTCGCTGCGGCGGCCGTCCTGCAGGAAGCGCATCGCCGCGAACACCGCGCCGGTGCCGCAGAAGGCGTTGGCGAGGGTGAACCAGTCGGCCAGCTGGAACTCGCGCAGCATGGAGAAGTGGCGTTTCATCGGCATAACGTGGCGGATCCGGCGTGAGCGGCGAGCGACGGCACAGGGTAGCGTGGCGCCGCCGCACTGGCGAGCGGCCGCTGCCAGGCGTCACGGCGCGCTGCTACGCTGATCGCCCCCCACTCCGCGCAGGTACTCCCCATGCAGACCGTCCTGATCACCGGCGCCGCCAGCGGCATCGGCGCCGGCATCGCCCACGCACTGGCCGCCGACGGCCGCCACATCGTCGTCAGCGACCTCGATCTCCAGGCCGCCGAAACGGTCGCCGCGCAGGTGCGCCAGGCCGGCGGCTCGGCCGAGGCGGTGGCGCTGGACGTAGCCAGTGCGGACAGCATCGCCGCGGCGCTGGCGGCCGTCAGCCGGCCGGTGGACGTGCTGGTCAACAACGCCGGGCTGCAGCATGTGGCGCCGCTGCAGGAGTTCCCGATGGACAAGTGGAGCCTGCTGGTGGAGGTGATGCTGACCGGGGTCGCCCGGCTGACCCAGGCGGTGCTGCCGGGCATGCGCGAACGCGGCTTCGGCCGCATCGTCAACATCGGCAGCATCCACTCGCTGGTCGCCAGCCCGTACAAGAGCGCCTACGTCGCCGCCAAGCACGGCCTGGTCGGCTTCTCCAAGGTGATCGCACTGGAGACCGCCGACACCGACATCACCATCAACACGCTCTGCCCCAGCTACGTGAAAACGCCGCTGGTGGACAAGCAGATCGCCGACCAGGCGCGCACCCGCGGCATTTCCGAAGCCGACGTGATCGCCCAGGTGATGCTCAAGCCGATGCCCAAGGGCGTGTTCATCGCCTACGACGAACTGGCGGGCTGTGTGGCGTTCCTGGCCTCGCCGGCGGCGCGCAACATCACCGCGCAGACGATCGCCATCGACGGCGGCTGGACCGCGCAGTAGCGTTGCGGCAAGCGCGCACGTGCGCCTGCTGGATCGCGCGATCGACACTGGTCAAATTTTCGCCATTGCGGCGGCGGCCGTTGCGGCACAACGCCACTGGCATCTTATCCACAGCGTTCGTGCGCTTTCATCCACACCAGCTGTGGAGAAGCGCGACCGGGACTGATGAAATTTTCGCCACCCGGCAAAATCGGGCAGCCATTTCAGCGACTTGGCCAGTTTGCCCACAGGCTTGTGCAGGATCGATCCACAGCCGCTGTGGACAAGACGGACGCGGTGCCGCGCGAGCGTTCGACCGAGCGGCGCGCCGGCCCCTCCGGCCCCTCGCCCATCCGCCGACGCGAAAGGCAGAGGCTGTTCCTTCTCCCGCCGGGAGAAGGTGGCCCGAAGGGCCGGATGAGGGTACGGGCGAAGGCTGGTGCACTCAAGCTTGGCGCCGTACCCTCACCCGCCAGCAAACTCCGCGAGTCGCTTTCGCGCCGTACCCTCACCCCAACCCCTCTCCCGGCGGGAGAGGGGCTTGATGGCAGCGCGAGCGTGTCGGACCCGCGAGTCTCGCCAGGACTGCATGCGTCCGTTGCGGTATGGCATGACCCCGCGGAACGGGCGCGGGTCGCCGTCGAATACCAGCGGCAAGAAGAGGCTGTTCCTTCTCCCGTCGGGAGAAGGTGGCCCGAAGGGCCGGATGAGGGTACGGGCGGAGCCTGGTGCAACCAAACATCGCGCGTCGCTTTCGCGCCGGACCCCCAAACTTCTCGAGTCGCTTTTGCGCCGTACCCTCACCCCAACCCCTCTCCCGATGGGAGAGGGGCTTTTGGGCAGCGCGAGCGCGTCAGACCCGCGAGTCGCGACAGGACTGCATGCGTCCGTCGCGGTACGGCATGACCCCGTGGAACGGGCGCGGATCGCCATCGAACACCAGCGGGAAGAAGAGGCTGTTCCTTCTCCCGCCGGGAGAAGGTGGCCCGAAGGGCCGGATGAGGGTACGGGCGAAGCCTGGTGCAACCAAACTCCGCGCGTCGCTTTCGCGCTGTACCCTCACCCCCCCCCCCGAAATTCCGCGAGACGCTTTCGCGCCGTACCCTCACCCCAACCCCTCTCCCGATGGGAGAGGGGCTTAGCGCGTCAGACCCGCGAGTAGCGCCAGGATTGCATGCGTCCGTCGCGGTATGGCATGACCCCGTGGAACGGGCGCGGGTCGCCGTCGAACACCAGCGGCAGGAAATGGCGATCGCCCTCCCACAGCGGCAGCGTGTCCATCTGCGCGATCGGCACCCAGGCCAGCGTGCCCTCGGCGTTCTCGGCGAACGGCTCGCCCGCGTAGGCGTCGATCAGGAACACGAAGCCCAGCCAGTCCTCGCCGTGCTTGCCGAAGCCCGGCCAGCTGATGGTGCCGCGCAACTGCAGCGCCTCGCAGGTGATGCCGGCCTCTTCCAGGATCTCGCGGCGCATGCCGGCCAGGACGTCCTCGTCCGCCTCCACCTTGCCGCCCAGGCCGTTGTACTTGCCCAGGTGATGGTCGCCGGGCCGGGCATTGCGATGGACCAGCAGCACCTGGCTTCGATCGGGCGAGAGCACGTAGCCCAAGGTGGCGACGATGGGGGTGTAAGGCATGCGGAGAAGGCAGAGGACGACGGGCGCGCAGTATGCCGTAACCGCGCCGTCGCCTGGTCCAGCCTGTGGCTAGACGGCGGGCGTCGCCGCGTCCTGCGCCGCGCGCGGCAACGGCGGCGCCGACCGCAACGTGGCCACGCCGTGGCCGCGCTCGGCCAGGTATTCCAGCCATTTGCCGAGGAAGGTGTTCATGCGCATGCGGTGGCTGATCAGTTCCGCCGGCGGCGGATACAGCCCCATCACGTCCTGCCAGCGGCGGCCGACATAGCAATGCGTGGTCTCGGCCTGGCGCGCGTCCAGGTACAGGCGCACGTAGGCCGACGGGTCCGGCTCGCCGGTCAGCGGGTCGCACAGATCGTAGGTCAGGCGCAGTTCGACGGTGTAGCGGTGACGCTCGATCACGTCCAGGCGCAGGTCCAGGCCGTCGCCGATGCTGGACACGTAGCTGCCGGCGGCCAGGTCGGCCGGCACGAACAGGCGGTTCAGGTGCAGATAGTTCTCGGCGTACAGCCCCATCAGCCAGCCGAAACGGCTGAGCCGGGGGATGCGTTCGCTGCGGGTCATGGCGTGCTGCATGGACCGATCCTACACGCTGGATCGCGCCGGCGGCAGCATTGACGGATCGGCGCCAGCGGCCTACCGTGGAAATCCCTGCGAGGACGTGCGGAAATGCCGTCGCCGCCAGGAACGGCCCCGCCCGACCAGCGCGCGCTGGCCCGTCGTCCCCTCTCTCAGAACATCTCGCGCTGCAGTCCCAGCGTCGCCAGCACCTTGCTGGAAATCTCCTCGATCGAGGTATGCGTGGTGCTCAGGGTCGGAATCCGCTCCATGCGGAACATGGTTTCGGCCGCCGCCACTTCGCGCCGGCAGGTCTCGGCGTTGGAGTAACGCGAATTCGGCCGCCGCTCCTGGCGGATCTGCTGCAGCCGCTCCGGATCGATGGTCAGCCCGAACAGCTTGTTGCGATACGCGCGCAGCCGCGGTGGCAGCCGATCGCTCTCCAGGTCCTCGTCGGTCAACGGATAGTTCGCCGCGCGCACGCCGTAATGCAGCGCCAGGTAGATGCAGGTCGGGGTCTTGCCCGCGCGCGACACCGCCACCAGGATCACGTCGGCTTCGTCGTAGGTGAGCGCGATGCCGTCGTCGTGCGCGAGCGCGAAGTTCATCGCGTTGATGCGGCGGTGGTAGGTCTCGAAGTCGACCAGGCCGTGCGCCTGTCCCACCCGCGAGTGCCGCGGCGCGTTCAATTCGCGCTCCAGCGGCTCGATGAAGGGCGCGAACACGTCGAGCATCAGCGCCCCGCTCTCGGCCAGCAGCATGCTCAGTTGCGGATCGACGCAGGAGTTGACCACGATCGGCCGAACCTGATAGCGCTCCCCTGCGGCATGGATGCGCTGCGCGGCGTCGCGGGCTTTTTCCGGATCGTCGACGAACGACATGCGGTCGGTGACGAAGCTGAAACCGCTGAACTGGGTGAGCAGGCTATGCCCAATGGTTTCAGCGGTGATACCGGTTCCATCGGACACGTAGAACACCGGTCTGATCGTCGACATTGCCTGCATTCTCCTGGCTGAAACCCAACGGATGCGCCCGCTTCGCTTGTGCCGGCTCGGGTGCGCACTGCATCATATCGGCTTCTTCCCTCACGGACGCGGCCATTCAGCCCGCCTCGGGCGATGGCCTAACGGAGCATCGCGCTTGAACGAGAACATCCTGTGGTTGCATGAGCTGCGCCTGGCCGACCTGGCTCGCGTCGGTGGCAAGAATTCCTCCCTCGGCGAAATGATCGGCAATCTGGCGGGGCTCGGCGTGTCCGTGCCGGGCGGATTCGCCACCACCGCCGAAGCGTTCAAGGCCTTCGTCGCCCACAACGATCTGTACCAGCGCATCTTCGACAAGCTGGCCACGCTGGACGTGGAAGACGTGGGCGCGCTGACCGCCGCCGGCAAGGAAATCCGCGGCTGGGTGATCGACGCACCGCTGCAGCCGGAGCTGGACCAGGCGATTCGCGACGCTTACGCGCAACTGTGCAACGAGAACGGTGGCGGCGACATCGCGGTCGCGGTGCGCTCCTCGGCCACCGCCGAAGACCTGCCCGACGCCAGCTTCGCCGGCCAGCAGGAGACCTTCCTCAACGTGACCGGCGCCGACGACGTCGTGCACAAGGTCAAGGAAGTCTTCGCGAGCCTCTACAACGATCGCGCCATCGCCTACCGCGTGCACCACGGCTTCAAGCACGAGGACGTGTTCCTCTCGGCCGGCGTGCAACTGATGGTGCGCTCCGGCGTCGGCGCCTCCGGCGTGCTGTTCACCCTGGACACCGAGTCCGGCTTCCGCGACGTGGTGTTCGTTACCTCGAGCTTCGGCCTCGGCGAAATGGTCGTGCAGGGCGCAGTCAATCCCGACGAGTTCTACGTCTACAAGCCCACCCTCAAGGCCGGCAAGCCGGCGATCCTGCGCCGCTCGCTGGGCAGCAAGCTGATCCGCATGGTGTATTCGGACGTGCCGGGCGAGCGTGTGCGCATCGAGGACACGCCGGCACAGCTGCGCAACACCTTCTCGATCAACGACGAGGACGTGCAGGAACTGGCCAAGCAGGCGCTGGTGATCGAGCAGCACTACCAGCGGCCGATGGACATCGAATGGGCGAAGGACGGCGTCAGCGGCAAACTGTTCATCGTGCAGGCGCGTCCGGAGACGGTGAAGTCGCGCGGCCACGCCACTCAGATCGAACGCTTCGCGCTGCAGCAGCGCGGCGAGGTGATCGCCGAAGGCCGTGCCATCGGCCAGAAGATCGGCGCCGGCGTCGCCCGCGTGGTGCGCAGCCTGGAGGACATGAACCGGGTGCAGCCCGGCGACGTGCTGGTCGCGGACATGACCGATCCCGATTGGGAGCCGGTGATGAAGCGCGCTTCGGCGATCGTCACCAACCGCGGCGGCCGCACCTGCCACGCGGCGATCATCGCCCGCGAACTGGGCGTGCCGGCGGTGGTCGGCACCGGCAATGCGATGGAGCTGGTCGAGGACGGCAAGGAAGTCACGGTCAGCTGCGCCGAAGGCGACACCGGCTACATCTATGGCGAGCGTCTGCCGTTCGAGCGCACCACCACGGACCTGGGCAACATGCCGCCGGCGCCGCTGAAGATCATGATGAACGTGGCCAATCCGGAGCGCGCGTTCGACTTCGGCCAGTTGCCCAACGCCGGCATCGGTCTGGCGCGCCTGGAGATGATCATCGCCGCGCACATCGGCATCCATCCCAACGCGCTGCTGGAGTACGCCAAGCAGGACGCGGCGACCAAGAAGAAGATCGACGAGAAGATCGCCGGTTATGCCGACCCGGTGAGCTTCTACGTCAACCGCCTGGCCGAAGGCATCGCCACGCTGACCGCGTCGGTGGCGCCGCACCCGGTGATCGTGCGCCTGTCGGACTTCAAGTCCAACGAGTACGCCAACCTGATCGGCGGCAGCAACTACGAACCGCACGAAGAGAACCCGATGATCGGCTTCCGCGGCGCCAGCCGTTACGTCGATCCGAGCTTCGCCGCCGCGTTCGCGCTGGAATGCAAGGCGGTGCTCAAGGTCCGCAACGAGATGGGCCTGGACAACATGTGGGTGATGATCCCGTTCGTGCGCACCCTCGAGGAAGGCCGCAAGGTCGTCGAGGTGCTGGCCAGCAACGGCCTGCGCCAGGGCGAGAACGGCCTGAAGATCATCATGATGTGCGAGGTGCCGTCGAACGCGCTGCTGGCCGAGGAATTCCTGGAGATCTTCGACGGCTTCTCGATCGGCTCCAACGATCTCACCCAGCTCACCCTGGGCCTGGACCGCGACTCCTCGATCGTGGCGCACCTGTTCGACGAACGCAATCCGGCGGTCAAGAAGATGCTGTCGATGGCGATCAAGGCCGCGCGCGCCAAGGGCAAGTACGTGGGTATCTGCGGCCAGGGCCCGTCCGATCACCCGGATCTGGCCGAGTGGCTGATGCAGGAAGGCATCGAATCGGTCTCGTTGAACCCCGACACCGTGGTCGACACCTGGCTGCGCCTGGCCAAGCTCAAGAGCAAGGGGTGATGCCGATGCAGTCGTGGCTGACGGCACTGACGGCGGCCACGACCGCTGCACCGGCGACGCGGGCGGCGCGCCCGTTCGACTGGCGACAGCTGGACTGGGCGCAGTACGCGCTCAACTGGGGCGTGGCGCTCCTGATCCTGGTGGTCGGGATGTGGGTCGCCAAGCGCCTGAGCGAATGGCTGCGCAGCGCGCTGCTGCGCGCCAGGGTGGAAACCACCCTCAGCAACTTCCTGCGCAACGTCGCCTACGCGTTGATGCTGGTGCTGGTGCTGGTCACCGCGCTGCAGAAGATCGGCGTGCCGCCGACCTCGCTGTTCGCCGTGCTCGGCGCCGCCGGCCTGGCGGTGGGCCTGGCGCTGAAGGACTCGCTGTCCAACATCGCCTCCGGGGTCATGCTGATCGTGCTGCGGCCGATGCGCGACGGCGACCACGTGGTGGTGGCCGGCCAGGAAGGCGTGGTCGACGAGATCCGGATCTTCCAGACCCGCATCCGCACCTTCGACGAGCGCATGGTGACCCTGCCCAACAGCACCATCACCACCGCGCCGATCGTCAACTACAGCACCCTGCCCAACCGGCGCCTGGAGATCACCGTCGGCGTCGGCTACGGCGACGACCTGAAGAAGGCGCAGGAGCTGTTGCTGAAGATCGCCCAGGACAATCCGAACATCCTGAAGACGCCCGCCCCGTTCGTGCAGGTCACCAACCTGGGCGAGAGCACGGTGGACCTGATGCTGTTCGGCTACGCCAAGAACAGCGATTTCGGCGCGGCCAAGAGCAGCACGCTGGAGCAGATCCGCAACCAGTTGCTGGAGAACGGGCTGAGCATTCCGTATCCGCAGCGCGACCTGCACGTGTACCACCACGATGCCGACGGGCGCCCGATCGCCGAGCTGCTGACCAAGGGCGTCACCGACGACGGCGAGACCAAGCCGGGACCGCCGCTGGCGCGCTGAGCGGCGGCGTCATTTCCTGCACTGCCTGTGCATCCGCCCGATGATCGTCGGGCGGTCTTCCGTATGCGCCTCGACGGCGTCTGGATCGCGGATCAGCCCTCGCCCTGCCCGCCCAGCCTGCCCATGAACGGGCGGTAGTAGCGCAGTTCGTCGATGGAATCGTGCACGTCGCTGAGCGCGGTGTGCGAGGAGGTCTTGGTCAGGCCGGCCGACACCGTCGGCGCCCAGCGCCGCGCCAGTTCCTTCAGCGTCGACACGTCCAGGTTGCGGTAGTGGAAGAAGCGCTCCAGCCGCGGCATCTGCCGGTGCAGGAAACGCCGGTCCTGGCAGATCGAGTTGCCGCACATCGGCGAAGTGCCAGACTTGCACCACTGGGTCAGGAACGCCATGGTCTCGGCCTCGGCCTGGGCCAGCGTGACCTGGCTGTCGAGCACGCGCTGCCACAGGCCGGAGTGGCGGTGCTGGTTACGGTTCCACTCGTCCATCGCCTCCAGCGTCTGCAGCGAATGGGCGATGGCGAACTCCGGGCCCTCGGCCAGCACGTTGAGTTGCGCGTCGGTCACCACCGTGGCGATTTCGATGATCGAATCGCGATCGGTATCCAAGCCGGTCATTTCCAGATCGATCCAGATCAGCCGATCGTTCGCCACGTGCGCTTGCGCCATATCACCGTCCTGTCGTTCGCGGCGGCGAGGCCGGCGCGGAAGTGTCGTATCAGGCTTCAATGATACCGCGCGGCCTGCGCGACCGGCAGGGGCTGGCCGCTCACGCGCCCAGCGGCGGCTTGCCGCGCTTGGCGCGGAAATAGTTGGTCAGGCGCGTGCTGGCCTCTGCCGCCAGCACCCCGCCGCGGACCTGCACGCGGTGGTTGTGGCGCGGATCGGCGAGCAGGTCGAACACGCTGCCGCAGGCGCCGGTCTTGGGATCGGTGGCGGCATAGACCAGTTCCGCCACCCGCGCGTGCACCACCGCCATCGCGCACATCGCGCACGGCTCCAGGGTCACGTACAGGCGGCTGCCGACCAGGCGGTGATTGCCGAGCCGGCGGCCGGCCTGGCGCAGCGCGACGATCTCGGCATGCGCGCTGGGATCGTGTTCGGCGATGTTGAGGTTCCAGCCCTCGCCCAGCACCTCCTCCTCGGCCGAGACCAGCACCGCGCCGACCGGGATCTCGTCGAACTCGCGCTCGGCACGCTCGGCCAGGGCCAGCGCATGGCGCATCCAATGTACGTCGCGCGCCAGTTGCGCGTCGTCGCCGACGCTCATCGCGACGCGCCGTGCTTGCGCACGAACTCGGCGAAGACCGCCAGCGTCGCTTCGCTGACGTGGTGCTCGATGCCCTCGGCATCGCGGCGCGCGGTGTCGGCGTCGATGCCCAGGGCCAGCAGGAACTGCTCCACGGTCTGGTGGCGCTGCCGGCTGGCCGCGGCCAGCGCCTCGCCCTCGGCGGTCAGAAACACGCCGCGGTAGGGCCGCTGCACCACCCAACCGCCCTTGACCAGGCGCTTGAGCATCTTGGCCACGGTCGGCTGGGCCACGCCCAGGCGCGCGGCGATATCCACCTGCCGCGCTTCGCCGCCGTCGGCGAGCAGGTCGGAAATCAGCTCCACATAGTCCTCGATCAGCTCCAGGCGGTGCGCCTCGCGCACCTGGCGGAAGCTTTCGACCTGCACTTCGGCGTCGAGCAGCACCGCCGGCGGCGCCATCGACTTCCCGCTTTTCTGCATCGCAACGCCCTTGTCCTGTGCCGGCGCCCGCCGGCCACCCGCCTATTCTGGCCGAATCCGGGCTATCGCAGCGATCTGAATTGCCAATGCTAATCCATATAGCACCTGCTATATACTCGTTCGCACCCCGCCCCACGTGTCATTGCCATGGCCGCCCCCCTGCCCCTGCCGAGTTCCGCTGCCGCGCACGCCAGCCGCGGAGAGGCGCGTCCCAGCCTGGGCGCGATGCATGCCAGCGTGGCCGTGCCGCGCAGCGGCCTGGGCTGGCGCCGCTTCCTGGCCTTCCTCGGCCCCGGTTACATGGTCTCGGTCGGCTACATGGATCCGGGCAACTGGGCGACCGACATCGCCGGCGGTTCGCACTTCGGCTACCTGCTGCTGTCGGTGATCCTGCTGTCCAACCTGATGGCGATCGTGCTGCAGGGCCTGGCCGCGCGCCTGGGCATCGCCACCGGGCTGGATCTGGCCCAGGCCTGCCGCGCGCACTACTCCAAGCCGGTGAACTTCCTGTTGTGGCTGGCCTGCGAAGCGGCCATCGTCGCCTGCGACCTGGCCGAAGTGATCGGCACGGCGATCGCGCTGAAGCTGCTGTTCGGCATCCCGCTCACCGCTGGCGCGATCATCACCTCGATCGACGCGCTGCTGGTGCTGTTCCTGATGCGCCGCGGCTTCCGCGCGCTGGAAGCGTTCGTGATCGCCCTGCTGACGGTGATCTTCGCCTGCTTCCTGGTGCAGATCGTGCTGGCCGCGCCGCCGCTGCGCGAGGTGCTGTCAGGCTTCATCCCGCGTGCGCAGGTGGTGACCGATCCGGCCGCGCTGTACCTGGCGATCGGCATCATCGGCGCGACGGTGATGCCGCACAACCTGTACCTGCATTCCTCGATCGTGCAGACCCGCGCCTACGAGCGCACCGACCAGGGCCGCCGCTCGGCGCTGCGCTGGGCGCTGGCCGACAGCACCATCGCGCTGAGCCTGGCGCTGTTCGTCAACGCCGCGATCCTGATCCTGGCCGCGGTGTTCCACGCGCACGGCCGCACCGACGTGCAGGAGATCGAACAGGCCCACGAACTGCTCGCGCCGATGCTTGGCGTCGGCCTGGCCTCGACCCTGTTCGCGGTGGCGCTGCTGGCCTCCGGCATCAATTCCACCGTCACCGCTACCCTGGCCGGGCAGATCGTGATGGAGGGCTTCCTGCATCTGCGCCTGCCGCCATGGGCGCGGCGCCTGCTGACCCGTGGCCTGGCAATCGTGCCGGTGGTCGCAGTGACCTCGCTGTACGGCGAACAGGGCACCGCCAAACTGCTGGTGCTGAGCCAGGTGGTGCTGTCGATGCAGTTGCCGTTCGCGGTGATCCCGCTGGTGCGCTTCGTCACCGACAAGCAGCGGATGGGACCACTGGTGGTGCGCCGCGGCCTGGCCTGGCTGGCCTGGGCGATCGCCGCGCTGATCGTGGTGCTGAACCTGAAGCTGCTGGCGGATACGTTGTTGCACTGAGCGATCCCGCCGCCGACGCCGTGCGCAGACGCGGACAGGATGGCCGCGCTGCGAACGGACGTCCGAGCACATGCGCGTCGCTACCTGTCCTGGGCTGCAGCCAGCGGCACCACGTACGCCTCCAGTTCCGCCATCCGCCCATCGCGAAACCGCCAGACGTCGCAGTAGGAGAGCAACGACGTCCCGGCGTCGCCGGTCTCGAGCGTGATCTGGCCGAGGGCCACGACGTGGCCGTCGCCGGTGATGTACTTGCGAACGTCGAACTGCGGCGGCTGCCGGTAGGCCTCGGCCATCCACTCCCTGACCGCCTGCTTGCCCCGCAATGTGCGCTCGCCGATGAAGTGCCAGGTCGTATCTTCGGTGCAATGGGCGAGAAAGCCTTCGTAATCGCCTGCAGCGATGGCGGCGTTCGCGGCCTGCAGGACGTGCTGGTTCGCCTCGGTCATCGGATGGCCTCCTCTGGCTGGGAACGGTCGAGATGGCGCCAACCTAGCGTCGCCCGTGTCACACCTGCGTACACACCTCAGCGGCTCGCCGCGCGAGCGACCGGCGACGCACGCAAGCATTGCAACGACCCGATACAGAAGTCTCGTGCATCGGCAGTGATGGCGAAACCTGAGTTCTCGCTGGCACGCACCGGCATGCACGGGCGCTGACGATCTCGCGCCCTCTCAGGTTGTCGGTGCTTTCGCGAACAGCCCCGTATAGCGCCGCTGCATCTCCTCCGGCGTCACCGACTCGATCGCATGGCCGATCAGCCAGCGGTGGCCGAAGGGATCGCGCACGGTGCCGGAGCGTTCGCCGTAGAAGTGGTCCTGCATGCCGCGCTCGAGCGTGCCGCCGGCGGCGAGCGCGCGGGCGACCAGCGCGTCGGCATCGTCCACGTGCAGGTGCAGCGTGACCGGCGTGGCGCCAAGGTGTTCGGGGCTGCGTACGCCCATGTCCGGATACTCTTCCGACAGCATCAGCGTGTGGCCATCCAGATCCACCTCGGCATGGCCGATCCGTCCATCGGGCTCGGTAAGGCGGAACAGTTCGCGCGCACCGAACGCGCGCGCGTAGAACGCCATCGCGGCGGCGGCGTCGCGCACGCACAGATAGGCATACAGTTCGTGGATCGCCATGGCATGTCCTCGTGTGGGCCAGGCGCCCATTGTGGAACCCTGGGTGCGCCGCGTCTTGCAGGAAATTGACCTGCGCCGCGATCAGCGCGGCACATGCCGGGGGGCGGCGGGATCGGCCGCCCGCCGCCAGGCGGACGGAGTGACACCGGCCACGCTGCGGAAGGTGTTGGTCAGGTGCGCCTGGTCGGCGAAGCCGCTGGCGGCGGCAATGTCGGCCCAGCCCAGCGAGCGGTCGCACGCCAGGTCCAGCGCGTGCGAGAAGCGTTGCAGCCGCAGCCAGGCGTTCGGTGCCAGACCGGTCGCCTGCCGGAACAGGGCGATGCAATGCCGATGGCTGAGTCCGCTGGCGCGCACCAGGGTCTCCACGCGCAAGTCCGGATGCCAGCCACCGGAACGCAGCACGCACAGCGCCGGATGCCGCACGGGCGGGCGGCCGCCGGCGCGGTCGACCAGCCACCGTTCGAAGGCAGCCAGGCGCGCCGGCGCCTCGGCGCATGCATGCAACCGCTCCAGCAGCGCATCGACCTCGCCGGCAGGCAGCAGCAGTTCCAGCGGCGTGTGATGCCCGGCCAATGCGGATTCGGGCACACCGAGCAACACGCTGGTGGCGCCTGGACGCAACATCGCACCGACCGAGACCGCAGGCTGCGTGACATCGCGCACGTGATACGCCGTGCGTACCCCACCCACCACCGCGTGGCCGAGGCAATGGCCGCACAGGTCGTCCGCGTGGTCGAACACCCGCAACGGTGCACCGCCGATCCGCACGGCGAGATGCGTGGCACCGGTCGGCAGCACGTGCTCGCGCGCAGGCAGCCGCAGGACCGCAGACACCGGTGCGGGCTCGTGCGCCCACACCGCTGTCACCAGACCGCGCAATGCGGAAACGGGAGGTCGATGCATGGACGCCATGGCGCGATGCTACGCCTGTCATCGGCCCCGTCGGTAGTCCGCCCGACGACGCGCCTCCGCCGCCACTCCCGACGCGATGATCGAGCGCTGTCGCACAGGCTCGGCCGCACGTCGCCGGCATCGATCCGATTCGGTCACGCAGCAGTATCGGACGCCCTCGGAATGCCTCCGCGACGCACCTGCAGTGATCATGCCGCATCCGTTGTGGCAGGGCGTTTCAGGTTTGCTGGCGCACATCCTTGCCCTGCTGTCGCAGTCACTTTCGAGGAGCACGTGGCCATGCATCATCGCACCTAACCATGCTCGCGTGGCTCGACATCGAAGCGGTCGAAGACATGCTGCCGCCTGCACGAGCGACGCGCAGAATCACGCAGACGACACAGCGGCACGACTGCAAGCGCCCCCTTGCCGGCTCGCGAATCCGGGCGAAAGAACACCCGGCATTCGCCTGCATGCGCCGCGCACTTGCGACGCATCTCACACTGTCGTCGACACCGCCAACTGTCTACCCTCGCCGCCGATCCGGCTTATACAGTAGCCGCGACATACCACGGATGGCGGGAATGGCCGCGGCAAGAGATATCGCCAAAGGCGTTCTACTGAGCGCCACTTACTGCGCCGCCTTCCTGCTGGCCTGGCGGTGTTCCGTGGACCAGTGGTATCTGCCGGCCGGCGTGCGCGTCGCCAGCCTGCTGTTCCTGCCCGCACGGCGCTGGCCGTGGTTGCTGGCCGGCGATGCCGCCGCGCTGCTGACATTGCGCATTCCCATGAGCGAGACCTGGGGCGCGAGTGCCACCTGGGCGTACCTGAGTCCGTTCCTGCTGATGCCCGCCGTGTCGCTGCTGCCGGTCCTGGCGCGTCAGCGGGTGCCTGACCTGGCACGCAACGATCACTGGCTGCTGCCGCTGACGCTGGCGACCGCGCTGTGGAGCACGCTCTGCAACATCGCGATCAACACCGCGCTGGGCGGCCCCGCCGGGCCGGCGCCGCTCGATGTGCTGCTGCGCTACTGGCTTGGCGACTACCTGGGCACCTTGATGTTCGTGCTGCCGGCGTTGCTGTGGCTGCGCCGGGACGAACCCACGCGAGTGCGGGCCTCGCTGTTGCGCGAGGGGCTGGCGTCGATCGCCGTGGTCGTCGTGCTGTCGGCGTCGATCGCCGTGGCCGGCGACGCGCTGCTGCGACAGTTGCTGATGGTCCTGCTGGTGGTCCCGGCGATCGTACTGACGCTGCGCCATGGCTGGCGGGGCGCGGCGCTCGGCGTGGTCATGGCGAACGTTGCGGTGGCCCTGTCCATGCCCAAGGTCGTCGCACCGGGCATGCACGATGCCGATGCGTTCGTGGTGCAGATCCTGCTCGCCGCCACCGCCACGGTGATGTTCGCGTTCGGATCACGGATCTCCGCCGCCTATCGGCATATGCGCGACGACGGACGCCTGCGCGAACAGGCGCTGGCCTTCGCACAGGCCGGCTACCTCTCCGCCGAACGCACGCTGCGCCGACGTGTGGTCGACTACACCGACCTCAGCACCCAGATCAACAAGCTGCGCCGCGATGTGGTGGAAGATCTGCGCGCACGCGGCCATTACGCCGCCGCCATGCAGATGACCCGCACCGGCGTGATCCAGGCGCAGTTGCTGGACGAGTACGTCACCGCGCTCTACCCCCTCGGTATCGAGACGCATGGGCTGTACCACACGCTGCACTCGCCGACCTTCGCCAACCTGTGCGCCACGGAGTTCCGCTGCCGCCTGCATGGCGATCCGCGGCGCCTCTCGCTGGGTCTGCAACTGGTGGCCTATCGCTGCATCCTCGACGCCATCGAGACGCTGCCCGTGGCCCACACGCATCTGCTGCAGGCAAGGGTATGGCGTGCGAAAGGACGACAGGGCATCGCCATCCGCATCACCGCCGATGCGGCGATGCTGAGCGCGTTGCGGCGCCGTCCGGAAGCGCCCGAGCGGGAACTGGCGGTCCGCCTGCAGGCGCATGGCGGCACCTGCCGGCGCCGCCATGCGTTGAGCTTCAGCTTTCTGGTGTCCGAAAGCCCGATCTCCGGCGGCCTCACTCCACCGCCGTGACCTCCCACGCGTCACCGCGTGCATCCGAGCGCAGGCGCACCACCACATCGGCCGTCCGGTAGATCACGCGTGACGGCACCGCAGGCGATGCCGTCAGCGAGACCCGCCCCACGTCGCTGCCCATCGGCAGCACCCACAAGGTCTTGCCGATGCGGCCGACCGCGGCACGGACCACGCCGCTGGCGTCGTTGATCTGCAGGTAGTTCACGCCATCGCGCGAGAACTCATAGACGCGCCAGGCCGAATCCGTGGCGAGATTCAGCGCCTTGGGCACGCTTTCGCCCAGTCCCTTGCCCACCACCCCATGCCCGCCGGAGGGGCAGCAGGACTGCGCCTGCGCCTGAAATGACAGCGCCAACCCCGCTGCGACCACGATTGCCAAGCTCTTCGCCTTCGTTTCCATTGCATCGATCCTTTCCCACCCGGGGAATTCCGCCTGCATCTCAGGCGGGATCAAGGTACGTGGTCCGGGCCGGGAAGCGGTCGACAAACAGCATCGCCGCCATGGCGAGAGATCAGGTCGTTGCCTGTCCACGATGAACAAGCGTCGTGCCGGAGCTCGCCGCTGTTTCGATCGCACTCGCCGTGCGTTGCGGGCGCCAGACGCGCACATGTTCGCGGCACACCCCGTTGAACGCGATCGACAGCGCCGGGACGCAACCACGCTTGACCTGCCGCAAATTTCGAAACATCATTAGTTACATGAAACGCGACAGCCGCCTGTCCTCTGTCCTGCATGCCCTGCTGCACATGGCCGAGCACGATGGTCCCATGACCTCCGACGCCCTGGCCCAATGCCTGGGCACCAATCCCGTCGTGGTCCGGCGGACCATGGGGTACTTGCGCGAAGCCGGCATCGTGACCTCGGATCGCGGGCACGCGGGTGGATGGCGCATCCATGCCGACCTGGCCACGGTCACCCTGCGCCAGTTGCATGAAGCGCTGGGCGAACCGGCGCTGTTCGCCATCGGCAATCGCCACGAATCCCCGGAGTGCCTGGTTGAGCAAGCGGTGAATGCCGCACTCGAGGGAACGTTCGCAGAGGCAGAGGCGTTGCTGTTGAAGCGGCTTTCGGACATCACCCTTGCCGACCTGGCCGCCGACTTCGCGCGCCGGCATGCGGCGGCACGACGGACGAGGAGTTAGGCATGCACCACGACATCATCGTCATCGGCGGCAGCTATGCGGGCATGGCCGCCGCCCTGCAACTGCTGCGAGCGCGGCGTTCCGTGCTAGTGATCGATGCGGGCCAGCGCCGCAATCGCACGGCCCACCATGCACATGGCTTCCTCGGCCAGGACGGCGTGCCGCCTGGCACCATCGCGGCGACCGCGCGCCAGCAGCTCAGCGCCTATCCGACGCTGACGTGGCTGGACGCACACGCCCTGACCGCCACTGGATCCTTGGACGTCTTCCGGGTGACCACCTCCGATGGCGGCACCCACCAGGGTCGCCGGATCCTGCTCGCCACCGGCGTGGCCGACCAGCTTCCGGCCGTCGACGGCCTCGCCGAACGCTGGGGCACGGCCGTCTTCCACTGCCCGTACTGCCACGGCTACGAACTGGACCAGGGACGCATCGGCATCGTCGGTGCCGGCCCGCTGTCCGTGCACCAAGCCGAACTGCTCACCGAGTGGGGCAATGTGACCTTACTCGTCAACGGCGCACTGCAGCTCGACGACGCGGCCAGGGCTCTTCTGAGCGGCCGCGGCGTGGCGATCGAGGAGGCGCCCATCGACAGGATCGAGGGGCATGCCGACGTGGTCCTGGCCGACGGTCGGCGCCTGGTCTTCGCCGGCCTGTTCACGGCGACACGCACCACCCCGTCCTGTCCCCTGGCCGAGGCCATGGGCTGCGTGCTGGAGGAGACGCCAATGGGCACCCAGGTCCGCATCGATGCCGAGCATGGGACCTCGGTCGCCGGCGTCTTCGCCTGCGGCGACCTGGCGAAAGCGCCGCATTCGCTGTCATTGGCCGTGGGCAGCGGCGCCATGGCCGGCGCGCAGGTTCACCGCTCGCTGGTATGGCCGGAAACCTTCGCGCCGCCAGCATCAACGCGCACAGGATGACGCGCGCTCGGATTCCACTGCGGTATCGGTCTACGCCGGGCGAATCGCGCAGGCGCGATCATGGCAGGTGTAGCCGTTTGTCTCGGCTGCCCGTCCGCCCATGGCCACAACGCACCAGACGCGACGTGCGCGTACGCTGGACCTGACCAAGTCAGTCGAGCCCGGCAAACAGTCCGTGCAACTCGGCAAACCCCACCGGTTTGACCAGGTGAGCGTCGAACCCTGCATGCGCCGAATCGCGGCGATCGCTGTCCTGCCCCCAGCCGGTCAGCGCGACGATGGTGATGTCCTTGCCCCAGTGGCAATCGCGAATGCGGCGGCACGCCTCGTGCCCGTCCATGCCGGGCATGCCGATGTCCATCAGGATCACCTCGGGGCGCATGCGCGCACCGATCGCCAGCGCTTCCTCTCCGCCGCCAGCGGTGCGCACAGCGTGTCCGTCCAGTTCCAGCAGGGCGGCCAGCGCCAGCGCGATATCCGCATTGTCGTCGACCACCAGGATCCGGCGCATCGTTTGTGCCGGCCGGACATCCCCCGTGGCCGACACGGCAACCGGCGCGGCGTCGCAGGGAAGCCGCACGACGAACGCGCTGCCCTTGCCGGCCCCCTCGCTGCGCGCCTCGACGGTGCCGCCGTGCATCTCGACCAGCCGCCGAACCAGCATCAGGCCGATGCCGAGTCCACCTTGCGCACGCTCCAGGGTCCGGTCCACCTGGGTGAACAGTTCGAAGATGGCATCGACCTTGTCCGGCGGAATGCCGGATCCGTTGTCCGCGACCACGACCTCGACGCTGCCCGCGCCCGCCTCGACCCGCACCTCGATGTCTCCCCCGGGTGGCGTGTACTTGCACGCGTTGGTGAGCAGATTCCCGAACACCTGGGTGAGACGGACCGGGTCTCCTTGCAAGGGCAGCGGCGTCTCCGGCAACACCACGCGCAAGCGATGCCGCTGCTGGTCCAATGCAGGACGGCAGACCTCGACGGCCTGCTGGATCACCTCGGCCAGCAGCAGCGACTCGCGCCGCAATTCCAGTTTTCCCTGCTTGATGCGATTGACGTCGAGCAGGTCGTCCACCAAGCGCACCAGCTGCCGTACCTGCCGTTCCATGACCTCGTGCGCCTTCCGCGACAACGCCTCGTTGCCATGCGAGCGCTTGAGCACTTCCAGCATGTTGCGCAACGGCGCCAACGGGTTGCGCAGCTCGTGCGCGAGCATGGCCAGGAACTCGTCCTTGCGCCGCCGCTCCTGCGCCAGCTCCGCTTCGATCTGATGCCGCTCCACCAGTTCGGCGGCCTGGCGTGCGAGCAGGTCGATGTAGCGCAGCGCGTCCGGGTCGGGGCCGCCCGGCCAGCGGTAATGATTGTTGAGCATGCCCAACAGCCGGCCATCGCGGCTGAGCAAGGGCATGCACTGGATGGAGCGGATCTGATCCTCCAGCACGATCTCCAGCCCCAATGTCCCCTGCAGGCCTTCCAGCTTCTCCACGTCGGCGACGACCAGACGCTGCACCTGCTTCGCCGCTTCCCCGCAACTGGCATCCCACCCATCCTCGCGGAAATGCTCGACCAACCGCGGGCCCAGTCCCTGATGCACGACGATCCGCAGGGTTTTCCTGACCGGATCGAAGATCTGGATGTTGCCCTTGTCGGTTCCCGAGATGTCGGCGGCCGCCGCGAGGATCTTCTGCAGCAGCGGCTCGAACTCTCCCGGCCCCACCAGCTCGGCACTCAGTTCCTGCAGGCGGGCGAGCGCCGCCATTTCCTTGCGCAGATGCGCGGCGGCCCGTTCCCGCTCCACCACGATGCTGGTCACCAGCGCGCCGAACTCGGCGACCTTGCGCTCCCACGCAGTAGCCTGCCGCGCTTCCGCAAGACACAGAAAGAACGATCCGACCGCCTTGCCGCCCTGCCCGATGGCCGGGTGCGAATAGCACGCCAGGATGCCGTTTTCCAGGCAAAGCGAGCGCCAGGGCGCGGCCCATTGCGGCGCGTGCTCCACGTCCTCGCACTCGACCGGATGCCCCTCATGGATGGCGGTCCCGCAGGTACCGATGAGCGCTTCCCCGATCGGCAAGCCGCGGATGGCCGCGGCGAATGTCGGCGGGAAGTGCGACGAGTAGCCGCCGCCCATCGTGCGGCGGTCCTCGCTCGCCAGGAGTACGCACGCGCGCGCGCCCGGAGCAAGCCGCGCCACGGCGTCGGTCAGTGCATCCAGGCATTCCTCCATCGGCGCGCCGGACGCGATCATGAGCAGCGCTTTTCTCTGCTCCGCATCCAGGCATGCATCACGTTGGGCCTGTGCAAGTTCTCGGTACACGCGCACCTGCTGGATGGCGGCGCCGGATGTTATCGAATAACACCAGCGCGATGGATTTCGGAGCGAATGGATATACGCAAAAATGGAAACGCTTTCCGAAGAGATGCGAAAACGATGGTGGCATAGGTCACGCGTGAAGCGCGTGCGACGTGCATCTAAGTCTATGGGTGAATGCCTCGTTAGACCTCAAGCCGTGTGAGCGCTGCATGCACGGGAGTCGTGCGCTCCACGCTCGCCAAGCTGCGTGAGGGGGCAATGACGCTTGTTCGCAAGGGCCGCAGCCCCCATCGCGTCGTCAACCGCCCCTTCGAACCGCTGCGGTTGAAGGACATCGCACGATCGAGACAAGCGCATATCGCCGTGTTCGCGTCACGGGATGGCATGCCACATGTCGTCGCTTGCCTGCGCGACGAACGCGCAGCGGTCGCTCATCGCTGACACACCTAGGGTTCGTCGCAGTTGGCGAGACGTTTCGGCGAGGCGCTACGCGCCACCCGCCGCAGCCGCTGGCTGCAACAGCAGCCGCACCAGCGGATTCGGGAAGCGCCGCGACATGGTGACGGCGTGGAAGGTCTCCACGATGTCCGGCAATTGATCGCCTTCCACCAGCACGCCCGCGGCGATCTCGTCCTTGACCACGATCGGCGGGAGCACGGCCAGGCCGATGTCCTCGCGCACCTTGTCAGGCTATTCAGCTCTCGGCCACAGCACTCATCCACTCTACAAGAAAATCGGTGATCTTCTCCTTGATGCCGCTTTCCACAGTGCGCAAGCGCAGGATGGCAATGCCGCTTTTGGACAAGATTCCGTTCTTCAAGCGATCCCGCTCCATCTGCTCGGGCCGGTCGTGAAGGCCGCCATCGACTTCAATTACCCCCACTGGGATCTTTCCAACCCGGAAATAAACAACAAAATCGCAACTGGCACGCGCCATGAAGGCCCGCTCGCGTTCCGTCAACTCCGGGTTGCTCGAGGCTGCGACTTGATCCAGCTTGACTTGATCGTGGAACATCAAGGCATGGCACTCGGATGTGGACAGAACCTCGCGCAGTAGCTGTGCCACGATCTGCTCGGACTTGTACTGTGAATCTTCGGGGCGCAAGCGAGCATTCAAGCGGGCCAGGGACTGGTCGTACTCGCGGTACAGCAGATCAAATGCAGAGATCACAGGCGCCCGCACGACTTGCGCACCCTCGGCGTAATAGCTGATATAGCGCACCAAGGCAGCGATGTGGCCATTGTCGGCAAATACGTCATCGCCAGTCACAAGGGTGAAGCGCTGCTTGGCTCGCGATACCGCCACATTGATCATGCGTGGGTCGTCAACGAAGCTCAGGCGCTTCGGATCCTGGTTGTAGCGCTTCTTGTCCAGCACCGTGGAGAAGACGATCTCATCGCACTCTCGACCCTGGAACTTATGCACCGTGTCTTTCACGAACTCCGCCGGCAGGCGCGAATCAGAGAGATTCACCTGCGCCCGGAACGGCGCGATGAATCCACGCCCATCGCCATCAATGCCAACCGCGTCATCCTCATCATCGAGCACCTTGAGCAGGGAATCCAATTCGCGGAGATTGGTGTTCTGACGGGTGTGGTTGCCCTTGGCGGTCACAATCAGGCGCAAAGGCGCTTCGCTTTGATCTTCGGTCATCGGCACCAATGCGTTATCGTAAAACTGCTGGTTGCAGAACTGGATGATCCTGGGATGGCAGCGATAGTGCTCTTTGAGCAGTGTCCTTGGTAGCGCCTGCTTGAACACGGCGATACACGAATCGAGCAGGCTGTAGCGCTCGCAATCGTAGGCCTCGGCGGGCGCTGACAGACCCAGCTTAACTGGAATGTGTGCCAACTGGCGGTTGTCGCCGACAACAATAAGGTTCCTCGCACAGCCCAGTGGCAAGATGCCCGGTACGATGTCCTGGAGCGAGGCCTCGTCGATGATCACGTAATCAAGGATCGTCTCCGGTGCGATCGAATTGATGATGGAGTGCGTACCGCTTCCCAGGATCGGGAAGCGCTTCAAGAAGACATCGAACCTTTGCCGGTAGGTTTTGCCATCGAAGCTGTCCGATGGCAGGGGCAGACTTTGTAGGTGCTGCTTCAGATGGCGCATGGACGCAGAAGTCATTGCATCCAACAAGGCAGTAAAGTTTCCTTGCGCCAGCGATTTGCGGCAAGCCTGCAACTCCGCCGCCTTTTCCTGCAGCGCCTTGTCGTAGTAGTGCATCTGCAGCGCATGAAACACGGACAGTCGCTCATCTGCGTTGGCGAAAGGCTTGACACGAAGGATCCCGAAGTTGAACAACAACTCGATGCGATCCCGCAGGCGGACACGCTCTTGGCCGAGATGGGCCAAGTAGGCCATCAAGTCTGCGGTCTTGTGCGGCGTCAACCCGTACTTTTCCAGCGAGACGGCAGCATGCACGCCGTTTTCCGCCTGCCATTGCTGGAGATAGCGCCGCTCGATGGTCAACTCGTCGAGTTCGGCCTGCAATTGCGCCAACCGATTGCGATCGCGCAACTGCTGCGTCAAGCGACCCAACAGACCCTGGATCTCCTCCAGCGTCGGCGCCGGCTCGGGTGCGTCAGATGGCCATGGCGGCAGATCGGCGAAAAAATCGTCGCGGTTTTCCTGATTGCCGAGTTTAGCGACCAGATAGCCCAGTCCGCACTTCTCCAACTTCTCGTAGACGTTTTCTACTGCTGCATTGTTGTTGGACAACACCGCCACTGTCTGCCCACGCAGCAGGATGTTGGCAAGGATGTTGAGAATCGTCTGGGTCTTGCCCGTCCCGGGCGGACCCTCGATCACGCTGACCTGAGCACGGAACGCATGCTCGACCGCCGCCAACTGGCTCTCGTTCAGACCGAACGGATAGATCAGGCCCGGCCCGGGGAGCAGCGTGCCGTTGTGTCCCGTGCAGTAGGCATGCAAGGCCGTTTCGACACTGACAGGCAGCCTGCCCAGCTGGTCTACGACATTGGCCGCGATCTTGCTATCTGTTTGCGACGTTGCATGCGCCTGCCGCGCCTTAGCCACCCTGATGAAATATTGCAGAACCGGCGCGCCGTTCTTCACCATCGGCGCAATGAAGTCGATTCCCTCCATTTTGAAAACGTAGGGCTTGTCGGCAGCGCCAGGGTAATGCACCACGGCATACCGCTCGCCATATATCGTCGCCTTCGCGACAGGCGTAACGTTCGTGCTGCCTGATCTGGTCAGCAGCACATCATTCAGTTCGCGAGTGGGAACGATGACGCAATCTTTGAGCGCGTGTAAAACGGCGCCCTTATTTAAGTAGGAACATATCAGCTGCAGACCTGCGCGCTTATCGCTCCAGATCAACCAATTGACGATCTCTGCAGTCTTGTCCTCGCCACCCACCTGGATCGACACCATACGTCTCTGTCCGTGTACTTGGCCGTCGTTCACCCTTCGACCGACAGCCAGATGCCGTTACTTATTCACATGACTTCATATTGCCAGTCTCTCTTCCGACGCAGGTAGACGGCCCAAGCGTTGCATCACGTAGCCTAGAACCTGCCTGAAGATCGGGTAATCACGGGGAAAAAGGAACTACAGGCTTTCTGCTGTTGCCGTCGGCAGCAGCAGCAGCCGCACCAGCGGATTCGGGAAGCGCCGCGACATGGTGACGGCGTGGAAGGTCTCCACGATGTCCGGCAATTGATCGCCCTCCACCAGCACGCCGGCGGCGATCTCGTCCTTGACCACGATCGGCGGGAGCACGGCCAGGCCGATGTCCTCGCGCGCCAGCAGGCGCATCATCGCCATGTCCTCCACTTCCGCCACGATCTGCGGGCGCACGCCCAGACGATCGGCCAGGGCGTCGAATCCCGCGCGCACGCTGTTGTCCACCGTCGGCAGGATGATGGGATGCTGGCGAAGCCGATCGGCGATGCTGGCGGCATGACCCAACCGGTCCGGCGTGCCCACCAAACTGACCGGGCGCTCGGCGAGCCGATGGGTCACGAACGGGGTCAGCGCGTCGGTGGCCGGCGCCTGGTTGAGCAGGACCACGTCGAGATTGAGCGCCTCCAGCGCCCGCAGCAGTTCGCCGGCACTGCCCGAGCGCAGGATCAGGTCGATGTCGGTTCGGCCGAGCAGCGGCCGCAGGAACTCCAGCTGGAAGTTGCGCGACAGCGTGGCCAGCGAGCCAACTCGCAGCGCCTGCCGCGCGGCGCCGGTCTGCCGCAGCGTGCCCAGCAGTTCGTCGCCGGTGGCGAAGATCGCATCGGCGTGGTCCAGCGCGATCTGCCCCGCCTCGGTCAGGTGCAGTTGCCGCCCGCGCCGCTCGAACAGTGCATGGCCCAAACGCTCCTCCAGCTTGCGGATCTGCACCGACAAGGCGGACTGGGTGAGGTTGAGCCGCTCGGCAGTGCGGGTCAGGTTGCCGTCGTGGGCCACGGCCCAGAAGTAACGCAGGTGGTTGTAGTTCAAAGCAGCCATCGTTCGATAATAACGAACGATATCGTGAAAACAATGAATTTTTGCTCAGCCCCACCGATCGCTATCGTGGCGCCGCCCGCCACTGCGCTCGATCCAAGGGGATTGCCTTGTCGCTCTATCTGCTGCCGCTCTCTGCCCCACTCCTGCTGCTGGTCGCGGCCGTGTTCGGCTTTGTCCGCAGCGGCCGACGCCCCCGCTTCCTCCCCGCCTTCGCCGAACGTGCCGCGCTCGGCGCACTGCTCGTCGCCATCGCCTCGCTGGCGCTGCTGATCGCCCGCGGCGCCGGCGGCAGCGCATTGATCGGATGGAGCGGCATCGGCCTGTCGGTCCGGCTCGATGCGGTGAGCACCACGATGCTGCTGCTGGTCGCCTTCGTCGGCTGGATCGTGGTGCGCTATACCCGCACCTATCTGGATGGCGAAGCGCGGCAGGGCTATTTCACCGGCTGGCTGTGCGTCGCGCTCGCCGCGGTGCTGCTACTCGTGCAGGCCGGCAACCTGGTCCAGGTCGTGGTGGCCTGGATCGCCACCAGCATCGCGCTCAATCGTTTGCTGCTGTTCTATCCCCAGCGTGTGGCCGCGCAACGCGCCGCGCGCAAGAAGCGCCTGTTCTCCAGCATCGGCGCCATCGCCCTGATCTGCGCGGCACTGCTTGTCTGGAAGAGCCTGGGCACCACCGACATCGTCACCATCAACACGCTGGCGCGGAACGGCCAGCATGGCGGTGCCCTTACCGCGGCGGCCGCCTTGATGGCGCTGGCCGCGGTGCTGAAATCGGCGCAGTTCCCCACCCATGGCTGGCTCACCGAGATGATGGAGGCGCCCACGCCGGTGTCGGCGCTGCTGCATGCCGGCGTGGTCAACGGCGGCGGCTTCCTGCTGATCCGCTTCGCCGACCTGATGCTGGCGGCCCCCGGCGTACTCGCCGTGCTGGCCATGCTGGGCGGGTTCACCGCGCTGTTCGGCGCGCTGGTGATGCTGACCCAACCCGCGGTCAAGACCTCGCTGGCCTGGTCCACGGTCGCGCAGATGGGCTTCATGATTCTGCAGTGCGGGCTGGCGCTGTTCCCGCTGGCGCTGCTGCACATCGTCGCGCACTCCCTCTACAAGGCCCATGCCTTCCTGGCCTCCGGCGGCGCCGTCGAGCAGGTGGCGTCCATTCGCCGGCCTGGGCAGGTCGCCGTGCCCAATGGGGCGGCGGTGTGCCGCGCCTTCCTGATCGCGCTGGCGATCTATGTCGGGATCGGCGCCGCCTTCGGGTTCGCCTTCGGCTTCGAGCACAAGTCGCCGCAGGCGCTAGCCCTGGGCGCCATCCTGATCTTCGGCGTCGCCTATCTGCTGGCCCAGGGTCTGGCCGATGCCGCACCCCGTCCGCTCACCCGAAAAACCGTGCTCTACGCCAGCGCGGCCGCGGTCGGCTACTTCGCGCTGCAGACCGCAGCCGAATGGCTGACCACCGGGGTGCTGCCAGCGACGCCGGCGCCGGGTCGGCTGGAGTGGACGCTGATGGCGCTGGCGGTGCTGAGCTTCGGCCTGGTGGCGGTGGCGCAGGCGCTGTTCCCGCTGTGGGCGACGCACCCGGCCGCCGCCGGACTGCGCATGCATCTCGCCAATGGCCTGTATGCCAACGCCACGCTCGATCGCCTGCTCGGCGGCTGGTCCGTCCGCAAGACCTCGTGACTCCCTAACCGCCAGGACACCGCCATGCTGATGACCACCACCGACGCACCGTCCTTGTCTCACGAGCTGATCATCGCCGCCGCCGCGTGTGCGGCGCGGGCCATTCCCCCGCTTTGGCCGCTCGCCTCGAGCGTGGCGGTCAACCCCTTCCTCGGCCAGACCGGCGAACCGCTGCCGATCGCGGCGGCGCGGCTGCGGCGCGCCGCCGGCATCGCCGTGACCATGCCGCGCGCCTGGTATGCGCAGCGACTGCAGTCCGGCGAGATCGCCGAAGAAGATCTGCAGGCGGCCTGGCACAACGCGCCGGCGGCGCTGCGTCCGCCGAGCGTGTCCGCACTGAAGCTCGTCATCGAAGCCACGCGCCCTGCCCCGCAGGCGATCCCGACCGTCGCCGATCTGGCACGCGATGCGTCGCTGGTCGACTGGCCGGGCATCGTCGAAGAGCGCATCGGACACTGGGCCGCCAGCTACTTCGACCAGGGCCAGGCGCTGTGGGTCGCCGGGCAGTCCGGCGGCGCCTACAACGCGTGGCGGCTGGTCGCGACACGCGATCTGACGCCGGAAATCGCCGGACTCACCCGATTCGCCCAGCAGGTGGCGGACGCGCCAGCGACTGCCGAAGAGGCGATCGTCGAGGGCGTCGCCCGCCTCGGCCTCGCGCCCGACGCGCTGGACGGCTATTTCCACCGTCTGCTGACCACGCTGGGCGGCTGGAGCCAGGTTGCGCGGTATCGGCTCTGGCAAGCGGAGTTGAGCGGCGGAACCGATGCCTGCGTCACCGATCTGCTCGCCATCCGCATCAGCTGGGAAGCCGCCCTGCTGGGCAAGTTCGGTTCGGAGATCGCGCCCGAGTGGCGAAGCGCCGTCGCCGCTTACGCCACGCCGGTGGCAGCGACTTCGGACGACGTCGTCGACAGCATCCTGCAGGAAGCGGCCGAACGAGCTGCACAGCGGCGGCTCGGCAGCGTGCTTGCAGCCCCCGCCTCGGCCCCGGTCGCCCCCGACCGGATGACGTTGCAGATGGCCTTCTGCATCGACGTACGCTCGGAAGTGTTCCGCCGCGCGCTGGAAAGCCTGGATGCCGGCATCCAGACCCTGGGATTCGCCGGATTCTTCGGGCTGGGCATCGGCCATCGCCGGTTTGCCTCGGACGTGGTCGAGGCACGCCTTCCGGTGCTGCTGACGCCAGCGGTGCACACCTGCGCGGGAGCGGCCACGCCGTCATTGTCCGAGGCGGACCTCGCCGCGCGGATCGCGGCGCGCGCGAAGCGGGCCTGGGGACGCTTCAAGCTGGCCGCCATTTCCTCGTTCGCCTTCGTCGAGGCCACCGGCCCGATCTACGTCGCCAAGCTGCTACGCGATGGCTTGGGACTGACGCGGCACTCGGCGCCGAACGATCCCGCGCCGCGCCCGGCCGAGGCGCTCGACCTCGACACGCGCCTGACCATGGCCACGCGCATCCTCACCGCGATGTCGCTCACCAGCGGGTTCGCGCGACTCGTGGTGATCGCCGGCCACGGGGCAAACGTGATCAACAATCCGCATGCCAGCGCCCTGCACTGCGGCGCCTGCGGCGGCTACTCGGGCGAAGTGAACGCGCGGCTGCTCGCCGCGCTGCTCAACGACCCCGAGGTGCGCGCCGGGCTTGCCGAGCGCGGCATCGCCATTCCCGCCGACACGCTGTTCGTCGGCGCCCTGCACGACACCACGACCGATGCGGTCACGCTCTACAGCGCCGACCATGCTTCGCCCGCGCATACCGCCGACCTCGACCAGGCGACGCGTTGGCTGCACGCCGCCGGCACGCTGGCGCGCGGCGAGCGGGCACTGCGCCTACCGCGCGCGCAGCGCAGCCAGGACATCGCGCATCGCGCCCGCGACTGGGCCGAGCTGCGCCCGGAATGGGCCCTGGCCGGCTGCCAGGCCTTCATCGCCGCGCCGCGCGCGCGCACGGCCGGGCGCGACCTGGCAGGACGCGCCTTCCTGCACGACTACGATTGGCGGCGCGACGAGGGTTTCGGCGTGCTGGAATTGATCCTGACCGCCCCGGTGGTGGTCGCCAGCTGGATCAGCCTGCAGTACTACGGCTCGACCGTCGCGCCCGAGGTCTTCGGCGCCGGCAACAAGCTGCTGCACAACGTCACCGGCGGCATCGGCGTGGTCGAGGGCAACGGCGGCCTGCTGCGCGGCGGACTCCCCTGGCAGTCGGTCCACGACGGCGAACGGCTGATCCACGAACCGCTGCGGCTGTCGGTGCTGATCGAAGCACCGACCGAGGCGATCACCGACATCCTCGAACGCCATCCGCAGGTTCGCGCGCTGTTCGACAATCGCTGGCTGCATCTGTTCGCGCTGGACGACCAGGGCCGCATGGCGTCGCGCTACACCGGCGATCTTCGCTGGGAGGCGTGTCCTGGCGATGCGCCGCCCAAGCGCAGCGCCGTGCCGGCACACGCGTGACCGGATGTCACCTGGTCACATCGACCCACCTGTCGACGTCCCTGCACCTGATGCGGGCGGCTGCCTGGCGACGCGTCAGATCCTGGATCGCATCGGTGACAAGTGGAGTCTCTACATCGTCGCCATGCTGGCGAACGGCCCGCAGCGCTTCAACGCATTGAAGCGTGGCATCGACGGCATTTCCCAGCGCATGCTGACGCTGACCCTGCGCGGACTGGAACGCGACGGATTGGTCACGCCCACGCTGTATCCGACGATTCCTCCGCGCGTCGATTACGCACTGACCGACCTTGGACGCACGCTATTGAAGCCGGTCATGGCGCTGGTCCATTGGGCGAACGAGAATCAACGCGCCATTGCCGAAGCGCATCGACGTTTCGACGAGGCGCCGGAGCAAGATCAGGTCTTGGTTCAGGGCGACGTCTACCAGCGGCGTTAGTCAGACTCCGTTTTCGTGGGGCGCGACTGGAAGAAGCAACTGCCAGTAAGCGACATCCACCCAACGGCCGAGCTTGTAACCGACCTGCTCGAAGTGCGCGACCTTCTTGAACCCCAGCGCCTCGTGCAGCCGGGCACTTGCATCGTTCGGTTGAGCGACACCGCCGATGACTGCGTGCAACTCCAGCCGTCGCAGTGTTTCCAGCAGCGCGCCATACAGGACAGCGCCCAGCCCTCGCCCGCGATGCCCATCAGCCAGGTAGATCGTGGATTCCACCGAACGCTGGTACGCCTTTCTCGCTCTCCATTGTGTGGCGTAGGCATACCCGGCAACCTCGTCGCCCACCAGCGCCACCAGCCACGGAAGGCCGACGCTCTGTACGTCTTCAATGCGCCTGGCCATGTCGGCCGACGTCACGGCATCCAGTTCGAACGTGACGCACGTGTTGGCGATGTAGTGGTTGTAGATGTCCGCGATGCGCTGGGCATGCACGGGACTGGCCGAAACGATGGTCGCTGTCACGGTCACCGGCTTCCTTTGTTGATGGTCTGGATCACAGCCGCTTCGACATGCAGACGGCGCTGGACGGACAGAGGCGTTCGAACTGGCTCGACGCCCCGACCAGCGGCGGCACCTGCCCCCGGTCGCACTGCACGTAGCCCATGGCGGCGAACACATCCTGCGCCGTCGTGGTCAGCAGATACAAGGCAAGCACCTCACGCTGCACAGCCAGGCGCTCCGCCTCCCGAACCAGCCGACGCCCGAGGCCATCACCGCGATGCCCCTCCGCGACGCACAACGAACGCAGCACGCCATGTTCGCCATGGAATTCGACAGCCACGGTGCCGAGCAACCCACCCCGACGCGCGGCAAGGAACTGTCGCGACGCGTGACCGGCGATCAGGTCGGAGGTGGGCAACCCCGAGGACTGCAGCAGTTCTTCCGTCTGCGGATCGAACTGCGCCAGGCTGATCACCACGTCCATGACATCACCTCGGTATGTGCAGAAGAACGACACGGCGGTTGGCGACTGCCTGGCGATGCGCCGTCGGCACGACATGAGCCGCGCCCACGCTCATGTCGCAGCCATTCCGCATCGAATGCCAAGCGTCAACAAGTCCGCCCCTCTCCGCAACGCGCGTCGCCGCCGCAGCAGTTCTCGGTCAGGTAATCGAGCAGGCGCGTCATCGTGTCGAACTCGGCGCGATAGCAGACCGTCCTGCCCCTTTGCTCGGCGCGGATCATTCCGACAGCAGCCAGCTCCTTCAGGTGGAAGGACAGGGTCGGCCCCGGCAGGGTCAGCGCGCTGGCGATCTCGCCCGCCAGCTTGCCCGCCGGTCCGGCCTGGACGAGCAGCCGGAAGATGGCCAGACGGGTCTCGTGGCCCAGTGCCGACAAGGCCTTGGTTGCGGTCAAATGTTCCATTATTTTAGAATAATGGAATTAATGAACCCAGGCAATCCATCATGGACCTTCCCAATCTGGATGCAACGCTTGCGCCCGCAGCGGATCGCGCGCGCCTGGCCGCCGGCGATGCCGAGCACAAGCCGCGCATCCTGATCCTGTATGGATCGCTGCGTCCGGAGTCCTACAGCCGAAAGCTGGCACTGGAAGCGCAACGGCTGCTCGACTACTTCGGCGCCGAGACCCGCGTTTTCGATCCGCACGACCTGCCCATGGTCGATGCCGTCGGCCCGGACCATCCGAAGGTGCAGGAACTGCGCGCCGCTTCCCTGTGGTCGGAAGGCCAGGTCTGGGTGAGCCCCGAACGTCATGGCGCGGTGTCGTCGGTCTTCAAGAACCAGATCGACTGGCTGCCCCTGCAGGAAGGCAGCGTCCGCCCGACGCAGGGACGCACGCTCGCGGTGATGCAGGTCTGCGGTGGATCGCAATCCTTCAACGTGGTCAACGCGCTGCGCCTGCTTGGTCGCTGGATGCGGATGGTGACCATCCCGAATCAGTCGTCGGTGCCCAAGGCCTGGCAGGAGTTCGACGCCAATGGCCGCATGAAACCATCGGCGTACTACGACCGCGTGGTGGACGTCATGGAGGAACTGGTGAAGTTCACCTATCTGGTGCGCGGCCGCAGCGACTACATGGTCGACCGCTACAGCGAGCGCAAGGATACGCAGGCCGCCGCTGCACTGGCGGCGGCCGCAGGCGCGGTCGAAGCCAGCCAGGCGGCAAAGACCGCGCCATGAAGGCCGTGATCTGCCACAACCCGGAATGCGGCACCTCGCGCAACACCTCGCCCTGATCCGTCACGCGGGAGCACTCCCACAGGTCGTCGAATACCTCAAGACGCCTCCAAGCCGGAAGCGACTTGTGGAGCCGATCGCCGCATCCGGGCTGACGGCACGAGAGGTTCTTCGGGAGAAAGGCACGCCGTATCACTCGCCGAAGCTACGGCATCCCGAGTTGACGGACAGCGACCTGCTGGACGCGATGCTGGAAGGCGAGCCGGAACACGACCGAAATGCCAAGCCTGCTTCAGGGCGCGCCGATCAGCCAGCGCCGCCCACGAAGGAGGTCACCTCACTCCCACTCGATCGTCGCCGGCGGCTTCCCCGAAATGTCGTAGACCACCCGCGAGACACCGCGCAGTTCGTTGATGATGCGGTTGCTCACCGTGCCGAGGAAATCATAAGGCAGGTGCGCCCAGTGCGCGGTCATGAAGTCGATGGTCTCCACCGCGCGCAGCGCGATCACCCATTCGTAGGCGCGGGCGTCGCCGACCACGCCGACCGACTTCACAGGCAGGAACACGGCGAAGGCCTGGCTGGTCTTGTCGTACAGGTCGGCCTTGCGCAGTTCGTCGATGAAGATCGCATCGGCCTTGGCCAGCAGTTCGGCATACTCGCGCTTCACTTCGCCGAGGATGCGCACGCCCAGGCCGGGGCCGGGGAACGGGTGCCGGTAGACCATGCTGCGCGGCAGGCCGAGTTCGACGCCCAGGCGCCGCACTTCGTCCTTGAACAGTTCGCGCAGCGGCTCGACCAGGCCCAGCTTCATGTGCTCGGGCAGGCCGCCGACGTTGTGGTGGCTCTTGATGACGTGGGCCTTGCCGGTCTTGCTGCCGGCCGACTCGATCACGTCCGGGTAGATGGTGCCCTGCGCCAGCCACTTGGCGTTGCGGAGCTTGTTCGACTCTTCGTCGAAGATCTCCACGAACAGGTTGCCGATGATCTTGCGCTTGGCTTCCGGGTCGCTGACGCCGGCCAGCGCCTGGAAGTAGCGGTCGGCGGCGTTGACGCGGATCACCTTGACGCCCATGTGCTCGGCGAACATCGCCATCACCTGGTCGCCTTCCTGCCAGCGCAGCAGCCCGGTGTCGACGAACACGCAGGTCAGCTTGTCGCCGATCGCCTTGTGCAGCAGCGCGGCGACCACCGACGAATCCACACCGCCGGACAGGCCGAGGATCACCTCGTCGTCGCCGACCTGGGCGCGCACGCGGGCGATCTGGTCGTCGATGATGTTGGCCGCGGTCCACAGCGTGGCGCAGCCGCACACGTCGACCACGAAACGGCGCAGCAGGGTCTGGCCCTGCAGGGTGTGGGTGACTTCCGGATGGAACTGCACGCCGTACCAGCGCTTGACCTCGTTGGCCATGGCCGCGACCGGGATGCGGTCGGTGACGGCGGTGATGGTGAAGCCCGGCGGCACCTGCGACACGTGGTCGCCGTGGCTCATCCACACGTTCAAACGCGACGCGCCTGCGTGATCGGTCAACCCGGAGAACAGCGCATCGGCAGCGACCACCTCGACCTCGGCATGGCCGAACTCGCGCTGGTCCGCCGCTTCGGTGGCGCCGCCGAGCTGCGCGGCCAGGGTCTGCATGCCGTAGCAGATGCCGAAGATCGGCAGGCCGCTGTCGAACACTTCCTGCGGCGCGGCCGGCGCGCCCGGCAGCGTGGTCGATTCCGGGCCGCCGGAGAGGATGATGCCTTTCGCCCCGAAGCCGGCGATCTCGGCCGGATCGTGGTCCCACGCCCAGATCTCGCAATACACGCCCAGTTCGCGAATGCGCCGCGCGATCAACTGCGTGTACTGCGCACCGAAATCGAGGATGAGGATCTTGTCGCTGTGGATGTTGGTCATCTGGGGCCGGGATTGGGGATTCGGGAGTCGGGATTCGCAAGAGCGGGTGGCCGCGCTGCGCACGGCCGGTGGAGACGCGGCGGGCGACGACTCCCCAATCCCGACTCCCCAATCCCGCGGATGGGCGTCAGCCCATCCTGTAGTTCGGCGGTTCCTTGGTGATCTGCACGTCGTGGACGTGGCTTTCGCGCTGGCCGGCACCGGTGATGGTGACGAACTTGGGCTTGGTGCGCATGTCCTCGATGGTGGCGCAGCCCACGTAACCCATGGTCGCGCGCAGGCCGCCGATCAGCTGGTGGATGATGCCGCTGAGCGGACCGCGGTACGGCACGCGGCCTTCGATGCCTTCCGGCACCAGCTTGTCGGCGTCGGAGGCGTCCTGGAAGTAGCGGTCCTTGCTGCCCTTCTCCATCGCGCCCAGGCTGCCCATGCCGCGGTAGCTCTTGTAGCTGCGGCCCTGGAACAGTTCGACCTCGCCCGGGGCTTCCTCGGTGCCGGCGAACAGGCCGCCGACCATCACCGTGGAGGCGCCGGCGACCAGCGCCTTGCCGATGTCGCCGGAGTAGCGGATGCCGCCGTCGGCGATCAGCGGGATGCGGTCCTGCAGCGCCTCGGCGACCATGTCGATCGCGGTGATCTGCGGCACGCCGACGCCGGCGACCACGCGCGTGGTGCAGATCGAGCCGGGACCCACGCCGACCTTGACCGCGTCGGCGCCGGCGTCCATCAGCGCCAGCGCGGCGTCGCCGGTGACGATGTTGCCGCCGATCACCTGCAGCTGCGGGTAGGTCTTCTTGACCCAGGCCACGCGGTCGATGACGCCCTGCGAATGGCCGTGCGCGGTGTCGACGATGACCACGTCCACGCCGGCCGCGGCCAGCAGTTCGATGCGCTGCTCGGTATCGCCGCCGACGCCCACCGCGGCGCCGACCAGCAGCCGCGTGGCGGCGTCCTTGGCGGCGTTGGGGTTGTCGGTTTTCTTCTGGATGTCCTTGACCGTGATCAGGCCGCGCAGCTCGAAGCCGTCGTTGACCACTAGGATCTTCTCGATGCGATGGCGGTGCAGCAGCTGCAGCACTTCCTCGTCGCTGGCGCCTTCGCGCACGGTGACCAGGCGATCCTTCTTGGTCATGATGTGGCGGACCGGATCGTCGAGCTTCTTCTCGAAGCGCATGTCGCGGCTGGTGACGATGCCGACCAGCTCGCTGCCGTCCACCACCGGCACGCCGGAGATGTTGCGGGCGCGGGTGAGTTTGAGCACCTCGCCGATGGTGGTCTCCGGACCGACCGTGAACGGCTCGGTGATGACGCCGGCCTCGAACTTCTTGACCTTGGCCACTTCGGCCGCCTGCTGCGCCGGGGTCAGGTTCTTGTGGATGATGCCGATGCCGCCGAGCTGGGCCATGGCCACCGCCAGGCGGTGCTCGGTGACCGTGTCCATCGCGGCCGACAGGATCGGCAGTTTCAGGCGCAGGTCGCGGGTCAGCCGGGTTTCCAGGCTGACGTCCTTGGGCAGGACGATCGAATGGGCGGGGACGAGCGAGACGTCGTCGTAGGTGAGAGCTTCAGCCTGGATGCGCAGCATCGGCGGACCCGAGTGTGGGGAAGCGCGGCATTTTAACGCATTTGGGGCGGGGATTGGGGATTCGGGAGTGGGGATTCGTCAAGACGCCCCCCTGCGCAGTCGACCGTTTGCCTGGCTGTCAGATGGCCGATTCGAAGGCCTACCGATCCCGGATGCGCCGTGCATGCGCTTTTGCTATTGCCTTTAACGAATCCCGAATCCCGAATCCCCAATCCCGCGCAGCCTTCAACGAATCCCGAATCCCCACTCCCCAATCCCGGCCACTGCCCTCAACGAATCCCCGATCCCGAATCCCGACTCCCCGCCGCCTCAGCAGCCTCGATCGTGTTCTGCATCAGCGTGGCCACGGTCATCGGCCCGACCCCGCCCGGTACCGGCGTGATCCAGCTGGCCCGCTGCGCCGCCGCGTCGAAGCCGACGTCGCCGACCAGGCGGCCGTCGTCCAGGCGGTTGATGCCGACGTCGATCACCACCGCGCCGGGCTTGACCCACTCGCCCGGGATCAGCCCCGGCCGGCCCACCGCCACCACCAGGATGTCGGCGTCGCGCACCCGCGCCTGCAGCACCTCCGGCGGGGTGAACTTGTGGCAGCAACTGACCGTGCAGCCAGCGATCAGCAGCTCCAGCGCCATCGGCCGGCCAACGTGGTTGCTGACGCCGACGATGGTGGCGTTGCGCCCGCGCACCGGCTGGTCGGTGTGCGCCAGCAGGGTGACGATGCCGCGCGGCGTGCACGGGCGCAGGCCGAATTCGCGCAGCGCCAGGTGGCCGACGTTCTCCGGATGGAAGCCGTCCACGTCCTTGCGCGGATCGATGCGGTGGATCAGCCGGCTGGCGTCGGGGATGCCCGGCAGCGGCAGTTGCACCAGGATGCCGTGGATCTTGGGGTCGGCATTGAGCCGGTCGATCAACGCCAGCAGCTCGGCCTCGCTGGTGCCCGCCGGCAGGTCGTAGTCGAACGCCTCGATGCCCACCTTCTCGGCCGCGCGACGCTTGTTGCGCACGTACACCGCCGAGGCCGGATCGCCGCCCACCAGCACCACCGCCAATCCGGGCCGCGGCTGCCCGGCCGCCAGCCGCGCATCGACCCTCGCCTTCAGTTCGTCAAGCAGGTCTTCGGCGATGCGCCGCCCGTCGAGGATGCGGGCCGGGACGGAGGAGACGGGCACGGAATCGGTCATCGGGGCGGGCGGGTGTAGAGTCGGGGGATGTCCATTGTCCCCGATTCCGCCATGACCGACACCACCCGCATCGAGGCCGCCGCCTTCCGCCGCCTGCTGCAGCACCTCAACCAGGACCGCCCCGACGTGCAGAACATCGACCTGATGATCTTGGCCGGGTTCTGTCGCAACTGCCTGGCCGACTGGTACCGCGAGGCGGCGGCCGCCGAAGGCGAAGACCTCAGCAAGGAACAGGCGCGCGAGCGCGTCTACGGCATGCCGTTCGCCGACTGGAAGGCGCAGCACCAGGCCGAGGCCACACCTGAGCAACTGGCCGCCTTCGCCGAGGCGCAGCGCAAGCACGGCTAGCGCGATGCTGCGTTACACCGCGATCGCGGCGGCCATTCTCGCCGCGGCCTATGTGGTGGTCTGTGCCTTGCTCTACCTGGGCCAGCGCGACCTGCTGTATTTCCCGCAGGGCACGCGGGTGGCACCGGCGCAGACCGATTTCGCGCTGCGTCGCGGCGCGGACGTGGAGCTGCGCGGCTGGCAGGTCCATCCCGGCCGCGACAAGGTGCTGCTGTACTTCGGCGGCAATGCCGAGGATCTGCGTTTCGCACGCGCGCAGTTGCAGGCCGCCCTGCCCGACCACAGCCTCTACCTGCTCGCCTACCGTGGCTACGGCGCCAGCGACGGCAAGCCCAGCGAGACCGCACTGGTGGGCGATGCCGTGGCGCTGTACGACCGTGTGCGCGCCGCGCAGCCGCAGGCACAGATCGCGGTGCTGGGGCGCAGCCTGGGCAGCGGCGTGGCCAGCCAACTGGCGGCGCGGCGCGCGGTGGCGCAGCTGGTGCTGGTGACGCCGTTCGACAGCCTGGTGTCGGCGGCGCAGGCGCACTACCGCTGGGCGCCGGTGCGCTGGCTGCTGCGCGATCGCTACGATTCGGCGCGCGCCTTGCGCGCCTATGGCGGCCCACTGCTGATCCTTCGCGCAGGCCGCGATCAGGTGGTACCGCCGACCAGCACCGATGCCCTGCTCGAGGCCCTGCCGCAACGCCCGACCGTGATCGCCTTCGCGCAGGCCGACCACAACGACATCAGCGACGATCCGGGCTACGTGCGGGCGCTGCAGGCGTTCTTGCGCTGAGGCGGCATCGCTCGGGCGGGGTACTCGAAAGGTACCCGGGAGTCGACTGTCATGCAGCCACGACGCGCGAAGTGGTGTGTGCTTCGGAAAGCGCAATGCGTCGGGACTGAAGTCCCTCCCACGGTGCATCCGGCGGGCTCGTCGCAAGTCCCTGTGGGAGCGGCTTCGAGGCACTTCCAATAACCCGCATCCGGCACCATCGAGCCGGATGCTGGTTGCACGGTAGAAGCGGCTTCAGCCCGCGACCGGGCTTTGCCTGAAAAACGCCCCGTCGCGGCTGAAGCCCCTCCTAGAGGACGCTTCCCGAGGCAACTGGAGGTGCCCTTCAGTCGCGACGGGCTCTACCGGTCGTGCGTCATCGGTTCCCCCACGGGCACCGCACACAATGCTGCCTTGCCGTGGCTAATCGCCGCGACGCGGCTCGCCGGGCTCGACCGGCACGCCTTCCGGATTGAGCGTGCGGCTCTCGCGCCGCGGCGGCGTGAACGGAGTCGGGGTCGGCACCACTGGGGTGATGTTGCCATACATCAGGCCCCTGCCAGCACGCACGTCGCCGGCGGCGATCTCCAGTTCCAGCCGCTCGGCATCGCGGCGGCGGATCTCGCGGGCGATGGAACGCGCCTCGCTCTCGTCCATACACAGTTCGATCAGCGCGGCCTGGCCGAATTCCACTGCCGATTCGAAGGTCTCGCGGATGTGGTAGTCCACACCGGCGGCGATCAGCTCCAGCGCGTGCTCGCGGTCGTAGGAGCGCACCAGCAGCTTGGCCTGCGGAAACTCGGTGGTGGCCAGTTCGACGATGCGGTTGGCCGCTTCGCGGTTGTCCACGCACACCGCGATGGCACGGGCGCTGTGCGCACCGGAAGCGTGCAGCACATCCAGGCGGGTGCCGTCGCCGTAGTAGATCTTGAAGCCGAACTTGGCCGCGCTCTGGATCATCTCGATGTCGTTGTCGATGATGGTCACGTCCACGTCGCGCGCCAGCAGCGACTGGCTGGCGACCTGGCCGAAGCGGCCGAAACCGATGATCAGCACGCTGCCGGTGAGGCCGTCGGCTGCATCCACGCCTTCCATCGACGGTGCCTCCACCGGCGCCCAGCGCCGGTACAGCAGCACGAACAGCGGCGTCAGCGCCATCGACAGCACCACGATGGCGGTCAGGTTGGCATTGATCTGCGCGTCGATGACGCCGGCACCGCTGGCGGCGGCAAACAGCACGAAGGCGAACTCGCCGCCCTGCGCCATCAGCACGCCGCGATCCAGCGCCTGCGCATGGCCGCTGCCGGTGAGCCGCGCGACCAGGTAGATGCACGCGGCCTTGGCCGCCATAAAGGCAAGCACACCGCTGAGGATCAGCGTCCAGTTGGCCGCTACCACCGCCAGATTCAGCGCCATGCCGACGCCGAGGAAGAACAGCCCCAGCAGGATGCCGCGGAACGGTTCGATGTCGGCTTCGATCTGGTGGCGGAAGGTCGATTCGGACAGCAGCACGCCGGCCAGGAAAGCGCCCATTGCCATCGACAGCCCACCGAGTTGCATCAGCAGCGCCGCGCCCAGCACCACCAGCAGGGCGGCCGCGGTCATCACCTCACGCGCTTTGGCGGCCGCCAGCAGCCGGAACAGCGGGTTGAGCAGCCAGCGCCCCGCCGCCAGCAGGCCGACGATCGCCGCGGCGCCGATACCGATGCCGATCCAGCGCGACGGCGCAGACGCGTCCGCCGGCACCGGCGCCATCCACGCCACTACCGCCAGCAGCGGCACGATCAACAGGTCTTCGAACAGCAGGATCGCGACGATCTTCTGCCCCGCCGGCAAGGCGATGTCGCCGCGCTCGCCGAGCAATTGCATCACCACCGCGGTGGAGGTCAGCACGAAGCCGGAGGCCGCGATGAAAGCCACCGGCAATGGAAAGCCGAAGGCCAGTCCGACCCCGGTCAGCACGCTCGCGCAGACGATGATCTGCGCGGTACCCAGGCCGAAGATCTGCTTGCGCAGGCTCCACAGGTGCGAGGGCCGCATTTCCAGGCCGATCACGAACAGGAACATGACCACGCCCAATTCGGCGACGTGCAGGATCGCCTGCGGATCGGAGAACCAGCCCAGGCCGAACGGCCCGATCGCCAGGCCGGCGGCGAGATAGCCGAGCACCGACCCCAGGCCGAGCCTGCGAAACACCGGCACCGCCACCACGGCCGCGCCGAGCAGCGCCACCACTTTGATCAACTCACTGCTGTCGGCTGCACTGGTCATGCGCCGATTCTACGCACAAGGCCTCAGCATCCCCATGGATCAGGGTGCGACATGAGACGCGGCGCACTGCGTGCTGCGCGCAAGGAACTTCTTGTGCGACATGCAAGCGGTCGCGCGCTGCGCGCCGCACCCTCACCCCAACCCCTCTCCCGACGGGAGAGGGGCTTGAGCTTGAGCGTGCGCGACGCTGCTTCAGCCATCGAGACCGCATCTCCCTTCTTCCACCGGGAGAAGGTGCCCCGAAGGGGCGGATGAGGGTACGGGGGCCGTCGCGTACAACGAAAGCCAGCGCTGCCCTGCATCGCGAGTCGCTTCGCGCCGTACCCTCACCCCAACCCCTCTCCCGATGGGAGAGGGGCTTGAGCGCGCACGGCGCTGCTTCCGCCATCGAGAGCGCATCTCCCTTCTCCCACCGGGAGAAGGTGCCCCGCAGGGGCGGATGAGGGTACGGATGCCGCCGCGTACAACGACAGCTAGTAGCAGCTAACCCTCAGCCCCACAGAACCGCGCGTAGTCGATATAGCCAGGGAACGGCCGCTCCGGCGCACACAAGGGACACTGCGGATCGGCGGACAGGCGGGTTTCGCGGAAGCGCATCGCCAGTGCGTCGAAGTGCAGCAGGCGGCCGCGCAGGGGTTCGCCGATGTCGAGCAGCAGCTTCAAGACCTCGTTGGCCTGCAGCAGGCCAACGATGCCGGGCAGCACGCCGAGCACGCCGGCGTCGGCACAGTTCGGTGCGAACTCCGGCGGCGGCGGCTCCGGGAACAGGCAGCGGTAGCATGGCGCCTGCCCGCGCCGACGGCCGGCATCGAACACGCTGACCTGGCCTTCGAAGCGCTGCACCGCGCCGTACACCAGCGGCTTGCCCAGCTTCACGCAGGCATCGTTGAGCAGGTAGCGCGCGGGAAAGTTGTCCGAGCCGTCCAGCACCACGTCCACGTCCTGCAGCAGCCGCTCGACGTTGTCCGCGGTGACCCGCTCACGCACCGCCTCCACCCGCACGCCCGGATTCAACGCGCCCAGGCTCGCCGCAGCCGACTCCACCTTGGCCTGGCCGATCCGCGCGTCGCCGTGCAGGATCTGCCGCTGCAGGTTGCTGCGTTCGACCACGTCGTCGTCGGCGATGCGCAACTGCCCCACCCCGGCCGCGGCCAGGTAGAAACCGGCCGGCGAGCCCAGGCCGCCGGCACCGACCAGTAGCACGCGCGCGGCCTGCAGCCGGCGCTGGCCCTCGACCCCGACTTCGGGCAGGCGCAGATGCCGCGAATAGCGGTCGAAGAAGTCCTCCTGCTCCGGTTCCAGCGCCGGCCGCTGCAGCGGCAAGCCTTCGCGCTGCCAGCGCGTGGTGCCGCCCAGCACGGAAGCGACACGGGTGTAACCGGCCTGCTCCAGGAACAATGCGGTGTCGTGCGAACGCTTGCCGCTCTGGCAAATCAGCAGCACCTCGGTGTCGGCGCCAAGATAGGCAGCCGGGTCGGCCTGCAACTGCGCGCGGGCCACGCCCTGCGCGCCCTCGGCCATGCCGGTGACGCGCTCGTGCTCCTCGCGGATGTCGATCAGGCGCGCGCCCTGCGCCTGCCGCGCCTGCGCCTGTGCCGGGGTCAGTTCTCGAATGCCCATGCGCGCATTATCGGCGCAAACCGGTTCCGCGTCCGCTGTCGACGGCGCGGCTGAAGGAACCTCGCGACGCGCTTGCCCGGGAACGCCCCGTCCCGCTGAAACCATTCCCACAGGCATCCTGTATCCGGCTTGATGATGTTGGATGCAGGTGCTTAGGGGGTGCCCTCAGTACGGCACCACCTCGACCACGTCGCCGGCCTGGAACTGGCGTGCGCCCTCCTCCAGCCGCAGCAGCACGTCGCTGTCGGCGGCGCCGCGCAGGCGATGCGAGCCGTCCGCGGGATTCGGCTCTGCCCACAGCTGACCGTGGGCGTCGCAGCGCATGCGCCCGCGCAGAAACTCCAGCCGGTCGTGGCGTTTGTCCCAGCCGGCCGCCAGCCGGGCGCGCCAGGCCCGATGCGGCTCGCTGCGCCGCTGCAGCGCATCCAGCAACGGTCGCCCGATCGCCAGGAAGGTCGCCAGCACCGACACCGGATTGCCCGGGAGACCCAGGAACAGGGCGCGGTCCCACTCGCCGAACAGCAACGGCATGCCCGGGCGCATGCGCACCTTCCAGAACAGGATGCGGCCGTGCTCGGCCAGCAACCGCGGCAGGTAGTCCTTCTCGCCGGCGGAGACGCCGCCGCAGGTCAGCACCACGTCGAACGCCGAGGCCGCGTCGGCGAGCATGGCCTGGATGCGCTGCGGATCGTCCGGCAGGGTCGGCCAGGCGGTCGGCGCCAGGCCGAGCAGGCGCAGTTGCGCCATCAACATGTCGCGGTTGCTGTTGTAGATCTGCCCCGGCTGCAACGGCAGGCCCGGCTCGACCAGTTCGTCGCCGGTGGCGAACACCGCCACGGTCGGCCGCGCCGCCACCATCAACTGGTCCACGCCCAAGGCCGCGGCCAGGCCGATGCGTGAAGGCGTCAGCAGCATGCCGGCCTCGAGCACACGCTCGCCGGCGCGCACGTCCTCGCCACGCGACCGCACGTGTGCGCCGACGGCGATGTCGGCGGGGACCTGCACTACGCCGTCATGCTCGTGCACGTTCTCCTTGATCACCACCGTATCGGCCCCGGCTGGCAGTGGCGCGCCGGTCGTGACCCGCAGGCATTCGCCGGGCGCGAGCGCCTGGTGCCGATCGGCGCCGGCGAACTGCTCGCCGGCCAGCCGCAAGTCGGTCGCCGCCCCCGGGGTCAGATCGGCATGGCGCAGCGCGAAGCCATCCATCGCGCTGTTGGCGAACGGCGGCAGGTCGATCGGCGCATCCAGCGGTTCCAGCAGGATGCGGCCATCGGCGCGCGACGCTGCAAGGCGCTCGCTGTTGACGGGACGGGCACGCGCAGCGGCAGCGACGATCGCCAGCGCGTCGGTGTAGGCGATCCGGGAGGGATAGTCGGTCATGGTGGCGGCAGGATACCCGCTGCAGCCAGGTCCTGCGGCGTGTTCAGATTGCCCAGCACGATTTCCGGCAGCGGCACCGGCTGCATCCGCAGGCGCTGCTGCAAGGCGCGCGGCGCGTAGCGGGCGGCTGTCAGGGCCTCCTCCAGCGCCGGGCGCAGTGCGGCCAATCGGTACAGCGCCACCAGCGGCTGCGCGCCGGCGGCATCCTCGACCCAGGCGCCATCGCACTCGTCAGAGGCTGCGACTGCGGCCATCATCGCAGGCAGATCACGCGGCAACATGCAGATGTCGACCGGCACGGTCAGCAGCCAGGGCGTGGCACAGGCAGCGGCAAGCGCGTCCAGCCCGGCGATGGGTCCCAAGGAACGTTCCGCCCCGGCCGGTGCCGCGACGCGGTCCGGCACGGCCTGCAGGCCGATGGCGGCATAGCGCGGCAAGCTGCGGTTGGCGCTGACCAGCACTTGGGCAACCTGAGGCGCCAGCGCCTGCACCAGCCATTGCACCTGCGCCTGCCCGTCGCGCTGCAGCCAGGCCTTGTCGCATCCGCCCAGGCGCTGCGCGCGGCCGCCGGCGAGAATGCCGAGGGTGATCGCGCGCCGCGTATCCATTATGCGACTACTTGCCGCGGACGTGCTTCATCAGGCGCCGCTTCTTGGCGATCTGGCGCTCGGTCAGCACGTTCTTCTTGCCTTCGTACGGATTGGCGCCTTCGCGGAACATGAAGCGCACCGGCGTGCCGACCAGCTTGAAGCGCTTGCGGAAGAAGTTCTCCAGGTAGCGCTTGTACGACTCCGGCAGCACCTTCAGGCGCGTGCCGTGGACGATGAAGGTCGGCGGATTGCTGCCGCCCGGATGCACGTAGCGCAGCTTGGAGACGTGACCGCGGATGCTCGGCGGCGGATTGCTTTCGTAGGCGATTTCCAGCGCCTGGTTGACTTCGCTGGTGCTGAACTCGCGCACCGCCGAGGCGTGCGCGCGATGGATCGCCTGGAACAGTTCGCGCATGCCCGAACCGTGCTTGGCCGAAATGCGCACCGCCTCGGCCCAGGCCACGAAGCCGAGCTTGCGCGACAGCAGGTCTTCGGCCTGCGCACGCTGGTAGTCGCTCTGCCCGTCCCACTTGTTGATCGCCACCACCAGGGCACGGCCGGCATCGAGGATCGCGCCGAGCACGGTCGCGTCCTGATCGGTCACGCCCTCGCCGGCATCGAGCATCAGCACCGCGACCTGGCATTGCTCGATGGCCTGCAGCGTCTTGAACGCGCTGAACTTCTCCACCGCCTCCTCGACGCGGCCGCGGCGACGCAGGCCGGCGGTGTCGATCAGCCGGTACAGGCGGCCGTCGCGCTCCAGGTCCACCGCGATCGAGTCGCGGGTGGTGCCGGGCACCTCGGAGGCGATCATGCGCTCCTCGCCCAGCAGGCGATTGACCAGGGTCGACTTGCCCACGTTCGGGCGGCCGACGAAGGCGATGCGCATGCGCGCCGGATCGGTGTCCAGGGTCTCGCCGGCGCCCTCTTCCGGCAGCCGCTCCAGGACCTCGTCGAGCAGGTCGTCGATGCCGTGGCGATGCGCGGCGGAGACCGCGATGGCGTCGCCGAGGCCGTAGCGCGCGAATTCGGCGCGCACCTGGTCCTCGTCGGTGCCGTCGATCTTGTTGATCAGCAGCAGGGTCGGCCGCGCCAGCTTGCGCAGCCAGGCCAGGATCTCGTCGTCGAGCGCGGACGATCCCTCGCGACCATCGACCACGAACAGGATCAGGTCGGCCTCGCCGGCGGCGGCGCGCGCCTGCTCGGCCGTGGCGCCGGCCAGGCCTTCCTCTTCGCCGGAGATGCCGCCGGTGTCGACGATCACGAACGGGGTGTCCGGCTGCAGCCGGCATACCCCGTAGTGGCGGTCGCGGGTGACGCCGGGCTGGTCGTGGACCAGCGCGTCACGGCTGCGCGTCAGCGCATTGAACAGCGTGGACTTGCCGACATTCGGCCGTCCAACCAGGGCGACCAGCGGCAGCATCGCGACATCCTTCTCTTGTTATTGACCCAACCGGAACGCGGTCAGGTCGCCTTTCGTGTTCTGCATCAGCAGGATCCCGTCCGCGACCACCGGCTGCGCCACCAGCGGCTTGCGGCCGACCCGCTCGCGCGCGGCGAACTCGCCGTTGTCGAGCCGGAGCCAGTGCAGATAGCCCTTGTAGTCGCCGACCACGGCGTAATCGCCCTGGATCGCCACGCCGGTCAGCGACCGGCGCGCCAGCCCCGGCTGCGACCACATCGCCGATCCGGAGGCCTTGTCCAGCGCCCACACGGTGCCGGCGTTGTCGGCCACCACCACGTTGCCGGAACTCACGCCGACACCGCCGGCGCCGCCATGATCGCGGTTCCACAGCGGGCGGCCGCTCGGGCCTTCCAGCGCCACGGTCTCGTTCTTGAAGCTGGTCGCATACAGCGTGGTGCCGTCGAGCACCGGAGCGCCGTCGACGTCGGCCATGCGCTCCAGCTCGGTGCGGCCTTCCGGCACGCCGATGGTCTGCTCCCACAGCACGCGACCGTCCTGCATCGCCAGCGCGGCCAGCGTGCCGTCGTCGTTGCCGATGAACAGCACGCCCGGACCCGCCACCACCGGCGCATTGCCGCGCACGGTCAGACTCGGCAGTTCCTGCGCATTGAACCAGCGCTGCTGTCCGGTCGACGCATCGAAGGCGGTGGTGCGGCCGTCGTTGCTGCGCACGAACACCATGTTCTGCGCGATCACCGGCGCGGCGATCACTTCGTTGGGCACCTTGGCGCGCCACTTCTCGGTGCCGTTGGCGGCATCGAGCGCGATCACGGCGCCGTCCAGCGCACCGACGACCACCAGGCCGTCGCCCACGCCCGGGCCACCGGCAAAGCGCGGCAGCGGACGCTTCTTTTCGAGCCGCTTGCGCTCCTTGGCCTGCTGCTTCTCGTTGCGCAGGCGCTGCTTGTAGGCGGCGCGCTCGTCCTTGGACAGGTTCTTGCCGGACTCGCTCTCGACCTGGCTCTTCGGCTGGTCCTCGGCCTGCGACAGCTGCTGCTTGCGCGCCTGCTTGGCGTCGTATTCCCAAATGGTCTTGCCGGTCTGCAGATCCAGCGCGTACACCGTGCCGGAGGTCGCGGCCGCATACACCTTGCCGTCGGCCACCACCGGACGCTGGCGCACGCCGATCTGGCGCTCACCCTTGCCGGCATCGGTGGACCACAGCTTCACCACCTTCACCGACGGGGTGAACTTCACCAGTTCGGCCGGCTCGGCGGCTTTCTTGGCGGCCGCATCCTTGCCGGCGAACCAGCCCTTGACGGTGGTACAGCCCGACAAGGCCAGACCCAGCAGGGCCACGGTGGCGACACGCTTGAACATGACTACCTTCATCAGATCGGCTCCGCGGCATTCGGCACGCTGCCGCCCGCATCCATCAATTTCGTTTCGACCACGCGCCGCTGCGGCGAGGCCACGTCCAGGCTGGTCAGCGCCTTGGCGTACGCATCGCGCGCCGCCTCGCGCTTGCCCTGCGCGATCAGCGCATCGCCGCGAATCTCCAGACCCTGCGAATCGGTGGCCGAGGCCACCAGCGCCAGCGCGTCCTGCGGCTTGCCGCCGGAAATCAGCAACCGCGCCACGCGATGGTCGACCAGCACCTTCATTTCGCCGTCGGCCTTGAGCGCGCGCAGCGTGGTCAACGCGGCATCGGACTTGCCGGCATCGACCTGCGCCTTGGCCAGGCGCAGCGCCGCCAGTTCGGCGTAGATGTTGGTCGAGCCCTGCTGCAGTTCGGCCATGTCCTTGGCCGCCTTGTCCAGCTGATTGGCCTGGATGCTCTTGAGCACCGCTTCGTAGCGGGTATTGGCCTGGGCCAGATCGTTGGACCGCTGCTTGGTCCACCACTGCCAGCCGATGATCGCGCCAAGGCCCAGGACGATGCCGCCGATCAGGCCGGCGCCGTTTTTCCTGAGCCAAGTGCGGACGCGTTCGCTTTGTTCGTGCTCGTCGAGCAGGTCGTCAATCGCCATGCGTACTCTCGCCCCGCCGCTGCGACGGGACATGAAATGTTGAAGATGAGGAATCGCGCCGCCGTCACTCGGAGGCGGGCACCACGGAACCGTCAGAGGATACCGCAAAGCGCGCCACGTTCGCGCGCCTGAACGGGGTCAGATCCACGGTACTCCCGGATTGCTGAACCTGGACCGCAGAGGCATTGCCCAGCACCACACGCCCGACCTGCCCCGGCGCATACGTGCGGGTCTCGCCGGCCTTCAGCAGCGCCTTCTCCACCGGCGTGCCGTCGGGCGCGAGGATCTGCACCCAGCTGTCGCCCTGGAACGACAGGCTCAGACTGTTCTTCTCCGGCTCTGCCGTCGGACGCGGCATCGGCGTCAGCGACGCGATGTACGGCGCCGCGGCGCTTGGCGCCGGACGCGTGGCCGCCGGCGTGGTCGGTGCCGGCGCAGCAGCACCGTTGGCCGGCGTCGCCGTCGCGGCAGCGGTCGTGCCCGGCGTGCCAGGCACCACGTCCAGCGAGGCGGTGCTGGGGCCGTTGTCGTCGGCGAAATGGCTACGGGTGGCGTACCACACCGGCACCGCAAGTCCGGCGGTGATCACCACGTAGACCATGCGCCGCGTGGCGCTCTCGAGCATGCGCCGCAGCGGCGGCGTGTGCGTGTGGCTGATCAATTCGACCGGCTGCACCGGCGCGATCTGCGCGGTCTGCAGCAAGGGCTCCAGGTCGACGCCGAGCAGGCGCGCGTAGCTGCGCAGCTGCCCGCGGACAAAGACCGGCGCGCCAAGGCGCTGCCACTGCTCCGACTCGAGTGCCTGCACCACATGCACCGGCATGCGCAGTCGGCTGCCGACGTCGTCGATGCTCAGGCCGGCCGCTTCGCGCGCTTCGCGGAGCTGTTGCCCGCAGCCTTTGGCGCCATCGAAAGCGTTCGGATTGGAATCACTGATCACAATGCACTAGCCCCGGGTGTCGTGGTCGCGGCGTCGGGAAACTCCTTGCGCAACCGCTGTTGGTAACGGCCGGCGGCAGCCTTGTCGCCCAGCCTTTGCTCAATCTGAATAGCAAGTTGTAACACGGAAGCGGTGGCAGGCGCAGCCGCCAGACGCCGCTCGGAGAAGGCCCGCGCCTCGAAAAAGCGCCCTTGCGCGACCTCGTTGCGGGCCATCGCCTCGAGCGCGTACGCGTTGTCCGGATCCAGCTCCAGCGCCTTGCGCAGGTCGCGTTCGCCACGCTCGCGCTGGCCGACCTGCAGTGCGCAGCCACCGGCGTTGGCCAGCGCCGAGGCTGGCGTGGCGTAGTCCTGCAGCGCGAGCGCGCGGTCGAACCAGGCCAGCGACTCCGCCGGCGAGCCGTTCGCGCACAGCCAGGCGCCGTAGTTGTTCAAGGTCGCGCCGTTGCTCGGCGCCAGCTCGGCGGCCTTGCGGTAGTACCCACCGGCGGTCGCGGCATCGCCCTTGCGATCGGCGACCACCGCCAGCACGGTCAGTGCGTCGACCGAGTCGGCGTCCATCGCCAGCGCCTTGCGCGCGTGCGTCTGCGCTGCATCCAGGTCGTTGGAGGCGAGCCCGTTGGCGGCCAGGCCGAGTTGTTCCTGCAAGGCCACGCGCGACTTCACCGCGCGGCTGTCGCGGAAGGAATAATGCGGCTGCACCTGTTCGGCGGTGCGCACGGTGCCGGTCTTGGCAGCGATCCAGTTGCAGCCCGGCAAGGCCAGCACTGCGATCGCCACCACCGCGATGGAACGCCCTTGGCTACGCCGCCGCATCCCGATCCGCCCGCGTCTGCAATTCGCGCTTGAACTCGGCCTGCCGGCGGGTACGGTCCATGACCTGCCCCTTGAGCTGCCCGCAGGCGGCATCGATGTCGTCGCCGCGCGTGCGCCGCACCATGGTCAGCACCTGTGCGTCCAGCAGGATCTTCTGGAATGCACGGATCTCGGTCTCGCCGGAGCGCTCGTAGCGCGTGCCCGGGAACGGATTGAACGGGATCAGGTTGACCTTGCCGGCGTTCGACGCCTGCACCGCGTTGTCGAACTGGCGCATCAGCCGCGCCAGTTGCCGCGCATGCTCGGGCTGGTCGTTGATCCCCTTCATCAGGGTGTATTCGAACGTCACCGACTCGCGGCGCTTGTTGGCGCGCAGGTAGCGCGCACAGGCGTCCATCAGTTCGGCGATCGGGTACTTCTTGTTGAGCGGAACCAGGGTCTCGCGCAGCGCGTCGTTGGGCGCATGCAGCGACACCGCCAGCGACACGTCGCTCTCGCTGGACAGGCGGTCGATCTGCGGCACCAGACCCGAGGTGGACAGGGTCACGCGCTTGTTGGCCAGGCCGTAGCCCAGGTCGTCGCGCATCACGCTCATCGCGCGCACGACGTTGTCGAAATTCATCAGCGGCTCGCCCATGCCCATCATCACCACATTGGTGAGGCGGCGCATCTGGTGCGGCACGTTGCCCAGATGCCGCGCCGCCACCCACACCTGGCCGATGATCTCGGCAGTGGAAAGGTTGCGGTTGAAGCCCTGGGTGGCGGTGGAGCAGAAGGTGCAGTTGAGGCCGCAGCCGACCTGCGAGGACACGCACAGCGTGCCGCGCGTCTTGTCGGGGATGTAGACGGTCTCGATCGCGTTCTTGCCGTCCACGCCCATCGCCAGCAACCACTTGTGGGTGCCGTCGGCGGAAGGCTTGTCGAACACGATGTTGGGGACGACGACCTCGGCATGCTGCTGCAGCTTGGCGCGCAGCGCCTTGCCGAGGTCGGTCATCTGGTCGAAGTCGGTGACGTAGCGGTGGTGGATCCACTTCATCACCTGGTGGGCGCGGTAGCGCGCTTCGCCGAGGGTCTCGGCGAAGAAGCGCTCCAGCCCCTCGCGATCGAGGTCGAGCAGATTCTGCTTGGCCGCCGCGCCGGTCCGCACGGGATCGGCGATGGCCAAGGGAGGATGGACGACCTCGTTCACGACGACCTCGCTTAGCGCGAAACCACTTCGGTGGCGGCGAAGAAATACGCCACTTCGTTGGCGGCGTTCTCGACCGAATCCGAGCCGTGCGCGGCGTTGGCGTCGATCGAATCGGCGAAGTCGGCGCGAATGGTGCCCGGCGCGGCGTCCTTCGGGTTGGTGGCGCCCAGCAGGTCGCGGTGCGCGGCCACGGCGTTCTCGCCTTCCAGCGCCTGGATCATCACCGGGCCGGAGATCATGAACTCGACCAGCGCGTTGAAGAACGGACGCTCGCGGTGCACGGCGTAGAAGCCCTCGGCCTCGCGGCGCGACAGCTGCTTGTACTTGGCGGCCACGACCTTCAGGCCGGCCTTCTCGAAGCGCGAGTAGATTTCGCCGATGACGTTCTTGGCGACGGCATCGGGCTTGATGATGGACAGGGTGCGCTCCAGCGCCATGGGAAGTTCTCCGTTGGGCGGGCCACTGAAGGCCCGAGGTTAACATGAAAAAAACCCGCGTCAAAACGCGGGCTTAGCCAGAATTGCGATGGACAATTCTATCCAATCGGCGCCGGCTTTGCACGGCCGGCCCTGAATCGTGCTGCAAAGCAGCATGACGCGCCCACCGCCCAGGCCTAGACTCAAACAATCGTTTGATTGATTCTGGCGGCCGCATGGCAAAGCAAGCGCACTTCTCGACCAAGGACCGCATCCTCAGCGCGGCCGAGGAACTGTTCGCGCAGCACGGCTTTTCCGGCACCTCGCTGCGCCAGGTCACCAGCCAGGCCGACGTCAACATCGCCGCGGTGAACTACCACTTCGGGTCCAAGGAAAACCTGGTCAACGAGGTGTTCCGGCGGCGCATGGACGAAATGACCGCCGCACGCATGGCGCAGCTGGAAGCCGCGCAACGGCAGCATCCCGGCCAGCTCGGCCCGGTGCTGGCGGCCTTCGTCGAGCCGGCCCTGGCGATGGCCCAGGAGCGGCAGAGCGGCGGCGCCTTCGTGCGGGTGATCGCCCGCGCCTATGCCGAGAACAACGACAGCCTGCGCCAGTTCCTGTCCGACCACTACGGCCATGTGCTGCGCGAGTTCGGCAAGGCCATCGCCGCCTGCGTGCCCGGGCTGAGCAAGCAGGAACTTTACTGGCGCCTGGATTTCCTGGCCGGCGCCCTGACCTACGCCATGGCCGACTTCGGCCTGATCAAGCGCCCCGCCGGCGTCAGCGAGGGCGCGCACCGTGCCCACGCCGCCCGCGAACTCATCCGTTTCGCCGAAGCCGGCTTCCTCGCCCATTCGGTTCCCTGATCCCGCAAACGTTGACCCACAGAGGCTGATCGCTATGTCCAATCCCCTGCTCGTCCGCCGTGCCGCCGTCCTGGGCGCGGGCGTGATGGGTGCGCAGATCGCTGCGCACCTGACCAACGCCGGCGTCGACACCGTGCTGTTCGACCTCCCCGCCAAGGAAGGCCCTGCCGATGGCGTGGTGCTCAAGGCGATCGCCAACCTGACCAAGCTCAGCCCGGCGCCGCTGGCCAGCACCGCGCTGGCCGAAGCCATCACCCCGGCCAACTACGACTCCGGCCTGGAGCAGCTGCGCGGCTGCGACCTGATCATCGAAGCCATCGCCGAGCGCATGGACTGGAAACAGGACCTGTACAAGAAGATCGCGCCGTTCGTGGCCGACCATGCGGTGCTGGCCTCCAACACCTCCGGCCTGGGCATCAACGCCCTGTCCGACGTGCTGCCGGAACAGCTGCGCCACCGCTTCTGCGGCGTGCACTTCTTCAACCCGCCGCGCTACATGCACCTGGCCGAGCTGATCCCGGCCAAGCACACCGAGCCGGCGGTGCTGGAAGGCCTGGAAAGCTTCCTGGTCACCACCCTGGGCAAGGGCGTGGTCTACGCCAAGGACACCCCGAACTTCATCGGCAACCGCATCGGCGTGTTCTCGATCCTGTCCACCATCCACCACACCGAGCAGTTCGGCCTGGGCTTCGACGAGGTCGACGGTCTCACCGGTCCGCTGGTCGGCCGTCCCAAGTCGGCGACCTACCGCACCTCCGACGTGGTCGGCCTGGACACCATGGCGCACGTCATCAAGACCATGGGCGACACCCTGCCGAACGATCCGTGGCATGCCTTCTTCAAGGCGCCGAAGTGGCTGGAGGCGCTGATCGGCAAGGGCGCGCTGGGCCAGAAGACCGGCGCCGGCATCTTCCGCAAGGTCGGCAAGGACATCGTGGTGCTGGACCTGCAGAAGCAGGACTACCGCCCGGCCGACCGCGCCGCCGCACCGGAAGTCGTCGAGATCCTGAAGATCAAGAACCCGGCCGAGAAGTTCGCCAAGCTGCGCGAGAGCCCGCATCCGCAAGCGCAGTTCCTGTGGGCGACCTTCCGCGACCTGTTCCACTACAGCGCCTACCACCTGGCCGACATCGCCGAGACCGCGCGCGACGTGGACCTGGCGATCCGCTGGGGCTACGGCTGGGCGCTGGGTCCGTTCGAGACCTGGCAGGCCGCCGGCTGGAAGCAGGTCGCGCAGTGGATCGCCGACGACATCGCCGCCGGCAAGAGCATGAGCAGCGCGCCGCTGCCGAACTGGGTGTTCGATGGCCGCGACGGCGTGCACGCCGCCGAAGGTTCGTACAGCCCGGCGCGCGACGCCAAGCTGCCGCGCTCGGCGCTGCCGGTGTACAAGCGCCAGCGCTTCCCCGATCCGCTGCTGGGCGAGAAGTTCGCGCAGGGCGAGACCGTGTTCGAGAACGACGGCCTGCGCATGTGGCACGACGGCGACGACATCGCCGTGGTCAGCTTCAAGACCAAGATGAACACCGTCTCCGACCAGGTGCTGGACGGCCTGCAGGAAGCGGTGCGCCGCGCCGAGAAGGACTTCAAGGGCTTGGTGCTGTGGCAGCACAAGGAACCCTTCTCCGCCGGCGCCGACCTGGCCGGCGCGCTGGGCCTGCTGCAGGCCGGCAAGGTCGATGCGTTCGAGGCGATGGTCGCCAACTTCCAGGCCACCAGCCAGCGCATCAAGTACTCGCTGGTGCCGGTGGTCGCGGCGGTGCGCGGGCTGGCGCTGGGCGGCGGTTGCGAGTTCCAGATGCACAGCGCCAAGAGCGTGGCCGCGCTGGAGAGCTACATCGGCCTGGTCGAGGCCGGCGTGGGCCTGCTGCCGGCCGGTGGCGGCCTCAAGGAGATCGCGGTGCGCGCGGCGCAGGCGGCGGGTCCGGGCGGCGACGTGTTCGCCGAGCTGAAGAAGACCTTCGAGACCGTGGCCATGGCCAAGGTTTCCACCTCGGCGGTCAACGCCAAGGAACTGGGCCTGCTGCGCGGCACCGACAAGGTGGTGTTCAACAGCTACGAATCGCTCTACATCGCCAAGGCCGAGGCGCGTGCCCTGGCCGAGGGCGGCTATCGCCCGCCGCTGCCGGCGCGACGCATCCAGGTCGCCGGCGACGTCGGCATCGCCACCTTCAAGATGCTGCTGGTCAACATGCTGGAAGGCCGCTTCATCAGCGAATACGACTACGAGATCGCCACCCGCATCGCCACCGTGCTGTGCGGCGGCGAGGTCGACCGCGGTGCGCTGGTGGACGAGGAATGGCTGCTCAAGCTCGAGCGCAAGCACTTCGTCGAACTGGCCCAGCAGGAAAAGACCCAGGCGCGCATCGGGCACATGCTGAAGACGGGTAAGCCGCTTAGGAACTGAGATTCGGGAGTCGGGATTGGGGATTCGTTACGGCGGATCCCCAATACCTGATGCCACCCTCGCCTCCCACCATTTATCAGCCGGGCAAAGCATTCGACGCCGGGATCCGCTCTGACGAATCCCCAATCCCGAATCCCCAATCCCGGCTTTCGGAGAAAGCCAAATGAGCAAACAGATCCAGGAAGCCTACATCGTCGCCGCCACCCGCACCCCGGTCGGCAAGGCACCCAAGGGCATGTTCCGCAACACCCGTCCCGACGACATGCTGGCGCACGTGCTGCGCGCGGTGGTGGCGCAGGCGCCGGGCATCGACACCTCGCGCATCGACGACGCGATCATCGGCTGCGCGATGCCCGAGGGCGAGCAAGGCATGAACGTGGCGCGCATCGGCGTGCTGCTGGCCGGCCTGCCGAATTCGGTGGCCGGACAGACCATCAACCGTTTCTGCTCCTCGGGCATCCAGGCCGTGGCGCTGGCCGCCGACCAGATCCGCCTGGGCAACGCCGACCTGATGCTGGCCGGCGGCACCGAATCGATGTCGATGGTGCCGATGATGGGCAACAAGGTCGCGCTGTCGCCGAGCGTGTTCGCCGACGACCATGTGGCCATCGCCTACGGCATGGGCATCACCGCCGAGAAGGTGGCCGAGGAATGGAAGGTGTCGCGCGAGGACCAGGATGCCTTCGCCCTCGCCTCGCACCAGAAGGCCATCGCCGCGATCGCCGCCGGCGAGTTCCGCGACGAGATCAGCCCCTACGAGATCCTCTCGCACCAGCCCGACCTGGCCGGCAACGTCATCGCCCTGCGCAAGAAGCTGGTCGATACCGACGAAGGTCCGCGTCCGGACAGCTCGATCGAAGGCCTGGCCAAGCTGCGCCCGGTGTTCCGCAATGGCCAGTTCGGCGGCAGCGTCACCGCCGGCAACTCCTCGCAGATGAGCGACGGCGCCGGTGCGGTGCTGCTGGCCTCCGAGCAGGCGATCAAGGACTACGGGCTGACCCCGCTGGCTCGCTTCGTCAGCTTCTCGGTCGCCGGGGTGCGTCCGGAAGTGATGGGCATCGGTCCGATCGAGGCGATTCCGAAGGCGCTCAAGCAGGCCGGCCTGAGCAAGGACCAACTGGACTGGATCGAGCTCAACGAAGCCTTCGCCGCGCAGTCGCTGGCGGTGATCCGCGACAGCGGCCTGGATCCGTCAAAAGTCAATCCGCTGGGCGGCGCCATCGCCCTGGGCCATCCGCTCGGCGCCACCGGCGCGATCCGCACCGCGACCCTGGTGCACGGCCTGCGTCGCCACAAGCAGAAGTACGGCATGGTCACCATGTGCATCGGCACCGGCATGGGCGCCGCGGGGATCATCGAGGCGCTGTAAGCGCGCGGCGCCCTCCCCTCATCCGGCCATGCGGGCCACCCGACGGGAGAGGGGAGCAGTACACAGCCCCTCTCCCACCGGGAGAAGGGTTGGGGTGAGGGTCCGGCGCGAAGCGACTCGCGATGCAAGGCAGCGCTGGGTTTCGTTGTACGTAGCGGCACCCGTACCCTCATCCGCCCCTTCGGGGCACCTTCTCCCGGTGGGAGAAGGAAGGAGAGATCTCGATGGCTGAAGCAGCGTCGCGCACGCTCAAGCCCCTCTCCCTCCGGGAGAGGGGTTGGGGTGAGGGTCCGGCACCAAGCGTTGTTGTCAGACCAGCGCAAAAACAGAAAAAGGCAGCCTCACGGCTGCCTTTTTCTGTTTGTCACCTGATTCGGCCTATCTGGATCGGATCAGTGCCTGAAGCTCATTGGCCCGTGCGCCGCCTACAGCGGCGCACGGCACCAGGCTTACTCCTCGGCGAGCATCTGGGTCAGCTTCTCGCGCGCCGGCTTGGCCAGCTTCTTGTTCTCCAGCGCAAACCGGATGGTCGCCTCGACCAGGCCCAGATGGGTCCCGCAGTCGAAACGGGTGCCCTCGAAACGGTAGGCGTCCACTTCCTCGCTCTTCAGCAGCGCGGCGATGGCGTCGGTCAGCTGGATCTCGCCGCCCGCACCGGTGCCGGTGCTTTCCAGCAGTTCGAAGATCTTCGCGCTGAGCACGTAGCGCCCGACCACCGCCAGATCGCTCGGCGCGTCTTCCGGCTTGGGCTTCTCGACGATCTGCGCGATGCGGCCCTTGCGGCCGTCGAAGGCCTCGGTGGCCACGATGCCGTAGCTGGCGGTGTTCTCGTGCGGCACGTCTTCCACCGCGATCACGCTGGCGCCGCTGCGTTCGTTGAGATCGGCCATCTGCTTCAGCGCGCCGTCGCCACGGTTCCAGATCAGGTCGTCCGGCAGCAGCACCGCGAACGGCTCGTCGCCGATGACCGACTTGGCGCACAGCACGGCGTGGCCCAGGCCCAGCGCTTCGGCCTGGGTCACGAAGATCGCGCGCACGCCGTCCGGCAGCACGTGGCGGATCATTTCCAGCTGTTCGTGCTTGCCGGCACGCTCCAGCTTCTGCTCCAGTTCGTAGGCCTTGTCGAAATAATCCGCGACTGCGTGCTTGTAGCGGTTGGTGACGAAGATCAGGGTGTCGCAACCGGCCTCGATCGCCTCGTCCACGGCGTACTGGATCAGCGGCCGATCGATGATCGGCAGCATTTCCTTGGGAACCGTCTTGGTGGCGGGAAGGAAGCGGGTACCCAAACCTGCCACCGGGAATACTGCCTTGCGGATTCTCTTGCTCATCAGAGCCTTCTGGCCTCGCGTGCGGGGAATGGAACGATGGTAGCGGAGCCGTCGTGACCGTCTTGCTGACGCAAGGGCGCGAACTCCGGCATGGTCATGCGCAACACCTTCTCGATGGTGTCGCTGTCGTAGTCGGCCACGGCGGCGCGCAACTGCTGCACGCCGCGCAGCACGTCCTCGCGCGAGAAGCTGCGCACGCCGGCCTCGAGGATCTTCGGGTGCGAGGTGGGCCGGTAGTTCTCGTCGGCGTAGAACAGCGTCTCGTGCAGCTTCTCGCCCGGACGCAGGCCGGTATAGACGATGGCGATGTCGCGCCCGGGCTGCTTGCCCGCCAGGCGGATCATCTGCTCGGCAAGCAGTCGGATCGGCACCGGCTCGCCCATGTCCAGCGTATAGATGGCGCCATGCGACGCCGAGGCCGCCGCCTGCACGATCAGCTGGCTGGCTTCGGGAATGGTCATGAAGTAGCGCGTCACCTGCGGATCGGTGACCGTCACCGGGCCGCCCTGGCGGATCTGCTCCCGGAACAGCGGCACCACGCTGCCGGCCGAGTCCAGCACGTTGCCGAAGCGCACGGTGACGAAGCGCGTGCTCACCGCCTGGTCGTCCAGCGACTGGCACACCATTTCGGCGTAGCGCTTGGACGCGCCGAGCAGGTTGACCGGATTGACCGCCTTGTCGGTGGAAATGAACACGAAGGTCGAGACCTTGGCCGCGACACAGGCGCGCGCCACGTTCTCGGTGGCCAGCACGTTGTTGCGCACCGCCTCGCGGCACTGCCGCTCCAGCAGCGGCACCTGCTTGTAGGCGGCGGCATGGAACACCGCGTCCGGCTCGGCCACCTGCATGGCGTGGCGGATCACCGCCGGATCGCCGCAATCGCCGAGCACGCAGTCGATCTCCAGATCGGGGAAGGTCCGGTGCAGGTCGGCATGGATGGTGATCAGCGCCAGCTCGTTGATCTCCAGCAGCACGATCTTATGCGCACCGTGACGCGCGCACTGACGGCACAGTTCCGAGCCGATCGAGCCGCCGGCGCCGGTCACCAACACGGTACGCCCGGACAACCAACCCTTGATCAGTTTCCAGTCCGGGGTCACCGGCTTGCGCCCGAGCAGGTCCTCGATCGCGACCTCCTTGAGCTCGCCCGGCAGGTAATGGCCCTCGAGCACGTCGAGCAGGCGCGGCACGGTGCGGAACGGCAGGCCGGTGCTCTCGCAGATCGCCACCACCCGCTGCATGCCGGCCGCGTCCAACGACGGGATCGCGATCACCAGCAGCTTGGCGGCGGTTTCCTTGGCGATCGCACCGGCTTCGTCGATGCGGCCGAGGATCGGCAGGCCCTGCAGCTTGGCGCCGTGCAGATGGCCGGCGTCGTCGACGAAGCCGACCGGATGATAGGCACCGGAACGGCGCAGGTCGCGTACCAGCGCCTCGGCCGCACGGCCCGCGCCGACGATCAACACCCGCCGCGCGGTATCGTCCGAGTGCGCGATCTGATAATCCTTCCAGGCGCGGTACAGCAGGCGCGGTGCGCCCAGCAGAGCTGACAGCGCGAACGGGTACACCATCAGCACAGAGAGCGGGATCGCGTCGAAGCGGCTGTAGGCCAGCCCCAGCACGATCGCCACCAGGCCATAGAAGCTGGCCTTGAAGATATTAAGCAGGTCCGGGACGCTGGCAAAGCGCCACAGGCCGCGGTACAGGCCGACCTTCCAGAACACCAGCCCCTGCGCCACCAGCACGATGGCGGTGTTGAGGTTCCACAATGGCAGCGGGTGCTCGCCGGGGAGCATGGTGTAACGCGCCGCGTGCAGCAGTTGCCAACAGACCCAGACGATGACCAGATCGTGGACAACCACGGAGGCCTTCGGAAACAGCTCGGTGACTCGGTCGCGCGTGGAAAGCATCAGTGATCCGTGAGAGTTCGGCGCATCCGGTTGCGCAAGGCCAGCCAAAGCACACCTGCCGAACAGAACCAGGCGATCGTCAGACCGGCCTGCGTGCCCGCATCCAGGGGCCTGCCCAGCCGCGCAATTGTAATCGCGACAATGCTGAACAGACCGTAGGCGAGCGTGACGACAGTATGGCTACTGCCGGTGTGTACCCAACGCTGGTAAAAATGTTGCGCGTGCGGTTGCCACCAGCGTTCGCCGGCGAGCATGCGCGAGACGAGCGTGAAGCCTGCGTCGATGGCAAAGGCCGACAGCGGCAATGCCGGCAGCCAGGGCGCCTGTCCGCCGGCGACGAGGCACCAGGCGAACAGCGCGGCGATCAGGTAACCAAGCGCGCCGCTGCCGACATCGCCGAGGAAAATGCGCGCCCGGGGGTAATTGAACGGCAAAAATCCCGCGCAGGCCACCAGCAGCACCCAGCACGGCCAGCGCAGCGGCGCCGGCAGCAGGCAGGCGAATCCCAGGGCGGCGAGCATCGCCTGGCTGCTGGCCAGGCCATTGATGCCGTCCATGAAATTCCAGATATTGATTAGCGAAACCGTCGCCAACCACACCAGCGCGACCATCCACAGCGGCTGGCTCGCCTTGTAGACAAGTGCAGCCAGCAGGGTCGCGGCGACCGCATGCACCAGCAATCGCAGCGCCGCCGATAGCGACCGGTGGTCGTCCCACCAGCCGACGCCAGCGACCAGCACCAGGCCGGCGGCGACGGTGGCGATGCCCGCGCCGTGCTGCGGCCATTGCAGGGCCGCCCAGCCGCAGGCCAGCAGCACCGCCGCCACGATCGCCACGCCGCCGCCGCGCGGCGTCGCCACGGTGTGGCTGCGCCGCTCGCCGGGCGTGTCCATCAACTTGCGTTTGAGTGCGTACTGGCGCGACAGCCAGGTGCCGGCCGCGCTGAACACCCCGAGCGCCAAGAGCAGCGCGGCTCCTGCGATGGGCACTACACCACCGCGTAGTTGAGCAGGGGCTTGACCGTGCCCCACTCCTTGCAGCTGGGGCATTGCCAGTGGTGGGTGCGCGCGCCGAAGCCGCAGCGGGTGCAGCGGTAGCTGGGATTGCGCACCAGCAGCTGGTCGGTGATGTGCTTGAGATCCTGCAGGGTCGCGGTGGAATCGGCGCCCTCGGCCAGGGTCAGGTCGATCAGCGCGGACTCGCCGCGCACCGACGGCCGGTCCTTGAGCTGCCGGCCCAGGTAGGAACGCGCGGCGGAAATGCCTTCCTGCGATTCCATCAGGCGGGTCAGCGCCAGCACCGGAGCGATGCCGCGGTAGTGCTCGGTCATCTCCGACAGGAACGCGCGCGCGCCGCTGAGATCGTTGCCGCGGCGGTAGCACTCCATCAGCGCCGGCATGATCTCCGGCAGGTAGTCCGGGTCGTGGCGCGCGGCGCGCTCGAAGGCGCGGATGGCGGCCTCGTCGTTGCCGTCGTCGACATCAATGCGCCCTTCCAGGATGCCGGCACGCACCGACTTGGCATCGGCCTGGTAGGCGCGCGCGATCGCCTCCCGCGCCAGATCGTTCTTGCCGGAGGCGCGGTAGCGGTCGGCCAGCTCGCATTCGAACTGGGCGATCAACTTGCCCATCGGCTCGCCGGTCACCTCTTCGTAGCGGGTGGCGTTGTCGATGGCCTTTTCCCAGTCGCGTTCGGCCTGGTAGATGCCGATCAGGTGCTTGAGCGCCTGCGGCGCACGCTGGTCGATCTGCGCCAGCTCGGTGAACACGGTTTCGGCGCGGTCCAGCAGCCCCGACTTCATGTAGTCCTCGCCCAGCGCCAGCAAGGCCTGCACGCGTTGCGCGTCGCTCAGATCGCCGCGCTGGACCAGGCCCTGATGCAGGCGGATGGCGCGGTCGACCTCACCGCGGCGACGGAACAGGTGGCCCAGCGCGACCTGGGTCTCGAAGGTTTCCTTGTCCAGTTCGGCGATGTGCAGGAACAGCTCGATCGCCTTGTCCGGCTGCTCGTTGAGCAGGTAGTTGAGGCCGCGGAAATAGGTGCTGGACAGCCGGCTGACCTGGGTATCGCCATGGCGCTGGCCGCCACGGCGGCCGATCACCCAGCCGCTCAATGCCGCCAGCGGCAGGAACAGGAAGAACCAGAACCACTCGGTCAGAAAGTCCATCGAAGATCAGCGTCCGTCCAAGGGCTGGTGGGCATGGGTGGAAACCGGCGCGACGGCCGGGGTCGCGGCGTTCGCGGCCTTGTTGGCGCGACGCAGCTTGGCATACAGGGGGATCACCAGGGCCGCCAGGACCAGCGAGGCGCCGATCAGCACGCCGGCGAACAGCGAGACGATGATGGCGATGCCGGAGGTGGTGGCGATGCTGGAGAACACGAAGTTGATCTGGATCGGCTGCGAATTGAGCGACCCGATGACCAGGCCGGCCAACAGCAACACCAGCAGGATCAGCAGTCGTGCGATCTTCATGAGCAACTCCAGCGTCGGGAGACACTAGATTAGCCGAACAGGCATGGATTCCGGCAAGCGCCGGACGCCGGGCTCAGGGCGTGTCGGATTCGACCGGGACGACGCCGCTCACGCGCTCGCGCAGCTCCTTGCCGGGCTTGAAATGCGGCACGTGCTTGCCGGGAAGCGCGACGGACTCGCCGGTCTTGGGATTGCGTCCCAGGCGCGGCGGCCGGTAATGCAGGGAAAAGCTGCCGAAGCCGCGGATCTCGATGCGATCGCCGCCGGACAGGGCGCCGCCCATCATTTCCAACAACGACTTCACCGCCAGATCGACGTCGTCCGACTTCAGATGCGCCTGCTTGCGCGCCAGGATTTCGATCAGCTCGGATTTGGTCATTTACGGATGCGTGCAGTGGGGTCGCAACCTGGCACGGCCCGGGAACACCGGGCCGTGCCAGTAACGCTGCGTGTGGCGGATTACTCGGACTTGTTGCCGTTCAGCTGCGCACGCAGCAGCGCGCCCAGCTGGGTGGTGCCGCCCGACGCGGACTGGTATTCCTCCAGCACTTCGCGCATTTCGGCATCGTCCTTGGCCTTGATCGACAGCTGCAGGGTGCGGCCCTTGCGGTCCATGCCCACGAACTTGGCTTCGATCTTGTCGCCGACCTTCAGGTGCTGGCTGGCGTCGTCGACGCGCTCGTTGGCGATGTCGCGCGCGGCGACGTAGCCTTCGATGCCGTCGGCCAGGTCGATGGTGGCGCCCTTGGCGTCCACTTCACGCACCACGCCCTCGACCTTCGAGCCCTTCGGGTTGGCGGCCATGTACTGGCCGAACGGATCCTGCTCCAGCTGCTTGACGCCCAGGCTGATGCGCTCGCGCTCCGGGTCCACCGCCAGCACCACGGCTTCCAGCGTGTCGCCCTTCTTGAAGTTGCGCACGATGTCTTCGCCGGTGGTGTTCCAGCTGATGTCGGACAGGTGCACCAGGCCGTCGATGCCGCCGTCCAGGCCGATGAAGATGCCGAAGTCGGTGATCGACTTGATCTGGCCGGACACCTTGTCGTTCTTCTTGTGGGTGGCGGCGAAGGTTTCCCACGGATTGGCGGCGACCTGCTTCATGCCCAGCGAGATGCGGCGACGCTCTTCGTCCACGTCCAGCACCATCACTTCGACTTCGTCGCCGACCTGCACGACCTTGGACGGGTTGACGTTCTTGTTGGTCCAGTCCATCTCGGACACGTGCACCAGGCCTTCCACGCCCGGCTCGATCTCGACGAACGCGCCGTAATCGGTGACGTTGGAGACCTTGCCGAACACGCGGCTGTTGGCCGGGTAACGACGCGCGATGTTGTCCCACGGGTCCTCGCCCAGCTGCTTCAGGCCGAGGCTGACGCGGTTACGCTCGCGATCGAACTTCAGCACGCGCACGTCCAGCTCGTCGCCGACGTTGACCACTTCGGACGGATGGCGCACGCGCTTCCAGGCCATGTCGGTGATGTGCAGCAGGCCGTCGATGCCGCCCAGGTCCACGAACGCGCCGTAGTCGGTCAGGTTCTTGACCACGCCCTTCAGGATCGCGCCTTCCTGCAGCTTGTCCATCAGCTGCTCGCGCTCTTCCGAGTGCTCGCTCTCGACCACCGCACGACGCGAGACCACCACGTTGTTGCGCTTGCGGTCCAGCTTGATCAGCTTGAACTCCAGTTCCTTGCCTTCCAGGTAGGCCGGGTCGCGCACCGGGCGCACATCCACCAGCGAACCGGGCAGGAACGCGCGGACATCCTTGATGTCCACGGTGAAACCACCCTTGACCTTGCCGCTGATGCGGCCGGTGATGGTCTCGTTCTTCTCCAACGCTTCTTCCAGCTCGTCCCACACCATGGCGCGCTTGGCCTTCTCGCGCGACAGCACGGTCTCGCCGAAGCCGTTCTCGAGCGAGTCGAGCGCGACCTTGACCAGGTCGCCTTCGGCGACGTCGATTTCGCCAGCGTCGTTACGGAACTGCTCGATCGGCACGATGCCTTCGGACTTCAGGCCGGCGTTGATCACCACCACGTCGCCGCGGACTTCCACGACGGTACCGGTGACGATGGCGCCGGGCTTCAGCTTGGCCAGGTTGGCTTGGCTGGCTTCGAACAGTTCGGCAAAAGATTCGGTCATTTGAAATTACTCTAGTGGACACACGGACAGGGCGTTTTCTTCTGGAAAACAGCGACTGTCCACCTGTTAGTCGGCCCGAACAGCGGCCGGGTGTGGAATGGAAAAACCGCAGCGCGGAATTGCGCAGCGGAGCCTTTGACGCTATCGGTGGAACATGGATGTTGCGGGTGTAACGAGGAACCGGTGGCGTGCACGACGCCACCAAACTGCTGCCCTGCCCTGCGTGCCGCTCAGACCGGCAGCAACTGCAGGACGCGGCCCACCACCTGGTCGATGTCCATGCCGGTGGTATCGAGGAGGACGGCATCGTCTGCCGGCCTCAGCGGGGCCACCGCGCGTTGCGCATCGCGTGCGTCGCGGGCCATGATCTCGCGCAGCAGGTCGTCGAATATAACCGAAACCCCTTTTTCCTTCAACTGTTTATGCCGGCGCTGGGCGCGCTCCTCGGCGCTGGCGGTCAGGAACACCTTGTACGGGGCGTCCGGAAAAATCACCGTGCCCATGTCGCGGCCGTCGGCGACCAGCCCCGGCGGGGTGCGGAAGGCGCGCTGGCGCTGTTTCAGCGCCGCGCGCACCTCGGGGATGGCGGCGATCGCCGAGGCCACCGCACCGGTGGTCTCCAGGCGCAGCTCGTCGGTGGCATCGGCGCCGTTGATCCGCACCCGCAGGCCGCCATCGGCGACCTCGTCGAAATCCACCCGGGTGTCGAACGTGCAGCGCACCAGGGCGGCGGCGTCGGAAATGTCCAGATTGGCCCAGCTGGCCGCCACCCCGACCGCCCGGTACAGCGCCCCCGAATCCAGGTAATGCCAGCCCAGGCGGGCGGCGACGATGCGGCTGACGGTGCCTTTGCCGGCCCCAGAAGGGCCATCGATGGTCAGGACGGGAGCGGGCTCGTTCATGCGGTTCCTCGGACGGGGGGCGGCGCATTGTAGCGCCGACGCCGGCCGGGCTGGCGCAAGCAGTTGAAACCATGAAGAAAACCAGGCTACAATCGCCGGCTTACTGATCCCGCGCCATGGTTTCGGCCGTGCCGCCCTCCTTCGAATCCACAAGTTTACGCCGAGGTGTGCCATGAAAGTCCTGTCCTCCCTGAAGTCGGCGAAGGCCCGTCACCGCGACTGCAAGGTGGTCCGCCGCCGCGGCAAGGTCTTCGTGATCTGCAAGTCCAACCCCCGTTTCAAGGCGCGTCAGCGCTGATCCGACCCGGCCTGCCCTGCCGCGCCGCGCGCAGCGGTGGCCGGTCGTCGACGAAAGCCGCCTTCGGGCGGTTTTTTGTTATCGAAGTTTGCTGTAATCGGCGCTCGTCCTCTGGGGAGTACACGTGATGAAGCATCGTCTGTCCGTCCTGCCGCTGCTGGCCGTGTTGGGCCTGGCCGGCGGCGCCCACGCCGAGACCCTGCTGGTCGACCGGGTCAAGGAAGAGCCCGCTGCGGCGCTGCCGACCCGCGGCCTGAGCATGGCCCAGGTGCAGGCGCGCTACGGCGCACCGCAGCAGAAGCTGGAGCCGCGTGGCGGCCAGAAGCGGCAATGGCCGACCATCAACCGCTGGGTCTATCCGGCCTTCACCGTGTACTTCGAGAAACAGAAGGTGGTGGACGTGGTCGCCAACAAGGCCGACGCCAACGAGATCGGCCCGAAACCCGCGATCCGCTGACGCCGACCCTGCGCCCGGTCGCGCGTGCGCCTGGCCGAGCACCCCAGCACTGCCGCGTCGCGGCGCAAAGCTCCCGCGCCCCGCCGGTGCGGGATACGAACGACACACACCCTGGCGCGATGCCGGGCACAACCTGAGTAGTGGTCGCAATGACTGATCGTCTTCGCCTTCCCGCGGAATGGGAGCCCCAGTCCGCCATCCTGATCGCCTGGCCGCATGCCGGCACCGACTGGGCCGAGCGCCTGGCCGAGGTCGAGGAAACCTACATCGCCCTGGTCGCGGCGATCGTGCGCTTCCAGCGGGTGCTGATCTGCGTGGCCGACGCCGATCTGCAGATCTACGCCGAGGCGCGGCTGCGCTCGGCGCGGGTGGACATGCAGCGGGTGCGCTTCGTCGAGGCCGAGTACGACGACACCTGGCTGCGCGATTCCGGCCCGATCGCCCTGGCACGCGCCGGCGGCGGCTTCCAGTTGCTGGACTTCCGCTTCACCGGCTGGGGCGGCAAGTTCCAGGCCAGTCGTGACGACCAGTTGGTAAGCGTGCTGGCCGAGCAGGGCCTGTTCGCCGACAGCGACGTGCGCCGCATCGACTTCGCCCTGGAAGGCGGCGCCATCGACTGCGATGGCGCCGGCACCCTGCTGACCACCTGGCAGTGCCTGCACGAGCGCCACCCGCAGCGCAGCCGCGAATCGCTCAGCCACGACCTGGCCGACTGGCTGGCGCAGCAGCGCGTGCTGTGGCTGGACCACGGCTACCTGGAAGGCGACGACACCGACGCGCACATCGACACCCTCGCCCGCTTCGCCGGGACCGATGCGATCGTCTACCAGGCCTGCGACGACGCCGGCGATTCGCACTACGCCGAGCTGCAGGCGATGGGCGCCGAACTGGCCGCGTTGCGTACCGCCGACGGCGCGCCCTATCGCCTGTTCCCGCTGCCGTGGGCGCAGCCGGTGATCGATCAGGGCCGGCGCCTGGCCGCGTCCTACGCCAATTTCCTGATCGTCAACGGCGCGGTGCTGATGCCGGCCTACGGCGACGCGGCCGATGCGCAGGCGCAGGCGGTGATGGCGCAGGCCTTCCCGCAGCACGAGATCGTGCCGATCCCCTGTCGCGCGCTGATCTGGCAGAACGGCAGCCTGCACTGCATCACCATGCAGCTGCCGGCCGGACTGCTGGCGGACTGAACCGCCGCGCCTGCGCCGCACGCCGGCGCAGCACCGAGCACCCGCGCCGCCGCCACGCGTGGCGCGGGATTCATCTCCCCGGAACCTGCCGCGCGGCCATCCGCGCTAACATGCCGGTTTACCGCGAACCTTGATTCCGCAATGAGCCGAAACACTCTTTCCGTCGCGCTGATCCAGGAGCGCAACCACGGCGACGCCGCGGCGAACCTGGCAGCGATCGAATCGCGTGTGGCCGAGGCCGCCGCGCAGGGCGCGCAGCTGGTGCTGCTGCAGGAACTGCACAACGGCGCGTACTTCTGCCAGCACGAATCGGTGGACGAATTCGACCTGGCCGAGCCGATTCCCGGCCCCAGCACCGAGCGCCTGGGCGCGCTGGCCAAGCGCCATGGCGTGGTCCTGGTCGGCTCGCTGTTCGAGCGCCGCGCCGCCGGGCTGTACCACAACACCGCGGTGATGTTCGAAAAGGACGGCAGCCTGCTGGGCAAGTACCGCAAGATGCACATCCCCGACGATCCGGGTTTCTACGAGAAGTTCTACTTCACCCCGGGCGATCTGGGCTTCACCCCGATCCAGACCTCGGTCGGCCGCCTCGGCGTACTGGTGTGCTGGGACCAGTGGTACCCGGAAGCGGCGCGGCTGATGGCGCTGGCCGGTGCCGAACTGCTGCTGTATCCGACTGCGATCGGCTGGGACCCCAGCGACGAACAGGCCGAGCAGGAACGCCAGCGCGATGCCTGGATCCTCAGCCATCGCGGCCATGCCGTGGCCAATGGCGTGCCGGTGCTGAGCTGCAACCGGGTCGGCCACGAGCCGTCGCCGCTGGGCGCGTCGGGCATCCAGTTCTGGGGCAACAGCCACGTGCTCGGGCCGCAGGGCGAGTTCATCGCCGAGGCCGGTGGCGAGCCGACCGTGCTGGTCTGCGACGTGGACCTGCAGCGCAGCGAGCACGTGCGGCGGATCTGGCCGTTCCTGCGCGACCGCCGCATCGATGCCTACGGCGACCTGCTGAAGCGCTACATCGACTGACCCGCAGCGCCGTGCCGGGTCTTTGCTAGTGCAGCGCCGTTGACTGCGGCGCGGCGCGACCCGGCCGCAGGCGCCCATGCCGATCGCGGCCGATGCCCTCACACCCCCATGCCCGCTGAGCCCCGGCGCTGCCGAGGCGCCCTCCGATGAGTGATGGAATGAACGAACTTTCCCAGGCCGACGGCGACGATGCGCTGTTCGACGGCCAGCCGTACCGCATCGTCGAACGCGATGGCATCCGCTACACCCTGCTCGGCACCGCGCACGTGTCCCTGGCCAGCGTCGCCGCGGTGGAACGGGCGATCGGCAGCGGCCGTTTCGATGCGGTGGCGGTGGAACTGGATCCGCAGCGCCTGCAGGCGCTGACCGATCCGGACGCGCTGACCAAGCTGGACCTGGTGCAGGTGATCCGCAAGGGCCGCGTGGCCCTGTTCGCCGCCAACCTGGCGCTGGCCGCCTACCAGCGGCGCCTGGCCGAGCAACTGGGCATCGAGCCCGGCGCCGAACTTAAGCGCGCAGTCCTGCTGGCGCGCGAACGGCAGTTGCCGGTGTACCTGATCGATCGCGAAGTCGGCCTGACCTTCAAGCGCGCCTCCAGCCGGCTCGGCTTCTTCGGCAAGCTGAAGCTGGCCAGCGGCCTGCTCGGCGGCTTGTTCGCCTCCGACGAGGTCGGCGAGGCGGAGATCGAGAAGCTCAAGCAGGGCGACATGCTCGAAGCCAGCTTCGGCGATTTCGCCAGCGAAAGCCCGGCGCTGTACGACACCATCATCGCCGAGCGCGACCGCTACATGGCCACGCGCCTGCGCGAGGAACAGGCGCAACAGCGCGCGCTGCCGCTGGCCGGCAATGCCGAACCGCTGGATGGCGCCCCCGGTGCCGGCGTGCGCGACGTGCTGGCGGTGGTCGGCGCGGGCCACCTGGCCGGGCTGGCGCGGCACCTGCAGGGCGACCAGGACGACCCGGCGACGCTGCGCAAGGCGCTGGAAGAGGTGCAGACCAAGAAGAAGGTGCCGTGGATCACCCTGACCCTGACCGCGCTGGTGCTGGGCGGCGTGGCCTGGGGCTACTGGCACGGCGGCTTCGCCCTGGGCACCGACCTGCTGCTGCAGTGGGTGCTGTTCACCGGCGGCCTGGCCGGGCTGGGCTGCATCCTGGCCGGCGGGCATCCGCTGAGCGTGATCGCCGGCGCCATCGCCGCGCCGCTGAAGCCGTTCCGCCCGGGCGTGCCGGCCGGGGCATTCAGCGCCCTGGTCGAAGTGCACATGCGCAAGCCGGCCTATGGCGATTTCCTGGCCCTGCGCGACGATGCGCAGAACCTGCGCGGCTGGTACCGCAACCGCGTCTCGCGGGTGGTGCTGACCTTCCTGCTGACCAACCTGGGCAGCATGCTCGGCGTGTGGCTGGCCGGCTTCCGCATCTTCGGCAAGCTGGCGGGTTGAACACCCGCCGCGCGGCGGCGGCAACTGTCACCGCGCGGGTTCGCCTTTGTGGGAGGGACTTCAGTCCCGACGCCTCGGCGCTACGGCGTCGGGGCTGAAGCCCCTCCCACATGTCGTTTGGAGCAGCGACAGAGCCTCCGGATCAGGACACCATCTGCGCGGCGACGTCGCGACGCCCACGCGCGCGCCGCACCAGGTTGGCCACGCCGTTGCTCAGATCGTCCAGGATCGCGTAGATGGTCGGCAGGAACAGCAGGCTGACCACGGTCGAGAACGCCAGGCCGCCGGCGATGGCGCGCGCCATCGGGTAGTAGGCCGGACCGTCGCCGAACATCTGCGTGGTGGTCAGCGAGATCGGCACCATCGCCAGGATCGCCGTGCCCATGGTCATCATGATCGGCCGCAGGCGCTCGCGCGAGCCTTCGATCAGCGCCTCGGTGCGGCCCAGGCCGCGCCGGCGCAGATTGTTGATGTGCTCGATCATCACGATGCCGTTGTTCACCACCACGCCCATCAGCACCAGGATGCCGATGAAGGCCATGATCCCGAAGCTGGTGCCGGTGATCCAGAACAGCCAGAACACGCCGAACACCGAGAACAGCACGCCGCTCATGATCGCCACGGGAAACAGCAGCGATTCGAACATCGCGGCCATGACCACGTAGATCATCACCAACGCGATCAGCAGGTTGAACAGCATCTGCTTGCTGGCCTGGTCGTCGTCCTGGCCGTCCGCGCCGTCGAAGCTGTAGCGGTAGCCGACCGGGAAGCTGACCGCGTTGAGGGTGTCCTCGATCGCCTGTTTGGCTTCCGGCGCGGTGACCTTGGCACCGAGGTTGGCGGTGATGGTCAGCGTGGTCTGCCGGTTGGTACGGGCGATCTGGGTCGCGGCCGCGCGCGGCTGCGTTTCGACCAGGCTCAGCAGCGGCACGCTGCGCCCGTCCTGGGTGCGCACGTTGAAGCTGTCCAGGTCTTCCGGCGAGGTCTGTTCGGCGCCGGCGAAACGCACCCACACCGGCACCTCGTTGTCGCCGTGGCGGAACTCGCGCAGCGACGCGCCGCGCAGCGCCAGGCCGACAAAGCTGGCGACCTGCTCGGCGCTGAAGCCGAACGCGGCGGCGCGCTCGCGGTCCACCCGCACCGCCAGTTCGGCGCTGCGATCGCCGCTGTCCACGCGCACGTCGCGCAGCTCCTTGCGCCGCGCCAGCACCGGCACCACGTCGTCGGCGAGTGCGCGTAGCGCCTCGGTGGAATCGCCGACCAGTTGCACCTGCACGGTCTGCCCGCCGCCGTTGCCGCCATCGCCGCCGTTGCTGTTGCCGACGTGGAAATCCACCCGCGCCGAGCGCGGCAGTTCCTTGCGGATGCGTTCCATCAGCGTGGGCAGGTCGCGGACCTGCTTCAGATCGACGGTCAGCGTGGTGCTGCTGCCCTCCTCCTCGCTGAACCAGGAATACACCTGGGTCACGTGGTACTGCGCGCGGCGCGCGTCGATGAAGCGTTCCAGCCGGGTCACTTCCTCGGCCATCTGCTCGCGCGTGTAGGCGCCCTTCCATTGGTAGCCGATGAAGACCTGCTCGCCGCCGTCGCCGCCGAACATGTCCTTCTTGGTCTGCAGCATCGGGATCACGCTCAGCGCGCTGATCAGCAGGATCGCGCACACGCTCCAGCCGCGGTGCGCCAGCGACCAGGCCAGCACCCGCGCGTAGCGGCGCTGCAGGCGCGGGATCAGCCCATGCGGGGAATGCAGCAGCGCCGGGGTGCGCATGCGCGCCGACAGCATCGGGATCAGGCTCACCGCCACCAGCCACGACGCCAGCAGCGACACCGAGATGGTGATGGCGATCTGCGACATGAAAATGCTGATGTTGTTGGTCTCGCCGAACAGGTTCGGCAGGAACACGATGCAATGGCACAGGGTGCCGGCCGACAGCGCGATGGCGACATTGCGGGTGCCGAGGATGGAAGCGCGCTGCGGCTGGTCGGGCATGCGCTCGCGCTCCTGGTAGATGCTCTCCACCACCACCACCGCGTTGTCCACCAGCATGCCCACCGCCAGCAGCAGGCCCATCATGGTCAGGATGTTGAGGGTGACCCCGGCGAAATACATGAAACCCAGGGTGATCGCGAAGCAGATCGGGATCGCCAGGGTCACCATCAGGGTCGACGGCCAATGCCGCAGGAAGAAGAACAACACCGTCACCGACAGCAGCAGGCCGACCGCGCCGGCTTCGGCCAGCTCCGCCAGCGACGAGGTCACCGCCTTGCCCTGGTTGTCGATGACCTTGATCTGCACGTCGCTCAGCGCCGGCTGCTTGCGGATCTGCTCGACCTCGGCCAGCACCGCGCGCGAGACCTCGACCAGATTCGCGCTGCGCTCCTTGAACACGTCCAGGCCCACCGCCGGGCGCCCGTCCAGGCGCCGCCCGTAGCTCATCCGGGTCGGTTTCAGCCGCACCTCGGCGATGTCGCCCAGGCGCAGGCCCTTGGCGTCGATGACCAGGTCGCGCAGCTCCTGCAGGTCGCGCAGTTCGCCGACCGGCTGCACCCGCAGGCGCTGGCCGTTGTCGTCGATCTGCCCGGCCGACAGCGAGAAGTTGAGCTTGCCCAGACGCTCGCTGAGCTGGTTGAGGCTGAGGTTGTGCGCGCTGAGCCGGTCCGGGGCGATGGCGATCTCGACCTCGTTCGGCGGCGCGCCGGACACCGACACCTTGGCCACCCCGGGAATGCGCTCCAGGCGGCGCTTGAACTCGCGGTCGAGCATGTCGTACGCGCCGGTCAGGTCGGCTGCGCCGGCCAGGCGCACCTTCAGTACCGGCTGGTCGCTGCTGGACCACTTGAACACGTTGTAGCGCCGCAGGTCGGCCGGCAGGTCGGCGCGGATCGCGTCGATACGCTCGCGCGCATCGGAGGCGGCGATGGCGATGTCGCGGTCCCAGTCGGAGAACTCGATGAAGATGTTGGCGCCGTCGGCGGTGGCGGTCGAGCGCATGCGCTTGATCCCGGTCATCGTCGCCAGCGCTTCCTCGGTCGGCCGCACCAGGTTGCGCTCGACCTCGTCCGGAGTGGAGCCGGTGTACGGCAACTGCACGAACAGGAACGGCGCGGAGATGTCCGGCAAGGCCTCCAGCGGCAGGCGGAAGGCGGCGATCAGCCCGACCACCACCAACGACACGAAGCACATGATGGTGGTGACCGGACGGCGGATGCTGAACTCGGCGACGCTCATGCTGGTGCGCCCTCGCCGTCCTGCAGGCGCCGCTCGCCGTTTTCACGTTGCCGCGCACGTCGCCCGCGTTCGGCGTAGTACGCGTCGGCGCGGCGGTCCAGGCGGTCGTAGACCACCGGGATCACCAGCAGGGTCAGCAGCGTGGACACCAGCAGCCCGCCGATCACGGTGATCGCCATCGGCGCGCGCACCTCGGCGCCCTCGCCGCTGGCGATCGCCAGCGGCAGGAAGCCGAACAGCGTGCACAGCGTGGTCATCACGATCGGCCGCAACCGCGAGCGTGCGCCTTCGATCAGCGCCGCGCGCTTGGCCACGCCCTCCTCGCGCAACTGGTTGACCTTGTCGATCAGGATGATCGCGTTCTTGGTGACCAGGCCCACCAGCAGGATCAGGCCGATGAACACCACCACCGACACCGGCTTGCCGGTCAGCAGCAGCGCCAGCACCGCGCCGACCAGCGCCAGGGGGATGGTGAACAGGATGACGAACGGGTGCAGCAGCGACTCGAACTGCGAGGCCATCACCAGGTACACCAGGAACACCGCCAGACCGAACGCGAACAGCAGCGAGCGCGCCGACTGCGCCAGTTCCTCGCCCTGCCCGCCGATGTGCATGCCGACGCCGGCGCCGAGCGGGTCGCGCGCCACCATCTCGCCCACCTCGCGCACCGCCGTACCCAGGTCGATGTCGCGCAGATTGGCCGAGACGATCGCCACACGGATCTGGTCGGCGCGGTGGATCTCGCTGGGGCCGGTGGTGGCGACCACGTCGGCGACCGCGTCCAGGGTCACCGGCCGGCTGCTGCCCGGATTGACGATCAGCCGGCGGATGCTGTCGACGCTGGCGCGGTCGCTCTGCTGCGCGCGCACCAGCACGTCGATCTTGCGGTCGCGGAAGCTGTAGCGGGTGGCGACGTCGCCGCGCACCTTCTTCACCACCACGTCGGCGATCTGCCGGGTGGTCAGCCCCAGCGCGCCGGCACGCTCCTGGTCGAAGCGGATCTGGATCTCCGGGAAACCTTCTTCCACCGTGGATTTGACATCGGCGAAGTGGCCATTGCCGCGCAGCAGCGCCGCCAGCTTCTGCCCGGCGTGCTGGATGGTCTGCAGGTCCTGGCCGCGCAGTTCGATCTCCAGCGGCGTGGAGAAACTGAACAGCTCCGGCCGGCTGAAACCGACCTGCACGCCCGGGTGGTTGCGCATCGTCGCGCGAATGCGCTCGCTCTGCTGCGCCTCGAACTGCGCGCTGCCGCCGCCGGCCATGGCGATGGTCAGCTTGCCGATGTTCTCGCCGCTCTCGGTGGGGTTGGCGTCGAGCCGGGTGCCGCTGCCGCTGACCCCGTACAGCGCCTGCACGCCCGCGTCCTTGCCGTGCACCTCCTGCAGTTCGCGCACCAGCGCATCGGTCTGCCGCAGCGGCGTGCCGGCCGGCAGCTTCACCGTCATCTCGAAGCGGTCCTGCGCCAGCTGCGGGATCAGGTCGGCGCCCAGCAGCGGCGCCACCGCCAGGGTCGCGGCGAAGGCCAGCGCCGCCAGCCCCAGCACCCAGCCCGGACGCGCCAACGCGCCCGGCAGCAGCCGCAGATAGCCGCGCTCGGCCAGCGCATACGGCGCCATCGCCACATCGCTGGCCTTGCGCATCACCGGCGCGACCACCGCCACCGCACCGCGCCACAGCCGCACGACCAACCAGGCCACGCCAAAGAACACCCCACGCACCGCCGCACCTGCGCCGCGCCGGCTCCAGGCCAGCGGCTTCAGCCAGCCGCGCCGCGGCTGCCAGTGCGGCGGCGCCGGTTCGACCAGGAACGCCAGCGGCGCACGGCCCTTCAGCGAGCTGAGCATCGGGATCAGGGTCATCGACACCACCAGCGAGATCGCGATGGCGATCGCCACGGTCAACGCCTGGTCGCGGAACAGTTGCCCGGCCACGCCCTCCACGAACACCAGCGGCAGGAACACCGCGATCGTGGTCAGGGTCGAGGCGACCACCGCCATGCCCACCTCGCGGGTGCCGACGATCGCCGCATCCAGCACGCTCAGACCGCGCTCGCGCGCCTTGGCGATGCTTTCCAGCACCACGATCGAGTCGTCCACCACCAGGCCAGTCGCCAACGCCAGGCCGCCCAGCGACATCACGTTGAGGCTCAGGCCGAGCCGATCCATGAAGAAGAACGTGGTCACGATCGACACCGGCAGCGACAGCCCGATCACGAACGTGCTCCACCCATCGCGCAGGAACAGGAAGATGATCAGGATCGCCAGCAGGCCGCCGATCACCGCATCCTTCTTGACTTCGCCGATGGCGTGTTCGATGAAGCGCGACTGGTCCTCCAGCGTGGTCAGTTCGGCGTCGGCGGGAATCTGCGCCTGCAGTTGTTCCAGGCGCTTGCGCAGCGCCGCCGCGGTGGCCACGGTGTTGGCGTCGCCCTCCTTGTAGATGGCCAGTTCCACCGCCTCCTTGCCGCCCAGGCGGATGATCGCCTCGCGCTCCTTGTAGCCCTGCCGCACCTGCGCCACGTCCTTGAGCCGGATCGGCATGCCGCCAGCGACGGTGGTGGTGGTGCTGGAGGTCGCGCTCTGCGCCGCCGACGCCGCCGCAATCGCGGCTTCCGAGCCGGTGGAGGCGGCGATCGCATACATCTGCTGCAGGGCCGCGTCGGCCGCGTTGCCGCCGGCGCCCTGGGTGGTCAGCAACAGGTTGCGAATCTCGTCCAGGTCGGCGAACTGGTTGACCGTGCGCACCAGGTAGCGCTGCGTCCCCTGCTCCAGGCGTCCGCCGGAGAGATTGACGTTCTCGTCCTTGAGCCGCGCGATCACCGTGTCGATCGGCATGTTGAGCTGCGCCAGCCGCTGCTGGTCGATGTCGACCTGGATCTCGTCCTCCAGCCCACCGCCGACCTTGACCGCGGCCACGCCCGCCACCGGCTCCAGCTTCTTCTTCAGGTCCTCGTCGGCGTAGCGACGCAACTGGGTCAGCGCGCGCACCGCCTCGGCGTCGGTGTGCGCGGCGGTCTTGCTCGACAGCACCAGGCGCATGATCGGTTGGGTGGAGGGATTGAAGCGCAGCAGCACCGGCGCCTTGGCCTCCAGCGGCAGCGACAGCGCCTCCATCTTGTCGCGCACCTCCAGGCTGGCCTGGTCCATGTTGGTGCCCCAGGCGAACTCCAGCACCACGTCGCTCTGTCCGGTGCGCGAGACCGACTTGAGCTTGCGCAGGTTCTTGACCACGCCGACCGCTTCTTCGACCGGCTCGGTCACCAGCGTCTCGATCTCCGACGGCGCGGCGCCGGCGTACTCGGTGCGCACGGTCAGGGTCGGATAGCTCAGGTCCGGCAGCAGGTTGACCTTGAGCCCGTGCAGCGCGATCGCGCCGAACAGCAGCATGGTCAGCGTGATCATCGCGATGGTCACGCGACGGCGGGTGGCGAACTCGACCAGGCCGCCGCCTTGCGCGGCGGCGGGCGCAGGCGGTGCGTGCGCGTCGGAATCGGCGCCGTGCATCAGCGCGCTCCGCCGGTGGTGGCCGGGGCGGCGTCGGCAACCTTGCGCTGCGGCGCGATCACCTGCACGCGGCTGCCGTCGCGCAGCGCGACCTTGCCGGCGGTGACCACCTGGTCGCCGGCCTGCAGGCCCTGGCGGATCTCCACCCACGGCCCTTCGGCATAGCCCAGGGTCACCGGCACCCGCGCGACCTTGCCGGCGACCACACGGAACACCGCCGGCTCGCCGTCGTCGAGCAGCGCCAGCCGCGGCACCACCAGCGCATCGGCGCGCTGGTCGTAATCGATGCGGATGCGGCCGAACATGCCCGGCTGCAGCGCCTCCGCCCCTTCGTCGAAGGCGCAGACCACGCGGAAGGTGCCGCTGCCGGCATCCACCACCGGCGCGATGCGGTCGACCCGGCCGCGGAACTGCTTGCCCGGCAGCGCATCGGCCAGCAGGGTCACCGGCTGCCCGGTCTTGAGCGTGGCCAGTTCGCGCTCGGGCACGTTGAGCGTGGCTTCCAGCCGCGAATCGTCGACGATGCGGAAGATCGGCGTATTGATCTGCACGAAGTTGCCGGTCTTGATCGAGCGCGAGGCGATCACTCCGGAGATCGGCGCCACCACCGTGGCATAGGACAGTTCCAGCGCCGCCAACTGGTGTTGCGCGCGCACGTTGGCCAGGTCGTACTTGATCTGGTCGACGTCGGCGGCGCTGACCAGTTGCTGGCCCACCAGCTGCTGCGAGCGGCGGTAGTTGTTCTCCAGCTTGCGCAGTTGCGCCTCGCTCTGCGCCAGCGCCAGCCGCGCGCGGTCGGGGTCCAGCCGCACCAGCGGCTGCCCGGCGCGCACCTGCTGGCCTTCCTCGGCCAGCACCGCCAGGGCCACGCCGGAGGTCTTGGCCACCACCTGCGATTCGGCGCGCGCCTCCAGCGCCGCGGTGCCGCTATAGCTGGCCGCCACCGCACGGCGGCTGGCCGCTGCCACCTCCACCGGCACCGCCTCCGGTGCCTTCTCGCTGTCGGCGGCCTTGGCCTTGGCCTCCGCCGCCGGCTTGCAGCCGCTCAGCAGCAGCGTGGTGGTGACCAACAGCGCGGCAGCGCAAGTGGCAGTGCGGCGCGTGAGCGGTCGCGTCATCGTCGTGTCCTTGGTGGATGGCGTGAATGGTGTTGTAGATAAGTAGATCACCAATCGACGTCGTGCCGAATGCCCCAAAGGTCACGGGTCGCCCACCGCCGCCAGTTTCGAAGCCGCGAAAGGTGAGGCTATACTCGGGCCGTTCCGTGTTCCCCCACGCCGGAACCCCAATCCGTCCTCCGGACCACGAAACCATGCGCACGCAGCCGCTAGCCGCTTGTTTTGCTCTGGCCGTACTCGTTTCTGTTGGGGCCGCCCCGGCGATGGCGCAGACCGCGCCGGCGCCCGCCGCTCCCGCTGCCGCAGCCGCGGCACCCGCGCCTGTTCAGGGCAACGCGGCCAACGGCCGGGTGCTCACCTACACCTGCCAGGGCTGCCACGGCGTCACCGGCTACAAGAACGCCTATCCCAGCTACCGCATCCCCAAGATCGGCGGGCAGTCGGCGCAGTACCTGACCCAGGCGCTGACCGAATACCGGCTCGGCAAGCGCAAGCATCCGACCATGCAGGCCCAGGCGGAAAGCTTCTCCGACCAGGAGATCGCCGACATCGCCGCTTTCCTGTCCACCCTCAAGTAGGCCTCCCATGCCGAACGCCGCGCACGCCTTGCGTCCCGCCCTCGTCCTGCTTGCCGCCCTGTGCCTGGGGGCCTGTTCGCAATCGCAGGTGGAATCCACCAGCAAATCCGCCGGCGACCCCGGCCACGCCAGCGGCGAGCACGGTTCCGGCTCCTCCGCCGGCCTGCCCGGCGGGCGCATCGACGCCGGCGACAAGCTGGCCCACGCCAAGGGCAAGGCCACCGGGCAGAGCTGCATCGACTGCCACGGCGCCGACGGCAACGCGCCGATCGACCCGACCTATCCCAAGCTCGGCGGCCAGTACGGCGACTACCTCGCGCACGCGCTGCAGGCCTACCGCGGCGGCACCCGCACGCATCCGCTGATGAGCCCGCAGGCAGCGCAGCTGAGCGACCAGGACATCGCCGACCTGGCCGCCTACTTCGGTTCGCGCAGCAGCCAGTTGCGCGATTTGCACGGCGTGAACTGAGCGCGCCGCGCGCAGGGACCGCGCACGCCACATGACGCGCGCGGTCGCCTGCACCAGGCTGCGCCGAGCAGCGGCGACGGGACTGCGCACAGCGCGCGCTCCGGATGCGACATCGTCGACGCGTGACCAGCTCGCCGCCACTTTCGCGTGGTGCGCGATCCGGTGTCGCTTCTACCCTATCCAACGACGTGAGGCACACACGTAAGAGCGGCTTCATCCGCGATGAGCCCTCGCAGGCAACGCCGTGCTAGCTGAAGTCGTCCACTCGGACCAAACCGCGCCCGGTCCGCGTGTGCCGCAGCTGGTGATGTGCGGCGCCCGCATGTGTGAGCGGGCGGGTACCCCGCCACTCAGCGACTGCCGTTGTCTTCCTGCAGCTCGCGCTTGAACGGCACGTTCGGCGGCGGCCGCGCGCCAGCCGGCTGCTCGTTGAGATTGGGGTCGGTGATGCTGCAGCCGCCGCCCACCTGCAGGATCGAGACCACACAGGAAATGCTGCTGGTGGTGCCCGGGATCGGGATCTTCACCGACTTGATGCCGCGCCGCACCCACTCTTCCAGCAGCGTCGCGTTCGGCAGCCAATACTTGTCGAACGAGGTCGGCGTGTAGTCGTACGGCGGACGCTTGAGCCACTCACCGGCCTTTTCGATGCGCTCGCGCGTCCAGGTGTCGGTCTCCGAGCCGGGCGCGCTGCGCGCCGGCGCCTGGTCGTTGCCGCGGCCATCGGCCAAACGCACGCTGCCGTCGGCATTGAACAGGCCGCCGCCCTTGCTGGCGCCGGCACCGGCATCGCCGGGGCGGTTGCGTGCGGCCGCGCCCCAGTCGTCGCCGCGCTGCGGCGTGGCCCAGCCACCGTCACGTGCGACCGGCGCCGGACCGCTGCCCGGGCTCGCGGCCTGGCTGCCGGGCGGCGCGGTGCCGGCCGCGGGCGCGGTCGGCTTGGCAGTCGCACTGGCCGCAGCGCCGGCCGGCGCCGGCTGCGGGGTCTGCGCGCTCGCCGGCGTCGTGTCCGGGCTTGCGGCCGGGGCAGCCGGCGGTGCCGGCGTGGGTGCGCTCGCGGTGGCGGTGCTCGGCGTCGGCACTTCGATCTGCCGCACCTGCGGCACGTCCGCACTGGGCAACACCGGCGTGGGCGTCGGCGTGCGCAGCTGTGGTGCGGGAACCTGCACCTGCGGCAGCGGTGCCGGCACTTCCCGTTCGCGCACCTGTACCTGCGGTGCGACTGGGCGCGGCACCGCGATGTCGCGCGACCGCAGTTGCGCCACGGTCGGCACGTCGGTGACCACTTCGACCTCGCGCACCGGCACCTGCACGTCGGGCGGCACCACCGCGCGCGGTGTCGGCACCGCTACACGCACGCTCGGTGGCGGCGGCAGTACGAAGTCACGGGTGGGCGTCGGCGTTTCGGTCACCTGCAGCGGCTGCTCCGCCGGCGGCGGTGGTGCACTGGCCGTGGTCGGCGTGGTCGGCGTGGGCGCCGGCGCTGCCGGCGTCGGCTCCGCAGGCTGTGCAGGCGCAGCAGCGGCGGGCGGCGTCGGCCGCGGCCGCGCGGACGCGGCGCGCTGCGCACGCGGCGGGGTCGGCGACGTCGCCTCCGTGGATGCGGCCGCCTCGGCCGGCGCCCCGCCGCCGCTCTCGGCGGGCGTGCCGCGGCCGACGAATTCCACCTGCACGCGTCCGGCCTGGTCCGCATCGGTCAGCGGCGGCAGCCAGCGCACGAACGCCACCCACAGCAGGAAGATGGCGAACAGCAGATGCAGCAGTAGGCTGAGCAGCACGGCGATGCGCCGCCACCAGCGCTGGTCGTACGGCGCCGGATCCCAGTGCTGCCACCACAACCGGCGGAACGCCTGCCACAGCGGCAAGGCCGGCAGGCGCAGGGTCGCCGGCGGCTGCGCCGGCGGCATCGCCGCGATCAGTTCGGGGGCCGCGAACGGCCTCGGCAGCGCAGGCTGCGCCGCGATCCAGTGCGCCCATGCATACGGCAGGCCGGTGCGGCGATCGCGCAGCAGCTTGCGCGGCGTGCGCGCCAACAACACATTGAGGATGTCGGCGGCGCGCGTCACCGGCAGCGAAACGTCAGGCGGCCGAATCGCGCGGGATGTAGGGAGCGCTGCCGCTGTCGTGGTCGGTGGCGTCGCGCACCGCGGTCACCCCCGGCACGCGGCCCATCAGCGTCTTCTCGATACCCTGCTTCAAGGTCACGTCGGCCATGCCGCAGCCGTGGCAGCCACCGCCGAAGCGCAGCAGCACCACGCCGTCGGCGGAGACTTCCTGCACCGCCACGCGGCCGCCGTGCTGGGCCAACTGCGGATTGACCTCGTTCTCCACCACCCAGCGCACCCGCTCCACCAGCGAGGCCGCCTCGCCCGGCGCTTCGCCCTTGATCTTGGGCGCCTTGATGGTGAGCTGCTGGCCGGTGCCCTGGGTGACGTAGTCGATTTCGGCGCCGTCGAGCCAGCCGACGCTGTCGGCCGCCACGTACAGGGTGAAACCGTCGCAATCGATCGCCCATTCGTCGCCGGCCAGGTCCGCCGGCTCGGCGAACTCCAGCCGCGCATCGGCACGCGGGGTGCCGGCATCGACCGCGCTCAGGCGCACGCCCATGCCGGGCACGGCCTCGCGTTCGAGCAACTTGCGGAAATGGGCCTGTGCGTTGTCTGAGATCTGGATCATGCGGGTATTCTAGACCCTTCCACGCCCTGCGCTCATCGCGGGCGGTATCTTGACCGGCCCTGTCCGTTCCACCGCAGAGACCTTCCATGAACGACCTGATCCCGCTCGCCCAGGCCCATTGCTCGCCCTGCAAGGGCAGCGAATACAGACTGACCCAGGCGCGCCTGGCCGAACTGCTGCCGCAGGTGCCCGGCTGGGAAGTGGTCGAGAACGGCAACGCGATCAGCCGCACCTTCCGCTTCCCCAACTATTACCACACCCTGGCCTTCGTCAACGCACTGGCCTGGATCGCGCACCGCGAAGACCACCACCCCGACCTGGGCGTGCACTACGACCGCGTGGTGGTGCGCTATTCCACCCACGACGTCGGTGGCCTCAGCGAGAACGACTTCATCTGCGCCGCCAAGGCGTCCGCCCTTCCGGAATGATCACGATGACAGCCACCGCCCGCCATCTGCTCCCCCTGGCCTGCCTGAGCGCCGTGCTGCTCAGCGCCTGCGGTCAATCCCAGCAATCCCAGCAACACACCGTGACCCAGCCGCCGACCGAGGTCGCCGCGGTGAAGACACCGCCGCCGGACTACCCGATCGACGTGGCCTGCGCCGGCATCGGCGGCACCGTGGTGCTGAAGGTGGTGGTCGGCGTGCAGGGCAAGCCCACCGAAGTCGACGTGGTCACCGGCAGCGGCCAGGCCAAGCTCGACGCCTCGGCGCAGGAAGCGGTGCGCGGCTGGACCTTCAATCCCGCTACCCGCAACGGCCAAGCGGTGCCGTGGACCATCCAGGTGCCGGTCAACTTCAATCCGCCGCAGCCGCGCCCGGACCGGTGCTTCGCGCTGGACGCGCAGGCGCACAAGGCCGGCTGAGCCACGGGCGCGCACCGCGCGCCTTCACGCGACGCCCGCACCACGCCGGGTCTGATCGACGCCTCTTCCTCGGAGCCGCCGGCGCATGCTGGAGATCCCGCTGCACAATGTCCTGGTCGCGCTCGCCGTGACCCTCGGCGCCGGCCTGGCCACCGGCGTGGGCAGCGTGCTGGTGTTGTTCAGCAAGGGACCCAATCCGCGCCTGCTCGCCTTCGGCCTGGCGTTCTCCGCCGGCGCGATGGTGTATGTGTCGCTGACCGAAATCCTCGGCAAGTCGATCACCGCCTTCAGCGCCGCCTTCGATCCGCGCCTGGGCCAGGCCTATGCCACCCTGGCATTCCTGGCCGGCATGGTGCTGATCGTGGCCATCGACCGGCTGGTGCCCAATCCGCACGAAAGCCTCAACAGCCGCGATCCGCTGTTCCGCGACGACAACCGCGCCTACGTCAAGCGCGTCGGCCTGCTCACCGCGGTGGCGATCACCGCGCACAACTTTCCGGAGGGTCTTGCCACCTTCTTCGCGACGCTGGAGAGTCCGGCGGTGGGCATGCCGCTGGCCTTCGCCATCGCCGTGCACAACATCCCCGAGGGCATCGCCATCGCAGTGCCGGTGCATTACGCCACCGGGCGCAAGTCCTATGCCTTCGCCGCCAGCCTGCTGTCCGGCCTGGCCGAGCCGATCGGCGCGCTGATCGGCTACGTCGCGCTGGCGCGCTTTTTGTCCGAGGCGGTGTTCGGTGCGGTGTTCGGGCTGATCGGCGGGGTGATGGTGTTCCTGGCCCTGGACGAATTGTTGCCGGCCGCCAAGCGCTACGCGCAGGGGCACGAGACGGTATACGGCCTGGTCGCAGGCATGGCCACGCTGGCGCTCAGCCTGGTGCTGTTCCGCCTGTCCGCACCGGTCTGATGGCAGCGGCCGACGCCGGCTGAACGCGCGCTCGCTGGCCTGCGCGAGCGCGCCGCGCAGAAAGGTCGCAGACACCCAGGGCGGCGCATGCTGCGGCGACCTTCGCCCCGCTCGATGAGGTGTCGCATGGATTTCCGTCCCCTGCCCCCGGCCAGGCTGGCCCTGTTCACCGCACTGAGCGTGGTGGCGCTGGGCGCCTGCCAGCGGCAGGACACGCCCACTCCTGCGGCCCAGGCCGATGCGCCCGCCCCGGCCGCGGCACCCGCACCTGCCCCCTACGTGGCCCCGACCGCCGACCAGCTCTATCAACTGGTCGCGCCTATCGCGCTGTTCCCGGACAAGCTGCTGGCGCAGACCCTGGCCGCCTCGGTGTACCCGGACCAGGTGGTGTCCGCGCAGGATTGGCTGCGCAACAACCGTACCCTGTCCGCCACCGACCGCCTGCAGGCGGCCGCGGCGCAACCCTGGGACCCCAGCGTCAAGGCGCTGACCGCCTTCCCCGACGTGGTCGACCAGTTGGCCGGCAACGGCGACTGGACCCGCGCGCTGGGCGACGCCTATGCCCACGATCCCAACCAGGTGCTGGACGCGGTGCAGGTGATGCGCCAGCGCGCTCAGGCGCAGGGCCACCTGCGCAGCACCCCGCAGCAACGCGTGCAGGTGGTGCAGCGCACCGTGGTGGAATCGGCCCCGGCCTACGCCGACGCGGTGCCGCCGCCGACCCGCAACATCGTCATCGAACCGGCGCAGCCGGACGTGGTCTACGTGCCGCGTTACGACCCCGACGTGGTCTACGGCGCACCGGTCAACGTCTACCGCGAGTACCGCTATCGCCCGCCGCGCCCCTACTACGACACCGGCGACCTGGTCACCGCCGGCATCATCTCCTTCGGCGTTGGCGTGCTGGTCGGCGACGCGCTCGAACACCACCACCACAGCGTGTTCGGCTGGCTGGAACCGGCGCCGCCGTGGCACAGCTGGGGCTGGAACAACTGGGGGGTGAACTGGAACGCGCCGCCGTCGGCGCCGAACTACGTGGTCTACCGCAACAGCGTGTACGCGCCGCGCACCACCATCATCAACAACCACTACGACAACCGCAGCTACGTGCACAACGACTACCGCGGTGCGCCGCCGCCGGCCGCGCCGATGGGCGGTCCGGGCGGGCAGCAGGCCTTCGCTGGCGCGCGTGCGCCGGCGGGCGCCGCGATGGCCGCCGCGGCGATGGCGGCGCGTGCGCCGGCAGCGGCGTTCGGACCCGCGCGGGCCCACCCCCCGGCGATGCCGCAGACCATGCCGCATTTCACCAGCCAGATGCTGCAGGCCGGCCGCCCGGTGGCAGCGATGCCACCGCCGGTGCAGCGCCTGCCGGCTCCGGGCACGCCAGCGGCCATGGCCGCCGCACGTGACCAGCGCCTGCTGCCCGGTTTCGCCCAGCATGCCGCGGCTCCGCAACGCAGCGTGGCGATGGCCCAGCCGAACGCGCCGCGCGCGGCTCCGGCGATGCCGGTCCCGCAGTTCCATGGCCGCCCGGTACCGCAGGCGCTGACGCCCAGCCAGGCGCCGCGCGAGGCCATCGCCAATCGCGGCATGCCGGAAGCGCGCTTTGCGGAACCGCCGCGGCGCGGCGACCCGGGCATGCAGCCGTCCGGTTTCGCCCGCGAGATGGCACGCACGGAGCCGCCGCGCCAGGCACTGCCGAGCGAAGCCCCGCGCGCGCAGGCCTGGCATGCGCCGGCGCCCGAGCGCGAGGCGCGCGCGCCGCAGATGCCGCGCGAGGCGATGCGTGCGCCGATGCCGGAACCGCGCCAGGAGCAGCGTCAGGAACAACGCCAGGAGCAGCGCGTGGCCCGCTTCTCCCCGCCACCGCGCATGCCCGAGCCGCGGCCGGCCGAGTCGCATCCGGCACAGCAACGGCAGGCACCCGCCCATCACGACGGACATCACGACCACGACCACCACGAGAGCTGAGCACGATCCGGGGGCGGCCACGCTGCCGCTCCCGGATTCAGGAGCCTCGCCTCAGCCGAGGCGGTTCAGCGCTTCGGCCAGTTCGTCGGCCAGCGGGGCATTCAATAGATAAGGCGTCTTGCCGTCGTCCAGGCTGAACTCCAGCGAGGCGGCATGCAGGAACAGGCGCTTGAGCCCGATCTGTTCGCGCAGGCGCTTGTTGACCGCCGGATCGCCGTACTTGTCGTCGCCGGCGACCGGATGTCCCAGATGCTGGGCGTGCACGCGGATCTGGTGGGTGCGACCGGTCTCGATCCGCACCTCGCAATAGGAGTGCCCGCCACGCCGCTCCAGCACCCGGAAGTGGCTCAGCGACGGCTTGCCGGCCGCGTTCACCTGCACGTGGCGCTCGCCGCCCTGGCGCAGGCCGATGTGCAGCGGCGCGTCCACGCTCATGGTGCCGTCGGGCATGCGCCCGACCAGCAGGGTCAGGTAGCGCTTGCTGATGCCGCGGCCCTGGACCCGGTCGTCCTCGCGCATCAGCGCCTGCAATTCGGTCAGCGCCGAGCGCTTCTTGGCCACGATCAGCAGCCCGGAGGTGTCGCGGTCGAGCCGGTGCACCAGCTCCAGCGACTGATTGGGACGCAGCGCACGCAGCGTCTCGATGGCGCCGAAACTGATCCCGCTGCCGCCATGGCTGGCGACGCCGGATGGCTTGTTCAGCGCCAGCAGCCGCGCGTCCTCGTAGACGATCGCCGCCTCCAGCCGGGCCATGAACGCATCCGGCGGCGCGCTCTTCTCGCCCTCCTCGGTCAGCCGCACCGGCGGGATGCGCACCTCGTCGCCGGCCTCGAGCTTGCGCTCGGCCTTGGTGCGGCCGCCGTTGACCCGCACCTGGCCACTGCGCATCAGCTTGTAGATCAGGCTGCGCGGCGCGCCCTTGAGCTGGCCGAGCAGGAAATTGTCTACGCGCTGTCCGGCCCTGTCTTCCGGGACCTTGAGAATGCGCACCGCGCTGGTCGCGACATCGCGCGGCTTTGGAGGGATCGCGGGGGAAGTCATCAGGCAGTTTATTCTGTTACACTCGGGGGGCGAGATAAGGGTTTGATTTCGTTGGAAGTTAGTTGAGGGCCAGAAGCCCGGCTTACGACGATTCCGGCACAGTGCGCGACCACCGCCCCCGGGGCGGCCATGTTAGCGGCTCACCGGCCTACCCGGCCATCGCCGGATGCCGCAAGCGTCCGCGCTGAACATGCCCCGTGCGGCGCCCAGCCTGGCTGGAGTCGCCGCCGGTCCTGAACCACCTAAAAGCAAGAAGCGCTCCCGCGGCTCGCCGTGGTGTCGTAGCGCTGGAAACCCAAGACGCCCACCCCGCGCCTGCGCGATGGGCGACGAAGCGTGACCAGAAGCGAAACCCCATGGCGTTCCGCGCGGTAGCAGCGCGAGGAACGCAACAATGAAGCGAATGCTGATCAACGCCACGCAGGCAGAAGAACTGCGTGTGGCCATCGTGGACGGCCAGACCCTGTACGACATCGACATCGAGCAGCCGTCCAAGGAACAGAAGAAGTCCAACATCTACAAGGGCCGCATCACCCGGCTCGAACCCTCGCTGGAAGCGGCCTTCGTCGAATACGGCGGCGAGCGCCACGGCTTCCTGCCGCTGAAGGAAATCTCCCGCGATTACTTCCAGGCCGGCGTCGACCACAACAAGGCGACGATCCGCGAACTGCTGCGCGAGGGCCAGGAAGTCGTGGTCCAGGTGGACAAGGAAGAGCGCGGCAACAAAGGCGCGGCCCTGACCACGTTCATCTCCCTGGCCGGCCGCTACATGGTGCTGATGCCGAACTCGCCCAGCGCCGGCGGCGTCTCGCGCCGGATCGAAGGCGAGGACCGCGCCGCGCTGAAGGAAGCGCTGGACAAGCTGAACATCCCCGACGACATGGGCGTGATCATCCGCACCGCCGGCGTCGGCCGCGATGCCGAAGAGCTGCAGTGGGACCTGGACTACCTGCTGCAGGTGTGGAAGTCGATCGCCGAGGCCGCCCTGGCCAAGCCGGCGCCGTTCCTGATCTACCAGGAGTCGCGGCTGATCATCCGCGCCCTGCGCGACTACCTGCGCGCCGACATCGGCGAGATCCTGGTCGACACCGCCGAGATGTACGGCGACGCCCAGGAGTTCATGCAGCAGGTGATGCCGCAGAGCCTGCGCAAGCTCAAGCACTACACCGACGACATCCCGCTGTTCAACCGCTTCCAGATCGAGTCGCAGATCGAGGCCGCCTACGAGCGCAGCGTGCGCCTGCCGTCCGGCGGCTCGATCGTGGTCGACCAGACCGAGGCGCTGACCGCGGTGGACGTCAACTCCTCGCGCGCCACCAAGGGCAGCGACATCGAGGACACCGCGTTCCAGACCAACCTGGAGGCGGCCGAAGAGGTCGCGCGCCAGCTGCGCCTGCGCGACCTCGGCGGCCTAGTGGTCATCGACTTCATCGACATGGCCTCCAACAAGCACCAGCGCGAGGTCGAGAACCGCCTGCAAAACGCGCTCAAGTACGACCGCGCGCGGGTGCAGATCGGCCGCATCTCGCGCTTCGGCCTGCTGGAGATGAGCCGCCAGCGCCTGCGTCCGTCGCTGGGCGAATCCAGCCAGATCGTCTGCCCGCGTTGCGACGGCCACGGCCGCATGCGCAGCGTCGAGTCGCTGTCGCTGTCGATCATCCGCGTCGCCGAAGAGCACGCGATGAAGGAGAACACCGGGCAGGTGCTGGTGCAGGCCCCGGTGGAGATCGCCAACTACCTGCTCAACGAGAAGCGCCGCGCGCTCAGCGAGATCGAGAAGCGCCACGACGCGCCGATCGTGATCGTCGCCGACGAGCAGCTGCACACCCCGCACTACGAAGTGACCCGCCTGCGCGAGAACGAGCTGGGCGAGGAAAGCACCAAGCCCAGCTACCAGCGCGGCACCCCGCGCAAGCTGCCGGTGCACGCGCTGACCAAGGCGCAGTTGAACATCCCGGCGCCTGCGGTGACCAATGTGAAGCACTCGCAGCCGGCCCCGGTGCGCGAAGTGGTCGAAGAACCGGTGGCCGCACCGGCACCGGCGCCCGTGGTTGCGCCGGCACCGGTCGCGCCGCCGGCCACCGGGGTGGTCGGCTGGCTGAAGCGCATCTTCGGCGCCGGCGAGAGCCCGGCGCCGGCCCCGGCCGCCGCCGAGCCGGCACAGCGCCAGCGCCCGCAGGACGGCAACCGCAACCGCAACGACCGTGGCGATCGTCACGACCGCAATGCGCGCCGCGACGGCAACCGCAACGGCGGCCAGGGCGGCAATGCCGCGCGCGGCAACGGCAACAACGGCGGCGGCAACGCGCGCCGCGACGAGCGCCGCACCGGCAACGGCGCCGCCGCGCCGGCCGGGCAGCAGAACCAGCAGCCCAAGGCGCCGCGCAACGAGCAGGCCACGCAGCAGGCCACGCAGCAGGCCAAGCCGCAGCAGCAGCCGCAACAGCCCAAGCCGCCGAAGCAGCAGCAGCCGCAGAACCCGCCGCGCCAGCCGAAGCCGCAGCAGGAGCCGGCACAGGCCGCCGTGCAGGGCGACAAGCCGCAACGCCAGCCGCGCGCCGACGAAGCCGTCGCCAAGCAGCAGGCCGCGCCGGTCGCCACCGCACCGGCGACCCCGGTGCAGGACGCCACCACCCTGGCCGCCGCCGCGGTCGCCGGTGGCGCGATCGCCGCGTCGCAGGAACCGGCAGCAGCCGTCGACGCGGCAGCCGCCGCACCGGTGCAGCCGGCGCAGACCGCGGCAGCAGCGAGCATCGATGAACGCGAAAACGCCGCCGAAACCGCGCAGGCCGTGCCCGCCGGCGAAGGCGCCGAGGGCGAGGACGGTACCGGCGATGCCGGCGGCCGCCGCCGTCGTGGCCGTCGCGGTGGCCGCCGCCGTCGCCGTGGCAATGGCGAAGCCGGTGCTGCCGGCGATGCCGCCGGCCTGGACGATGCCGACCTGGATGCCGGCGACAGCGACGGCGAAAGCGCGCCGGCGCCGAGCCGCAGCCAGCCGGAGTTCGACTTCGACGACGACGGCGCCACCGATGCCGCTCCGGCCAAGTCGCAGCCGCCCGTGCAGGAAAAGCGCGAGCCGCAGGAGAAGCGTGAGCCGCGTCGCGAGCGTCCGGCTGCTGTCGGTGCACCGGCACCGGCCGACGGCGCTGCCCAGGCCCCCGCGCCGATCGCCGCCGACCCCGTGCCTACGCCGGCCACCGCACCGATGCAGCCGGCCGCCCCCGTCGAGGCCGTGACCGCATCGCCTGCGCCGACCGCGCCGGCCGCTGCAGCCCAGGGCGTCAGCGCTGCCGCCGTGGCCCACGCCGACACCGTGGTCGCGGCCACACCGATGGCGGCCGCAGTCGCCGAGGACAAGCCGGTCGCGCAGGAAACCGTCGCCACCGAGCGCACCGCGGCACCGGCCGAACCCGCAACGCCGGCCGTCGCGCCGCAGCCGCAGGCGGTCACCACCGCCATCGAGCAACCGACTGCCAACGCCGCCAAGGCGCCGGTCGCCGAGCCGGACGCGGCGGATGCCACGGCCACCGTCGAGGATCCGGCGGGCGTGACCACGCCGACGGCGACCACCGTCGCGCCGAGCGCAGCGCCGGCCGCCACGTCCACCGCTCCCGCGGAACCGCGTGCGGAAGACGCTGCCGCGGCCAAGCCGGCCTACGCACCGGTACAGACCACCCTGCTCGATGCCTTCGCCGAGGCACCGGCGGCGGTTCCGCACAGTGGTCAGGCAGCGGCCGCAGCGTCGACCGAGGCCGCATCGGTCACGCCGGCACGCGACGACAGCGCAACGTCCGTCGCTGCTCCGGCGACGCCGGCGCAAGCGGAGATCGCGGCTGTGGACGAGGCGGCGCGGAAGGAACGTGCTGCTGCCGCGGCGCAGTCCGCAGCGCCTGCGCCGCATGCCGCGGACAAGGCGGACGGCGACGAGCACAAGGATCGCGGCTGATCCCCGCCCCTGCCGGTGCAGCATGAAAGAAGCGGCCTTCGGGCCGCTTTTTTTGTGGACGCCCGTGAAGCGTTTCCATCGCTACGGCTCAAGACGATCGTCTGCACGCGTACTGCCTTTCGCGCGTCCTGTTCGGCGCGGCAGCAGCGGCTTCAAAGCCACGGCGAAACTCGCTTTGCCGTGACTCGACGAGACACACCATCACCTCCGCAGAAGCGGCTTCAGCCGCGACGGGGCTTTCCCGATGCGCCGGTCGCGGCTGAAGCCGCGCCTGCGAAAACACGCGATGCGTGGAGTACGTGCTGCGCGGAAGGCTACCGAAGTGTCTTGAAGATCCACCACCACATGCACGTCCGCGTCGTTGCGCGCTCGCTGCAGTCGCGAGCGATGCATTCGCGCAGAGCACGCACTCCCTACTCCACCGCTTTCGCCAAACCCAGCCATTTCGACCGCGGCACGCGCCAGTGCCGGGGGCGTCGGCGATAGCCGCGGACGCGGGTTCGCAATCGAGCCACTGCGAGCAGGTCCGCACGTTGGCGCAAGCACAACGCAAAAGCGGCCCGAAGGCCGCTCTCGTGTCAGCTCGGCAGGAACCGCCGACTACAGCGGATGCGTCGGATCCAGCAAGCCGTATTGCGTGGCCAGGCGCGCCAGGGCGATGTTGTCCTGGATGCCGACCTTTTCGAACAGCCGCGCCTTGTGCGTATTGACGGTCTTGGCGCTGAGGCTCAGGCGCTTGGCGATGTCTTCCTGGCGCAGGCCGCGGGTCAGCAGCAGGGCCACTTCCAGCTCGCGCGGCGACAGCGCGTCGAATGGCGAACCGCCGCCTTCCAGATTGGCCAGCGCCAGGTTCTGCGCGATGTTGGCGCCGAGGTAGCGCTTGCCCATCGCCACGTCGCGGACCGCGCGCAGCAGCTCCTGCGCGTCGCCGGCCTTGCCGACGTAACCGGAGGCACCGGCTTCCAGCAGGCGCTTGGGCAGCGGGCCGTCTTCCAGCACCGAGACGATGATGACCTTGGTGCCGTGGTCGCCCTTGACGATGCGCTCGGTGACTTCCAGCCCACTGACGCCGGGCATGTGCAGATCGCACAGGACGATGTCCGGCTTCAGCTGCCGGATCTGCGGGAGCGCATTTTCGCCACTGTCGGCCTCGCCGACGATCTCGATATCCGTTTGATTCGACAGGATCAGCTTCATGCCCGTACGGACAAGAGCGTGATCATCGACCAGAAAAACCCTGATGGCCATCTCGTATAACCCCAACGCAGCGGATACCGCACCATCCAGACTATCTGCGTGAATTATTCAGGGCAATACGAATTTGTAGACAAACGAAGACGCTTCACGGAGTGCTCATCTGCACTTCGCGAAACGTCATCGTGTCGTCATCAAAACCCTGCCGAGCTTACTCAAGGCTCGGCACGCAGGGTCGAGTGACCTGCCAGCGCTCTCCCCGTAAGGCGCGCGACGGTCCCTGCGTCAGGCCGAGGCCAGTATGCTGGTGCGGCGGGAAAAGCGTTATCAGGACAATCCTGATCTCACGTCAGAATTATCTGACCCTCCCCCTTCCCGCTTCCGGACACCACCCCGCTGCGGATCCCGGACAGGCCCGGCGAAATTTTCCGACACTCGCGTCGGAAATGGCCGATGCGACCTCCACACCCGGCGCAGCCACGACATGCCTGGCCGCCTGCGACACACTGCCCGAGTGAACACGATCCGTCCCTACGTCATGCAGGACCGCGCCGCCTGCCTGGCGCTGTTCGACAGCAACGTCCCGCAGTTCTTCGATCGCAGCGAACGCGCCGGTTTCGACCGCTTCCTGCAGCACGACACCGGCGCCTGGCACTACCTGGTCGTCGTCCGCGCGGGCGCGGTCATGACCTGCGGCGGCCACGCGCTGCGCGCCGACGGCCGCGTCGCCAGCTTCGGCTGGGGCATGGTCGACCGCCGCCTGCACCGCCAGGGCCTGGGCCGCGCACTGACCGAGGCCCGGCTCGACGCCTGCCGCAGTGCCGGCGTCGCGCGGATCGAACTGGACACCAGCCAGCACACCCAGGCGTTCTACGCGCGCTTCGGCTTCACGGTCGAGCGCGTGGTCGCGAACGGCTACGGCGCGGGGCTGGACCGTTGGGACATGGCGCTGGACCTGGACCGCACGCGCGGCTGAAACGGATCGCGCCTCAAGAAGTCGCCGTCAGGCGGCCAACGCGTAGCGGCGGCAGTGCTCCAGATAACCGGCTTCGTGATGCCCGGCGAGCGCGACCACGCTCTCCCACAGCCACGACGGCGTGTCGATGGCCTTGCGCCTGTCGGCATCCAACTGTTGCAGCCACGCGGCCCGCGTCCTGGGCTTCATCTGCCGCGCATGCGCCTTGCCGACGACGAAGGCGAGGTAGCGCGCCGAGCGCACCGCCTCGACGTGATTGAACTGGTCGACTTCCAGTTTCAGGTCGCGCGGCGAGAGTTCGCGAATGAACAGCGAGCGGCCCAGCATGTGCACCGGCATCATCCTGCTGCCCAGGTAGGGCGACAACGCCCGCGCGGCGGCGGTGACGCGTTCGGCGTTGTCCGCCGGCATCCGCGCATCGGGCGCGGCCGGCGCGATCGGTGCGATCGCCTCCTTCAGATCGACCAGCGCATAGGACCAGTGGCCCTTGCCGGTCTTCAGGCCGACGATCGCCGCGTAGCGCAGCAGGCCGAGCGAACTGCAGCCCTTCATCCAGTACGCCGCATCGACCAGACGCACTTCGCGATCCTTGGGTTTCCCCTTCAGCGACAGCACCATCTGCGCCACCTTCGGATCGGCGAACAGCCGTTCCAGCGCCTCGCGTTCTTCCGGCGCCAACGCCCAGAACTTCTCGCCCAGCGGGATACGCGGCTCCACCGCCTGCAGCCGCTCCTTGGCCAGATGCCGCCAGCGCCGGCCGAAGGCCTCGCGGCGGATGCTGCGCACGGTCTCGGGTTCGGCACCGGGGTGATCGCGGGTCGGATCCTCGATGGCGGCGCCATAGCCGTCGATCATCGCCTCCATCATCCGTGCCGTGGTGACGCCGGGCAGGTCCGAGCCGCGTGCCGCGGTGGCCAACGACAGGCCCAGGCGGATCAGATCGTGCGCGGGATTGCCGATCACGCCCTGGTCGAGGTCGCGGATCTGGATCTCGACGCGCCCCTCGCCGTCGGCGACCGGGCCCAGGTTGCCGAGATGGCAGTCGCCGCAGATCCAGATCGCCGGTCCCATCGGCACGCGCCGCGCCGCCGGCGACGCTGCCAGCCATTCGTAGAACTTGAGCGTGTTGCCGCGGACATAGGCGTGGGCGGAGCGGGCCATCTTCAACGTGCGTTTGCGTTCGAGGATGACGGGGCGTTCGGCGAGGCTGGGCATCGAAGGTCGGACCTGGAGCGGATGGCGTGGGGGTCACGCGCGGCGGCGCAGACGCTAGCAGAGCCGAACGGAATGGTCCGTGCACGGCAGGCACCTGGGCAACATACGCAGTGATCGCGGAGATCGCGCGGCCACGCACCGCATGCAGGCGCGGTGGCGGCGTGCGATTGCGCAGGGTTGCTGATTCTTCTGCCGCCGACGCGCGTGCCCGCGGCGGTCGGATCCAGCCTCTCCGCCGCCTCCTGCGTGACCAGGCACGCGCCAACGGCAGCGCCCGGCGTCGACGTCATCTTAATTACGCCCCCGGCTATGCTCCGCGCACCTCACATAACTTAGGGAGAAGTTCATGCGTCTGACCATGCCGGCAACGGTTGCTGTGTGTGTGCTGCTCGCCGCCTGCAGCAAGGGTGGCGACAAGAACGGCGACGACGTCGCGATGTCCAACGCCTCGGTCGCCGATGTGGCCAAGGTGCAGGCGGCCAAGCTGCAGCCCGGCCAATGGGAGATGCGGATCGAGCAGGTGAGCAGCGAGACCAGCGGCGGCTCCGGCAACATGCCGCAGATGCCGAAGGTGCCGCCGAGCACCGCCAAAGTCTGCCTTACCGCCAAGCAGATCAACGATCCCACCAGCCTCTTCGGCAGCGCCTCGCCGATGCAGAAGAACTGCGTGTACGACTCCTTCAGCATGAAGGACGGAAAGATCGACGCGAAGATGCATTGCACGATGGGCGACATCAAGGTCGCAGGCACCAGCACCGGCACCTTCAGCGCCACCGAGATGGCCTCCGAATCGCATTCCACGATCACCGGCCTGCCGGGCGGCATGTCGATGAAGACGCACATGAAGATGGACGGCAAGCGCCTGGGCGAGTGCCAGCCGGGCGACATCAAGCCGGGCGACACCAAGGCGCCGGCCGCCGGCTGAGCCCGCCTGTCCTGATGCCGACGCCCAGCGTCGCTTTTGGAAGCATCCCAGTCCTGTTCCAAGCGCCGCGACGGTGACCCGTCGCGGCGTTTTTCATGCGCGGGCGTCCGCGCTTGCCGCGGCGCGATCCACCCTCCGACCAGTTGCCTGCGCAGCGAGGCACTGGCCTGTTCATACCTGGTTGCAGGCCGATCGGCCGAATGTACGCCTCCAGCGACAGCCGCGTCGCTCCTTGCGTCCTTGCCGTGCCGCCCCACAACGAACAGGAGACACCCATGCGCAACACCCTTCTGGCCACGATCATCGCGCTGGCCGCAGTACCCGCCCTGGCGAGCGCACGTACGCCGGCGCCGGACTGTCACGCGATGATGCTTGCCACGGTGAAGGACGACATGCAGAACACCTGGAACAAGGGCCAGACCTTGCCGGTGGACATCGCGCGCGACACGCCGTCGGGCGGCGCGTTCTGCACGCATGGCGGCAGTTGCCTGCCGCGCAAGGTGGCCGGCAAGGAGGCGGTTCGCCTCACCGATTGCAAGATCGGGCCGTCGATCGGCGACGGCGACTACAGACTGGTCGCATTGCCGCGTTCGCACAAACGCTGAATCTCCGACTTGCGCCAGGAGCGCCGACCATGAAACTTCCATTGCGACTGGCGGCGCTGTGCTGCCTCGCGTTCGCCTGCGTGTCCGCGGCGAATGCGCAACCCACGATCCGTGTCGCGGTCTATCGCGGCGCAGCCGGCTGCGACGATTGCTCAGAAACCGCCAAAGAAGCGATCGAGGCACTGAGTCCGCAGTACAAGGTCGACATCATCGGCCCGAAGGAGGCGCAAGACGTCACGCCCGCCACCCTGCGCGGCTATGCGATCTATGTGCAACCGGGCGGCGGGCAGGACATTCCGGCCGCATTGCGGGCGATGGGCGAGCGCCGGATCGCCGCCATCCGCGACTTCGTCGCGCAGGGCGGCGGCTATCTAGGCCTGTGTATGGGTGCCTATCTTGCCGATGACACCAACATGGGCCTGATCGGCGACGATCTCGATGGCGAGGTCGGCCGACCCGGCTTCCCCGTCACCACCATCGATGAGGAAGCCGTCGCGGTTCGCTGGAAGGGCCGCCCCGACAGCGTGTTCTTCCAGGACGGCCCCTACTTCCCGAAGAGCACCCAGGGTGGCTTCCGTGCGCTCGGCACCTACGCCAATGGCGATGTGGCTGCGGCGCGCTACAGCTTCGGCCGCGGCACCGTCGTGCTCAGCGGTCCGCATCCCGAGGCGGACCGGAGCTGGTTCGAACAGGCCGAGATCCCGCTGGACAGGATGCCCAGGACGCCGGTCCTGCAGGCGCTGTTCGACGAGTTCGCCCTGCCGTCGTCGCAGCCCTGAGTCCATCGGTGCCGACCGCCGCCGGCTGACGCGTCACCGCCCGATGCGGACGACTCGGGCGGCGCGGACTACTTCAACGCCCGCCAGCTCCGCCCCGCACGGAAGGCGCGCTCGAGGGTCGCCGCGAGCAGGCAGATCTTCAGCGTCTGCGGCAGGATGCCGTCGCCCGGGTCGCTAGGCGTGCCCAGCACCACCGACAGCTGATTGGCGATCGCCTGCCACACCACCTGCGGGTGCGGGCCGATCAACCGGGTCAGTCCCATCCAGGCCCAGGCCGAGGCCCAGTCCAGGGCGCGATACAGCACGATCAAGGTGACCAGGGCCGCCAGCCCAGTGGCGCCGGCCAACTGCACGCTGTTGGCCGCAGCGCGATAGCGCGAAACGGTCCCCGCCCAGAAATGGCCGATGAAGTCGCGTAACCACGTCGGCAGCTTGCGCCACAGCCCCAGCGTGCCGTCGACCTTGCTCGACCACTTGGCAGGCGCATTCCATTCGGCGTTGTGCACGTCGTAGCGGTAGATCAGCGCGGCCAACGCCAGCCAGACCACCGGCAACAAGGCCGAGAAGAAGATCACCACCAGCGTGTCCGCCACGCCCGGCGGCGCCTGCTCCACCGCGCCAGGCAACGCAGCATGCGCGACACCGATGGGATGGGTGATGCCCTGCCACAGTTGCTGGCCGAGATCGGCGATGCGCAGATGCGCCAGCCAGCGGAACACGCCGCCCTTCCATTCGGTGAGCACGTACATGCCGACGAAGGTCCAGCCGGCCTCGCACAGCACGATCAGCACGTTCCACGCCGGATGCGCGCTGCGCTGCTTCTGTTTTTTCGCGCCGCGCCGGATCAGCCACAGCAGCGCCACCGACGCCGCCAGCCACCAGCCGCCGGACACCTCGAACAGCGACCCGCGGTAGGTCGGGTCGAACGGATTGAACTGTCCCAAGCCCTCGCGTCCGTAGGCGCGGATGGTCTCGCCGAGAAACCCCCAGGCGGCGTAGTAGGCGAAGAACGGCACCAGCGCCTGCGAGACGATCGCCGACAGGCGGCGCCAGCGCGCCCTACCCTCGTCCTGCGCTGTCGTCGCGTCGGCCTGTTCGGCCAGCGCCGCGCTGGCGATTCCCGGCAAGGCCGGGCGCAGCGTTTCGAACAGCAGCACGAAGATCACCAGCTTGACCAGCACCACCAGGGTCAGCGACAGCAAGCCGGCGAGCCGGTTCTGGTAGCCGATCCACACCGCCGCCTGCAGCAGCAGTTCGTTGAGCAACACGCCGGCCAGCGCCACGGCCAGCAGTTGCGGCAGATAGCGGAACCACAGCCGCAGCGTGTCGCCGATCAGCCCCAGCGGGCCGCCGCGCAGCGCCAACTCAGTCATGGCCTTGCCCCCGCGCGAAACGGAGGTAATGCGGGCGACCGCCGCGCGTGCTCACGGTAAGTTGCAGCTGCGCGGCCACCGCACGCGGCACCAGATAGTAGCCGTCGATCGCCAACGGCACGCCCGGCTTGGCCGCGGACACGGCCAGTCCATCGCAGGCCACGCCGGGCGACTCGCCAGGCTTGGCCAGGGCACGCTGCAACAGGTCCGGCACGGTATCGATCGCGGACCAGGATCGGCCAGTGCTGTCGATCAGTTTGAGCGTGCAATCGCTCCACTGCGCTCCGGCGGCGCCCGGCGCCAGCGCCAGGCGCGTGCGCACGAAGGTGCGATCGGCGGGCAGCCCCGCCTCGAACGGCAGCACGTCGACCGACGCGAGGCGAACGGCGGCGCCGTCGTAGTCCACGGTCTGCGCCATCGCCACATCCACCGGCCGCCATTCGCGCGCATGCAGCAGTTCACGCACGTCGCGCCAGCCGGTCGCGGCCATCGTGCACGGCACCAGCACCACCAATGCCGCCAGTGCGAGCCAGCGCATGCGCCGCTCGGAAACGGCCGGGGCCACGTCGCGGTCAGAGGCGTGCATGCAGCACATCCAGATCGAGCACATCGGTGACCGCCGCTGCGGGCGAGGGCGGCGGATAGCGCACCTGCGCATCGGCCGTCAGTTGCGGGTCGCGGTCTTCCGACAGCAGCAGCGTGCCGCCGGCCCTGGCGAGCGCGGACGGCAGTTCGAACACCAGCACGTCCTTGCGCTCCAACCCGGGCTGCAGCGTCTTGATCGACGACAGCACCGCATCGCCCATCTCGGCGCGGCCGCTGGCGCGGTAGCGGCGGCCATCAGGCGTTGCCCAGACCCGGCCGTACACGCGCGCGGTCGCGCGCGCGACCTTCGACCGCACCGGCACCACCAGCCACACGCCGCCGCTGTCGCGCTGCTGCAGCGCGCCCGCCGCTTTGAAACGGATGGTGCGCGCGAGCTGCGGCGTGCCGGCGTCCACGGCCAGATTGTCGGTCTGCACCCAACCGTCCGGCGCTCCGGAGACCGCGATCGGGCCAGTAATGCGCTCGTAGCGCGGCATCGTCCAGCGCATCCCGGCAAGCAGCACGAAGCCGAGCAGCAGGACCGCGATGGCGGCCAGCCGCTTCACGGTTCACCCGCCTGTGCGCCGGCACGCGCTGCGCCAAGCGGCAACTCCACGACGCCGACCGGATGCGGATCGGTCCATATCGGCTGCGCGTAGAGATTGTCGAAGGCCCTGAAGGTCCTGGCGGTGATGTCGAAGCGCACGCGCCCAGCCACCTGTTCCGTCGCCGGATAGGTCCAGACCAGGGCAATCTGTTCCGGCAGGCCCGGTTGCAACTCGGTAGTCGCCGCGCGATCGCGCACGAGATAGGCGGTCGGGCGTACATCTGCGCCGCGCGGCGGCGCCTTCAACGCCACCGCCTGCACCAGCGATCCGCTGGTCTGCGTGGTGCGATTGGTCGCCTGCAGATACAGCACGATCGCCTTGCGACCGTCGCGCGACACCACCTCGCCATCCGGTAACCGGTCGCTGGTCTCCACGTGGTCGAAGCGCAGCGACCACTCGCCAGCGGCCACGTCCTTCCCAGACTGCAGCGCGGGCGGCACCGGCACGTCCTTGGCCTCGAACAACCCGATGCCCCACCCCACCACGATCGCGGCGATGCCACCGATCCCGGCCAGCATCCGTGTCCGCCACTGTCCTAGAGATGCTTTGCTCACCAAACCGGGTGACCCTTTTGGAAGCTCGGCCGGACGGTAGCACCGGGTTGCGAAGACGTGCAACCCGCAACTGAATGAAGAGAAGCAGTATACCGTCCGCACTGTGGATCCTACTTCCAGACCACCTTGCAAATGCTCCAAGCGAGAGACAAGGCGCTTATCGCGGATCCCACGACGCGGGTACCTATTCTGAGCGCTTGAAATCGGGGCTAACGTCATCTCGCCCGAGGGCCGATGGGCGCGCTTTCATCAGCCACTCGGCCACCAGAAGATTCGGTAGCCAGCATAACCAGGCAATCGCCCGATAGGCCACGACAAATTCGATGCCCAAGACAAACGTCGAGAAAGGCAGGTAAAGACGCAGCGTTACCGCAGACAGGGTCAAGGCGAACGAGCGCATCATCCAGCGCCGATGCTCAGCCAGCCGACCTGTCAGAACCTTACGCAGCGCGATGGCCGTTGTCGCCATCCACGCGATTCCAAGCGCACCGAATCCCGCGCCAGCGACAGGCCCGGTGGATATCCCGGCAGCAAGAAACACGGCGGAGAGGCCTCCGACCATGCAACCCGCGACATACACGCGTCCGGTCGCCCGATGCCACCCTGGGTGACGCAGACGAAGCCGGCGAACGAACTGGAGGGGCCCACAGAGCAGCGCCGTCGCGGCGCTGGTCGCGTGCACGATCAACCAGGGATGCACGTGCCGGTTGGCTGCGACCCCAGGTGGCACCGGACCTCGGTCGAACAGATAGCGATAGGACAGCAGGGCGACCGTGCCGCTCAATACAGCGAGCACGCCCCATGCATAGCCCGACCGTCTGGATTTCGCTGTCGTGCTTGCCTGCGACCGATACGCCGAATGCATCATGCTGCCCCCTGGAGTGACAAATGCGGCCATGGGCCGGACTTCAAGCCGCGGCATGTCCGCCGCGTCCTTCAAGTGCAACACTATCGGTGCCGGGCAGCCGAGCCCATGTTCGATCGTCGAAACATCTGTCGCTATCGTCCAGACATGACCGACCCGCTTTCCGACATCCTCACCCTCGTTCAGCTCGACTCGTATGGATTTCGCGGGTTGGACGCTGGAAGCGACTGGGGACTGCGTTTCCCACCAGCCGACGGCATCCGATGCTTTGCCATCGATTCGGGGGAATGCAGGATCGTGCTGCAGGACGCCCGCTCTCATATCGCCTTGGAACCGGGTGATGTGATTCTTGTGCAAGGAGGAGCCGCCATGCAGCTGTATGCGGGCGCCCCCGTGACGTGGCAGGACGCCATCTCGTTCCTGACACAGGTGCCGCCTGGCCACGTCGCTGAACTCAATGGCGGCGGGGTGTGTCGAGGCATCGGGGGTTTCTTTTCGTTGCGCGGCCAACATGCTGCGGCCATCCTTTCAGCGGTACCGCCGGTGGTCCACATTCGGTCTCAAGATCACAAGGCGGCGCTTCAAGCCAGCGTACGGCGCCTCATCGTCGAACTGCGCGAACCTCGGCCAGGCAGCGATCTGCTCGCTGGACACCTTGCGCAGGCGCTCTTGATCGAGGCCTTGCGCGCCCATCTCGAGACAGGCCAGCAGCAGATGGGATGGCTGGCCGCGCTCGGCGTGCCCGCACTGCATCGTGCCCTGACGGCCATGCACGCGAACGTCAGCCATCGGTGGACGGTCGCAGAATTGGCCGCCGCCGCACGGATGTCGCGCTCCAGCTTCGCCGCACATTTCGAGCGCGTCACCGGCGAGACGCCGATGGATTATCTGACCCGGTGGCGCATGGCCCTGGCGTCTCATCGTCTGCTGACGTCGACGCTGTCGGTCGGTGCGATCGGGATGTCTGTCGGTTACTCGTCTGAAAGCGCGTTCGCGGTTGCATTCAAACGCAACTTCGATGCATCGCCCAGCCAGTATCGCGCGCAATCAATAGCGGCCAAGTTCTGACGCTGTGGGTGTCTTAAGGACGCAAACACTGCTTAGGTCCCACCGCCCTAGATCAACGCAGGCGTCCCACCCTTGGACTCCGCAAACGCCATCACGCCTTGACCGCCAGTGTGGCGGAGAGAGTGTCTGCCTCCGGCACATTCGCGCGTGTTCGCACACGTTCGTGAAACTCGCCGAAACCCTTGCACCTCAAAGCTCTAAACCTTCTCCATCGTTCGCTACTTTTCGCTACAATCCGCGACAACTGGGTGGGTAGATGGGCGGGTACGCGGCATGCCAAGGGAGATGTTCAAGCTGACGGCAAGAAAGGTCGCGACAATCTCGGCACCCGGCTACTTCCCGGACGGCGGCGGCCTTTACCTGCAAGTGACGGCAGCAGGGGCGAAGTCCTGGATCTTCCGCTATCGGTTCGCCGGCAAGCGCCCGGAAATGGGCCTGGGCCCTACGCACACTGTGAGCCTAGCAGAAGCTCGAGAGGCAGCGCTGTCCGCACGCAAGCAGGTCCAAGCCGGTGTCGACCCCCTCGCCAGACGACGCGCAACTCAAGAGGCGGCGGCTTCGACCCCCACATTTTGGAACTTCGCCACAGAGTTCATCGAGCAGCAACGCGCGGGCTGGAAGAACGCGAAGCATGCAGACCAGTGGACCAACACGCTGGAGACCTACGCAAAGCCCTTTATTGGCAGCAAGCGCATCGATCAGATTGGGACTGAGGACATCATGACGATCCTTCAACCGATCTGGACCACGAAGACCGAGACAGCGAACCGCGTACGCCAGCGTATCGAGACGGTACTTGATGCTGCCAAGGTGAAAGGGAAAAGGTCGGGCGAGAACCCGGCGCGATGGAAAGGCCATCTTGCGATGCTCCTGCCGAAGCCCACCACTGTGTCCCCGGTTCAGAACTTTAGCGCCCTACCCTACAGAGAACTACCAGCGTTCATGGCCTCGCTTCGAAAGCGCCATGGCGAGGCAGCACGTGCGCTGGAGTTCACCATCCTTACAGTTGCCCGTACGGGGATGATCCTTGGCGCGGTGCCGTCGGAGATACGTGGCCCAGACTGGACGTGCCCAGCCGAGCGGATGAAGTCAAAAAAGGAACATGTCGTGCCCTTGTCCCCAGCAGCACAGGCGATCATCAAGCCGCGGCTTGAACGAGATTTACTGTTCCCCAACGACGTAAGCGGCGAACCGCTGTCCGAGAACGCCATGCTGGCGCTGCTCAAACGCATGGGCCGTGGTGACGTCACCGTCCATGGGTTTCGCTCGACTTTCAAGGATTGGGCGAGCGAAACGACTGATTTTCCTGACGACCTGTCCGAGGCGGCACTGGCACACGAGATACCGGACAAGTCCAAGGCTGCGTACAAGCGAGGCAAGATGCTGGAAAAGCGGCGAAAGATGATGGAGGCCTGGGCGGCCTACTGTGATTCGCCCGCACTGCCAGCCGGCGAATAGGGGGCGGTACGGCAGCCGCGGCCAGGACCGGCCGCATGAGCGACAGCATTCTCCAGTCCAGCGTAGCCTTTGAAGTCGTCAGGAAGCGCCATGGCCAAATGCGATGATGATGCTTCCCGCCGCCCAAGACAGCTGAAATATCGCTCATGGACCTGGCGACGTCTTGCTCAGGGCAAACGGGTTGAGTCCAGGCTGCGTGATACAAGAACTGCAACTAAGTGGCTCAAACACCATCAGCGGGGACGCTCGGTATCGAAGGCATTCTCAGTGCCTGGCCTATGCACTAATGCTCCGCGCAACGACCTTCGAGGGTGACTAAGCTATCAGCGTGTTGGAGTCGCACCTCTGTGAGTGGCGCCCCACGTTGATTATTTCCGTATTAGGCAGATCAGCAACAACTCATCATTTTTCGGGGCGCATTCACACCTCAGACCTTACTAACCTTGCTTCGATTCATTGCCAGGGCGAATAGGCTCTGGAGGCATTGCCTCTGGATCCTGCCAATGCATTCTATCCGATAAGTAGTATAGAGTCACAAGGGTCACGAAAACCATTTGCATTAATAAAAATACATAACAAAATATAAAGCCCATCCTCACCCACTGCAGGACGCCTTCAGAGACCCATCCCTTAAAGTTTGGAGCTAAGATTTGACCCAAAAGTCCGCTGGAGTAAAGCATAATGGAGAGAAAGGAAAGATATCCAAACATCAGGCTCAAAAACTGCCTGCGCGAAAGCTTCTTATCCTCTCCTGCAACGACGAGATATACTGGATCAGCCTTGATTTTTTGATCTAGAGCTCGGCTATGAAGCGACGCGACGGCGGCAAGTGCAGCAATATAGAACCCTACCAGGACTTGCAACAATTCATTAACTCCGTGAACGAGCCCTTTTTCACCCAATATTGGCACCGGCTTAGGCAAGACGTAAACCCCCGCGACCGCCGCTAGCGAAAACGCAAGCGGAAGCCATATATCCCAATAGCGCTTCGTCTGATTTCTCGCAAAAAGATACTTCAGAGGCGCGAAAAGGGGTGGGATACTTGATCTCATTTCATCAACGCCGTCATGGCCTTTATCAGATCAACGCAAGGTGCAGGATGAGTTTGAGCCAAATCAATATTCTGAAGTACTATGCGATCGACCTGTTTAATCAAAAAGTCCTCTGCGTCTTCGCGATGTGTCCCAAATGTCAATGACCTATTTTTGCCATCTTGGCGCACGTAGTGAACACGAACTTTATCATAACCCTGCCCCCTACAGGCCTCAGCGATTTTGTTCAGCCACCCCTTAACGGGACCATCAAATTCTTTACTTGGCTTCAACTTTGTTATCTGACTGGCAACACGCAGACCCGTCAATTCATCAAAGGATGGCTTATCCTTCTTCTCCTTGATCGCGACGAAATAAGAAATGCGACCTTTTTCCATATCTTTTTCAAGTTTCTGATCATCAAGCCCGTCCAAGTAGAAGCGAGCAGAAGCGGCGACAACATTTCCCTCCTCATCCTTAAAAGAGAAATTCCTTCTGGAGGCAATGAAATGGTTCAACGCGGCTTGCATCTTCGTTTTACCCAACCCACCCACATCTTCCAGAATTGCTGGCCAGTAAGAGTGCCCCTTTCGATGCTTATCTTTTAGTGAAATCACCAAATGCGCCGACGTCGCATTACCTTCGCCCTTCTTTTTCGGCGCGGTTCGACTCGAACCAGTATCAAGGTTCCTAAAGCCTGGATCGGCTCCACTCTTATTCGTATAGGTGAAAAGAAGCACCATGTGAGTCGGGTACGCCGGCACAGGGTACATATGAACAAAATCCAACGTGACAACTTCGTCTTTGTTCGCAGGGTCTGGATGAAAAGTGACGTTTCCTGCAGCTATAGTCTCTTCCAGAATCTGACGCAGTTCGCTAATGGGCATAACATTTGGAGCCTTTGACGGCACAAATCGCACCCCAGCCTCCATATGGATGACCCACCGTTCATCATTCCTCAGCACATCCTTCCCCTTGGCGAACGCCGTAGACTCACTCTCTCCAGCATAAGCCAATTGCTCTTCAGCGCGCTGCTGGCCCCTATTCATGTCTACAAAGACGTCATTGCGAAGGCCGGCAGAACCACCAGTGAGACTGGTCAAGCCAAGCAAGGCATACTACCGAGCACCATGTCAGATATTGCAACAAACGACTACATCCTTAGAAATCCAACGCCGTAGGCGCACGGACCAGCCCGTCAAGCGGCATACGGCTGCTGCGCCGACTCCCGATCGCCGGCGGACTAAGCGGACGGCTGTTCCCCAATGTCCCGTTAAGTGGTTTCTCACCAGGCTAGGACGAACCGCATGCTTTGAGATCAGAGACCCGGAAGCGGATCTTATTGCTTTCGTGTCGCATGCGCTGACATTGATCGCTGAGAATTTCAGGATGCCCGCCCGGCGCTAGTGAGGCGCTCTTCGGTTGAGCGGCCTTGGCCCCAACGCGGGTAGAGGTAAAGTTTCACGGCTCCCATTCGCAAGGGTGAGGGCGCTGGTCACCTTCATGTCAGCACAGCTGGCCCAACTCCGGATGCGACAGCAGCAGCAGCAGTAGGATTGTCTCGGCCTCGACCAGAGTGTCGATTTAAGTCGGCACTCTAACGCTTACCCGCACTCCTGCTCTAGCTGTATTAGTTCAGCTTCGTCACAGTCGGCTAGTGCGGCCATCACCTCACGGCAAGACTAACTCCGGCCGCTGCGCGCTCACAGGGGACAGAAGACCCTGCAGCCGCAGGCTTCTAGATCGTTCGGCGTGACTAGGTCCCCGGCTTGGGAGTTCCCGGGGTTTTCGTCTTGTCGATCACCACCGTCTGAATGTACTCGCCGTTTGCACCGTAAATCACCACGATGCGCGTGGTGGCGTCGTCGTACACGACTTGGGCGCTACAAGGGCACGTCGCCGCAGCGGTCACCATCCCCATCGGCTGCTGCTTGTCGTCGCTCACTACCGCCATGGTCGTTTCACCGGCACGCCCGAGGGGAAGTGTGGACTGCACACCAGGCGTCACGATCGTGACCGAAAGCACCTCGTCCTTCAGCGAGTTGACTTGGACGTAGTCCAAGCCATCCTTCGAAAATTTATAGACCTTGAACTTGGGTGAGAGGCTGATGTTCTTCGCGCCCGCCGGCACACTTTCGCCCAGGCCTGGGATCAGGTCGGTCGGGTTGGGCGTTTTTGTGGCTGCGGTGGCCGTACCGGCTGTGATCGCAAGCAGGATGGCTGGGAAAAGCAGCTTCAGGTTGCGCATCGGGGACGCTCCGAGCAGGTCGACTAGGGAAAAGCTAGACCTAGACTGGGCGTCATACAACAGCCCGGGATCCCGTCCGCCCTTTCTGTCTACCAAAACGTCCAGCGCGATCAGGCCGCAACCCGGTGCTCGTAGAAAGTCCGGACGTACTCGTCGATGTCCATCACGGCGCCGAAATCGCGCTGGTATTTCTTGAACTCGGCATACACCTGCGCGCTGTAGCACATGCTATTCGGCCATCCTCGACTTCACGTTTTCGATCATGATGTCGATGCGCTGGGTGACGTAAGCGCAGTCCTCATGCCGCGCGGCGTCCTCGATCTCGTCGGCATTTCCGGCAAACTCGGCCCAAAAATCGCCGTCGTCCGGGCACTGTTCGAGCATCGCCGGCAGTTTCGCGTCGAGAGGGTCCAGCATGGCGTCCAGCTCGGCTCGGGTCTTGGCGTGGGTTTTCATAAGGGCGGGCTCGTGTCGGGGTCTTCTACAACTGTGAACGGGTCGCTCAACGGCGGGCGTTGGGTGGTGGCGGCAGCACTCCGATCCGGGCAAGCACGTACTCGCGGTCGGCCGGGCCGGCGCTTTCCGCGATGTAGGTCTGGCCCAGGCCGAGCAGCAACATGACCCCCTCGGCAGTGGCGCAGCGCGCCGCCAGCATTGGCAGTTCGGCCTCCAGGGCTTCGATGTGTTCGTCGAGTTCGGATCGACCCAGGTTCATTGGGCGATCCCGGTACGCCGGCGGTAGACGCGGCGTGTTCGATCGTGAGGAGGGTCTAGCAAGGGCGCCAGCAGCGACGCGTCCTCGCCCTCGCGCAGCGGCGGCCTATCAATCGGCGGCCGAACTGGCCAGCTACGGAAGGCGTCTGCAGTCCAACGCACCAGGCCCGCGAAGGCATCGGCCGCTGTCCCCTCGCCCGCTGCCCAGCGCACAGCATCCTCGGCAAGGACGATCGCCGGCATCCCGCCAGCCTCGCCCCCAGGCGCCCAGCCCAGCAGCCCCACGGCCTTCTGGCCACCAGCGGCGGCCAGGAAGAACGGCTCATCACCGGGGGCAGCAAAGTAGCGCCAGCGATCGTCTACCTCGATGTAGAAGCCGCTGACCAAGACGGCGGCGCGCGATACCTCGACACGGCGGGCGTCGATGTCCCAGAGGACAGGCCTTGCGGGGCTCCAGAGCACAGTGCCGACGTCAATTTGGCCATTGCTAAGCCGGCGGATCGACTGCAAGTACTTGCCCGGCTGGACCGACCAAGAATTCGCCCGTCCGCCATACCCGAGGGGCGGCGGTACCAGGCCGGCTGCGGTCGCCCAATGATCCGTGAAGTGGTAGCTGGCGAGGACGAACCGCATGCTGGAACGTAGGAAACGGGGAAGCGGATCCTACGCCTTCGCATCGCAGGGGCTGAGACGGGTGGCTGAAGGTTTCAGAAAGCCGGCCAGGCGTTGCTCAGACGCCCCGCGGGATGAGCTGCCTAAGGCCCCGCGTCCGGTCCTTGCACATTGCAGCAGAACCCCGGCCCGCGCCATCCGACAAATCCGTTTAGGCGGTAGGCGTGCTGCCCGGCGAGATGTAGGGACATCCCTACCCCGAGAAGATCGAACGGTTCGCGAGGATGCGTTGATGGAACAGGGTGTTGCCCCCTGCGAGTTTGCCATTGAGCGCATGGCCGAACACGACCATCGGCGCGTCGGTGTAGTACAGCCGCCCTTTCAGCGTGGCAGCCATCGAAGCTGCGGGTCTGGCGTCAAGGTTGTAAAGGCAGATCGAGTCCAACATTCCGCGCCGCTGCAGCGAGGCCATGTAGCGCAATGTCTCGCGCAGCCCGAAGGCCTGCTCGAAGGGTGCGTAGTTAAACGAACTGCCGTAGGACGAGTAGACCTCGCTCGGGGTCCAGCCCTTGGCAATGAACGACTGATAGATGCCCCGCGTGGTTTCGTTGAGGATCGCCGGCAATGCCATGGCCGTGGCCCCGAGGTCAGCGTACGTGAACTGGCTCGGCTCAACACACGTGCCGGCGATGGAAGCAAATCCGACCTCCGTCGCGGACAGCTTCTTCATCTTCGGCACCCAAGCTGTACGCACGCCGGCGTAGGTCTCGTCAAAGTGATAGGTGCCTCCCCAACGCTGCCCGTCCCGAACGAAGAAGAGACCGAACTTGTAGATCCGGCACGCCGTCATGGCGTAATTCTCGTTGTAACCACCCAGGAACAGCGCCGCCGCGGATGGGATTGCGATCGCCGATCCGCTGTCGACCCCGTAGTCGTTGCTCACCCCATCCCACACCACGGTCAGCACCTTCGTCGAGCGGTTGAGCGTCGCCTTCAGGGTATGGCGGCCTGTATCCAGGGCCCCCAGCGTGACGTAGTAGGCGCCACCAAGGCCGAGCTTGAAGCCGCCGCCCTGATCAAGCATCAGCTCCAGGTAATTGGCCAGCTCCAGCACACGGGCATAGTTGTCGGCCGGAAGCGCAGTCACCTGGAAATCCAGCTCTATGGACCAGATGGACTGGGCTCCTCCATCGTACGTCGGCGTCGTGACCTTGCCGTAGCCGGCATTGGCAGTGCCGTCGCATGCAAGAAAGGTCGCGGTGTCAGCGGGCGGATGATGCGCGCCCGACGTCCCCGGAAACACCAAGCCAGGCGCCACCGCCACCTGCGCGTTGCCCTGCATCCCCTTCAGGCCGTAGGGGTCATAGCCGCGGCCGAAGCCCGCCTGTGGCGTGGCCTCGGCGATGTAGCCGGCTTGCTTGCTCGCGTAGTGGCAGCCCTGCCAAAACCCGACGGTGTTCTTGATACCGGCGCTCGCATCGATCGGGGTTCGCACTTCATCGGCCTTGCCGACTCCCTTTGAACCGCTGAGCTTGCGCTGGTTGGGATCGGCGGTGCTGCAGGTGTAGTCCATGTCCTCGCCGGCGGCCAGCCCCGCGGCGATCTCCTCGGCGGTCCCCGTCACGCCCGTCGTGAGCCTGAAATACCACTCCACGCCAACCGTGTCGATGTTCGGATTCGTCCAGATCGCATCCAGCCGGAAGGCCGTGCCGACGCCGTACTCCGTATAGTTGGCGGCGTAGGTCACGCTGCAATAGGGGAACGCCGCCTTGACGGACGCCGCGATCTCCGCGCACGCAGCGACCCACAGTGCCCATTGCGCGTCGGTGGCCGCTCTCTCGACCTGGCTGAACTCCGAAGCGACGTACCAGCACGATGGCGCGATGCCATTCGCCCGGAACAGCCCGAGGTAGTAGGTGTGGAAGGCCTTGTAACTGTCGATCCAGGCCGAAAAGACTGCAACGGTAGAAAAGTTGAAGAACCCGCGCCAGACCAACGCCTGCGACTCCGCGAGACCGCCATCGTTAACCCGCCCGAGCACGATCGGGACGAATGCCACGTCGTAACCCCGATCAATGAGGTACTTCATCCCACGGATCTGCGACGCCTCGTTCTGCGTACCGCCGGCGCGGCCTGACAGGCGCAGAGCGTTCGCGCCGGTCTTACCGCTGACGCTCCACTGAGCCTCGCTCGACAGCTTGGCGGCGATCTCTGAATTGATCGCTGGCTGGACAACCCCCGGGTCGGTACCTGCGCTGTTGGCACACACAGAGAACCACTGGGTCCACACCATGACGGTTCGGACTCCGGTCAAGCGCGCGAGATCGTCACGGACCATGTGCCGAAAATTCGTTTGCGCCTGTGCCAGCGTGAGGTTGTTCACCAACTCGTCCAGCGTGGTGTTGAAGCCCTCGCCCGATACGGCCACCTGGGGCAACGTATCGAGGTCGAACTCATTGAACGGCGTCAGCATCACTGCGTCGGCGGGGGCGAGTGCTGATGCCATTGCGTCGACAAACGCGGTACCGGCAACGCCGGCAGTACTGGGATAGCGGGCGACTGGAACCGCGACGCCGCCCTGATTGAGGAACAGCGCCAGGTATTCGCCTTCGCCCTCCAGCACGTTGAAGTACTGCCCAGTTTTTGTTGCTGCCAGGCCGGCCGCCACGGTCGTATACACCGATAGCGCGTCGGGGGTGCCATTGAGCGCGGCGAGGCTCGGGACCGTGATCTGCTGGCCATCGCCGCCACTCATCTGCACTGTTGCATCCGACGTCGTGAACCACTCCAACTGCTCGTCGGTAAACAGGTTGTACTTTTGGACGAGCGCGACGATCTTTTCCGCCAGCTCGGCATTGCTCAGGTACCCAGGCGCGGCCATCTATCGCACTCCCATCGCGATCCCGCCAACGGCGGTGAAGTTGAAACGATCACTCCGCAGGCCAGCGTCCCCAACGCGGATGCGGTAGGCCTCCGCTTTGGTCGTTGGTTGATCGGAAATAGTGATCGAGATGGTGGCGTTCTCACCGCTGCCCAGGTAGTACTGCTTGGTCTTCAAGGTCACCCATCCCCCGCTCGTCTGCCGCTCCACGAACCATGCACCCCGCGCCGGGTCACCCGCACTGTTCTCGACGTCGAGGGTCAGCTGAAGAAATGGCACGTGGGTTTCGTTGTCGGCCAGAGGCGCTCCCAGGTTGAAGCTGATCAGCGTCTGGCCGGACGATGCGGCGACGCTGCCAGTCCAGTTGGTCAGTTCCTTCTGCTGCACCTGCCCGATGATCTTGTCCCCATAGACCGTGCCGCGAACTTCGACGTTTCCGCCGAACTGCGCGGTACCATCTTTCGCAATACGCCAACCAACATAGGTACCGGTCGAGCCGTCCCAGTGGTAGTTCAGCGACTTGATTTCCTCGCCAATCTTGGCATTGGTAATCGTTCCGTCACGGATCATCGCAGCGTTCGCATACACGACGCCATTGACGATCTCGAAGGGATAGTAGTACTGGCCGCCGACGGCCTTGTTCAAGAAGACGAAGCGATCTGCCAGCATCGCGATCTCACTCTGCGCGAGTCCGCCGCTAGCGTAGACGCCCAGGCCAATGCCGGCGAGGTAGTGCCGACCATCGACATCGGTTTGCACCTTCACGTTATAGGTCGCGGCAAGATTTCCCTCAAGATCGGTCACAGCCTTTGAAGTCTGCTGCACCGTCGCCATCATTCCATCGGTTGCCGCACCGACCTGCTGCTGCACAATGGCGGCTGCATCCTCCGCGCTGACCTTCGTGCTCTGCAACTGCGAGATGTACCCCCTGTTCGCCACCGCTTTGTCGTTGACCGCGCCGATGTCGAGTGCCTGCTTGATCACCGCCTCCGAGTAAGCATCAACCTGCTCGACCATCTGCGTCAGATCCTGCTCGGTTCGAGTGAGCTGCTGCTTCACCTGCACCAGTTCCTCGCCGAGGCTGTTGCTCAGTGCCTTCTGGACCGTGAGCATGGAGTTAGACAGACTGCCGCTCGTGTTGACGGCCCGGACGGCGAACGTCCAACGGCCAGCCGGCGGCGCGGTGCTCTCGAATGCTGTCGCGTGGTATCCATCCGCATCGCCCAGCGGCGTCATTGCCGACCAGTTCGGGTTTGCCACGCTGCCCTCGATGTAGCGAATCTGCACGCCAGCAAAGTCGGGCGACTGGATTGTGGCAGGCGCGAAAGACCACGCATATCGCCGCACACCTCCAGCCTGATCATCGATCGTCAGCGCATCGACGTTGACCGGCGCACTCCCCGCGCCGGTGGTCGCGTACGTACCGCTCACCGCGACGCCGGCGAGGCCATCGGGGTTATAGGGTCGCACCACGATGGAGTACGTACCGGCACCCGGGATGCGCCACCGGGCCGTGCGGGTAACGGTCTCTGCGACCTGCTCCAGTTCCCCGTTGCCGTCGAGGTCGGACAGGACGACGGTCCGTTCCGCCGGCCCGCTTATGGAGAATGCGGCTTGCAACTCGGTGAACACGGTGTTGCCTTGGACGACCTGGCGCTCGGTGATCTTGAGGTCGCTGGCAACCGGCCTGGTCTGCAACAAGGAGCCGTTCGGCGGCGGTACGTAGGCCCCCGTCTTCACATAGTTCCAGAGTTCTGGCGATTCCGGCACCACCGAAACCGCGGCCCCGTTCAAGTCGCTTTCGGGCGAGATGCTGACGACCCGGACGCGGTATCCCGGCGTCTGCTTGAAGTCGTAGATCCAGATTGTGTCCTGGGCGGGATTCTCTTCCGAATCGCCAGGCAACGGGGCATCTGACGGCCACGCCTCAGCCAACGTGATCCGGGTCGTCTGATCCTCGTTGATCACTGCGCTGCCGACCCGCAGGACCCGGTAGACGCGCTCCCCCGGGATGCGCAGTCCGATGTACGCATTGTTCGCGTTCTGGCCCGGCACCGCATCGTCAACGATGATCACCGGAAGCCCCTGCGCGTTTATCGCCGCGGACACCACGCGACCGCCATAGCCCCACTGGGTTAGATCGTGCTGCAGCGCCAGCAGCGACAGGCGCCGATAGCTGAGGTACTCGATATCGGTGCTGTAGCCGATGCTCTTGTACTGATACAGCGATTGCGCCAGGTGGTAGCGCGCCATCTCCGCTGCATGCTCGCGCTCGGTGATCCCCTCTCCCGTGAGGCGGATCGGATTGAGCATCTCTTTTACGCCCGGCGCAGGCACTTTCACCGGCACCACATCCCACACAGTGCGATCGAAGTAGGAGTACTCCACTCCATCGGCCGCGTTCGCGAGCGTGTAGTCGACCTGAAATGAGGCTTTCTTGATTGTGGCCATATTGACCACGCCGGTCAGCGGCTGGTCTGCACTCGCCCATGCTACGGAGAAGCGGCCGCCCGCCCACGTCTTTTCGCCGAACCCAGCCAGCGCAATCGCATCGAGCACCTCGTCGTGCGACCGCGCCTCACGTAGCCAGAAATCGTACCGATATCCGTTGGCTTCGCAATGCTGCATGAAGCCCTTGAATGCCTCGATGTCGATCTGCTCATCGGGCAGCCCCATTCCAGCAACCAGCGCTCCGGTCTCGTCGAAAAAGCCGCGGGCGTACTGGAGCATCTGCGCCCCGGGATTGGACGTTCCGGTCTCGCGTGTCGTGGCCTGCGCCCAGGCGTTGTTACGCCAGATCGGCATCGCCCTCGGGTGTGCGACGCAACGGATCTCGTTCGGGGCACCGTTGAGCTGACCCGTCGCCTTCATCCTGATGCCGATACAAGCCAGGCCCGCGTAGCTCGCAGCGTCACGCTGGACACTCGTCATCGACGACCAGGTGAACTTGGCGGTGGCGCCGCTACCGTCGGTGTTCAAGCCTGCGATACGCACACGTACGTCGTACTGGCCCTCGGCGACGTCCGCGGCAATCGAAACGCGCTGCGTGGTCTGATTGTCGTTCGAAACGGTGCGCGTGCCCAGCATCTGCCAAGCGCCCGTCCCGGTGGCGCAGTACTGCACCTGAATCGTTTCCCGATTCGTTTTCGGCTTGCCCTTGCTCGTGAGATCGAAGAGCAGATACTCCATCTCGACCTGGATACGCAGGGTGTTTACCGAACTGGTGCGCTGAACCCAGTCGCTCGCCACACCCTTCTTATCGTGCGTGTCGAGCTCTCCGCCCGCGACCGTGTCCGCATTGCTGAAGAGCGGAATGTCCTGCTGGGGCATCCCAGGCATGCCCCGGGTGAAGGTCTGAACGCCCTCAAAGGACGACAGCAGCGCGTCGCCATTGTAGAGCGGCTCGATTCGGTCCACATTGAAGCCGGCGGTCAGCGTCATCGCCAGGAACTGATCGTTACCCTCATATTGGGTGTACGGGTTACTTAGCAGATCAGGCGCGACCTGAACGCTGCCGAGCAACAAAGGGAAGGGCTCGTATTGTCGAGGCTGGTTCCTGCCTCCGCTGAGCGAGTAGACGCTGTCCGGCTGAGAGGCGGTCGGAGAGGCCAGCTTGGGGCCCAGCACCTTGTTGATGACGATCGAGCCGGCGACGTAGACCGCGGTTGCTGCAAGCGCACCGTACGTGCCGGCGACCGCGCCGGCGCCCCACATGCCAGCCGTGGTCGCCCCGTAGCCCCACGTGAAATAGATCAGCGCGGCGTAGGCAATGATGTAGAGCGCGTTTTCGCGCACCGCGCCTCGCACCTCAATGACTTGCCCATTCTTGGGCCTGACGTGGTGCCAAAGGTGCCGCTCTACGACACGACCACCGATGGCGACCGTCCATGACTGGCCGTCCAGATCGACGATATGGCGATGCAGGAACGCGTAGAGGCTTTCGCCGGGGCGCAGGTCCATGGGGACGTGCCGCTGGCCGTCCAGCACCACTGGGTGCGGCGTGATGACCAGTTGCCCAGAGGGCAGCGCAGGCGGAGTCAGATCCATCGATAGTAGCCCTCGATTCGAGCACCGTAGTCCGGCAGCTCGCGGACCCGGTGCAGAGTGCTGAAGCCGAGCGCGCTGCTCGTGTGCAGCACCCATGGCTCGTGATCGAGGAACACATACACACCAGCATGCGTCGGGCGCTCCCTGCCCTGGTCGAACATCAGAACCAAGTCGCCATCCACCGGCGTATCGGTCCGATGGGCGTACTCCTGCGACAGCGCGCCGATGGCCACCTGGCCGGCGGTGCCGCGCGGGCGGCCATTCGGGGGCCGCACGTCGCGGCCAAACAGCCGCTTCTGCACCAACACAACCAAATCGGCGCAGTCCATAGCGTCGGGGTCGTAGGCAATTCCGGTGAAGGGCTCGATGAGGGATGCGTGCATCTCAGAAGATTCCGGGTGCGGTGAACGGCGTGGCACGTCGCTTCACCGCCTGTTGTCGCATGATGTAGTCCACGCCGGCCTGGGCGGTGGCGCTCTGCCCGGTGACGCGCACCGATGTCAGCGGCAGGAAGAACACGCGCTCAATGACGCTCGGGGCGGCTCGGTCCGTGATCAGGATCTTCGCCATCACCGTCTCATTGGGCTGTAGTCGCTCCAGATCCTCGGTCAGGCCGCGGCCGACGTTGTCGATCGTCAACTGCGCGCGCGGCGACTGCCCCGAGGCGTCATCTGGCGGTTTGAAGCCAAAAGGAAACCCGATGTACTCCACGCCGTTGGACATCCAGTCCTGCGCGTCGTTCGCTAGCCGCAGCGTCGCCGCGAACGAGGGCGCGCTCAGTTCCATGAGCACCAGCTCGCCAACGGGGTCGCTGGTGCGTTGCCGGCGTTCCAGGAACGAGCTCATCGCAGGTACTCCATGGTGACGTCCCGCTGCCATGGCCGATCCGCGCCCTCGACAGGACGAAGCTCCCCGATGGCGCCGGCCTTGAAATGTGCCCGCAGAACCCGGCCGCTCAGCGGGTGGCGGAAATCAAACCACCCCACGCGCCGGATGTCGTTGAAGTACCAGTCCTCGAAACTCATCGCGTCGACTGGATTGGCAAAGTCCAAGGTCACTGCGATCTCCGCAAGAACCCGGCTGTTCAGAACGCGCTCCTTAGGCACACCTCTTTCCATCTCCGATCGAGCGACGGACGGATCGAAAGAGGGCCTGATCGAGTCGTAGAGCAGACCAACGTAGGAGGGAAGGCTCGCCATCAGCGCGGCTCCTTCAAACCAAAGCGGCCCTTCATCGCGCTCGCGACTTGGCCACCATCTGCGATGTTACCCGCCACGGCCCCCAGCACCATGTCGACGATCATGCGGTTGCCGTCTACCTTCGCCCCAACCTGCTGTGCGCTCACCTGCCCTCCGGTTTGATTCTGCACGTTGATCTCAAGCTTCATACCGCCCAAGCCGCTCAATGGGGCCACCGGGGCCGACATCCCGACGAGCCCGCCGTTCGCATAGCCTCGGCCGCGCCGGATTGTTCGGAGCATCGCTAGGAACGAGGAAGGTCCGCCGATCGCGGCGATGTCGTCCTGGTTGAGCACGCCCTCGCCTTTGTGCACCCATCCGGCGACCTGGAGCCGCCCGCCTGGGCCGGTGTAGCCGCCGCCGTCCCAGCCCTGCAGCGGAATGGATTCGCGCTCGACGCCCGCCGAGGCCTGGCCGCCTCCAAAGAGGCCGCCGAGCAGCGCCGTAATGCCCTTTCGCATTGCGATTCGCGCAAAGTCGGCCAATATCGAGTTTGTCATGTCGCGGACGCTCAACTTCCCCGTCTGCGTGGCTTTGATCGCCGCCTCCTCGAGACTGCTGAATGCCGACGTCGCGGCACTCTCGACCATCCCCGCCGCGTTGCTCGCGCTATCCCGATAGTTCGCCCAGGCCGCCGACACGCCCTTGCTCCAGTCCGACTGGGCCGCAGCCATGCGGTCGTAACCGTCACGAATCACCTGCACGCGCTGGTCAGTGGAAGCGCGCACAGCACTGGCCTCTGCCTCGGCGGTCTCAGGATCGATCTTCCCGGCGCTCTTGAGCAGCGCGAGCTCGGTCAGCCGCTGCGCCTGCTCGCGATAGACGTCATTGAGCTTCTGCTGAATCTCGTACTCGCGATCGCCGGCGCCGACGCGCGCGACCATCGCATCCATCTGATCCTTGAGTGCCACGGTGCTCGCATCGAGCGCGGCCTTGTAGGACGAGATCGCCCGCTTCCGTTCTTCGAAGAACTTCCGCTCCTCGGCGCCCAGAACCTCCAGCTTCGCCGCCCCTTCCGTTCGTACCTTGGCGAGTTGCGCCTCCAGCTCGCCGATCTGCTTGCTGACCTCAACGCCTTCCTTCCCAGATGCGCTCCGACTGCGCAGATAGTCAATCTGCTTCTGCAGCGACGCCGCTTCCTCGTCCGTCGCGCGCTCGGTCAGCTCGCGCATGCGCCCGTAGTAGTCCTCGGCAGTGACTTCCCGCGCTTGGAACTGCGCTTGCAGCACCTTGGTGCTGGTGGCGATCTGGGCGTCTTCCTTGGTCCAGGCGTCCTTCAGCGCCTGCAGACCGGCTGAGCGCTTGGCGGTCTCCTCACCATGGCCCTTGGGGGCGGCTTCGGCGCGGATCGCACGCTCCCGCGCATCGAGCACTTTCGGGTCGGTGATACCAGCTTCGCCGGCAAGCTTGCGCATCTCCTTGATGCGCTCGGCGAGCCGGCCTTGCTTATCGAGGTACTGGGTCTCGAACTTCTCCCGGGCCCGCGCTTGTGCAGAATCCACTTCCGAGTAGATCCCCGCGAACTTGACTTCAACCGGCTTCTTGTTCGCTTGCTTTTGCAATTCCGCAATTTGCTGCTCGAACCGAGCGATCAGCATGGTGCGATTGGCTGCACTCAATCCCTGATAGACACCACCGCCCTGCTTGATCCCGGCGATGTTTGACTGAAGCTGCTTTATTTTGTCGGTCGCGGTCTCATCGCGCCCGATGCTCTTCATGGCGTCCCAGGCCTCCAGCGTGGCGTCTCTCACAGCCCGCCACGCCCTCTCCATATAGCCAAGGTTCTCAGTGACGTCCTTGGATCGCTCCTTCAGCGTATCCGCGTAGAGCCGGAACGCACCCGCAACTGCCTGCACCTGGTTCCCTTGCTCCACGAGGGTCTTAATGTTCTCCAGCTGCGTCTGATCGAGGAAGTGCATGGTCTCGTTCAGGGCCAAGAGCGCCTCAACGGGATCAGCCTTGATCTTCTCGAACTCCGCGACCGTCTGAGCGACGGCCTTTCCGGTAGAGACGCGCATCACCTCCGCGGCCGTGCCGACAAGCTCGATCTGCTCTGCCGTGAACTTGCCCGATGCTGCGACTTCATTCAGTGCCTCCGTTGCACTGCCGACCGTGACCCCGTCCAGATCATCCATCTGGGCGGCGAGTTCCTGGAGCCGCTTTGCTGCCTGCCCGGAGGAATCTCCCACCCCGATCATGGTCTGTCGGAGCGTCGTCCCCTCATCGCTGCCCTGCTTCCAGGCAAGCGCAAGCGCCGCGGCGGCGGCCGCGGTCACAGTCAGGGGATTGACCATTCCCACGATTGCCGCGGATACCCCGGACAGCGCAGGTCCGATGCCACCAAAGCTGTCCTTGATCTGACCACCCTGCTGCACGAGGACGGTGAACCAGGGCATGCCCCCTTGCAGGCTCGTGAAGACGTCGGTGAACTGCGCCGGGAGCTGGCGCATCGCGTTGGCCGTCTGGCCTGCTGAAATGCCGAGTTGTTTGATCGGGTCGTTCGACGCTAAGGGCGTGCTGGCTTGCTTGCGGAGATCAGCCAGCTGCCCACGTAAGAGCGCGAGCCCTTGCTTGATGTCGTTTACATCCGCACTGATGCGAACACGCAGGTTTGCAGAGGTATCGGCCATCAGGTACGCAGTCCGTCCAGATACTTGACCCATGCGCCGGGCTCCAGGCCCATCGCGCATCGCACCGCAGTCGCCACAGCAGCCTCACGCGCGCGCTCCCGTCGCGCTTCATCTCGCGCGGCGGCCTCCGTGAATGCCATAGCCTGACCCAACGTGTACGTCATCACGTCTCGCCGCTGGTGTCCGTTCGCGATGAGGAAATGGAGGATGTCTGCCCAGTTGGGGCCTGATTCGTCGCGAGGGTCGACGGAACCGACTTGCCCGCCGCCGCGAGCATCCTGGGCAGACGCTGGTCGAAAAAATCCTGGTTGAGCTCCACCACTGCCTCGACCAGGGTCGCGATGTCCTGCAGGCTCGCGCCCGCAATCCATTCCTCCGGCCGCCCAGTGACGATCGCGCCGGCCTTCGCCAGCGCGTCCCCGTCCTGCTCCATCACATCCATCATCAGCGCGGCGACTTCGATGGTCCCGCCGGCTGCCGCCATGCTGGCGGCGATGAGGACGCGCCCGATGATGGGGCGCGTTGCGGTAATGAAGGGCCCGATCTGCGCCAGCGTCAACGGAGATACGGCCAACTCTTCGCCGCGGAACGTGATCGAGCGCGTCGGCGGGCTCAGGACTGCGAGATCGTCGGTCACTTCTCGGCATCCCAGGTGAAGTACTGCGACACCCCGGCCGGCTTGCTGGTATCGCGGCTGAGGGTTCCCGTCACCGTGCCACCGCCATACTGCTCGCCGATCAGCGCCAGTTCACCGATCACTCCGCCAGAGACGCGATAGGCCTGCGCCCTCACGCGCTTGCCGCTGTTGGCCTCGTTCGTACCGATGAACAGCAGCTCGTACTCTTCGCTGGGGTTGACCAGAGCCTGCATCCGCTCGCTGGCGGCATTGGCGTACGTCACCTTCAGATTGGGCGCGCCGTCGACCGGATCGGGAATGTTCGAGCCGGCGGGGATGTACAGCGCACCGCTCTTGATATCCCAGTCCTTGCCCTGCTCGTAAGCGGCACCGCCTGCGGCCGCGCCCTTCACCGCCGTGATACCAGAGGCGATATTGGCCAGCGGCGTCACGCCGTCCTTGTAGGCGACCACCAGCTCGTCGACGACGTTGCCGGCGACGATCACGCTGGCAGTGCCTCGCAGCACATCAGCGAAGTTGGCCGCGCTGAAGTCGTGCATGGTGAAGCTGATCTGGACCTCGGTCACACGCTCCACGGAGTTGCGCGTGCCGCCCCCGGGCTGCGTGGAGTCCATCAGCGTGACGCGATTGGTCTGCGGAGAGAACGAGAACGCCGAACAGTTCCCGATGCCGCGGAACGGCTTTGCCGCGCCACGCTTGCGCAGGTGGATTTCACCGCTGCCCAGGTAGCTGTAGTCGGGGGACGTGAGTGCCATGCTGTGATTCCTCTGGTTGGCCGCGACGCGGCATTACTTGGGTATGTGACTCTGGTAGGTCAGGAGCGCCCCGACCCAACCGGTTCCTGCCTCCGGCTTCACCGGCTCCATGGAGACGTACTGCGGATATTCGATTCCGGCGGCGAACCTGGCCTGCTGACCGTCCAGCGCCCGCTCGATGTCGGAAATCGCGGCCTCCAGACGGCCCTGCTCATCGTCCGGCGGCGCCGGCAGCTTGATGACCACCCCGACCGTGGTGAGACGGTGCGTGCGTAGCAGCGCGGCCTGAGCTGCGCGCTCTTGCTTGAGTAGCAGCACGGTCATCACCGCCTCTGCGCTCGCATCCACCTGGCCGGGTTCCAGCGTGAATGCAGCCCCTGCGTCTGTCGCGAAGCCGTTCACCTTCAGCACCCGCTGAAGGCATGCGCCAATTGCCTCGCGAAGGAGTACGCGTGCGCTAGCCATGCGCCACCACCCAACGGGCCGAGGACTCGTCCTGTTGCACACGCTTCTCCAGCACAAGCGATTCCCCGGGAAGCACAAGCCTTCCGAAGCGCATCGGCTCCACTTCCGCCAACTGCAGCTTCACTTGCGTCTGAGGTGCACTCACAGGCGCGCCGTCATCACCGAACTCCACATAGTCACGGTCGATCAGCACCGTGCAGGGCACCCCAACAGCGCTCCCAGGCGCGAAGTAGTCCGCGCGGTCGCCCACGCCTGCATCGGCGAACGCTCCGAACGCCACCGCATCGAACTGCCGCAAGAACTCGCGCTGGCTCATTCGCCGCCCCTGGCCATCGCCGACTGCATGGCCTTGACCATTTCGCGTTCGAAGTAGAAAGGCATCAGCTTTTCCCAGGTCCGCTGTGCGAGCCCGAAGATGTCGTACCGCGGCCGATAGGTCGCACGCCGCGTGAAGACGAAGATGCTCCGCACGGCGCTGCCGAAGCCGGTATCGATGCGCTCGTAGATGCCGGGCCGCAGGCGGCCCCGCTTCTTCATCACAACGAAGTAGTTGCCACCGCGCTTGCGCTTTGCCCGGCGGCGCTTTGCACTGACGTCGCTCTGGTTCTGGTAGGCATCCCGCTGTGCGCTGAGCTGCGACAAGATCGCGGTGATCTGGCTGCCTCGCACATTCCCATACTGGTCCGTGGCAGCACCCCGACCCGTCACGGCGAACTCGCCCCGCGGCATCAGTCCCTTGGCCTGCAGCAGCGCCTCGAAGCCTTTGACGCGGCGCTGGCCACCGGCAACCTCCGCAAGCAGGTACTTCGACGGCGGGGTGCCCTTGAACGCCTCGTCGCGCAGGAAAATCTCGGCATAGAGGCGATCCTTCGTCGCCTTGCGATACATCGCAGCGTTCACCGTCATCGGCGTCGGACGATCGAACACCTGCGGCGCTTTGCGCTTCCAGGCCTCCCGGACCTCGAATGCCGTGGCGTTGCAGGCCTGCATGAGCGCGAACGGCATCTGCGCGCGCTCGAGTTCTCCGAACTGGCGATCGAGGATGCCGCCGGCATCGACGCTGATACGCAGATCGCTCATCGATCCCCCGTCGATGCCGGCGCGCCCTGGAGCTGATCGATCTCGTCCAGGTTTGCTTCGTAGTACTGAAGGCACTTCTTGCGGCCGCGCGCGACGTCCGGCATCTCCTCGAGGGCACCGTCTACTGTCCACTTGCAGCGCTTCCGCAACCGCGCGGGGATCTCCACATAGCGGACCTGGGGGACGCTGATCACCGAGGGAGCCGGGACCAGCACTGCCGCTGCGGGCGAGGACGGGCGTACGCTCGTCTTGTTGCATGCGGCCAGGACGATCGCGGCAAGCAGAGCGGTCAGAGACGTGCGCATCAGTAGCCCCCCAGTGTCGGGCATGCAGCCGCCATCGCCTTCAGCGCGGCCGTGCACTCCGCAGGCCGCCTGTCGTATTGCTGCTTGAACGCGTTGGCGCTTGCGTCAGCCTGCGCGCGGGCAGCATCGGCTTCCGCAAGTAGCGCCTCGTTCCGCGCGCGCAGTTGCTCCAGCTTGTCGGCCTCGGCCTGCAGCTTCGCTGCGATCGTAGCCAACGCGGCGTCCTTGTCCGCGACGTTCCCTGCCAGTTCGGCCGCACGCAGCTGGGCAGCCTCGGCCGCAGCGACCTGGTCGGCGATGCACTGCTTGACCTGCCTAGTCACGACGATCACGCGTTGACCCTGCCGATAGGAGGACAACGCCGCGAGCGCGAACCCGACCGCGAGTACGGCGCAAACCACTTTCAGGATGCTGCCTGGCTTACGCAACCACGCGATCGCGTCGCTAATCCAGCTGAGCAAGGTCGTCAGGAGCTCGGACAGGAGCTTCACTGCTGCAGCGATCATGTTCATCGGTCTGTCTCCCGGCGGCGCCAGGGGTAGATCAGCAGCACGGTCAGCGCCAGGCGAACGAGCAGCACGTACCAGGGCGCCCTCAGTTCGCGGTGCGACAGGTGTGCCAGGAAGATGCCCAGCATGCCCACAGCCAACCCAATCAGACAGGCGCCACGCAGGACATACGCCACACGATCCCGCGCCCGCGTTCCAGATTGGAAGGTCAGCAAGAGCTGCCAGGTGGTGCCGCAGAAGACAGCGAAAGCGCTCAGGACGTTGAGCAGGTATGCGTCGATCACGATGCCTCTCCCGCGCGTCCAGCGAGTCGGTCGGTCAGCCGCTGGAGGCTTCCCAGGTAGTGGGGCAACATGGGCTTGATCACGAAGCCGCTCAGCCCGCTGACAGCCATGCCGACCGGCTTGATGGACGGTAGCCACACTGATGCGACAACCACGATCCAACCAGCAGCCAGTGCAAACGCCAGAACGAACAGACCCAGCAGCCCAACGCGGAGAAGGAGAGTCACCCACCGGCCTGCCAGGGAGCCATCTTGGGGCAGCGACACTTTTCCCGCGTCGATCTCGCTCAGCAGCAGCAAGCTGATCAGCGCGCCGACGATCGCCGCCAGGAACCAGGACTGGGGAATGCCGAGAAAGAGTCGCTCGCTGCCGGCGATGACCTCGGCGACAACCGCGCTGCCGCCCGTCACCGCGCCGATCAGCGCGGACACCTTCAGCCCGAGGGAGGGTTCGAGATCCATCAGCGCTTGATCCCGGCCAGACGCAGGCCTTCCCAGATTGTTTGGTCCGGCCAGAAGTCACCACCGTTCTCGTGGCGCGCGATGGACTTCGCCAGTTGGAAAGCCGTGGCCGGCGCACCCACGTCCACGCTCGCATCGGGTTCCACACCGAGGGCACGCGACACCTGCGCGACGTAGGCCGCCGTGTCGTTCTCACTGGGCGGGGCCCAGCGACCAATCAGGCCGGCAACGGTGCGGAGGCCATACTTGTTCTGGTAGGTCACCAGAATCTTCACTATCGCCCGGAAGCCGTAGGGAGCAGACGTGAAGACCGCGAAGCGTGCCTCGCTCGCCAGCGCCGCGGCAGTGCGGTCCTCGCCCTGCCACACGGTCCGCGTGCGGTCGATGTTTCCGGGGTTGTTGTTGCGGACGCCGCGGGGCTTGGACATGAGAGGGACGCTCGGCAGAGTGAGGGGTCGCGTCGGGCCGCGCCTGCGGCGCGTCCCGACGCCAGGGCGGATCAGGTGCGCTTGCCCTTGATCAGCGCCTTCGGGCGCACGCAATAGCTCAGCGCGTTCATCTGCGCCTCCAAGGAGCGGCCCTTGCCGTTCGGGGATGGGTACTGCTTGGCGTAGCGCGGCAAACCGTTGGTGTTCACGGTTTCCTCGTAGTCCGCCGGCGCGTAGATGGTCCGCCACAGACCCGGCACGCCGACCGGAAACAGGTGGCACTTGTCGCTGTCGACGAACGCAAGGTTGCCGACCTTGCCCCGATAGTTCTCCCAGATGATCCCGCCGAACTCGAACACGCCGTACACCGCCCCGTTGGGGGTGACGTAGCCGTCGCGCAGAACCTGCGCCATGGGCGTGCCCTTGTAGCTTTCACGCACCTCGGGATGCGACAGCATTTCGTCGAAGAAGTTGTCGCCACAGAATGCGTGGATGCCACCGACGGGGACACCGCCCAGCGCGTCTGCCATCTTCCGGACGGCCCCGGCGCACTTGCGACGCAGCGCACCAGGGGCCGGATTGGCGTTGTCCAGGTCGAAGTCGATTTCGGCCTCCTGCGCGACGCCGAACTCGGTGAACAGGTCGTAGGCCAACGACCCGTCGGCGTTGAGGATCAGCCCCTTGATGGCGCCGACACGCTGGTACTCCAGGGTCGGGTCCAGCTTCCACTGCACGTGCTGACGCAAGCGCGCATTGACGCGATCGATGATCCCCTCGAGCTGACTGGCCTGCCCGAAGGCACGGATGTTCTGCACGCTATCGGCAGCAATGAAGTCGTCCACCTGGTAGTGCGGCACCACCAGGCTACGTGCCTTGCGCGTGCTGGACGCGAAGGCTTCGCCGGGGCCGCCGCGCGGCGTCGGATTCACGAGCTTCAACTCGCCGGAATCCTCTTCGATCAGAATCGAGGTGGTGGGAACGCCCTCCTCTTCCCAGCCAGCGACCTGGCCGGCACGCCCGGGAACGAACGGCATGGCATTGATGGAGTCGGTCAGCGACGTGACGCTGAATGCGTCTTCGGCGAAGACGTCGGACATGAGAGCTACGGACATGGAATTGATTTCCTTGGAGTCGGCGGGATCTGCGGGTTCAGCGCAGGACGATGCCCAGCTCGTTGAGCTGTGCGATCGCGGCGGTTTTCTGTGCGGCGGTGGTACCGGCCGGCCAGAGCAGGGCATCGGCCTTGACCTCGGCGTTGCGCTTGATCACGACGATGGCCTGGTCGGACGCCGTTGCATCCGTCGTCGACCACAGGACGCCGGCCGCCTTCTCCACACCGGTGTTGGCGGCAGGGCCAAGCGGCGCGTACTTCCCGGAGGCAGTGATGACGCCGAGGACGGCCCCGGCCACGCACAGATTCCCCGCGGCCAGAATCTCGTTTTCACGCGAGTACGTGCCGGGCGCCTCGGAGAGCAGGAAGTCGCCGGTCCGGCTGAGTTCGGTCTTGGTGCTCATTGGCTGCGGAGTTCCTTACTTGGAGGTCGAGGTCGCCGCGCGGCGGCGGGCGAAGATGTCGGAAGAAGACAGCCGCGCGGGCGCGGCCTTGGCGCTGGCATCCCCCGGCCGTGCATGCCCCGCTGCGGTGGGTGCGTCCCGACGGACGGCATCGAGGGTGATGCCGCGGTCTTGCGCAGCTCTCAGCAGCGCCAGCGCGAACGCCTCGGGACTTGTCGCGTTGTCGATCGCGGTGGCGAGCTCGGCTTCGAAGCCGGAGCGCGACAGCGACTGCAGGTGCAGTACGCGAGTGCGCTCGGCCTTCACGGCCTCTTCGGTGGCCGCCGCGCGGCCCGCTGCCTCGCCTTCCGCGCGTGCTGCAGCAATGGCTGAGCTGTTGTCGGCGATCACGATCTGGTCGGCCGTATGGCCAGCCGCCAGCGCGCTGCGCAGGTCTGCGGTGGTGGAAACCGTGACCTGCCCGTTGGTGTTGCTCATGGGCGTTTTCCTCTTGGGAGCGCTGGCAGAACCGGCCAGCTCGGTGATCACGGCTTCGAGTGATCCGATGCGATCGGCCATGCCGGCCTTGACTGCTTCTGCGCCAAGCAGCACGCCACCGCGGCCGAAGTCGCTCAGCACGGTGTCCACAGGCACCCCGCGATTGCGCGCCACGGCCCCCACGAACACCTCCGCGAGCGAGTCCACGATCGACTGCACCTTGGCGCGCCCCTCGTCGGTCTTCGGGTCCAGGCGCTTGTCGGGCGATTGGCTGGAGACGATCTCCAAGGTGCGGACACCAGCCTTGGCGTCGCGCTCGCTCGTGTCGAGGTAGGACATCACCACGCCGATCGAGCCGACCATGCCGGTCTCTGCGATGACCAATTCGTCGCAGGCGCTACCGAACCAGTAGCCCGCCGAAGCGGCCAAGTCGCCGACATATCCAACGATCCGCTTGGACCCGCGGGCGGCGTAGATCATGTCGGCCAGCTCACCGATGCCGCTCGCTTCCCCGCCTGGGGTATTGAGCTCCAGCACGATCGCCTTGACGTACGGATTGTCGAGCGCAGCCTGGATGTCGGTGGCTAGCACCTGGGTGCTGGTCGCGCCGGAGATCTCGGTGAACAGGTTCGCGTAGCGAAACATGGGGCCTGTAGCCGGGATCACCGCCACACCATCGCGCATCGTGACGCGACGGGTGTTGTCCAAGGGACGACCGAGACGGGACTGCAACGCCTGCGGATCGCCAGCGCGCTGCGCCACCGCCAGGATCGTCTCGAGGGACTCACGCTGGATCAACCAGGGGCGGCTTGCCGCCAAATGGAATGCGTCGCTCACGCGAAGTCCTCCTGGTCTGGCTCGGCATGATCTTCTTCATCATCCACAACCGCCGCTGCAGACTGCGAGCCGCGGCCTGTCTCGAATAGCCCGTCAGCCTTGCGGCGCTGGACCTCGCGGACGCGCTGCGCGTAAACGGCGTTCCAGTCCTCACCGTTCATCGCGGCCGTCTCCATCGCTTCGTTGCTGACCCCGATTCGAATGCGCGTCTCGGCAGCGGCAGCTTCCTTTTGCTCATCCATCGACCCGCGCGCCGGACCGATCCACAGGGCTCTTGTCCACGCGCGGCGGCGAATGGGATCCGCGTATCCCGGCAACACCAAGCGCCCGGAAGCTACTTCTTCATCGACATGGAGCGCATACAGCGGCTGGCAGAACTGCTGGACCAGGAACCACCGGCGGAGATTGAAAAAGCGCCAGGCCTCCAGCATGGCGGCTCGGGCCGCGGAGTAGCTGCGGTCGAACTGGAGCATCAGCACGTCCAGCGGCAATTCCAGACACGCGCCGATCTGCTTCACGATCGCAGTGAAGAAGGGATCGAAATTGACATTCGGCCGATTCAGGGCCTGGCTGGTCGCTTTTTCACCGGGAGCCAGATCCACGACAGCGCCATTGCCCAGCGCGATGGTCGGCTGCTCATCGGACGTACCGACGAAGCCGATTGCATTGCCCTGCTCGTCGTGCATTTCCTTGTCGCGCTCGATGAAGACCGTGAACATGGCGCTGATCACGGCGGCCATCAGCTCCGCGTCCCCGTAGCGCTCAAGCTGCTTCAGCGGCTCCAGAATAGGTGCGAGATACGGCGCTCCCCGCACTTGGCCGGGACGCTCCTTGTCGTTCCAGATGTGGAGCACACGGCGCCGGCCGGTCTCCTCACCGAAGTACGGGTAGAACTGCCAGGCCGGCATCCGGACATCCACGGCATCGCCCGGATGCGTGTTGCGGATCCAGCACCCGACAGGCGTGGCACCGAAAATCGCGATCCCGTCGATGCAACTGGGTGTATCGCCGGCTTCATTCGGGTTGCTGATGCGGTCGGCCTCGACCAACTGCACTTTCAGCTCGGAGACGCCACCGTGACGCAGCTCATGCGGCGTGAGAACGAAAACATCCCCGCTGGCCATCGCCGACAGCAGCGACAAGGCCTGCAGGCCGTAGAAATCCAGCGCGGCCTCGGCGTCGCATTCGGCCGGCTCCTCGGCCCAGCGCTCCCAGCTGGCGCGCAGCTTGGCGCTGATCACCTCTGCTTCGTCACCCGAGATGCCGAGCGCCGCGTGGTCCACCGCCGGGCGGCAGACGAGTCCCGTGCCAACCACACTGGTTCGGCAACGCAATAGGGCGCTGCGCCCAATGGGCGTGTTGCGCATGGCGTCGCGGCTACGGGCGCGGAGAGTCGTGAGCTCGTGACGCTGCAGGTCCGCCGTGGCGCTGCCCGTCGGCGCCAACCAACGCTGCAGGCTTCGCAGCGTGCGAGACGCGCCCCGCCAGCGAGTGCCCTGTACTTCGTCCGCGGACGCCTGGGGCGCTGGAGCCTCCACGCTGAGCGCGGCGCGCACAGCCCGATCTTGGCCGATGGCCCCACGCAGGCGATCCGCGGCGACTGTGGCGCTGCCCATCAGCCTGGCACCACGTAGCGGATGCGGCTGCGGCCGCCTGAGGCGCTGGCGCCATTGATCTGACGACGGAGTTCAGCGATGTACGCGTCGAGCGTTTTTAGGTCCGTCTTGGTGTACTCGACACGCCGCTCCCCGATCGACAGCGACGCCGTGGCCTTGCCCAACATCAGCTGATGCCGTACGGCAAGTGCTTCGTCCAGTTGTTGCTGCGGCGTCGACATAGGCATCCGTCTGAGGATTCGCGAGGCCCGAAACGCAAAGACCCCGCACAATGGCGAGGTCTTTGCTGATCGCGGCACCTCGCCGCAACCTATTCTTGTCATGCAGTGTCTAGACGCAACGCAGTCTGCGCACGCGCAGGTGCGCCATCTCGCTCTACGGATTGGCTTCGGCAGGATCCAAGTGGCTGTTGTAGCGCAGGACGTAGCCCTGCCCCAGATCGACCTGTTTCACCTCGCCACGCGTGTCCGCAGGAACGGTGGTTCTCCCGGAGAACACGACCTGATCCGAAGGCATGAGCTCCATGCACTGCCCTTTCTTCAACTTGGCGAACTGCTCATCGAAATGGCGCGGCACATGGCGCTCGAGTTGGACATCGAGGCGATCACCGACAAGCGTGGCCAGCAACACATAGCCTTCCGGCAGGGCCTTTGAGGTCATCGAGACGCCGCTGTTGCAGGACATCACCATGTGTCCGGCCCGGTGCAGGAACTCAATCCTGCCAGGCTTGGCGCGTGCCGCCACCACGCCCTGTCCGAACTGCACTTGCCCGTCGCGCAGTACCTCAACGGCGACCAATGCCTGATCCAGCTGCGCACCGGCGGGCACTCCCGCCAAAGCGCCGATCAACGCCATCCCACTCACCACGCCAAGCATACGTACCTCCATCAGGTTCGGGCCAATGCAACAGCATCGGCCACTTCGCGGGAAGTTTGAGGCCGGGGTTGTCACTCCTGGACCAACGTCACGCCGTTGAGCTGCTCGCTGGAAGCATGGTCGACGGCGAAGAGCAGAGCACCCGCGACGAACGCATGTGCGGACGCCAGGTACGCATAGTAGCTGGCGCGGCTGATCTTCAGGCCGAGGCGGGCCATGCGTGCCAGCCGGTCGGATTCGGTCAGCCCAGCCAGGAAGTACTCTGTGCGCAGCACTCGCGCTTCCTTCCAGCGTCCACTGCGCTCCATCCCGCGCACGATGGACTCTACTCGCGACGGGCCAGGATCGAGCGGCGCTGATTCGTCAAGAACGTGGAGCCGCTCCGTCCCCGTGGCACTGCTACGCGTCACTTGGTCACCGACCACGGCAGAGGCCCAAGCGCGCAGTTGCTGGTTGGTCGCAAGGTCGGTCCGCATCAGCGCACTCCAGGGCTGCGCACGCCCCTGCGATAGCGCGGCACATATGGCCCAATCGCCGCCGGCTGCGGGACGGCCGCCTCGGGTTCCTGAGCCTCCTCCTCCCGCGAATCTGCGTCACCATGAGTCGGCGCGTCGAACAGACCCGCGGTGAGGGGGTGGTACTGCTGCTCAAGGGCTTCCCACTGAGACTCTCGAATCACGTCGGCCTTCACCGCCGGCGCCAGAGACGCCCAGACTGCGTAGACCGCCGTGTCCAATGGTTCGTTGCGCGCGCCCTTCGGCTTGACCCAATAGCCGGACTCCTTGTCGTAGTACTCGACCGTCAGGCCCTTGTAGTAGCCCGCGGGCAAGGCTCCCGGATCAGGGTTCAGCGGGTCCGCGACTTCGTCGCCGCGCCCCCCGGGGAAGCGCAGCATGCGCGCATCGATCACCTCCGCCTCACCATCTGCCTCTGCCCGCTGCTTCGCCACAAGCGCAGCACTCAGCCAGCCATAGACCATGTGCTTCAGCACGGACGTACCCACGCCCCAGACACCGACGCTGCGCGCGATCGTCTTCTCTCGCGCGTTGACCTCGGTCTTGGATGGCCGATACACAGCACGCTCCGTCTTGCGCTCATTGCGGCCGCGGATGAGGTACACGGTTTGCTTGATGTAACCGTGCGGGGTCTGGACGACGCGCGCCTGGCCGGACTGTCCCACGAGCCGCTTCACGAACTGAGCGACTACCTCGGTCCAGTTGCCGCCGTCCACGGCCACAGCGGTGATGGCCATGTCGATCCCGCCGCGCGTCTTCCAGGTCCCGAGCAAGTACTCATCCAGGGCGCTGTAGGTGTCGAGGATCGTCGGGTCGATATCGATCACCGCATAGTCCACGACCCAGCGGCGCTGCGCGCGCCCCGTCGCGATGAGTTGTAGCTCCGCGCGGTCGTGCTGTAAGTCGACACCGACGGTCAGGACCAGCCCGCCTGCAGGCACGATCCCCCGGTGCACCCCGGGTTCGGCAAGCTTCGCCACTTCCTCGTCGTCCTGCTCCTGGCGCTCGCCCGCATACGGGCGTCCCAGGATCAGGTTGTGGTAGCCCTGGAGCTTCGACGGGTCGCGCTCTGCCTCCGCCTTCGCCTCCGCCAGGTCTTTCCAGGAAAGCCCAAGGCCGAGCGGCGCGTACGCCGCCCAGGCGTGGTAGCTGCGGTGATAGGGGCTCGCCTTGGGGTTCGTGGGACGCCAATAGGCGCTGCCACCGAAACCCCGTTCGGCGAACAGCGTGTCCTTGTGGTGCTCTTCGATGACGCACCCGCTCACAGCGCAGGCGAATGTACCGTCCGGCTGCAACCGCTCCTCTTCGAGAACCTGCTCACCACCGCAGTGCGGGCAACAAACGACGTACACGCGCTGGTCGCCTTCTGCATGCCCGGCTTCGATTGCGCTGCCGCCCTCGATGGTCGGCGTGCACGCGCGGTAAATCTTGCCTCGGTCGCCATAGGACATGGCGCGCGCAGCCAGCTGTTGGTCGGCCGGTCCCTGCCCGCCCACGTCCCTCGGGTACTCGTCCACCTCGTCGGCGAAGATGTAGCGCGCGGTGCGTTGGCGCAGCTGCTTGGCCGAGTTCGTCCAGATCACCCACAGTGTCCCGCCGGGATAGCGCTTCTCCAACGTGTTGTCGGTGTCCAGCTTCGACAACAGGTCGGGCATTTCTGCCACTGCGGGGTCGAACTTCGAAGTAGCCCAACTGCGGGCCAGATCTTTCACCGGCTGCGCCACGATCATCGAATCCGCTCCGCGGTCGATGATGTAGCCCGTCCAGTTGATGCCGATCTCGGTCGCGCCGATCTGCGCCGACTTCATGAAATCCACTTCACGGACCGGCGAGTGGTCGCTCAGCGCGTCCATGATTTCCCGCAGGATCGGATTCCGCGCAGTGCGCCATGGACCAGGCTCCGCGCCCGCGCCCTTGGCAATGATCCGGTGCGCGTCCGCCCACTCGCTGACTGTCTGCAGTGGTGGCAGCTGCCACGCGCGTTCCCAGGCATCACAGACAACGGTTTGTGGATCGGCGAGCTCCACATCATGGGCAATTAGCTCAAGCATTAGCCGGCCTCCTCATCCGCGTCAGCGCTAGCGTCCCGCGCCGACGCGCCAAGGAGATTGCGAGCGCTCATCTGCATGGCTTCCGCGATCTGCCGCACCTCCGCGTCCAGCATGGCCTCGACCGCGCGCGGGTCACTCTCGGCAGCCAGCTTCGCGCGGAGCCGGCCGGACATGTTCATCATGCTGTTGAGCGCTTGTCGCACCAGGGTGAACACCGCGCGCTCTACGCCCTTCACCCGCGTCAGCTCCTTGGAAAGCTCGCCGAGCTCCAGTTCAGCAGTGCGCGCTCGCGCCAGCCTTTCGCGCCGTACCGCTTCCTGCACGCTCGGAACATCGCCGGGCGGCACACGAGCAGTCGGGACGTCGCGGCGCAGCTCGGCGCCGGGGGACCGATCGCCACCACGCACCGGATCCGTGACGTCGTCCAGCAGCGCGTCGCTTTGCGCGACCAGGATGCGTTTGCCGTCCGCGTGCATCACGAGCTTACCCAGGCGGCGCATCCGGCGGATGTAGCTGTCGCTGCAGCCGCGATGAACGGCGTAATCGGCGACCGACAAGGCCATTTCGGAACCGGCGGAACTCACGCGAGCCCCCGTGTTCCGAACGGAACCAAATCCCGGAACGAAACACGCACGAATACTGGGGTCCGAATTACCCGCACCCGTTCCGGCCCCAGGAGGACCCTCGCCCGAATGTTAATTTCACGTGAAGTCGGAACCACCTCGACGGCACGCCCCGCCCCCCGCTGCCCGTTCGGTGACCTCGTCCGCACCGTCCGCACCTTCCTGTCGAGGTCTGGACGGCCGAAACCGTTGGAGCGTCTACCTTGTCCTGACTGTCCACACTGTCCACACCTATTTGAGGTTTTGGGTAGATGGTGATTGGTGGTTGTGTGCATATGCGCGCGCGAAAGGTCTGGACGGTGTGGACAGCCTTGACCTGCAAGGCTTGAGGTCTGGACAGAGGTCTGGACAGGTGTGGACGCGAGGCCCGTGGTCTGGTCAGAAGTCCGGCACATCGCCCGCCTCCTGAGCCGCGTCCTCTCGGCTGGCGCCGGCCAGCCACTCATCGATGGATATCCCGACGCGGAACCACCGGGGCTCGCGCCCGCCCTCGGGCCAGCGGCGCCGATGGTTCTCCCAGCCCAAGGTCTTGAGGATGGCGGACACGCGCATCTGCTCCGGCTTGCCGTGCTTGCCTGGGTCCAGCCCAATGGCGTGCACGAGCACCTCGTCGGTGGTCGTCCAGTCGATCTTGGTGCCGAACTTGAGCCGCCCCGGATAGCGATCCTCGGCCATCCGCATATCGACCCATCGCTCGACGCGGCCCTCCCAGCTATCGCCCACGTAGCGCGCGGCCTGCTGCTCTTGCGCGTCGTCCGGTAGCTGCCACCACTGAAACCCGTCGTCGAACATCTGCGCCGCCTCGGCCCACAGTTGCTCGCGCTGGCTGACGATCTCATCGATCCTGACCTCGCCATCGGTGCGGGCCGGGAGGAAGCGCCGCCCACCGGTAGGATCGCGGAGGTACTGATGCTCATTGGTCGTGCCGGCGAAGACGCACTCGCGACGGTAGGATCTCGGCACGCGCTCGTACGGAGCACGGAACTTGTCCACGCGCCGGGTGATCGCGGTCTTGACGCTGGTCACGTCCGCCTTGGAGAACGAGTCCATCTCCCCGATCTCCACGCCCCAAGCGCCCTGGATCACCTGATAGAAGTCCTTGCTGCTTGGGGACTCGCTGGTTTCGACGAACCACTGGCTGCCGAACAGAGCGCGCAGCGCGCTCGACTTGCGCTTGCCCTGTTCTCCCTCGAGCACGAGCATGAAGTCGACCTGCGCACCGACCGATGGCTGCTTGGCGTCGAACCACAGCACGCGCGCCACGGCGCTTACCATGAAGCACTGGGCTGCGCGCCGGCTGTAGGCAGTGTCCGCCGCGCCGAACAAATCGACGAGCATGCGCTCTACGCGCGGGCTACCGTCCCATTTGAGGCCAGCAAGAAACTCGCGGATAGGATGCCGTCGATAGCGCCGCGCGACGGCGATCACCGCCTTGAGCACCTGCTCGTCGCTGCACCGCATTGCGTATCGGTCTGGGTGTTGCAGCCATGCCGCGAGCTCGTAAGCGTCCGAGTCGATGAATTCTTCCCGGCTGCCGCCGCGCCATGGCGGGTCGCGCTCCAGCTTGACCTGGTTGCTGCTGTCGTTGAGCCACCACAAGCCGGCCAGGCGCTCGTCGTGCTCCATGATCAGAATGAGGTTGTGCAGCGTCCCCTCGACGTTGTTGTCGCGGTTGAACGTGAGCTGCGACTTCCACGCGTCGGGGTTGCTGTCGCCGCCCCCTGGCGGCGATGTGCCGCGTCCACCGTCGAAGACGGTCAATGTCTTTCGCTTCGACGAACTCACAGGCAGCCTCCCGCTTCCCTGCGCCCACACGGCTGCCGCCGGCACGCAGCGAATGGCTGGCGCTGGGCAGGTCCCCGGTCATGCCCAACTGACACGCTAGCCCTCATTGCCTGGCACCACCGTCACCTCGACGACTCTGCTTGCTGCCCATGCCGCGAGCTGCCGCGGCGACCATCCATCGCGCTCGAGCGCATCGGCAATGTCCCAGCCGTCAGGCATACCCTCGGTATCGATCAGACGTACGCTGCGCGCCCCTGCGCGCATCGCGAGCTGAGCAATCCCGGGGACGTACTGGCCCGCATCATTCCTCCAGCCCAACATGGCCTTGCGGCCAGCCGCGTCGGCATCCGGCCACAACACGACGTTGCGCCCCTGCAGCGGGGTCCAGTCCGTCTTGCCGACGGCATTACTGCCGCCTGCCCACGAAGCCGCCGCATACGTTCCCCACGCGCCAGCGCCAGCGCCGCGGCACTTTTCGCCCTCGACGATCAGCACGTCCGCCTGTGGCTTGGCAGCCAGTGCGTCAAGCCCGAGCATCGGCCGAGGAGCGGGAAACGCTTGGATGCACCACTGGCGTTTACCGTCGGGGCCAACGCACCAGGTCACCTGGGGCGTCCACTTCTTCGCCTTTCCGGTCGCCCTGTCCTTGAAGTCGGCCCGAAGCACGTATCCCAGCAGGCGACCGGCAGCATCCCGGTAGGCATCCGCCCGAGTGACTCCCATGCGGCGCAGGCGCCGGCGCTTGGGGTTCCAGACCGGCACGGTCCACTGCGCACTGGCCATCAGCTCGGGGGCATCGTCCGGCACCGGCATCAGCGGAACCCACTTCACATCGAGCGGTGCAGCGTCTTCGACCTGCACATCGTCGCGGGCGCGCTGAAAGTCCTCCGCGCCCAGCTGCACGCAGGCCTCGCGAAAGCCGCACCCCGTAATCGCCATCAGAAACCCGATCACGTCGTGGTGCGCGCCGCAACCGAAGCAGTGCACGAAGCCTTTGCCGGGGTTCACGGTGAATGATGGTGTCGATTCCTTATGGAACGGACACAATCCGGTGAACTCTGGCCCGTTGCGTCGCAGCGGCACGTACCGCCCAACGATCGCAGCGAGATCCGCTTGGTCCTTCAGCCGCTTGACGTCGTGACGTTGCTCGCTCATCGCGCCAGGCCCTTGGCCATCTGCTCGCGCCGAACCTGCGCCTTGAACTGCACCCGCAAGTAGTCGGCAAGCCGTGCCCGGCATCCGATGCCGCCAGTGCACACGTTCTGGTGCGGGCATGCCTCCGGCAACGCGGCGATGGCTTCACCCCACTGCTGGCGCGGCCGCCGCGATATCTCGAGTGCGCGGGTGATGCACATGCTGACGCTCATCGCGGCCGCTCCAGCGGCAGGGCGAGTTGCGGAGCCTGCACAGGCGCATCCAGCCGACGCAGGCGCTCGCGCTCGGCCAGTGCATCCTCGCCACTCAGGCCTGGCGCATTGCCATAAAGCACCTGCTCGGCTTCGGCAATGTGCCGCTGTGCCGTGGGGCTCGGGGTCCGACGGCTCCCCCGCTCCGCTCTGCTAGTCGCGCTTCCGACCATGGTCGCACCTGTCAACGAAGTGGCGTCCGTCCACCGGTACGATGCAGGCACCACCCCAGCACCGTACCGGAGACAGACATGAGCTCTAAGGAAGTCAACAACGCCCGCAAGCAGGCCCATCAGGCGGACGCAGAATTGAATCTGCACCTTGAGATTTTCGGCGATGGCCTCGCCAAGGAACGAGGATGGAAATACCTGCTGGGCATTGATGCGATCCGCTACTACCTCATGCAGAAACATCACTGGACTCCTGCCCAACTGCGGGCGATGTCATACGAAGACCTGCGATTTGCAATGACCGAAGAGATTCAATCCTCGACCGCGCCAAGAGATGCGATTTGAGCGCTTCTACATCCGTCCGTTCCGCCTCCAAGGCAAGCAGACGGGCTTTTGAATCTGCAAGCCGCGCCAATGCGGCGACCATCGATAGATCAAACATTTCCGGGAGCCCTCAGCAGCTGCGCCGTCTCGCAAGCATCAGTACCGTCTACGAAGGAGCCGCCCCCCCGCCGGTAAGCTGCACGCACCACACGAGCAGCCCGCCGGGAGGGCGACATGCAAGAAATCCAACAGCTTCGAGCCGAGGTGGAAGCACTCAGAACTCGGCTGGATGTAGCGCATGGGCGAATCAACGCGCTCATCCAAGTAGTGACGCAGTTGGTCTTGGACCGTGAGAACTCGACAACGCAACTCATGGTCAACCTCGCAGCAGCCATCGAGCGAACCGAAGCCGATATCCTGCAGTTGCCGATGTCAGAGACAGAAGCGGATCACTACCGGCGGACGGCCCATCCGTTCGTTGAGTACTTGAACGCGGTGCGCCTCGGGCTTCAGCTTCCGTCTGCAGATGGGCGACCATCTGGGCCGGACTGAGCCATACACCCAAGCCCATCGCGACCCCGTCCTCGACCCGTATCGTGGGGACATAGGCAGGGTTGGCGATGAGCAACTCGGCCAGCGCAGCCCCATGAATCCACTGCCCATCTAGCGCTAGCGCCCGAAGAGTCGGGACGCAGTTATCGCCATGCGGTCCGAACTCGCCTTGGCTCTGGCCGTCGGCGGCCCGCCGATCTGCGCGCAAGGCGAGTCGCGGCGTGGCGGCGCAAAGCATGGCGGCAGCGGCCGGAGCCCGTAGCCAGTTTCGGAAACGGCGACGGCACTTTTCGGTCAGCGACATCCGTAGACCCTCGACGAGGCGCGTGTCCTGTTAGGTACGCAGGGGCGGCAGTAAGCTGCAGGCACGGCAGGACCAGCCTGATGCGCCTTGCAACCAGCACGTGAGACGGACACATGGACATGACTTACTCGCTTTTCGGCGCTGCCGCGGTTGGCATCGCGGCCATGGGCTTGCTGGCTTATCACAAGCCCAGGCTCTTCCTGGCGATACAGCGACCTATCGCGTTCGTCCTCGCCATGGCCCTCACCGCTGGCGTGACCTGGCATGTCGCGGTGCAGTACACGGCGGGCATGATCATCATCAACACCCAGGACACCAGCACCCGGATCTCGGATGCCGCGGAGGCTGCCCAGCTCCCCGCGTGGTACTTCACGGTCCTCGCCCTGCTGGCGGTCGCGCTCTTCGGGCTGGGTAAGCTCGCGAAGCACCGCACCGGCCGCGATCAGGCGCAGGCCCACAGCACGGGCGCCGCCGGGGATAGCGAACGGTAGAAGCGCCTTCATCAGGCGCCCTCGATCGGCACGATCCGGCGCTCGTCGGGGTCGTCACCCGTCTGTGCGGGTCCAGGCGGCGCGAACGGACCGAAGACGTCGACGCGCGTTACGCGCAGGAAAGGCGGGATGCCCCGATATTTCCAGTTCTGCACCCGCCGAGTGCCTTGAGGCATCTCGTAGCACAGCAACCGGGCGATCTTGGCTGGCCCGCCAAGCCTGTCGATCAGGTCAGCATCTACGTGCAGCTTTTTCGACTGGTTCGCTTCCATGGCGGCAACATTACACGTATCGTGTAAATCCAACAACACGATACGTGTAATACTTTGATACACGGAATGTGTACCTTGCCCGCCATGGATCTAGGCTCTCGCATCAAGGCTGCGCGTATCGCGGCGGGCTACTCTCAGGGCAAGCTCTCGGAGCTGTGCGGCTGGGATTCCCAGTCTCGCCTGTCGAACTATGAAAACGGCACGAGGGAGCCAACCCTGGCTGACCTCCGCGTGATCGCCAACAAGGTCGCGCCAGGCGGATACACGCTCGCCAGAATCCTGTTAGGCGACCAGGTCGTCGAAGCGCGCCCCCCCGTGTTCCGCGTGACTGCCGCGCACGTCATGGATGCCGCGCAGATCGTGACCATGACCCTGCCGGCTCCCCGCAAGCTCGACCCAATGGAGCCGGCTGACGCCCAGATGCTTGCGAGCACGATCGAGGTGCTCGTGCACAGAGAGGCGTTGACGGCCACTAGAGAGGCGCCGACGGCCGATACGGCGCCGCCATCCCCGTTTCAGACGCTGGAAACGCAGCTTGCTGATGGTGAAGCCGAGGTCGCGGCTCTTCGGGAGCAGATCCGCAGGCAAAAAACGAGCCAATCGGAATCAAGCGCACCCGCCACGCGGAAAGTGTCTACGCGCAAGGGTTGACCTGCCTGTAGCTTGACGGCCTATGGAAGGGGCCGAAATATGGGACAGGGATTCAGGCGTGTAGGACAGGCGATCGCCGTTGCGGGCCTCTATTACCTTGCCTATCGCTTTGCGTGGTTCCACTCCGCCGACCAGTTCTTTCTGCCGGCGGGCCTGCGCGTAGCATCTCTCCTTTTCCTCCCATACCGATACTGGCCCAGCATCTTCATCGGGGATGCCGCAGCCATGATTTCCCTGCGGGTCCCGTTTGCGGAGGAGCACGACCTTCCGTTGACCTGGGCGTACGGCAGCGCGCTTGCCTTTAGCCCTTTGCTTGCAGGTGGGCTGATTGCCCTGCGGCGCTACTGGCCGACTGGCGTTGAGGACGAGCGGCTTATCCCGTTCGCCCTGCTGGCAATCACGGTGTGGGGTGTCATAGCAAACATATCCCTTAACGCGGTTCTTTCCGGACCAGTTGAAGCCGCACTTGCAAGCTACTTCTATAAGGTTTCAGCGGGCCAGTACCTGACGTCGCTCGTCGCCGTGCTGCCCATGCTGATCTGGCTCCGGCGCAGCCAGGTCGCCAACCCTGCGCGGCTCGCTAGAGACGCAGCCATAGGTCTAGCGCTCCTGCTGGGCGCATACCTCGGCGCCAGATGGTCGGACGCGACTTGGCAACGCCTGACGCTACTCGGCTTGATGGTCGTCCCGACGCTGGCCCTGACCGTGCTTCACGGCTGGAGGGGAGCAGCTATCGGAATCGTAGCCGCGAACCTATCGCTCGGCCTGTCTATCCCAAGCACGGGCCTCCCAGGCAACCGGGATCTTGCGGTCTTCGTCGCCCAGCAAACGCTGGCTGTTATGGGGACTTTCCTGCTGCTGGTCGGCGCAACCATCTCAAAGGAACACGAGCGTGCGCGCCGCCTGCGCACGCTCACGCATGAGCAGCGCTTGCTCGCCAGAGCCGATCACCTTTCCCAGGAACGATCCCTTCGCGATCAAGCGGAATCGCTCGCGGCTGCACAGCAGCAAAGGAACGAGTGGTTCAGAGAAACGGCGCAGCGCCTGAAGGACGAGGGCCACTACGAGTTGGCCATGGAGCTCAACGCCCAGAGCGTTGCCAGCACGCGCATCGCCTATCAACAGGCATCAGACCTCTACCCGTTTCAAATCGAAATGCGCGGCCTCTTCTCGACGCTGCGCTCTCCTCAGTTCTCCGCCAGGATCGGCTGTGTACCGGTTTCGCTGGGTCTAACGGGCAGCCTCGACAGCCACAGCGTCACGCTGCAGCTCGTTGCATACCGCTGTATTTGCCACGCTCTCGATACGCTCCCGGCAGAGAGCTACAAGGTCAGCGTCAAAGCTGGCAGCACGAACGGAACGCGATGGATCGCGGCGACGGTGCTGAATGCTGGCGAGAAAGCCATTCGCACTAAGGAGTCGCGAATGGCCGAGGTGCAGTTGGATGCCAAGATGCGAGCCTACGCCGGAAAGCTGAAGCGCAGCGCCCGAAAGCGGAGCTTCATGCTGTCCGACGACGATCAGTTCTTGCGCCGCGGGACGACGATCCAGGACGGTTTGTCGCTACCCCTCACCAGCCTGACAATGAAGTCTTCTGAGCTGTAAACGACCGTCCCGAGGTCCGAAGCCTGGGAAACAACAACGCGGTCAGCGTCGGCGCCCATCGGCATTACCCAAGCCACGTCGCCTACCCGGCCAACCGCAGCATGCACCTTCCCGTAGACGTCGTTCACCTGCACGTAGTTGATCCCGTCGCGCTCGAACTGGTAAACGCTCCACGCCGGATCCACAGATAGATTTCTCGCCGGTGGGTTGGCTTCACCCAGGCCGGTCGCTGCCTTCGTCGTGGGAGAAGTGCCGCCCGAGGGGCAGCATTGCGCAAAGGCGCCACCCGAGATCAATGTCGCCGCGGCGCCAACGACTCCCAACACCATGTATTCCTTAGCCATGCCTGTCTCCCTTTGCATGCCTGCCCGTTGCAGGCGCACCCTAGCTTACCGCTCCTACGCTCCCCAACTCCCACATCGGAGTGTGACCAAAAGCTGAACAAAACTGGGTAGGGCTACCCTCCGTCTACACATTATGTGTTGCTCAATTACACGTTTCGTGTAATTTACTCCTGCGCCCGGCGCATGCCGCCGGGGCCAGGAGAACTGAAATGGCTTTCGCAACCATCAGCACCGGCGGCGCCACCGATGAAACCGACTCCGCTGCCGCCCAGGCCGACGGGGTGTCCGAGGCATGGTCGAAGCCCTATTACGGTGTGCAGCACCTCGGCGAGTGCAGCACGCGCAGCACCTGGGCCACGGTGGTGGATCACGGCTCTTTCGCCGCCTGTACTGTCTGGCTCCCGGGCTGCGGGTTCCGCCCAACGGAGACGCAGCACGAAGATGCCGCCGCGGCGCGAGCGCACGCGGAAGAGCGCGTAGGCGGTGCGCAATGAGCGGCGAACGGCTGAAGGTCCCTTGCCACGGGTTGGAGCTGATCCTCAGCAAGCGCGATAGCGCCTCGCCAGGGCTTGGCGAGTGCTGGATGCTGGAACTCTACAGGCGCGGCCCCGCTCATTCGATCCAGGTAGTCGGCATTGTCGGGAGGTACGGCGACGCGCCGCGCTTCGTTGCTCCCGATCCGGAGTGTCTGCATTCCACCCACTGCGTGTGGCTCGGATCCAGTTGCGTGGACGTCCCGAAGCGGTCGTGGCTGAAGCTGAAAGCGCAGTGCGAGCAGGTGGATGCACGCCAGGTGGTGACCGCATGAGCGCGCTCTCCTGCTTCGCCTTAGGCGTCCTCGTGGCCGCGGTGGTCTCCGCCTTCCGCGTCAAGGATGTGAGCGACGCGTCGGCCACCTTCGCCAGCGTTCCCGACGCGGCCCAGTACTTGATTCGGCAGGAAAACGCCGGCTACTACTGCTGGATGCGCGCTGCGCGCGGCGGACTGATTCAGGTGCGGTGCTACCGCCGACAGGAGCGCGCGTGATGGCCGCCTCCGCCTCCGTGGATCTCCTGGCTGTGCTGGATCTGGCCGCCTCTCGCGAGCGTGCTGCGGGCCAGCCAGACGGCGCACAACTGGCAGCGCGTGCCGGGGTGCTCGAACTGCTGGACCACGTTCGCTCGACCCGATGCCACTGCTGTGCAGCGTCGCCGCCATGGCCGGCGATCGAGTGCGACCGCTGCAAGTTGCTTCAGCGCTACGGGAGCCAGCCATGAGCCTCTCCCTGGCCACGCAGAAGCCAAAGCCTAGCGATCGTGCCTGGGCCGCCTACGCCGCGGTCTACCTCGCCGCCCGCCGCCTCCGCTACAGCCACCGCTGCTCCATCCGCGCCGCGCGTGCTGCGCGCGCCACCGTCCTTGCCGGCCGCACCTCCGCTGCCGGCGCTATCGCCAAACTGCGCGGCGACCTGCGCGCCGCTGCCGGGAGCCGGCCATGAACCCGCAGAACCGCATCATCTCGATCCACGTCGATGCGCCCGACTCCATCGAAGGCCAGACCGACCGTTGGGTGGACGTGCACGCGACCATCGTGCGGGAGCACATTGCGGTGCACCCGACGTTCAAGCGTGAGCTGCGCCTGCGCTCCGAGCAGTGGACAGCAACGCACGTCCCGACGGGCAGATCCTTGTGCCGGGCCGCGAGCGAATCGCTTGCCGTCGCCGCGGCCGCCGCTTTTGCGCGCCTGCCGGTCGACTGGGGCGTCACCACCGAGGCGACTGCCAAGCAGTGGCCGGCGGAACTGCTTAACCATGCTCACGCGATCAGATGTATGGCGGCCGTTGGCGATCTCCAGGCTCTGAAGGAGTCGAGCCGGTGAAGCGCTACGACCCGAACCCGGAGCAGCGCGCCGCGATGGATCGCGCCAAGAATCCGCGCCTGCATCCGTATCGACGGCATATGGCGTCCCCGCGCGAAGAACGTGCGCACTTGCGCCAGGCCGAGCGTGTCATTCCCAAGCGCAACCGGTTGGTGGAGCTATGAGCCGAATCCAGCAAATCCTCAAGGAGCAGGGCGTCTACCTGCTGGGCTATGGCCTGGATGCCATCGTGCAGCGCGACCTGCCAGATGTCCTGCCCGACACGTCGGCCCAAGAGGCCGAACTGGCGGCACACATGCTCCATCTGCCCATGATCTCGCCGGCGGCGCGACTGAAGCGCTACGAAGCCGCGCGCAAGGCCGTGCCCGATCGTCACTACGCCCTACGCGTTCAGTTCGGGAACAACTACAAACGCGCCTGGGCTCGGGAGAAGCACCCACCCCTACAGCAGGGCGCTCAGATCGTCTCCCTCATCGACCGGAAGCTCCGCCGATGCTGATCGTCACCGTCTCCATTCCCGGCGTCGCCGAGCCCCAGGTCGTCCGCGCCGAAACGCGTGAAGCGGGCCTGTCCGATGCCCTCTACGCCCTGGGTCTGCACTTCGCGCCCGAGGGCACCACCGTCGAATCGCAAGCTATCGAGGACGCGCAATGTTCTTTCGCAACCTAACTTTCTTTCGCTTCCCCACATCGATCGACTTCTCGAAGGTCGACGCGCTGCTGCCGGAAGCGCAGCTCAAGCCCGTCGGCCCGATGGAAATGACTTCTCGCGGCTTTGTCTCGCCGTTCGGCGTCGGCGATGAGGCGCTGTCCCACCAGGTCGGTGACTTCCTGTGGCTGACCATCGGCGGGCAGGACAGGATGCTGCCGGGGTCGGTGGTCAACGACCTGCTCGCGCGCAAGGTCGCCGAGATCGAGGAGAAGGAAGGCCGGCGCCCCGGTGGCCGCACGCGTAAGCGCATCAAGGAGGACGTGATCGCCGAGCTGCTGCCGCGCGCTTTCGTCCGCGCCTCGCGCATCGACCTGTTCCTCGACTTGGAGCACGGCTACGTGGCTGTGGATACGTCCAGCCGTAAGACTGGCGAGAACGCCATGTCCGAGATCCGAAGCCTGCTCGGCAGCTTCCCGGCGTTGCCGTTGAACGCCGAGGTCGCGCCGCGCTCGATCCTCACCGCATGGATCGCCGGCGAGCCGCTGCCCGTAGGTCTTAGCGTGGGCGAGGAATGCCAGCTCCAAGACCCCATCCAGGGGGGCGCTGTGGTGCGATGCCAGCATCAAGAGCTGCGCTGCGACGAGATCGACAAGCACCTGCAGGCGGGCAAACAGGTGACGCGGCTGGCGCTACGCATGGACGACCGCATTTCGTTCGTCCTCGGGGACGACCTGGTTATCCGGAAGCTGAAGTTCCTGCAAGGAGCGGCGGACGAGGCCGCCAAGGCAAGCGGCGACGGAATCCGAGCCGAACTGGATGCGCGTTTCGCCCTGATGACTGGCGAGGTCAGCCAGCTGTTTCTGTTGCTGGAAGCGGCGTTCAAGATCAGCACGGCGGGTGACCAATGAGCGCGCCCACCTTCAAGTCGATGATCAAGGACGGCACCGCCAAGCGCGCCGATGCCCTGAAATTCCGTATCGAGGACATCCACGAGGAACCTGGGTTCAACCTGCGCGACGAACACGCGGTCGACGCGGATGGCGTGTCGTTCGAAGAGAACATTGAGCGCCTGGCCAACCACATCCGCGCAGGCGGCATCCTGCCGCCGCTGGAAGTGCGCCCGCGCCCGGAAGGCGGTGTGTATGTGGTGGATGGGTACCAGCGTCGGCGCGCTTGGCTGAGGGCCAAGGACGACGTGTGCGATGCAGCCGGCGAGCTCTGGCTTTCGGTCGTTCCCTTCCTAGGCAACGACGCGGAGCGCACGGCGCGCATCATCACGAGCCAGCACAACCGCAAATTGACCATGCTGGAGCTGGGCCGCGGCTATGCCAGACTCGCCGCGTTCGGCTGGTCGCCGGAGGAGATCGCCACGCGAGTGGGCAAGACGCGCCAGCACGTGGACCAGGTGCTGATTCTCGCGCGTGCCAACTCCGACGTGCAGAAGCTGGTGCGCGAGGGCGTCGTCGCTCCGACGGCGGCGATCGAGACGGTGCGGCATCACGGCGAGGACGCCGGCGGCATGCTGGCGGCGGCGGTCGCGAAGGCCAAGGCCGCCGGCAAGCACCGCGCCACCACCGGCACGATCCGCGGCAAGTCCCTGCCCCGGAAGATCGTCACCGCCCTGGACGACGTCACGGCACAGATCGACAAGGCGCTGCCCGACGACGTGCGCACCGCCTTGCAGGCCGGCGAGGTCGAACACGTCACGCTGCCTGGCGAGCTCGTTAAGCAGCTGATCGAGATCCGCGAGCGCATCCCCAGCCGACAAGAACGCGCGGCATGAACCAGAAGATTCCACACGAAACACTCTGTGACGAACTTGCAGCCGCCCGCGCCGCTCTATCTCGACGATCGGGCAGAGCCCGACACGCGGACGTCAAACGCTATGCGGCGCGTGGGCGAATCGGACTTCGCACCTATGATCGAACACAGGAGGGCAGCGTGAGCAGCGGCGAGTTCGGCGTTGTCGGCCAAACTGAGTTACAGCTTGCGCAAAGCAAACTTCGTGCCGTCGATCGCCGCTTCAGCAGCCTCGATTGCTTCATGAAGCTCGGTGGTCAACTTGTCGAACATCGGTGCCAGCTTCTTGAGCCTCACGGTGAAGCGGTCACTTGCCAGAAGTCTCTCAGTGCCTGGGAGTTTGAGAACACTAACTACCCTCTCCCATGCTGCAAGCCGCTGCCTAAGGACAGAAATCGCGCTGAGAACTTTATCGAGTTCGGGGTCGAGGTCGAGAAGAGGGATTTCTATGGACAGTCCAAGAAGCATCTCAATTTCAACCTCCTTCGGCTGATAGTCGCCGTCGGCGAAGGTGCTTCGCACGCTCGAAACACCGTCGAGCCTGTAAGAAAGGCGCCCAAGACTTTCCCTGAAGGCCCTCAGCGCGACGTACGAACGGTAACGTCCGCGCCTGACTTCGCGTCGATACGGAAGCAAGACTGCAAGCAAGGTAGCAACTGCAGAAGCCCACCCTCCGATGGCCGCGACCGCGTTCCATTCCAGTACGCACACCTTGCTCAAAGGTGCGCACTGAAACACCCCATACATCCATTCCATTCGTTTCCCCTTTCCTTGTGAGCATTTCTGCCATGACGAGCGTCCAACAAAGCAGCCGTTTAGCGGCGCTGCGATGGGCGGTCGAGCGCGACCGCCAGGCAGCCGCCAACGACGAGCTGGCGTGCCTCAACGTGCTGCTTGCCCTGCAGCAGTTGCGCGACGATCAGCAGGTGGAGGTGCACCGTGGCTGACGTCTTCCACGCTCCAAAGATCCGTGTCACACGCGCCGCGAGCTCGCGCCCTAAGTTGGTCGGCGCCCCCCTGTGCGGTGCTGACGGGCGAAGCACCGGCGCTGCGCGAGCGCACCGCGGCCTGTGCATGCACTTCAAGCTGCTTGCTATGACTTCATCACGGGTCAGCTTCAGCAGCCGCAAGCTCATCCTCATAGCTGCCCCAATCCACGTTCGTGAAATCTCCAAACGCTTCAGCGAGTCTGATCGATTCGCGAAGGATCAAACGGATCTGATTTCGGAGGTTATCAAAGTCCTGCGCGCCGCCCCCGTAGCCTGCAATCACGTATCCACCTTCCATGTCGTCGACTCTCGCAAAGCGCTGACTAACTCGCTCGCCGGTACTACTGATATCCCGAGTCATTCCGATGACCTGGGCGACAAGAGCGCCAAGATGGTTCGGCAGAGTGTGCAGTTGTTCCAAAACACCCTTAGACGCGGGAAGAAAGTCTTGGCGCAACTCACCTATCGCGCGCTCAAAAAGAAGGCCAGCATCGACATCTCCTGTCAAGTACAGCGTCCTGGTGGCGTCGTAGTTGCGAAGCAACATAGCCAGCTTCGACGGCAAGACACCGATTTCAATTTGAAGCAGGCTTCCGAGTATCCGAGCGGTGCCGTGTATTTGGGCGAGCGAATCGCTGTGCTGGCGCTCCGCAATCGTCTTTGCTTCACCTGCGATAGCCGTAGCGCGGCTCGATGTCTTGTATGCGAGCACCGCTACCACAGTCGTTGCAATTGCTGCGAGTGCACCTACAAAGACCGCCATCCAGTCAGCCAGGTTTCCCACATCGTCCGCAAGCGGACAGAACTCGATCGCCATATCGCCTCCCTGTGAAGGTTCCCATTCTGCCATGACCAATCTGCACCCCAACGATAAGCTCGCCGCGCTCGATTGGGCGCTGGCAAAGGCGCGCGAGGCGGCTACTGGCGACGACCTGGTCCGCCTCAGCGTTCTGCCGGCGCTGCAGCAGGTGCGGGACGATGCGCAGCGGGATGTGCGCCGTGGCTGACGGATCCCGCGACTTCAATTTCCCGCCGCCGCAGATCTCGCGGCTACGCCCCGGCGAGATCGTGGTCGACCTGTTCGCAGGCGGCGGCGGCGCCAGCGAGGCATTGAAGCAAGCCACCGGCCTGGATCCAGCATTGGCCTACAACCACGACGAGTGGGCCATCGGCATGCACGCTGCCAACCACCCTCTTACGATCCACCATCGCGAGGATATCTGGCACGCGGATCCCCGCAAGGATGTCGCCGGCCGGCCGATCGGTTGGTTCCATGCCAGCCCGGACTGCACGCACTTCAGCCAGGCTAAAGGCGGCCAGCCCCGCAGCCGCAAGACCCGCGCGCTCTCGTGGGTGGTGTTGAAGTGGATCGGCCAGCTGCTCCGCGCCGACGAGCGCGAAGGCACCAACACCGCGCCGCGCATCGTCTCGCTGGAGAACGTGTGGCAGATCCTGACATGGGGTCCGTTGGTGGCAAAACGCTGCAAGGTGACCGGTCGCGTCTTCAAGATGGACGGCACCGTGGCAGCGCGTGGCGAGCACGTGCCGGTGGCGAATCAGCAGTTGGTCCCGGATAAGCGCCATAGCGGCCGCACCTGGCGGCAATTCGTCGCTGCGCTGGAATCGAAGGGCTACCGCGTGGAGTGGCGCAAGCTGACTGCCAGCGACTACGGCGCCGGCACCAGCCGAGAGCGGCTGTTCCTGCTGGCACGGCGCGACGGTGAGCCGATCGTGTGGCCGGCACCGACGCACGGCGCCGCGCCCGGCCTGCAGCCGCGCGTGCGCGCCGCCGACTGTCTTGACTTCTCGCTGCCCTGCCCGTCGATCTTCACCCGCAAGCGGCCGCTCGCAGATGCGACGCTGCGCCGCATCGCCAAGGGCGTAATGCGCCACGTGCTGCAGTCGGCCGATCCTTTCATCGTCCCGGCCACGCACCAGGGCTCAGATCGCGTCAACGACGTGCCGGCGCCTCTGCCGACGATCACCGCCGCGAACCGCGGCGAGTTGATGCTGGTCGCGCCAGAACTGGCGCCCTTCATCACCGAGCACTCGAACGCCAGCAACCAACGCACGATAAGCGCCACGGAACCGCTGCGCACGATCTGCGCCGGGGTGAAGGGCGGGCACTTCTCAGCCGTTGCACCGGCGCTGGTGCAAACTCGCTACGGTGAGCGCGAGGGTCAGGCGCCCCGCGCCCTGGACCTGCAGAAACCTCTGGGAACTGTCGTCGCCGGTGGCGTCAAGCATGCCCTGGTCGCGCCGATCATGGTGCAGGCAGCTCACGGTGAGGGCCGCCCGGGTGGCGTGCAGCGCTGGGGTCACGGCAGTACGGACGCGCGCGCACCCGTCGGCATGGTTACAGCCAGCGGGAGCGGTGGTCACTCGGTCGCGTGCGCCTATCTGGAACAGGCCAACGGGGGCTTCTATGAAGGTGGCGGCCGCGACGCGCGGGAGCCGATGAGCACCATCACCGGCAGCGGAAGCCAGCAGCAACTGGCGACCGCGCACCTAATCACAATGCGCCGGCATGCGCACGGCCAGACCGCCGGCGCTCCGCTGGGCACCGTATGTGCCGGCGCTGTCCACCATGGTGTGGTCGAATGCACGCTCAGCCCCGAGCAGGAAGCCGGCGCGCTGCAGGTGGCCGCGTTCCTGGTGCAGTACTACGGCAGCGGCATCGCCGTGGATCTGCGTGAGCCTCTGGACACCGCGACGACGCGCGACCGAATGGCGCTGGTCACGGTGGTAATCCAGGGCACGCCCTATGTCATCGTCGATATCGGCCTGCGCATGCTCAAGCCGCACGAGCTATTCCGCGCGCAGGGGTTCCCCGCCGATTACCGAATCACGCACACCGCTGACGGTCGCGCCATCAGTACCAGCGGCGCTGTGCGCATGTGCGGCAACAGCGTCAGCCCGCCGCCGCTCTACGCCCTCGCAGCAGTGAACTTGGACGCTGCTGAGCAACTGGTTGCCGCCGCATGATCGGCCAACCCTTCCCCATAACGCAACGCTGGCGCGCCGCGCCGAAGGAGACAGCATGAACACGACCCTGACCCCAGAAGCCTTGGGCCTCGCCATCGCCGCAGCACGTGAGGCCGGCGAGTACGCCGAGCTGCCTAGCCGCGTGTACGACGCGCTGGTCGCTGGCTGGCAAGCGTTGCGGGCAACCCCTTCCGACGCTTCCATGGGCGAGCAGTTGGTGGTGCCGGCGCACCCGTGGGTTAGCGTGACCGATCGCCTACCGACCGAAGAGGATTACGGCGATCACGAGGACGTGCTGGTGCGCTTCCGGTACACGGATACGCCTGGTCGCGCGTGGACGATCGGGGAAAGCTCGTACTTGCCCGGCGATCCGTGGAACAACGGGTGGCTCTTCGGCTCTTGCGACTACGCCGAGGTTTCGCACTGGGCGCGGAAGGACGATGTTCTGGCACTGATCGACAGCAAGGCGGCGCGGCCGTGAGCGGCGTTGGGCAGCGGGCGCGGGAGTTGCTGGCCGCGGAGTTCGACAGGGACGAAATCACCGCCGCCGCGGGAAGGCGGTTACGCCACGACAACGAAACCGCGGTAGAGGCTGCGGCGCTGCGCGTGATCGTTGCCGCCCTCGCCTCGCAGCCGCATGCCGCGGCCAGCGCGCTGCCACCATTGCCAATCGCCTTCTTCGACGAGTTTGGCCGCGGCGCCGACGATCGGGTGCAGGACTACGCGCGTGCCGCGGTCTCCGCCTGCCTGCTGGTGGAGGTGTCGCCGGACTTCACCGATACGGCGCGCGGCGCTCTCGCATGGGTGCTGTGGCATCACCAGGGCGGCAGCAGTCCGGTGGGCCAGCCGCTTCGCTTCGCCCTCGGAATGGGTGACTACGACCCCATGAGTGAGTCGCAAATCGCCGAGGCCAAGCGCTATGCCGCATGGGCCGGCGCAACTACCGAAGCCTTCCATCGCACGCGGGCGCAGGTGTCGCCGCCGATCCTGGCGAAGGATCATGGCGGAATGCGGGTGAGCTATTCGGGCCTGCTGCGGCAGGTCCGAGGCGCGCTGACACGCGCCGATGCCGCGCCGGATCTCGCAGAGATGCTGCGCCAGCTCGAAAGGCACATGGAAGAGCTGGGGAAGCGTTGGTACAGCGGCGACATGCTGGTGGTCGATGAGCTGTTGCAGCTGTACTGCATTGAGCCTGTCGCCAGAGAAGCGCTCAAAGCCGCCGCGCCGGCGCCGGCGCCGGAGGGCCGCAGCCATGGGTGAGATCCAACTCAACCGCGCAGACTTCTTGCGCTTGGTCAACAACGAGGACGCGTCTCCCGATGCGAAGGTGATTGCGTCGTTCGCCCTGGCGTTCTTCGCGGTGGTCGAGGCCGGCGGCGAAATCGAGAAGGACACCGCCGCCATCGCCCATAAGCTCATGCGCATGGCCGCCAGCGAGATCGACCAGGCGCTGGAGGATCGGTGATGGCAACTCAGTCAGGCGTCCACGTTATTCGCCCATGCCCAGTCGTTGCCAAGGCCTTCCGCGACCCGCTCCGCCTCTTCTTGCGTGGCGTGCAGTGCATAGGACTCCGCTGTGTACCTCGGCGCGCCGCCGCCCTGCGGAACGACATGCACGGCCGCGCGCCAGAAGCTCGTGGGCGCCTCATTCGTGACGTACCGCGAGGAAATCAGCAGCGTCCAGCCATTCACATCGAGAGAGCGAGCCATGCGTGAGCGTCCTGTTCTGTTCAACGGCCCCATGGTCCGCGGCATCCTCGACGGGCGCAAGACGCAGACGCGGCGCGCGGTGAAGCCGGCACCGGATCCGCGCGTCGACTGGATCCGCAGCGACATGACCGACGTCTGGCGCGCCGGCGTCAAGATTGGCGAGGTGCCGAAATTTGGAAGCTGGCGCTGCCCTTTCGGTCAGCCAGGCGACCGGCTGTGGGTACGCGAGAACGGGCTGGAGCATCGGCGAGCCCGGCTTTTCATCCACGAAGCCACGCCTGGACGTTGGTGGACCCCTGAAGATGGTGGGCGGTACGGAGCGAGCTACGACTCGGAGACCACGCGCGAAAGCCTATTGCGCGATCACAAGGTCCGGCCCTCGATCCACATGCCGCGTTGGGCCTGCCGCCTGGTGCTGGAGATCACCGACGTGCGCGTCGAGCGGCTGCAGGATGGCGACGGCGATACGGACTTCGAGAGCCGGTATCTGGCAGAGGGTATCAACCGCATCCATCACGGGGACGGCGCCTACTACTACAACGCGTTCCGCGCCGACCCGCACCCGAAGAACTACCGCCATCCGGATGCGGCCTTTCGCGAGCTCTGGGAAAGCACCGGCGGCGACTGGGACAGCAACCCGTGGGTGTGGGTAATCAGCTTCAAGAGACTGGAGGTGTGCAATGGCGGCGGCTGAGAAACTGGAAGAGCTTTGCGCCCTCGCGCGCGTACGCGCCATGACGGGCATGGGCACCACCTTCATCTATGGCGAGATCAAGGACGGCCGGTTCCCCAAGCCGATCCGCGTTGGCCGGCGCTCTCTGTGGGTTCTTTCCGAGGTGCAGCGCTGGGTCGCCCAGCAGATCACCCGAAATCGACCACCACAGCCGGGTGGGTAGATGGATGGGTAGCAACAACCCCAAAACCGAAAAACCCCGCTTCTTGCGGGGTTTTTTGCACATCTTGGCGGAGAGAGTGGGATTCGAACCCACGGAAGGTTTGACCCTTCGCCGGTTTTCAAGACCGGTGCCTTAAACCGCTCGGCCATCTCTCCGTTTGCGAACGCGGCGGTAACCAAGAACCGTCGGTAAGGGCGGGCATTTTCGCACGCCCGCGGCGGTTTTGCTCGGCCGACGTGCGCGGCCGGCGTCTGGATCAACCCGCCTCGACCGCCATCGCGCCCAGGGTCGAGTGCCGGGCCTTGGTGCGTTCGGGGCAGTTGCCGCCGCAGTCCAGGCGCGAGGCTTCGATCTGTCGCGGCAGGTGTTCGGCGAGGAAGTCGATGAACACGCGCACCGCCGGCAGCAGGCCGCGGCGCGAGGCGAACACGGCGTGGCAGATGCCCTGCGGCAGCGACCATTCCGGCAGCACCACTTCCAGTTCGCCGTTGCGCACGGCTTCGGCGCAGACGGTCTCGGGCAGCAGGGTGATGCCGAAGCCGTCCTTGACCATGGACTGCAGCAGGGGGAAGTCGAAGCCGGCCACGCGCGGCTGCAGGTCGACGCGGCGCACTTCGCCGGCCGGGCCGTGCAGTTCCCAGCGCTGCCGGGCTTCGTCCTCGCTGATGCTGAGGGTGACGTGCGAGGTCAGCTCCTCGGGATCCTTGGGGCGGCCGGCGCGGTCCAGGTACTTGGGGCTGGCGACCAGCAGTTCCTGCACCTGGCCGAAGCTGCGCATCACCAGGCTGCCGTCGTCGTCCAGGCGCGAACGCACGCGCAGGGCGACGTCGTAGCCTTCGTTGATGATGTCGACGCGGCGGTTGCTGATGTTCAGTTGCAGCCGCACCTTGGGGTACTGGTCCAGGAACATCGGCAGCAGCTTGGGCAACTGCATCTGCGCCAGCGACACCGGCACGCTCACCCGCACCAGCCCGCGCGGTTCGGCGCTGAGCCGGTCGACCACTTCGCGTGCGGCCTGCGCCTCGGCCAGCATGGTCTGGGCGTGGCGGTGCACGCTCATGCCCAGGTCGGTGACGGCGAAACGGCGCGTGGAGCGCTGCAGCAGGCGCACGCCCAGGTCGCTCTCCAGCTGGCTGATGCGGCGGCTCAGGCGCGACTTGGGGATGCCCAGGGCGCGCTCGGCGGCGGCGAACCCGCCGTGGTCGACCACCATGGCGAAGTAGTACAGATCGTTGAGGTCGTGCATGTTCTTTCGATATTTAGAACGATGGGGACAATCGGATCCGGTTCATTCTACTCCTACAACGATTTGCGCTGCAGGGACGCCCGTCGCGCTCGCGCGGTGGCTCAGGCACGGATAGAGACGGACGCAGGGTAACCCCGGCCGGGCTAGCGCGAAGTGACGGGGACGGGAGCTCGGCGCACGCGGAACGCCGCTGCGGCGCGTGCTGCAGCGGGCACTGCATGCGAACGCCCTGCCCCGTCCGGGTCGAAGCCCCATTTGTGGCGCAAGGCGGGGCACTGCCCGCATCAGGACACGTTGCCTGAGCGCAGGGACGGACAGGAGGACGTCGCCGCAGCAACGGCGACGCGAGGCGCGCCCGGGGCCGACGCCCCGGGCCCGAGCGATCAGCCGATCCGCTCGGCCCCGCCCATGTACGGGCGCAGCGCGTCGGGCACGGTGATCGAGCCGTCGGCGTTCTGGTAGTTCTCCATCACCGCGATCATGGCGCGGCCGACCGCGGTGCCGGAGCCGTTGAGCGTGTGCAGCAGCTCGGGCTTGCCGGTGGCGGGGTTGCGCCAGCGCGCCTGCATGCGCCGCGCCTGGAAGTCGCCGCAGTTGGAGCAGGAGGAAATCTCGCGATAGGTCTGCTGCGACGGCAGCCAGACTTCCAGGTCGTAGGTCTTGCTGGCCGAGAAGCCCATGTCGCCGGTGCACAGCAGCATCTTGCGGTACGGCAGGCCGAGCGTTTCCAGCACCACTTCGGCGCAGCGGGTCATGCGCTCGTGTTCGGCGGCGCTGTCTTCCGGGCGGCACACGCTGACCAGTTCCACTTTCTCGAACTGGTGCTGGCGGATCATGCCGCGGGTGTCGCGGCCGCCGCTGCCGGCCTCGGAGCGGAAGCACAGTGAGTGCGCGGTCATGCGCAACGGCAGGCGCTCGGCCTCGACGATCTCGTCGCGCACCAGGTTGGTCAGCGAGATCTCCGAGGTGGAGATCAGGTAGCGCTTCTGTTCGCCCAGCGCGGTGGCGAACATGTCTTCCTCGAACTTCGGCAACTGGCCGGTGCCGTACAGGCTGTCGGCGTTGACGATCACCGGCACGTTGGTTTCCTGGTAGGCATGTGGGCCGGTGTGCAGGTCCAGCATGAACTGCGCCAGGGCGCGGTGCAGACGCGCGATCGGCCCGCGCAGCACGGTGAAGCGCGCGCCCGACAGCTTGGCCGCCGCCTCGCCGTCCAGCCAGCCGTGGCGCGCGCCGAGTTCGACGTGGTCCTTGACCTCGAAATCGAAGCTGCGCGGGCTGCCCCAGCGCTGCAGTTCGACGTTGTCGGCTTCGTCCTTGCCCACCGGCACGTCGGCCTGCGGCAGGTTGGGAATCTCCAGCGCCAGCGTCTCCAGCTGCGCGCGGATCTCGTCCAGGCGCTGCTCGGAGGCCTTTAGCTCGTCGCCGAAGCCGGCCACTTCGGCCATCAGCGCGCTCGCGTCCTCGCCCTTGGCCTTGGCCTGGCCGATCGCCTTGGAGCGGCTGTTGCGCAGGCTCTGCAGTTCCTGGGTCCGCACCTGGATGCGCTTGCGGTCGGCCTCCAGGGCCTCCAGGGCGGCCACGTCCAGCGCATAGCCGCGACTGGTGCGCAGGCGCTCGGCGAGGTCGGCGGGCTGTTGGCGAAGCAGAGCGGGATCGAGCATGGGCGCGGGGTGCCAGGGGAACGAACCCGGGATTATCGCCTGTCCGTCGCGGTTTTGCCGACTCGCGCCCGCCGCGGCGCGCGATTCACTGCGGCTATGCCAGAATCGAACGGTTCCCTACGGTGAGTCCCATGTCCACGTCGCCCTCGTCCTCCAAGCCCGGCATCGTGCTGCATCTGCCGCGGCGCCTGCTCGCGATCGTCGGCATCGCCTTCGCCGCCGGCCTGCTGCTGTTCCTGGTGGTGTGGCTGGTCGGACGCAAGGACAACGATTTCTACAAGCCGCAGCCGGCGCAGCAGGTGCAGCAGGACACCGAACAGGTGAAGCCGCTGCCCGAGCCGCTGCCCGCCGGCAGCGCCGCCAGCAGCATGCCGCAGGCCAAGCCGGCCCCCGCCGGCGACGCGCCGAAGCTGGTGGAGACCACACCGGCGCCGCCGCCGACCACAGAAGCGCCGGCACCGGCCGCAGGCGGCGATGTCGCTGGCAACACGGCCACCGCGCTGGCACCGGGCAACCGCCCGGTGCCGCTGGAAGGGCAGACCCCGCCGCCGCGCTATCCCCCGGCGGCGCTGCGCCGCGGCGATGCCGGCACGGTAGTGGTGCGGGTCGAGGTCGATGCCAGCGGTGCGCCCGCCGGCGTGGCCCTGCTCCGGCGCAGCGGCTCGCGCGATCTGGACCGCGCGGCGATGGAAACCGTGCGCCGCTGGAAGTTCCGCCCGGCGCAGCAGAACGGCCGCGCAGTGCCGGCCAGCATCGAGATTCCGTTCGACTTCAAGCCGGGTCCGTAACTGAACCGCCGCCCGGACGCGCGGGCGGCGTTCACATCGGGGTGACACCCCTGAGGCATGTCCTGGGTGACACTGGACCCGTCCCACGGCACCGGAGTTGCCGCCATGCCCACCCCGTACAAGTCGACACAGCCGCTGGACGCGTGGAAGCGCCCCGCCCGCCCGTCGTCTGCGCGCGGTGAAGTGCATGCGCGGGCCGATCGCGGGTCGCCGTGGGCCTGGATGATCGTGATCGCACTGGCTCTGGCGGTGGCCTGCTGGTGGCTGGCGGTGGACCGCGACGACGACGGTAGCGGCTACCGCGCTACCCAGTCGACACCGTCGACACCCGCCAACGATCCGCCGCGTCCACAGCCGACGCACTGACGTTTCGACAGCCCTACTTGCCTCTTCCCCCGGCCGCGCTTGCACGCGGCCGGTGCTGCGCAGGCGATCAGGCGGTGCGCAACGCGAAGCCCGCGCCCCGCGCCAACGTGTCGAAAACCGGGAACGACGTCGCCACGTTCGCCACGTCCTGGATCCGCACCTCGCCCTGCGCCAGTTGCCCGGCGATGGCGAAGGCCATGGCGATGCGATGGTCGCCGTGGCTCTCGATGGTCCCGGCGCCCAGCGTGCCGCCGTGGATGGTGGCGCCGTCCGGGGTCTCATCGACGACGATGCCGAGGCTGCGCAGCCCGGTGGCCATCGCCGCCAGGCGGTCCGACTCCTTGACCCGCAGCTCCGCCGCACCGCTGACCACGGTCTGGCCGTCGGCGGCGGCGGCGGCGACGAACAGCGCCGGGAACTCATCGATCATGTCCGGCACCACGCTCTCGGGAATCGTAGCGCCGCGCAGCGCCGCGTAGCGCACCCGCAGGTCGGCCACCGGCTCGCCGCCGTGCTCGCTGTGGTTGTGCTCGACGATGTCCGCGCCCATCAAGCGCAGCGCGGCCAGTAGACCCGTTCGGCGCGGATTGAGCCCGACCGCCTTCAGGGTGATGTCCGAGCCGGGAATGATGCTGGCGGCGACGATGAAGAACGCCGCCGAGGAGAAGTCCGCCGGCACCGCGATATCGGTGGCGCGCAGACGCTGGCCGCCGCGCAGGCGCGCCTGGCCGGGCGCGAACTCGATCTCCACGCCGAACGCGGACAGCATGCGCTCGGTGTAGTCGCGGGTGGGATGCGGCTCCTGCACCGTGGTGACACCGTCGGCATACAGACCGGCCAGCAGCACCGCCGACTTGACCTGGGCACTGGCCACCGGCGAGACGAAGTCGATGCCGCGCAGCGGCTGGCCGCCATGGATGCGCAGCGGCGGCACGCCATTGGCCTCGGTGTCGATGCGCGCGCCCATCAGCGCCAGCGGCTCGGTGACCCGGCGCATCGGCCGCCTGGACAGCGATGCATCGCCGACCAGCACGCTGTCGAACGGCTGCGCCGCGAGCAGCCCGGCGAGCAGACGCATGCCGGTGCCGGCGTTCCCGCAATCCAGCTCGCCCTGCGGCGCCTGCAACCCATCCACGCCCACGCCATGCACGATGCGCTGCGACGGTGACGGCGTCTCGATCCGTACCCCGAGCCGCGCGAAGATCGCCGCCGTCGAACGCGTGTCCTCGCCCTCGAGAAACCCCTCGATCCGCGACGTGCCATCGGCCAACGCCGCGAACATCACCGCCCGGTGCGACACCGACTTGTCCCCCGGCACCGTCAGCGTGCCCTGCAGCGCAGTGCCGCGCGTTGCGATCCAGCCTTGCTCGTTGCTCATCATCGTTCCTGAAAGTCCAACCACCCGAAGATCCACCATCACCCGGCGACATCGGCGCCGCTACCGCGCGCTTGCGCTGCTGCCACGACGCCTACACCAAGTCAGCCACCGCCGTTGCCGTTGCTCTTGCTGTTGCTCTTGCTGTTGCTGTTGCTGTTGCTGTTGCCGTTGTTCTTGCTTTCGCTGTTGCTCTCAATCCCCCGTAAGGGCTGGCGGACACGGCGGGTAAAACCCCGTGAGGGGCGACGCGCAGGATGCGCGTCGTTTTCGGCAGGCACATGGATGTGCCTTCCGAAAATTCCCGTCGTGTCCGCGGACCCCGCGCGCAGCGCGGGGCAGCCCGCCCGGGGGTGTGTTTCTTTTGGTTACTTTTCTTTGCACAAGCAAAGAAAAGTGACTCGCGCGCAAGCGCGAAAGCTGTTGCCGTTAGCTGTTGACGTTAAAGCTGTTGCTGCTGAAGAAGTTGCTGCTGAAGAAGCGGTTTCACATTCCAGGGAACGCCCCGTCGCGGCTGAAGCCGCTCCTACAGGTGCACATCTCCTAGTGACCAAAGCGCCCTGCAGCGGTTAGAGACGAAGCAACCGCGGAACCAAATCAAGGCACCGCCACCGGATACGACCCCAACACCTTGATCTGCGCCGAATGCGCCTTCAACTCCGCCAACGCCAACTTCATCGCCTCATCCTCCACATGCCCCGCCAGATCGATGAAGAACCCGTACTCCCACTTCGCCTGATGCGACGGCCGCGACTCGATCCGATTCATGCTGATCCCATGCCGCGCGAACGGACTGAGCACATCGAACAACGCACCCGGCTTGTCGTGGATGAACACCAGCACCGACGTACGATCGTGCCCCGACGGCGGGAAGATCTGCCGCCCGATCACCAGGAAGCGCGTCGTATTGTCCGCGTCATCCTCGATCGACTTCATGATGACCTTCTTCAGCGCATACACATGCGCCGCACTCTCCCCACCGATCGCCGCCGCATCGTCGGCATTGCGCGCCCGGCGCGCGCCCTCGGCGTTGCTGGAGACCGGAATCTTCTCCACCTTGGGCAGGTTCGCGCGCAGCCAGCCGGCGGTCTGCGCGAACGACTGCGGATGCGCATAGATCCGCTCGATCGCGTCCAGCCGCCCGCTGCGCGAGAGCAGGAACTGGTGCACGCGCAGCTCGGTCTCGCCGCAGATCTTCAGGTTGGAGGTGAGGAACATGTCCAGGGTGACCTGGATCGTGCCCTGCCCCGAGTTCTCCACCGGCACCACGCCGAAGTCGGCGTTGCCGCTTTCCACTTCCTGGAACACTTCCTCGATGGTGGCCATCGGCAGGCCCACCGCCGAGCGGCCGAAGTGCTTGAGCACCGCCTGCTGGCTGAAGGTGCCTTCCGGCCCCAGGTAGCCGATCTTCAGCGGCTCCTGCTGCGCCAGGCACGCGGACATGATCTCGCGGAACACGTGCACCAGCACTTCGTCGCTGAGCGGGCCCTGGTTGCGGTCCACCACCATGCGCAGCACCTGCGCCTCGCGCTCGGGCCGGTAGTAGTCCACCGCCGCGGCAAGCTTGCCCTTGGCCTTGCCGACCTGGTGCGCGAACTGCGCGCGCTCGGCGATCAGCGCCTGGATGGTGCGATCGATCTCGTCGATCTTGGCGCGCACGTCGGCCAGGGCCGGCGTGGCGGCGGGTTTCGCGGACTTGGCCGGCTTGGCGTCGGCGGCGGGAGATTTCTTCGGCTTTGCGGCCATGGATCGGGGGTTCCTCGGTGGTCCGGATCGCCGGCGCGATCCGGTCGCGGCTGAAGCCGCTCCTACAAAAATCGGCGACTCAGCCGTGGCGCTGCTGGAAGTCGTGCATGAACGCGACCAGCGCCTGCGCGCCGGCCAGGGGCATGGCGTTGTACAGCGACGCGCGGATGCCGCCGACCGCCTTGTGGCCCTTCAGCGCCAGCAGGCCGGCCGCCTTGGACTCGGCGACGAAGCGCGCGGTGAGGGTTTCGTCCGGCAGGAAGAACGGGATGTTCATCCGCGAGCGCACCGCCGCCGCGACTTCGTTGCGATAGAAGCCGCCGGAGGCGTCGATCGCCGAATACACCAGCGCCGACTTGGCCTGGTTGCGCGCGGCGAACGCCTCCACGCCGCCCTCGGCCAGCATCCATTTGAACACCAGCCCGGCCAGGTACCAGTTCCAGGTCGGCGGCGTGTTGAGCATGGAGTCGCGCGCCACATGCGAGCGGTAATCGAAGATGTCCGCGCGCGGCTGGCCGGCGCGTTCGAGCAGGTCGCGGCGGATGATCACCACGGTGACGCCGACCGGGCCGAGGTTCTTCTGCGCGCCGGCGTAGATCAGCGCGTACCTGGAGACGTCGATCGGCTCGGAGGCGATGCTGGAGCTGAAGTCGGCGAACAGCGGCACGTCGCCAACGTCGGGCGTGTCGCGGAACTCCACGCCGTGGATGGTCTCGTTGGCGGTGATGTGCACGTAGGCGGCATCCTCGCGCAGCTGCCAGGCCGCGCGCGGCGGGATGTCGCGGAAGCCGTCGGCCTCGCTGCTGGCGGCCACGTGCACGTCGACGTACGGCCCGACCTGCTTGATCGCGGTCTTGCCCCAGTGCCCGGTCACCACGTAGTCCACGGTCTGCCCGGGCGCGGCGAAGTTCAGCGCCAGCAGCGCCTGCTGGGTGGTGGCGCCACCGGCCAGGAACAGCACGGCATAGTCGTCGGGAATGCCGATCAGCCGGCGCAGGTCGGCGTCGGCCTGCGCCGCGACCTCCATGAACTCGGCGCCGCGGTGGCTCAGCTCCACGATCGAGGCGCCCACGCCGTTCCACTCCAACATCTCCGCCTGCGCCTGGCGCAGGACCGATTCCGGCAAGGCAGCGGGGCCGGCACTGAAATTGAACGCGCGCGTCATGGGGCACCTATCGGACAGGACCCCTAGTATGCCGCAGCGCAACAGCTTGCGGCCCGGGCAATTTAGGTTGCATTTGCATCCATTCGCCCTGCGCATGCGTAGTCTGTGGTGAAGTCCCCGCCACCGCTCGCCCCCTTCGCTCCAGGAGTCCGCCATGTCGTTGCGCGATGCCCTCACCGTCCCCAGCCGCGAGATCACCGACGAGGCGGTCTACCGCGACCGGCGGCGCCTGCTGCAGGCCCTGGCGCTGACCCCGCTGTCCGGCCTGGTCGGCTGCGCCGACGCCGAGCCGCCGGCCCCGCCCAAGACCGTGGTGACGCCGGAGCAGGCGCGCAGCGGGTTCCGCACCAACGAGGAGCTGACCCGCTACGAGGACGTGACCAGCTACAACAACTTTTACGAATTCGGCACCGACAAGACCGATCCGTCGAAGGCGGCCAAGACCCTGCGCACCTCGCCATGGTCGGTGAAGGTCTCCGGCGAATGCGAGAAGCCCGGCACGCTGTCCCTGGACGACCTGCTCAAGGGCCATACGCCCGAGGAGCGGATCTACCGCCTGCGCTGCGTGGAAGGCTGGTCGATGGTGATCCCGTGGCTGGGCGTGCCGCTGGGCGACGTGCTCAAGCGCTTCGCGCCGACCTCCAAGGCCAAGTATGTCGCCTTCACCACCCTGGCCGATCCCAAGCAGATGCCCGGCATCCGCTACAGCTCGATCGACTGGCCGTACAAGGAAGGCCTGCGCATCGACGAGGCCATGCACCCGCTGACCCTGCTCGCCACCGGCCTGTACGGCAAGCCGCTGCCGCAGCAGAACGGCGCGCCGCTGCGGCTGGTGGTGCCGTGGAAGTACGGCTTCAAGAGCATCAAGTCGATCGTCGAGATCCGCTTCGTCGAGCGCATGCCGGAAACCGCCTGGCACGAGCTGCAGCCGTCCGAGTACGGCTTCTTCTCCAACGTCAATCCGGCGGTGGACCATCCGCGCTGGAGCCAGAAGACCGAGCGCCGCATCGCCGGCAAGGCCAGCAAGCTGTTCGCCGAGCGCATCCCCACCCGCCCGTTCAACGGCTATGCCGATCAGGTGGCGTCGCTGTATGCGGGGATGGATCTGAAGAAATGGTATTGAGGAGAGGCTGGGAATGGGGAACTGGGAATCGGGAATGGGAAAAGCGCGGCGCCTGGTGGTTGCCTCGCGCGACGGCTGGAGTCGCAGTCGGTGTGCCGCGTGGCGCCTGTGCCAACACGGCGCGATGACGGCGCATGGCTAAGACCTCCGCTTCGTTGATCGCCGCCAAGGCGGTGGTGCACGCGCTGGCGCTGGCGCCGATGGCGTACCTGGGCTGGCAGTTCTGGCAGGTGTGGCAGACCGGCAGCGATGCGCTCGGTGCCGATCCGGTGGCCGAGGTCGAGCATCGCACCGGGTTGTGGGCGCTGCGGCTGCTGCTGTTGACCCTGGCCATCACCCCGCTGCGGCAACTGACCGGGCAATCGGTGCTGCTGCGTTTCCGGCGCATGCTCGGGCTGTACGCGTTCTTCTACGCGACCGTGCATCTGGCGGCCTATCTGGGGTTGGACCTGCGCGGCTACTGGACGCAGATCTTCGAGGAGATCGTCAAACGCCCGTACATCACCGTCGGCTTCCTGGCCTGGTTGCTGCTGGTGCCGCTGGCGATCACCTCCACCCAGGGCTGGATGCGCCGGCTCAAGCGCAACTGGGGCAAGTTGCACAAGGCGATCTATGCGATCGGCGTACTCGCCGTGCTGCACTTCTGGTGGCTGGTGAAATCGGACATCCGCGAACCGCTGCTGTACGCGGCGATCCTGGCGGTGCTGCTGGGCTGGCGCGGCTGGCGGGCGCTCAGCGCGCGCCGAACCACAGCAGCCCGCTGAGCGCGGCGGCCAGCAGCAAGGCACTGAGCAACAGCCACGGCCAGCGCCGCGCGGTGGCCGGACGTGGCGCCACCGCCGGGGTCAGCGCCAACGCAGCCAAGGCCGGGTCGTCGCGCAGCGGCTCGGCACCGACGACCTGCGGGACCTCCAGCACGAAGCGGTGCTGGGCATCGAACACCACTTGGTCGCCGGGCTGCAGCCAGCAGCTGCGCACGGCCACGCCGTTGACCTGGGTCTGCGCCTCGCCGAAGCCGCGCAGCAGCACCCGCTCGCCATGCCGTTCCAGGCGCGCGTGCTGCTCGGCGCAGGCCGGATCGTCGATGCGGATGTCGCACTCGCGCAGACGGCCGATGCTGCGCACCCGGTCCACGGTGAAACTGCGGCCATGGTGCGGACCGCCGACGCCGCGCAGGACCAGGCGCGGATCGTCGTGCTCGGCCTCGCTGACCTCGGGCAGGCGCTGCAGCGGCTCGCACTTGCCCTGCACCACCATTTCGACGCCGTCGGCGTAGACCGCATCGCCGGCGCGCAGCAGGGCCATGCGCCGCACCGGGCGGCCGTTGACGTGGATGCCGCGGCTGCCGTTGGCGACCTGCAGCCACAGGCCGCGCCGGTCCAGGCAGAACTGCGCCAGCAGCAACGCGCCCTGGGTGTCGTCGACCACGCTGACCTGGCCGGTGGCCAGCCGCACGATGCGATGCACGCCCGCGCGCAGGGGCCGGTCGGGATGTTGGCGGTTGCTGAAATGGACTAGCAGATCGTGCACGGCGGGCAGCCTAGCAGGTTGCCTGCGCGTGCAGAAGCGCGCGCGCTGGACAATGCACCGCGCATACGCACAATGCCTGATCGTTCACGCGGGCACCCGCCCGCACAGGAGCCAGCATGTCCAGCATCGACATCCGCCACGACCACGACAAGACCCCCGCGCAGGCGCGCAAGGCCATCGAAACCGCCGCCAAAAAACTGTCCGAGCGCTTCGACCTGGAATCGCACTGGGATGGCGATTCCCTGCTGTTCTCGCGCTCGGGCGTGGACGGACGCATCGAACTGCTGCCCAAGCAGGTGCACGTGACTGCCGAGCTGGGCTTCCTGCTGTCGGCGATGAAGGGCACGGTGGAAAGCGAGATTCGCCGCGTGCTGTCGGAAAAGCTGGGCTGATCAGTGCATCGAGCCCCTCTCCCCTCGGGAGAGGGGTTGGGGTGAGGGTGCGGTACCAAGCGCTGACGCAATCAGTTGCACGAGGCTTCGCACGGACCCTCATCCGCCCCTTCGGGGCACCTTCCCCCGCAAAAGGGGGCCATGGTCCCGGCGGGAGAAGGGAGCAGCCAAAGCCCCTCTCCCGACGGGAGAGGGGTTGGGGTGAGGGTGCGGCGTCAAGCGCTTACGCAATCAAGCTGCACGAGGCTTCCCACATACCCTCATCCGCCCCTTCGGGGCACCTTCCCCCGCAAAAGGGGGCCATGGTCCCGAGGGGAGAAGGGAGAAGCCAAAGCCCCTCTCCCGCCGGGAGAGGGGTTGGGGTGAGGGTCCGACCGCTGACTCACTCCAACGCAAACGGATCCGGATCGCCCGCGAACAATCGTTCCGACACGGCGCGCTCTGTGGTCTCGATATCGCCGATGAACCCCTCGGCATCGCCCAGCTTGGAGAACGCGTCGAAACCCCGCTCCAGGAATCCCTGCAGTTCCGACAACCCCGCTGCCTTGGCCGGGCCTCGGGCGAAGCGCAGCAGCATGCGCACGCCGGGTGTGTGCACCGCCTTGGCCAGGCCCAGGCCGACGCGGGCGATCAGGTCGATCTGGCGTTGGCGCAGCCGCGGCAAGCCGGTCTGCCGATAGGCCTCGGCATACAGCGCCGCGTCCAGGCGCTTGCGCCGTGGCGCCAGGGCCTGCAGCGCCTCGGCCATGCGCAGGTCCAGGGCGTGGGTCAGCGCACCCAGCTCGATGCCGTCGGCGACCGTGTCCAGCAACGACGCCGGCATCAGCCGCTGCATCATCGGCAACACCTTGACGATGTCGGCGTCGCGACGGCTGAAGTCGCGGTCGCCATAGACGTCGGTGAGAAAGAACATCGCCGCCGGACGCCGCTGCGGATCCTCCAGGAAATGCTCGAAGCTGTGCTCCAGCCGCTCCGATTGCCAGCGCCGCAGTTCCTGCAGCCAGCGCAGCGCATTGCGCGGTTCGCGCGCGGGGTCGTGCAGCGCCTGGTGCCATGCCAGGCGGCGGCCGAGTCGTTCCAGGACGGGAGTGCTGCGCGCCATGGGCGCCGATGATGGTCGCAGCCCGGCACGACCGCAAGCGTCACGGCGCTCGGCTACACTCGCGCCACTGCCTCCTGCGGACCGCGCATGCTTTCCCTCCACAGCGCCTCGCCCCGTCCTCATTCCAACGGCCGCATCGGCCTGGCCATCGCCGGAGGCGGGCCGATCGGCGGCATGTACGGCCTCGGCGCGCTGCGCGCCCTGGACGAGGCGCTCGACGGACTGGACCTGACCCGCCTGGATTGCTACGTGGGCGTCAGCTCCGGTGCGTTCCTGACCGCCGGTCTGGCCAACCGCATCAGCAGCGCCGAGATCTGCCGGATCTTCGTCACCGGCAACAGCGACGATGCGCGGTTCCGCCCGGAAGACTTCCTGCGGCCCAACGTCTACGAATATCTGCGCCGTGCCGCGACCCTGCCGGGGCTGGCCTACGGCTGGTGGCACGACCTGCTCACCGAACCGCGCAAGACCCGCTGGTCGGACCTGATCACCCGCTTCGGCGGACTGGTGCCCAGCGGCCTGTTCGACAACGCCGGGGTCGAGCGTTTCCTGCAGGACGTGTTCAGCCGCCGCGGCCGCAGCAACGATTTCCGCGACCTCGACGCCAATCTGTTCGTGGTCGCCGTGGACCTGGACAGCGGACGTGCGGTGCGCTTCGGCGAGCCGGGCATGGACCACGTGCCGATCTCGTTGGCGATCCAGGCCAGCGCGGCGCTGCCGGGGCTGTATCCGCCGGTGCAGATCGACGGCCACCATTACGTGGACGGCGCGCTGCGCCGCACCATGCATGCCTCCACCTTGCTGGAGCGCGGCATCGACCTGATGATCGGGATCAACCCGCTGGTGCCCTACGACGCCACCCACGCGCCGCGCCGCAATGGCCACATCGACCGCGCGCGGCTGCTCGCCGGCGGCCTGCCGGCGGTGCTGTCGCAGACCTTCCGCACCCTGCTGCAATCGCGCATGCAGGTGGGGCTGGAGAAGTACGCGCGACAGTACCCGCAGGTGGATCAGTTGGTCTTCGAACCCAACGCCGACAACGGCGAGCTGTTCTTCACCAATCTCTTCAGCTACGCCGCGCGCCATCGCGTGTGCCAGCTCGCCTACCGCAACACCCTGTCCGACCTGCGCCGCAACGCGCAAACGCTGGAGCCGCTGCTGGCCGCACACGGCATCGCGCTGCGCCACGATATCCTCAATGACCGCAAGCGCACCTTCCTCGATGGCGTGGACGTGCAGCCGCGGCGCATGACCGAGACCACCGCGCGCCTGCGGCGTGCGCTGGACGACGTCGACCAGGTCATCGCCGGCCGCCGTGCCACACGCCGCACCCGCCGTTCGCCGGAGGCGTAGCGCTGCCGCCCCGGCCGACGGCGCCATCGCTCCCCGCGCACTGCGCACGCTGGTGTGATTACTCTAGTCACAGTCCCGAGTCTCGAACCCCGCCACTCACCCGCCGAAGGAACCGCACCGTCATGGCCACTCTGAAGAAGTCCGCCCGCAAGAAGCGCAGCACCGCCGCTGCCGACGACACCCTGCAGGCGCAGGCGGAAAAGCTGTCCAAGCGCCTGGGCGAATCGGCGCAGCAGGTCTGGCTGGCCGGGGTCGGCGCGTTCGGCCGTGCGCAGGCCGAGGGCGGCAAGCTGTTCGAGACCCTGGTGAAGGAAGGCCTGAGCCTGGAGCAGAGCACGCGCAAGCTGGCCGGCGGCGGGGTCGATGCGGTGCGCGATGCGGTGGAGAACCGGGTCGGCCAGGCCCGCGAGCGCGCCGCCGACACCTGGGACCGCCTGGAAAAGGTGTTCGAGGACCGCGTGCAGCGCGCGCTGCGCCGCCTGGAAGTGCCCAGCCGCGAGGACCTGGGTGCGCTGATCGAGCGCGTGGACGCGCTCAATGGCGAACTGCGCCATCTGCGCGGTGGACGTGCAACACAGGCCGCGGGCAAGGCGCCGGCGGCGAAGAAGGCCGCCAGGAAGACCGCCGCGCCCCGCCCCGCCACTGCCAAGCGCGCGGCACCGGCGCGCCGCCGCGCCGGCCCGGTGGTCGCCAAGGTCGCGCCAGCCAAGCGCGCGGCCGCGCCCAAGCGCGCCAGCCGCAAGCGCAGCGAGACACCGACCACGGCCGAGTAACCGGATTGTTGCAAAGCAGCACGTTTTTCCAGACAATCGAAACGGACCCGCCAGTCCATCAGAAGACCGTTTGCTCCCCTCCCCTCTCGGCTTCGGACTGGCGGGTCTTTTTTGTCCGCCGTCCACCGCTGTCGCCTTGCCGGCGCCGTGACACGCTGGCGATACACTGACTTCCTTACGGCGCGTGTGCGGGTGCGAGCATGTTTTCCTGGATAGCGGCAGCGATCTTGGCAGTCGCGGCATGGCTGGCGGCCAGCCTCTACCTGTGGCTGGTACGGCGCCGCGAGAATGAGGCTAGCGCCGGACTGCATGCGCTGGCCGGCCTGCACTGGCGCGATTTCTCCTACATGGTGCGGCGCGCGATGCGCGAACAGCGCGACCTGCAGGACGCCACCGTCGACGAGCACACGAGCCAGGAACCGCAGAGCGACTTCGTGATGACCCGCGGCGAGGCGCGCTGGCTGCTGTCGTGCAAGCACGGCCGGGCCTACCGGATCGGCTCGGCTGCGGTCAACGAACTGGGCGCGGCGGCACGGCTGATGGGCGCGCAGGGCGGCATCCTGATCACCGAAGGCAAGGTGCAGCGCGACGGCATCGCCGCGGCCGAGAAGCAGGCGGTGGAAATCCTCGACGGCCCGCGCATCTGGCCGATGCTCAAGCCCTACCTGCCCAGCGAACTGGAAGACGGGGTGATCGGCGCCAGCCGCCGCCGCGCACAGCGCCACATCGCCATCGCCGGCCTGGCCTCGCTCGCCCTGGGCGTGGTGACCGGCGTCGGTGCGCTGGCATTGCAGCAGCCCGCAGAGCCTCCGGCAGCCGTGACCGCAACGGCGTCATCGCCTACGCCCGCTGCCGCAGCCGCGCCTACGCCGGCCGCAACCACGCCAACGAGCACCACCGCTGCCGCGCCCCAGCCTGCGCTGGACGATGCCGGCGACCTGGCCGACCCCGATCCCGCCACCGAACAGCGCAACCGCCAGGAACTCTCCAAGGCCCTGGCCGCCACCCCAGGCGTGATCCGCGGCATCTGGCAGACGCAAATGACCCTGGTGGTCGACCGCAGCGGCGACGACGCCCAGGTGTGGCCGCGCATCTGCCGCGAAGTGGAGCGCTACCCGTCCCTGCGCACCGTCCGCATCCAGCTCAACCCGCGCCCCGGCCACGAGGAACCGGTGCGGTGGCGGCAATGCAGGACGTTTTAGGCTGGGAATAGTGAGTGGGGAATGGGGAATCGGTAGAGCGGGCTATCGGCACGCGACGAGCATGCACGAGCGACATTCTTGCCTGGATAGCACATCAGCGGCCCCGCGTGCAGCCAGCGCTTTTGCAATTCCCGATTCTCCATTCCCGATTCCCGGCTCCTACCAATGCACCCCCCGCATCAACGCCGCAAACGCGATCTGCTCCTGGCTGGGCTTGGTCTCGCGTAGCGCCTTGCGGTCGCCCTTGGCCGCGGCCGAGTCGGGGAACAGTTCGAAGGCGGTGTTCATCACCACCTCGTAGGCCTTCGGCGCCACGGCGTTGACCAGGGCGGCGAAGATGCCCAGGCGCGTGGCCACGCGGCTGGGGCGTTCGATGATCGCCTTGACCATCAGGTCGGCGGCCTCGTCCACGCTCAGCGTCGGCACGCTGTCGTACATCTTGGTCGGGGCGATCATCGGGGTCTTCACCAGCGGCATGTTGACCGTGGTGAAGCTGATGCCCTTGCCCGACAGCTCGCCCTGCGCGCAGCGGCTCCAGGCGTCCAGCGCCGCCTTGGAGGCGACGTAGGCGGAGAAGCGCGGCGAGTTGGCCAGCACGCCGATCGAGCTGACGTTGATGATGTGGCCCTTGCGCCGCGCGGTCATGCCCGGCAGCACGCCCATGATCAGGCGCAGGCTGCCGAAGTAGTTCAGCTGCATGGTCCGCTCGAAATCGTGGAAGCGGTCGTAGCTGAGTTCGATCGAGCGGCGGATCGAACGGCCGGCGTTGTTGATCAGCACGTCGACATGGCCATGCGCGTCCAGCACGGTCTTGAGCAGGCGGTCGCAGTCGGCCAGGTCGGACAGGTCGGCGGTGTAGGCGAAGACCTTGCCGCCCTTGGCGTTCATCGCATCGCGCGCGGCATGCAGTTCCTGCTCGCCGCGGGCCACGATGACGGTGATGGCGCCGGCCTCGGCGACGCGCTGCGCGGTGGCCAGGCCGATGCCCGAGGAGCCGCCGGTGATCAGCACCACCTTGCCGCGGACCTTGCCCTTGAGCGAGCGGTCGACGAACAGGTCCGGATCCAGGTGCCGCTCCCAGTGGTCCCACAGGCGCCAGGCGTAGTCCTCCAGCCGCGGCACGGCGATGCCGCTGCCCTTGAGCGCGCGCTCGGTCTCGCGGCTGTCGAAGCGCGTGGGATAGGTGATGAACTTCAGCACCTCGCGCGGGATGCGGAAGTCGCGCAACAGCATGCCGGTGAAGCGGCGGATCGGCGGCAGGCTGCCGACCGCGGCGCGGATGCTCGAGGGCACGAACGCGAACATGCGCGCGTCCACCCGCAAGGTCATCTCCGGCGCGTGGCCGGCGCGGCAGAACACGTTGAGCACCTCGCCCACGCGCAGCGGCTCCGGATCGGTGAGGTGGAAGGTGTGGCCGTCGAGCTTGGGCTTGTGCGCGATGTGGTCCATCGCATCGGCGACGAAGTCCACCGGCACCAGGTTGATCCGTCCGCCCTCGATGCCCAGCATCGGCGCCCACGGCGGCAGCAGCTGGCGCAGCTTCTTGATCAGCGGGAAGAAGTAGTACGGGCCGTCGATCTTGTCGATGGCGCCGGTGCGCGAATCGCCGACCACCATCGCCGGGCGGTAGATGCGCCACTTGATCCGGGTCTCGGCGCGTACCAGCGCCTCGGCGTCGTGCTTGGTGCGCAGGTAGGGATCGTCCAGGCCCTCGGCTTCCTCGAACATGTCCTCGCGGAAGATGCCCGGGTACAGCCCGGCCACCGCGATCGAACTGGTGTGGTGGAAGATGCCGGCGCCGAGCTGCGCGGCCAGTTCCAGCGCATTGCGGGTGCCGTCGAGGTTGGCGATGCGCTGGTCCTCGGCCTTGGCGGTGAGGTCGTACAGCGCAGCCAGATGGAAGAAATGCTTGACCTTGCCGTGCAGCGCCTTGCGTTGCGCCGCGGACAGCCCGCAGTACTCGGCGCCGACGTCGCCGTGCAGCACCACCAGGCGCTTGGGATCCCAGCCCTGCTCGCGCACAAGCGCATCGAACTTGCGCTGCGACTCCTTGCGCAGCAGGACATGCACGACGCCCTTGCGCCGCATCAGCTTGGCCATCAGGTAGCGGCCGATGAAACCGGTGGCGCCTGTCACGAAATACGTCATGCCGAACCATCCCTCGTTCCGCGGCCACGGCCCCTCGCCCGGCCCCGGCGCTAACTTGCCAGAGTGCGGCGGGCAGGACAAACGCACGCCGGCGTATGGCGAACGTGCGGCATCGCAGCATTGCGCATCGCCGAGGCGACTGCGCGTGCCTCATCATCTGTGCTCGTCGCGCGTCGTGTCGCGTCCTGGAAGAGCGGCGTCAGCCGAGACGGCATTCCACGGACACCTTCGTCGCGCCGGCGTACGTGAGTTGCCTGCAGTCGCCGTGCGCGCCAGGCTCAGCGCGCGCCGGGCGAGAACCGCGCGACCAGGTCGTAGGTGTCGCCGAGGAACACCTGGCGCACGAAGGTCACCGCCTGCTCGCCGCGCCAGGTGCGGCGGTCGATCAGTAGACACGCGGTGCCGGCCGGCACCTGCAGGCGCGCCGCCTGCGCGGCGCTGGCCCCGACCGCGCTGATGCGGTGTTCGGCGCGGGTCCAGGGCACGTGCCGCAGCAGCCAACTGCCGGGCACGGTGACCGCGAAGTCCATCTGCAAGGCCTCCGGCACCACCACCGGATTGATCACGCGCTCTTCCAGCGCGAACGGACGGCCGTCGGCGTAGTGCAGGCATTGCAGCGCCAGCAGGCTGCCGCCCGCGGCGACCTCGGCCTCCTGCGGCAACGCCGCGCGCGGCGCGCGCTGCTGCCGCTCCAGCAGTTCGAAACGGTAGACATGGCCGCGCGCGGCGACCTCGACCGGGATGTCCGGGATCTCCAGCGCGACCTGCTCCATGTGCGGATGCGGCCGCGCCACGAACGAACCGGCGCGGCGTCGGCGCTCGATCATGCCGGCGTCGGCGAGCAGCGCCAGCACCTTGTTGACGGTCATCCGCGAGCAGCCGTACTGCGCCATCAGTTCGTGCTCGAACGGAATGCGATGGCCGGGCGGCCACGCGCCGCTGCGGATGTGCGCTTCGATGTCGCGGCGGATGCGCTGGCTGAGCGGCAGCGTCGGCACGGCCGGCGTCATCGGCAATTCGTGCCGCGGCAGGCAGCGCACAGCGCGCGCGGGTCGCGACTCATGCGTCCAGCAACCGGGTCAGCGCACGCGCGTAGCGGGCGGCGACGCCCTCGCGCTGCAGGTGGCGGCCCTCGCGGACCAGCGCACGCCCGAGGCGCCAGACCGAACGCACCGCACCGCCGCGCGCGGCGAACAGCCAGCTGTCGAGCCAGGCGTCGCCGTCGCGCGCCTGCAAGGCCGGATGCGTGGCGTCCAGTTCGACCAGATCGGCCGGGGCGCCCACGCACAGACCGTGTTCGACACCGAGCGCCTGCGCCGCGCCCTGCGCGGCGGACTGGAACAGCAGGCGGCCGCTGGACAGCGCGGTGTCGCCGGTGAGCACGTTGCGCCCGCGCAGGCTCAGGCGCTGGCCGTACTCGAGCAGGCGCAGTTCCTCGGCCGCATCGATCAGCACATTGGAGTCGGAGCCCACGCCGAAACGGCCGCCGGCGCGCAGGAAGTCCTGCATCGGGAACAGGCCGTCGCCGAGGTTGGCCTCGGTGATCGGGCACAGCCCGACCACCGCGCCACTGGCGGCGATGCCCTGCACTTCCGCGTCGTCGACGTGGGTGGCGTGCACCAGGCACCAGCGCGCATCCACCGGCGCGTGCGCCAGCAGCCATTGCACCGGGCGCTGCCCGCTCCAGGCCAGGCAGGCGTCGACTTCGCGGATCTGCTCGGCGATATGGATGTGCACCGGGCCGCCGCACAACGGCAGCAGCGCCGCCAGTTCGTCCGGGGTGACCGCGCGCAGGCTGTGCGGGGCCAGCCCCAGCACCGCGTCGTCCAGCCCCTGCAGGGCACGGCGGCTGCCGTCCAGCAGTGCGGCGAACCCGTCGACGTCGTGCAGCAGGCGCTGCTGCGCCGGGTTCGGCGCGGCGCCGCCGAAATCGGCATGCGCATAGAACACCGGCAGCAGGGTCATGCCGATACCGCTGGTCTGCGCCGCGGCAGCCAGACGCTGCGCCATCTCGGCGCGGTCGGCGTAGGGGCGGCCGTCGGCGGCGTGATGCACATAATGGAACTCGCCGACCCGGGTGAAGCCGGCCTCGAGCATCTCCACGTAGGCCTGCTCGGCGATGGCCTGCAGATCGTCGGGGCTCAGCCGCTGCAGGAAGCGGTACATCAGTTCGCGCCAGCTCCAGAAGCTGTCGCCGCTGCGCCCGCCGATCTCGGTCAGGCCGGCCATGCCGCGCTGGAAGGCGTGGCTGTGCAGATTGCCCAACCCGGGCACCACGATGTCCAGGCGCTGATCGCCAAGGGCTGCGGCCACGTCGCGCTCCACCGTGGCGATGCGGCCGCCGCGCACGCCGATACGCACGTCGCGCGCCCAGCCCTGTGGCAGCAGCGCGTGCGCGCACCAGAATTCGCCCGATCCCGCGTTGCCGTTGGCCTGCTGCTGCGCCTGGGTCTGCACTGGACACCCTCCATCGACCACAATATTGTATATACAAAATAACCGACGAGCCTGCCCGTGACCATGCCCTGCGACACGCTCTGGCACAACGCGCACCTGATGACGCTGGACGCCGAGGACGGCGGCCTGGGGCTGGTCCACGACGGCGTGGTGGCCTGCCGCGACGGCCGCATCGTCTATGCCGGCGCCGCCGCGCAGTTGCCCGGCCCGCTGTCGGCGCAACGCAGCATCGACTGCGGCGGGCGCTGGATCAGCCCCGGCCTGATCGATTGCCACACCCACCTGGTCTATGCCGGCAACCGCGCCGGCGAGTTCGAGCAGCGCCTGCTCGGCGCCAGCTACGCCGACATCGCTCGCGCCGGCGGCGGCATCGTCTCCACGGTGCGCGCCACCCGCGCCGCCGACGCGGACGCCCTGCTCGCCGCCAGCCTGCCGCGGCTGGACGCGCTGCTGGCCGAAGGCGTGACCACGGTGGAGATCAAGTCCGGCTACGGCCTGACCCTGGAGGACGAACTGCGCCTGCTGCGCGTGGCGCGGCGCCTGGGCGAGCTGCGCCCGGTGGACGTGTCGCCGACCTTCCTCGGCGCGCACGCGGTGCCGCCCGGCGCCGAGGCCCAGGCCTATATCGACGAGGTCTGCGAGCGCATGATCCCGGCGGTCGCCGCGCAGGGCCTGGCCGAGGCGGTGGACGTGTTCTGCGAGCACCTGGCGTTCACCCCGGCGCAGACCGAGCAGGTGTTCCAGGCCGCGCAACGCCATGGCCTGGCGCTGAAGATCCACGCGGAGCAACTATCCAACCAGGGCGGCGCGGCGCTGGCCGCGCGTTACGGCGCGCGCTCGGCCGACCATGTCGAATACCTGGACGACGCAGGCGTCGCCGCCATGGCCGCGGCCGGCACCGTCGCGGTGCTGCTGCCGGGCGCGTTCTATTTCACCCGCGACACCCAACTGCCGCCGATCGCCGCACTGCGCGCCGCCGGCGTGCCGCGTGCGCTGGCCACCGACTGCAACCCCGGCACCTCGCCGCTGACCAGCCCGCTGCTGGCGATGAACCTGGCGGCGACGCTGTTCCGGCTGACCGTGGCCGAATGCATCGCCGGCTTCACCCGCGAGGCGGCGCGCGTGCTCGGGCGCCAGGATCAGGTCGGCCGGCTGCGCGCCGGGCTGGCCTGCGACCTGGCGATCTGGGACATCGCCGAACCGGCCGAATTGGTCTATCGCATGGGCTTCAACCCGCTGCATGCGCGTATCTGGAGAGGACAATGAGCGACGACGAGATCCTGCTGCGCCCCGGCGCGGTCAGCCTGGCGCAGTGGCGCGCCGTGTACCGCGGCGCCAGCGTGCGCCTGGACCCGGCCTGCGCCGACGCGGTGCTGCGCAGCGCGCGCACCGTGGAGGCGATCGTCGCCACCGGCGCGCCGGTGTACGGCATCAACACCGGCTTCGGCAAGCTGGCCAGCGTGCGCATCGAGCGCGAGGACCTGGAGGCCCTGCAGCGCAACATCGTGCTGTCGCACGCGGCCGGGGTCGGCGCGCCGATGCCGGTGCCGGTGGTGCGACTGATGATGGCGTTGAAGCTGGCCAGCCTGGCCCAGGGCGCCTCCGGCGTGCAGCCGCAGACGCTAGCGCTGCTGGAAGCGCTGCTGCGCCACGAGGTGATCCCGGTGGTGCCGTGCCAGGGCTCGGTCGGTGCCTCCGGCGATCTGGCGCCGCTGGCGCACCTGGCCACGGTGATGCTCGGGGTCGGCGAGGCCTTCGTCGGCGACGCGCGCCTGCCGGCGGCGCAGGCGCTGGCCCAGGCCGGGCTGCAGCCGCTGACGCTGGGCGCCAAGGAGGGCCTGGCCCTGCTCAACGGCACCCAGTTCTCCACCGCCTACGCGCTGGCCGGCCTGTTCGAGATCGAGCGCGTGTTCCATGCCGCGCTGGTCGCCGGCGCGCTGTCCACCGAGGCCGCGAAAGGCTCGGACACCCCATTCGATCCGCGCATCCACGCGCTGCGCGGCCAGCCCGGGCAGATCGCCACCGCCGCGGCGCTGCGCGATTTGATGCACGCCTCGGCGATCCGCGATTCGCACCGCGACAACGACGTGCGCGTGCAGGATCCGTACTGCCTGCGCTGCCAGCCGCAGGTGATGGGCGCGGCGCTGGACGTGATGCGCCAGGCCGCCACCACCCTGGCCACCGAAGCCAACGGCGTGTCGGACAACCCGCTGGTGTTCAGCGACACCGGCGAGGCGCTGTCCGGCGGCAACTTCCACGCCGAGCCGGTGGCCTTCGCCGCCGACATGCTGGCGCTGGCGGTGTGCGAGATCGGCTCGATCAGCGAGCGCCGCGTCGCAATGCTGGTGGATCCGGCGCTGTCCGGATTGCCGGCGTTCCTGACCCCCAAGCCCGGTCTCAACTCCGGCTTCATGATCCCGCAGGTCACCGCCGCGGCGCTGGTCTCGGAGAACAAGCAACGCGCCTACCCGGCCAGCGTCGATTCGATCCCGACCTCGGCCAACCAGGAAGACCACGTGTCGATGGCCGCGCACGGCGCGCGCCGCCTGCTGGCGATGGCCGAGAACGCGGCCAACGTGGTCGGCATCGAACTGCTGGCCGCCGCGCAGGGCTGCGACTTCCATGCGCCGCTGCGCTCCAGCGCCGCCCTGGAAGCGGCGCGCGCGCTGCTGCGCGTCCGCGTCCCGGCGCTGCAGGACGATCGCTATTTCCATCCGGACATGCTGGCCGCCACCGCGCTGGTGCGCGACGGCGCGCTGGCCGCGGCGGTGGGGATGCGGCTGCCCGAGGTTAGCGTCTGATCTGAAGACCCCGTCGCAGGAGCAGCTCTGCCCCTTTTTGGGATCAGCCGCGACCGGGCTTTACCAGGTAATGCCCCGTTCGCGGCTGAAGCCGCTTCCACAGAACAGCACAACGCGAGGCCGTATGACATCCCTGCCCGACTGGCTCACTGTACACCGCGGCGATGCGCCGCTGATCCTCAGCTTCCCGCACACCGGCACCGACCTGCCGGAAGCGCTGGCCGACCGTTTCGTCTCGCCATGGCTGGCGCAGCGCGATGCCGACTGGTGGGTGCACCTGCTGTACGACTTCGCCAACGCGCTGGGCGCGACCACCGTGCGCACCGCGATCTCGCGCTCGGTGATCGACGTCAACCGCGACCCGGCCGGGGTGTCGCTGTATCCCGGGCAGAACACCACCGGGCTGTGCCCACTGACCACCTTCGACGCGCAGCCGCTGTACCGACCCGGGGCCGAGCCGGATGCGGCCGAGATCGACGCGCGCCGCACGCAGTGGTTCGCGCCCTACCACGCCGCACTGGACGCGGAGATCGCGCGCCTGCGCGCCCTGCACCCGGCCATCGTGGTGTACGACGCGCATTCGATCCGCTCGCGCATTCCGCACCTGTTCGACGGCGAGCTGCCGCAGTTCAACATCGGCAGTGCCGGTGCCTCCGGCGCGGTGGACAGCAGTTGCGCGGCAGCGCTGACCGATGCGGTGGAGCGCGTCTGCGCCGGCAGCGACTTCAGCCACGTGCGCAACGGCCGCTTCAAGGGCGGCTGGAGCACCCGCCACCACGGCGCGCCGGCCGACGGCGTGCACGCGATCCAGATGGAACTGGCCTGCCGCGGCTACATGCACGAACCCGACACGGTCGACCCCGGCAACTGGCCCTCGCCGTGGCAACCCGAGTACGCCGCGCCGCTGCGCGCGGTGCTGCAGCAGGTGCTGCAGGCCTGCCTCGACTTCGTCCGCAGCCCCGCCGCATCCGCCCGCACCACCGCCTGACGCGCGCGCACCGCGTTCCGCCTTCCGCGCATCCACCTGAGGATTCCCGCATGACCCGCCTCGACGCCACCCGCATCATCCAAGCGCCCACCGGCAGCGCCCTCACCGCCAAGAGCTGGCTGACCGAAGCGCCGCTGCGCATGCTGATGAACAACCTGCACCCGGACGTGGCCGAGCGGCCGCAGGAACTGGTGGTGTACGGCGGCATCGGCCGCGCCGCGCGCGATTGGGAGAGCTTCGACGCCATCGTCGAGACGCTCAAGCGCCTGGACGACGACCAGACCCTGCTGGTGCAGTCGGGCAAGCCGGTCGGCGTGTTCCGCACCCATGCCGACGCGCCGCGGGTGCTGATCGCCAATTCCAACCTGGTGCCGCGCTGGGCCAACTGGGACCACTTCAACGAACTCGATAAGAAAGGCCTGGCCATGTACGGCCAGATGACCGCCGGCAGCTGGATCTACATCGGCGCGCAGGGCATCGTCCAGGGCACCTACGAGACCTTCGTCGAAATGGGCCGGCAGCACTACGGTGGCGACCTGTCCGGCAAGTGGCTGTTCACCGGCGGTCTCGGCGGCATGGGCGGCGCGCAGCCGCTGGCCGCGGTGATGGCCGGCGCCTCGTGCCTGGCGGTGGAGTGCCGCAAGAGCAGCATCGACATGCGCCTGCGCACCGGCTACCTGGATACCTGGACCGACTCGCTGGACGAGGCGCTGAGCCTGATCGCCGAGGCCTGCGCGGCGAAGACGCCGCGCTCGGTCGGCCTGCTCGGCAACGTCGCCGACGTGCTGTCCGAGCTGTTGGCGCGCGGGATCAAGCCAGACCTGCTGACCGACCAGACCTCCGCGCACGACCCGGTCAACGGCTACCTGCCGCAGGGCTGGACGGTCGAGCAGTGGGACGCCAAGCGCGTCTCCGCGCCGAAGGAGGTGGAACAGGCCGCGCGCGCCTCGATGGCCAACCACATCCGCGCCATGCTCGGTTTCCACGCCCTGGGCGTGCCGACCGTGGACTACGGCAACAACCTGCGGCAGATGGCGCTGGAGGAAGGCGTGGCCAATGCCTTCGACTTCCCCGGCTTCGTCCCCGCCTACATCCGCCCGCTGTTCTGCCGCGGCGTCGGCCCGTTCCGCTGGGCGGCGCTGAGCGGCGACCCGGAGGACATCGCCAGGACCGACGCCAAGGTCAAGGAACTGATTCCCGACAACCCGCACCTGCACCGCTGGCTGGACATGGCCGCCGAGAAGATCCAGTTCCAGGGCCTGCCGGCGCGGATCTGCTGGGTCGGCCTGGGCGACCGCGACCGCCTGGGGCTGGCGTTCAACGAGATGGTCGCCAAGGGCGAACTGAAGGCGCCGGTGGTGATCGGCCGCGACCACCTGGACAGCGGCAGCGTCGCCTCGCCGAACCGCGAGACCGAGGCCATGGCCGACGGCTCGGACGCGGTCTCCGACTGGCCGCTGCTCAATGCCCTGCTCAACACCGCCAGCGGTGCCACCTGGGTCTCGCTGCATCACGGCGGCGGCGTCGGCATGGGCTTCTCGCAACACGCCGGCATGGTCATCGTCTGCGACGGCACCGAGGCGGCGGCCAAGCGCATCGCCCGGGTGCTGTGGAACGACCCCGCGACCGGCGTCATGCGTCATGCCGATGCGGGGTATGCCATCGCCCTCGACTGCGCCCGCGACAAGCACCTGGACCTGCCCGGCATCCTGCGCTGAGGCCGGCGCCCGTCCGCCGCCTGCGCGCGGCGGGCGGGCGCACGACGCGGCAAAGCGGAACTGCGTCACCCCTCGCACGATGCAGCCTCAAGTTCGGCCGAGCTGCGCCGACAAGGGATGCATCGTTTCAAGGAGCCTGCATGGGCATCCTGATCTACCTCACTCCTGCCGTGGCGCTGTGGGCTGCCGTTGCCACAGCGTTCGCGCATGGCTTGTTCCAGCGTCTGGGGCATGCCTATCGGCGCGACGCGACTGCGAAGGAGACGATCGCGCGGTATCAGGCGGCGCTGAGCCAGCTGAAGGCGCAGGCCGCCGCCAGCGCGCAGGAACTGGAAACGCTGCGCCAGGACCACGAGCGCCTGCGCGCGACCTACGAATACGAGGCAGCGCCCGCAGCGGCGGCGTCCGCCAACGCCGCACCGGCCGCGGCGCCTTCGCCCGCCCCCCCGAAGCCGGGGCCGGCACCGGCGGCGCCTCCGGCCGCGCCGCCCTCGACCATCGCCCTGGCGCAGATCGACATCGCCGACGAAGTCGGCACCCTGCTCGCCCACGTCGCCCGCGTGGCGCGCAGCATCCGCCGCTACAGCGCCTACAGCCGCGGCCACAACGGCCCGGAGCCGGCCAGCGCGCGCTACGACCTGCACTGGCTCTCCGACTGCCTGCACAACCTGGACCAGGTCGGCCATGCGCTGGCGCGCAACAACATGGAAACCCTCACCGCCGCCTGCACCGAACTGCTGACCATGTACGAGCAATACCTGCGCGACGGTTCCGGCTACAACAGCCGCGACACCTTCCAGCGGCTCAGCACGCAGGTGCCGCTGGCCGAGGTCACCGATGCGATCCGTTCCATCGCGGCCAAGGCCTCGCTGGCGCGGCAGGCGCAGGCCGCCCACGAAGAGGCCGCGCATGCGCACGAACGCGTCGCCGACAGCCGCCAGGCCGACGCACTGTCGATGCTATAACCGCGACGTCCGCGCCGGCCACCGGCCGCGCTCCGCGTTGACCCGGCCTCCCGCCCGTGCTGTGATGCCTGCCGGTCAGGGCGGAGCGGGATCATGGCAGACAGCAAGGCGGCCTTCGAGAAAGCGGTCCAGGACATCAAGCAGCGGGCCGAGCGCCCCGACAACGACACCCTGTTGCGGCTGTACGCGCTGTACAAGCAAGGCTCGGAGGGCGACGTCAGCGGCGCCAAGCCGGGCTTCTTCGACTTCGTCGGCACCGCCAAGTACGAGGCCTGGGCCAAGCTCAAGGGCATGCCGCAGGCGGAAGCGCAGAAGAAATACGTGGACCTGGTGAAGAAGCTGCTGGCCTGATGGCCCGCGACACCCGGCGGCGCATCCTCGAGACCGCCCTGGCGATGTTCAACGCGCAGGGCGAGCCGCACGTCACCACCAACCACATCGCCGACGAGCTGGAGATCAGCCCCGGCAACCTGTACTACCACTTCCGCAACAAGGACGACATCATCGAGCACCTGTTCGCGCGCTACGAGGAGCGCATGGACGCGGCGCTGGCGCTGCCGAGCGCGCGTCTGCCGGGGCTGGAGGATATCTGGCTGCAGTTGCACCTGGTGTTCGAGTGCATCTGGGACTACCGCTTCCTGTACCGCGACCTGGTCGAGATCCTCAGCCGCAGCCGGCGCCTGCGCCTGCGCTTCGCGCGCATCCTGCGCCGTGCCGACGCCAGCGTGCAGGCGGTGTTCGAGGGACTCGCGCAGACCGGCGCGATGCGCGCCAGCGCCCAGGAACGCGGCGGCGTGGCCACCAACGTGCTGGTGGTGGCCACGTTCTGGCTCAACTACGCGGCCGCGCGCGGCGAGAAGGACGAGCGAGTGGCGATCCGCCACGGCATCGTGCAGGTGATGCAACTGGTCGCGCCGTTCCTGCGCGACGCCGAACGCGCGCACCTGACCGCGTTGATGGACGCCTATCTGGATTGAAGCACCCTGCTCCGCGCGCAAGCACAGGCGGGGCGGTGCCGCTCAGTCGGCGGCAGCCTGCGCGGCTGGCCCGTCGAGCCGGTAGACCTTGCAGACCAGGCCCGGCGGGGTGCGGTAGGTGCGAAAGCCGATGGCCTCGTAGTACGCCTGCCCGAGCGCATTGTCGGCGGCGATGCTGGCGTCGATCTGCGCCAGCCCGGCGCTGCGCGCGGCCGCACAGGTGGCCCGGAACAGCGCGCTGCCGACCCCACGGCGCGCCGCGCGCGGGTCGACGTGGGTGCCGATGATGCCCCAGCCCTCGGCCACGTCGTAGGCATTGCCGGCACGCGCGATGCGCAGCGACTGGAAGCCGAGGACACGCCCGTCGGCGTCCTCGGCCAGCACGCATTGGAGACGATCGGGATGCTGCAGGTAGGTCGCGCGCACCGTCGCCAGATCGGTCGGCGCCTTGCGCAGGCCGGCCGCGAAGATCGCGTCCTGCACCGCGACCATCGCCTCGGCATCGTCAAGCGTGGCGGGCCGGATCTGCATGGTGTCGGCGTCTCGGGTCTATGGTCGCCGGCAAGTATGCCCGAGCGCGGCCCGTCCTGCGCCGGCGCGAATCCGCGCGCCAGGTCACGCGGGTGGAATGCCCAGCGGGACTGACCGCAGGTTCCTAGGGCGCAGCGGCAGCACAGATCCGCAGCGGCTACTTGAGCAACTCGACCACTTTGTCGGCGATGAGCTGATGCCCCTTGGCATTCGGGTGATTCGATTGCGCCATCAGATCTTGCCGATTCCCCTTGTAAGCCGCGAAGGCCGCGTAGGAATCGACCAACGAGACACCTTGCGTCTTCGCGAGCTTGCGGATCATGCCGACCTGTTCGAGCAAGGTCGACTTGGCCGCCGGCGGATCGCCCTTCAGATCGATGCTCGGCGTCATCAGCACAACGCACGCCTTCGCAGCACGCGCCTCACGGATCATCGCGGTGAGGTTGGAGCGCGCCTGCGCGACAGTCAAATTGCGGTCGTTGAGGCCATAGTCGATCATGATCACTTTCGGCCGATGCCCCAGTCCTTCCGCGGCGAACCGGCTGAGCCCCTGACTGGAATTCTCCCCGCCCACCGCCGAGGTGATCACGTTGATGACCGCAGTCGGGTAAAGCTGCTCCAGCGCATCGGCGACACGTTGCGGATACGCATCCTTGCTGTGCACTGCCGGAACGACGAAATATCCAGCGGGTACGCTGTGCCCGAAGGCCACGATATTGATCGTGTGATTCTGCGGCCAAGCCAGTCTTAGCTCCTGCTTGACGGCGCCAAGACACGTTCCGCCATCCGCGGAAGTGGCGGCATGGGCGACAAACGGAGCGGCCGCCAGGCAGCTCAACAGCAAAATCGTTTTCATCCCTTATTGTGATCAATAGGAGCTGTTTTGGCGAGCGTGTAACCGATCCCTCGAACCGCATGCAAGGGCCACAGTCCGGGCCGGCATGCATGGCACCGCGTGCGCCGCTGCAACACGGCGGCAGTCACGCTGACACCATTCCGGCTGCGCCTGTGCTCGGGCTATCGCGCCGCTGCGCTGCGCTTGCTGGCGCTTCGTGGGCGCTGGGCGGACACGCGCTTTTTGCCCGCAGGCTTGGCCGGCTTGGGCGCGGCCTTACGTTTGCGCGAGGTAGCGCGCGGCGCGGCCTGCAACCCCAGCTTGACCAGCACCGGCTGCAGGCGCGCCTCGACCTCGGCGCTCAACGGCTGCACCTGACCACGCAGCGCCGCCGCGCCCTCGCGCACGCTGCTCTCGGCCTCGTCGGCCAGTTGCGTGGCCAGCGCCTTGAGCGTGGCAGCGCCCTGCGCGGCATCGGCGGCGGCGGCCAGCGCGCGCTTGCGGGTCAGCGCGACCACGCCCAGCCCGGCCAGCCACAGGTGCCGCGGGTTCAGCCGGTCCGGCCGCAGCGCGGAGGGGGAACGCTTCTTGGTCGCCATCGCAGGATCTCCAGAGGGGGCCGGCAGTGGCCCCGATGCGCACCATGCTGGCGCCGGCGGCTTGAGCAAACACACTATCGGCGCCCCACCCTTGCCACGTGCCGGCAGCGGCGCCATGCTCGGCGCGGACGCCGTGGCCCGGCGCCGCACAGGGAGATCCACATGGCAGCAAAATCGGGCGCGTGGGCGCCGTTTCCGTACGACGCCAAGGCCTACGCCTACGCCGGCGAGGCGCTGAAGAAAGCGTGGCCCAAGCTGCACGCTGGCGACCGCGAACCCTATCCGGACCCGGCACGCGCGCAGGCCCTGCTCGACGCAGCCGGCAAGGCCGGCAAGGGCCACGACGCGCAGACCGTGTCGGCCGCGCTGATCGAGGCCTGGCGGGCGTTCCACCATGGGCAGTTCCAGCAGGCCTACGAGGCCGGCAAGGCGCTGGGCGTGTTCGGCGCCTCCGTCGCGGTCAAGGCGATCGGCATCCACGCCGGCTATCTGGTCGAGGACGAAAAAGAGCAGTTGCAGCGGCTGCAGCAGGCCGCGACGCTGGCCGAGGCGGCGATCGCCGCGCTGCCGGACGAGGCCAACAGCCACTACCGCCACGCCTTCGCGCTGGGCCGCTACAGCCAGGGCCTGAGCATCGTCAAGGCGCTCAAGCAGGGCATCGCCAGCAAGGTGCGCGCCTCGCTGGAAGCGGCCCTGGAGCTGGAGCCCAAGCATGCCGAGGCGCACATGGCGCTGGCCCTGTACCACGCCGAGATCATCGGCAAGGTCGGCGCGATGATCGGCGGCCTGACCTACGGGGCGAAGGCGGCCACCGCCGAACAGCATATCCAGCAGGCGCTGAAGCTGGTGCCGGACGCGCCGATCGCCCACGTCGAACACGCCAACGTGCTGCTGTTGCTGTACGGCGACAAGCGCGAGGAAGACGCCGCCGCGGCGTTCGAGAAGGCCGCCAAGCTCAAGCCGCGCGATGCGATGGAAGCGCTGGACGCAGCGTTTGCTCGCGATCAGTTGGAGTAGACGCCGGCGCAAGTTGAGCGTATCGCGATGTTTTCTCGTAGGGGCGGCTTCAGCCGCTGCTACAACGCATCGCATACCCGTGATTGGACACACCGTGAGGCGACCGGCGTGATCGGCGGCGGGAGGCCAATCACCCCCTTCCCGCATCCACCTCGTTCCGCCGCCGCGAAGCCGCATCGCGACCTCGCAGCGACGGCCCGCATCAGCCTGCCGGCGGTAGCGCATAGGCGATCACGTAGTCGCCGCGCTTGGTCTCCATGAAGTGATGGCCGGCGGCGACGATGATCAGGTACTCGCGCCCGTCGACCGCGTACACCATCGGCGTGGCCTGGCCACCGGCCGGCAGCTTGGCCTGCCACAGGGTCTTGCCGCTGGCCAGGTCGATCGCGCGGATCAGGTCGTCGGTCGCCGCAGCGATGAAGATCAGCCCGCTGGCGCTGACCACGGCGCCGCCGTTGTTGGGCGTGCCGATCTCGATCGGCAAGCCGGAGTGGATGCCGAACGGGCCATTGCCGCGCGCGCTGCCGAACGGACGGTCCCACAGAGTCTTGCCACTGGCCAGGTCGATCGCACGGATGCCGCCGTACGGCGGCTGCTTGCACAGCAGCCCGGTGAACGGCAGGCGCCAGCCGGCGTTGACGTTGATCGCGTACGGCGTGCCGGCCTGCGGATCGCCGGCGCCCTCGGCGCCGCCGCTGTCGCCGCGCACCTGGTCGCGCGGCGCCCAGCCCATCCTGTCGGCCTTGGCCCGTGGCACCAGCCGGTTGTAGTTGGGCATGTCGTTGTAGTTGGCGACGATCACCCCACGCTGCGGATCCACCGCCACGCTGCCCCAGTCCGAGCCGCCGTTGTAGCCGGGGTACTCGATCGAATGGCGGTCGGCTTCCGGCGGCGTGTAGATGCCCTTGTAGCTGGCGCTGCGGAACTGGATGCGGCACACCAGTTGGTCGATCGGGGTCATGCCCCACATGTCGCGCTCGGTCAGGTCGCGCTTGCGCAGCTAGTGGTACAGCGAGAACGGCTGCCTCCTGGCGCGGCGCTGCGGCTCCACGCCGCCACCCGGCACCGCGCGTTCCTCGACCCCGCCCAGCGGCTTGCCGGTGCGCCGGTCGAGCACGTACAGCTCGCCCTGCTTGCTCGGCAGCAGCACCGCCGGCACGGTGGTGCCGTCGTGCGGGAAATCCAGCAACGTCGGTTGCGAACCCAGGTCGTAGTCCCACACGTCGATGTGGGTGGTCTGGAAATTCCACACCGGCTTGCCGGTGGTGACGTCCAGCGCGACCAGCGAGGTCGCATAGCGGTCTTCCTGCGGGGTGCGCAAACTGCTCCAGTAGTCGGCCGAGGAGTTGCCCGGGGCGATCTGCCGCAGCGGCGTGTAGCGGCTGCCGGCGTTGTCGCGACCGTAGGCGGCCCAGTCGGCATCGGCGGGCGCGTCGGCCGGCTGCGCGCCGGTGCGCGGGCTCGCCAGCGCCGCGGCCATGCCCGCCGCATGCGCCAACGTGCCTTCGGCCTCGGTCACGCCGTACGGCAGGAACGCCAGCGCGAACGCGCCGACGAACACCAGCGCCAGCACCGCGGCGAGCGTGCGCGACAACCTGCGCGAGAACGGCCGGTCCAGCCGCGGCAGCAGCAGCGCCAGGAACACCATCAGGCCCATGCGCGGCACCCAGCGCCAGTAGTCGGCGCCCGACTCCCATGCCGCCCACAACAGCGAGAGCAGGAAGGTCGCCGCAAACCACAGCGCACCATTGCGCCGCGCGCGCCACAGTTGCACGCCGGAGATCGTCAGGCCGAGGCCGGCGACCAGGTAGTACCAGGAGCCGCCTATCGCCAGCACCACTCCGATCAGCGCGCAGGCCCCGCCGAGCAACTGCAGCGGCCAGCCGCCACGACGCTGCATTCATTCGAATTCGTTCATTGCCACTCCTCGCAGGACACGGCCACGCGGAACATCCGCCGAGGCAGCGGCGCACGCGCGCCGCGCGTCCTTATCCCAGGCAGCCGGTGAATGCCGTGCGTTTCCTGCTGACACACGCTGACACGCAATCTTGCCGTCCTCGTGATCCAGCATCGACCTGGGCATCACGCGGGCTGTGTCGTCGAGGGCGAGGACGACCCGGCGGCATAGTCAGTCGGTGTGACGCGGCGGTCGTACAAATGGCCGCCGTGGCGCCGCGTGCACGCTCGCAGCAGAGCATCCGCATCGTTGCGGTGGCGAGCCCCAAAAACGACGACGCCGGCACGAGGCCGGCGTCGTCGTTCGCTCAGGAGCGCATCACGCCTGCGGCGGTGCAGCCTCGCCAGTGCCTTCGGCGACGCCGTCCTCGCCCGGCAGCACGTCCTCCTCGACCAGCGAGCCGTCCAGGCGTTCCACCGCCTGCAGCTTCTCGCCCTTGGACAGGCGGATCAGGGTCACGCCCTGGGTGTTGCGGCCGACGCGGGAGATTTCCGAGGCGCGGGTCCGCACCAGGGTGCCGCCGTCGGAGATCAGCAGCACTTCGTCGCGGGTGCTCAGCAGCACCGCACCGACCAGCTTGCCGTTGCGCTCGCTGGTCTGGATGCCGATGACGCCCTGGGTGCCGCGGCCCTTGCGCGGATACTCGCCCAGCGGGGTGCGCTTGCCGTAGCCGTTCTCGGTCGCGGTGAGGATGTAGGCATCGGCCTCGTCGCCGTTGCGCGCCTCGGCCTCGACCTCGGCGTCCGCTGCGGCGTCGACGTCGTCGGCGTCCTCGTCCTGGCCCACGGCCGGCTCGGCCACGATCAGGCTGACCACGTACTCGCTCTTGGCCAGGCGGATGCCGCGCACGCCGCGGCTGCTGCGTCCGGTCGGCTTGACCCCGCCGCGGCTCTTGCGCCGCACGCCACGGGCGTCGTCGCCCTCCTCGCCCGCGGCCTCGTCGTCGGCCACGACGCCGTCGTCGGCAGCGGCCTCGTCGATGGCCGCATCATCGGCCTCGTCGTCCTTGGGCCGTTCGGAGAAGCGCACGGTCTTGCCGTTGGAGGCGAACAGCAGCACGTCGCGCTCGCCGTCGGTGAGCGCGACGCCGACCAGGGCATCGCCCTCGTCGAGGTTGATCGCGATCTTGCCGATCTTGCGCTGGAACGCGAACTCGCTCAGCGGGGTCTTCTTGACCATGCCGTTGCGGGTGGCGAAGAACACGTAGCGGCCTTCGGCGTACTCGCGCACCGGCAGCACGGCCTGCACGCGCTCGCCGTTCTCCAGCGGAATCCAGTTGACGATCGGGCGGCCGCGCGCGTTCGGCCCTGCCTCGGGCAACTGGTGCACGGGCAGCCAGAACACCTTGCCGCTGCTGGTGAAGGTCAGCAGCGTGTCGTGGGTGTTGACCAGCCACAGCTGGTCGATGAAATCCTCTTCCTTGGTCGCCGCCGCGCTGCGGCCGCGACCGCCGCGACGCTGCGCGCGGTAGGCGCTGACCGGCTGGCGCTTGGCGTAGCCGGCATGCGACAGGGTCACCACCACGTCTTCCGGCGCGATCAGGTCGAGGATGTCCAGATCCTCTTCGCTGTGGCGGATCTCGGTACGGCGCGCATCGCCGTATTCCTCGCGGATGTTGACCAGTTCCTCGCGGATCACCTGCAGCAGCACATCCGGGTTTTCCAGGATGCGGATCAGCCCGGCGATGGCGTCCAGCAGCTGCTTGTATTCCTCGGTAAGGCGCTCCTGCTCCAGGCCGGTCAGGCGGTGCAGGCGCATTTCCAGGATCTGCGTGGCCTGCACCTCGGTCAGCTGGTAGCCGCCGCCGACCAGGCCGACGCCGCTGGGCAGGTCTTCCGGGCGCGAGGCCTCGGCGCCGGCCGCGTTGAGCAGCGCGCCGACCAGGCCCGGTTGCCAGGTCTTGGCCAGCATGCGCTCGCGCGCTTCGTTCGGGTTCGCCGAGGTCTTGATCAGCTCGATCATCTCGTCGATGTTGGCGAGCGCGACGGTCAGACCTTCGAGGATATGCGCGCGGGCGCGCGCCTTGCGCAGTTCGAAGATGGTGCGGCGGGTGACCACTTCGCGGCGGTGGCGGACGAACGCCTCCAGCATCTGCTTGAGGTTCATCAGCTGCGGGCGGCCGTCGACCAGCGCCACCATGTTGATGCCGAACACCGACTCCATCTGGGTCTGCTGGTACAGGTTGTTCAGCACCACGTCGGCGGCTTCGCCGCGCTTGACCTCGATGTAGATACGCATGCCGTCCTTGTCGGACTCGTCGCGCAGCTCGCTGATGCCTTCGAGCTTCTTTTCCTTGACCAGCTCGGCGATCTTCTCGATCAGCCGCGCCTTGTTGACCTGGTACGGGATCTCGGTGACCACGATCGCTTCGCGGCCGTTGTCCTGGATCTCGATCTCGGCCTTGGCGCGCATGCGCACGCGGCCGCGGCCGGTGCGATAGCCAGCGACGATGCCGGTGGTGCCGTTGATGATGCCGGCAGTCGGGAAATCCGGGCCGGGGATGTGCTCCATCAACCCGTCGACGTCGATCTGCGGATTGTCGATCAGCGCCAGGCAGGCGTTGATCGACTCGGTCAGGTTGTGCGGCGGGATGTTGGTGGCCATGCCCACCGCGATGCCGGCCGAGCCGTTGACCAGCAGGCTCGGGAAGCGCGTCGGCATCACCGACGGTTCCTGTTCCTTCTCGTCGTAGTTGGGCTGGAAATCGACGGTTTCCTTGTCGATGTCGGCCATCATCTCGTGCGCGAGCCGCGACATGCGCGCCTCGGTGTAACGCATCGCCGCCGCGGAATCGCCGTCGACCGAGCCGAAGTTACCCTGCCCGTCCACCATCAGGTAGCGCAGCGAGAACGGCTGCGCCATGCGCACCAGGGTGTCGTACACCGACTGGTCGCCGTGCGGGTGGTACTTACCGATGACGTCGCCGACGATACGCGCCGACTTGTAGTAGGGCTTGTTGCTGTGCGCGCCCAACTCGTTCATCGCGAACAACACGCGGCGATGCACCGGCTTGAGGCCGTCGCGCGCATCCGGGAGGGCACGCCCCACGATCACGCTCATGGCGTAATCGAGGTAGCTCTTGCGCATCTCGTCTTCCAGGTTGACCTGGATGATTTCCTTGGCGGATTCTGCCATTCGGGTTCCGTAAGTCTGGTGGCGGATCGACCACCACGCCGGCCCGCGACAGGCGGGCCCGCCGCGGCCGCACGCCTAGGGCGCACGGCGGTCGATCGAACCGCCGGATTCTATCATGACAGGCGCCCGATTGCCCGGTTTTTGCCGGCGCGAACAAGCACTTGCGCGCCACCGGCCGCCTCTGCCGGGCGCGGCGGCGCTCCCTGGAACTCAGCCGCCGAAGGCGGCGCGCATGCGCGCCGGGTCCGGCTGCTCAATCACTCCGCGCTCGGTGACGATGGCATCGATCAGGTCCGCCGGGGTCACGTCGAACACCGGGTTCCAGGCGGCGATGCCGTCGGCCACGGTGCGGGTGCCGCCGACGCCGAACAGCTCGCCCGGATCGCGTTGCTCGATCTCGATCTGCGCGCCGTCGGCGGTGTCCATGTCCACGGTGGACGACGGCGCCACCACCATGAACCTGACGCCATGGTGGCGCGCGGCGATCGCCAGCTGGTAGGTGCCGATCTTGTTGGCGGTGTCGCCATTGGCGCAGATGCGGTCGGCGCCGACGATCACCCACTGCACCGCGCCGGTCTTCATCAGGTGCGAGGCCGCCGAATCGGCGATCAGGGTGGCGTCGATGCCGTCCTGCTGCAGCTCCCACACGGTCAGCCGCGCGCCCTGCAGCCACGGCCGGGTCTCGCTGGCGAACACCTTGGCGATGCGCTGCTGGGCGACGCCGGCGCGGATCACGCCCAGCGCGGTACCGAAGCCGGCGGTGGCCAGCGAGCCGGTGTTGCAATGGGTCAGCACGCCGCTGCCCGGCACGATCAGGCCGGCACCGAGCGCGCCCATGTGCCGGTTGGCGGCCAGATCCTCTTCGGCGATCGCCTGCGCCTCGCGCTCCAGCACGGACGGCCAGTCGCTGCCTGCCGCGCCCAGCGCGCCGCGCATGCGCGCCAGCGCCCAGGCCAGGTTGACCGCGGTCGGGCGCGCGGCATTGAGCCGCTGCAGGGCCGGCTCCAGCTTCAGCAACGCCTCGGCGCCGTTCTCGGCCTGCACCTCGCGCGCGGCCAGCACCGTGCCCCAGCCTGCAGCGATGCCGATCGCCGGCGCGCCGCGCACGGCCAGAGCGTGGATCGCCGCGGCGACCTGGTCGCTGTCGGTGCAGCGCACGTGTTCGACCGCGAACGGCAGCTTGCGCTGGTCCAGCAGCTCCAGCGCGTCGCCGGTCCACAGGATCGGGCGGATATGGTCGTAGCGGGCGTAATCGATATCGAGGGCGGCGTTCATCGCGCCATTGTAAACGCCGGCGATTGCGGATTGAGGACGCCGCGCCACCGCACCGGCGCGCTCAGTTGACGCTGAACTCGGCGCGGCAGCCCTTGTCCACCCAGATACCATCGCGATCCCAGCCCCAGCTGTCGTCCTGCACGCAGGGCGCGCCGGACAGTTGCCGGCGCAGTTCGACACGATCCTGCACACTGACGCCGCAGCGGCGCCGCGCCTTGCCCTTGGATTCGCACAGCACCGGCCGCGGGCCGGCGGGGAAGCCGGAGCCGTCGGCGGCGCCGATCTCGAACTCGCCGCGGCAGCCGCGCGCGACCCAGATCTCGTTGCGGCGCACGCCCCAGCTGCGCTCCTCGCGGCACGGCACCGACGACAACTGCCGCATCAGCCGCACCGGCGCCCCGCGCAGCATCACCGGGCAGCTTTCCAAGCGCCCATCGGACTCGCAGCGCAACACGCGGCGCATCGCGCTGCGCGGCGCTTCCACCGGATTGGGACGGAATTCGGCGCGACAACCGAGGGTGACCCACACGCCGGTGGCGTCAGACCCCCACTCGCTGCCACGGATGCAGTCGTTGTCGGAGAGTTGCCGCACCAGTTGCACGCCCTGGTCGGTGGACATCGGACAGTGCACCCAGGTCATGTCGCGCGACTCGCAGCGGATCACCGCGACATCGTACGCATCGGTGTCCTGCGCCGGCGACGGCATCGGCCACACGCTTGCCGCCAACCCCAGCCAACACCAGCCACCGAGCCCGTACGCCCACTTCATGCTTGGCTCTGCCCCTATGCCTAGAACCTGAACAACGAAGACCTGCTGGCGCGCGGCGTGCGCATGCCGTGCCCGATCAAACCATCATCGGTGTGGACAACGCAACAAGGCGCCGCGAAAACACGTGACGGCCTGTTCAGGCATGCGCGAAATCGTAGGCGAGCACCTCGCCGATCTGCGCGGTGCCGCGCATCGCCATCAGCAGCCGGTCCACGCCGACCGCGACGCCGGCGCAGTCGGGCAAGGCCGGCAGCGCCTGCAGCAGTCGCTCGTCCAGCGGCGGCAGCACCGCTCCGCGCGCCTGGCGCAGCGCATGGTCGCGCAGGAAGCGCCGGCGCTGCTCGGCGGCATCGTTGAGCTCGTGGTAGCCGTTAGCCAGTTCGTAGCCGCCCAGGTACAGCTCGAAGCGCTCAGCCACCGGCGGGTCGTCGTCGCGCACGCGCGCCAGCGCGCACTGGCTGGCCGGCCAGTCGTGGACCACGGTGAGGCGGTCGGCCGGGAACGCCGGCTGCAGGCAGTGGGTCATCAGCAGGTCCAGCCAGTCGTCGCGGCCCAGGCCGTCGGCATCGATGCGGATCTCGCGTAGCGGCTGCTGCAGCGCCTCCAGCGGCGCAGCGAACGGATCCAGGCCCACGCCCTGCTGGAACAGCTCGCGGTAGCTGAGCACCTGCAGCGTGGCGCTGCGCCCGACCAGGGCCAGCGCCGTGCGCACCAGCTCCACGGTCTCCTCGATCAACTGCCGGTGATCCCAGCCGACCCGGTACCACTCGAGCATGGTGAACTCGGGATTGTGGCGGCCGCCGGCCTCGCCGTTGCGGAACACCCGCCCCAGTTCGTAGCAATCGCCGATGCCGGCTGCGAGCAGCCGCTTCAGCGGATACTCGGGCGAGGTACGCAGCCAGCGCAGCGCCGGACCTGCGTCGACGTGGCCGCTGAAGCGGGTCTGGAAGCTGTCGATGTTCGGCTCGGTGTTGCCGGCCGCCGACAGCATCGGCGTCTCCACTTCCAGCACGCCGCGCGCGGCGAAGAAGCCGCGGATGGCGGCATTGAGCCGGGCGCGCAATTGTAGGGTGGACAGCAGGTCCATCACGGCGCCGTGTCGAGCCGGCGGCTCAGCTGGTCGCGCGCGTCGTCGCGATAGCCCAGGCCCAGGTACAGGCGCTTGGCGGCGGCGTTGTGGTGATTGACCTCCATCCGCAGCATGTCCACGCCCAGCGCGCGGGCGCGCGCCTCGACCAGCGCCACCGCGCGCCGGCCCCAGCCGCGGCCGCGTGCGGCCGGGCCCAGGTACAACTCGTCGAGCAGCAGATAGCGCCCGCCCAGTTCGACGCTGAAACAAGCGGTGATCAGCGCATAGCCCACCACCGCGCCGTCCGGCGCCAGCCACAGCAGCGCCTCGCCCAGTGTCGGCTGCGTGAGCAGCGCCTGCAGGCCGCGCGTCACCCGCTCGGCATCGAACGCGATACCGTCCTCGGCGTAGAACGCCTGCAGCATCCCCAGCAAGGCCGGCTGATCGGCCGCGCCGGCGATGCGCCAGCGCAGTTCCTCCTGCGTGGTGCCAAGCGCGCTCATGCGCCCTGCCCCTGCGACTGCAGGAACGCCAGCAACTGCGCCTCGTCCCACACCGCCACGCCCAGCTCCTGCGCCTTGTCGAGCTTGGAACCGGCAGCCTCGCCGGCGACCACGAACGCGGTCTTCTTCGATACGCTGCCGGCGACCTTGGCGCCCAGCGCCTCCAGTTGCGCCTTGGCCTCGTCGCGGGTCAGCGCGGTCAGGGTGCCGGTCAGCACCACGGTCTGCCCATCCAGCGGGCCGGCGCGACGCTGGGTCTGCGCCGGCGCGGCATCGAGCAGGCGTTGCATCGCCGCCTCGGCGTCCAACAGCGCCTGCTTCTGTGCCGGATCGGCCAGGTACGCAGCCAGGTTGGCGGCGCCGGCCGTGGACAGGCCCGCCCCGGTCCAGCCGCTTTCGTTGGCGCCCAGCAACGCGTGCAACGTGCCGTAGGTGGCGGCCAGGCGCTGCGCGCTCTTGCCGCCGAGCTTGTCCACCGGGAGCGTGCCCAGCAGATGCGCCAGATCCAGGCGCTCGCGCAGTTCCGCCGGCGGCGTGCCCTCGTCGGAAAAGCAAATGCCGGCGGCGATCAGCGCATCGACCACCGCGGCGTTGCCGGGTTGTTCGAAGAACGTGGCGATCGAGCGCGCCACCTCGCCGCCGATGTCCGGCAAGGCCTGCAGCAGCACCGCCGGGGTGCTGCGCACGAACGCCAGCGAGCCCAGCCAGTAGGCCAGCGCCTTGGCCGTGGTCTCACCCAGGTGCGGAATGCCCAGCGCGAACAGGAAACGCGGCAGCGTGGTGGCGCGGCTGGCGTCGATGCCGGCGACCAGATTCTCGGCCCACTTGGTCGCGAGCTTGCCCCCCAGGTCCACTGTCAGGTGCGCGCGCAGGAAGTCGGCGCGCCGCCACGACGTGGTCTCGTCCTCCAACGCGGCGCGGCCGGCCGCATCCAGCGCCAACGCGCCCTTGCTGTCCTCCAGCGACTGCAGCAGGTCGGCGGCAGTGGCCGCGTCCAGCGCGGTCTTCATCCGCACCAGATCCTCCACGCTCAAGGCGTACAGGTCGGCCAGCGACTGCACGAAGCCGAACTCGACCAGGGCATCGGCCTGGCGCTCGCCCAGGCCTTCGATGTCCATGGCGCGACGCGAGGCGAAGTGACGCACGGCCTCCTTGCGCTGCGCCGCACAGGCCAGGCCGCCGCTGCAACGCCAGGCCACCGCATCCTCTTCCTTGACCAGTTCCGAACCGCACACCGGGCACGCCGCCGGCATCGTCCACGGCGCGGTGCCCGGCGGACGCCGTTCCTCGATCACCCGCACCACTTCCGGGATCACGTCGCCGGCGCGGCGCACGATCACCGTGTCGCCTTCGCGCACGTCCAGCCGCGCGATCTGGTCGGCGTTGTGCAACGTCGCGTTGGTAACCGTGACGCCAGCGACCTGCACCGGCTCCAGCCGCGCCACCGGGGTGACCGCGCCGGTGCGGCCGATCTGCACCTCGATCGCACGCAGCACGGTGGATTGTTCCTGCGCCGGGAACTTGTGCGCCAGCGCCCAGCGCGGCGCGCGCGAGACGAAGCCCATCGCCCGTTGCTGGTCGTAGTCGTCGAGCTTGTAGACCACGCCGTCGATGTCGTACGGCAAGCTGTCGCGGGCGGCGCCGATGCGGCGGAAATAGGCGATCAGGCCATCGAAGCCGGTGGCGGTGTCCGCCTCCGGGGCGACGGGGAAGCCGTAGTCGCGCAGCAGTTGCAGGGTCTGCGAATGGGTTTCGGGCAGTTCCAGGCCGCGGACCTCGCCCACCGAATAGGCGAAGAACGCCAGCGGCCGGCGCCGGGTGACCGCCGGATCGAGCTGGCGCAGCGAGCCGGCGGCGCCATTGCGCGGGTTGGCCAGCAGCTTCTCGTTGCGCTCCAGCGCCTGTGCGTTCCAGGTAGCGAAGGCGGCGCGCGGCATGTAGATCTCGCCGCGCACTTCCAGCACCGCCGGCGGCGGCACGCCGAGGTCGCGCAGCTTCAGCGGCACCGAACGCACCTGGCGCAGGTTGGCGGTGACGTCCTCGCCGGTGCTGCCGTCGCCGCGGGTGGCGCCCTGCACGAACACGCCGTCCTCGTAGCGCAGGCTGATCGCCAGGCCGTCCAGCTTCGGCTCCACCGAGAACACCGGCGCGGCCAGGTCCAGTTCGCGCTCGATGCGGCGCTCGAAATCGGCGACCTCGGCGAAGCGCGTGCGATCGTCGGCGTCCTCGGCCACGCCCGGGGTCTCGAAGGCATTGGCCAGCGACAGCATCGGGATCGCGTGGCGCACTTCCGGGAAGCCGCCGTCCGGGCGCGCGCCGACCTTGCGCGTCGGCGAATCCGCGCTGGCCAGCTCGGGGTGCGCGGCTTCCAGCGCCTCCAACTCGCGCATCAGCGCATCGTACTCGGCATCGGGAATCGACGCGTCGTCGAGCACGTAGTAGCGGTGATTGGCGTCGTCGATGCGCTGGCGCAACTCGGCGGCACGCTGCTGGGGATCGGGAATTGCGGTCATGCGCAGCGGAAATCGGGGTAACGGAGAGGGGGCGATAGTAGCTGGAAGGCGGGGATTGGGGAGTCGGCTTGACGGCCGGACGGCCGGGATTGCGGATTGGGATTCGCAACAGCCCGAGCTCGGACTTCTGGTGTCAGCGGCAGTCGGACCCTCATCCGCCCCTGCGGGGCACCTTCCCCCAAGCAGGGGGCCATGGTCCCGAGTGGAGAAGGGAGAAGCCAAGGCCCCTCTCCCACCGGGAGAGGGGTTGGGGTGAGGGTACGGAGCGCGCAACGCCATCGACCTCACCACCCGGCTTTTGCCAATCCCCAATCCCCAATCCCCAATCCCAGCCTCAAGCCCATCCCGAAATCCCAAATCCCGAATCCCGGCCCCTCACTCCCTTGCCCCGCCATTAACACCTCGTTAACGTGACCTCCCCCGCCCGCTCTGGAGAGCCACGTGTCGCTACCGGTCTCGCGCCGTTCCTTCCTGTCCCTGGCTACCTCCGGTTTGGCGCTGGGCGCCGTGGGCCTGGCGCCCGTCGCCGAGGCGGCGCGGCGCAAGGCCGCCGACACTGCTGCGGCAACACCTGACGTAGTGCCAGCAACCGGCACGGTGCACCTGAACTTCAACGAATGCCCGCTGGGCCCTTCGCCCGCGGCGCTGGCCGCGGCACAGGCGATCCTGCCGCGCAGCGGCCGCTACCTGTTCGAGCTGTCGGACGAGCTGATCGCCGCTTTCGTCGGCCAGCAGCGCCTGCCGGCCGACCACGTGGCGGTGTATCCCGGTTCCAGCGAGCCGCTCGCCCGCGCCGCGCGCGCCTTCACCACGCCGCGCGCCGGCGTGGTGGTGGCCGATCCGACCTTCGAGGCGGTGGCCGATGTGGCTGCCGCGCATGGCGCACCGGTGCGGCGGGTGCCGCTGCGCGCCGACGGCGCCCACGACGTCAAGGCCATGGCCAGCGCCGATCCGAACGCCGGACTGATCTACCTGTGCAATCCCAATAACCCGACCGGGTCGGTCACCAAGCGCGCCGACATCGAATGGCTGCTGGCCAACAAGCCTGCGTCCAGCGTGCTGCTGGTCGACGAGGCCTACCTGCACTACAGCGACGAGCCGTCGGTGATCGACCTGATCGGCCAGCGCCAGGACCTGCTGGTGCTGCGCACCTTCTCCAAGCTGTACGGCATGGCCGGGCTGCGCCTGGGCCTGGCGGTGGCCGCGCCGGGGCTGCAGACCAGGCTGGCCGCGTTCGGCCAGAATCCGGTGTCGGTGCCTGCGCTGGCCGCCGGCATCGCCAGCCTGCAGGACCTGCAACTGGTGCCGACCCGCCGCGCCGAGAACGCGCGCATCCGCGACGCCACCATCGCCTGGCTGCAGAGCAAGGGCTACAAGTGCCTGCCGTCGCAGGCCAACTGCTTCATGGTCGACGTCAAGCGCGACGGCGCCGCTTTCGCCGCGGCGATGGCCAAGCAAGGCGTGATCGTCGGCCGCAGCTGGCCGATCTGGCCGAAGCTGGTGCGCGTTACCGTGGGCACCGAAGCGGAGATGCTGCGGTTTCGGGATGCGTTTGTTAAGGCGCGCAAATAGCTTGGGGGCCGGGAATGGGGAATGGAAACTGGGGAATCGTAAAAGCGGGTTGTCGTGCGGCTGAGGCGTGGCTGGTTTTGCCCTGGCATTGCCGTTGCGAATTCGCGATTCGCTAGCCTCGGCGCCAACGCTCGATTGGCGGTGAGTCGGGATTCGGGAAGGGCACTGGGAATTCGCAACAGTCAAAGCCAGGGGCTTTGGCATCGGCGGCGGCCGTACCCTCTTCCGCCCCTTCGGGGCACCTTCCCCCAAGAAGGGGGCCATGGTCCCGGTGGGAGAAGGGACCAGCGCGCGGGGCAATCAGCACCAGGGAATCGCTTTTACGATTCCCCATTCCCGTTTCCCCATTCCCGGCACCAAGCTACCAGCGCGGCGCCTTCGTCAATGGGGGTGCCTGGTGCTGGCGGTCGTAGGCGCGCAGGTCGTCGCGGATGTGGGCGATGCGCTGGCGTCCGAGGGCGTTGCGGCTGTCGTCCAGGACCACGCCGTCGAGCAGTTCGCCCATGCGCTGCACGGTCGGCAGCATCTTCTCCCAGGCGTCGAGCGCGGTCAGCGGCGCCGGCAGGGTCAGGAAGAAGGCGATCGCCGGGGTCTCCATCTCGCGGATGTGCGCCATGTCGAAGCTGCCGGGCTTCATGATGCTGGCCATGCTGAAGATCGGGCCGCGCTCGGGATGCCCTTCCACCAGGCGGTGGAACACGTTCATGTGGCCGAAGGTCAGGCCGGTCTTCTCCGCGGCCACCACGATGTCCTCGCCGCGCAACACCTGCCCGGCACGGGCGGCGACATACAGCGAGACGATCTTGTCGAAATCCTGGCTCGGCCGCTTGCCGAGGTCGGCGCCGGGCGCCTCCGCCGCAGGCAGGCCCAAATCGGGCTGGTGCGCTTCGCCGTCCGCGCCGGGCGCGGCCAGCGCGTCGTCGCCGGCGGCCGGGGCGGCGTCGCCCAGCGAGGGTTCGCGGCGCGGCGCGGCCGGATCGGCCGGCTCCACGCGCCGGCCCTGGCTCGGTTTCTTCGGGCGGCCGAACAGGAAGATCGCCGCAATCAACAGCAAGCCGGCGGCGAGGATGCCGATGCGTAGCATTGCCATGTCGGACATTCAGGGGTTACTCCGGCAAGGGTACACAGGGGGAAAATAACTGGCGGGTGCGCATCGGGTCCGCCAACGCGGGAACCAAGCCTCGACGCGCATCACGTCCTTTAGCATGTCACGTCAGGCCGCGCCCGCCAAACGCGCGGCCTCCTCGAGGTCCACGCTGACCAGGCGGCTGACGCCGGGCTCGCGCATGGTGACGCCGCTGAGCTGATGCGCCGCCTCCATCGTCGCCTTGTTGTGGCTGACGAACAGGAACTGCACTTTCTCGCTCATTTCCTTGACCATCGCTGCCAGGCGGCCGACGTTGGCCTCGTCCAGCGGCGCGTCCACCTCGTCGAGCAGGCAGAACGGCGCCGGGTTGAGCTGGAAGATCGCGAACACCAGGGCAACCGCAGTCATCGCCTTCTCGCCGCCGGACAGCAGCGAGATGCTGGACACACGCTTGCCCGGGGGCCGCGCCATGATCGCCACGCCGGTGTCCAGCAGGTCCTCGCCGGTCAGCTCCAGGTAGGCGTGGCCGCCGCCGAACAGGCGCGGATACAGCGCCTGCACGCCGGAGTTGACCCGGTCGAAGGTGTCCTTGAAGCGGCCGCGGGTCTCGCGGTCGATCTTGCGGATGGCGTCTTCCAGGGTCTCCAGCGCGGTATTGAGGTCGACGTCCTGCGCTTCCAGGTACTCGGCGCGCTGCGCGGCCTCGCCGTACTCGCTGATCGCCGCCAGGTTGACCGGTTCCAGCCGGCGCATGCGTCCATCGATCTGCTGCACCGCCTGCTCCCACTCGGCCGGGTCGGCATGTTCGGGCAGGCCGTTGATCACATCCTCGAGCACGAAGCCCGCCTTGACCACCGCCGCCGACAGCTGCTCGGCGCTGAGCACCAGCGCCTGCTGGTCGAGCCGGCGCTGGGCGATGCGTTCGCGCTGCGCCAGCGCCTGTTCGTCGCGCTGCTGGCGGGTCTGCTCCAGCGCGCGCAGTTCGTTGTCGATGCCATCCAGCAGCGCGCGCGCCTCGCCGAGTGCGCGATCGGTGCGCACGCGCTCGCTGAGCGCGGCCTGGTGCTCGGCCTCCAGCGCCAGCACCGGCGAGTCGCCCTCGTTCAACTGCGCGCTGAGTTCGCCCAGGCGCGCGTCCAGCTGCCCGCGCTGGTTGCCCATGCGCTCCAGCGCCTGGCTCAGCGAGGCGATCTGGGTGCGCTGCGACTCCAGGGTCAGGGCCAGGGCGTGCGAGGCCTCGCGCACCCGCCGCGCGGCGTCGCGGGCCAGGTCGCGCGCCTCGGTGAGCTGGCGGCGCTCGCTTTCCAGCGCATGCCGCACCGATTCCAGGTCGCCCATGCTGGTGACCGCGTCCTCCAGCTTGGAGCGCGCCTCGCGCGCCTGCTCGCGGCTGCTGTCCAGGGTTTCCAGCAGCTGCGCGACCTCCAGCTCGATGCGCTCGATGCGGGTGCGCGCGGCGTCGACCTTGCCCTGCTGGCTCTGCAACTGCCCGGCCAGTTCGGAGGCGCTGCGGTGCGCCTGGTACAGCTGGCGCTGCGCGTCCTCGCGCTGCTGCTCGCCGGCCAGCAATTGCGCGCGCATCTCGCCGAGGCGGTGCTCGAGGTCGGCCTCGCGCTCCTGCAGCGTCTCGATCTGCCCGCGCAGGTTCTGGATCTCGCGCTCGCGCAGCAGCGCGCCCTGCTTGGCCGCGCCGGACCGCGACACGCGCAGCCAGCCCTGGCCCAGGCGCGCGCCGTCGCGGGTGACGATGGAATCGCCCTCGCCCAGCTGCGGCAGCAGCGCCCGCGCCGCACTCAAATCCTCGGCCGCGTGCAGCCGCGCCAACAGCCGGCGGATCGCGATCGGCCCCTGCACCTTGGCCGCCAGCGAGGTCGGCGCGAAGGTCTCGGCCGCCTCCTCGCCGCTGACCAGGGCGATGCGGCCTTCGCCGAGTTCGCCCAGCGCGTCGACCAGTTGTTCCGGCGCCTCCACCAGCACGCCTTCGATCAACTGCCCGAGCGCGCCTTCGACGGCGTTCTCCCAGCCGCTCTCGACGTTGAGCCGTTCGCCGACGCGCGCCGCCGAATCCAGCCCGCGCGCCTGCAGCCAGGCCACCGCCGCGCCCTGCTCCTGGCCGAGTGCGGCCTGCTGCAGGGTTTCCAACGACGACAGCCGGCCGCGCGCGGCCTGCGCCTGCTTGCGCACGTCGGCCAGTTCGGCCTGCGCGCTGCGCTGCTGGTCCTGCAGCGCCGCCACCGCCTGCTTGCGCGCCTCGACCTGCTCGGTCAGCCCGTCCAGCGCGGCGCGCTGGGTCTCGTGCTGCAGTTCCAGTTGCGCGAACGCCTCGGCCAGCGCGTCCAGGTCCAGCCCGGCGCGCTCGGCCAGCAACGCCTCGCGGCGGCGCTCGGCCTCCAGCGACTGCCGGTCCAGGTAATCGACGCGGGTGCGCTCCACTTCGCCGGCACGCGAGGCTTCGGCGGTGTTGCGCTGATGCGATTCCCAGCGCTGCTGCCAGTCGGCCAGGCGCGCCTCGGCCTCGCGCAGCGCTTCCTGCTTGTATTCGTTGTCTTCCTGCAGCTGCTCCAATTGCGGGCCGGCCACGTCCACCGATTCGCGCAGCAGCGCCAGCTTGGCCTCGTCGGTGCCGATGTGCTGGCCGAGTTCGGCCAGCGCCGTCTGCGTCTCGTCGCGTGCCTTGTGCAGGCGCTGCGACAGGTCGCGCTGGTGCTGGATCTGCTGCTCGATCCGGGCCAGGGTGCTGCCGACTTTGTAGACCTCGGCCTGCGCGGTGCTGAGCGCCTCGGCGGCCTCCTCGCGGCGCACGCGGCCGGTCTCGATGCGCGCCTCGGCATCGCGCTGTTCGGCGATCAACTGCTGCAGGCGCGTCTCTTCCTGGCCCAGCGCCTCGCGCAGGCCCTGCAGGCGTCCGTCCAGGCCGCGGTATTCCAGCGCCTTCCATTGCGCGTCCTTGATCCGCCGCTCTTCCTGCAGCGCCTGGTACTGCTCGGCCTGGCGCGCCTGCCGCTTGAGGTGCTCGAGCTGCTTGCCGATCTCCTCGCGCAGGTCGCCCAGGCGCTCCAGGTTCTCGCGGGTGTGGCGGATGCGGGTCTCGGTCTCCTTGCGCCGCTCCTTGTACTTGGAGATGCCGGCGGCCTCCTCCAGGTACACGCGCAGGTCCTCCGGACGCGCCTCGATGATCTGGCTGATCATGCCCTGCTCGATGATCGAGTAGCTGCGCGGGCCCAGGCCGGTGCCCAGGAACAGATCGGTGATGTCGCGGCGCCGGCACTTGGTGCCGTTGAGGTAGTAGCTGCTGCTGCCGTCGCGGCTGACCTGGCGCTTGACCGAGATCTCGTTGAACGAGGCGTACTCGCCGGCGATGGTGTGGTCGGTGTTGTCGAAGATCAGTTCCACCGTGGCCTGCGACACCGGCTTGCGCGCCGAGGACCCGGAGAAGATCACGTCGGTCAGCGAATCGCCGCGCAGCCGGCTGGCCGAACTTTCGCCCATCACCCAGCGCACCGCGTCGATGATGTTCGACTTGCCGCAGCCGTTCGGACCGACGATGCCGGTCATGTTGGTCGGCAGGTGCAGCGTGGTCGGATCGACGAAGGACTTGAAGCCGGACAGCTTGATGGTCGACAGGCGCATGGTGCGGGCAATCCATGGCAGACGCCGCCGGCATTCCGAGCTGCGCTGCCGCTAATGAAGATCCAGGTGAGGTCCTGCTTCCAACCCATTGATGCGGCTACACCGCCGGGCCGACATCGGACACGAGACACTGAGTATAGCGGCCCCCGCGCGAGGCTGGGGCGGCCTACGCCGGGCGGCGGCGATGCGACGGCGGTCGCACTCGCAGCCGGCGGGTCTTGCGCCGGCCGCGCCCGGCCAGGGCCGCATGGCCCGCCGAGGGCGGCGCCGGTCGGCAAAAACGACACGGGCACCTTGCGGTGCCCGTGTCGGTACAGCGATGACGCAAGGATCAGGCGTCGGCTTCGACCACGACCTTGACCGTGGTTTCCACGTCGGCGTGCAGGCGCACCAGCACTTCGTACTCGCCGATGTTGCGGAACGCGCCTTCGCCCAGCACCACTTCGCCCTTCTCCAGCGGCATGCCGGCGGCGGTGAAGGCCTCGGCGATGTCGCGCGGGCCGACCGAACCGTACAGCTTGCCTTCGGTGGAGGCATTGGCCTTGACGGTCACGCTGGCGCCTTCCAGCTTGGCGGCGCGGGCTTCGGCGTCGTCGTGGATCGACTTGGCCTTGGCTTCGTACTCGGCGCGCTTGGCTTCGAACTCGGCGATGTTGGCGGCGGTGGCCGGCACGGCCTTGCCCTGCGGCACCAGGTAGTTGCGGCCGTAGCCCGGCTTGACGTCGACCTTGTCGCCGAGGCCGCCCAGGTTGGTCACTTTCTGCAGAAGAATCAGTTGCATGGTCTTGCTCCGTTATTCGTTAGCGTCGGCACGCGGCCGCCGCAACGGGTGCTGTCCGAATAGGAGAAGCCGGGATTGGGGATTGGGGAGTCGGGATTGCGCCCGACGGCACCGCACTTTTCTAATCGCCAGACTTCGCTTGAATACCCGCACCGGAGGGTGCGGGCCGTATCGCTCCGGGAAACCCGGAATTAAACGTCGTGGTTGTCCGTGTACGGGATCAGCGCCAGGAAACGCGCGCGCTTGACCGCCGTGGCCAGCTGACGCTGGTACTTGGACTTGGTGCCGGTCACGCGGCTCGGCACGATCTTGCCGTTCTCGGTGAGGTACTGGCGCAGGGTGTTGAGATCCTTGTAGTCGATCTCCTTGACGCCCTCGGCGGTGAACTTGCAGAACTTGCGACGACGGAAGAACTTGGACATGAGCGTGCTCCTTAGGCGGCTTCGGCGGCGTCGCCGTCGGTTTCGGTGGCAGCGGCGGGCGCATCGCCCTCTTCGTCGTCGCGACGACGGCGCTCACCGCGCTCGGGCTTGTCGGCCTTCTCGTCCTTGCTCTTCATGATCAGCGACTGCTCGGTGTCGGCGCCGTCGCGCTTGATCACCAGGTGGCGCAGCACGGCGTCGTTGAAGCGGAAGCTCTCGACCAGCTCGCTCAGCACGGCCTGGTCCACTTCGATATTCAGCATGACGTAGTGGGCCTTCACCAGGTTCTGGATCGGGTACGCCAGCTGGCGGCGGCCCCAGTCTTCCAGACGGTGGATGGTGCCCTTGCCGTTCTCGACCAGCGACTTGTAGCGCTCGATCATGGCCGGGACCTGCTCGCTCTGATCCGGGTGGACCAGGAACACGATTTCGTAATGACGACTCATGGTGTTTACCTTTCGGATGTGGCCTTGCGGCCGGACAGCCCCCCGCGGTGCGACGGCGGTGGGGCAAGGACTCCTGCCGGGAAGGCAGGAAGCCGCACATTATGACCGAGATGCCCGGTCACCGACAAGCCAGCCGTCCGCGGCGCCGGACAGGGACGCCACCGCAGCGCACGAAACCAATCGAATCAACGACTTGGACAAACCCATATCCACATGCAGGCGATGCTGGCCGCACTGCAGGCAACGGAACAGGCACGCGACCGTCGCAATACACCAGGGACACAGAGACTGCGGGGCGTCGCCGGCGCAGTAGAACGCCCCCTGGTAGCGCCATGCGCGGGTTTCGCCGCAGCAGTCGCGGACGCCGCCTTCCTGCGCGAAGCACAGCGCATTAGGCGTTGGGGTGATGGAGGAACTCAGGCAGTTGCAGGCGACAACCGGGCCGCCCTGCCCCTGCGCCCTCCACAAGGAGGCCGCGCCGCCGCAGCGGCGACGCTCAGGCCGCGCCGGCGTGCGCGGCGTCGGTGGTGAAACTCTCGCCACAGCCGCACTCGGCGGTGGCATTCGGATTGCGGAACACGAAGGTCTCGCCCAGGCCCTGCTTGGCGAAGTCGATCTCGGTGCCGTCTACCAGCGGCAGGCTGGTGGCATCGACATAGATGCGCACGCCGTCCTGCTCGAACACCGCGTCGTCCGCACGCGCCTCGCGCGCCAGGTCGGTGACGTGGCCCCACCCCGAACAGCCGGTGCGCTCCACGCCAAAACGCAAGCCCAGCGCGCCAGGCGTCTGCGCGACGAAGCGCTGCACGCGGGCGTGGGCGACGGGGGTGAGACGGATGGCCATGACGAACGACTCCGGCGACTGCGAGCGGACATTATAGGAAGGTTGGCGGCCAATCGCCGCCACGCCTCGCAAGCGTTGCGCTCCAGCCAGTACACTTGCCCCTTCCATATCGAGTCGCTGCGGCGAGGATTCAAGTCATGACGGTGGTGAGCGTTGCACATGCGCTGGCCGGGAAGATCCCGGAAGGCGGCGAAGTCACGGTGCGGGGATGGGTGCGCACGCTGCGCGGATCTGCCGGACTGGCTTTCATCAACGTGTCCGACGGCTCCTGCTTCGCCCCGATCCAGGTGGTGGCGACCGACGCCCTGCCCAACTTCGACGAGGTCAAGCGGCTCACCGGCAGTTGCTCGCTGATCGCCAAGGGCGTGCTGGTGAAGTCGCAGGGCAAGGGCCAGTCGTACGAGATCCAGGCCAGCGCGGTCGAGGTGGTGGGCTGGGTCGAGGACCCGCTGACCTACCCGATCCAGCCCAAGCCGATGTCGCCGGAGTTCCTGCGCGAGGTCGCGCACCTGCGCCCGCGCACCAACCTGTTCGGCGCGGTGACGCGCATCCGCAACTGCCTGGCGCAGGCGGTGCACCGCTATTTCCACCAGAACGGCTACAACTGGATCAGCACGCCGATCATCACCACCTCCGACGCCGAAGGCGCCGGGCAGATGTTCCGCGTCTCCACCCTGGACATGGCCAACCTGCCGCGCGACGCGCAGGGCCAGGTCGACTTCGGCCGCGACTTCTTCGGCAAGGAGACCTTCCTGACCGTGTCCGGCCAGCTCAACGTCGAGGCCTACTGCCTGGCGCTGAGCAAGGTCTACACCTTCGGCCCCACCTTCCGCGCCGAGAACAGCCACACCACCCGGCACCTGGCCGAGTTCTGGATGATCGAGCCGGAGATCGCCTTCGCCGACCTGGCCGAGGACGCGCGCGTGGCCGAGGACTTCCTCAAGTATCTGTTCCGCGCGGTGCTGGACGAGCGCGCCGACGACCTGGCGTTCATCGCCGAGCGCGTGGACAAGACCGCGATCAGCAAGCTGGAGACCTTCATCAACTCGCCGTTCGAGCGCATCGAGTACGGCGACGCGATCGGCCTGCTGCAGAAGTCCGGGCAGAAGTTCGAGTTCCCGGTGGAATGGGGCCTGGACCTGCAGACCGAGCACGAGCGCTGGCTGACCGAGCAGCACGTCGGCCGCCCGGTGGTGGTGACCAACTACCCCGAGCACATCAAGGCCTTCTACATGCGCCTGAACGACGACGGCAAGACCGTCGCGGCGATGGACGTGCTGGCGCCGGGCATCGGCGAGATCATCGGCGGCAGCCAGCGCGAGGAGCGCCTGGACGTGCTCGACGCGCGCATGCTGCAGTTCGGCCTGGATCCGCAGCACTACGGCTGGTACCGCGACTTCCGCCGCTACGGCACGGTGCCGCATGCCGGCTTCGGCCTGGGCTTCGAGCGCCTGGTGGTGTACGTGTGCGGGCTGAGCAACATCCGCGACGCCATCCCCTACCCGCGCGCGCCGGGCAGCGCCGAGTTCTGAGCCGGCACGGGGAGCGCACGCCATGATCCTGTTCTTCGCGCTGTGCTTCGTCGGCGTGGCGATCGCCGGGGCCAGCGCGTTCCTGATCTTCTGGCCGCTGACCCTGGTGCACATCCGCGACCGCCATCCGCCGCTGGTGGCGGCGTTCGGGCCGGGTGCCTTCCTCAAGCCGATCGCGCTCGGCTGGCTGCTGGCGCGGCGCTACCGTCCGCTCGGCGACCGCGGGCTCTCCGGGCTGGCCACGCCGGCCTGGCTGTCGCTGATGACCATCTTCTTCGGCCTGGGCATGGCCGCCCTGCTCTGGCTGCTTTCCCTGGTGATTCCATGACCTCAGATTCTCCCTCCCACGATCAGTGGTACCTGGCCAGCCTCGGCCGCCTGCTGGTGTGGGCACGCCTGCGCGTGCGCGACGCCGGCACCGCCGAGGTGCTAGACAGCGACGGCAACACTCTCAGCTACGACAGCGAGGACACCGCCCGCGCGGCGTTGTTCGATGCCGAATTCGTCGCCTTCGATGGCCTGGACGAGGACGATGCGCGGGCGCGCGGCTTCTCGTTGGGCGAGGTGGCGCCGCCGCAGGCCGACGACGACGCCGGCCTGCGCGGGCGCATGACCCAGACCCTGGGCGCGCGCGCCTGATCCGGGGATGCACGTTGCACCCGCCTTCGCCGAACACGACCTGGGCGCGCTCGATGCGCTGATCGCGGACCACCCGTTCGCCACCCTGGTCACCGTCGCCGACGGCCTGCCCTGCGCCACGCCGTTGCCGGTGCTGTACCGGCGCGACGGCGAACGCATCCTGGTCGAAGGCCATTGGTCGCGGGCCAACCCGCAAGCCCGACACGCCGGGCCGGCCTTGCTGATCGTGCACGGCCCGCATGCCTACGTCTCCCCGGGCTGGTATCCGGACAAGGAGGCGATGGCGCGGGTGCCGACCTGGAACTACGCCACCGCGCACCTGCACGGGCAGCTGCACCCCAGCGACGACGAAGCACTGCTGGCCGATGTGGTGGCGCGGCTGAGCGAACGCCACGAACGCGCGCTGGGCAGCGACTGGCGCTACGAGCCGGACAACGACGCGCACCGGCGCCAGTTGCGCGGCATCGTCGGCTTCCGCCTGGAGGTCGAGCGGGTCGAGTTGAAGTTCAAGCTCAGCCAGAACCATCCGCCGGCGAACCAGGCCGCGGTACGCGAGGCGCTGCAGGGCCAGGCCGACACCGGCGCGCAGGCCGTCGCGGCGCTGATGCACGCGCGACGTCCGGACTGAACCACGCCGCCACGCAGCGCGGCCGACCATGCAGTTGTGCGCACCGCCACGGGACGCGCGGCGGCGCGCGCCGCCTCACCCACAACGGCTGGCCGGTCCCTGCCGGTCGTGCCCGGCATGGCGCGCACTGGCCCTGCCTCCCTCCAGCGGCGACAGACCTTCGCGGATCGCGTAGCGCGTCAATTGCGCGATGCTCTGCATGCCCAGCTTGAGCATGATGTGCTCGCGGTGGGTGCCGATGGTCTTGACGCTGATGTGCAGGCGCGCGGCGATCTCCTTGGTCGACAGCCCCTCGGACAGCAACTGCACGATCTCGCGTTCGCGCGAGGTCAGCAGCGTGTAGGCCGAGACCGCGTCGCCGGGCGGACAGCGGTACTCGCTGACCAGCGACTGCGACAGTTGCGGGCTGATGTACAGCTGATCGTTGCCGACTTGCTGGATCGCGCGCAGCAATTCGTGGAAGGTGCTGTTGCGCGCCAGGTAGCCCTTGGCGCCGGCGTCGATGGCTGCGCGCACATTGGCCGCCGCATCGGAGGCGGCGATGCAGATCGCTTTGCTGCGCGGGCTGCGCTGCAGCAGCCGGCGGGTGGCCTCGATGCCGTTGAGGCCCGGCAGCATCACGTCCATCAGCACGATATCCGGCTGCCGTCGGGTCACCAGTTGCACGCACTCCAGTCCGTCGACCGCGTGGCCGACCACGTCGATGTCCGGCGTGTTGTTGAGCAGGGCCACCATGCCCTCCAGCACAATGCTGCGTTCGGCGGCAATCACGATACGTGTGTTCATTCTCTACCTGTGTTGGCAATGGAACTCCCAACGCGCGACCGCGCGGCAACCCGCGTCCCCCTGCAGCGCGACGCGCCCCTTTTTCAATCGATGCGACAGCGCTGAACCTGCGCTTGCATTACGTTCTCAGCTTGTCACGCTGCGTCATGGCGGCCATCGGTTTCAGGCTGATATGGATGGCGACGACGGCTGAACTTGTGCGGATTGCCGCATTCGTCTCGGTTCGTAGACAGAATCCCGTGCTACCGCGCACGCGCTGTGACGCAGAACGAAATCCTGCGCCGACGAACGATGATGGGAACACCGGCGATACGCCGGTGTCGCGCCGGCGGGTTCATTCCGCTGCCGGCGATGGCGATGGCGATGGCGGCGGCGGCAGACGCGCGGCTTCCACCTGCAGCATCCCGCGGGCGAACTCGGCGAGCCGCTGCTGGATCGCCGCCGGCGGTGTGCCGGCCTCGATCGACTGCTGCAGGGCCATCAACTGCGCGGCCAACTCGCCCTGCCAGCGCATGCGCTCGGTGTCGTTGCTGGCGCGCTGCACTTCCAGCGACGCCTGCGCCTGCGCCGAGGTATCGCCGCGCACCAGCGTCTCCATCAGATCGACCAGACGCTGCAGCAGGCGGTACACCGCGGTCGCGGAGAAGCCGCCCAGCATCGCCAGGGTCGGCTTGCCGAAACTGCGCATGCTGCCGCTTTCGAACAGATCCGGCGGCAACACTTCGACCAGGATCAGCCCGGCGATCAGGCCCAGGATCATGCGCGCGCCGTAGGAGGCGTCGTACTTGGGGTCGTAGCTGGCGTCGGCGACGTAGCGGTGCACCTGGAACAGCGAGGAGAACGAGGCGCCCAGGCCGGCGCAGAACAGCAGGAACAGCGCATTCCACAGCAGCACGCTGCCAGAGGAATCCAGGAAGCCCAGGCGCACATTGTCCGCGCTGACCTTGCTGGACAGGGCCGTCGCCACCACCGCGAACAGGAACAGCAGCGAGGTCGTGGTCAGCGCGCGCACCAGCGGCAGCGGGCCGAGCAGGGTCGCCCAGTGCGGGCGGCGACGCTCGGCATCGAGCAGGAACACCGCCTGCGGCGTGGCCGGGCGGATCAGTTGCGCCAGCCGCCGGTGGGTGACCGCCAGTTCGTGCGCGTGCACCTCGATGTCGCCGCCATCGGCGTCCGGCGTGCCGGCGCCCAGTAGCGCCGACAGGCGGGCGATCAACTCCGGCGGCACCGCCATGCCGTGCTCCAGCGCATAGCGCGCCATCGCTTCGCACTCGGCGCGCAGTTGCGGCAGGATGCCCGGCGGCGGCAGCCGCGGCCCGGCACGGCGGGCCGCGGTGAGCCGGCGCCACGCGGCGCCGGCCAGCGTCTTGATCCAGACGAGGTTCATCGCACGACTCCTGGACGGAAACGACGGCCGGCGCGTCTGCGCGACGGATTACGGGTTGGCGGGGACGCGTTCCAGCAGCGCGCTGTCCCGACGCCTCCCGGTGCGGTCCAGGACCTGCAGTTCGAGATTGCCGTCCTGTCTGGCGCGCAGGGTCAACTGGCCGTCGCTCAGCAGATCGCAATAGCCGCCGCGGGCGATATCCAGCGAATACACCGACGTCCCTTCGCGCATGCCGGCGTAATACGCCTGCACCGCGCACTCGCGTGGTGCGCCGTAGCGCAGTTGCACCGTGGGCTTGCCCGGTGCCTGCGAGGTCGCGGCGACGCTCAGGTCCACGGCAACGTCGCGATCGCCGCGCTCGGGGCGCGCCATCCCGCGCCACTTGCCCTGCAGCGGGCTGGACTGACCCGGATCGCCATGCAGCACCACCGGCAGATCCTTGCCGTCGACGTTCAAGCGCAGGTCGTCGCCGCTGCGCTGCAGGCGCAGCGGCTTGCCCATGAGCTTGTCGCAATAGGCCCCGCCATTGATCGACTCCAGTACGAAACCGTTACCCGGCTGCGGCTTGACCAGCAACACGCAGTTCAACGGCGAGGCGAATATCAGCCTGGCATTTCCCTCGCGCTGGACCAGGCGCACGGCGGCTAGGCGCTGCGCATCCAGCGCCAGGGTGCCGCTCCATTCGCCGGGCGGCAGCGCGTCGGCGTTGGCCGCTGCGGCCGGCGCCGCAGGCGTCGGCGCCTGCGGTGCGGCACCGGCGGCGAACGGCATGGCCAGGCACAGCGCCAGCCAGAGCGGGAAACGCGCAACACCACGCGAACGGATACGCATGCGACTCTCCTGTTGGATACGAAAGGAAACGATGGGCACGGTCAGGACAGACCGAACCAGAGCAGCGCCACCACGGCCGCCACCAGGCACAGTACGGCAAGCAGCCACAGCGCCCGGCGTCGACGCCGGCGCAGCCGCTGCGCGCGGGCCAGCGAGCGCAGGTCGATGTGCAGTTCTCGGCACCACAGGTCGGTGTCGTGCCGGGACAGGATGAAGCCGTGTCTACGCATGTGCGGTCTCCTGGGCGGGATCGTGCGGGGCGGGCGCATCGGACAGCTGCCACAGCTTCAGCCGCTGACCGTCGAACAGCACCTCGCCGACCGGGGTGTGGGTGCCGCGGAACAGGATCTGCAGGCGGTGCCCGGGCCGCCGCGGCCGGCGCGGCAACACCTGCAGCAGCAGGCGCGGCGCCTCGTCCGGCACCTCCTCCACGTCCAGTTCGACGTCGAAGGCCAGGGCCAGTTCGCCGATCTGCGGCAATTGCCAGGCGCGCAGCTCCCACAACGGGATCTGCAGCGACGGCGGCTCGGCCGCGTCCGTCGCCACCGGCAGCGTCTCGCCTGCGCCGAAGCAGGCGCGCAAGGCCTGTGCGTGACGCGCGCGGCAGCGCCGCTGCGCATCCAGCAGGGCCGCCGACAGCCCCTGCAGCAGCAGGTCGAACTCGCAGCGCAGGCTGGCCATCAGTCGTCCTTCATCCAGCCGGGCTTGCGCGGGAAGCCCACGTGGTAGCACAGCCACTGCATCACCACCTGGTGCTCGCCGATCTGCAGCACGGCGAAATTCTTCTCGGTGCCGATGATCGCGCCCTTCGGCGAATCGCTCAGGCAGCGGTTGAGCAAGGCCCGCGCGGCTTCGATCTGCTCGGGCGATTGCATCTGCGTCGGGTTGTCGCTGCCGACCACGACCCGCTTGACGAACTTGACTTCAGTAAGGTCGAACATCGTTGACGAGTCCCCCGACGAGATGGTTCAACGGACCGCTATGGACTTACGCGGGAACCGGCTCGGGCTTGCCGATCTTGCGCGGCGCCACCGAGGTCTGCAGGATGTCCAGCACCCGCGCCAGACCTTCCGGCGGTCCCTTGTCCGCGGCATGCACCGAGACGTGGTACTTGGCGGAGTTGTCCGAGCTGCGCGTGTTCTCCTTGCTGGTGGAGACCGAGCCCTGGATATGCACCTTGGCCTTGAACAGGCCGAAGCCGTATTCCACGTCCGCCGACATCGACGCCGAGGCATCGGTCTTCTCCTTCGAGGAGAAGGACGACTTCACTTCCATGTCGAAGGTGATGTCCACGGTCTGGATGCTCAGGCTGGGCACGTTGACGATGGCCAGCAGCGGCACTTCCAGTTCGACCTCCTCCTCGGCGATGCCGCCGGCCTTGTCCGGGTCGTCGACCGGCCGCTTGAAGCGGAAGCTGGCGGTACGGGTGGCGCCGGTTGCCTGCGGATTCTTCGGGTCGGGGTTGTCCGGCGGCAGGAAGCCGATGACGCGGATGAAATCGGCGGTGGCGCGGGCCAGCTTGACCTGCGCGTCGCAGGCCGCATCGAGCGGGCCGCCGATCAGGTCGCCCATCGGCAGACCCTTGAATTGACTTGACATATTGACGAGTTCGTCAGCCATTGCAGTGACTCCTTCAGTTGGTGGGATTGGTTACATCGTCCGTGCCCGCGACGTCCGGCTTGTCGGCCATGACCGTCTTGAACACGCCCTGCGTCTGCGCCAGATGGTTCAGCAATCTGGCCGCTCCGTCAGTCGGTTCGGTCCCCTCCACGCGCAACACGACGTGGACGGCACTCTGGCGCTGGCTCCGCGCGCTGGCGCTGGTATCCACGCGCACGCTGGAACGGGTGGCGGTGCGCTTGGCCTGCCAGGCACCGCGCGGGCCGGGCGACTCCGGCGCGAAGAAGCCGTCGGCCGACTGCAGGCCGCCGAGGTCGCCGAGCTGCGCATCGAAGCTGATCTCCACGTCCTTGATCCGCAGCACGTTGGTCGAGACCAGCGGCAGCAGCGGCGCGCGGTAGTAGTCCTCGTCGCCTTCGGCGGCCTGCGGGTGCTGCGACGGCAGGCGGATGATCACGCTCTTGGGCCGGTGGAACTCGTCGAAGTAATCGCCGAGGTTGGCCATCTGGTGCTGCTCGATGCGGTCCTGCGCCTCGATCACGGCGCCGGCCAGCGCTTCGATCAGGTCGTTCAATGCGGTCGGTCCAGCCATGGTCGCTCCTGGAGAAAGAAGGCCGCCGTCGGCGACGGCAGCGGATCGGCGGCGCTTGCCGCGCGCGCGCTCAGCTCAGGTCGGGGAAGGAGTCGGTGCGCGCCAGCCAGCCCTTGAGGAACTTGCCCAGCGGCGGCTTGGCCGCGACCAGGCGCTGGTAGTAGTCGCGCCGGCCCTGCTTGTAGCGTGCGTACAGATCGCGCTGGTCGGCGGCCTTCAGCGCCGCCAGGGTGGCCGGGCCGAACTTGCCGTCCTCCGGCAGCTGCAGCGCCGGCGCCTGCGCGTTGAGCACGCGCTGCAGCAGCTTGATGGCGTTGTTGCCGGCGTTGACCTGGAAATCGAACAGGATGTTGGCCAGCGGCTGCAGCGCGATCTCGTCGCCGTGCACCGCATTCCAGTAGCAGGTCTTGTAGATCACCCCGGCCTGCGCGTCGGTGAGCGCGCGCAGGTTGTCCAGGGTCGGCTCCAATTGCAGCAGGCTCTTGGCGTATAAGCGAAACGTCGCCAGGGTGATGCCCTTGTTGGTGGCGCCGCCCGGATCCACCGGATCGTTGACGAAGCCGCCCTCGTGCTTGAGCAGGGTCGGAAAGAACGCGTTGAAGTCGGCCATGGGATCCTCCGCTGATGCCCGGTGTGGGCGTGGAGGAAGTCTGCGCAGCGCGCCGCATCGGCGGGATCGGCAAAAGCCCGATCCGGCGGCGCCTGCGCACTGAGGCGCCGTGTGCATGCGGATGCCAGCCATCCGGGTACCGGCGTCGGCGCACGCCGCGCACCGGCCGCGGGCTTCTGGAATAATGCCGGGCTATGAGCAAAATCGAACAACTGCTGGACAACAACCGCTCCTGGTCCGAACGCATCAACCGCGAGGATCCGGAGTTCTTCAGCCGCCTGTCCAAGCAGCAGACGCCGGAGTACCTGTGGATCGGCTGCTCCGACTCGCGGGTGCCGGCGAACCAGATCATCGACATGGCACCGGGCGAGGTGTTCGTCCACCGCAACATCGCCAACGTGGTCGTGCACACCGACCTGAACTGCCTGTCGGTGATCCAGTTCGCGGTCGAGGTGCTGAAGGTGCGGCACATCCTGGTGGTCGGCCACTACGGCTGCGGCGGCGTGCACGCGGGCCTGACCCGTGCGCGGCTGGGCCTGGTCGACAACTGGATCCGCCACGTCACCGACGTGGCCGAGAAGCACGAGCACTGCCTGCAGCAGGCCGGCGACCTCAACGTGCAGCACGCGCGCCTGTGCGAGCTCAACGTGCTCGAGCAGGTGGTCAACGTCAGCCGCACTTCGATCGTGCTCGACGCCTGGGCGCGCGGCCAGGAACTGACCGTGCACGGCTGGGTCTACAGCCTGCGCGACGGCCGCGTGCACGACCTGGGCATGGAACTTGACCGCATCGACGACCTGGCGCCGCGCTACGATGCCGCCCTGGCGCGCATCAGCCAGGACCGCGAGGACCGCTGAGCGGCGCGCCGTTCCGCCACCTCGATCAAGGATCCGCATGCTCCCCGGCCCGCTCAACCTGCACGCCTGGATCGACGCCCACCGGCACCTGCTGAAGCCGCCGGTGGGCAACAAGTGCATCCACGCCGGCGACTTCATCGTGATGGTGGTCGGCGGGCCGAACGCGCGCAGCGACTACCACTACGACGAAGGCCCGGAGTGGTTCTACCAGCTTGAAGGCGAGATGGTGCTGAAGATCCAGGAAGACGGCGCGGTGCGCGAGATCCCGATCCGCGCCGGCGAGACCTTCCTGCTGCCGCCGAAGGTGCCGCACTCGCCGCAGCGCGGCGCGAACTCGGTGGGCCTGGTGATCGAGCGGCGGCGCCTGCCGCACGAGCAGGACGGCCTGCTGTGGTTCTGCGAGCGCTGCAACCACCTGCTGTACGAAGCCTACTTCCCGCTGCAGGACATCGAGACCGACTTCCCGCCGGTGTTCGCGCGCTTCTACGCCTCCGAATCGCTGCGCACCTGCGCCCGCTGCGGCCACATGCATCCGCGGCCGGCGGCCGACGCGCCGTGACCGCCCTGCCCCCGCGCCGTTCCGGCTCGCGATGCTGCGCAGCCTGATCGCGCTCAAGCCGCGCGACGTGCCGGTGCGCGTGGCCCTGCGCAACACCGCCGCGGTGGTCGCGCCGCTGGCGCTGGGCGTGGCCGCCGGCCATGCCGAACTGGGCCTGGCGGTGTCCACCGGCGCGCTCAACACCATGTTCTCCGACCAGCCCGGCCCGTACCGGGCGCGGATGCAGCGCATGCTGATGGCCGCGCTGGCGGCAGGCGTGGCCGCGCTGCTGGGCATGCTGATCGGCGCGCACACCGTGGCGCTGGCGCTGAGCGCGCTGTTGCTCGGCCTCGGCGGCGGCCTGCTGGTGGCGCTGGGCCCGGTCGCGGCGCGGGTCGGGCTGACCAGCATGATCCTGCTGGTGGTCAGCGCCGACGTGCGCCTGCCGCCGCTGCAGAGCGTGGGCGTGGCCACGCTGATCTTCGCCGGCGGCGTGCTGCAGATGCTGATGGCGCTGGCCGCCTGGCCGCTGCAGCGCTACCGCCCGGAACGCTTCGCCCTGGCCGACCTGATGCGGCAACTGGCCGGCATCGCCCGCCAGCGGCCCGGCGCGACCGCCGCGCCGCCGGCCACCGAGGCGGTGCTCGAGGCGATGGTGATGCTGCACGGCGAGCACCGCTCGCGCGGACGTGCGGTGCAGGCGTTCCGGGTCATCGCCGAGCTGTGCGAACGCGCGCGGCTGGAGCTGCTGACCCTGGCCGACCTGCACGGACGCCTGGACGCAGGATCGCCCGCGCGACTGCCGATCGAACGCGTGCTCGAACGCAGCGCGGTGGTGCTGGACCAGCTCGCGCACGCGCTGGACAGCGCCGAGGACCCAGACGCGGCCACTGCGTCGATGACCGGATTCGACGATCTGGTGGATGCGCTGGCGCAAGTGCAGGCGCAGACCGAAGACACCCGCGAACGCCGCCTGCTGCGCATCGCCGTGGCCCGTGCGCAGGGCCTGGGCGGCCAGCTGCGCGCGCTGGCGCGCAATGGCCGCTGGGCCAGCAGCCGCGGCGAGATCCAGGCCGAACTGGCCGAGGCGCAGTTGCCGGCGGCGCTGCGTCCGCTGGCGCCGCTGCAGACCTTGCGGGCGAATCTGAAGCTGTCCTCGGTGGCGTTCCGCCACGCGCTGCGCTGCGGCGTGTGCCTGGCGCTGGCGGTGCTGTTCGCCCGCTGGCAGGCGATCCCGCACGGCTACTGGATCCCGATGACCACGGCGATCGTGCTGAAGCCGGATTTCGGCGGCACCCTCAGCTTCGGCGCGCTGCGCGTGGCCGGCACCTTCGGCGGGCTGCTGCTGGCCACCGTGCTGGCGCACTTCGTGATGGACGGGGCGGTGGTGCGGCTGCTGTTGCTGACCGTGTTCTGCCTGGGGTTCCGCCTGCTGACCCAGGTCAACTACGGGCTCGGCGTGGCCTGCCTGACCGGCATGCTGGTGCTGTTGCTGTCGTTCGAGGGAATGGCCCCGGGCGAGGCGATCGGCGAGCGCATCCAGGCCACCGTGCTCGGCAGCGCGCTGGCGCTGGCGGCCTACGCGCTGTGGCCGACCTGGGAACGCAAGCACATCCGCGCGATCCTGGCGCAGTTGCTGCTCGCCTACCGCGACCATCTCGACGCGGTGCTGGAAGGCCGCCTGCAGGCGCTGCCGGAGACCCGCGCGGCCTCGCGCACCGCGCGCACCAACGCGCAGGCCTCGATCGAACGCCTGCGCGGCGAGCCGCGGCGCAAGCGCAACCTGCGCGAACTGACCCTGGCCGAATCGGTGCTGGCCAACGGCAACCGGCTGATCCGCGCCTCGCTGGCGCTGGAGGCGGTGCTGCGCGATGCACCGCCATTGCCGCCCCTGCCGGAGCTGCAGCAGTTCCGGCAACAGGCGCATGCCGCACTGACCGAACTGGCCGAGAGCCTGCGCACCGGCACGCCGCCGGCGCAGGCCAGCCTGCGCGCGGGCGAGCGGCGCCTGGCCGAGGCGCTGGCCGCGCAGCCGCAGGACGGCAGCGACGGCGGCGCGCTGCCCGCGCTGGCCGACACCAGCGACCGCGTCGCCGACAGCATCGGTACCCTGACCCACCTGGTCCGCAGCGCCTTGCTGCCGGCTGCCGCGGCCGCCAAGGAACAACCGCCGGTGACCGCGCACCGCAGCGGGTGAACGCGCCGTCGCCTCACCCTGGCCGTGCGGTCGCTGCTGCAGAGGGCCACGCGGCCTCGCCCCGCGCCATGCCACGCACTCACCTTCCGTCGTCCTACACGCTCTAGACTCTCGCCCTGCTTCCCGGAACCCAATGCCGATGAACGAGATCCTGTCCCGCCAGCACGCCATCGCCCTCGACGCCGCCGATCCGCTGCGGGCCCTGCGCCAGGAATTCCTGTTCCCGCAGCATCAGGGCGCCGACCAGGCCTATTTCGTCGGCAACTCGCTGGGCCTGCAGCCGCGCGGCGCGCGCGCCGCGGTGCAGGAGGTGCTGGACAAGTGGTCGTCGCTGGCAGTGGAAGGCCATTTCAACGGCGATACCCAGTGGATGACCTACCACGAATTGCTGGCCGCGCCGCTGGCGCGCCTGGTCGGCGCGCATCCGCACGAAGTGGTGGCGATGAACACGCTGACGGTGAACCTGCACCTGCTCATGGTCAGCTTCTACCGGCCCACCCGCGAGCGCCCGGCGATCCTGATCGAGGCCGGCGCGTTCCCGTCCGACCAGCATGCGGTGGCCTCGCAGATCCGTTTCCACGGCTTCGACCCGGCCACCGACCTGATCGAAGTGCAGCCCGACGGCGCCGACGGCACCGTGTCGCTGGCGGCGATCGAGCGCGCCATCGCCGAGCACGGCCCGCGCCTGGCGCTGGTGCTGTGGCCCGGCGTGCAGTACCGCACCGGCCAGGCCTTCGACCTGGCCGCGGTGGCGCGGCTGGCGCGCGCGGCCGGTGCCGCGGTCGGCTTCGACCTGGCCCACGCCATCGGCAACGTGCCGCTGCACCTGCACGATGCCGCGCCGGACTTCGCGGTGTGGTGCCACTACAAATACCTCAACGCCGGCCCCGGCGCGGTCGCCGGCGCCTTCGTGCACGAACGCCACGGCCACGGCGAGACCCCGCGCTTCGCCGGGTGGTGGGGCCACGACAAGCGCACCCGTTTCCGCATGGCGCCCGAATTCGTCGCCGCGCCCGGTGCCGACGGCTGGCAGCTGAGCAATCCGCCGATCCTGAGCATGGCCCCGCTGCGCGCCTCGCTGGACCTGTTCGAGCGTGCCGGGCTGGACGCGCTGCGGCAGAAATCGCAGCAACTGACCGGCTACCTGGAGACGCTGATCCGCGCCCGCCTGGCCGACACCCTGCAGATCATCACCCCGTCCGACCCGGCGCAACGCGGCTGCCAGTTGTCGCTGCGCGTGGCCGGCGGGCGGGAGCGCGGTCGCGCCCTGTTCGAGTACCTGCAATCGGTCGGCGTGCTCGGCGACTGGCGCGAGCCGGACGTGATCCGGATCAGCCCGGTGCCGCTGTACAACCGCTACCGCGACGTCTACCGCTTCGTCGAGGAAGTGGAAACCTGGGCCGGCGTCTGAGCCGCCTTCTTCGCGCGGCGGCCTGCCGCGCCTTCCGGACACCGCATTGAACGCATCCCCCCGCAGCATCACCCTGATCGGCGCCGGCCTGGCCGGCTCCCTGCTCGCCATCCTGCTCTCGCGCCAGGGCTGGCAGGTCACCGTCTACGAGCGTCGTGGCGACCCGCGCGTGCACGACTACGAGCGCGGCCGCTCGATCAACCTGGCCCTGGCCGAACGCGGCCTGCACGTGCTGCGCCAGGCCGGCGCCGATGACGCGGTGATAGCCAAGGCGGTGATGATGCGCGGGCGCATGGTGCATTTCGCCGACGGGCACCAGCAGTTGCAGCGCTATGGCCGCGACGACAGCGAGGTGATCTGGTCGGTCCACCGCAACGACCTCAACATCACCCTGCTGCAACTGGCCGAGCAGGCCGGCGCGCGCATCCACTTCTACCGGCGCCTGCACACGGTGGATTTCGATGCCGGCTATGCGCGTTTCATCGACGACCGCGACGACCAGCCGCACGACATCCGCTTCGACAGCATGATCGGCGCCGACGGCGCCGGCTCGGCGCTGCGCGCGGCGATGCAGCGCAAGGCGCCGATGGCCGAGCACATCGAGTTCCTCGACCACTCGTACAAGGAACTGGAGATCCCGCCCGGCGCCGACGGCGGCTTCCGCATCGAAGCCAACGCCCTGCATATCTGGCCGCGCGGTCACTACATGTGCATCGCCCTGCCCAACAATGAGGGCACCTTCACCGTCACCCTGTTCCTGCCCAACAAGGGCGAGCCCAGCTTCGCCACCGTGCGCAGCGGCGACGAGGCGCTGGCGCTGTTCGCGCGCGATTTCGCCGATGCGCTGCCGCTGATGCCGCAACTGGCCGAGCACTGGGAGCAGCATCCGCCGGGCCTGCTCGGCACGCTGCGCCTGGAGCGATGGCACCTGGACGGCCGCGCGGTACTGCTGGGCGACGCCGCGCACGCGATGGTGCCGTTCCACGGGCAAGGCATGAACTGCGCGTTCGAGGATTGCGCGGCGCTGGCCGCGCACCTGCAGCGCGAGCCGGACCTGGCGCGCGCCTATGCCGCCTTCGAGGCCGAGCGCAAGCCCAACGCCGGCGCGATCCAGCAGATGGCGCTGGAGAACTACGTGGAAATGCGCGACCGCGTCGGCGACGCCGGCTTCCTGCTGCAGCGCGAACTCGGCCAGGCCCTGCAGGCACGACATCCGACCCGCTTCGTGCCGCACTACACCATGGTCACCTTCCTGCGCACGCCGTACGCACAGGCGCTGGAACGCAGCGAAGTGCAGCGCGACATCCTGGTCCAGGCCACGCAGGGCCACAGCGACCTGTCGCGGATCGACTGGAACTGGCTGGAGCGCATCGTGCACGCGCGGCTGGCACCGCTGGAGGGGGCGCATTGAACCGGCGTAGCCTATCCGGACACCCGCTCCTACAAGCATCCCCACGCTCCTAGCCTCGCCTGCCTCGCACCATTCGATTCGTCATGCCCGACAGCTTCCTCTTCTACGACCTGGAAACCTTCGGCGCCGATCCGCGGCGCACGCGCATCGCGCAGTTCGCCGCGGTGCGCACCGATGTCGAGCTCAATGTGATCGAGGAGCCGATCAGTTTCTTCGTCAAGCCCGCCGACGACCTGCTGCCCTCGCCGATCGCCACCCTGATCACCGGCATCGCCCCACAGCAGGCCTTGCGCGAGGGCGTCAGCGAAGCCGAGGCGTTCGCACGCATCGCCGAGCAGATGGCGCGGCCGCAGACCTGCACCTTGGGCTACAACTCGCTGCGCTTCGACGACGAGTTCGTGCGCCACGGCCTGTTCCGCAACTTCTACGATCCCTACGAACGCGAATGGCGCAACGGCAACTCGCGCTGGGACCTGCTGGACATGCTGCGGCTGATGCACGCGCTGCGCCCGGAGGGCATCGTCTGGCCGCAGCGCGAGGACGGCGCCACCTCGTTCAAGCTGGAGCAACTGGCATTGGCCAACGGCGTGCGCGACGGCGATGCGCACGAAGCGCTGTCCGACGTCTATGCCACCATCGGCATGGCCCGGCACTTCCGCCGCAGCCAGCCGCGGCTGTGGGAGTACGCGCTGAAGCTGCGCGACAAGCGCTTCTGCGGCAGCCTGCTCGACGCGGTGGCGATGCAGCCGGTGCTGCACGTGTCGATGCGCTATCCGGCCGCGCGCCTGTGTGCGGCGCCGGTTTTGCCGCTGGCGCGGCATCCGCGCATCGACAGCCGGGTGCTGGTGTTCGACCTGGAAGGCGACATCGAGCCGCTGCTGCGCTATTCGCCGGAACAGATCGCCGATCGCCTGTACACCCCGCAGGCCGACCTGCCCGAGGGCGAACAGCGTATCCCGCTCAAGGAAGTGCACCTGAACAAGGCACCGGCACTGGTCGCCTGGGCGCACCTGCGCGAAGCGGATTTCGCCCGGCTGCGGCTGGACCCCGCGCAACTCCTGGCCAAGGCAGAGCGCCTGCGCGAAGCCGGCCCGGCGCTGGCGGAGAAGGTGCGGCGGGTGTTCGCCAGCGAGCGCGCCGCGGTACCGGCGGATGTCGACGCGTCTATGTACGACGGCTTCCTGGCCGATGGCGACAAGCGCACGATGGCCCAGGTCCGCGCCACCCCGCCGGCGCAACTGGCCGCGCTGGAAGGCCAGTTCCGCGATCCGCGCCTGCCCGAGCTGCTGTTCCGCTACCGCGCGCGCAACTGGCCGCAGAGCCTGTCCATCGCCGAACAGGCGCGCTGGGACGACTACCGGCGGCAGCGCCTGCAGCAGGACAGCGGCCTGTCCGAACTGAGCTTCGACGCCTTCTACGCGGAACTGGCCGGTTTACGCCTGGCTCACCCGCAGGATGCTACCAAGCAAGCCCTGCTCGACCAGTTGGCCGCCTGGGGCCACGAACTGCAACGCAGCCTATGACCAGCTATTTCAGCGACGCCAGCTTCAAGTTCCTGCGTGCCCTGGCGCGGCACAACGACAAGGCCTGGTTCAACGACAACCGGCACAAGTACGAGGAGCACGTGCGGCAGCCGTTCCTGCGCCTGATCACCGACCTGCAGCCGGACCTGGCGCAGGTCAGCGAGCACTTCCGCGCCGACCCGCGCGGCGTCGGCGGCTCGCTGTTCCGCATCCACCGCGACGCGCGCTTTTCCCACGACAAGTCGCCGTACAAGACCTGGCAGGGTGCGCGCCTGTTCCACGAGCGGCGCAAGCAGGTGCCGGCCCCCTCGTTCTACATCCACCTGCAGCCGGGCGAGAGCTTCGTCGGCGCCGGGCTGTGGCATCCGGAACCGGACACGCAGCGCAAGGTGCGCCAGTTCATCTTCGACAATCCCGGCAGCTGGAAGGCCGCCGCGCATGCGCCGGCGCTGCGGCGCCGCTTCGACTTCGAGGAAAGCGAGATGCTGGTGCGGCCGCCGCGCGGCTTCCCGGCCGACTTCGAGTGCATCGACGATCTCAAGCACAAGAACTGGGTGTTCTGGCGCCAGCTCGACGACGCCACCATGACCGGCCCGCGGCTGCGCACGCAGATCGCCGCCGACCTGCAGACGCTGGGCCCGTTCGTGGACTATCTGTGCGCGGCGCTGGACCTGGAGTTCTAGAACGGCAGTGCTTCCCCGTAGGAGCGGCTTCAGCGGCGACAGGCATTCCCGGTCACGCGTCGCGGCTAATCCGCTCCTGCAGAACGCCCACACGCAAGGAGACATGCGATGAAGAAATGGCTGGCCTTGCTGTTCCTCGCCCTGCTCGCCCTCGGCGGCTACGTCGTCGCTGGGCCGTACCTGGCCATCCGCGGCATCGACCAAGCGCTGCGCGAGCGCGATGCCGCGGCACTGGAGCGCTACGTCGACTTTCCCACCCTGCGGGTCAACCTCAAGGCCCAGGTGGACGATGCGCTGGTGCGCCGCGCCGGCCCCGACCTGCAGTCCAGCCTGTTCGGCGGGGCGCTGCTGTCGCTGGCCGGCGGCCTCGGCGGCATGAGCGTGGATGCGCTGGTCACCCCGACCGGCATCGGCGCGCTGATGCAGGGCGACGCGCTGTGGAAACGCGCCAGCGGCGACACCGTCGGCGGCGATACCTACGCCGCGCCGCGCCCGCCACAACCACTGCGCCAGGCCGAACACCGCTTCGAATCGACCACGCGCTTCGTCGCCACCGTGCACACCGCCGACGGTACCGCCGTACCCTTCGTATTCACCCGCGAGGGCCTGCGCTGGAAGCTCAGCAACATCCTGTTGCCGTTGTAGGGCGACTTGCCATCGTCCTGGCGCGTGGTGTCGCCCGGGACCGCATGCATTGTCTCCCCCCGTCGTGCTTGCACCGGCGGCGGCATGGCGTGGACTGAACCGTCTGGTCGACGCAGCCATCCCCCGGCAGCAGCCCTGGCTAACGCACCCCGTCCGCTCCCGTCCTGCCCGCCATCGCTTGCTGCACGCGCCGGAACGGCGTGCGCAGTTGCCAGCGCGCCGACCACGGCAGGCAGGCCAAGGCCGCGTGCACGTCCAACGCCGGCAGTGCACCGGTCCAGGCGAATACCACCTGGTTGTCCATCTGTGGCTCGTCCAGGCGCAGCACGCGGCCGCCGAACAGCGCGCGCAGATGCGCAAGGTGGCGGCGGGTGTCGGTGTCGTACAGGTTCACCGCCAGTACCCCGCCCGGTGCCAGCGCCGCGTGGCAGTCCTCGTAGAAGCCGCGGCTGAGCAGCGCGGCCGGGATGCCGTCGGCGTCGTAGGCGTCGAGCAACAGCAGGTCATAGCGGTCGCGCCGTTGCCGCAGCAACCGCGCGCCGTCGCCGTGCACGGCCTCGAAGCGCGCGTCGTCGTCCGGGATGCGGAACGCCGCGCGCAGGGCCAGCACGTCGGCGTCGGCCTCGATCGCCTCGATCCGCGCCTGCGGCAGGTGCCGGTAGCAGAACTTGGCCTGCGAACCGCCACCGAGGCCGACGATGCCGATCTGCCGCGGGTCCGGGCGCAGCAGCAGCGCGCCGAGCATGCTGCGGGTGTAGCCGACCTGCAGCACGTCCGGCCACCAGGTGTACATGCGGCTCTGGGTCACTTCGCCCTTGAACTGCAGGCTGGTGTAGTGCCAGCCATGGCGCACGTAGGGTCGTCCGGGACGCAGGTCGGCAGGCGCATCCGCTCCCTGCCGCAGCAGGCGGCGCAGCGCGGCCCAGCGGCCGCCGCCGGGCGCCGCGCTCACGGTTTGGCGATGGCGTTGGCGACCCCGTGCGGCACATGCCCGGCGGCGACGCGCTCGCGGGCGGCGCTGTCGATGTTGTGCTGCGAATCGTCGAAGAAGATGTCCGCGCCGAACGCCTGCAGGAACGGGCCCTTGTGGCGGCCGCCGAGGAACAGCGCCTCGTCCAGGCGCACGCCCCACTCGCGCAGGGTGCGGATCACCCGCTCGTGCGCCGGCGCCGAGCGCGCGGTGACCAGCGCGGTGCGGATCGGCGAGGCTTCGCCGGCCGGGAACGCGGACTGCAGCGCGTGCAGCGCCGACAGGAAATTGCGGAACGGCCCGCCGGTCAGCGGCTCGCGCGCGTTCTCGCGCTCGTAGCGGCCGAACGCCTCCACGCCCTGCTCGCGCGAGAAACGCTCGCCCTCGTCACCGAAGATCACCGCATCGCCGTCGAAGGCGATGCGCAGCTGCGTGGACAGGCGATCGGCGTCGATCGCACCGGCCGCCGCGGCCGCTTCCTGCGCATGCTCGCCGGGCGGCTTGGGCAGGATGGTCGCCGCGGCGATGCCATGGCTGAGCGCGCGCCGCACCGACTCCGGATTGGCCGAGAGGAACAGGTCGGTGCCGAACGGCTTGACGTAGGGCCAGGTCGCTTCGCCGGAGGTGAAAGTGGCACGCACGATGCCCAGGCCGTAGTGCTGGATCGAGTTGAAGATGCGCAGCCCGGTGTCGGCGGAATTGCGCGAGAGCAGGATCACCTCCACCGGCGGCGTCTCCGGCGGCGTGCCCTGGTTCAGCGCCAACAGCTTGCGCACCACCGGGAACGCCACCCCGGGCGCCAGCACATCGTCCTCGCGCTCGCGCTGATACGCGCTGTACGCCTCCACCCCCTCCCGCTCGAACAGGGCATGGCCCTCTTCCAGATCGAACAGGGCGCGCGAGGTGACCGCGACGGTGAGCAGACGGGGGGAGTTGTCGGACATTTTGGGCTGTGACTGGGAATCGGGAATGGGGAATAGGGAAAAGCGGTTTGCGGGCGTGGAAGTTATCCAGGGAAAGGGAATTGTCAGGAAACCGCTCTTGCGATTCCCCATTCCCGATTCCCCACTCCCCGCCCCTACACCATAAATTGCTCGCTCAAGATCCGCTCCTCCAGATTGTGCTCCGGATCGAACAGCAGGGTGACCAGGCGGTCGCGGGATTCGCGGATGGTGACTTCGACCACGTCGCGGGTCTCGTGCGAGTCGGCGGTGACGCTGACCGGGCGCTTGTACGGATCCAGCACGCGGAAGCGCACCTCGATGTCGGCCTTGAGGATCGCGCCGCGCCAGCGCCGCGGCCGGTACGGCGCGATCGGGGTCAGCGCCAGGGTGTGCGAGCCCAGCGGCAGGATCGGTCCGTGCGCGGAGGAGTTGTAGGCGGTGCTGCCGGCCGGGGTCGACACCAGTACGCCGTCGCAGATCAGTTCGTCGACCCGGGTCTGACCGTTGAGATCGATGCTCACGTGCGCGGCCTGACGGGTCTGCCGCAGCAGCGAGACCTCGTTGTAGGCCAGCGAGCCGGTGGTGGCGCCGGATTCGGTCTGCGCCAGCATTTCCAGCGGGCGCAGCTTGGCCGGCTCGGCCAGGGCCAGGCGCGCGACCAGGTCGTCGTCGCGGAACTGGTTCATCAGGAAGCCGACCGTGCCCAGCTTCATGCCGAACACCGGCTTGCCCAGGCTGCCGTGGCGATGCAGGGTCTGCAGCATGAAGCCGTCGCCGCCGAGCGCGCACAGCACATCGGCGTCGGCCGGCTCGCAATCGCCGTAGCGCCCGACCAGTTGGGTACGCGCGTGCTGCGCCTCCGGTGCGACGCTGGCGAGGAAACAGATGCGGGGCGAGGACGGCAGGACGGAAGCATTCATGGCCCCGATCATACCCGGGGCGCCATGACCGGCGCGCGGCGGCGAACCGGCGGCACGCGCTTGCAGCCGAGGCAGCGGCCAATCCGCGGCAGTTGCATGCCGCGTCCGCACCGCGCTGTGATGGGACCTGCGGCGACAGCCATTGCAGGCCGGTGCCCGGTACCGGGCCGAGTCGCTCCGCCCGCCTTATCTGCCGGACATGAAGTCGCGGCACGCAGTCTCTGTCGCCTGCTCCTGCATCGCCTGGCGCACCGATGCCGGCACCAACGGGCCCAGATGCTCCCGCACCTGCTGCGCCAGCTCCACGGATCGGATCTCGCCCATCCCCTCCTGCCTGCGCGCATCGGCCAGGCACAGCCAATACCAGGCGCGCGCCAGATCCCGGCACGGCTCCGGGCCGCAGGCCTGGATCCAGGCCAGTTCGGGTTCCCAGCCGGCACCCGAGCACCAGCCGGGACGGCTCCATTCGGCCAGCAGCGCGGCATGGTCCGGGATGGTGCCCACGCCGAGGAAGCGACGGCGGCCGTACGCGCGCATGGCCACGCTGCAGCCACGGATGTCCAGCCAGGTGCGGGCATAGACCGCACGCTTCAGTGCCGCCAGTGCCGCGGCTTGCTCGCCGTTGGCGTCCAGTTGCAGGAACAGCGCATAGGCGGCATCGCCCACCGATTTCCTGGCAAGTGCGCGCAAGCGTCGCAGGTCGCCCTGCCGTGCCTGCTGCAGCGCACGCTGCAGCCGCAGCTCCAGCGGAGGCTGCCGTGCCAGGAAGACGATCAACAACAGGAGCACCGCGGGGATGGCCAGGTACAGCATGTACGCCTCGAAATGCGGCGCTGCAGCCGTGTGCTCGCCCGATGGCCCGGATCGTATCAGCGCGGGCTGTCAGAATCCCGCGGCCTTGCGTGACGCGGTCGGTCGCCGCAGCGGTGCGCCGCCGGCCTGGCTCCAACGAAGAACGTGGGGCGAGCGCGGATCCCCGCCAAGGACGCGCGACAGCAATCGCCTGCCACGCGCCATGCGTCGCCATCGGGCGACGCGGTACCGCAGTGGGCCAGGCCCGCGCGCGCGGGCCTGGCCATCCGGCGCGATCGGTCAGACGCCGTGCGCCGCCAGCTGGCCGAGTCGCTGCACCGCCACCGACACCGTCGGGTAGTCCAGCGTCTTCTGCGCAGCCAGTTCCTGCAGCATGCTCAGGGTGAAGCGCAGGCTGCTGTCGTCGCGCTGCAGCCAGTGCTGCACCTTGGCTTCGGCGGTGCCGCCCGGCAGGCTCAGCGCCTGGCCGGCCAGCACGCCGTGGTGCTTGGCCAGTTCGTCGCGCAGCACGCCACGGGCCACCGCATGCCAGCGGCCGTTGACCTCCAGCGCGTCGATCTGCTCGAACAGCCACGGCAACTGCAGCGCCTCGCCGAGGCGAAAGTGCACCTTCGACACCTCCACCGGCTTGAGCTTGCGGGTGCGCGCCATCTCGATGATGTCGAACGCCGGCTCCAGAAAGCGCAGTTCCGACAGCTGCTGGGCGAGCGCCGGCGGCAGGCCCTTGTCCTGCCACTCCTGCACCAGCGCCTCGTAGCGCGGACGCTGCGAATCGGGCAGCACGCCGGAGGCGACGCGGATGTCGTTGAACGGCTCGTAGTAGCGCTCCACCGCCGCGGTGATGCCCGGCATCGGGCCCGGGCGGAACAGCAGCCAGCGCACGAAGGCGCGCTGCAGCGTCCAGATCACCTCCAGCGCGTCGATCTGCACCGACTCGGGCACCTTGCCGTCCAGCGCGTCGATCTGCGTCCACAGCGCGCGTGCATCCAGCGTCTCGCGGCTGATGGTGTAGGCCTTGGCGACCTCGGCGATGCTGCGGCCGGTGTCTTCCTGCATGCGCATCAGGAAGGTGGCGCCCATCCGGTTGATGGTGGTGTTGGTCACCGCGGTGGCGATGATCTCGCGCTTGAGGCGGTGCCGCTCCATCGCATCGGCGTACTTCTTCTGCAGCGGCTGCGGGAAGTAGCGCTGCAGTTCCTTGGACAGGTACGGGTCCTCGGGGATGTCCGACTCCAGCAGCTGCTGGAACGCCACCAGCTTGGAGTAGGACAGCAGCACCGCCAGTTCCGGCCGGGTCAGGCCCTGGCCACGCGCCTTGCGCGCAGAGATTTCCGCGTCCGAGGGCAGGTATTCGATCTGCCGGTCGAGCAGGCCCTGCGCCTCCAGGGTGCGGATGAAGTGCTGCTTGGAGCCCAGGCGGGTGACGCTCATCCGCTCCATCAGGCTCAGCGCCTGGTTCTGGCGGATGTTGTCCCACAGCACCAGCTCGGCCACTTCGTCGGTCATCGACGCCAGCAGCTTGTTGCGCGCGTCCAGGGTCAGCTTCTTGGCCTGCACCACGTCGTTGAGCAGGATCTTGATGTTGACCTCGTGGTCGGACGTATCCACGCCGGCCGAGTTGTCGATGAAGTCGGTGTTGAGCAGCACCCCGACCTGCGCGGCCTCGATACGGCCGAGCTGGGTCAGGCCGAGGTTGCCGCCCTCGCCCACCACCTTGCAGCGCAGCTCGCCGCCGTTGACGCGCAGGCCGTTGTTGGCGCGGTCGCCGACGTCGCCGTGGGTCTCGCTGGCGGCCTTGACGTAGGTGCCGATGCCGCCGTTCCAGAACAGGTCCACCGGCGCCTTGAGGATGGCGTTCATCAGGTCGTTCGGCGAGAGCTGCTTGACCCCGGCCTCCAGGCCCAGCGCCTCGCGCACCGGCGCGCTGATCTCGATCGACTTGAGCGTGCGCGGGTAGATGCCGCCGCCGGCGCTGATCAGCTTGGCGTCGTAGTCGGCCCAGCTGGAGCGCGGCAGCTTGAACAGGCGCTCGCGCTCGGCGAAGGACGCCGCCGCGTCCGGGTTCGGGTCGAGGAAGATGTGGCGGTGGTCGAACGCGGCCAGCAGGCGGATGTGGCGCGACAGCAGCATGCCGTTGCCGAACACGTCGCCGGACATGTCGCCGATGCCCACGCAGGTGAAGTCCTCGCTCTGGCAGTCGCGGCCCAGCGCGCGGAAGTGGCGCTTGACCGACTCCCAAGCGCCGCGCGCGGTGATGCCCATGCCCTTGTGGTCGTAGCCGACCGAGCCGCCGGAGGCGAACGCGTCGCCCAGCCAGAAGCCGTGGTCCAGCGCCAGGCCGTTGGCGATGTCGGAGAAAGTGGCCGTGCCCTTGTCGGCGGCGACCACCAGGTACGGATCGTCCTGGTCGTGGCGCACCACCTGCGGCGGCGGCACGATCTTGCCGCCGACGATGTTGTCGGTGATGTCCAGCAGGCCCTGGATGAACAGCTTGTAGCAGGCGATGCCCTCGGCCAGCACCGCGTCGCGGTCGCCGCCGACCGGCGGGCGCTTGCAGAAGAAGCCGCCCTTGGCGCCGACCGGCACGATCACCGTGTTCTTGACCATCTGCGCCTTGACCAGGCCCAGCACCTCGGTGCGGAAGTCCTCGCGCCGGTCGGACCAGCGCAGGCCGCCACGCGCCACCGCGCCGAAGCGCAGGTGCACGCCTTCCACGCGCGGGCCGTACACGAAGATCTCGCGGTACGGACGCGGCTTGGGCAGGTCCGGCACCTTGGCCGAATCCAGCTTGAAGCTGATGCAGTGACCCAGCCCGCCATCGGCGGTGCGCTGGTAGTGGCTGGTGCGCAGGGTCGCCTCGATCACGCCCTTGAAGCTGCGCAGGATGCGGTCCTCGTCGAGGCTCGCGACCTGGTCGAACAGCTTCAGCAGCGCGGCCGAGACCGCCTCCAGCTGCGCGTCGCGGCTGCCGCTGCGCGCATCGATCACCGGCTGCAGCGCCTTCAGCGCCGCGGCATCGTCCTTGGCCAGCAGGTGCAGTTGCGCCGTCAGCACGGCCTGTCCCTCGGCGATCTGCGCCTTGCTCTCGTTGCCGGTGGCCGGATCGAAGCGCGCCTCGAACAGCTCCACCAGCAGCCGCGCCAGCAGCGGATAGCGGTTGCAGGTCTCTTCCACGTAGGCCTGCGAGAACGGCACGCCGGTCTGCAGCAGGTATTTGCAGTAGCCGCGCAGCACCGCGACCTGGCGCCAGCTCAGGCTGGCACCGACGATCAGGCGGTTGAAGCCGTCGTTCTCGGCGTCGCCGCGCCAGATCCGCACGAACGCCTCGCACAGCGGCGCGTCGGCAGCGGCCACATCGATGCTGCCGGCCAGCGGCTCGACCTCGAAGTCCTGGATGGACAGCGCGGTGCCGTCGACCACCAGCCGGTACGGACGCTCGGAGATCACCCGCAGGCCCAGGTTCTCCATCATCGGCAGCACGTCCGACAGCGGCAGGTCGTCGTGCTGGCGGTACAGCTTCAGGCGCAGGCTGTCGGCGCCGTCGCGGCGCAGCGCCTGCAGGCTCAGGTGCAGGTCTTCCGGACCGCGCAGCGCGGCCAGGCGCTCGACGTCGCGCGCGGCGATCTGCGCGGTCGACTCCTCGATGTAGCCGGCCGGCAGCGCGCGGCCGTAGCCGGCGGCCAGGCGCAGACCATCGCGCTCGCCGCAGCTGGCCACCAGCGCCTCGCGCAGATCGTCGTGCCAGTTGCGCAGCAGGTGCGCCAGGCGCGATTCCAGTTCGGTGGTGTCGAACTCCAGCGCCTCGCCGGGCTTGGGCCGCACGATCATGTGCAGCTGCGCCAGCGGCGATTCGCCCAGCACCACGTTGGAATCGATGTACTCGCCGTGCAGCGCGTCCTTCAGCAAGGCCTCGATGCGCAGGCGCACGTCGGTGTTGAAACGCTCGCGCGGGATGTACACCAGCGCCGAAATGAAGCGACCGTACTTGTCGCGGCGCAGGAACAAGCGGCTGCGCACCCGCTCCTGCAGGCCGAGGATGCCCATCGCGGTGCGGTACAGCTCTTCCTCGTTGGACTGGAACAGCTCCTCGCGCGGCAGCGTCTCCAGGATATGGCGCAGCGCCTTGCCGCTGTGGCTGCTCGGGGTCAGCTCGGACTTGCGCATCACGTAGTCGAAGCGCTCGCGCACCAGCGGGATCTCCCACGGGCGGCGGTTGTAGGCGCTGGAGGTGAACAGGCCGAGGAAGCGCTGTTCGGCGACGATGCGGCCCTTGGCGTCGAACTCCAGCACGCCGATGTAGTCCATGTAGCCGCTGCGGTGCACCCGCGAGCGCGCATTGGTCTTGGTCAGGATCAGCGCTTCCTTGGTGCCGGACTCGCTGAGGCCGTGTGCGGCCAGCGTGCGCACCGGCCGCGCCGGCGACTTGTCCTGCCCGCGCAGCAGGCCCAGGCCGCTGTCTTCCAGCGGCGCCAGCACGTCTTCGCCGCCCTGCTTCTCCACGCGGTACTCGCGGTAACCGAAGAAGGTGAAATGGTCGGCCGCGGCCCAGCGCAGGAATTCCTGCGCCTCGCGCCGGCCCTTGTCGTCCACCGGCAGGCGCCGCGTGGTCAGGTCGTCGGCCAGCGCCAGCATCTTCTCGCGCATGCCGCCCCAGTCGCGCACGATGTTGCGCACCTCGCCGAGGATGCGCCGGATCGCCGCTTCCACCTGCGCCATGTCTTCCGGCGGCTGGCGGTCGATCTCCAGCGCCATCAGCGATTCCGCCTTGCCCTCGCCCACGTTCTCCAGCGTGCCGCCCTTGTCGCGCTGCATGCGCAGCACCGGGTGGCCGAGCACGTGCACGCCGATGCCCAGCTCGGCCAGCGCCATGCTCACCGAATCGACCAGGAACGGCATGTCGTCGTTGACGATCTGCAGCACCGTGTGCGACGACTCCCAGCCGTCGTCCTTCAGGTTCGGGTTGAACACCCGCACGTTGACCGTGCCCGGCTTGCGCTTGCGTGCGAACTCCAGCATCGACGCGGCCAGCGCCGCCCACTCCTGCGCGCTGTGGTGGGGGAACTCGTCCTCCTCCATGCGCTTGTAGAACTCTTCGGCGAAGGTCTGCGCCTCTTCCTGGCGCGCGGCCGGGTAGCGCTTGCGCAGCGCCGCGAACACCGAGGCCAGGCTGAAGGCGCTGGCGGCCGGCGCCGCGTCGATCACCTTGGCGGTCGCCGGCACGGTCGCGGCCAGCCTGGGCGGCGTCGCGGCCTTGCGCGGGGCGGCGGCCTTGGCCGCAGGCTTGGCGGTGGCCTTGGTCTTGGCAGGCGCCTTGGCCGGCTTGGTGGCGGACGGGGTCGCGGAGGTGCGGGTGGCGGCCGAAGATTTGGAACGGGAAGCGGCGTGTTTGGGTTTCATGACGGAGAGCAGCAACGATGCTCGATGGGAAAGCCGGAATTGTACCGGTGCTCCGTTCAACTACCTTGCTGCATCGCAAACCAATGGAGCGGCCGCGGCGACGCGCCAGATCGCGCAAAGCAACCGCAACACCATCATCACGCGGCGGTCACCATGCTTTGCCAGCCACGCTGTTGTCAGCAAGAACACCCCTGTGTCAAGGCTGTTCTAATTCTAAACTGGACGGTATAGTCCACAATCGATGAGCACTCCCCTCGCCTCCGCCGCACAGCGCCAGGCGCGCGACCAGCGCGTGTACGCTGCCGTGCGCGAATTGCTGGCCGAGGAAGGCATGGGCCTGAGCATGGATGCAGTGGCGGCACGTGCCGGCTGCTCCAAGCAGACCCTGTACAGCCGCTACCGCAGCAAGCAGGGCCTGCTGCGGCGGGCGATGCAGGATCACCTGGACCTGGCCACCGCGCACCTGGAACCGGTGCAGGACGACCTGCGCGGCAGCCTGCTGCGTTTCGCCTGCGAGTACCTGGAACAGCTGTCCGAACCGCGTGTGCTTCAGAGTTGCCAGCTGATCGCCGCCGAGTCGCGGCACTTCCCCGAAGAAGCGCGCGCCATGTTCCGCGACAGCGCCGGCGCGCTGATGCAGCGCCTGAGCGAGCGCTTGCGCGGCGCCATGGCGCGCGACCAGCTCCGGCATGACGATCCGCACTTCATGGCCGAGCTGCTGTTGAGCATGATCGTCGGCATGGATTTCGAGCGTCAGCGCTTCCACAGCGCGCATCGCGGCGACGCCGCCGCGCAGCGCGCCTGGGCCGAGTTCGCCGTGGACGGCTTCTTGCGCGCGTTCGCCGCCGCCCCTTTCCTTCCTTCTACAAAACCAGACCGGAGTACCACCCGATGACCTCCCCGTTGCGTTCTCTCGCCCTGGCCTGCGCCGTCGTGGTGGTGTTGGCGTCCTGCAAGAAACAGGAGCAGCAGCAGGCCATGCCGCCGCCGGAAGTGGGCGTGCTGCAGGCGCAGCCGCAGACCGTGCCGCTTGAGCGCGAACTGGTCGGCCGCCTGTCCGCGTTCCGCAGCGCCGACGTGCGCGCCCGCGTGCCCGGCGTGCTGGAAAAGCGCCTGTACACCGAAGGCACCGACGTCAAGGAAGGCCAGCCGCTGTTCCAGATCGACCCGGCGCCGCTGCGTGCGACCCTGGCCTCGGCGCAGGGCCAGCTGGCCGCGGCCGAAGCCACCTACGCCAACGCCAAGGCCGCCGCCGCCCGCGCGCGCAGCCTGGCGCCGCAGGCCTACGTGTCCAAGTCCGACCTGGACAACGCCGAGGCCACCGAACGCAGCTCCGCCGCGTCGGTGCAGCAGGCCCGTGCGGCGGTGGAAACCGCGCGCATCAACCTCGGCTACGCCACCGTCACTGCGCCGATCGCCGGCCGCGCCGGCAAGCAGCAGGTCACCGAGGGCGCGCTGGTCGGCCAGGGCGACAGCACGCTGCTGACCACGATCGACCAGCTGGACCCGCTGTACGTCAACTTCTCGATGAGTTCCGACGAACTGGCGCAGCTGCGCCAGGCGCAGACCGAAGGCAACGTCGCCCTCAACGCCGAGGACAAGTCCACCGTGCAGATCAAGCTCGGCGACGGCAGCACCTATGCGCATGCCGGCACCCTGGACTTCTCCGGCGCCGCGGTCGACCCGAGCACCGGCTCGGTGACGCTGCGCGCGCTGCTGCCCAATCCGGACCGGGTGCTGCTGCCCGGCGCCTTCGTCAGCTTCTCGGCCAACCTGGGCCAGCGCAAGGACGTGTACCTGATCCCGCAGGCGGCCGTGCTGCGCGACGCCAAGGGCGCCTATGCCTTGGTCGTCGGCAAGGACAGCAAGGTGGTACGCAAGGACCTGACCACGGTCGGCCAGCAGGGCGACAAGTGGATCGTCAGCGGCGGCCTGCAGAACGGCGACCAGGTCGTGGTCAGCGGCCTCCCCAAGGTCAAGGAAGGCGCACCGGCCGTGGCCAAGCCCTGGGATCCGAATGCCGCCGCCCAGGGCCAGGGCCCGGGTGCCGGCGCAGCGCCCGGCCAGGGTGCCCAGGGCGCCGCGGCGCCGGCCAAGGGCGCCGCCCCGGCGCAGGGCGCAGCGCACGGCGATGCGCCGAACGCCGCCTCGCCTTCCGACCAGCCGAAGCAGTAACGGACTCCCCCCATGCCTAAGTTCTTCATCGAACACCCGGTCTTCGCCTGGGTGGTGGCGATCCTGATCTCGCTCAGCGGCGTGATCGCCATCCTCAATCTCGGCGTCGAGTCGTATCCCTCGATCGCCCCACCCCAGGTCACCGTCAACGCCACCTATCCCGGCGCCAGCGCCAGCACCACCGAACGCTCGGTTACCCAGGTCATCGAGCAGCAGCTGACCGGCATCGACCACCTGCTGTACTTCAGCTCGTCGTCGTCCTCCAGCGGCAGCGCCACCATCACCCTGACCTTCGAGACCGGCACCGACCCGGACATCGCCCAGGTGCAGGTGCAGAACAAGGTGTCGCTGGCGACCCCGCGCCTGCCCTCGGAAGTGACCGCGCAGGGCGTGGTGGTGGCCAAGGCCAACGCCGGCTTCCTCAGCGTGATCGCGCTGCGTTCGGACAACCCGTCGATCGACCGCGACGCGCTCAACGACATCGTCGGGTCGCGCGTGCTGGAACAGATCTCGCGCGTGCCCGGCGTCGGCAGCACCCAGCAGTTCGGTGCCGAGTACGCCATGGACATCTGGTTGAACCCGGAGAAGCTGCAGGGTTACCACATGTCCGCCACGGACGTGTACAACGCGATCCGCGCGCAGAACGTGCAGTTCGCCGCCGGCTCGCTCGGTTCGGATCCGGCGCCGCAGGGCCAGTCGTTCACCGCCACGGTCAGCGCCGAGGGCCGCTTCACCTCGCCCGAGCAGTTCGAGAACATCATCCTGCGCGCCGACGGCAACGGCACCGTGGTGCGGCTGAAGGACGTGGCCCGGGTCGCGTTCGGCCCGACCAACTTCGGTTTCGACACCCAGTACAACGGCAAACCGACCGGCGCCTTCGCCATCCAGCTGCTGCCGGGCGCCAATGCGCTGAGCGTGTCCGAGGCGGTCAAGGCCAAGATGGACGAGCTGCAGCCCAGCTTCCCGCAAGGCGTCACCTGGTTCACGCCGTACGAGAGCACCACCTTCGTCAAGATCTCGATCGAGGAAGTGGTCAAGACCCTGGCCGAGGCGATCGTGCTGGTGTTCCTGGTGATGCTGGTGTTCCTGCAGAACTTCCGCGCCACCATCATCCCCACCCTGGTCATCCCGGTGGCGCTGCTGGGCACCTTCCTGGGCATGTGGGCGATCGGCTTCACCATCAACCAGCTGACCCTGTTCGCGATGGTGCTGGCGATCGGCATCGTGGTCGACGACGCGATCGTGGTGATCGAGAACGTCGAACGCATCATGTCCGAGGAGCACCTGGCGCCGAAGGCAGCCACGCACAAGGCGATGACCCAGATCACCGGCGCGGTGGTGGCCATCACCGTGGTGCTGGCGGCGGTGTTCATTCCGTCGGCGATGCAGCCCGGCGCGGCCGGCGCGATCTACAAGCAGTTCGCGATCACCATCGCCATGTCGATGGCGTTCTCCGCCTTCCTGGCGCTGAGCTTCACCCCGGCGCTGTGTGCGGCGTTCCTCAAGCCCACCCACAACGACAACCCGAACTGGGTCTACCGCACCTTCAACAAGTACTACGACAAGCTGGCGCACCGCTACGTCGGCGCGGTGGGCAACACCATCCGCCGCGCGCCGCGCTGGATGGCGGTGTTCGCCCTGCTGGTGGTGCTGTGCGGCTTCCTGTTCACGCGCATGCCGGGCAGCTTCCTGCCGGAAGAGGACCAGGGCTTCGCGCTGGCGATCGTGCAGCTGCCGCCGGGTGCGACCAAGACCCGCACCAACGAGGTGTTCGCGCAGATGCGCGGCGTGCTGCAGCAGCAGAAGGCGGTCGAAGGCATGCTGCAGGTGGCCGGCTTCAGCTTCCTTGGCCGCGGCGAGAACGTGGGCATGGGCTTCATCCGGCTCAAGCCCTGGGACGAGCGCGACATCGCCGCTGGCGACCTGATCCAGCAGTTGAACGGCATGTTCTACGGCATCAAGGACGCGCAGATCTTCGTGGTCAACCTGCCCACGGTGAACGGCCTGGGCCAGTTCGGCGGCTTCGACATGTGGCTGCAGGACCGCAGCGGCCAGGGCGAGGAAGCCCTGCTGCAGGCACGCAACATCGTGCTCGGCAAGGCCGCGCAGCGCCAGGACACCCTGGCCGGCGTGCGTCCGAACGGCCTGGAGAACTCGCCGCAGCTGCAGTTGAAGGTGGACCGCGTGCAGGCGCAGTCGATGGGCCTGTCGGTCAACGACATCTACCAGTCGATCCAGCTGATGCTGGCGCCGGTGTACGTCAACGACTTCTTCTACGAAGGCCGCATCAAGCGCGTCAACATGCAGGCCGACGCGCCGTTCCGCACCGGTCCGGAGTCGCTGCGCAACTTCTACGTGCCCAGCAGCACCGCCTCCGATAGCAGCGGCCTGCCGCAGATGATCCCGCTGAGCACGGTGGTGAGCTCGGACTGGATCTACAGCTCGCCGTCGCTGAGCCGCTACAACGGCTACTCGGCGATCAACATCGTCGGCAACCCGGCGCCGGGCGGCAGTTCCGGCCAGGCGATGAGCGCGATGGAGGACATCGTCAACAACGACCTGCCGCCGGGCTTCGGCTTCGACTGGAGCGGCATGTCGTACCAGGAAATCATCGCCGGCAACACCGCCACGCTGCTGCTGGTGCTGTCGATCGTGGTGGTGTTCCTGTGCCTGGCGGCGCTGTACGAAAGCTGGTCGATCCCGGTGTCGGTGCTGCTGGTGGTGCCGATCGGCGTGCTCGGCGCGGTGGCGTTCTCGCTGCTGCGTGGCCTGCCCAACGACATCTACTTCAAGATCGGCCTGATCACGGTGATCGGCCTGGCCGCCAAGAACGCGATCCTGATCGTCGAGTTCGCGGTGGAGCAGCGGGCGATGGGCAAGACCCTGCGCGAGGCCGCGGCCGAGGCGGCGCACCTGCGTTTCCGCCCGATCCTGATGACCTCGTTCGCCTTCATCCTCGGCGTGCTGCCGATGGCGATCTCCACCGGCGCCGGCGCCAACGCCCGCCACGCCATCGGTACCGGCGTGATCGGCGGCATGCTGTTCGCCACCGTGCTGGGCGTGCTGTTCATCCCGCTGTTCTTCGTGATGGTGCGGCGCATGCTCGGCGACAAACTGGACGAGCCGTCGAAGGAGTTCACGCAGATGCAGGAAGCCGGCCTGGCGCGGCATCAGCCGGATCGCTGAGGCGCCGGGATTGGGGATTCGGGAGTGGGGATTCGTGAATCCTCCTCTCGGACTTGATCCTTCCGCCTTGTAGAGGCAAACAAAGAGCGGCCGCAAGGCCGCTTTTTGTTGTCCGGGAATCTGGTCGGGAAGCGCGACCCAACACCCCATGCAGGCGGAGCGCTCCTTGAAGGCTGAGCGCTCCTTGTGGGAGGGACCTCAGTCCCGGCGCGTTGCAGCCCGAACCTCACTCATCCCTTTTCCACAAAAAGAAAAAGCGGCCTTGCGGCCGCTTCTCCTGATGCCTCAACCGATTCGGGAACCGGCGAATCCTCAGTCCCGAATCCCCACTCCCGGCCTCACCGCAACCCGGTCTCGTTACGCGCGATCACCAGGCGCTGGATCTCGCTGGTGCCTTCGTAGATCTCGGTGATCTTGGCATCGCGGAAGTAGCGCTCCAGCGGCATCTCCTTGGAATAGCCCATGCCGCCGTGGATCTGCACCGCCTGGTGGGTGATCCACATCGCCGCCTCGGAGGCGGTCAGCTTGGCCACCGAGGCCTCGGTGGTGAAGCGCTGGCCCTGCCCCTTCAGCCAGGCCGCGCGCAAGGTCAGCAGCAGCGCCGCGTCCAGCTTGCACTTCATGTCCGCGATCTTGGCCTGGGTCATCTGGAACGCGCCGATCGGCGAACCGAACGCCTTGCGCTCCTTCACGTACTCCAGGGTCGCCTCGTAGGCGGCGCGGGCCAGGCCGATCGCCTGCGAGGCGATGCCGATGCGGCCGGCGTCGAGCACGCTCATCGCGATCTTGAAGCCCTCGCCCGGCGTGCCCAGCACCTCGTCGGCGCTGGCCACGTAGTCCTGGAACTCGATCTCGCAGGTGGCCGAGGCGCGGATGCCGAGCTTGGGCTCGGTCTTGCCGCGGTGGAAGCCGGGCTTGTCGGTGTCGACCACGAAGGCGGTGATGCCGCGCGCGCCCTTGTCCGGCTCGCTCATCGCGAACAGCACGATGTACTTGGCGACCGGGCCGGAGGTGATCCAGCTCTTCTTGCCGTTGATGACGAAGCTGCCGTCGTCCTGGCGCACCGCGCGGCACCGCATCGCGGTGGCGTCGGAGCCGGATTGCGGCTCGGTCAGCGCGAAGGCGCCGATCTCGCGGCCTTCGGCGATGGCGCGCACATACTTTTGCTTCTGTTCCTCGTTGCCGTTCTTGAGGATGCCGGCGCAGAACAGCGAGTTGTTGACCGACATGATGGTCGAATGCGCCGCATCGCCGGCGGCGATCTCGACCATCGCCAGCACATAGGCGATCGGGTCCATGCCGGCGCCGCCGTACTCTTCCGGCACCTCGATGCCCATCAGCCCGTTCTCGCCCAGCAGGCGGATGTTCTCCAGCGGGAATTCGCCGGCACGGTCATGGTGCTCGGCGCTGGGGGCGATGCGCTCCTGGGCGATGCGCCGCGCCACGTCCTGGATCATCAATTGCTCTTCGGTAAAGCTGAAATCCACGTCGAACCCCTCCCGGGCATATTGGTCCGGCCATTGTAGCCGTGCCGACCATACGCCGGCGTGTGCAACTTGACCGGAACCGCCGCCCGGACCAAAATATCTCTATATCGCGATAGGAAGATATTTATGGATCTGGAGGACTGGTCGTCCCGGCTGAAGGTCTTCGCCGACGCCACCCGCGTGCGCCTGCTGGCACTGCTGGAACAGGAGGAGCTGACCGTGGCCGAGTTGTCGGCCATCACCCGCCTGGCGCAGCCGCGGGTCTCGACCCACCTGGCCAAGCTCAAGGAGGCCGGGCTGGTGCGCGACCGCCGCGCCGGCGTGTCGGCCTATTATCGCTTCGACGAGACCCTGCTGGACCCCGCGCAGCGCGCGCTGTGGCTGGCGCTGAGCACCGGCAGCGACGACCCGCTGCTGCGCCAGGACGCCGAGCGCGTGGCCGCGGTGCTGGCCAACCGCGCCGCCGACCAGAACTGGGCCGACTCGGTGGCCGGCGACATGGAGCGCCACTATTCGCCCGGCCGCACCTGGGAAGCGCTGGCACGCACCGCCCTGCCGCTGCTGGAGACCGGCGACGTGCTCGACATCGCCTCCGGCGACGGCGTGCTGGCCGAACTGGTGGCGCCGCACGCACGCCGCTATGTCTGCATCGACACCAGCGCACGGGTGGTGGCCGCGGCCAGCGAACGCCTGCGCCGGCTCGGCAACGTGGAAGTGCGCGAGGGCGACATGCATGCCCTGCCCTTCGCCGATGCCAGCTTCGACCTGGTGGTGATGATGCATGCCCTGACCTATGCGACCAAGCCGGCGCAGGCGGTCTGCGAATCGGCGCGGGTGCTGCGCCCGGGCGGCCGCCTGCTGCTGTGCAGCCTGGCGCGCCACGAGCACAAGGCCGCGGTGCAGGCCTACGGCCACGTCAACCTCGGCTTTTCGGCCAAGGAACTGCGCAAGTTCGTCGGCAAGGCCGGGCTCGAAGTCTCCAGCCTGGAAACCGTGACCCGCGAGAAGCGCCCGCCGCACTTCGAAGTGATTTCGTTGATTGCGGGGAAGCCGGGAATCGGGAGTGGGGAATCGGGATTGGAGAAGGCAAAAGCCAAGGCGGAGGCAGGAGCATGAGTCGCGCGGCTGTTTCACCAATCCCCAATGCCCAATCCCCAATCCCGTGCCTGCACTGGCTAAACTCAGAGCGCACGCAAAAACTGCTGCAGGCCCTGTCCGAACGCATCCTGATCATCGATGGGGCGATGGGCACGATGATCCAGCGCCATGGGCTGCAGGAGGCCGACTATCGCGGCGAGCGTTTCGCCGAGGGCTACGACGCGCAGGCCGCGCATGTGCACGGCCCCGGCTGCGATCATGCGCCGCAGGGCCACGACCTGAAGGGCAACAACGACCTGCTGCTGCTGACCCGGCCGGAGGTCATCGCCGAGATCCACCGCGCCTACCTCGATGCCGGCGCCGACCTGCTCGAGACCAATACCTTCAACGCGACGTCGATCAGCCAGGCCGACTACCACCTGGAACACCTGGTCTACGAACTCAACAAGGCCGGCGCGCAGGTCGCGCGTGCCTGCTGCGACGCGGTCGAAGCGCTGACGCCGGACAAGCCGCGGTTCGTGATCGGCGTGCTCGGCCCGACCAGCCGCACCGCCTCGATCAGCCCGGACGTCAACGACCCCGGCTTCCGCAACACCAGCTTCGACGAGCTGCGCGCCACCTACCGCGAGGCCATCGACGGCCTGATCGACGGCGGCGCCGACACGCTGATGGTGGAGACCATCTTCGACACGCTCAATGCCAAGGCCGCGCTGTACGCGATCGAGGAGGTGTTCGACGCACGCGGCGGGCGCCTGCCGGTGATGATCTCCGGCACCATCACCGATGCCTCCGGCCGCACCCTGTCCGGGCAGACCGCCGAGGCGTTCTACGCCTCGGTCGCGCACGGGCGGCCGCTCTCGGTCGGACTGAACTGCGCGCTCGGCGCCAAGGACCTGCGGCCGCACGTCGAGACCCTGGCGCGCATCGCCGATGGCTACGTCAGCGCGCACCCCAACGCCGGCCTGCCCAACGCCTTCGGCGAGTACGACGAGACCCCGGAGGAAATGGCGGCGACGCTGCGCGAGTTCGCCGAGTCCGGGCTGCTGAACCTGGTCGGCGGCTGCTGCGGCACCACCCCGGCGCACATCCGCGCCATCGCCGAGGCGGTGCACGGGCTGCCGCCGCGCGTGCCGCTGGCGGCGCCGGCGCAGGCCGCCTGATGTCCGTCGCGCGCACGCCCGCCGCCCCCGCCCGCGCAGTCCTGCGCGGGCACGCTGCCGCCTGCGCGTGCGCCGGCACCTCCCCGTTTCCGGAACGCTGACCATGTCCTCCGCCCGCCACACCCGCCTGTCCGGCCTGGAACCACTGCTGCTGACCCCGGACCTGCTGTTCGTCAATGTCGGCGAGCGCACCAACGTCACCGGCAGCGCGCAGTTCCGCAAGCTGATCAAGGAAGAGCGCTACGAGGAAGCGGTGGAGGTGGCGCGCCAGCAGGTCGCCAATGGCGCGCAGATCCTCGACGTCAACATGGACGAGGGCCTGATCGACTCGGAGAAGGCGATGGTGCGCTTTCTCAACCTGATCATGTCCGAGCCGGATATCGCACGCATCCCGGTGATGGTCGACTCCTCCAAGTGGAGCGTGATCGAAGCCGGACTGAAGTGCCTGCAGGGCAAGAGCGTGGTCAACTCGATCTCGCTCAAGGAAGGCGAGGCACCGTTCGTCGAGCACGCGCGCAAGGTGCTGCGCTACGGCGCCGCGGCGGTGGTGATGGCCTTCGATGAGGTCGGCCAGGCCGACACCTGCGCGCGCAAGGTGGAGATCTGCACCCGCGCCTACCGCATCCTCACCGAGCAGGTCGGGTTCCCGCCGGAAGACATCATCTTCGATCCGAACATCTTCGCCGTGGCCACCGGCATCGAGGAGCACGACAACTACGCGGTCGACTTCATCGAGGCCACCCGCGAGATCAAACGCACCCTGCCGCATTGCCACGTCTCCGGTGGTGTGTCCAACGTGTCGTTCTCGTTCCGCGGCAACGAGACCGTGCGCCAGGCGATCCATTCGGTATTCCTGTACCACGCCATCGCCGCGGGCATGGACATGGGCATCGTCAACGCCGGCGGCATGCCGATCTACGACGAACTGGACCCGGAGCTGCGCGAGCGCGTGGAGGACGTGATCCTCAACCGCCGCCGCGACGCCACCGAGCGCCTGCTGGAGATCGCCGAACGCTTTAAGAAGGCCGGGACACGGGACTCGGGACCCGGGACCCGGGAGAAGCTGGCGTGGCGCGAGAAGACGGTACGCGAGCGCTTGAGTCATGCGCTGGTGCATGGCATCGACGAGTTCGTCGAGGTCGATACGGAAGAGGCGCGGCAGCAGGCCGCGCGGCCGCTGGACGTGATCGAAGGCCCGCTGATGGACGGCATGAACGTGGTCGGCGATCTGTTCGGCGCCGGCAAGATGTTCCTGCCGCAGGTGGTGAAGTCGGCGCGGGTGATGAAGAAGGCAGTGGCCTACCTGCTGCCCTACATCGAGGCGGAGAAGCTGCGCAGCGGCGACACCGGCAAGTCCAACGGCAAGATCGTCATGGCCACGGTCAAGGGCGACGTGCACGACATCGGCAAGAACATCGTCGGCGTGGTCCTGGCCTGCAACAACTTCGACGTGATCGACCTGGGGGTGATGGTGCCGACCCAGACCATCCTCGACCGCGCCCGCGCCGAGAACGCCGACATCATCGGCCTGTCGGGGCTGATCACCCCGTCGCTGGAAGAGATGACCCACGTCGCCCGCGAGATGCAGCGGCAGGGCTTCTCGATGCCGCTGCTGATCGGCGGCGCCACCACCTCGCGCGCGCACACCGCGCTGAAGATCGACCCGCATTACGCAGCGCCGACGGTGTGGGTCAAGGACGCCTCGCGCGCGGTGGGCGTGGCGCAATCGCTGATCTCGCGCGAACTGCGCGCGGCCTTCGTGGCCGCCAACGACGCCGACTACGCCGAGATCCGCCAGCGCCACAAGAACCGCGGCGACGCCAAGCGCCTGGTCTCGCTCGCGCACGCGCGCGGGCAGCGCTTCGACGGCGGCTGGGACGCCTACACCCCGCCGGCGCCCAGGCAGCCCGGCCTGCACGTGTTCGACGACTACCCGCTGGACGACCTGGTCCCGCTGATCGACTGGACCCCGTTCTTCCAGGCCTGGGAACTGGCCGGCAAGTTTCCGGCGATCCTCACCGACGAGATCGTCGGCCAGCAGGCCAGCGAGCTGTACCAGGACGCGCGGGCGATGCTGCAGCGGATCGTGGAGGAGAAATGGCTGACCGCCAAGGCCGTGTTCGGGCTGTGGCCGGCGCAGTCGGTGGGGGATGACGTTGTGGTCCTGACGGACCGGGAATCGGGAAACGGGAATGGGGAATCGTCAGGCGCGACCGCGCCGCTCGACCATTCCCGATTCTCCATTCCCCATTCCCTGCACTTTTTGCGACAACAGGTCGACAAGCCCGCCGAGCGCCCGGACTTCTGCCTGGCCGACTTCATCGCCCCGCGCGACAGCGGTAAGCAGGACTGGATCGGTGCGTTCGCGGTGACCGCCGGCATCGGCATCGAACCGCACGTGGCGCGCTTCGAGGCGGCGCACGACGACTACAACGCGATCCTGCTCAAGGCCCTGGCCGACCGCCTGGCCGAAGCGCTGGCCGAGCGCCTGCACCAGCGCGTGCGCACCGAGTTCTGGGGCTATGCCGACGACGAGGCACTGGACAACGAGGCGCTGATCGCCGAGCGCTATCGCGGCATCCGTCCCGCGCCCGGCTATCCGGCCTGCCCCGACCACAGCGAGAAGCAGACCCTGTTCGCCCTGCTCGATGCCGGTCGCAATGCCGGCATGTCGCTGACCGAGAGCTTCGCGATGCTGCCGACCGCCGCGGTGTCCGGCTACTACTTCAGCCACCCGCAGAGCCAGTACTTCGTGGTCGGCCGGCTGGGCAAGGACCAACTCGCCGACTACGCCCGGCGCAAGGGTGTCTCGCTGCAACAGGCCGAACGCTGGCTGGCCTCCAACCTGGACTACGATCCGGAGTGAGCCCACGCCGACCGCAGGCGCCCCACGCGCCTTCGAGTGCATCGCCGATGCCCATGTCCACTCCGACCCCATTGAAGATCGTGGTCACCGGCAGTGCCGGCCGGGTCGGCCGCGCAATCCATATCCGGCTCGCGCGCGAGCACCACGTCAGCGGCTTCGACCGGACGCCCTGCTCCACCGCCGACTGGGTCGGCGACCTCGACGATGCCGCACTGCTGGCGCGCGCACTGCAGGGCGTGGACGCCGTGATCCACACGGCTGCGCTGCATGCCCCGCACGTCGCGCATGTGCCGGCGGCGCGCTTCCGCCAGGTCAATGTCGACGGCACGCGCCGCGTCCTGGACGCCGCGGCGGCGGCCGGCGTGCGCCGCATCGTGTTCACCAGCACCACCGCGCTGTATGGCGACGCAGCCACTCCCGACGGCAGCGCCGGCTGGGTCGACGAGACGCTGGCGCCGCAGCCGCAGACCATCTACCACCACACCAAGCTGGAGGCCGAGGCGCTGCTGCGCGAAGCCGCCGATCAGGGCGGGCCGAGCGTGCGTATCCTGCGCATGTCGCGCTGCTTCCCGGAACCGGTCAACGTGATGGCGGCATTCCGCCTGCATCGCGGCATCGACGCGCGCGACGTCGCCGAGGCCCATGCGGCGGCATTGCGGCATGCCGGGCCGGCAAGCGCGACGTTCGTGATTTCCGGCGCCACCCCGTTCCTGCGCGAAGATTGCGCCGAACTGCACACCGCAGCACCGGCGATCCTGCACCGCCGCGCGCCGACGCTGGTGGCGGCGTTCGCGCAACGCGGCTGGGCACTGCCGGAACGGATCGATCGCGTCTATTCGCCGCAACGGGCGCTGGACGCGCTGGGCTGGCAACCGCGCCATGGTTTCGCGGAAGTGCTGCACCAATACGACACGCATGTGCCCGAGGTGCTGCCGCCCAACGACGGACGCGCCGCCAGCGACTGAGCGCCTGGCTCTGATCGGCACACCGGGTTCGGATGGCGGAGCAAGGATGTGCGCCGTCGGCGCGAACCGGAAGCGCCCGGGGTTTTACCGGCCGGTTCGCGAATCCCGATAAGCACTTGATCGAAAAAGCGAAATGCCTGGGCAGCGTGAAACCTGGCAAGGCAGCCCCGCCCCCTGCACGTCGCCGCACGCCCGTTTCGCGAAATCGGCACTTTTTCCTTAGTCCCGGCCGGCAGTTATGCTGAGGGCTGTCGCGCCCTCACGGGCGCGTGGATTGAAACGATACAACGTGATTTCGAAGGACTTGGAAATCCTGTCGCGCCCTCACGGGCGCGTGGATTGAAACCGCCGCATCATGGCCGGCAGCAAGGGCGTCACCGGTCGCGCCCTCACGGGCGCGTGGATTGAAACGTCGCCTTGTCGGCGCGGTGCCCCCACCAGGATTGGTCGCGCCCTCACGGGCGCGTGGATTGAAACACGATGATGACGTGCTTGCTGATCTCCTTGGCGAGTCGCGCCCTCACGGGCGCGTGGATTGAAACGCGCGCACGCTCCCCGGCAAGGGGTTGTTCGTGAGTCGCGCCCTCACGGGCGCGTGGATTGAAACGCGCCCAGCGGATCGAGGACATCGTGGCCGAAATCGTCGCGCCCTCACGGGCGCGTGGATTGAAACATCTGAACCGTGGTGCAGTTCGCCGGCACATCGGGTCGCGCCCTCACGGGCGCGTGGATTGAAACTTATGACCATGCTCGTCAGGAAATCTTGGGTCTACGTCGCGCCCTCACGGGCGCGTGGATTGAAACCAGCGCTTGAGCTTGGTCTTGCTGCGCATAACCGGTCGCGCCCTCACGGGCGCGTGGATTGAAACAAGTGGAACGAATACGACTTCGCCGAAGGCATCAGTCGCGCCCTCACGGGCGCGTGGATTGAAACCTGCAGCTCGCACGGCCCATCTTCGCCGCCCTGGGTCGCGCCCTCACGGGCGCGTGGATTGAAACGGGAATCCGGCCGGCATCGCGCGGGCGGTCCGTGTCGCGCCCTCACGGGCGCGTGGATTGAAACGTTCAGAGCTCGTTGCCTGTGAACATTGCGATCGTGTCGCGCCCTCACGGGCGCGTGGATTGAAACTGCGCCGGCGTGCTGTTCGCCCTGCTCGTGATGGGTCGCGCCCTTACGGGCGCGTGGATTGAAACGACTGGCCGACGTGGTGCTACATGCCGATTGCCGTGCCGCGCCCTCACGGGCGCGTGGATTGAAACCCCGTGCGGGACAGCTATGACAAGTACCAGGTGTCGGTCGCGCCCTCGCGGACGCGTGGATTGAAACGACGATAGACGGCACCCGTTCTAAGAGCGTTCCCTCGTCACGTCATCACGGGCGTGTGGATTGAAACTCCTTGCCGGCAGGGACTCGCTCACGCATGCCTGTCCCGCCATCCAAGGCGCCTGGGTGGAACCGTGCAGGCCCTTGGTTGCGCGGAGGCGCGATTCACGCCATCACCGCACCATGGACCTCAGCGCAGCAGCACCGAAATGCCGAGGCCGCCCTGCCAGTCCGGGGTCTGCGACGACAGGCCGCGCAGCACCGACAGATCCAGTTGCACGCGGTTGGCGAACAGCCAGGTGACGCCGCTGCCAAGCGCGCGCATCTCGTCCTCGCCGCCGCCGATGCCGGCCTCGACGTAGGCGCTCAGCGTGTCGCCGGCATAGAAGGTGTAGCTCGGCGAGACGCTCCAGCCGGAGCCGTCCTCGCTGTCGCTGACATTGCCGTACAGCGCCAGGCTGCGCCCTTCGGGCAGATCCCAGCCGGCGCTCACGCCCAGATCGTAGCGGTGGCCGGCATCGCCGTACGGCGCGCGCCCGACCGGCAGGCTGGCGCTGCCGAGCAAGGCCCAGCTGACGCGGTCGCTGGCGCTGGGCAACGCCTGCTTCAAGCCGATGCTGGCGTCGCCGCCACTGTGCCCGCGCTGGTCCTGCCCGCCGCCACGCACGCGCTGCCACACCTGGCTGTCGATCGCCAGCTGCAACTCGGTGCGTGCGCTCAGGCCGAACCGCAGCCGGCTGTTGGCGACGTATTCGGTGCTGCGCACGTCGCCGTCGCGGTCGTAGCTGCCATCGAAGAACGCCTGCTCCCAGGCCAATTGTCCACGCTGCAGGGTGGTCGAGGCGAAGCCGATACCAGGCCGGTCGAACGCCGGCGCGTCCTCGGCGCAGGCCACGCCGGCAGTGCCGGTAGTGGCCGCCAGCAGCAGCGCCCCGCGCAGCAGCGCATCGCCGCGGCGGCGCAACTGCCACCGGCGGCCATGGCAGGTGACGACGAACGACGGCACCGCCCGCGATCGCTGCGGCGCGAGAAAAGGCAGAACAGGCATGCGCGAACTCCTTGCGATGCGGGAGCGGAGGGCTGCGCCTCAAGGCGCCGGCGGCGAGTGTGCCTGGATCGCCGCAATGTGCGATGTGAAGCCCGGCAGCAGCACCCGGTTGCCGTAGCCGCTGAGGTGATCGGCATCGAAGAACAGCGGGCGCCCGTCGCGGCTGCCGCTGCAGCGCTGCGCGTCGCACAGCAGCGGCAACGGATCCCACACCGAGGCATGCGGCAGCTGCGCGGCGATGCGCTGCAGGCTCTGCAGCACCGGCGCACGGTAGCGCTCCATGGTCGCGCGTGCGATCGGGATGCCGCGCGCGCAGATCGGATTGCCGCGGTTGAACCAGTCCGAACAGCGATACGGCGGCGCGCGCAGCACCGGCTTGGGCGCTTCGAAGACGATGCGCACGCCGCGCTGCGCCAAGGGCTGCAGCAGCGCGACCGCAGCCGCTTCGCCAGCGCTGCGCGCGGCCTGCGCCTCGGCACCCTCCTGCTCGGCCATCGCCGCGGTCTCGTCGAACAGGCGGTCCTGATCGGCCAGGCGCAGCACGCGCAGGGCGGGCAGAAACAGTACATCGCCGTCGCGCGCGTGCGCGGCGACGTCGGCCAGGGTGCTGCGCTCATAGGCCTGGCAGCCGGGATTGCTGGCCTGCCAGGCCTGCAGGCCGACGATCGGGCAACCGCCGACGCCATACAGCCGCACCGGCACCCCGCTCTGCAGCGCGAAGCGCCGCAGCAGTTCGTTGTAGGCCAGCGCATGCGAGTCGCCGGCCACGAACACCTGGCCGCCGTCATCGCGGTTGGGCAGCGTGCAGGCGCCGCGCTCGAACAGCTTGGCGCTGCCCACCTGCACCGGCACCTGGCGGGTTTGCAGCGCGCACTGCGGAAACTCCCGGCGCAGGCCCTTGGCATAGGCGTACCAGTCCAGCGGATGCCGGCTGACCGTGCTCAACCCGTAATAGCGCTGGGCGTTCTGCAGCAGCGCATGGGTGCCGCCGGCGAGCAGCACCAGGCCCAGCCCGGCGACGATGGTCCGCGCCGGCGTGCGCGCGCGGCCGATGCGGCCATGCCGCCACGGCAGCTCCACCCAGCGGTACGAGGCCAGCGCCAGCAAGGCGACCAGCAGCAGCGCCGCGGCTCTGGTCGGCGCCGATTCCAGACCGACGGTCCAGCGGAACAGCACGAACACCGGCCAGTGCCACAGATACAGCGAGTACGAGACGCGGCCGATCGCCACCGGTACGCGGTGCGCCAGCGCGCGCCGGATCCAGCCGGCCGGGGCGCCATGCAGCAGCGCCAGCAGGGCGAGTGTGCCCAACACCGGCCACAGTCCATCCGGCCACGGCGAGTGGCCGGGACGCGCGCACCACAGGCCGACCACCACCGCCGCCAGCGCCATCGCCAGCAACGGCGAACGCCAGCTCCAGGCGCCCGGCGGCGGCGCCTGCGTCCCGGCCTCGAAGCGTCCGCGCAGCGCCAGCACCTGGTACAGCAACACGCCGCTGCCCAGTTGCCAGAAGCGTGCGGTGGTCAGATAGAACGCGGCCGCCGCATCGCCGGCATCGCGGCTATGCCGCCAGGCGAACGCCAGCGAGGCGGCCGAGGCCAGCGCCACCAGCAGCGTCGACCACACCCGACCGCGGCCGCCACGGTTCCAGGCCAGGAACAGCAACGGGAACAGCAGATAGAACTGCTCCTCCACGCCCAGCGACCAGGTATGCGTGTACGGATTGAATTCGGCCTTGGGCGAGAAGTAATCGTTGCCGGTCGAGGCCAGCACCCAGTTGCTGAGGCCGACGAAGGCCATGCGCCCGGTCCTGGCGCTGGTCTCGCTGAGCCAGGACTCGGGAATGAACAGGCCGCTGGCCAGGGCCGTGACCAGCAGGCACACCACCAGGGCCGGCGCGATGCGGCGCAGGCGCCGCGCATAGAACTGCGCGAACACGCCCAGCTGTCCGGCCGCCGGCGGGCGCTGCAACGACGCGCTGACCAAGAAGCCGGAGATCACGAAGAACATGTCCACGCCGGTGAACCCGCCCGGCAGCCATGCCGGATCGAGGTGGTAGGCGATCACCGCCAGCACCGCGATCGCGCGCAGCCCGTCCACGTACGGCAGATAGCCGCCACCGGTCTGCGCGTGCGGCGGCGTGTGGCCGCGCCCGGCGGCCAGCGTGCCCGTCCCTGGCAGCGCCACGTTTACCAGACCAGATCGTCGGGGATTTGGTACTTGGGATCGGCGTAGGGGTCTTCTTCCGCCGTCGCGTTCGGATCGACCCGCAGCGCCACCGCCGCCGGGAAGATCGCTTCGGCCTGGTCCAACAGCGCCGCGGTCACCAGCAGGTAGCGACCGTTCTGCTGCAGCACGCCCAACTCGCCGGCGTTGAGCGCCTTGAGCTGGTCGGCGGTGACGTAGATGCGCTTGATCTTGCCGCCATAGGGGAAATGGCGGGCGATGTCGGCCTCGGCGTGGTTCAGCGCCTGGCCCTTGAGCAGTTCGTCGAGCTTGGCCCGCGCTTCACGGCGCAGGCGCGCTTCTTCCTGCTTCTGCCGCTCGGCCTCGATGCGCTCGTCCTTCTCGCGCTGGGCACGGATCGCGTAGGCCTTGGCCAGGTCGATGTCCTCGCGGCTGCGCGGCGGCCGCGCGGATTGGCCGCCCGCACCCTGCGGTTTGCCCTGGCCGTGGCCAGGGCCGTTCCCGTGCGGACGGCCGCGCCCGCCGCCGGGCTTGCCGGCGTTGGGCGCGCCGCCGGGAGCGCGCTCACCGCGCGCCCCGGCCGGTGCCGGGCGCTGGCCCGGCCGTCCCTGCGGCCGCGGCGCGGCAGGCGGGGCTTTGCGTTCGGGTTTCGGCGCGGGCTTGAAGCCCAGGCCCAGCAATTGCTCGCGGAGGGTATCGCTCATCGGGACGGCATCGGTCGGTTCGGGGGATCAGTAATGCGGCGGCGGCGGTTCGTCGGCGGGATCGGCGTAGAGTGTGCTGCGCACCTTGCCCAGATCTTCGAGCAGGTGACGCAGCAACTCGGCGTTGCGCTGGCTTTCGATACGCGCTTCGGCCAGGGCATCGCTCATTTCCGACAGCGCCTGCTCCTGGAAGGAGAGGCGCGTTTCCAGCTCGATCAGGCGGTTCTCCAGCAACCGATCCTGGGTGGAAAAATCATGCTGCATGGATCGAACGTCCGCGGCCGATGCCGTAATACGCCAGGCCGAAGCTCTCGATTTCCTGCGGATCGTAGAGATTGCGGCCGTCGAACACCACCGCATCGCCGATCAGCTCCTTCATGCGGGTGAAGTCGGGGCTGCGGAACTGCTTCCACTCGGTGACCACCGCCAGCGCATCGGCGCCTTCCAGCGCGTCGAAGGCATCGTCGCAGAAATGCAGATCGGCGCGCTCGCCGAAGATGCGCTTGGCCTCGTCGGTCGCCTCCGGATCGTAGGCACGGACCGTCGCGCCCGCCTCCCACAGTTGCGCCAGCAGGCGGCGGCTGGAGGCGGCACGCATGTCGTCGGTGTTGGGCTTGAAGGCCAGGCCCCACACCGCGAAGGTCTTGCCCTTCAGCGACTGCGCCGCGCCGTAGTGGCGCTGGATCAGTTCGTACAGGTGGCCCTTCTGCGCCTCGTTGACCGCTTCCACCGCATCCAGCAGCCGGGGCGCATGCCCGACCTGCTGCGCGGTGCGCGCCAGCGCCTGCACGTCCTTGGGGAAGCACGAGCCGCCGTAGCCGGCACCCGGGTAGATGAAGTGCCAGCCGATACGCGGATCCGAGCCGATACCCTGGCGCACCTTCTCCACGTCGGCACCGACGCGCTCGGCGATGTTGGCGATCTCGTTCATGAAACTGATCTTGGTCGCCAGCATCGCGTTGGCCGCGTACTTGGTCAGTTCGGCCGAGCGCACGTCCATCTCCACGATGCGGTCGTGGTTGCGGTTGAACGGCGCGTACAGACGACGCAGGCGCGCGGCCGAGCCGGGCTTGCTGCTACCGATGACGATGCGGTCCGGGCGCATGCAATCGGCGACGGCATCGCCTTCCTTCAGGAACTCCGGGTTGGAGACCACGTCGAACTCGATCGCCTCGCCGCGCGCTTCAAGCTCGGCGGCGATCGCCGCGCGCACCTTGTCGGCGGTGCCGACCGGCACCGTCGACTTGTTGACCACGATGGTCGGCCCCTGGATGTGCTGGCCGATGGTGCGGGCCACCGCCAGCACGTACTGCAGATCTGCGCTACCGTCCTCGTCCGGCGGCGTGCCGACGGCGATGAACACGATATCCCCATGCGCGATGGCGCTGGCCGCATCGGTGGTGAAGAACAGCCTCCGTGCGGCGTGATTGGCCTTGACCATCGGCGAGAGGCCAGGCTCGTAAATCGGGACCACGCCCTTGTTGAGCCCATCCACCTTGGCCTGGTCGATGTCTACGCACACCACATGGTGGCCGACTTCGGCCAGACAGGTTCCGGTGACGAGCCCGACATAGCCGGTGCCGAATATCGCTACGCGCATGTAATCTCCTTTCGGTTATTGAAGGATGTTCAAAAGTTCCACGTCGAAGGTCAACATCGCATCCGGGCCGATCGGGCTGCCCGGCATTCCCTGCGGGCCGTAGCCCAGATTGGACGGAATCCAGAAGCGGTACTTGGACCCCACCGGCATCAGCGCCACGCCCTCGCTCCAGCCCGGCACGACCTGGTTCAGCGCGAACTCGGCCGGCTGGCCGTTCTTGTAGGAGCTGTCGAAGACGGTGCCGTCGAGCAGCTTGCCCTCGTAGTTCACCCGCACCTTGCTGCTGGACGTGGGCCGCGCGCCGCTACCTTCGCGCAGCACCATGTACTGCAGGCCGGACGGGGTGGTGATCACGCCCTTCTGGTTCTTGTTCTGCGCCAGGAAGGCATTGCCTTCCTGCTTGTTCTTGGTCGCCACCGCGGCCTGCTTGGACGCACCGAAGGCCTGCAGCGTGGCCATCGCCTGCTCCTGGGTCATCGCGGTCTGGCCCTTGGCGAATACCGTGCGCACCGCGCCCATCAGCGTCGGCAGATCGATGTCGTTCTGGATCCGCGCCAGCGACGGACCGACCGCACGGTCGCCCAGCATCAGGCCTACGTTCTCCTTGGACACCGGCGGCGGCTGCGTGCCCGGCGCCATGCCCGGCACCGGCTGGCCGTTGCGCGCGGCCAGCTGCGTGCGCAGCGCGGTGTCGGTGGCCTGGGTCTGCTCATCGGACAGCAGCGGCTTGCCCTGCTTGAAGGCGTTCTCGATCGCGCGCTGCATCGCGTCCACGTCGATGTCCTGGGCGATGGGCTCGAACGAACGCGCCACATCCATGCCGATCGCGTAGCTGACCTTCTGCTTCTCGGTGCTCAGCGTCGTCGCCGTGCCGCCGGCCGCCGGCGCCTGCGCGGACGCGTGACCGGCGACCATCGCCATCCCCACCACCAGCGACGCCACGGCGCCGCGCATTCCCATCTTCATTCGCTACTTTCCCTGGAAGTGAACTGTGAACTGGACGCGCCGAACTGGCGCAGACAGAGGCCGGCATTGTCGCATGCGCGGCCGAGATGTTGACCCGCTTTCAGTGCGACGCCGGCTGCGCTTTCAGTTCGCGTTCGATGGCACTGCGCAAGGCCGGATCGTCCGGCGTGACCTTGCTCGGGAATTGCGCGACCACGCGCCCATCGCGCGCGATCAGATACTTGTGGAAATTCCAGCCCGGCGCCACGCCGGTGGCCTGGGTCAGTTGCTTGTACAGCGGCGTCGCCTCGTCGCCGATCACGTGCACCTTCTCGAACATCGGGAACTTGACCCCATAGGTGAGCGTGCAGAATTCCTGGATCTGCTTCTCCGATCCCGGCTCCTGGCCCTTGAAGTCGTTGGACGGGAAGCCGAGCACGCTGAAGCCCTGCGCCGCGTACTGCTGCTGCAGCTTCTCCAGGCCGTCGTACTGCGGGGTGTAGCCGCACTTGCTGGCGGTGTTGACCACCAGCAGCACCTTGCCGCCGTAGGTCTTGTTCAGGTTCACCTTCTCCTTGCCGGCCAGCGGACGGTAGTCCCGGTCCAGCAGAGAGCCGGCCCAGGCACTGCCGACGGTGCCGGCAGCGGCCAGGATCGCGAGGAAAAACAGACGCTTGGAAAGTTTCATGGGGCACCGTCGAGTAGAAGAAGGGAGTGACGCACGACCAGGTCGGAATTTGGGTCTGCAGCGTGTTGACATGCCGTGTAACGGTGTTATAGTTAAATACAACACCACTCACCCAGAGCAGGTCCCACGATGAATCTCAAACGCCTCCAGCGCAGTCTTCCGGCCCTGGTCATCGTCGGCACCCTGCTCTGCGCGAGCTGGATCGGCGCCCAACGCCACCAGGGACGGCCGCTGGATTATGGCGCCAGCACGCCGCACGACGACAGCGCCGCCGGCGCCGCACCTTCTACCGTCCCGGCGGTGCGGCGTCTGCGGGCTTCGCTGTCCGTGCCTTATTTCTCCTTCGCGCGCACCCTGCGCCCACGGAGCTGACCATGAGCGATATCCAATGGAGCGACGGCGCTCCGATCTACCGCCAGCTGAAGGAGCGCGTCATCGCGATGATGCTCGACGGCATCCTCAAGCCCGGCGACGCCCTGCCCTCGGTGCGCCAGGTGGCCGCCGAATACCAGCTCAACCCGATCACCGTCTCGCGCGCCTACCAGGAACTGGCCGACGAGGCCCTGGTCGAGAAGCGTCGCGGGCTGGGCATGTTCATGACCGAGGAAGCGGCGCAGAAGCTGCGCGGCAGCGAGCGCGAGCGCTTCCTCAACGAAGAGTGGCCTCTGGTGCTGGAACGCATCCAGCGCCTGGGCCTGACACTGCAAGACTTGTTGCCACCGGGGAAAACGCCATGACTGCCGCTGTCGCCGCATCCGAATCCGTCGTCTACGCGCAGGGGTTGCGCAAGACCTACAACAACAAGCCGGCGCTGGCCGATGCGTCCTTCGCCATCGCGCCGGGCCGCATCGTCGGCCTGATCGGCCCCAACGGCGCCGGCAAGACCACCGCGCTGAAGGCGGTGCTGGGCCTGACCGCCGTGGAAGGCGAACTGCGCGTGCTGGGCATGGACCCGCGCAAGCAGCGCGACGCGCTGATGAACGAGGTGTGCTTCATCGCCGACGTGGCGGTGCTGCCGCGCTGGATGCGGGTCAGCGAGGCGATCGACTTCGTCGCCGGCGTGCATCCGCGCTTCGATCGCGCCAAGTGCGAGCGCTTTCTGGCCAACACCAAGCTCTCGCCCAAGCTGCGGGTGCGCGAGATGTCCAAGGGCATGATCGTGCAGCTGCACCTGGCCCTGGTCATGGCGATCGACGCGCGCCTGCTGGTGCTGGACGAGCCGACCCTGGGCCTGGACATCCTGTATCGCAAGGAGTTCTACCAGCGCCTGCTGGAAGACTACTTCGACGAGCAGAAGACCATCGTCATCACCACCCACCAGGTGGAGGAGATCGAGCACATCCTCACCGACGTGCTGTTCATCCGCGACGGTCGCATCGTGCTCAGCGCCGACATGGAGCATATGGCCACCCGCTACACCGAACTGCTGGTGCCGGCCGAGCGCATCGAGGCGGCGCGCGCGCTGCAGCCGATCGACGAACGCGGCCTGCCGTTCGGCAAGTCGGTATTCCTGTATGACGGCGTGCCGCAGGCGCAGCTGGCCGCGCTCGGCGAAACCCGCACCCCCGGCCTGGCCGACCTGTTCGTCGCCATCATGAAGGGCACCTACGCATGAACGCTCCCGCCAAATCGATCTCTCCCGTGTCCACCTTCACGTGGCTGCTCAAGCGCGAGTTCTGGGAACACCGCGGCGGTTTCCTGTGGGCCCCGGTCATCACCGGCGGCATCGTCGCCACCCTGTACACGGTGCTGTCGATCATCGGCAGCATCGCCGGCCGCAACCACGGCGGCGGCGTGCGTCTGAACGATGTGCAATGGGAAGGCCAGGCCAACAACGCCCACCAGATCATCGGCGCGGTCGGCGACGGCACCATGCTCGCCGGGGTGATCCTGGCCTGCATCGTGGTCGGCTTCGTGGTGTTCTTCTACGCGCTGGGCGCGCTGTACGACGACCGCCGCGACCGCAGCGTGCTGTTCTGGAAGTCGCTGCCGCTGTCGGACACCGGCACCGTGCTATCCAAGGCCGCCTGGGCGCTGTTGCTGGCGCCGCTGCTGGCGATCGGCATCGGCCTGCTGATCGGCCTGGCACTGTGGGTGGTCACCGCCCTGACCCTGTCGGTCAACGGTATCCCGCAGAGCACCGCGGTCTTCACCGAATCGCACCCGCTGCGCATCATCGGCATGGTCCTGGCCGCACTGCCGGTGCAGGTGATGTGGTCGCTGCCGGCGATCGGCTGGCTGATGCTGTGCTCGGCCTGGGCGCGCAGCAAGCCGTTCCTGTGGGCGGTGCTGATCCCGATCCTGGGCTGCGTGATGGCCAGCATGATGGGCATCCTGCCGATGCTCGATGTCAACCACAACCTGATCTGGTACACCGTGGTCTACCGCGGCCTGCTCAGCGTGCTGCCCGGCAGCTGGGGTCCGGTGCTGAACGAGCAGGTGGCCGAGACCCACATCAGCGGTCCGCAGGATCTGGTCAATGCGATCCATCTCGGCGACAGCTGGGTGCTGTTCCGCGACCCCGACATCTGGATCGGCGCCGCGGTCGGCGTGGCCTTCATCGTCGCCGCGATCTACGTGCGCCGCTGGCGCGACGAAGCCTGATCGCACCTCCGTCTCTCTTCCCTTTTCCGCAAGGAGTTTTCCGATGCGCAAGACCCTCGCCCTGTGTGCCCTGCTGTCGCTGCCGGCCGTCGCCATGGCCGACGACTGCAAGTATTCCGAACCGCGCGAACTGAAGCTGGATCTGACCGGCGTCAAGTCGGTGCTGCTGGACGTGCAGCAGAACGACCTCAAGCTCAGCGGCGCCAGCGGCGACTCCACCCTGCGCGGCCGCGCCTGCGCCTCCGACGCGGACATGCTCAAGGAGCTGACCCTGCGCCAGCGCCACGACGGCGACACCCTGGTGGTGACGCTGAAGCACGAGGGCAAGATCCACGGCATCAGCGTCGGCAACCGCTACGCCTACCTCAACGTGGCCGGCAGCATCCCGGCCAACCTGCCGGTGCAGCTGCAACTGGGCTCCGGCGACGCCGAGATCAGCGGCGTGGCCTCGCTCGACGCCAAGGTCGGCTCCGGCGACCTGCACGCGCAGAACATTCGCGGCGCGGTCAGCGCCACGGTCGGCTCCGGCGACATCGAACTGCGCAATGTCGGCAGCGTGGCCCTGCCGACGCTGGGCTCGGGCGACGTAAAGGCCGACCAGGTCGGCGGCGACGTCAAGGTCGGCACCGTCGGCTCCGGCGACCTGACCGTGCACGGCGTGCGCGGCAGCGTGCAGGTCGACAGCGTCGGCTCCGGCGACGTGCAACTGCGCGACGTCACCGGCAATGTCGCAGTGCAGACGGTCGGCTCCGGCGACCTGGATGTCGGCACCGTCGGCGGCAACCTGAGCGTGCAGAAGGTCGGCAGCGGCGACGTCACCCACCGCGGCGTGCGTGGCAGCGTCAACCTGCCCAAGCCGCGCTGATCCTGCCGCCCGATTCTCCTTCCACATCCACACGAGGACGCGCCCATGCAGTACCGTTCCCTGTCCCTGGCCGGCGTCGCCCTGGCCGTGCTGTTCTCGCTCAGCGCCTGCCAGCGCTCGGCCTCGTCGAACGACCGCGTCGTCGTCGACCACGGTGGCGCGCAAAGCCTGACCTTCCTCAACGGCGACCTCACCCTGAAGGCCGATGGCCAGCCGCCGGCCACCATCACCCGCGACGGCAAGCTGCTGATCGACGGCAAGCCGGTCGCCCTGGACGCCGAGCAGCAGCGCCTGCTGCTGGCCTACCGCAGCCAGATCGAAGCGGTGGGCAAGCAAGGCGTGGAGGTCGGCAAGGCCGGTGCGGCGCTGGGCGTGAAAGCGGCCGGCGATGCCATCAGCGGCGTGCTCAGCGGCGACACCGACCATATCGGCGAGCGGGTCGAGGCGCAGGCCGACAAGATCAAGCAGGCCGCGCTGAAGATCTGCGACCAGGTCGCCGCGCTGCGCGCCGCGCAGGATGCACTGATGCAGAAGGTGCCGGCGTTCCGTCCCTACTCCACCCTCGACGACAGCGACGTCAGCGACTGCAAGCACTCGGCCGCGTAATCGGCGGCAGCCACGCTGCCGCGACCATCGTCCACGAGCGCTCGCTGAGTCCGCGACCCACCCGGCAGTCGTGCAAACGCCTGCCGGGCGGGTCGCGGTCTCAGCGGGCGTAGTGTTTCGCGCCGGCCACGCAGACCATCGCGACCAGGGTCACCGCCAGCATCGTCCAGCTCACGGTTTCGTGCAGCAGCAGCGCGGCCAGGCCCAAGCCGATGAAGGGCTGGAACAACTGCAGTTGCCCGACCGCCGCGATCCCGCCTTGCGCCAGGCCGCGGTACCAGAACACGAAGCCGATCAACATGCTGAACAGCGAGACATAGCCCAGGCCAAGCCATGCCGGCATGCGCACGGTGCCGAACGACGCAGGCTGCGTCAGCAAGGCCAGGGACACCATCAGCGGCAGCGACAGCACCAGCGCCCAACAGATGACCTGCCATCCGCCCAGCGTGCGCGACAGGCGCGCGCCTTCCGCATAGCCCAGCCCACACAGCACCACCGCGGCCAGCATCAGCAGATCGCCCTGCCACGAGGCGTCGATCCCGCCGATCGCCGCATAGCCGACCACGCTGCAGGCACCGGCCAGCGAGAACACCCAGAACGGTGGACGCGGGCGTTCGCCGGCGCGCAACACGGCGAAGACGGCGGTGCACAACGGCAGCAGGCCCACGAACACGATGGAATGCGCCGAGGTGACGTGCTGCAGCGCCAGTGCGGTCAGCAGGGGAAATCCGGCCACGACCCCCAGCGCCGTCATCGCCAAGGCAGGGAGCTCGGCGCGGCGCGGACGCGGTTGCCGAAACCCGAGCAGGAGCGCCAGCCCCAGCGCGGCGGCAATGCTGGCGCGGGCGCAGGTCAGGAACACGGGGGAGAAATCGGCGACCGCGACGCGCGTTGCGGGCAACGACCCCGCAAAAATCATCACGCCGATACATCCATTGATCCAGCCACCGGTGGTTTTTTCCATGCGCGTCTCCTTCTGCATCGCCGTTGCAGTAGACGCCTCGTGGGACCGACACGGCCAGATACGATCCAATACGGTTTCGCAGTACTGTTATGGCTCAAGACCCAGTACAGCTGACGACAGTGGACAGACCCGCAGCACCCGGCACGCGCATCGACGCGGTGATGGCCGACATCCGCGCACGCATCGCCAACCGCACCAGCCTGCCGGGAGCGCGCCTGCCCTCCGTGCGCGCGCAGGCGCGCGCGCTGCGGGTGTCGGTGTCGACGGTGGTGGAAGCCTACGAGCGGCTGGCGGCCGAGGGCGCGATCGCGGCGCGCCCAGGGTCGGGCTTCTATGTGGCCGGGTCGGTGGCCCCACTGGCGCTGGCGCAACTCGGCCCGAAGCTCGACCGGCAGATCGATCCGCTGTGGGTATCGCGGCAGTCGCTGGAAGCGGATGCGCGCGTGCTCAAGCCCGGCTGCGGCTGGCTGCCACCCGAATGGCTGTACGGCGCGGGCATGCGCCGCGCACTGCGCACGTTGGCGCGCGCCGACACGCAGGAACTGACCGAGTACGCCACGCCCCTGGGCCACCCCGGCTTGCGCCAGTTCCTGTCGCGACGGCTGGCGGGCAATGGCGTGCAGGCGCCGCCCGAACATATCCTGCTCGCCGAATCGGGCACGCATGCGATCGACCTGATCGGCCGTTTCCTGCTCTCGCCCGGCGACACGGTGCTGGTCGACGACCCGTGCTACTTCAATTTCCATGCCTTGCTCAAGGCGCATCGCGTGCAGGTCGTGGGCGTGCCCTATACGCCGAACGGACCGGACGTGGCACACTTCGAAGCGGCGCTGCGGGCGCATGCGCCGCGGCTGTACATCACCAATTCGGGGATCCACAACCCCACCGGCGCGACCCTGTCCGCGGCGACGGCGCACCGGCTGCTGCTCCTGGCCGAGGGCTCGGACCTGGTGATCGTCGAGGACGACATCTTCGCCGACTTCGAGACCAGCCCCGCCCCGCGGCTGGCGGCCTTCGACGGCCTGGCGCGGGTCATCCAGATCGGCAGCTTTTCCAAGACGGTGTCGGCGTCGCTGCGTTGCGGCTACATCGCCGCACGTGGCGACTGGATCGAAAGCCTCGCCGACCTGAAGATCGCCACCAGCTTCGGCGGCGGCCGGCTGGCGGCCGAGGCCGTGCGGATCGCCCTGACCGACAGCGGCTACCGCCGGCATCTGGAGACCTTGCGGCGGCGCCTGGCGGAGCAGATGGCCAGGACGGTAGAGCGGCTCCAGGGCCTCGGCGTCCGACCCTGGCTGATTCCACGGGCCGGCCTGTTCCTTTGGTGCAGGCTGCCCGCGGGCATGGAGGCCGCAGCGATCGCGCACGCCTGCCTGCAGGAAGGCGTGGTGCTGGCGCCGGGCAATGCCTTCAGCCAGTCGTTGAGCGCAGGCGATTTCCTGCGTTTCAACGTCGCGCAATCCACCGACGAACGGATGTTCAGCGTGCTCGCGCGCGCCATGCAGTCCGCTTCGACCTCACGCCGCTGATGCGCGGCCAGCGCGCCTCGCCACGACCGCAGCCGCCGCACGTTCTAGAATGCCCGCACTCCCCCACTGCATCGCCTCCATGAAGAAGACGCTGTTCGCCTGGTTCTCGCTGCTGTCGTTATGCCTGCTGCTCGCCGCCTGCGGCGGACGCGGCGGCGAGACCACCTCCTCGCGCGCCGAGCGCAGCAAGCCGCGGGTGGCGGTGGACAGCATGAACGTGATGCTGCGCCGCGCCCCGGCCGCCAATGCCACCATTGGGCCCGACGGCAGCCTGCGCATCGACGATATCGAACTGCCGCTGCCCGCCGCGCAGCGCACCGAACTGCAGCAGTTGTTCATGCACCTGCAGATGCAGCGCCAGCGCACCCTGGAGACCGCGGCGCCGGACCCGAACATGCGCTCGGTGGGCTTCGCGCCGACCCCGGAGATCACCGAAGCGCAGGCGGCCGTGCTGCGCGACATTCCCTCGTTGCAGCCGTATCGCGACAGTTTCGGCAACTTGCAGGCCGAACGCCGCTGAGACGTGCCGGCGCGCGTGCGCCGGCATGAGAGCCCTCAGTAAGAGTTGGTCCCTTCTTTTAGGAGTGGCTTCAGCCGCGATAGGCTTTACCGGGAAGGCCCGTCGCGGCTGAAGCTGCTCCTACGCAGCTTGCGATGAGGTGTCTGGGCGCGATGTGGGAGGGACTTCAGTCCCGACGGCTGTCAGGCTCAACCGCCGGCGTGCGCTCCGTCACCGCTCAACCACCGCCGCCCGCGCCGGCATGGATGCCGCCCTCGGTCAGTGCGGCAGGGTCCAGCAGCCGGCGCAGTTCGTCCTCGCCGAGGCCGCTGTCCTCCTTGGCCACCTCCAGCACCGGCCGGTTCTCCTTGTAGGCGCGCTTGGCGATCGCCGCGGCCTTCTCGTAGCCGATGATCGGATTCAGCGCGGTCACCAGGATCGGATTGCGGTCGAGCGCCTCGCGCACCCGCTCCTCGCGCACCTTGAGGCCGGCGATCGCCGAATCGGCCAGCAGCACCGACACGTTGCCCAGCAACTGGATCGAGTCCAGCAGGTTCGCCGCGATCAGCGGCAGGGTCACGTTCAACTGGAAGTTGCCGGTCTGCCCGGCCACGGTGATCGCGGTGTGGTGGCCGATGACCTGCGCGCAGGCCATCACCGTGGCTTCGGGAATCACCGGATTGACCTTGCCCGGCATGATCGAGCTGCCCGGCTGCAGCGCCGGCAACTCGATCTCGCCGAGGCCGGCCAGCGGCCCGGCGTTCATCCAGCGCAGGTCGTTGGCGATCTTGATCAGCGCCACCGCCAGCGCGTTGAGCTGGCCGGACAGTTCCACCGCATCGTCCTGCGCGGCCAGGCCCTCGAACTTGTTCTCGGCGCTCTCGAAGGTATGGTCGGTCAGCGCCGACAGCGCCTTGGCAACCTTGCCGCCGAAGCGCGGGTCGGCGTTGATGCCGGTGCCGATCGCGGTGCCGCCCAGCGGCAGCCGGCGCAGGCGCTTGAGGCTGTCGTCGATGCGCGCCTGCGCCGACACCAGCTGCGCCGACCAGGCACCGAACTCCTGGCCGAAGGTCAGCGGCATCGCGTCCATCAGGTGGGTGCGCCCGGTCTTGACCACACCCTGCAACTGCTTGGCGCGCTTGTCGATCGTCTTGCGCAGGTGCTTGAGCGACGGCAGCAGATGCTCGCGCGCAGCGAGCAACGCAGCGACGCGGATCGCGGTGGGGACCACGTCGTTGGAACTCTGGCCGAGGTTGACGTGGTCGTTGGGATGCACCGCCGGCCGTGTCTTGCTGCCGTTCTTGCCCTCGCCCTTGGCGGCGCGGTTGGCCAGCGTGGCAATGACCTCGTTGGCGTTCATGTTCGACGAGGTGCCGGACCCGGTCTGGTAGATGTCGATCGGGAAGTGCGCGTCGTGGCGGCCGTCGGCCACCTCCAGCGCCGCGGCCTGGATCGCCTTCGCGACCGCCTTCGGCAGCAGGTCCAGGTCGGCGTTGACGCCGGCCGCGGCGGCCTTGATCAGCCCCAGCGCGCGGATGAAGCCGCGCGGCATCGGCTGCCCGGACACCGGAAAGTTCTGTACCGCACGCTGGGTCTGTGCCCCCCACAAGGCATCGGCGGGCACCTGCAGTTCGCCCATGCTGTCGTGTTCGACCCTGAATGTGTCACTCATCGCGCAATCTCCGCATCTGCAAAAGGGAATCCATCGGCGCCCTCGTCGGACGTCCGGGGAGGCAGGCTGGCGGGATTGCGGCTGGCGCACGCATTATCCGCGGCGCAGCGCCCGGCGTCAGCAGTGTGCGCCGGCGGATGTTAGGAATGTCTGGAGGCGTGCCAGGCGCGCGCGGTGATCGGCGGATGCAGGCAGCCAACGCGGTGACCGTCGACGGTACGCAATGACCGGCCGTAGCGCCGACAAGACGCGGCAGCACGCGTGCTGCCGTGGCGACAGCCGCGGCAGACCGGCGGCATTGCGCCGCCGGCCAGGACGCTTACTGCTGGCGATTGCTCTGGAACACCAGGTCGTTGTAGCTCTTGAGCAAGCGTGCCGGCGAACCCTCCGGCGCGACGATCGGATTGTCCATCGAGCGCTGCTCGAATGCGCTGTACGGAATCTTCTCCGCCACCCGCTTGATGCGCGCCTTGGATTCCTTGCGGAAGTTCTCCGCCGCGGTCTCGAAATCGCTCCAGTCGGACTTGCCCGGCTCCTGGTTGGCGACCTTGGCGTGCGCCTCGTCGGACAGGCTGTTGAAGCCGGCCACCAATGCCGTGGCCTTGGCGGTGTCGAAGTCGTCGTCCTGCATCAGGCCGACGATGTCCTTGGCCTCGAGCATCATCGACAACCGATAGAAGTCGCGGGTGCGGCCCTCGGCCTTTTCCATCGCCTTCAGCTGTTCGCGCTGTGCGGCGTCGTTCTGCGCCTCCAGTTCGTGGCTGAAGGCCTCGCTGGCCTCGTGGAATTCGGACAGCGCGGCCATCAGCGGCGCATGCAGTTGCTTGCCCTTGGCGAACTGGTCGTCCTGGTAGTCCTCGCGGTCGTAGTAGTCGCGCGCCTGGTTGGCCAGCGGCTGCAGCGTCTTCAAGGCGGCCAGATAGCGCTTCGCCGCGGCATCCAGCGCCGGCAGCGACGGCTTGGCCGCGATCGCCTGGGTCATCGGCGCATCGCACAGCTTCATCGCGTACTCGTCGATCGGGGCGGGCCCGTACACGCTGGTTTCCTTGCCGGTGGGGCCGGCCTTGGGGTCGGCCATCCAGCGCACGTACTGCTGCGCGCCTTCGTGGATGCGCCCATCGACCTTGTTGAAGCATTCGATGTAGGCGTTGAGTTTGCCGGTCAGCGCCTGGTCCGCGTCGCTGGCGCCGGCATCGGCGGATGCATGGTTGGCATCGGCACTGGCATCGGAACCGGCCGGTGTCGCCGCAGGCTTGCCACCGCAGGCGGTGAGAAAAACGGACACAGCGGCGGCCAGCGCCGCCAGACGCAAGGAAGATTTCATGGGGAAATATCGAGGTTGAAAACGGTTACAGAAAGTCTAGCAAACGAAAAGATCGTCGCGGCGTGATGGTTGGAGGGCTGGGATGATCAGCCATTCGGCTGCTGAAAGGCCGGGGAGTCGGGATTGGGGATTCGCAACAGCGGTTGCGCGTCCTTCCACGGTATTCGTTGGCGACGCTTTGCCTGTGACGGACTGCGCGAGATGGCGCGCGTCTGCGGCGGCGACGCAGTGCATCGGCTAGACTGCGGCGACGTATCACCGATGGAACTCTCACGCCGCCATGGGCGACGATTCAGACTGTAGATGCCGGCGCACGCTGCGCCGGACCACGCACCCCGCCGTCCCCCCCCCTCCCGCCCGGCGCCATGACGCGCCAGCCGCGCGCGCCGGGGAACGCACATGATCGGCAACCTCCTGCTGCTGGCGCTGGCGATGCTGCTGGTGCTGCTCAACGGCTTCTTCGTCGCCGCCGAGTTCGCCTTGGTCAAGTTGCGCCACACGCAGGCCGTGGGCCTGGCCGAGCACCACGGCTGGCGCGGCCGCCTGCTGCTCAACGTGCACGGCCACCTCGACGCCTACCTGTCGGCCTGCCAACTCGGCATCACCCTGTCCTCGCTGGGCCTGGGCTGGGTCGGCGAGCCGGCCTTCGCGCATCTGCTGCAGCCGCTGTTCGACCTGCTGGGGCTGAGCGAAGAGGCGGCGCGCCTGAGCGCCTTCATCATCGCCTTCAGCGTCATCTCGTTCCTGCACATCGTGCTGGGCGAACTGGCCCCCAAGTCGATGGCGATCCGCCGCCCGGAGCGCATGTCGCTGTGGACCGCCGCACCGCTGTACCTGTTCTACTGGGCGATGTATCCGGCGATCTGGCTGCTCAACACCAGCGCCAACGGGCTGCTGAAGGCCGCGGGCTGGGGCGATGTCGAGCACACCTCGCACCGCTATTCGCGCGAGGAACTGAAGCTGATCGTCGGCCGCCAGCAGCCCGCCGGCGGCGCGCCGGATCACGAACTGACCCTGATGAGCCATGCCTTGGAGCTGCCGGAACTGGTGGCCGGCGATCTGATGCGCGCGCGCGACCATCTGCGCGTGTTCCGCGAAGGCATGGCGCTGGACGCGGTGATGGCCGAGTTCGCCGACAGCCGCTACAGCCGCTATCCGTGGTTCGACCGCGACGGCGAGCAGGTGCTGGGCATCCTGCACATGAAGGACCTGCTGGTGGAGATCGCCCGCGGGCGCAGCAGCGACGACCTGCGTCCGCTGCTGCGCCCGGCGAACCTGATCGCACTGGAAACGCCGGTGCCGCTGGTGCTGGAGCGCTTCCGCACCGGCACCACGCACATGGCGCTGTGCGTGGACGAGCACGGCCGCATCCTCGGCTACTTCACCCTGGAAGACCTGCTGGAAGTGGTGGTCGGCGACATCGAGGACGAGCACCCGCACGTGGTCAAGGACGCGCCGACCCGCGGCGCCGACGGCAGCGTGCTGGTGGCCGGCTCGACCTCGATCTTCCGCCTCGAACGCCTGCTCGGCCGCGACCTGCGCGCGCCGGAGCACCTCAACTCGGTCGGCGGGCTGATCGTGCACCAGTTGCAGCGCCTGCCCGAGGAAGGCGAGCAGTTGGAGATCGACGGCCACCTGTTCACGGTCAAGCGCATGGCCGGTCACCGCATCCAGGCGGTGACGGTACGCCTGGCGCCGGCCGAGGCCGCGCCGACGTAGAATGGCGCCCCCGCCGACACCACCCCACGCCCCGCCATGTCCGATTCCGCCCTGCTCGCCCTGTCCCCGCTCGATGGCCGCTATGCCGGCAAGGTCGACGCCCTGCGGCCGATCTTCTCCGAATACGGCCTGATCAGGGCGCGGGTGAAGGTGGAGATCGAATGGCTGCTGGCGCTGGGCGCCGAGCCGGGCATCGGCGAGCTGGCCGCGTTCTCGCCGGCGGCGGCGCAGCGCCTGCGCGCGCTGGCCGAGGGCTTCGGCGTGGAGCACGCGGCGCGGGTCAAGCAGATCGAGCGCACCACCAACCACGACGTCAAGGCGGTGGAGTACTTCATCAAGGAGCAACTCAAGGACGACGCCGAACTCGGCCCGGCCCTGGAGTTCGTGCATTTCGCCTGCACCAGCGAGGACATCAACAACCTCAGCTACGGGCTGATGCTGGAGCAGGCCCGGCGCGAGGTGCTGCTGCCGACCCTGGACGCGGTGATCGCGACGCTGCGCGCCCTGGCCCATGCGCAGGCCGCGCAGCCGATGCTGTCGCGCACCCACGGCCAGACCGCCTCGCCGACCACCCTGGGCAAGGAGATCGCCAACGTGGTCGCCCGCCTCGAGCGCCAGCGCCGGCAGATCGCCGCGGTCGAGCTGACCGGCAAGATCAACGGCGCGGTCGGCAACTACAACGCCCACGTCGCCAGCTACCCCGACGTCGACTGGCCGGGCTTCGCGCAGCGTTTCGTGGAAAGCCTGGGCCTGGTGTTCAACCCCTACACCACCCAGATCGAGCCGCACGACAACGTCGCCGAACTGGGCGACGCCACCCGCCGCGCCAACACCGTGCTGATCGACCTGGCGCGCGACATCTGGGGCTACATCTCGCTGGGCTACTTCAAGCAGAAGCTCAAGGAAGGCGAAGTCGGCTCCTCGACCATGCCGCACAAGGTCAACCCGATCGACTTCGAGAACGCCGAAGGCAACTTCGGCATCGCCAACGCCCTGTTCGAGCACTTCTCGGCCAAGCTGCCGATCAGCCGCTGGCAGCGCGACCTCACCGACTCCACCGTGCTGCGCGCGCTCGGCACCGCCTTCGGCCACACCCAGGTGGCGCTGGACTCGCTGGCCAAGGGCCTGGGCAAGCTGACCGTGAACCCCGAACGCCTGGACGCCGACCTGGACGCGGCCTGGGAAGTGCTGGCCGAAGCCGTGCAGACGGTGATGCGCCGCCACGGCCTGCCCAACCCCTACGAGCAGCTCAAGGCGCTGACCCGCGGCCAGGGCATCACCGCCGACTCGATGCGCACCTTCGTCGAGACCCTGGACCTGCCCGAGGACGCCAAGCAGCGCCTGCGCGACCTGACCCCGGGCGGTTACGTCGGCCTCGCCGAGCGGCTGGCGCGCGGCGTCTAGGGCGCGTCACCCATTCCCGAGTATGCCGCGTTGGGCCTGGCAGGCGCGCTGCCGGCGTTGCGTGGCGCAGCGCCTGACTGGCCTGCCAGGTCAAGCCGCGCGGCGCCGGCAGCGCGCCTGCCAGGCCCAACCCGAAGGGCCACGGCGCGGCATGCTCGGGGATCGATGGCACGCCCTAGTCCCGTCCATGCTGGGTTAATCGGCCGGGGGCATGCTGATGGCTCACAGCAGAGCCCCGCGATGAGACCCACCCCGTTGTTTGTGTTGCCGCTGCTGGTCCTGGCCGGCTGCGCGCAGGCGCCACGCCCGCCCGCCGGCGATGGCGCACACACTGCCGCCCCGCGCACCGTGGTCATGCAGGCCGCGCCGCCGATCGCGGCGGCGCCGTCGGCCGGCGACATCGCCGATGGCGACGAGCGCGACGCCGAGACGCCGATCCGCATGGCCGCCTCGGCCAGCGGCGACATCGATTGCGACGGTCGCGACCTGAACATCGTCGGCCGCGACGCCACCCTGGTGCTGCACGGGCATTGCGCCACCGTCAGTCTTTTCGGCCGCAACGGCAACCTGCAGATCGAGCGGGCCGACACCCTGCGCGTGCTCGGCGACAACGCCCAGATCGCGATGCGCGGCGATGCCGGGCAGGTCGCCTTGTTCGGCCGCCATGGCCGGCTGCAGATGGCGCGCATCGCGACACTGGACGTGTCCGGCGACCAGAACCAGTTGCAGGCCAGCGAGATCGACACCATCGCCCTGCAGGGCAACGGCAATGCCATCGTCCAGCGCAGCGGCAGCGCCCAGGTCGACGACAGCGGCCGCGACAACCGCATCCTCGTCCAATAGCGCGAGCGGCGCTGCGCCCCCACTGCCCTGACCTACCCGGGGCGTCGCCGTCATCGCCCAGTCCGGATGCGCCTGGCGCCGCCCCTGGCCTGCGCGCACGGGGTCACCCACGATGCGCGGTCGCGACACACCGCCAGGGCCTCCGCACGGCCGCCCATCCGCGCACGGCGGCGCACACGAAGACCAGCGCGATGGCCCCACGCGCCAAACCGGCGGACAATGGCGGGGTCGGCCGGCGCCGCTGCGCGCCTGCCCTTTACCTTCCGCGTCGCAAGGACCCACCGCACATGGCTGCCCGCAAGACCGCCGCTCCCGCCTTCGAACTCCACGCCCGCCCCGGGCAACCGCTGGGCATGCCCGCGGCGACCTTCCTGCGCGACTACTGGCACAAGCGCCCGCTGCTGATCCGCAACGCCTTCCCCGGCTTCGTTTCGCCGATCGAGCCGGGCGACCTGGCCGGCCTGGCCTGCGAGGAAGCGGCGCTGTCGCGGCTGATCGAGCACGACCGCGCCAACGACCGCTGGCGCGTGCGCAGCGGCCCGTTCCAGGAGCACGAATTCCCGGGCATGCGCGACCACGACTGGACCCTGCTGGTGCAGGACGTGGACAAGTGGGACCCGGACATCCGCGCCCTGCTCGAGCAGTTCCGCTTCCTGCCGCGCTGGCGGGTGGACGACGTGATGGTCAGCTTCGCCGCGCGCGGCGGCTCGGTCGGCGCGCACGTGGACCACTACGACGTGTTCCTGCTGCAGGCCCACGGCCATCGCCGCTGGCAGATCGACGCCAGCGTCGCACTGGGCCGCCCGGCGCCGCCGACCGACTTCCGCGACGACGTGGAGCTGAAACTGCTGCGCCAGTTCGACCCGACCCACGACTGGGTGCTGGGGCCGGGCGACATGCTTTACCTGCCGCCGCTGGTGCCGCACCACGGCGTCGCCGAGGACGCCTGCCTGACCTTCTCGGTGGGCATGCGCGCACCGTCCTCGGCCGAGCTGATCGCCGACTATCTGGACACCCTGATCGAAGGCGCCGACGAGGCATTGCGCTACCACGACGAAGACCTGCAGGCGCCGGCCGATCCGTACGAGATCGACGCGGCGGCGATGGGCCGCGTGGTCGAGGCGCTGAACGCCCTGCGCATGAACGACCCGGACAAGCTGGGCGCCTGGTTCGGCCGCTTCATCACCACCTACCGTGCCGCCGGCGACATCCTGCCGCCGGCCGGCCTGCCGCCGGCGGAAGAGATCGCCGCCGCGCTGGAACAGGGCCTGGTCCTGCAGCGGCACCCGTGGGCGCGGCCGGCGTGGCGGCGTGCCAGCCGCGGCGCCATGCTGTTCTGCAGCGGCCAGGAGTTCGCGCTGCCGGTCAAGGACGCCAAGCGCCTGGCCGCGGCCGAGCACATCGACGGCACCGACTACGCCGCGCTGTCGGCGGCCGGCAGGCAGACCCTGCTGGAGCTGATCGAAGGCGGCTTCTACCAGCCGCTGGAGGCCGAGGACGCCACCGACGAGGACGCCGACGCGGCCTGATCCGACCATGCCCGGCCCCGGTTTCCGCATCGCTGCGCTCGACCCCGTCCGCGACGGCGCCGAACTGCGCGCGCTGCGTGCCGCGGCCGGCACCGCCGTGGACCTGACCGACGCCGCCGCCGCGCTGGACGCGCTGGGCGACCATCTGGTCGCGCGCAGCGACGACGGCCAGGCAGTGGGCGCGGCCCGGCTCGGCGCGGACCGGCGGATCGCCGCGCTGGCGGTGCTGCCGGACTGGCGCGGGCGCGGCGTCGGCGGCGCGCTGCTGCGCGGCCTGATCGAGACAGCGCAGCGCCGGCACTGGCCGCAGTTGGAACTGCAGGTGCCGGCCGCGGCACTGGCGTTCTGCGCCCGCCACGGCTTCCTGCCGCCGCCGGGCGGCGTGGCCGCCTCCGCGGAGGCCGTGCCGCTGCGCCGCCGCTTCGACGGCGCGGTGGCGGTGGAGGACGCGGCGATGGCGATCGCCGCCAGCATCGCGGTGCTGGCGCAGGCCCGCCGCCAGGTGCTGATCCACAGCCGCGCCCTGGATCCGGGCCTGCTCGACGATCCCCGCGTGGTGGAGCAACTGCGGCGCTTCGCGGTCGCCGCGCATGCCAAGCAGGTGCGCGTGCTGCTGCACGACGCGGCCGCGCCGCAGCGCGTCGGCGCCCCCTTGCTGGCCCTGGCACAGCGCTTGCCCAGCGTGTTCCAGTTCCGCGAAGTCAGCGATCCGGTGGACCGCAGCGACGCCACCGCCTATCTGGTCGACGACAGCGGCGGCTACTACTTCCGTGGACTCGGTCACCGTTACGACGGCGAGACCGACCTGCTCGGTGGTGGCCGCGCACGCCAGTTGCGCGCCACCTTCGACCGGGTCTGGGAGCGCGCCCGGCCCTGCAGCGAACTGCGCGCACTGGGCTGGTGAGGAAGCCGCGGCCGCGCCGCCGCAACTGCCACGGATGAACCGGGATCGGCCTTGACCACGCCGAATGCACACCCCGGCTGGTTCATGGGGGTATAATTTTTGCGCTTGATTACGCCCGCGCGGCCCTCGCGTCCGCCGGTTCCTGCCGCAAGCCACCCCAAACAAAGCGACCGCACCCCACCATCGTGGACAATCTACTCAAGCAGTTTGCGCAGTCATCGCAACTCGCCGGCGGCAATGCCGCCTATATCGAAGACCTGTACGAACAGTATCTGGTCTCTCCCGACAGCATCGATCCCAAGTGGAAAACCTACTTCGACGGCTTCCAGGGCCGCGATGCCGGTGACGTCCCCCACTCGGCGGTCATCGCCCACATCGCCAGCGCCGCGCGCCAGGCCGCCAACAGCGGCACCGGCCCGAGCGGCGACGAGCGCGAGCGCCATGTCGGCCGCCTGATCACCGCCTACCGTTCGCGCGGCCACCTCGGCGCGCGCCTGGATCCGCTGGGCCTGACCCCGCCGGTGAACCCGCCGGACCTGGGCCTGCCGTTCCACAGCCTGTCGGAAAGCGATCTGGGCAGCGAGTTCAGCACCGGCGGCCTCGGCGGCCAGCCGCGGATGAAACTGCGCGACCTGCTGGCGCGGCTGAAGGCGACCTACACCGGGTCGATCGGCAGCGAGTTCATGCACATCTCCGAGTTCGAACAGCGCCAGTGGATCTACCAGCGCCTGGAGAACGCGGGCGGCAACATCGCCGGCGACACCGCCAGCCGCCGCCGCACCCTGGAGCGGATCACCGCCGCCGAGGGCCTGGAGCGCTACCTGCACACCAAGTACGTCGGCCAGAAGCGCTTCTCGCTGGAAGGCGGCGACTCGCTGATCCCGATGATGGACGTGCTGGTGCAGCGCGCCGGCAGCGACACGGTCAAGGACATCGTGGTCGGCATGGCCCACCGCGGTCGCCTCAACGTGCTGGTCAACACCCTGGGCAAGAACCCGCGCAAGCTGTTCGACGAGTTCGAAGGCAAGTTCGAGCACGCCCACGACGACCGCGCCCACACCGGCGACGTCAAGTACCACATGGGCTTCTCCGCCGACGTGGCGGTGGCCGACGGCAAGTCGGTGCACCTGGCGCTGGCGTTCAACCCCTCGCATCTGGAAATCGTCGACCCGGTCGTGGTCGGCAGCGTGCGGTCGCGCCAGGAGCGTTACGGCGACGCCGCGCGCAAGTCGGTGCTGCCGGTGATCATCCACGGCGACGCCGCGTTCGCCGGCCAGGGCGTGGTCATGGAGCTGTTCCAGATGTCGCAGGCGCGCGGCTTCGCGGTCGGCGGCACCGTGCACATCGTGGTCAACAACCAGATCGGCTTCACCACCAGCGCCCGCGACGACGCCCGTTCCACGCTGTACTGCACCGACGTGGCCAAGATGATCGGCGCGCCGGTGTTCCATGTGAACGGCGACGATCCGGACGCGGTGGCGTTCGTGGCCAACCTGGCCTACGACTTCCGCCAGCAGTTCAACAAGGACGTGGTCATCGACCTGGTCTGCTACCGCCGTTGGGGCCACAACGAGGCCGACGAGCCGGCGGCGACCCAGCCGGTGATGTACCAGACCATCCGCAAGCACAAGACCACCCGCGAGCTGTACGCCGCCCAGCTGGAAAGCGAAGGCGTGCTGCAGGCCGGCGAGGCACAGGCGCTGGTCGACGGCTACCGCAACAAGCTCGACTCGGGCGAATACACCACCGAGCTGGCGACCCGCAAGCCCGACGAATTCGCCATCGACTGGTCCAAGTACCTGTCGGGCAAGCTGTCGGACAAGGTCGACACCACGGTCAAGCGCAAGACCCTGGATCAGCTGGCCAAGATCATCACCACCATCCCGGGCGGCGTCGAGCTGCACCCGCGCGTGGCCAAGATCTACGAGGACCGCGTGAAGATGGCCGCCGGCGAACTGCCGGGCGACTGGGGCTTCGCCGAGAACCTGGCCTACGCCACCCTGCTGGGCGAAGGCCACAAGCTGCGCCTGGTCGGCCAGGACGCGGGCCGCGGCACGTTCTTCCACCGCCACGCGATCCTGCACGACCAGAAGACCGACAGCTACTACCTGCCGCTGCGGCAGCTGGTGGAGAACCCGGAAGACGCCACCGTGATCGACTCGCTGCTCAGCGAGGAGGCGGTGATGGGCTTCGAGTACGGCTACTCCACCACCGATCCCAACGCGCTGTGCATCTGGGAAGCGCAGTTCGGCGACTTCGCCAACGGCGCGCAGGTGGTCATCGACCAGTTCATCGCCGCCGGCGAAGCCAAGTGGGGCCGCATCTCGGGCCTGTCGCTGTTCCTGCCGCATGGCTACGAAGGCCAGGGCCCGGAGCACAGCTCCGCGCGCCTGGAGCGCTTCCTGCAGCTGTGCGCGCTGGAGAACATGCTGGTCTGCGTGCCCACCACCCCGGCGCAGGCCTTCCACATGATCCGCCGGCAGATGCGCATGTCCACGCGCAAGCCGCTGGTGGTGATGACGCCCAAGTCGCTGCTGCGCCACAAGCTGGCGGTGTCGACGCTGGAGGAACTGGCCGACGGCGAGTTCCAGCACCTGATCCCGGACGCCAAGGCCGACCCGAAGAAGGTCAAGCGCGTGGTCGCGTGCTCGGGCAAGGTCTACTACGACCTGCTCGAGGACCAGACCAAGCGCGGCCAGGACGACGTCGCCATCCTGCGCGTGGAGCAGCTGTATCCGTTCCCGCGCGAGCTGCTGTCGGCCGAGCTGAAGCGCTACGGCAATGCCACCGACCTGGTCTGGTGCCAGGAAGAGCCGCAGAACCAGGGCGCCTGGTACCAGATCAAGCACCACCTGCAGGCCTGCCTGGCCGACGGACAGAGCCTGCACTACGCCGGCCGCGCCCGCTCGCCGTCTCCCGCGGCCGGCCACTTCGCCGAGCACGTGGAAGAACAGCTGAAGCTGGTCGCCGATGCGCTGTTGAATCCGTTCAACGACCAAGTCGCTGAATAAACCCCCTTTCACATTTCAAAAAAGACACCACTAGGACGCCCCCTGCAATGGCCACCGAAGTCAAAGTTCCGGTACTGCCCGAATCCGTATCCGATGCCACCATCGCCAGCTGGCACAAGAAGGCCGGAGAGGCGGTCAAGCGCGACGAGAACCTGGTGGACCTGGAGACCGACAAGGTCGTGCTGGAAGTGCCCTCGCCCGTCGATGGCGTGCTGAAGGAGATCAAGTTCGAGACCGGCGCCACCGTGACCAGCTCGCAGATCCTGGCGATCATCGAGGAAGGCGCGACCGCCGCTGCGGCGCCGACCGAGGCCAAGGTCGCCGAGGCGCCGAAGGCCGAAGCGCCCAAGGCCGCCGCCGCGGAAGCGCCGAAGGCCGCCAAGGCCGACGCGCCGAAGGCCGCCGGTGATGTGTCCAGCCTGCCGCCGGGCGCGCGCTTCAGCGCCATCACCGAAGGCGTGGATCCGTCGCAGGTCGAAGGCACCGGCCGCCGCGGCGCGGTGACCAAGGAAGACATCCTCAACTACGCCAAGAATGGCGGCGCCGGCAAGGCCAGCGGTGCGCGTCCGGAAGAGCGCGTGCCGATGACCCGCGTGCGCAAGCGCATCGCCGAGCGCCTGATGCAGTCGAAGAACTCGACCGCGATGCTGACCACCTTCAACGAGGTCAACCTGGCCAAGGTCTCGGCGGCGCGCAAGGAACTGCAGGACGAGTTCCAGAAGGCCCACGGCATCAAGCTCGGCTTCATGAGCTTCTTCGTCAAGGCCGCGGCCAACGCGCTGCAGCGCTTCCCGCTGGTCAATGCCTCGATCGACGGCGACGACATCATCTACCACGGCTACAGCGACATCTCCATCGCCGTGTCCACCGACAAGGGCCTGGTCACCCCGGTGCTGCGCAACGTCGAGCGGCAGTCCTTCGCCGACATCGAGCAGGGCATCGCCGACTACGCCAAGAAGGCGCGCGACGGCAAGCTGAGCCTGGAAGAACTGCAGGGCGGCACCTTCACCGTGACCAACGGCGGCACCTTCGGCTCGCTGCTGTCGACCCCGATCATCAACCCGCCGCAGAGCGCGATCCTGGGCATGCACGCGATCAAGGAGCGTCCGATCGCCGAGAACGGCCAGGTCGTGATCGCGCCGATGATGTACCTGGCGCTGTCCTACGACCACCGCATCATCGACGGCAAGGACTCGGTGCAGTTCCTGGTCGACATCAAGAACCAGCTGGAAAACCCGGGCCGGATGCTGTTCGGTCTGTAAGAGCCGGGAATCGGGAATGGAGAGTGGGGAATGGGACAAGCGCCCATTTCCCTGCCCTGTTCCCGCCTGGACCTGGATGGGAGGCGGCAGGCGCCTGCGCTTTTGCGATTCCCCATTCCCTATTCCCCATTCCCGTGTGAGCGAATGAAATGAGCGAACAATACGACGTCGTCGTCATCGGTGCCGGTCCCGCCGGCTATCACGCGGCCATCCGCGCCGCCCAGTTGGGCCTGAAGACCGCATGCATCGACGCGGCGCTGGGCAAGGACGGCAAGCCGGCGCTCGGCGGCACCTGCCTGCGCGTGGGCTGCATCCCGTCCAAGGCGCTGCTGGATTCCTCGCGCCAGTTCTGGAACATGGGCCACCTGTTCGGCGAGCACGGCATCAGCTTCAAGGATGCCAAGATCGACGTCGCGGCGATGGTCGGGCGCAAGGACAAGATCGTCAAGCAGTTCACCGGCGGCATCGCGATGCTGTTCAAGGCGAACAAGATCACCCCGTACTACGGCTTCGGTGAGCTTCAGCCGGGCAACGTGGTCAAGGTCAAGCAGCACGACGGCAGCGAAGTCGAGCTGAAGGGCACCAACGTGATCCTGGCCGCCGGCTCGGATTCGATCGAACTGCCGTTCGCCAAGTTCGACGGCGAGACCATCGTCGACAACGTCGGCGCGCTGGACTTCACCGAGGTGCCCAAGCGCCTGGCGGTGATCGGCGCCGGCGTGATCGGCCTGGAACTGGGCAGCGTGTGGAAGCGCCTGGGCGCCGAGGTCACCATCCTCGAAGCGCTGCCGGACTTCCTGGCCCTGGCCGATGCCGAAGTGGCCAAGACCGCCTTGAAGGAATTCAAGAAGCAGGGCCTGGACATCAAGCTCGGCGCCAAGGTCTCCAAGACCGAAGTCACCGGCAAGGGCAAGAAGCAGGAAGTGGTCGTCACCTATAGCGACAGCGAAGGCGAGAAGACCCTCAACGTGGACAAGCTGCTGGTGGCCGTCGGCCGCCGCGCCGCCACCAAGGGCCTGCTGGCCGACGGTACCGGCGTCAAGGTCAACGAGCGCGGCCAGATCGAGGTCGATGCGCACTGCCATACGGGCGTCGACGGCGTGTGGGCGATCGGCGACTGCGTGCGCGGGCCGATGCTCGCGCACAAGGGTTTCGAGGAAGGCATCGCGGTCGCCGAACTGATCGCCGGCCTGCCCGGCCACGTCAACTTCGACACCATTCCGTGGGTCATCTACACCGAGCCGGAAATCGCCTGGGTCGGCAAGACCGAGCAGCAGCTCAAGGCCGAAGGCGTGCCGTACAAGGCCGGCAGCTTCCCGTTCGCCGCGATCGGCCGTGCGGTGGCGATGGGCGAGCCCGCGGGCTTCGTCAAGGTCATCGCCCACGCCGAGACCGACCGCGTCCTGGGCATGCACCTGGTCGGCGTCGGCGTCTCCGAACTGGTCCACGAAGGCGTGCTGACCATGGAGTTCAACGGCTCGGCCGACGACCTGGCGCGCATCTGCCACGCCCACCCCACCCTGTCCGAAGCGATCCACGACGCGGCCATGGCGGTGAGCAAGCGGGCGATTCATAAGGCCAATTGAGGCCGGGAAACGGGAATGGAGAATCGGGAATGGCAAGCGCATTCCCGGCACTGCATTCCCACTGCATAACGCCGGGCCCGAGTCCGGCGTTATGCGTTTCGGCTTTTGATTTTCCCTATTCCCCATTCCCGACTCCCCATTCCCGATGAAAAGCATCTGCGTCTACTGCGGCTCCAACGCCGGCAACAAGCCCGCCTATGTCGAACGTGCCACCGCGCTGGGCACACGCATCGCCGAACAGGGGCTGCGCCTGGTCTATGGCGGCGGCAATGTCGGCCTGATGGGCACCGTGGCCAATGCGGTGCTCGCCGCCGGCGGCGAGGTCACCGGCGTGATCCCCAAGCAACTGGCGGACTGGGAAGTGGCGCACCGCGGCCTCACCGAGCTGGAGATCGTCGGCTCGATGCACGAGCGCAAGTCGCGCATGTTCGACCTGTCCGATGCCTTCGTCGCCCTGCCCGGCGGCTTCGGCACCATGGAAGAAATCTTCGAGATGCTGACCTGGCGCCAGCTCGGCATCGGCAACAAGCCCTGTGCCTTCCTCGACGTGGAAGGGTTCTACGCGCCGCTGATCGGCATGATCGATCGCATGGTCGAGGAGCGCTTCCTGCACCCGGACCAGCGCGCCGACCTGTGGTACGGCAGCGACATCGACACGATGCTGGGCTGGATGCGGGACTACACGCCGGCGCAGGCGTCGAAGTGGATTGACGAGAAGCGCCGTAACGCGCTGCGCTGAGAGCATCTCTGATCGGCGGTAAGCATCTGGCGCGTGGCGACGCGTTACAGATTCCGGCGCCTCACTGCTTCCATGGCGCGGATTGATGAAAAACGACGCAACGCGCTGCGCTAGGAGCGTCTGAGGGGCGGCGGGATCAATGCGCGTGGCGACGCGCTACCGACTCCGGCGCCTCACCGCCACTGCGGCGCGGATCGACGAGAAGCGTCGAAACGCACTGCGTTGAGAGCATCCGATCGGCAGTTAGCGCCTCGCGCGTGGCGACGCGTTACAAATCCGGCGCATCACTGCTTACATGGCGCGGATTGATGAAAAGCGCCGCAACGCGTTGCGCTGAGACGCCGAAAAGCGGCAACGTCATGACGCGTGGCGACGCGCCATGAATTCCGGCGCACGATTGTTCCTGCGGCGCGGATCGACAAAAAGCGGCGCAACGCGTTGCGCCAGGCGCATCCGATCCACGGCAAGCGCTTGGCGCGTGGCGAACCGTTTAGGCCGCCGCCCATACCGACAGGACGTGTCCTGCAGGAGCGGCTTCAGCCGCGACGGGCGTGCTCGATAAAACCCATCGCGGCTGAAGCCGCTCCTACGCGGCAACCTGCCATGGCGGCATCTTCAGTCGCTCCAGCATCGGAGGCGCGAATCGAACAAACGCGCCGCAACGCGTCGCGCTGCGAGCAACGGGCGCATGGCGCCGCGCTCCGCACCCGATCGCCTCAAAGCAGCTGCGGCGCGGCGGCCGGGCGCCCGAGCAGATAGCCCTGCCCGTAGTCGCAACCCAGTTCGCGCAGGGTCGCCAGTTGCTGTTCGGTCTCGATGCCTTCGCCCACCGTCTCGATCCCCAGGGTGCTGGCCAGGGCGAGAATGCCGCGCACCAGCGCGTGGCTGCCGGTGCTGCCCTCGTCCTGCAGGCCGGCGACGAAGCTCTGGTCGATCTTCAGCACCGAGATCGGGAAGCGGTGCAGGTAGGACAGCGCCGAGAAGCCGGTACCGAAGTCGTCCAGTTGCGCCAGCACGCCGCGCTCGCGGAGCGCCTGCAGGATGGTCAGGGTGCGCGGTGCGTCGTCAAGCAGCGCCACCTCGGTGATCTCCACGCGCAGGCGACGCGGATCGGCGCCGGCGGTGTCGATCAGCCCGAACAGCCGCTCGGTGAAATCCGGCGAGCGGAAATGCCGCGGCGAGACGTTGACCGAGACGTAGCCGCCCTCGCTCTGCGCCAGGCGCCGGATCACCTGCGCGTACAGCAGCCAGTCCACCTGCTCGATCAGGCCGCTCTCCTCGCCCAGGTCGATGAACTGGCTCGGCACCAGCAGCCCGCGGCTTTCGTGGCGCCAGCGCAGCAGCGCTTCGTGGCCGATCACCTCGCCGTCGCGCAGGCGCACGATCGGCTGGTAGAACGGCTCGAAGTCGCGGTTGTTGATCGCCCGACGCAGGTCCGCCTCCAGATCGAGGCTGCGCAGCGCCGCCTCGCGCATGGCCTCGTCGAACACCACGCAGCGGTCCTGCGTCTGCGCCTTGGCCCGGTACATGGCCGCGTCGGCGTCGCGCAGCATCTCCTCGCCGTTGTGGTAGCGCGGATGCCAGGCGGCGATGCCCAGGCTGCCGGACGGGAACAATTCGCGGCCGGCCACCCACATCGGCTGGCCGAGCACGTGCAGCAGGCGCCGCGCCAGCTCGCGCGCGCCGTCCAGGCCGTGCTCGCACGGCGTCAGCACCGCGAATTCGTCGCCGCCCAGGCGCGCCACCACGTCCTGGCCGCGGATCGTGGAGACGATGCGCTTGGCGACCTGCACCAGCATCTCGTCGCCGGCGGCGTGGCCGATGCTGTCGTTGACCAGCTTGAAGCGGTCCAGATCCAGGAACAGCACGGCGAAGGTCCTGCCGCCGCCGCGGGCACGGGAGATCGCCTCGCTGAGCCGGTCCAGCAGATGCGATCGGTTCGGCAATCCGGTCAGCGCATCGTGCAGCGCCTGGTGGGTCAGGCGCTGCTCGGCACGCCAGCGTTCGGCGATCTGCGCCAGCAATTGCTCGTTGACCTCGGCCAGTTCGCGGGTGCGCTCGTCCACGCGCTGCTCCAGCTCCGCGTGCGCCAGCCGCAGCCGTTCCTGCGCGCGCTGCCGCGCCAGGCCGCTGCCGACGTTGTGCGCAACGAAGGTCAGCAGGCGCTGGTCGTGCTCGGTGAACCGCACCTTGGCGATGTAGCTCTGCACCACGATCGCGCCGATCACCTCGCCTTCGTCGAACAGCGGCACGCCCAGCCAGCTGTAGGGGCGCTGGCCGTATTCCTGTACCTCGCCCTGCGCCAGCAAGGCGTCGATGTCGGGAAGTTCGAGCAGTTGCGGACGCCGCACCCGCATCACGTACTCGGTCAGTCCGCGGCCGCGGCGCCGTTGCGGCCGGTAGGGGGTGAACTCGTCCACCGAGTAGACGAACTCCAGCATCGTGTCGTCGTCGGACAGCAGCGCGATGTACAGGTTGCGCGCGTCGATCAGCCCGCCGACGATGGCGTGCACCTCGGTGTAGAACTGCTGCAGGCTCTCCGAGCGGATCGCCAGCTCGGCGATGCGGAACAGCGCCAGTTGCAGCGTCTCGGCGCGCTTGCGCTCCTGGATCTCGTCCTGCAGGTCGCGGTTGGCGCGCTGCAGTTCCTGGGTCCGCAGGTGCACCCGCCGCTCCAGTTGCACCTGCGCATGGCGCCGGTCCATCGCGGTCTGCACGTGTTGCGCCACGTAGGCCAGCAGCGCGCGGTCGGCGTCGGTGTAGCGCAGCGCGTAGTCGTAGTTCTGCACCACGATCGCGCCGCACACCCGGCCCTCGCGCAGCATCGGTACGCCCAGCCAGTCGCGGCTCTCCGGGCCGTGTTCGGCGTTGTAGCCCACCTGCAGGCGTTCGCGCACCTGCTCCGAGGGCCCACGCACCGCGCGGCCGTGGCGCAGCAGTCCCACGGTGAGGCTGTGCGGCATGTCGCGCAGGAAGTAGGTCTGCTCCGGATCGGCGACGAAGTCGTCGTGGCGGTCGGAGAAGTACAGAAAGCGCATGCTCTGCTGATCTTCGTCGTATTCGACGATGTAGCAGTTCTCCGCGTACATCAGCGATTCCAGCACCGCATGCACGCGCTGCAGCATCTGGCTCATTTCCAGATCGGCGCCGGCCAGATCGGCGATCTCGTACAGCGCCTGCTGCAGCTGCTTGGATTTCTCCAGGCCCTCGATGCGCGCGCGCATGCGCTCGGTGTCGAGCAGGTTGAGGCCGAAGGCGACCGCGGCCTCGCACCAGGCGGCGCGGTACGCTTCGTCCAGCGGCTGTCTCACCTGCGCACCGATGACCACGCAGGCCCCCTCGGCGGTGCGATGTACGTGCAGCACCGTCGGTGTCGTCGACGGTGGCAACTCGGTGGCGGCCAGCGTCTGCGCGACCAGCGCCTGCAGCCACTCCGGCGCCTCCGCGCTGGCGCCGTGGAGGCGCCCGACCACGCCGTCGCCGCAGCCGACCACCACGGCGCTGCCGGGCGGCAGCAACCCGCACAAGGCCTGCGCCGCGTGGGCGGGCGCATGGCCGCCGGAAGCGTCTTCGCGGGCGGTGGCGGACGAATTGAACAGCATCGACAACGATTCTCCTGCAGGGCCCCCCGGAACCGCTCCACGCTCGCCCTTCACCACCAGCATACCCGTTGCATGCACCGATCGACGCCCGATCGACCCCGAAGTGCCGCGATACGCGTTTGTCTACCCATGTTGTCCGAATGTCCGCCATCGACGCCCTCTCCCGGGCCCCCGCCTCCCGACTATGCGGCGGACCGGCGAACGCTTAGGCTTGCCGCCGTGGACGCCCCGGTCGACGCGAGCGACGAAGCCCTGATGCTGGCCTATGCCGCCGGCGACGCACGCGCGTTCGAGACTCTGTACCTGCGCCATCGCGGCCGCCTGTACCAATACCTGCTGCGGCAGCTGCGCGACCGAGCGCTGGCCGAAGAACTGTTCCAGGACGTGTGGCAGCGGGTGATCGCCGCACGCCTGGACTGGCAGCCGCAGGCCGCGTTCACCACCTGGCTGCTGCGCATCGCCCACAATCGGCTTGGCGACCATTGGCGCGCGGCCAAGCACCGCCCGCCGGCGCCGGCCGACGCTGACCTGCGCACCGCGCGCGTGCAGGACCCCGACACCCCGGAGCGGCAGTTGTCCGCCTTCGAACAACGGCGCCAGTTGCAACTGGCGCTGGATGCGCTTCCCGAGGAGCAACGCGACGTGCTGCTGCTGCGCCTGGAGCAGGAATTGAGCCTGGACGAGATCGGGCAGATCACCGGCGTCGGCCGCGAGACGGTCAAGTCGCGGCTGCGCTATGCGATGGACAAACTGCGTGCGAGGTTGGGCGGATGAGCGCCGACGAACCGCTGACCCCGGAAGAGCGCGCGCTCGCCGAACGCCTGCGCCTGGGCCGGCAGGCATTGCCGCCCGCAGCGCTGGATGCGGCGATCCTGGCTGCCGCGCGTGCGGCGGTCGCACCGGGGGCCGCCGAGGTCCCGGAGTATCCCAGCAGCGCCGCGGAGCGCGCGCGGGCGCAGGCCACCAGCGCGATGCCAGCGTCCATCGCCCCGGCCCCCTCCACCTCGGCCGAGCGAGACCCCGCGCCGGCATCGCGCCCCGCCGCATCGGCGTCGCGATCACGCTGGCCGACCTGGCTGGGCCTGGCGGCCTCGCTGGTGCTGGTGGCCGGCATCGCCTGGCGCGCACGCCCGCCGGTGCCCTCGGCGCCGATGCCGTCGGCAGCGCCTGCTCCGGCAGCGACGCCTGCCACCGACGCCGCTTCTGCGCCAGCCGCATCGCCGGCACCGCCCTCCGCGGAACCGGCGCCGGATGCCACCGCGCCGGCGGCCCCCAAGGCCACAGCGCCCGTCCCTGTGGCCTCGGCGCGCAGGGAAGCGGAAGCACCTGCCGCGCCGCTACCGGAGGCGCAGGCGCGCAAGCCGGTGTCCGCGAAGAGCCTGGCCCCTCCCGCGTCACCGGCGATGGTGGCGCCAGTTGCACCGCCGGCCCCGGCACCACCGCCACCGGCGATCGCAGCGGATAACAGCGAGCAGGCTGCCGCACCGGCCGCCGAACAGCAAGCCGCCCCCGCCGCCATGGCCTTGCGCGCACCGGCGCGCGCGGCAACGACGCAGGACACCTGGGCACGCAGCGCGCCCACCGACGACGCCCGCCAGGCCAAGCTGGCGGCCGCCCCGCGCGCGCAGGCGGCAGCGACCGGGTCCTCGGAGGCGCTGTCGCTGCAACCTTCGACGTCGTCTGCCGCGCCCACTGCCGCATCGGCGCAGCCACGGTCCTCCGCTGGCGTCTTGGCGGCCGCAGTGGAAGTGGCCGTGGAGGCCGACGCACAATTGCCCCCGCGGCGCTGGCTGCAACGGATCCGCGAGCGCCGCGACGGCGGCGAACTGGACGTCGCCCGCGCCAGCCTGCTGCGCTTCCAGCGCACCCACCCGCACCGCACGGTGCCTGCAGACCTGCGCCCGCTGCTGCAGGACTGAGCCGCGCGCTGCCGGCGCCTGCGCCGCAGGCCGGCAGCGCACCTCGTCTACAATGCCGCCGATGCCCGATACGCTCCCGCACCCCGTCAGCCACAGCGTGGAGATCAAGCACAGCCGCTTCATTGCCCACGCCGCGCCGATCGCCGACGCCGGCGCAGCGCTGGCGTTCGTGCAGCAGGTGATGGTGGCCGACGCCACCCACAATTGCTGGGCCTACCGCCATGGCGACGAATACCGCTCCAGCGACGACGGCGAGCCCGCCGGCACCGCCGGCCGGCCGATCCTGGCGGCGATCGACGGCCAGGGCTTCGACCGCGTGGTGGTGGTGGTCACGCGCTGGTACGGCGGCATCAAGCTCGGCGCCGGCGGCCTGGTCCGCGCCTATGGCGGCAGCGCAGCCGAATGCCTGCGCCTGGCGCCGCGGCAACCGTTGCTGGCCTTGAGCCTGCTGACCCTGCACTGCGGCTTCGACGACCTGGGCGCGGTGCATGCCGCGCTGAGCGCCTGCGCCGCGGAAAAACTCGATGAACGCTTCGACGCCGGCGGCGCCGAACTGCGCCTGCGCCTGCCCCGCGATCGCGTCGACGCCTTGAAAACCCGCCTGCGCGACGCCACTCGCAATCGGGTCCGCTGTTCGGAACCCGCCCCCGCATGAACACCCCGTCGGCCGACCAGGCCAAGTCGCTGCGCAGACTCGGCAGCCTGCGCACCCTGTGGCCCTTCGTGCGTCGCCGGCGCGGCCTGCTGATCGCCTGGCTGGTGGCGCTGGCGATCTCCTCCAGCGCCACGCTGAGCCTGCCCGTCGCGGTACGGCAGATGATCGACCACGGCTTCAGCGACAGCAGCCGCATCAATCAGTCGTTCGCCCTGCTGTTCGCAGTCGCGCTGGTGCTGGCGGTGGCGACCGCCACGCGCTTCTACTTCGTGTCGCTGCTCGGCGAGAAAGTCGTCGCCGACCTGCGCGAGCGCCTGTACACGCACCTGATCGGCCTGCACGCCGGCTTCCACGACCGCAACCGCAGCGGCGAACTGGTCTCGCGCCTGTCGGCCGACAGCGAACTGCTGCGCGGGGTCATCGGCAGCACCATGTCGGTGGCGCTGCGCAGCACGGTCACCGCGGTCGGCAGCGTGGTGATGCTGTGCGTGACCAGCCCGCACCTGGCCGCCTACACCCTGCTCGGCATCCCGCTGGCGGTGCTGCCGATCGTGCTCGGCGCGCGGCGCCTGCAGAAGATCTCGCGCGCCAGCCAGGATCGCGTCGCCGACGCCAACACCCTGGCCGCCGAGACCCTGGGCGCGGTGCGCACGGTGCAGGCCTACGCGCGCGAAGGCTACGAACGCGGCCGCTTCGGCGAGGCGCTGGCGCAGACCGTGGCGGTGGCGCGGCGCCGGGTCGGCGCACAGGCATTGATCACCGCCGCGGCCATCGTGCTGATCTTCGGCGCCATCGTGCTGGTGCTGTGGTCGGGCGCACACGAGGTCGCCGCCGGCGAATTGAGCGCCGGTGCGCTCGGCCAGTTCGTGCTGTATGCGATGTTCGGTGGCGGCTCGGTGGCTTCGCTGGCCGAGGTCTGGAACGACCTGCAGCGCGCGGCCGGCGGCATGGGCCGCATCGCCGAACTGTTCCAGGAACGCCCCGACATCGCCGCGCCGGCGCAGCCACGCGCGCTGCCGCAGCCGCTGCGCGGCGAAGTGCGTTTCGACAACGTCAGCTTCCGCTACCCGCAGCGCCCCGATCACCCGGCGCTGGACGGCTTCGATCTGCACGTGCGGCCCGGCGAGAGCGTGGCCCTGGTCGGCCCCTCCGGCGCCGGCAAGAGCACGGTGCTGGCGCTGCTGATGCGCTTCCACGACCCGCAATCGGGCAGCGTGCAGGTGGACGGCCTGGACCTGCGCACGCTGGACCCATCGAAGCTGCGCGAGGCCATCGGCCTGGTGCCGCAGCACCCCACCCTGTTCGCCGCCAGCGCCGCCGACAACATCCGCTACGGCCGGCTCGAGGCCAGCGAGGCCGAGGTCGAGGCCGCCGCGCGCGCGGCCGAAGCCGACGCGTTCCTGCGGCAACTGCCGGAGGGCTATGCCAGCGAACTGGGCGAACGTGGCGCGCGCCTGTCCGGCGGCCAGCAGCAGCGCATCGCCATCGCCCGCGCCCTGCTCAAGGACGCGCCGATCCTGTTGCTGGACGAGGCCACCAGCGCCCTGGACGCGCAGAGCGAACACGCCGTGCAGCAAGCGCTGGAGCGGCTGATGGCCGGGCGCACCACCCTGGTGATCGCGCACCGCCTGGCCACCGTGCTCAAGGCCGACCGCATCGTGGTGATGGACCATGGCCGCATCGTCGCCCAGGGCACCCACGCCGAGTTGCTGGCGCAGGACGGGCTGTACGCCGAACTCGCTCGCCTGCAGTTCATCGACTGAGCACGCCGCGCTAACGACGGCGGGACTACGGTCGGACCGCGTCTGCGCTGCGGCCGCGCGCCCGCGGCCGCAGCTCCGGCGTCCCGCATTCGATGCAGCGTTCGACAGGAGGCTTCCGATGTCCTTTCGCCAATTGCCCGCCCTCGGTCCAGACGGCGAGGCCTATCTGATCACCGAGTTCCAGGACGATGCGCCGCGCCAGCAGCAGGCGCAGCACGACCCGCACGCCGACAGCGGACTGCGCTACGAACTGGCCGACGGCCGCAAGCTGATCCGCCGCGGCCAGCAGTTCGTCACCACCGGCGGCGAGTTGACCCTGACCGCGGTCTAGAGTCGCCACCACGCTGTGCCGCCATGCCCCGTCATCGCCACTGGCGTTCGGGGTGCTGGCGGCAAGCTGGTGAATTTTTCGCCACACGGCTTGACAGGCTTGCGCCGCAAGGCGCGCCGAGGGTTATGCACATGTTTGCGCAGTGACGATCCACATGCGCTGTGGATGAATCCAGCGGTGGGCGTCGTGCGTCCATGTGTTCTGGAGCGCAGCTGAAGCCGCGAGGAGCGAAGCGGTGCGCGTTCCGATGGCGCACCGCGTCGGGATTGAAGTCCCTCCCACAGTGCCCCAGCCAACTCGCCGCAAGTTCCTGCAGGAGCGGCTTCAGCCACGACGGCGTGCTGTGCAATTCACCCCGCCAGCACCCGCCCGATCCCACTGGCATCGATCTCTGCCGCCGCGCCACGCACCGCCCCCGCATCGCTGGCCGGATCGAAGCCGAGCCGAAAATGCAGCTCGCCCGCCTGCGTGCGCGAGGAGTGGATCGAAGCGAGATTCACCCCATGGCGCTCGAACACGTGCAGCAGCGCGCGCAAGGAGCCGGCGCGGTCTTCCGGCAAGTACACGCTGAGCGTGGCCTGCTCGGTCAGATCGGCGAGCAAGTACCCCACCCGTTCGTAGCTGTAGTTGCCCTGCGCGATCACCGCCTCGCCCAGCGCCTGCCGGTTGGCGTCGAGAAACTCGGCACGAAACTGCGCGCGCGCCGCATCATCGCCACGGCCGACCTGATCGCGCAGCCGCGACAGCTGCGCGATCAGCCCGTCCAGCACATCGCCGACATGCGGATTGCCGAACTGGATGTCTTCGTAGATGGCCGGATTCAAGGCCAGGATGCGCGCGATGATCGCGGTATCCAGTTCGAACGAGGCCGAGCGGTACGGCAGCAGCGCCTGCAACGGCCCCAGCGCCGGCGCATGCTCGCGCAGCACGCCGGCCTGGGCCAGATGCGTGGCGTGGACCATCGCCTGCACCAGCGCCATCACCCGGTCGTGGTGCTCGGGCGTGGTGCGCACGCACTCGCCTTCCAGCGCCGCGTACAGCTGCTGCAGCCAAGGCTGCCACTGCACCACCCGCGCCTCGCAGACCACCAGCACGCGGCCCTTGAGCGTGGGCGACTTCGGCGGCGCGGTCATCGGATGCAGGCCGGCCACTTCCGCCTGCGAGGCCAGCATCGCCGCCACCGGCGCGGCCTTGACCGAGGTGACGTCCAGCCACAGCTGGTCGCGTTCGCGGCCGCCGGCGCGCTGCACGTACTCACCGATCAACGCCGGCGTGTGCCGGATCGGCGCGGAGAAGATCAGCACCTGCGCCTGCTGCAGCAGCGCCTCCGGCGCCAGCGACTGCGGGTCGGCCGGATCGTGGCCGATCACCTGCAACTGCATGCGCTCGCGGAAGAAGCGGCTCAGCCAACGGCCATAGGCGCCGGCACTGCCGACGATGCCGACGACCGGGCGCAGGCTCACGCCAGGCGCTCGGCGACGAAGCGCAGCGGCGTGGCCAGCGCGGCCGGCGCCGCCGCCAGCACGTCCAGTTCTTCCACGTCCGCGGCCAGGGTCGCCTCCAGCGCCGCATGCACGCCGGCGATGGCGCGGCCGATCGCCGCCTCGAAGCTGTCGCCGCGCAACAGGAAGGCCACCAGCAGCGCCATCAACACATCGCCGGTGCCGGCGACATCCACCGGCAGCAATGGCGAGCACCAGCGGTAGACCGCTTCGCGGCTCACCGCCAGCGTGACCAATTGCCCGGCATCGCCGCCGACGCTGTGCGCAAGCACCCATTCCGGACCGCGCCCCAGCAACACGCGTGCTGCGGCGATCGCGTCGTCCTGCGCCAGTGCCGGCATGCCGGTCAGGCGGCCGAGCTCGAACGCATTCGGCGTCACCAGCCATGCGTGCGGCAACAGGCGCTCGGCGAAGATCGCTTCCAGGCCCGGTTCCACGTAGGGACCGGTATGCGTATCGCCGATCACCGGATCCAGGCAGTAGCGCAGCGTCGGGCACTGCGGCAGCGTGGCGTCGAGCCAGTCGGCGAAGGCGGCACCATTGCCGACGCTGCCGAAGTAGCCGGACACCAGCATGCGCGCGCGTTGCGGCAGGCCGCGTTCGCTGGCGCCGAGCAGCAGATCGGCGAACCAGTCCGACGGCAGCACCTTGCCGCGCAAGGTCGCATAGAACGGCGCATTGCTCAGCAGCGTGGTCGGGATCTCGGCCACGCGCAGGCCCAGCGCGCGCAACGGCGGCACCGCCGCGCTATTGCCGGCGTGGCCGTAGACCAGTTGCGACTGCACGGAAATGACGTCGACCGGCACCGGCCCGTCGGGGCGCTGGCGGCGGCCATGGATGAGATGACTTGCAGCGGAGCTGTCGGCGGAAGCGTTCATCGCCGTAGTGTAGCGCCGGCGCAAGAGCGCCAAGAGGCGCGTGCATGCGCCGTGTTGCGGGGGCTTTCAGCAACAACGGCCTCAGCTGCGACGCTCCGACGAGAAAGCGTCGCGGCTGAAGCCGCTCCTGCAACGGGGGCATGGTGCGGGGAGACGCCCTCGCACAGCCAGCATCGAAACTCCCAATTCTCCGCTGCGCTCAGCGCGCGAAACATTCCAATGTGGGAGGGGCTTCAGCCCCGACGCGTTGGCGGTAAAGCGTCGGGGCTGAAGCCCCTCCCACAAAAGCACTGCGGGAAACAACACCGGGACCATCACGAATCCCGGCTCTCAACAGCCGCAGGCTGGTCATCACCAATCCCGAATCCCGGCTTCCAACAGCCGCAGGCTGGTCATCCCTAATCCCGAATCCCTAATTCCGGCTCACCTCACGACGTCATCCGGTCCCAGAACCCCTTCACCCCATCGATGAAGGTCGCCGACTTGGGCGAATGCTTGCGCGCGTCCTCGCCGGTGAAGGTGGATTCGAACTGTTCCAGCAGTTTGCGCTGGTCGGCAGTGAGGTTGATCGGCGTCTCCACCACCACGCGGCAGTACAGGTCGCCTTCGCTGCGGCTGCGCACCGAGCGCACGCCCTTGCCGCGCAGGCGGAACAGCTTGCCGGTCTGGGTCTCGGCCGGGATGCGGATCTCCGCCTCGCCGCCGAGGGTGGCCACGCGCACGGTGTCGCCCAGCGCCGCCTGCGAGATGCGGATCGGCACCTCGCAGTGCAGGTCGTCGCCGTCGCGCTGGAAGATCGGGTGCTCGCGCACGCGCACTTCCACGTACAGATCGCCCGGCGGAGTGCCGGCCGGACCGGCCTCGCCCTCGCCCGACAGGCGGATGCGGTCGCCGTTGTCGACGCCGGCGGGAATCTTCACCGACAGCACCTTGGTCTCTTCCACGCGCCCGGCGCCATGGCACACGCCGCACGGGTTCTGCACGATCTGGCCGCGGCCGGCGCACTGCGGGCAGGTCTGCTGCATGGCGAAGATGCCACGCTGGATGCGCACCTGACCGCGCCCGTGGCAGGTGCCACAGGTCTCGACCTTGCCGTCTTCCGAGCCGCTGCCGTGGCAGTGCTCGCATTCGCTCAGGGTCGGAATCTCGATGCGGCGCTCGATGCCGGCCACCGCTTCTTCCAGGTCCAGCTCCAGCACGTAGCCGATGTCGGCGCCACGCCGCGGCGCACGTCCGCCACCGCCGGCGCCACCGAAGATGTTGCCGAAGATATCGCCGAAGATGTCGCCCATGTCCGGACCGCCCGGACCGCCACCCATCCCGCCCATGCCGTGCTCGAACGCGGCGTGGCCGTGCGCGTCGTACATGCGCCGGCGGTTGCCGTCGGACAGCACCTCATAGGCTTCCTTGCATTCCTTGAACGCGGCCTCGGCGGCTTGGTCGCCGGGATTGCGGTCCGGGTGGTACTTCATCGCGCAACGGCGATAGGCCTTCTTCAGCTCGTCGTCGCTGGCGGTGCGGACCACACCCAGCACTTCGTAATAGTCGCGTTTGCTCATGGGGCGGGGATTCGAGATTCGGGAGTCGGGAGTCGTTCAATGCAAAAGCGGAGAGCCTCGGCTCTTCCGCTTTTACAAACTTGATGGACAGGGATGGGAGTGAGAACCAACAGGCCAAAGCCTTCGCGAATCCCCAATCCCAAATCCCCAATCCCGGCTTACTTCTTGTCGTCCTTGACCTCGGTGAACTCGGCGTCGACCACGTCGTCGGCGTGGGCCGAGGACGCATGCGCGCCGCCGGCGTTGCCGCCCGACTGCTGCTCGCCCGCCGCCGCGGCCGCGTACAGCGACTGTCCGGCCTCTTCCAGAGCCTTGGTCTTGGCCTCGATCTGACCCTTGTCGTCGCCCTTCATCGCGGTTTCCAGGTCCGCCAGCGCCGACTCGACCTTGCCGATCACGTCGCCGCCGACCTTGCTGCCGTGCTCGGTGATCGCGCTGCGGGTGGCGTGGATCAGGCCGTCGGCCTGGTTACGCGCCTGCACCAGCTCGTGGAACTTCTTGTCTTCCTCGCGGTTGGCTTCCGCGTCGGCGACCATCCGCTGGATCTCGTCGTCCGACAGACCGGAGCCGGCCTTGATCTCGACCTTCTGTTCCTTGTTGGTCTTCTTGTCCTTGGCCGACACGTGCAGGATGCCGTTGGCGTCGATGTCGAAGGACACCTCCACCTGCGGCAGGCCGCGCGGCGCCGGCTCGATGCCGGACAGGTCGAACTTGGCCAGCGACTTGTTGTAGCGGGCCTGCTCGCGCTCGCCCTGCAGCACGTGCACGGTCACCGCCGACTGGTTGTCCTCGGCGGTGGAGAACACCTGCGAGGCCTTGGTCGGGATGGTGGTGTTCTTCTCGATGATCTTGGTGAACACGCCGCCCAGGGTCTCGATGCCCAGGCTCAGCGGGGTCACGTCGAGCAGCAGCACGTCCTTCACGTCGCCGGCCAGCACGCCGCCCTGGATCGCGGCGCCCAGCGCCACGGCCTCGTCGGGGTTGACGTCCTTGCGCGGCTCCTTGCCGAAGAACTCGGCCACCGCCTGCTGCACCTTCGGCATGCGGGTCTGGCCACCGACCAGGATCACCTCGGTGATGTCGCTGGCGCGCAGGCCGGCGTCGTTCAGCGCGGTGCGGCACGGGTCGATGGTGCGCTTGACCAGGTCTTCCACCAGCGCCTCGAGCTTGGCCCGGGTCAGCTTGATGTTGAGGTGCTTCGGGCCCGACGCGTCGGCGGTGACGTACGGCAGGTTGACTTCGGTCTGCTGCGAGGACGACAGCTCGATCTTGGCGCGCTCGGCGGCGTCCTTCAGGCGCTGCAGCGCCAGCGGATCCTTGCGCAGGTCGATGCCCTGGTCCTTGTTGAACTCTTCCACCAAGTAATCGATGACGCGCTTGTCGAAGTCTTCGCCGCCCAGGAAGGTGTCGCCGTTGGTGGCCAGCACTTCGAACTGCTTCTCGCCGTCGACGTTGGCGATCTCGATGATCGACACGTCGAAGGTGCCGCCGCCCAGGTCGTACACCGCGATCTTGCGGTCGCCGCCCTGGCCCTTGTCCAGGCCGTAGGCCAGCGCGGCCGCGGTCGGCTCGTTGATGATGCGCTTGACGTCCAGGCCGGCGATGCGGCCGGCGTCCTTGGTCGCCTGGCGCTGGCTGTCGTTGAAGTACGCCGGCACGGTGATGACCGCCTCGGTGACGGTCTCGCCCAGGAACGCCTCGGCGGTCTTCTTCATCTTCTCCAGCACCTGCGCGGAGATTTCCTGCGAGGCCAGCTTGCGCCCGTCGGCGGTGGCCACCCAGGCGTCGCCGTTGTCGTGCTGGACGATGCTGTACGGCACCAGGCCGATGTCCTTCTGCACTTCGGCGTCGGTGAACTTGCGGCCGATCAGGCGCTTGACCGCGTAGAAGGTGTTCTTGGGGTTGGTGACGGCCTGGCGCTTGGCCGAGGCGCCCACCAGCACTTCGCCGTCCTTGGTGTAGGCGACGATCGAAGGCGTGGTGCGGTCACCCTCGGAATTCTCGATGACGCGGGCCTTGCCGCCGTCCATGATCGCCACGCACGAATTGGTCGTGCCCAGGTCGATGCCGATGATCTTGCCCATTGCAATGACTCCTGAAAGGTCGTGTAGCCGGCCAGTGCCGGGATCTGGTTCGGATATAGGGATGGCTGCAGGTCATTCAAGCCATCGCCGCAAATTAGCGTTCCACCGCCGCCGCGCCGGGTTCAGGCGCGGGCGGCCGGCGCGCTCAGTCGTGCTTGGCCACCACCACCAGGGCGGGCCGCAGCAGGCGGTCGTTGAGCAGGTAGCCCTTCTGGAACACCTGGATCACATGACCCGGGGCCACGCCCTCGGCCTCGGCCTGGCTGATCGCCTGGTGATGCTCGGGGTTGAACGGCTCGCCGGTCGGGTCGAGCAGGGTCAGGCCGTTGTCGGCGGCGACCTTGAGCAACTGCTTGTAGGTCAGTTCCAGGCCGTCGCGCAGCGGGCTGGGCTCGCTGCCGGCGGCGCTCAGCCCCGCGTCCAGACTGTCGAACACCGGCAGCAGGTCGCCGAGCAGGCGCTCGTTGGCGAACTTGCGCGCCTGCTCCACGTCGCGGGCGATGCGCTTGCGCTGGTTCTCCAGGTCGGCGCGCTCGCGCAGGGCGTCGGCCTTGACCAGGGCCAGTTCGCTGCGCAGCGTCTCGATCTCCGCCTGCAGCGGATCGGTCGAGGGCTGCTGCGCCTCGGTCAGGTGTTCGGAATCGAATTCGGGGTGCTCTTGCGTCATGTCCGGGTCCCTGGCGGGGTACGTCCCGCCTTACCGGACCACCTATGTGGGCGGTGCGGGCGGATTCAAGTGAATCCGGGGATTGGGGAGTCGGGATTGGGGATTCGCCTGGTACGGCGGGACGGTCGGCTGGCGGAGGGCGCTGCGGGCGCCCCCTGCGCGTGACTCAGCGGTCGCCGGGCGGGGATGGGTCCAGACGGGCGCCGAGGACGTCGGCGGCGGTCTGGACCAGGGGGATGACCCGGTCGTAGTCCATGCGCTTGGGGCCGATCACGCCCAGCACGCCCAGCACTTGGCCGCCGGCCATGTACGGGGCGGTCACCAGCGACACGCTCTCCAGCGGCACCATGCCGGTTTCCTCGCCAATGAAGATGCGCACGCCCGGCGCGCGGATGGTGCGTTCGAGCAGTTGCAGGAGTTCGCGCTTGCTGGCGAAGACCTCGAACAACTCGCGCAGCCGCTCCAGGTCCGACAGGTCCTGCACGCCCATCAACTTGGTCTGCCCGGCCAGCACCATGTCGTCGCCGGCCGGGGCCAGCGCCTGCTCGGCCAGTTCGACGCTGTGCGCCAGCAGCTGCTCCATCTCGTCGCGCGCGTGGCGCAGGTCGCGCAGCAGGCTGGCACGGATGTCGGCCAGGGCGCGCCCGGCGAAATGCCGGTTCAGATAGTTGGCCACGCGCTCCAGTTCGGCCGGCTCGTAAGCCTTGCGCGGTTCGATGACCCGGTTCTGCACCTCGTTGTCGGCGAACACCAGGATCGCCAGCACCCGCCGCGCGTCCAGCGGCACGAAGTCGATGTGCCGGAACGCGAACTGCTCGCGCTTGGGCGCGCTGACCACGCCGACGAAGTGGGTCATCGCCGACAGCAGCTCCGAAGCGCTGCCCAGCAAGGCCTGGGTGCCGGCGGCATTGGCCATCTCCGCGCGCAGCCGTGCCACCTCGCCTTCGGCCGGCGGGCGCATCTGCACCAGGCTGTCGACGAACACCCGGTAGCCGGTGGCGGTGGGCACGCGTCCGGCCGAGGTATGCGGCGAGCTGAGCAGCCCGGCATCCTCCAGGTCGGCCAGGATGTTGCGGATCGTCGCCGGGCTCACGTCCAGCCCGGCATGCCGGGCCAGGGTCTGCGAGCCGACCGGCTCGCCGTCGCGGATATAGCGCGAGATCAGCGTGCGCAGCAGCTGCCGGGCACGCGGATCGAGGCTGGAATGGACCGGGGAAGCGCGCATGGAATCAACCCGTGAGACTGGTCCTTAGATAATGTCTGCACGCCGGCTTGGCAAGTCATTGGCCCACCTACCCGCGCATGCTAGCGTTGCGCGGCTCCGGATGCAGACCCCATGCTCAGACATCTCTCGATCAAGGATTTCGCCGTCGTACGCGGCACCGAACTGGAATTCGGCCCCGGCATGACCGTGGTGTCCGGCGAAACCGGCGCCGGCAAGTCGCTGATGGTGGACGCGCTCGGCTTCCTGTCCGGGCTGCGTGCCGACAGCGGCGTGGTCCGCCACGGCGCCGACCGCGCCGAGCTGTCGGCCGAGTTCGTCGCCCCCGCCCAGGCCCGCGCCTGGCTGCGCGAGAACGAACTCGACGACGAAGACCACTGCCAGCTGCGGCGCGTGATCCGCGCCGACGGCGGCTCGCGCGCCTGGATCAACGGGCGCCCGGTGACCCTGTCGCAACTGGCCGAGCTGGCCGGCCACCTGGTCGAGATCCACGGCCAGCACGAACACCAGGCCTTGCTCTCGCGCGGCAGCCAGCTCGGCCTGCTCGATGCCTACGCCCGCAACGACGCCGAGCGGGCGGCGGTGCGCGCCGCCGCCGCCCGCTGGCAGGGCCTGCTCAGCGAGCGCGAGACCCTGCTGGCGCAGGGCGACGTCAGCGACCGCATCGGCTTCCTGCAGCACCAGCTGGCCGAACTGCAGCGCGAGGACCTGGACCCGGCGGCGATCGCCGCCCTGGACGCCAACCACCGCCGCCAGGCCCACGCCGCCGCGCTGATCGGCGCCTGCGAGGGCGCGGCGCAGCGGCTCAACGGCGACGAGGCGCCGGCGGTGCTGGACCTGCTGCAGCAGACCCGCCACGAACTCGGCAAGGTCGGCGAGTACGACCCGCGCCTGGCCGAGGTGCAGGCGCTGATCGACAGCGCCGGCATCCAGCTGGAGGAAGCGCTGGCGCTGATCGACCGGGTCCGCGACGACCTGGATGCCGACCCGGCGCAGTTCGACGAGATGGAACGCAAGCTCGGCCGCCTGCACGACCTGGCGCGCAAGCACCGGATCGGCGTGGACGCGCTGGCCGACCACCGCGACGCCCTGCTCGCCGAAGTGGAGAGCCTGCGCGGCGCCGGCGAGCGGCTGGACGTGCTCGACGCCGAGATCGCCCAGGCCACCCAGGCTTGGCGCGACGCCGCGGCCGCCCTGACCGCCACCCGCGACCGCGGCGCGCAGGCGCTCTCGCACGACACCACCGCGCTGATCGGCGAACTGGGCATGGGCGGCGGGCGCTTCCTGATCCAGCTCGAGCCGCACGACACCGAACGGCCGGACCCGGCCGGCGCCGAGCGGGTCGAGTTCCTGGTCGCCGCCAACGCCGGGCAGCCGCCGCGCGCCCTGCGCAAGGTCGCCTCCGGCGGCGAACTGTCGCGCATCTCGCTGGCGATCGAGGTCGCCGCGCTGGGCCTGGACGCGGTCCCGACCATGGTCTTCGACGAAGTGGACTCGGGCATCGGCGGCGCCGTCGCCGACATCGTCGGCAAGAAGCTGCGCGCGCTCGGCGAGCAGCGCCAGGTGCTGTGCGTGACCCACCTGCCGCAGGTCGCCGCCCAGGGCCACGCCCACTACCGGGTCAGCAAGGCGCCGGTCGAAGGCATGACCCAGAGCTCGGTGGAACTGCTGGCCCCGCGCCAGCGCGAGGAAGAACTGGCACGGATGCTGGGCGGGGTCGAGGTCAGCAAGGAAGCCCGCGCCGCGGCCAAGCGGCTGCTGCTCAGCGCGGGCTGAGTGGCTGGCGATCGGGCAGCGCCTGGCAGTGCAGCCCTGCCCAGGCGCCACAGGTCACAGAAAGCATCAAAAGCCCCTCTCCCACCGGGAGAGGGGTTGGGGTGAGGGTTCGGCGCAGAGCGACCAGCTGACCGATCCACCAGGCGACACCCTTACCCTCATCCGCCCCTGCGGGGCACCTTCTCCCGACGGGAGAAGGGAGAATCCTTAGCCCCTCTACCACCGGGAGAGGGGTTGGGGTGAGGGTACGTGGCGAAGCCCCAGTGCATCTGGCGCACAGGAAGGGGCGACACGCTGACCGGATTCACCCGGCAGCGGAAAACTCAGCCCTTCTTGCCGCTCGGCCGCTTGCTGCGCACGTACAGCACCAGCGAGTGCTCTTCCAGCTCGTAGCCGTGATCGGCGGCGATCTTGCGCTGCAATTCCTCGATCTCCGCGCTTTCGAACTCGATGATCTTGCCGGTATCCACGTCCACCATGTGGTCGTGGTGGCCGCCGCGGTCCAGCTCATACACCGCCTGGCCGCCCTCGAAGTTGTGCTTGAGCACCAGCCCGGCCGCCTCGAACTGCGTCAGCACCCGGTACACGGTGGCCAGACCGATCTCGTCGCCGTGGTCCAGCAACTGCCGGTAGATCTCCTCGGCGGTCATGTGGTGCCGCGCCGACTTCTGCTCCAGCAGCTCGAGGATGCGCATCCGGGGGTGCGTGACCTTCAGGCCGACTTTGCGCAGATCGTGGGATTCCATGGCGTCTCCGTTCATAGCTGGTTTATCGCCAGCTGCCTGGGAATGGGTCGCGGCGGTCGCCGGGAGTGTATCATCGACGTGATTTCATTCAGCCCTGTCCCCGATGCGCAATCTCCTGCTGGTCGCCGCTGTTGCCCTGTCCACCGCTGGCTGCGGCATCATTTACAAGCAGCCCATCTACCAGGGCAATCTGATCAAGCCGTCGGCCGTCGAACAGCTGAAGGTCGGACAGAGCAAGCAGCAGGTCAGCGCGCTGCTGGGCAGCCCCTCGATCCCGGATCCGTTCCATGCGCAGCGCTGGGACTACACCTCCACCGAGCGTGTCGATCGCGTGGGCCGTACCGAGATCAAGAACTTCGTCGTGTTCTTCGACAACGACATGGTCACCCGCTGGGAAGGCGACTACTTCCCGGACCAGGACGAAGAGCTGGCCAAGAACAGCGTGCGCCAGTTCGGCCGCAACCTGGCCAAGGACAAGAAGAAGCAGCGCCGCGGCGAATGAGCCGGCGGCCGCGTCGCGCCCCGCCGCTCAGCGCGGCTTGGCGCGGCGTCGCCTGGCGTCCTTCGGGTCGATCAGCAACGGCCTGAGCAGTTCCACCCGGTCGCCGTCCTGCAACAGCCGCGTCGGCGCGGCGACTTCGCCGTAGACCGCGCATGGCATGCCGGGCGTCGCTTCGGGCAACGCGGCGGCGGCCAGCGCATCGGCGACGGTCGCGCCTTCCGGCAGATCCAGCCGCTGCGACACGAAGCGCTCCGGCCAGGCCAGCACCACCTCGATCTGCATGGCGGCTAGGCCTGTTCCCGGTCGGCCACGCGCACGAAGTCGTTGACCATGCGGTCGGCGAGGCTCTGGAAGCCCAGCGCCAGCGCCGGCCCCAGCAGGCGCGAGGCGGGTTCGAAGTCGAGCATCAGGCTGACCTTGCTGGCGTGCTCGTTGAAGCCCTGGAAGGTCCACTGCCCCTGCAGGCGCTTGAACGGACCGTCGCGCAGCTGCATATCGATGCGATCCGGGCGCTGCAGGCTGTTCTCGGTGGTGAACCAGGTGCGGAACGAACCCAGACCCAGGTCCAGCCGCGCCACCAGGACGCGGTCGTTCTGCTCGAGGATATGCGCCGCATCGCACCAGGCGAACCGGCGCGGATAGGCGGCGACGTCGTTGACCAGATCGAACATGCGCGTTGCGGCGTGTTCGACCAGAGCGCTGCGGCGGATGATAGGCATTCGGGACGGAAGTGGGACCAAGACGTTCGGGAGGCCCCGAATCGGAGACAATAGCAAGATGAGCAAGAAACCCGCCAAGGATAAAGCAAACGGCGCGACGGCCAACAAGACCATCGCCCTGAACAAGCGCGCGCGCCACGAATACCACCTGGAGGACCGCTACGAGGCCGGCCTGGCCCTGCAGGGCTGGGAGGTGAAGTCGATCCGCGCCGGCCGCGCCAACATCGGCGAGAGCTACGCCTTCGTGCGCCAGGGCGAGCTGTTCCTGTTCGGCGCGCAGATCACCCCGTTGATCCAGGCCTCCACCCACGTGGTGGCCGACGACCGCCGCACGCGCAAGCTGCTGCTGCACCGGAACGAGATCGACAAGCTGATCGGCCGCGTCGAACGCGACGGCTACACCCTCGTACCCACCGCGATGTACTGGAGCAAGAACAAGATCAAGCTCGAGATCGCGCTGGCCAAGGGCAAGCAGGACCACGACAAGCGCAACGCGGCCAAGGACCGCGACTGGGCCCGCGACAAGCAGCGCATCATGCGCCGGCACAACAAGAATGCCTGAGGAGCTGGGATTTGGGATTCGGGATTGGGGATTCGCAACAGCGAATCTCCTGCCCGCCCCAGCGGCCCTGCCCGCCTCGCCTTTCCCGCAGGAGCGGCTTCAGCCGCGACACAGTGGAGCCGGGATTGGGGATTGGGGAGTCGCAACCGCAGCTCCCATTCCCACAAGCTCAGCCGCAAGTGCGACGCCACAACGCCTTGGCACGACAGCCGCAAGAGCGCACCGCGGTGCATGGATGCCCTTGTGGGAGCGGCTTCAGCCGCGACGCGATGAAGTCGGAACGCGACGTGATTCGGTCGCACCGGCCGCAGAAGACGCGCAGCCCGTTTCATGCCCTCATCCGGAAACATCGGCAGTCACCCGTTGCGGCGAAAGCAGATTCCGACATGAAAGGCGATGCGGCCTCCGAGCCTGTTTCGCCCCTCGATCCCCGCCCCCAAATCCCGGCCTCACCGCGTCGCGGCTGAAGCCGCTCCCACACGGGAGACCGCGCTGCCCAGGGAACCGCCGTTTGCGAATCCCGAATCCCGAATCCCCGACTTTTCAGCAGCCGAATGGCTGATCATCCCCGCCCCACTCACGTCCCGCCAAGCATTCGCATCAAGCTCGGCAGCCCACTGCCCTGCATGTAGCGATCGCGCTGCAGGTCCAGGCACTGCGCCAGCAGCAGTTGCTTGACCCGATCCGGGGCACCGATGAACTCGCGGCGCACCGACAGAAAGGCGGCGATCAACCCCGACACATGCGCCGCGGCCATGCTGGTGCCGCTCATCTCCACCATCCAGGTGCCGGGATCCTCGAGCGCATAGCCGTGGTGCGCCGACAGGATCTTTTCGCCCGGCGCGACCAGATCCGGCTTGTAGCGGCCATCGGCGGTCGGGCCACGCGAAGAGAAGTACGAAATGCCGTAGCTGTGCGGGCTGCTCTTGTGCACCGAACCCACCGCCAGCGATTCCTCCAGGTTGGCCGGGTCGCCGATGCTCAGGTCCAGGTTCAGCGGGTAAGCCTCGCCATCGCCCTGCATCAGCCAGGCCAGGCCGTCGTTGCCGGCCGCGATCACCACCACCACGCCCTGTCGCCACAGCCGGCGCAACTCGTTGCATAGCGGGGTGAAGCCGCAGCCATAGCTCTCGGCGTCGAAGTAGCCACCCAGGCTCAGGTTGACACCGTGCACCACCAGCTCGCCGGCGCACTCATTGAGCTCGGCGACCTGCTGCACGCCCTTGATGATCCACGAGTCGCGACCGTTGCCGTCGTCGTCCAGCACCTTCAGCCCGTACAGCCGCGCCAGCGGCGCCATGCCAGCGAACTGCAGTGGCGCAGTGGTCGGCAAACCGGGCAGCGGCGCCTCGCATTGCCCGGCGATGATGCCGGCCACGTGGGTGCCGTGGCCATTGCCGTCGAGCGTGTCGAAGCCGGCCTCGCCCGGGCGCAACGCGCGCGGGCGTCCGCGCTGGGTGCAGTCCCATTGGGCAAGCACGGTCGCCGGTTGCCCGGTGGTATGGAAGTGCGGATGCGCCGCGGCGATGCCGCTGTCCAGCACCGCCCAGCCGATGCCGCTGCCGAGCGCGCGATAGGCCACCTGTGCCGCGTCCACCTGGATCGTGCTGCGCGACTGGTAGATCAGCGCGCGCTTGCCCGCATCGCGCCACAAACGCTTGAGATTGAGGTCGCGATAGCGATCGCGCAGGCTCTCGATCTCGAACCGGGTCAACCGCGCCGACACGTAGCGCTGCAGCGTGTCCTCCAGTTCGATCTGCGCATCCAGCGCCTCGCCATGCAGGCCGGTGGAGGCCTCGGTGAGCGTGCGCAACGCAGCGATCAGCTCATGCTTGCGCTGCGCCGGATCGCCGGCCTCGGACAACCGCTCCAGTTCGATCAGCACCTCATGCCGGTAATCCGGCGCGCGCGCCTCCAACTGGTCGGACAGGTCCTTGATCAGCACCGGATGCGCGATCGGCTGGTCGAAGCCCACCCCCACCGCGCGCCGCACCTCGGCGCGCACGTCGGGGATGGACAGGTAGCCGGCAGCCGAATGCGGGTTGTGCTGCCAATCCGGATTGATCTTCGACCCGGCGATGTTGTGGAAGCGCCCGCCGGCATCGGCGATGTCGTCGCTGAGATCGTCGTCCAGGGCCACCGGGTCGCGCCGCTCGGCGACGTTGACCCAGCGCGCCACGCAGGGTGGGAACGGCAGCTTCGGCGTGCCGGTCCACTCCTTGAACATGCTGCGCACCACCGGCAGCCCCAGCGGCGAGCCGAGCGTGAGCAGCAGCGACACCTCGCAGTCCTGCTGCTGCAGTTCGCGCAGCACGTCGTAGGCGATCAGCGAACCCTGGCTGTGCGCGATGATCACGAACGGGCCGCCACCGGCGCGGATGCGCTGCAGCAGGCTCTCGCGCATCTGCGTGCGCCGCGCCGGCACGAAGAAGAAGTCGTGCACGTCCTGCAGCAGCGCTGCGGAGATCAGCTTCAGCAGTGCGCGGTTGAGCACGTCGATCACGCCCTGCGCGTGCACGTCGGCGGCTGCAGCCGCCGGTGCCGGCGCCGCCGCCTCCACCTCGTCCAGCACTTGGTGCAGCCGTGCGCGCTCGGCCTCGCTGGCGGCCAGCGTGTCGGCGAGCTGGCGCAGATCGGCCAATTGCGGGGCCACGCCGAGTGCGCTGAGCACGCGCTGCTCGGCCTGGTTCAACACCGGGCCGCGGTCCTGGTCCTGGCAATCGCCCGGTTCCGGCGACGGATAGCGTTCGCGGTTGACCCAGTAGGCCATGCGCGTGCGCTCGCCCATCGCGCGACCGAACAGCGCGCGATCCCATTGGCAGCGCAACACCTCGGCCGGCGGTTTGTTGCCGATGCCATGGATGTAGACGACCGTGCGTGCCCGCCCCTGCGCCAGCGAACCTTCGCCGGTGGCCTTGGGCCGCAGCGCGGTGCCCGCCGGTGGCGCGGCGGCGAGCGTCGCCGAGGCAGGCCTGCTGGCGCCGGGAGCCGCGGCGTTGGATCTGGACGGTGCTGCCGGCCTTGCCGATGCAGGTCCCTTCGTGGATGGAGCTGCCGATGCCGGCGTCGTCTTCTTCGCCGCCTTGGCAGCCCGCGTACCACCCGCTGGCGTCTTGCGCGCTGTTGCTGTCGGCTTGGCGGCAGATCTCGCCGGCGCCTTGGCCGGCGCCTTGCCGGGGGTGGACGTCGAGGACGTGACAGGAGCCTTGGGCGTACGCCCGTTGCTGCGGCCACGCGGCTGTCTGCTTGCCATTGCGCTGCTCCATGCCTGGGGGAATGCCTGGGGGACGGCGGCGTGACAGGGCCGGCGTCGCAGTGAAGCCAGCTTAAGCGGGGCCCGTCTCAAGGCTTGTGACTGGCCTCCCCGATCCCTACACTGTGCGGGTCAGCGTTTGACGTTGTCCCCGGGGGTGCACTGGTTTCGACGGGGGTTGCAAAATCGCTTGGCGCATGCCGAGGGGGCAGCTTTCCTCGTAAATCCAGCCGCAAACTTATAGTTGCCAACGACGACAACTACGCACTGGCCGCTTAAGGCCTAGCCCCGAAATCGCTTGTGTCCGTGCTCGCGACGTAGGGTCATTATCACGGAATCGCCGGTGGTGGCTGCCTGTCAGCCATTGGCTAAATCAAGCAGGCTGGTCCCGGGATGCGCTTCGCACATCGTGCTGTTCCGGGGCGAGATCCAACGATGAGCTAAGCATGTAGTGCCGGGGATGGAGTGCCTTCGGACGGCGGTTCGATTCCGCCCACCTCCACCATCCAACCGCGAGAAACAGCACCAAGTGCATGATCTTGCGAAGGTTTGGCCCGGGGTTTGATGATCGATTTGAGCCTGGTCCAGGTATCAAACGAGGGATCAAACCCCGTGCCGAAGCCTTATTTTCTGCGCCGCCCGGCTGTGCCATAGGCGCGCATCTTCGCTCCCACCGATCTTCGGACCCTCGCTGGCCCGAGCCACTTGGTGCACCTCGTTTTCTACCGATGGGCGATGTCGCCCGTCTGGCTGCCTCGCGTGCCGCTGCAGCACTCTCGGGGGCATTCGATCGGATGCGACAGGACGCGAGCATGAACGACGATTTCCCGAGCCAAGCGCTGTCCGCGTTGCGAGGGAAGCAGGCGCGCCCCCTACACCATCAAGGCCGGGGGCATGGAACTGCCTGCCCATGGGGCTGAATATGAAAACCCAATCGCAAATGCCAATGAGTTTTCGCCTATTTTCATTGGCGAGTTTAATAATTGTACATATTCAATAAATACAATCATTTCCATATTCATCGCCTATGGAGCCATCGCCTTGAGAAATCTGCTGGAGTTCTGGAATTGAAAAATCTGCTCTGTCTATTCTGTCTCATCATCTGTCCTTCACTGGCCTGGGCAAACGACCCACCAGATTTTCTTTTCAGATGCGATACGCGGTCACCCGATGAAATTCAACAAGCCGGCGGGTTCTATCCGCACAACAACGGCAGAATCCGCGACTACGACCTCGCCCATCACTTCACCGGAGAAAGTGTCGAGCATTATACCTCCGCCTTCGTGTCGACGAGCTCGGATTTGAAAGCAGTCGTCAACCATTGCCTGAGCATGGTCGGCAGCGATCAGAGCGCATGGATCTACATGATCATGCCGGGCAGCAATTTCTATAGTGTTTCGTCCTCCCTGCAAAGAGTCCGCGACAGCCATGTGGCGGGCTCCCCGGAATGGCAAAGAATCAATCAACTCATCATCGACTATGACGGCATGTCCGAATATGTGGCGGTCGATGGGTTTCCTTTCGGCAGAGTCATCAGTCACGCCGAGCTCAACCAAGAGATGGTCGACGACTATTACGATGACGAAGACTCGGTGCTGTACTCGAACGACTTCTGGGAGGATCGATGGAATCTTTCGGACGCTTTCAACGCTGATTTCGATGGAGAACAGCCCAGCGACTCACCATACCTGGTGGTAGACGAGCCAGCGAGCCAGGTGGTACTGGCGCTAAATGAGCATGCGATGGAACTACCGCTGCGCTTCGTCTGCGACGCGGCGAACGGCTTCCCGGCATCGAGCAGATCGAGAGCATCCTCGCATTCATGCCCCAGGTACGAAATCATCAAAAGGCTCTATGACAAACAAATAATATCCAGCATTATACTTTGACCATCGACATACCGACGTCCGTCTCCAGCACAGTATTTCCCTGAAAAATCGAACCACCGTTTACCCAGCGGGCATTGCGCTTGCCGGGAGAGTGGGTGGTGCACGTTCCATCTGATGCCCCCCCCAAAAATACTGTAGACGGCCACAAACCAAACAGATGTCCACACCCCACACGAGTCTGCGCATTGCAGTCGTTCGTTTTAGTGGACCCACACGAAAAAACAGGAGCACGACAATGAAAATCAAGCCCCCAGCCTTTGCAATCGCAATCTGCCTTTCGTCATTGAGCCTGAATGCAATGGCAGGCGAATATACCGAAACCGGATACCTGAGAAATGTCAAGGCGAACAATACCGGGAGCACCTGTTTCTTTCAGATCGCGGGGTCACCCACAGGACATAACTTCCAGGGCGGAGAGTGGTATTGCGGAGATATTGCAGGCCAGAACATTCTGAAACTGGCGCAAACCGCACAAATCCTCCAGATGAAGGTCAAAGTCATCCTGGAAGGAGACGGAGCCGCGTACAAGCCGGTAAAGGCCGTTGAATTAGCCAATTAGAACGACTGGATGCCAGGCGGGTGTGGACGACGCGCAGGAGCCGGAGCATACGTGGGGGACCTGAGGATTCCGAGGCCGGCCGTGCCCCCTGCTCTCGCACAGCACCGCCAGCCGGGCCTTGCGCTCCACCAGCCTGCCCACGCAAGAACGGTTGAACGCGCCCTTGATCAGGTCGCCCTTCCCAATGCCTCGGCACTAGGCGTTGCTCCACCTGCTCCGGACGATGCACGATGCACGGCTGTTCGGCACCCAGGAGCGCCTGAGGCGACCATGCGCGGCAGGCCGCGCATGGCCTTGCGCAGCGCCAGCTGACATGCCAACGCACCAGCAGGCGATCTACCTGCCGGTGCGCGAAGAAAGTGGTCCAGCCGCGGATGCCTGCATCCTTGAAGCAGCCCCAGGCATCGCCCCGGCCGCACAGCTGGTAGGCGCATCATGCGTCCGTGTCCGTTACGCCGGCGTCCTTGAGGCGTTGCGAAATGATGTCGGCGGCGTCGTTGCCGTGCGATGACGGCGCATGCCAACCGCGCCGCCGCCAAGAGCGCCTAGGCGGGCACTGGCGATGGCGGCATCGGCGACGCGCCGACATACCCGTCACCGCCGGTCTGTACGGTGGCAGACGCCCTCCTCGATTCGGACACTCCCCATGCCATTGACCCAGGAACAACTGCGTATCCTGCAGGACATCCATGCCACCACCCCGGTCAGCGAAGCCGAGGCGACCTGGGCGGTGCGCGAGGACTACGCGGCGCAAGGCGAGGACGGCGATCTGGCGCTCAGCCAGAAGGGGTTGAAGGCCATCGACGGCAGCGAAGCGTAACCCGCCTCCTGGCAGGCTCATCTTGCTCATCCCATTGTGCCGGCGACGGTAGCGGTGCTGAGACAGCCCGTCAGGGCAGCGCTGGGTCCATTTACGCACCGCGCCGCCCCCACGCGACGATAGTACGGTTCGCCCGGCTAGCGCCCCGTTTCGCCCGTGCCCTCATCCGGCGCTGCGCGCCACCCTCTCCGGCGGGTAGAGGCAGGCGCGAGCGTCCTCGCAACAGCGCTGTACCACCCGCCGCCAGACAACGTCTGCCGCGTGGCGCAGGTTGATCGGCGCGACGCCGATCCCTCCGCCAATGCGATGTCGTCGTGATGCCATGCGTGTCGGCAATCCCGCTGCGCCGCGGTCAGCTTCGGGATATTCACCACAAAAGAACCTCAGGCATGGAACTTGCCTCTACCACCGCAACACCTCTTCGCCATCCTGACGTCGCCATGTTCGTTGCCCGCCCTCGCCAGCCCGCCTGCAATGAACTTGCGCCGCTCCGGAGTCCAGCCCCGTGAGCGCCGGATTGACCCTGCGTCGGCACTTCCGGCTCGGCATCATCAAGACACTCGGTCCGTCCACGGCCGGGGTGCTGCTGCTGTTCGCCGTCTATCAGATGGCGATCGGCGCGCCGTTGACTGCACTGGCCGGCGCCGCGCTGGCCGGCCTGGCCGCGCTGGCGACCTGGCTGGCGCTGCACCGTGGCGACGGCCGCATGGATCCGCTGCTGTCGCTGAGCTGGTTGCTGGGGAGCGCCCTGGCCTGCCATGCACTGCGCCACGCCGCGGTGCCGTGGCTGTACCTGGTGATGATGAGCAATTTCTTCGTGGTGACGCGCCATGTCGCGCTGGCCTGCAATGCCACTCTGATCGCGGTGCTGCTGGTGGTGACCCCGAGCACCCTGGGTGCCGAGCACTTCTTTTCGATGATCTCGGTGTCGTTGCTGATCACCGGGCTGGGCTACATGCTCGCGTTGCGGGTGGAAGGCGATCGCGTGCAGCTGGAACAACTGGCGTCGCACGATTCGCTGACCGGGCTGCCGAACCGCCGCATGCTCGAGCGCAGCCTGTCGCAACGGGTGGCCGATCCGCGTCGTGCGACTCGCCGGCATGGGCTGATCGTGCTCGACATCGATCACTTCAAGGAGGTCAACGACCTCTACGGCCATGCCGAGGGCGACCGGGTGCTGGCCGAGCTGGCCGCGCTGCTGCGCGCGCAGGTACGTGCGCCGGACGAGGTGTTCCGGTTCGGCGGCGAGGAGTTCGTGGTGGTGGCACGGCTGCAGTCCGCGACCGAACTGTCCGCCTTCGCCAGGCGCCTGCACGATGCCACCCGCTCTGCGCTGCGCGGCCCCAACGGCACCATCACCGTGTCGCTGGGTGCGGCGATGCTGTGCGACGAGGTGCAGTGGCACGACTGGTTCTCGCGCGCAGACACCGCGCTGTACCAGGCCAAGAACAACGGCCGCGACCGTTATGTGATCGCCGAGGACGTGGCGCAGGACTGAGCGACCAGCACCAGCAGCGATCTGCCGCATGCCCGGCTGGTCTTCGGTCCGGTCGCCATCACCAAGGGCCGCTCTGATGGCGGGAAGCATCCTGTGGGCATCGACTGTGATGCGGGGCGAAGTGGCGTGCGTTCCGATGGCGCAATGCGTCGGGACTGAAATCCCTCCCACAATGCACCCGCAGGGCTCGCCGCAAGCCATTGCGGGAGTCGCCTGCCATGCAGCCGCGCCGGGCTTCAGCGGGAACGCCCGGCGCGGCTGACGCCGCTCCTGCAGACAAACCTGGGACGCGGCCGGATGGCGGCGAGAGCACATGACGAGCGGTGCCGACCAGGCGCCGCGGTGCGAACGGTCGGCCCGCACCGCGACATGTGCAGCGCTCTGCTCAGCGCGCCTGCACTGCGGACGCCGCCACCGCGGTGGTCGCGACATCCCTTCCAGCCTCCGTGCCCGCGTCCTGCCCCCAACCACCAAGCGCCTTGTACACCCGCACCACGCCGATGTTCACCGCCGCTTCGGCGTCGGCCAGGGCCGCCTCGGCGGTCAGTTGCGTGCGCTGCGCATCGAGCAGAGTCAGGAAATCCTCCGAGCCTTCGCGATAGCGGATCTGCGCCAACGCCTCGGCACGCTGCGCCGCCTGCGTCTGTTCGGCCACGATCGCCAGCCGCGCCTGTTCGTGGGCATAGGCGGTCAAGGCGTTCTCGGTGTCCTCCAGTGCGCCGAGCACGGCTTTCTCGTAGTCGGCCGCGGCGCCGTCGGCCTGCGCCTCGCTCGCGCGCAGGCGTGCCCGCACGCTGCCGATGTCGAACGCCGCCCACTGGATCGACGGGGTCAGCGACCAGGCCTTGCTGCGGCCGTGCAACAAGGCGCCGGCATCGCCGGACAGGAAGCCGACGAAACCGGACAGGCTGATCCGCGGGAACAGGTCGGCGGTGGCCACGCCGACGCGCGCGGTCGCCGCCGCCAGACGGCGTTCGGCGCTGCGCACGTCCGGACGCCGGCGCAGCAACTGCGTGGTATCGCCCAGCGGCAAGGCCCGCGCATAGGCCGGGGTCGGCTGCGGCGCCAGCAGTGCGTCGAGCGCGCCCGGCGGCTTGCCCAGCAGCACCGCCAGCCGGTGCCGCGCCTGTGCGGCATCGACTTCCAGCAGCGGGATGTCGGCCTCGATCGCCTTCAGCCGCGCGCGGCTGCTCTGCACATCCAGTTCGCTGCCGGCGCCCAGTCGCCAACGGGTCTCGGTCAGCCGCTGGGTGTCGCGCAGGTTGTCCAGCGTGGTCCGCGCCAGGGCGATGCGCTTCTGCGTGCCGCGCAGGGCGAAGTAGTTGCGCGCGACCTCCGCGGCCACGGTGACCTGGGCGTCGGCCAGGCCGGCCTGTTCGGCTTCCAGGTTCGCACGCGCCGCTTCGCTGGCACGGCGCTGGCGCCCGAACAGGTCCAGCTCCCAGGCGGCATCGAAGCCGAGCCGGTAGCTTTCGGTGAGCACGCGCGCGCCGCCGGCGTCCGCGTCCGGGGCCTTGCCGCGGGTGTAGTCGCCGCCGGCGGTGACATGCGGCGCCTGGTCCAGACGCTGCTCGGCGAAGACCGCGCGCGCCTCGTGCACGCGCGCCAGGGCGAGGCGGAGGTCCAGGTTGGCGACCAGGCCGTCGTGCACCAGCTGTTCCAGCACCGGGTCGTCGAACTGCGCCCACCAGGACGCGACCGGCGAGTCGGTCGCGAACACCGGCGACGCGGCGCCCTGCAGGGTCACCGGCGGCTGCGCCGGTACGCGGTAGTCGGGGCCGACGCTGGCGCAGGCGCTGAGCAGCGCCAGCGCCAGTGCGCCGAAGACGGGACGGATCACCATGGCAGCACCTGTCCGACATGGGTGTAGCTGCCGGTGGGGCCGTCGGCGTCGAGCAGCGCCATCATCACGCTGCTGCGCGCGCCGTCGGCTACTTCCAGCTCGCCCTCGCCCGCGTTCATGTCGGTCTTCACGTAGCCGGGGTGGATGGTGTTGACCTTGATCGGGGTCTCGCGCAGTTCGTACGCCAACTGGATGGTCCAGGCATTCACCGCGCTCTTGGACACGTTGTAGGCCGGCACCTTGAAGTCGTAGATCGGCGACCCGGGCTGGCTGTGCAGGGCAAGCGAACCGAGCACGCTGGAGACGTTGACGATGCGCGCGGCCGGCGCCTCGCGCAGCAGCGGCAGGAACCCCTGGGTGACCGCGATCAGGCCGAACAGGTTGGTGTCGAAGGTCTCGCGCCAGGTCTCCAGGCTCTGCTGCGACACGCTCAGGCGCGGGTCGTCGCGCAGGATGCCGGCGTTGTTGACCAGGATGTCCAGCCGCCCATGGCGTGCGCGCACCGTCTCCACTGCGGCGGCGATGCTGGCGGCGTCGGTGACGTCCAGGGTCAACGGCTCCACCGGCAGGCCCTCGCCCTGCAGTTCCAGGGCCGCGGCGCTGGCGCGGGTGGCGTCGCGCCCGGCCAGCAGGGTGTGCACGCCGGCTTCGGCCAGCTGCCGCACGGTGTGCAGGCCGATGCCGCGGGTGGCGCCGGTGACCAGGGCGATCTTGTGTGCTGCGTTCATTGCGAAACTCCTGAGAAGGATGGGAAAAGGATCAGCCGTGCGCCGGCGCGTCGGCGTGGGCCGGCGCATGCGAGACCAGCGGCCGCCCGGCCAGCTTGCGCAGGGCGACATAGAACACGGGGGTGAGGAACAGACCGAACAGGGTCACGCCCAGCATGCCGGCGAACACGGTGATGCCGGTGGCAGAGCGCACTTCCGCGCCCGCGCCATGCGAGAACACCAGCGGCACCGTGCCGGCGATGAAGGCGATAGAGGTCATCACGATCGGGCGCAGGCGCAGGCGGCAGGCCTGCAGCGCCGATTCGACGATGCCCTTGCCCTGCAGTTCCAGTTCGCGGGCGAACTCGACGATCAGGATCGCGTTCTTGCACGCCAGGCCCATCAGCACCACCAGGCCGACCTGCACGAACACGTTGTTGTCGCCGCCGCTCAGCCACACCCCGAACAGCGCCGACAGCAGGGTCATCGGCACGATCAGGATCACCGCCAGCGGCAGCGTCCAGCTCTCGTACAGCGCCGCCAGCACCAGGAACGCCAGCAGCACCGCCAGCGGGAACACCACCAGCGCCGCATTGCCCTGGGTGGCCTGCTGGTAGCTCAGGTCGGTCCACTCGATCTCCATGCCGTTGGGCAGCACCTGCTTGGCGATCTGGGTGATCTTGGCCATCGCCTCGGCCGAGGACAGCGAGCGCGCATCCGCTTCGCCGGCCAGGTCGGCGGCCGGATAGCCGTTGTAGCGCAGCACCGGGTCCGGGCCGTAGGTCTGCTTGATCGTCACCATCGAGCCGATCGGCACCATTTCGCCGTTGGCGTTGCGGGTGCGCAGCCGGGCGATGTCCTCCACGCTCTCGCGGAACGGCGCATCGGCCTGGGCGATCACCTGCCAGGTGCGGCCGAACTGGTTGAAGTCGTTGACGTAGGTCGAGCCCAGGTAAGTCTGCAAGGTGTCGAACAGATCGGTCAGGGCCACGCCCTGGGCCTTGGCCTTGACCCGGTCGACCTCGGCGTCGAGCTGCGGCACGTTGGCCTGGTAGGTGCCGATCGGGAAGCTCATGCCCGGGGTCTGCGCCACCGCGCCCTGCATGGTGCTGACCGCGTTCTGCAGCGCGCCGTAGCCGAGGTTGGCACGGTCCTCGATGAACAACTGGTAGCCGTTGCCGTTGCCAAGGCCGAGGATCGGCGGCGGCATGAAGGCGAACGACATGCCCTCGCCCAGTTGCGAGATGCGCTGGTTGATCTCGGCATTGATTTCAAGCGCGCTGCGGTGGCGCTCGGCGAACGGCTTCAGCGGCAGGAACACCACGCCGGTGTTGGGCGTGTTGGTGAACTGCAGCGCGTTGAGGCCCGGGAACGAGATCGCATGCGCCACGCCGTCGGTCTGCATGGCGATGGTGGCGACCTTGCGCAGCATCGCGTCGGTGCGCTCGATCGAGGCGCCCTCCGGCAGCTTGACGCCGGCGATCAGGTACATCTTGTCCTGGGTCGGGATGAAGCCGCCCGGCACCGCCTTGAACATCAGCCCGGTGACCAGCAGCAGCGCCACGTACACCGCGAACACCGCGCCGCGGCGGCCGAGGATGCGCGACACCGCACCCTGGTAGCGGTCGGAACTGCGGTGGAAGAAGCGGTTGAACGGACGGAACAGCCAGCCGCCGAACAGCCGCTCCATGCCGCGCGACAGGCGGTCCTTGGGCGCGTCGTGGCCTTGCAGCAGGCGCGCGGCCAGCGCCGGCGACAGGGTCAGCGAGTTGATCGCCGAGATCACCGTGGAGATGGCGATGGTCACCGCGAACTGCTTGTAGAACTGCCCGGTGACCCCGGACAGGAACGCCATCGGCACGAACACCGCGCACAGCACCAGCGCGATCGCGATGATCGGGCCGGACACCTCGCGCATCGCCTGGTGGGCGGCCGCCAGTGGGGTCAGCCCCTCCTCGATGTTGCGCTCCACGTTCTCCACCACCACGATCGCATCGTCGACCACGATGCCGATCGCCAGCACCAGCCCGAACAGGGTCAGCGTGTTGATCGAGAAGCCCAGCAGGTACAGCGCGGCGAAGGTGCCGACCACCGACACCGGCACCGCGATCAGCGGAATGATCGAGGCGCGCCAGGTCTGCAGGAACAGGATCACCACCAGCACCACCAGCAGCACCGCCTCCAGCAGGGTGTGGACCACCGCGCTGATCGAGTCGCGCACGAAGATGGTGGTGTCGTACACCGCTTCGTACTTCACGTCGTCCGGGAACTGCTTGGTCAGTTCGTCCATCTTGGCGATGACCTGGTCGCGGATCTGCAGCGCATTGGCGCCCGGCGCCTGGAAGATGCCGATGCCGACCGCGTTCTTGCCGTCCAGCTGCGCGCGCAGGGTGTAGTCGCCGGCGCCCAGCTGCAGGCGGGCGACGTCGGACAGGCGCACGGTCTGGCCGTCGGCGCCGACCTTGAGCACGATGTCGCCGAACTCCTGTTCCGTACGCAGGCGGCCCTGCGCGTTGATCAGGGTCAGGAACTTGCTCTCCGGCATCGGCTCGGCGCCGAGCTGGCCGGCGGAGACCTGCACGTTCTGCTCGCGCATGGCCGCGACCACATCGCTGGCGGTGAGCCCGCGCGCGGCCACCCGCTCCGGATCCAGCCACGCGCGCATCGCGTAGTCGCCGCCGCCGAACACCTGCGCATCGCCCACGCCCTGGATCCGCGCCAGTGCGTCCTTGACGTGCAGGCGCGCGTAGTTGCGCAGATACAGGGTGTCGTACTTGCCCTTGGGCGAGGTCAGGTGCACCACCATCAGGAAGGTCGGCGACTGCTTCTGCGTGGTCACGCCCTGCCGGCGCACGTCCTCGGGCAGGCGCGCCTGCGCCTGCGCCACGCGGTTCTGCACCTTGACCGCGGCATCGTCCGGATCGGTGCCCGGGCGGAAGGTCACGGTCATCTGCAGCACGCCGTCGGAGCCGGCGACCGACTTGATGTACATCATGTTCTCCACGCCGTTGATCGCTTCCTCCAGCGGCGTGGCGACGGTCTCGGCGATGACCTTGGGATTGGCGCCCGGATACACCGTGCGCACCACCACCGAAGGCGGCACCACGTCCGGGTATTCGCCGATGGGCAGCAGCGGGATGGCGATCAGGCCCGCGGCGAAGATGACGATCGACAGCACGGCGGCGAAGATCGGCCGGTCGATGAAGAATCTGGAAAAGTCCATGGGTGGTGGTCCTGGAAACGGATGAAACGGGGGGCCGGGCGCGGACGCAGGCATGCCGGTGGCGACGCCGGGCCATCGCGGGCCCGGCGGGCGCGGCCGGCAGGTCATGACCCGGCCGGTGCTGCGTCGGCGCCCGCGACTCAGTCGAGAGCGACGGCCTGACGCGGTGCGGCAGGAGACGCGATCTGCGCGATCGGCTTGGCCTGCACCGGCATGCCGGGCATGAACACCTTCTGCACACCGTCGACGATGACCTTGTCGCCGGCGGACAGGCCGCTGCGCACGATGCGCAGGCCCTCGGCGCTGCGGCCGAGCTGCACGTCGCGCCGCTGCGCCTTGCCGTCCTTGTCGACCACGTAGACGTACTTGCGGTCCTGGTCGGTGAGCACCGCGCGGTCGTCGATCAGCACCGCGTCGAAGCGGCCGCTGCCGAGCAGCCGCACCCGCGCGAACAGGCCGGGGGTGAAGCGGCGATCGGCGTTGTCCAGCAACGCGCGCACGTGGATGGTGCCGGTGCTGCGCACCAGTTGGTTGTCGAGGAAATCGACCTTGCCGGCATGCGGATAGCCGTCCTCGCCGACCAGGCCGACCTGCACCGGCAGGCTGCCGTCGCGCTCGCTCGGGCGCTGGCCGTCGCGCGCCATCTGCGCATAGCGCAGGAAGGTGCCTTCGTCGGCATCGAAGTACACGTGCACCTTGTCCAGCGACACCAGCGTGGTCAGCACGCTGGCGCTGTCGCCGGCGCTGACCAGGTTGCCGGCGGTGACCATCGCGCGGCCGGCGCGGCCGGCGATCGGCGCGCGCACCTGGGTCCATTCCAGGTTCAGGCGTGCGCTGTCCACCGCCGCCTGCGCGGCCAGCACGTCGGCCTGTGCCTGCTCGGCCGCGGCGCGCCGCTGTTCCCAGCTCTCGGTGGAGATGGCCTGCTGTTCGGACAGGGTCTTGGCGCGCGCGGCCTCGCTGGCGCTGAGCTTGGCCTGGGTGCGTGCGCGCGCCAGATCGGCCTCGGCGCGGGCCAGGTCGGCGCGGTAGCTGCGCGCGTCGATGGTGAACAGCACATCGCCCTTCTTCACCTCCTGCCCTTCGACGTAGTTGACCTTGTCGATGTAGCCGGACACGCGCGGGCGCAGGTCGACGTGCTCGACCGCCTCGACGCGGCCGCTGAACTCGTCCCACTGACTGATCTGCTTCTGCAGCGCGGGCGCCACGCCCACGCTCGGCGGCGGCGGCGCGCCCTGTTCGTTGGCCTTGCCGCCGCAGGCGGCGAGCGTGGCGACCAGCAGCGCCACCGCCAGCGGGCGCAGGGCGCCCGGCAGCAGGCGCGACGGCATCGGAATCGGATTCATGGAGAGACCTCGTGGGTGGAGAAGGAAAACGGCAAGGGGGTGAGCAAGGCGCTGCGCGGCTGGGCGAAGTGGCGGCGGTCGATCTCGACCAGCGCACGGTCCGGCCGCTGCGGTTCGGCCAGCAGGTGGACCACGGCGCGGCCGACGCCGAGGGTGGTGAACCACTCCGGGCAGTCGCCGATGGCGTCGTCGCTGCGGCACACCGGCGCGGACAGCGACAGCAGATGCACGTGCACGCCCAGCGGCTTGGCTTCCTCGTGCAGCACCTGGGCGAGCATGCGGATCGCCGCCGCCGCCACCGAACTGTCGCCATGCCCGGACCAGGCGCGCAGCGCGCAGGGACTGCCCAACAGCACGTAGCGGGCGCCGCGCTCGTGCTGCGCCAGCAGCGGCAGCAGATGCCGGGCGGCAGCCAGGTGCGGCAGCAGATCCGCATCCAGGCGCCGGCGCAGCGCCCCCAGCGGTCGCTCCAGCAGGCGCCCGGGGCGCAGCGGGCTGCCCAGGGCAGCGACCACCGCGGCCAGCGGCCGCGGCCGCTGCGCGATCTCGGCGACCAGGGCCGCGGCAGCCGCGTCGGTGCCGACCGAACCGGACAGCACGTCCAGCGCGGGTTCGTCGCGGTGGCGATCGCGCAGCGCGGCCAGGCGGGCGCGATCGCGCGCCACTGCCAGCACCGGGCTGCCCGCCTCCAGCAACGCCTGGACCACGCCCTGCCCGAGCGTGCCGCTGCCCCCGAGGACCAGGACTTCGGGGGCCAACATCCCGCTCACGGGACTTTTCCTCCCGCTGACGGGACAATCGCGATTCGACCCAGCCGGTCGGTGCCGGACGCGCCCAGGCGCAGGCTGCTGCCGCCCTGCCGCCGCGGCGGCGGCGTGAACTCGCGAAACGCCCTCGGGTAAAGGGATTGCGCCGTCGCCACCGGCGCGGAACGGCGCCGCAGCTGGCGATCGGGGCAGGCGAAAAACTGGAACAGAGTGCGCATCGACATGGGCAAAGACCGTCGGTGATGGCGAATGCAGACAAATTAGGCGCCAAAGCCGCACTTGATTAGTCCGAATTAAGGGGAATAATCGTCCCGCTATCGGTCCAATCGTCTCCACCTCAAGGAACCGCCATGAGCCACGATCTCAACGACACCCTGATCTTCGTCAAGGTGGTCGAGCAAGGCAGCTTCATCGCCGCGGCCAACGCCCTCGGCCTGCCCAAGACCACCGTCAGCCGCAAGGTGCAGGACCTGGAAGCGCGGCTGGGCGCGCGCCTGCTGCACCGGACCACGCGCCGGCTCGGGCTGACCGAGGCCGGCGCGGTCTACCACGAGCATTGCCAGCGCATCGCCCGCGAACTGGAGGAAGCCGAGAGCGCGGTGGGCCAGCTGCAGGCCGGCCCGCGCGGCTGGCTGCGCTTCAGCGTGCCCTATTCGGCCGGCATCTCGTGGGTGGCGCCGATCCTGGGCGAATTCCACCGCCAGCACCCGGAAGTGCGCCTGGAGATGATCATGACCAGCGACAAGGTCGACCCGATCGCCGAAGGCGTGGACGTGGCCCTGCACATGGGCACGCTGCCGGATTCGACCATGGTCGCGCGCAAGCTCGCCACCTTCCGCACCCAGGTCTTCGCCAGCCCGTATTACATCGAGCGCCATGGCGAACCGCTGCATCCGGACGATCTGCAGCACCACCGCACGCTGGCGCTGAGCAACGGCCGCGGCGGCGGCAACCGGCTGTGCTGGCCGCTGCGCAACGGCAAGCAGAGCGGCGAATTCCTGGTCCAGCCGATCCTGCTGGCCAACGATTCGGCGGCGCTGATCGGCGGCCTGGTCTGCGGCGAAGGCCTGGTGCTGGCCAGCGACGCGACGATCAAGCCGCTGATCGAGGCCGGCAAGGCGCGGCGCGTGCTCGGCGGCTGGGTCGGGCCGGACCTGGACTTCAACGCGGTGTTCCCGGGCGGGCGCATGCTCTCGCCGAAGGTGCGCGCCTTCGTCGACTTCCTGGTCGACAAGCTCAACTTCGACGTCAGCTACATGATGGCGCAGTGCCCGGCCAAGCTGGCCACACAGCAGGCCGAGGACGGCGCGGAGTTCACTTTGTGCAGCGGCGTGGCGATGAACACGCAATCGCTGGCCAGCCTGCCGCGCGTCGCAGCCACACCGGCGCCGGTGCCGGCGGCGCTGGAGACGGAAGCCGAGGACGAAGAGGACGCGGCACTGGTCTGAGCCGCGCCGCGCACAACGCGTCGCAGCAGCAGCGCAGAAACGCGAACGGGCCGCAGTGCGGCCCGTTCGTCGTTGCGGTCGGCGGATCGGTCAGCCGGCCGAGGCGCGCAGCGGCACCACGCGGATCTCCACGCGGCGGTTCTGCGCGCGACCGGCCTCGGTGCTGTTGTCGGCGATCGGGTACTTCTTGCCCGCGCCCAGGGTCTGGATGCGCTCGGGCTGCACGCCCTGCGCGGTCAGGTAGGCAGCCACCGAGGACGCGCGCTGTTCGGACAGACGCTGGTTGACCGCATCGCTGCCGATGCTGTCGGTGTGGCCGACCACCTCGATCATGGTCTGGTTGTATTCGCCCAGGGTCTGGGCCACGCCGTTGAGCGCCGAATAGAACTGCGGCTTGAGCGTGGACTGGTTGAAGTCGAAGGTGATGCCGTCGGGCAGATTGAGGGTGATGTTGTCGCCGTCGCGGCGCACGTCGATACCGGTGTTGGCGGTGCGCTCGCGCAGCGCGCGTTCCTGCCGATCCTGGTAGTTGCCGATCGCCGCGCCGCTGAGCGCGCCGATACCGGCGCCGATCATCGCGTGCTGGCGGCGCTCGGTGGCGCTGCTGCCGCTGAGCAGGCCGGCGGCGACGCCGACCGCGGTGCCGATCAGCGCGCCGCGGCCGGTGCGGTTCTGCTGCTCGGTGGGATTGCCGTACTGGTCGCGCTGCACGTAGGAGCCGCCGGTGGCGCAGGCGGACAGCACCAGCGCACTGGCCAGGGCCACGGACACGCCGCGAAGGGTGGTCGTTTTCATCATGTTCTCTCCGAACCTGGTTTGACGTGGCCGCAGCATAAACAGGGCCACGCGAGGCGCGGATGAACGCAGCCCGGCGCGCGATGCGCCCGGTTCAGGAAGACGGCAGCAGGTCTTCGGCGTCGGCCGCGCGCAGCGGCTGCTCCCAATCGCCCATCAGCGCCAGGTACAGCAGCTTTTCGAATTCGGCGCCGACCCGCCGCATCACCGCATCCGGATCGGGAATCAGCCGCGCATCGCCGATCAGGCCGAAGTGCACGCGGTGGTTGTAGCTCATGATCGACACGCCGACGCCGATCGAGCCGGTCTGCGGCACCCAGAACATCATCTCGCGCACGCGGCTGCCGGCCAGGTACAGCGGCTGCTGCGGCCCCGGCACGTTGGTCGCCACGGTGGTGGCCTTGCGGCTGAACAGGTCCAGCGCCGCCGACTGCAGCGCCGCCGGCGCCATGCCCACCGCCGCCAGCAGGCCGAACACCACCATCGCCTGGCGCGACTGCTTGAGCTGCTGCATCGACTCGGCCACGCACTGCAGGCGCCGCACCGGATTGGCCTCGCCCACCGGCAGGTCCAGGAACACCAGGCCGAAGTGGTTGCCGAGCTTGCGCGCGTGCTCCAGCGGGCGCAGGTTGACCGGCACGGTGGCGCGCAGGGTCACCCCGTCCAAGCGTTCGCCGCGTTCGAGCATGTAATCGCGCAGGGCGCCGGCCATGGTCGCCATCAGCACGTCGTTGACCGTGCAGTCGCAGGCGCGGCCCACCGCCTTGACCTCGTCCAGGTCCAGCGGCTCGGCCCAGGCCACGCGTTTGCTGACGCCGAGGCGGCCGCGCAGCAGCGTCGGCGGATCGTCGGCCAGCAGCAGCGCATTGACCAGTTCGCGGCCGATCAGCCCGCCTTCGCGCGCCAGCATCTGCGGCAGGTTCGGGTCCTGCGCCATCGCCCGGCCCTTGTCGAGCATGCGTCCGCCGAGCTTGAGGTAGCGGTCCACCGCGCCGACCCGGCGCACCACCTCCTTGCCGTCGTCCTTGAGCCAGGCGCGCCCGAGCTGCGCCGACGGCTCCGGGGTGCGCTGGGTATCGGTCAGCGACAGCAGCACCTGCACCAGCGCGATGCCGTCGGCATAGCTGTGGTGGATCCGCGCCACCAGCGCCGAGCCGCCTTCGTAGCGTTCGATCAGGTGGAACTGCCACAGCGGCTTGGTCTTGTCCAAGGGCGTGGAGGCCATCTGCCCGGCGAAGCGCTCCAGCGCCTTCTTCTGCCCGCGCCCAGGCAAGGCCGACAGGCGCACGTGCCAGTCGAGATCGAAATCGTCGTCGCGCTGCCAGTAGGCGCCGGTGGCGGTCTCCACCGGCTTCTGCAGGAACCGCGGGAAGGCTAGGAAGCGCTTGCGCACCAGTTGCTTGAGCGCAGGCAGGGTCAGCGGCTCGTCGAACATCAGCACGCCGGTGATCATCATCGGATTGGTCGGCCGGTCCATCCGCAACCAGGCGGTGTCCACGCGCGACATCGGTTCGCGCTGCGGCTTGCGGCGAGCTGAGCTGGTGGCCATGCGGGCTCCTGTCCGAGCCCGGAGTGAATCATGGCCCCGCGAAGGGCGTCAATCGCGCCTGCGGCCGTGCTGCGCCGCGCAACACGGCGCAGTGCTCAGCCGGCGGCGGTCTCGCGATAGGCGGCCAGCGCCGCATCGCGGCCGGCGGCCAGGTCCACGATCGGCTGCCGCGGATACTGCGGGGCGGCGCGCGCCAGCCGCTGCGGCGCCTGCCAGGGCGCAAAGCGGTCGGCCACCGGCAGCGCCGCCAGTTCCGGCACCCAACGCGCGATGTACTCGCCCTTCGGATCGAACTTCTGCGCCTGGGTCACCGGATTGAACACGCGGAAATACGGCGCGGCATCGGCGCCGGTGCCGGCCACCCACTGCCAGCCCAGGGTGTTGTTGGCCAGGTCGGCATCGACCAGGGTGTCCCAGAACCAGCGCGCGCCTTCGGACCAATGCACGCGCAGGTGCTTGCACAGGTAGCTGGCGACGATCATGCGCACGCGGTTGTGCATCCAGCCGGTGTGCCACAGCTCGCGCAGGCCGGCATCGACGATCGGCACGCCGGTGCGTCCGCGCTGCCAGGCGTGCAATGTCGCCGCATCGGGCTTGGCCCAGCGAAAGCGCTCGAAGCGCGGATTGAGGTTGCGCTCGGACGTGTCCGGGAAATGGTGCAGCAGGTGGTGGGCGAAATCGCGCCAGCCGAGCTGGCGGATGTAGCCGTCGATCGCCGCGGCGGTGGCGGCGCGGCGCTGCCGTTCCAGCGTCGCGACGATGCGCCATGGCGCGATCTCGCCGAAATGCAGGTGCGGCGACAGCCGCGAGGTGCCGACCTGGTCGGGGCGGTCGCGGCCATCGAGATAGTCGCGCAGCGCGCCGTCGACGAACACGTCCAGCGCCTCGTGTGCGCCCGCCTCGCCCGGCTGCCAGACCTCCCAGAAGCCGCGGTCCCAGTCCAGCGCCGGCGCCAGGCCGAGTCGTTGCAGCGGCAGGCTGTCCAGATCCTTGGGCGGCGCTGGCAGCGCCTTCGGCGCGGCCTGCAACGCGGGCACCTGCCAATGGCTCAAGGCGCTGCGCCAGAACGGGGTGAACACCTTGTACGGGCCGCCCTGCTGCGTCGCCAGTTGCCAGGGTTCGAACAGCAGCGCGCTGTTGTGGCTGTGCACCTCCAGGCCCTGCTCGCGCAGTTCGCGCTTGAGTCGCGCATCGCGCGGCTGCGTGGCCGGCTCGTAGCGGCGGTTCCAGTACACCGCCACCGCGCCGCAGTCGGCGATCACCTGGCGCAAGGCGGTCTCGGCCGGGCCCTGGCGCAGGATCAGGCGCGAACCGCGCGCGCGCAGTTGCGCGTCCAGCGCCGCCAGCGAGCGCTGCAGCCAACTGCGCGAAGCCGCGCCGGCGGCCCATGCGCCCTCGTCTTCCGGGCTGTGCAGATACACCGGCACCGGCGTATGCCCGGCATCCAGAGCGGCCTGCAAGGCAGGTTGATCGTGCAGGCGCAGGTCGCGCCGGAACCAGACGATGGCGTAGCTCATGCGAAGGGACGCAGCGAAGGACGCGCCATGATACGGATCGGGTGCAGCGGCCAGGTGAGCATGCGGCGCGAGTCGCACATGCTTCGACAACGCCGATCCTGGCGCAGCACGTGTCGCGCTGGCCGGATTTCGTAGACATCGCGGCGCGCCGCGCACGCGCGCCTCGTCCGCCCTGCTATAACGCCGTGGCGGGCGCCGTCATGTCGAAACGGCGCCGCGACCGCTGCTGATGGATGACGTTCCGGGGAAGGACGTCATTCGTGCTTTCGCTGCACCGCGCACGACACGGCCACGGCCGTCTCGCGCGCACGGGGAACATCCGCCATCGCTTCTGCGACCTCACGGCCACCACGGCCGGCGAGCGCGGCTGCGTGCGCCCCGAACCGCCCGCGCCCGGACCTGCATCGACAGGGCCGCGACGCGCTGCGGGCAGCCAACGGCGCAGCACGGTCATGCCCATCGCAGACATCCGCAAGACTCTCAGGAGAGCAAGATCCATGGACAAGCGCATCGCAAAAGCCGCCCTCACCCTCGCACTGAGCCTCGCCGCCCCGTTGGCGATGGCCTGCACCGCCGAACCCATCCAGCTACAGAACGAGGTCAGCCTCGACAACGGCATCGAGTGCGGCGGCGGCGGCGGTGGCGGCGGCAGCACGCCGGTCTACACGCTGCAGGGCGTGATCCAGAACCAGGGCTACGAGTCCGACGGACGTCCGGCCGGCGGCAAGCGCCTGAAGATCCGCGCGTACTCGCGCTTCGCCAACGCCAACAACGACCGCGTCGACGCCAACTACATCAACGTGCGCTGCAACGCCTACGACCAGATCGGCAACGGCTACACCACCGACTACGACGAGGAAGGCAATGGCGCGCTGGTCGACGTGCACTTCAAGTCGAACTTCGTCTACGGCATCTATCGCAAGATCACCGTGGTCTGCACCCACCACGCCGAGTACGGCGCCAACACCTACGACGCCACCAGTAACGCCGAGATCGAGATTCCCTACTGATCGCTGCGTCGCGCCCTCAAGCCGGCGCCCGGAACGTACCGGGCGCCGCACTCGCAAGATGATGTGCGCGTAGCGCGCAGGCTTACTCGAACGCGCCTACCGAATCGTGGGCGAGATTGTCGAAGCGGGTGTATTCGCCGAAGAACTTGAGCTTGCACGACCCGGTCGGGCCGCCGCGGTGCTTGCCGATGATGATTTCGGCCAGGCCCTTGTCCGGCGAATTTTCCTTGTTGTAGTAGTCGTCGCGGTAGATGAACACGATCATGTCCGCGTCCTGCTCGATCGCGCCGGATTCGCGCAGGTCGGCCATCACCGGGCGCTTGTCGGTGCGGGTTTCCAGCGAGCGGTTGAGCTGCGACAGCGCGATCACCGGCACCCCCAGCTCCTTGGCCAGGCCCTTGAGCGAGCGCGAGATCTCCGAGATCTCGGTGGCGCGGTTCTCGCTGTTGCCGGGCACCGACATCAGCTGCAGGTAGTCGATCACGATCAGGCCCAGGTCGTGCTCGCGCTTGAGCCGGCGCGCCTTGGAGCGCAGCACTTCCGGCGACACGCCCGGCGTGTCGTCGATGAAGATCTTGGTCTCCTTGAGCATCTTGATCGCGCCGGTGACCCGCGCCCAGTCCTCGTCCTCGAGCTGGCCGGTGCGCAGGCGCTGCGCGTTAATGCGGCCGTTGGAGGAGATCAGGCGCATCGCCAGCTGCGAGGCGGACATTTCCATCGAGAACACGGCCACCGCCTTCTTCGACTTGATCGCCGCGTATTCGGCGATGTTCAGCGCGAAGGTGGTCTTGCCCATCGCCGGACGCGCGGCGAGGATGATCAGGTCGGTCGGCTGCAGGCCGGCGGTCATCGCGTCGAAGTCGTTGTAGCCGGTCGGCAGGCCGGTGATGTTGCCGCCGTTCTCGAAGCGGTTGCGCAGTTCCTCGAACGCGTCCTTCAACGCGCCGGGCATCGCCACGAAGTCGCTGCGCCCGCGCGCGCCGGCCTCGGCGATCTGGAACACCGCCTTTTCCGCCGATGCCAGCAGTTCCGAACTCTCGCGCCCTTCCGGCTGGAAGCCGTCGTTGACGATGGTGGTGCCGACCTCGATCAACTGCCGCAGCACCGCCTTGTCGCGGACGATCTCGGCGTAGGCGACGATGTTGGCGGCCGAGGGCGTAGTGCTGGCCAGTTCGATCAGGTAGGCGCCATCGCCGACCATCTCCAGCTTGCCCTGCGATTCGAACCACTCGCCCAGGGTCACCGCGTCGAACGGGCGTCCCTTCTCGGCCAACTCGCGGATCGCGCGGTAGATCAACTGGTGATCGCGCCGGTAGAAATCGTTCTCGGTGAGCTGGTCGTTGACCCGGTCGTAGGCGTCCGGTGCCAGCATCAGGCCGCCGAGCACGGCCTGTTCGGCCTCGATCGAGTGCGGCGGCACGCGCAACTGGTCGAGACGCGGCTCGCTGCGTTCGCTGCGCTCGCTTTTGCGATCGCCGCGGTAGCCGGGACGGGCGGACATAGGCTGGGTCTTCTCTGTGGGGCGCGGGCGCCGGGCGCGGCCTCACCGCGGCCCGGGCGCCGATTTTAGTCGCCGCGCCCGGCCGGGGCTAGGGCGACGCTCAACACAGGGCGCCTGCCTGAGCGGCGGCACCTGCGTCGTCCCGCCTCGCCAGAGGCTGGGGGCAAGTCTGGGGACAAGCGGTTGAGAACCTCGCCGAGGCCGCGTCGCACAAGGCCCGCCCTGCCCCATCCGCGCACCACGGCACGCGCCGCGGTGGCGCTTCAGGCCTGCAGTTCGTCGATCCAGGCGATGAACTTGTCGACGAAGCCGGCGAGGAACTTGCGCGTGCGCTCGTCGTCGATCGCGCCGTCCTCGGCGATCAGGCCCTCCTTGAACTGCAGAAAGATCTCCGGCTGCCCCAACACCGGCATGTCCAGGTAGGCCAGCACGTTGCGCAGGTGCTGCTGCGCCAGGGCGGTGCCGATCGCCCCCGGCGAGGTCCCGCACACCGCCGCCGGCTTGCCGGCGAAGGCGCTCTCGCCGTACGGCCGCGAACCCAGGTCGATGGCGTTCTTGAGCACGCCGGGAATGGAACGGTTGTATTCGGGGGTGACGAACAGCACCGCGTCGGCGCTGCTGACCTGCGTCTTCAGGCGCCGGCCCTGCGCCGGATAGTCATGGTCGTGGTCCTGGTTGTACAGCGGCAGGTCGCCGATCTCGACGTACTCGAAACTGGCGCGGTCGCCCGCAAGTCGCTCCAGCGCGTGCGCCAGGCGCCGGTTGAACGATTCCTTGCGCAGGCTGCCGACGAACACGGCGATGCGGTACTGGCTCATGGCGTTACTCCTGACCGAATGGACCTGCAGGCTAGCTGCCGGCGCGCGGCAGTCAGGTGAACGCCGTTGACGTCCCGGTCTGCGTCAGGCGTGCCTGCACGTCCTCCGGCAGCGGCGGCAGCGCCACGAAACCCGGCGTCGCGCGCACCCGCTGCAGCCAGTCGCACAGTGCCGGATACTGGGTCAGCGCGATGCCGGCATCGCCGGCGCAATGCGTATAGGCGAACAACGCGATATCGGCGATGCCGTAGGCCGGCCCGGTGAACCAGGCCTGCGCCTGCAGGTGCTGCTCCATCACCGCCAGCGCCCCCAGCGCGCCCTCGCGCAGGCGCGGCAGTTCGGCACGGCGCGGCGAGTCGGGCGGCGTCCAGCCGCAGACGAAGCGCGCCACCGCCACATAGGGTTCGTGGCTGTACTGCTCGAAGAACAGCCAGCTCAGCGCCTGCGCGCGCTGCCAGGGATCGGCGGGCAGATACCCGGTGCCCTCGGCCAACCAGCACAGGATGGCGTTGGATTCGGCCAGCACGCGCCCGTCCTCGCGTTCCAGCAACGGCACCTTGCCGTTGGGATTCTTGGCCAGGAACGCCGGGGTGCGGGTCTGGCCGTTGGCGCTGTCGACCTCGACCCAGCGGTAGCCACAGCCAAGCTGGTCCAGCAACAGCCGCACCTTGTAGCAGTTGCCGGACAGCGCCATGCCGTACACGGTCAGGGGAAAACGTTCGGATGCCATGCGCTGCTCCTGTGTCGAATGCTGCCGTCGTCGTGGCTCAGCCCCGCGCCTGCCACTGCGCGCGCGACTGCCCCCACACTTCCACGTCTAATGCCTGCAGCGGCTCGGGCAGGCGGTCCTGGCGCAGGTAGCGCGAGCCTAGCTTGGCCGCCACCGCCTTGGAGTTGGCGTTGTCCGGCACGATGGTGTGGATCACCTCGGTCCAGCCCAACTGCGCGAACGCCCAGCCGATCGACGCCGCGGCCGCCTCCGGCGCATAGCCCTGGCCCCAGAACGCGCGGGCGATGCCCCAGCCGACCTCCGGACCCGGCCAGCCGTACGGCTGCCAGGGACCGACCCGGCCGATCCACTGCCCGCTACGCTTCTCGATCACCGAGAACATCGCAAATCCCTGCAACTGCCAGCTGCCGACCAGCGAGGTCAGGCTGCGCCAGACCACCGATGGCGCCTGCACGCCGCCAAGGTGATGCATGGTCTCGGCGTCGGCGGAAAAGGCGCAGAACGCCGCGAAATCCTCGGCAGTGGGCGGGCGCAGCACCAGGCGCTCGGTTTCCACGCGCACATCGAAGACGCTCATCGTCGGTTCTCCTGTGAACAGGCCCGCAGCCGGCCGCGGGCCTTGGATTCAAAACGCATTGATGCCGGTCAGTTCGCGACCGACCACCAGTTGGTGCACGGTCTCGGTGCCCTCGTAGGTGATCACCGATTCCAGGTTCAGCGCATGCCGGATCGCGCCGTAGTCGGTGGTGATGCCGGCGCCGCCGAGCAGGTCGCGGCATTCGCGGGCGATGTCCAGGGCCATGCGCACGTTGTTCCACTTGGCCAGCGATACCTGCGCCGGCTGCAGCGTGCCGGCGTCCTTGAGCCGGCCCAGTTGCAGCGCCAGCAACTGCGCGCTGGCGATGCGCCGTGCCATGTCGGCCAGCTTGATCTGCGCGCTCTGCGTCGCCGCCAGCGGCCGCCCGAACAGCATGCGCTCGCCGGCATAGGCCAGCGCCTCGCGCAGGCAGGCGATGGCCGCGCCGATCGCGCCCCAGCTGATGCCGTAGCGGGCCTGGGTCAGGCAGCCCAGCGGCCCCTTCAGACCGCGCACGCCGGGCAGGCGCTGGCTGTCGGGCAGGCGCACATCGTCGAAGAACAGCGCCGAGGTCACCGAGGCACGCAGGCTCATCTTGTGCGCGATGTCCTGGGTGCCGAAGCCCGGAGTGCCGGCCTCGACCAGGAAACCCTGGATGCCATCGTCGGTCTGCGCCCACACGATCGCCACGTCGGCGATGCTGCCGTTGGTGATCCACATCTTGCTGCCGCTCAGGCGCCAACCGTCGCCGTCGCGCACCGCACGGGTCTGCATCGCCGCCGGGTCGGAGCCGCCCTGGGACTCGGTCAGGCCGAAGCAGCCGATCGCCGTGCCGGCGGCCATCGCCGGCAACCAGCGCTGGCGTTGCGCGTCGCTGCCATAGGCATGGATCGGGTACATGCACAGCGAGGACTGCACACTGACAAAACTGCGCAGGCCGCTGTCGCCGCGCTCCAGTTCCTGACAGATCAGGCCGTAGCAGACCGCGTTGAGGCCGCCACCGCCCTGCCCGGCCGGCAGGCTGGCGCCGAGCAGCCCCAGTTGCGCCAGTTCCGGCACCAGTTCGCGCGGGAACCGCGCCTGGTCGAAGGCGTCGCCGATCACCGGCAACACCTTGGCATCGACGAAGCGCGCCACCGCCTGCTGGATCGCGCGCTCCTCCTCGCTGAGCAGCGCGGCTACGTTGAACAGGTCGTCGCAAGGCAGGGGCATGGCGGCATCCACGGCGAAAACCGCATTGTATCGGTCCCGCCCGCACCGCCGCCCGCAGATAGACGAAGGCCGGCGCACGCGCCGGCCTTCGGAGGTGCAACCGCGCTGCGACTCAGCGCTGGCTGACGGCGACGTCGCCGGCCGAGGCGGTCTGGGTGACCAGGCGGCCGTCCAGCACCGGCAGGCGGTCGCTGTTCGGGCGGTCGTCCATGCGCACGGTCTTTTCCTGGCCGTCGTAACGGTAGGTCACGTCATAGCCCTTGACCACGTCCTGCGTGCCCATGGCGATGCGGCTGCCCGGCTTGCTGTCCATGCGCATGGTGCCGGTGGTGCCGTCGTCGTTGCGGTAGGTCACGTTGTAGCCGGTGATGGTCGAGGACTGCGCGGTGCTGTTCTCGGTGTGGCACTGGCGCTCGGTGCGGTCGACCACGCGGCCGCCGACATGGTTCTGGTCGATGCGGTTGCCGATGAAGCCACCGGCCACCGCGCCGGCCGCGGTCGCGGCCTTGCGGCCGTTGCCATGGCCGATCTGGTTGCCGAGCAGGCCGCCGACCACCGCGCCGACCACGGTGCCGCCGACATTGCCGTCGCGCTCGGGCAGGCGCTCCTGCACCACCACGTCGTTGCACACCTGGCGTGGCGTGGTGGTGGTGGAGGTCTGGCGCAGCGGCTCGGTGCCGATCACCTCGGCGTAGCGCTGCTGCTTCTGGGTGATCGGGTCGACCCGGACCACGTCGGCGTACTCGAGCTTGCCGCCGACGCTGTTGTCCATCGCGCTGTCGCCGCGGGTATTGTCCAGGGCCGGGCGCACATCGCCGCTGGCGACGTCCACGGGTTTGTCGCGATTGTTCATGAAGGCCGCGGTGGCGACGCCGCCGACCAGCAAGGCGCCAGCCGCGACCAGAACGGTTGTCGTAGTGCTTTTCATGTGTGCTCTCCTGCGGGCTGACCGCGTTGTCTACGGTGCTGTGATTACCATGCCGAAGCTGAACCGATCCGCTCCCTATTCAGTAACGCGGCGTACACGCGACTGGTAACGCCCCCGGAACGTCGCCATATCAAAGCTGTTAGCGTTTCCACCGCTGCCCCGGAGCACCTGACATGCCCAACCCGATCGTCTATCCGCTGCTGCGCTGGGCGGGCAAATTGCGCTACCCGACGCTGTTCAAGATCACCGCCGGGCTGTTCGTGCTGAGCGTGCTGCTGCCCGATCCGGTGCCCTTCATCGACGAGATCGTGTTCGGCCTGGGCACCCTGCTGCTGGCCAACTGGAAGACCCGCACCCCGGCGCCGGCCACCGAGCCGCTGAACTCGACCGCGCAACGCGTGCGCCGCTGAGCGCCGATGCCGTTGATCGACAGCCACTGCCACCTGGACGCGGAAGAGTTCGATCCGGACCGCGACGCGGTGATCGCGCGCGCGCAGGCGGCGGGCGTGCAGGCGCAGGTGGTGCCGGCGGTGACCGCGGCGTCCTGGGCGAAGCTGCGTGCGGTCTGCGCGGCCGCGCCCGGCCTGTATCCGGCGTATGGCCTGCATCCGCTGTTTCTGGCCGAGCACCGGCCCGAGCACCTGGCCTTGCTCGGCGAGTGGATCGAACGCGAGCGTCCCTGCGCGATCGGCGAATGCGGCCTGGACTTCTTCGTCGAAGGCTTGGACGAAGCCGACCAGCAGCGCTACTTCGCCGGCCAGCTGCAACTGGCACGAGAGTTCGACCTGCCGGTGATCGTGCATGCGCGGCGCGCGGTGGACGCGGTGATCCTGGCGATCCGCAAGGTCGGGCGCCTGCGTGGCGTGGTGCACAGTTTCGCCGGCAGCGCCGAGCAGGCGGCACAGTTGCAGTCGCTGGATTTCCTGATCGGCCTGGGCGGGCCTGTCACCTACGCACGGGCGCAGCGCCTGCGCCGGCTCGCCGCCACGGTGCCGTTGCAACAACTGCTGCTGGAAACCGATGCGCCGGACCAGCCCGATGCCGCGATCCGCGGCCAGCGCAACGAACCGGCACGGCTGCGCACGGTGCTGGACACCATCGCCGAGCTGCGCAACGCACCTGCCGCCTCCATCGCCGCGCAGACCACGGCCAACGCGCAGCGCTTGTTCGGCCTGCCCGACGTGCTTCCCGACACAGCCGCGCCGGGCTGACGCAGGACTGTCCCGCAGACACAGCGCACACCGCTCGCCGGCGTGGTTGCGCCCCGCGCAAGCGCCGCTCGGCACACAGGCACACATGCACGCTGGCCAACGCGCAGCTCCACGCTGCAGCAATCCGCGCGAACGTCGCTTGCCGCGCATCTTTCGTACGAAACTGTGAACTGGGCTACCGGATCACGGTCTTTCGACAGGGTTTCCGCCTGCTGGCTTCTGCTACTGTGCACCGCGCTGAACGGCGAGCGGATCTTTTGTCCGCCAGGCACCGGAGTGTGAACCCGTTTGCTCTCAGCACAAGGCTCGGCGGCCGGCTCGATGGCACGCGTTCTGGCAGATCGGATCATCCTGGCGTGAAACAACCGGCAAGCCGTATCCCCTACCCGCTTCTCCACAGCGCGCGGCGCACGCGTGCGATCGCCTCCTCCGCGGCCGCCCCGGCGCGAGCGGAGCCATCGCGCATGCGAGCGCCACGACGATGAAAAGCGGCGCGAGTTCGGAGAAACACGTCTCCAACGGCGAAAGCTGGGTCTCCCTGAAATTCCGCGACAGCAATCGCAGCCGCAAGATGCGCAGCACCCTGACCCTGGCCGGGGTCTCGTGCACCACGCTCGGCGCCTTCTGGACCGTGTGCTACCTGTACTACGGCCGGCCGGAACTGGCGCTCGCCTTCGTCGGGCTCACGGCGGTCGGCCTGCTCGCGCTGTGCCGCCGCCGCCATTGCGACGAGGCCTCGTTGTCGCTGGTGGCGCATGGCGTGTTCGTGGTGGTGCTGGTGATCTCGTTCATCGATGCGCCGATCGGTATGGTGCCGCGCTCGGTGCACACCTTCTTCCTGCCGCTGGCGGCCGGCGCGCTGTTCGTGTTCGACCGCAGCCGCCGCTACCGCGCGCTGGTGTTCCCGCTGGCGTGCCTGGGCGCCTTCGTCGCGTTCGGTTCGGGCGAACTGGACTGGCTGGCGCCAGCGTCCTCGCCGCCGCCGGGGATGCGCCGGCTCGGCGCGATCTCCAACATGGCCTGCGCGGCCGGCCTGCTCGCGGCGATCCTGCACATCTACCGCAACGACGTGAACGCGCGCATTTCGCTGGAGCGGGAACTGGCGCGCGCAGTCGGCAACGGCGAGATCGAGGTGCTGTACCAGCCGCAGGTGAGCGCGAACGGCAGCATGCTCGGCGCCGAGGCGCTGGTGCGCTGGCGCCATCCCAGCGGCAAGCTGCTGACCCCGGACAAGTTCATCCCGCTGGCCGAAGAAAGCCAGCTGATCCGGGACGTGGGACTGGAAGTGCTGCGTCAGGCCTGCAGCACGCTGCGGCGCTGGTCGCACGAGCAGGATCTGCGTGCGCTGGTGGTCGCGGTGAACGTCAGCCCGGTGCAGTTGCTCGATCCCAACTTCGTGGCGTCGGTGAAGCAGGTGATCACCAGCGAGGGCGTGGCGCCGGCATCGCTGGAATTCGAGCTGACCGAATCGGCGCTGTACGTGGACACCGCCGGGGTGCGCGCCAAGATGCACGAACTCAAGGCGTTCGGCATCGGCTGGGCGCTGGACGATTTCGGCACCGGCTTCTCGTCGCTGGCCATGCTCAGGACGCTGCCGGTCACCAAGCTCAAGATCGACCGGCAGTTCGTCAACGACGCCAAGGCCGACGAGTCCTCGCGGCGCCTGCTGGCCAAGATCGTGGAGATCTCGGAGGTGATGGGCATGGTCGCGCTGGCCGAAGGCATCGAGGATGCGCAGCAGTGCGAGATGCTTTCGGCCATGGGTTGCCGGCACTTCCAGGGCTTCCTGTTCGGACGGCCGCAGCCGGCGCACGACCTGGAACGGCTGGCCTTCCTGCAGGCCGGCACCGAGCGCAACCTGATGAGCGGCGCGGCCACGCGCGCCCCGGACGCGCCGCCGCCGTCCAGCGCGTGCTAGGCGGCCGCCGCCTCGCGCGCCACCGCGCGCTTCAACAGCATCTCCAGCGCCTTGCCGACCGCAGCGAAGGCGAACGCACCGGTGATGTGGGTGGCCGCGCCCAGCCCGGCACCGCAGTCCAGGTTCAAGGCCGCATCCGGCCCCAGCACCGGCCGCAGTCCGCAGACGCTGCCATCGGCCTGCGGATAGCGCACGTTCTCCAGCGAGTACACCGCCGGCACGCCGAAATAGCGCTGCGGGTTCTTGGGGAAATTGAACTCGCTGCGCAGCTTCTTGCGGATCAGCGCCAGCATGGCGTCGTGCTCGGTGCGCGACACGTCGCGGATCCGCACCAGGGTCGGATCGGTGCGCCCACCGGCCGAGCCCACGGTCAGCAGCGGCAGCTTGCGCCGGCGGCACCAGGCGATGGTCTCGACCTTGACCCGAAAGCTGTCGCAGGCATCGATCACCAGGTCGAAGCCGGCATCGAGCAACTCGGCGATGTTGGTCGGGGTGAGGAAAGCCTCGACCGCCACCGCCTCGATCTGCGGATTGATCGCCACGCAGCGCTCGGCCATCGCCACCGCCTTGTTGCGTCCGTACTGCCCGGCCAGCGCCGGCAACTGCCGGTTGGTGTTGGACACGCAGATGTCGTCGGCGTCGATCAGGGTCAGATGCCCGACGGCCGAGCGCGCCAGCGCCTCGACCACCCACGAGCCGACCCCGCCCATGCCGACCACCGCCACACGACAGCGCGCCAGCCGCGCGATCGTGCCTTGCCCGTAGAGCCGGTCGATGCCGGCGAAGCGTTCGCGCCATTGTTCGTTCATCCGCGCATTTTAGGGGATTGCCTGGGGAGCCGGGATTGGGGGATTGGGGATTGGGGATTCGCGCCTGGCGTCCGCGCGCCGCCTTGCAGCAGGCGTACCATCGGCACTCCATCCCGCTGCGCATGCCTGCCATGGCCAAGCCGCCCTCATCCCCGCCCGCCTCCACCTCACGCTATCTGTTCGTGCTGCTGGCCGGCCTGTTGCTCGGCCTGGTGCTGACGGTGATGGCGCTGCGCGCGGTGCAGGCGCGGCAGGATCCGTTCCCGCGCAGCCTGATGCAGGTGATGGGCAAGCAACTGGCGCTGCTCGAACGCGACACCGCGCACCGGCAATGCAGCGGCGCGGGTCCGCAGGCGCGGCTGCGCACGCTGCGCCTGCTCGGCGACGAACTGGGCACGGCGTTTCCCGACCTGGCCGACGACAGCCGCTTCCGCGAGCACGCCGATGCGCTGCGCGCCGGTGTGGACGCGGCGCTGGCACAGCCGCCGACCGACTGCGCCGCGCTGGCGCAGGCGCGCCAGCAGATCGACGAACGCTGCGACGCCTGCCACCGCGATTTCCGCTGAGCGTTCGCTGAGAGCGGCGCCGAGCTTGCTGCAGGGGTTTCGCTGACGGACCGACGCAGGCCTCGCTGCGCTGTCGGCGTGGCTTCAGCGCACATGTGCCAGTGCGCGTATCGATGAATTGCCGCTGACGCAAGCCGGCGCGAGGCTGAACGGCACCTGCCAGGGTTGGCGTTTCATTCACGCAGGGGTGGACAGGATGCGTGCGAACGCGGCGCTGCCGCCGCGCTCCATCACTGTCGAGGAGAGCACCCATGAAGATTCAACTGATGGCCACCGCTGCCGTGGCGACCCTGGCGCTGGCAGGCTGCGCCACGTCCCCGGGCTATGGCGGCGGTTACGGCGGCGGCTACAGCCAGCCGGCGCGCGGCGGTTACACGCAGACCCGCTGCGCCGACTGCGGCATCGTCACCCGCATCGACACCGTACCGTCCGGCCGCACCGCGCCGTCGGCCACGGGCGCGATCCTGGGCGGCATCGTCGGCGCGGTCGCCGGCCACGAGATTTCCGACCACACCGGCGGCAGCAAGGGCAACCAGAACGTGTCGGCGGTGGCCGGCGCGGCGGCTGGCGCGCTGGCCGGCAACCAGATCCAGAAGAACGTCACCAGCGACACCTACGACGTGCATGTGCAGATGGACGACGGCCGGGTGATCGTGGTCAACCAGCGCGACCTGGCCGGGGTGCGCGAGAACACCTACGTGCGCGTGGTCAACGGGCGCGTCGTGCCGCGCTGATCGGCCTCGGCGAGCTGCCCCGAAACGCAAAAAGGCCCGCAGCGCGGGCCTTTTTGCTGCGCGCGGCGCCGCGCGCGACAGCGCCTCAGAGCGGCTGCACCGCGTCGGCCTGCAGGCCCTTCTGGCCCTGCACCACGGTGAAGCTGACCTTCTGGCCTTCCTTCAGGCTCTTGAAGCCCTGGGTCTGGATCGCCCGGAAGTGCACGAACACGTCCTCGCCGTTTTCGCGGCTGATGAAACCGAAACCCTTGGCATCGTTGAACCACTTCACGGTGCCGTTTTCGCGATTGCCAGTGCCGTTCATGATCGACTTACTCCTTGGAACACGTCTCAGGGGTGGGTACGCCGTGGGGTGCGGCGGCTGGTTGCAAGGAGGAAGCGAGGTATAACGATGTAGCGGATCGGTGGATCTACCGCATCAGGCCACGATTCACGGTGACCTTTGCAAACGCAGCGGCTGCAACTTACCCCGGTCAAAATGAAAATGCAATCAGCAAAAAGACCCCATCTGTCAACCCCCAAATCTCCCCCGCGGTGAGCCACGTGGACCCTGCGTTCATCTATTACGTCTGTGCCGGTCTCCTGGTTCTGGTCGGGCTGGCAGGGGTGCTGCTGCCGGCCCTGCCCGGCACGCCGCTGATGTTCGCCGGGATGCTGCTGGCGGCCTGGGCCGACGGCTTCCAGCGGCTGGGCTGGCCGACGCTGACCGTGCTGGGCGTGCTCACCGCGCTGTCGCTGCTGGTCGACCTGCTGGCCACCGCGTTCGGCGCGCAGCGCGTCGGCGCCAGCCGCAAGGCGCTGTGGGGATCGGTGCTGGGCGGGATCGCCGGCATGTTCTTCATGCCGATCGGGCTGTTCGTCGGCCCCTTCGTCGGCGCCCTGGTCGGGGAGTACTGGCACGGCCGCGAGCTGCGCCAGGCGACCCGCGTCGGCGTCGGCACCTGGCTGGGCATCGTCCTGGGTACCGCCGCCAAGCTCGGCCTGGCGCTGGCGATGCTCGCGGTGTTCGCGGTGGCCTGGCTGCTCTGACGCAGTACGCCTGAAGCCGGCGTCGCGGCGGCAGCATGAACGTGTGATGACCCTGTTGTCGTCACTTCCTGTATTTTCCCTGCCGGCCATTCACCCCGGCAGCGCACCACCCGCCCGCGCCGCCCGTTGCAGCGAGAACCGCATGTCCCATCGTCAGGTCCGTCCCCTGTTGCTGCTGTCGATCGCGGCCGTGCCGCTTGCGCACGCGCAGGAAGTCCTGCCCACCCCCGCCTCGCCGGAAGCCTGCGTGGCGATTTCCAGCGACGCCGCCCGCCTGGCCTGCTACGACCAGGCGTTGTCGCGCCGCACCGCCGATCCGCAGGCCGCCGATGCCGCGGCAAAGGCTGCCAGCGAACGCCAGAAGCAACAGCTGGACGCCAGCGTGCCAGAAGACGCCGGCGTCGCCGAGCGCACCCGCCAGCGCGCCGCCGCGATCTTCAAGCAGGACCGCTACGACAGCACCATCGCCAATGCCGGCAAGGGCTCGCTGCTGGACAGCCGCTGGGAACTGGCCAAGGACTCCAAGCTGGGCACCTTCCAGCTGCGCGCCTACAAGCCGGTGTACCTGCTGCCGGCGTTCTGGACCAGCAAGAAGAACGAGCTGCCGTCCTCGCCGAACCCGGTCAACACGGTGACCACCGCCGAGCCGCTGGACAGCGTGGAGGCGAAGTTCCAGCTGAGCTTCAAGACCAAGATCGTGGAGAACATCTTCGGCGACAACGGCGACCTGTGGGGCGCGTATACCCAGAGCTCGCGCTGGCAGGTCTACAACGCGGAGCAGTCGCGGCCGTTCCGCGAGACCAACTACGAGCCGGAACTGATGCTGGTGTTCCGCAACAACTACAGCCTGTTCGGCTGGAAGGGACGGATGACCGGCATCCAGCTGACCCACCAGTCCAACGGCCGCAGCGATCCGCTGTCGCGCAGCTGGAACCGGGCGATGCTCAACATCGGCCTGGACCGCGACAACTGGGCGCTGGTGCTGCGTCCCTGGTACCGCATCCCGGAGAGCCGCAAGCAGGACAACAATCCGGACATCGAGGACTACATGGGCCGCGGCGACGCGACCCTGATCTACAACCGCAACGGCCACGAGGTGGCGCTGATGGCACGGCATTCGCTGCGCGGCGGCGACCGCTCGCACGGCGCGGTGCAGCTGGACTGGGGCTTCCCGATCAGCAACCTGCTGCGCGGCCATGTGCAGGTGTTCGACGGCTATGGCGAGAGCATGATCGACTACAACCACCGCGCCACCTACGTCGGCGTCGGCATCTCGCTGCTGGAATGGTTCTGATCGGCCACGGCTGAGCGGCGCACGCGACGCCCGCCTGGGCGTCGCGTGCGCCGGTCGCTCAGAACCGGTAGTTGCCCTTCAGCCAGAGATTGCGGCCCGGTTCGGCGATACGCACCGGGTCGGCCGGGAAGCCGAAATCGGCGCTGCCGGCCAGGTTGAGATGTTCGCTGTAGCGGCGGTCGAACACGTTGTCGATGCCGGCGCTCAGCCGCAGCCCCTCACTGACCCGGTAGCCGCCGCTCACCCCCAGCGTGGCGAAACCGGCGCTGCGGCCGAGGTCGCGGCCGACCACGTTGCCCTGGTCCAACGCCACCCGCCCCTGCCGCGCCACCGCGCGCAGCAGCGCCCCGGCCGACCAGCGCTGCCCTTCCCACTCCAGTCGCAGCCGCGATTCCAGCGGCGGCATCTGCGGCAAGGGCGTGCCGTCGCTGCGGTTCTCGCCCCAGGCATAGGCCAGCGTGCCGCCGAGGGTCAGGCCGTGCAACGGCTGCCAATCCAGTCCCGCCTCGGCGCCGGCGATGCGCGCATCGACATTGTCGACGCGGGTGGTGGTGCCCATCATGCCGCCGTCGGCATAGGTGAAGAGGATGAAGTCCTGCACCCGCCCGGCGTAGGCGGAGACCCAACCCTGCACGGTCGCGCCGCGGTACTGCAGGCCGAGATCGAGCTGGGTGGTGCGTTCCGGGCGCAGCCCGGCGAAGGCGTTGGCCGCGCCCATCGGGCCCATGTCGGCGGAGAACAGTTCCCAGTAGTCCGGCATGCGTGCGCTGCGGCCCAGGCCGGCATACCAGACGGTGTCGGCCGAGAGGTTGCGCTCCACGCGCAGAAAACCGCTGCCCAGGTCTTCGCTGCGCGTCTGTCCGGCAGTGGATTGGGCATGCCCATCATGCCGATGCTGCGCCGGGTGTCCTCGACCTGCGCGCGGTCCAGGCGCAGGCCGGCGATCCAGCGCTGCGCCGTGCCGGCGCCGAAGGTCGCCTCGGCGAAGGCGCCGAGATTGTCGAACCGCGCGTCGGTGCGCCACGGCACGGTCCGGTATGCGCCCTCGCCGCTGGCGCTGCGGTCGCGGTGGCGGCTTTGCTGGGTGTCGACGCCGGCCTGGACCACGACTTGGTCCCAGCGCCACTCCGATTCCACGCGCCCGCCGCTGGTGCGCCGGTCCACGTTGGCGGCCATCGGCATCGGCATCGCCGACTGCGGGTTGGGCCGGCGCAACGTGTAGTTGTCCATGACGTGGTCGGCGTCGTTGACGTAGGCGTTGGCGCGCAGCGCTTCCCAGGCGCCGGGCAGGTCGGTGCGCTCGAAGCGCGCGGCGTAGCTGGTGCGACGGAACTGGGTGCCGTCCATGCTGCGCCCGGCGTAGCGAGCCAGGCCGTCGCCGCTGCCGGCGGAGAGTTCCAGCACGGTGTCCGGGTCCGGAGTCCAGCCGACCGCGGCGTCGGCATTCCACTTGCGCCAGCGCGACGGCACCACTGCGCCGTCGCCATCGCGGTAGTCGCCGGACTCGGAGCGGTTGGCGTCCACGCGGGCGTAGCCGCTGCGGTTGCCGCCGCGCAGGTCCAGATTCTGATCGTTGCGGTTCCAGGACCCGACCAGCGCGCTGGCCTCGCCTTCCAGCGTCGGCGCCGCGTAATGCGGGGTGTCGCGCTCGAAGCGCACGGTGCCGGCGGAGGCGCCGGGCCCCCAGCGCACGGTCTGCGGGCCCTTGACGATGGTGAGCCGGTCGAAGGTCTCCGGCGCGATGTAGGACAAGGCGTTGTCCATCCGCGCCGGGCACGCCCCGACCAGGGTGCCGTCGTTGCTGAGCACGTTGAGCCGCGAGCCGAACATGCCGCGCAGCACCGGATCGCCGTTGGTGCCGCCGTTGCGGATCGCGGCGAAGCCCGGCACGGTCTTCAGATAGTCGGCGCCGTCGCTGGCCGGCACCGGCTGCCGCGGCAGCTTCGGATCGACCGTCCAGGTCAGCGGCGCGACCGGCGCGGTGGCGGTCACCTGCATCCGGTCGAGGGTGGTGGCATCGGGCGCCTCGGCATGGCCGGAAGCGGGAAACAGACTGACAAGAATGCAGCACGACAACGCCGCCCGCGCGGGCGACGGCAGGAACTGAGGCATGAGGTGAACTCCAGAAAAGAACGGCGCCGGCGCGCCTAGCGCACCGGAAACAGGAGAGCGTTCTGGAGATTCGGTGGCGGCCCGCGTGCGCCGTGCGCACGCCAGCGCACGGCGGCATGGACGCGATGACGCAGCGGCGTCGCGGCCCTCGGCGCCGGCAAGGCCGTGGCCAGCAGCAGGACGATCGCCAGCCACGGCAGCAGCCGTGCGGCGAGCAGGCAGTAATCGCAGGCGGCATGCGCCGGGCCATGGTCGCGCTGTGCGCCCGACACCTTGTGGTGATCGGCGTGGATCGCGTGCGCGGCACCGTGTTCCGGTGGCAGTTCCGGCATCGCCTGCAACCCGGCCGTCGTGCACATCGGCACCGACAGGCTTGCGGTCTCCAGCAGCCGGCTGGCCACCGGCGCGACCACCAGCAACAGCGCGGCCAGCAAGGCGGGCCAGCGCATCAGGCGGCGCAGTCGGGCGGGAGCACGGAGGACGGACACCGCATCATTCTAGGCGGCCGCGTCGGCAGCGGGTCGGCCGCAGTGGCGGGTGCGACAACGTGACGCAGGCGGGGGCGCCGCGTGCTGCTCGACGACGCGCGACGCCTCTTGCGCGCGGTGAATCACGTGAGCGGTCAGCGCATGTGCCTGTGAATCAGCGCTTTGCTGATTCGGCTCTCATGTCGAAGACCAGAAAAAAAGGACGAGCGGAGTCTCAACGAACCTATCTTCGTTGTCCGGGGAAGCTGCCGCGCCCCGACAGCCGACGCCCCACGACGTAGCCACCGTTGCTTCCGGAACCACGCTTCCGCGCCATACCTCACGCCCAATCGGTAATGCCTTCCCGCCGATAGGTTTCGTGGAACGCCGGGCGCGCCTTCATCCTGTCGGCCAGCGCCTTCAGCGCCGGCCAGCTGTCGGTGGGCCGCGGCATGTTGCGCGACCAGCGCATCAGCATGACCAGCACGAAGTCGGCGGCGCTGCAGTGCTCTCCCAGCAGATACGGGCCGCCCTGCTCCAGATGCGTCGCCACTTCGTCCCAGGCCTTTTCCAGGAACGCGCGGGCACTGGCGCGCACGCGCTCGGCATTGTCGGCACCGGCCGGTTCGTCGGGATAGAACCAGTCGCGGTAGGCCGGCATCAGAGTGTAGGCGCCGAACAGCATCCAGCGGTAATAGGCCGCGCGTTCATGGGTGCCGGGCGGCGGCGCCAGGCCGGCGTGCGGATAGAGGTCGGCCAGGTGCATGGCGATGGCGACCGATTCGGTCAGCACCTGCCCGTCCAGCACCAGGGTCGGTACCCGCCCCTGCGGGTTGAGCGCCAGGTACTCGGGGCTCTTCTGCTCCTGGCGCTCGAAATCGAGCATGCGCAGTTCGAAATCGACCTGCAGTTCGATCAGCAACCAATGCACGACGAACGAGGCGGTACTGGGCGAGCCGTAAAGCACGATGGACACGACGCTTTCCCCGGAGACGGAACCAGCGCCGATTATTGCCGCGGCGCCGGCGCACCGCCAGCGCCGCACACAACGCCGGCGACTTCGCCGGCGTTCGCGCTGCGGCCGATCAGGCCTCGACCACCACCGGGATCTTGCCGATGCGCGCCTGCCACTCGCGCGGGCCGGTCTTGTGCACCGACTCGCCGCTGGCATCGACCGCCACGGTCACCGGCATGTCCTTGACCTCGAACTCGTAGATGGCCTCCATGCCCAGGTCTTCGAACGCCAGCACCTTGCTGGCCTTGATCGCCTTGGACACCAGGTAGGCCGAACCGCCGACCGCCATCAGGTACACCGCCTTGTTGTCGCGGATCGCGGCGATCGCCGCATCGCCGCGCTCGGACTTGCCGACCATGCCCAGCAGGCCGGTCTGCTCCAGCATCTGCCGGGTGAACTTGTCCATGCGCGTGGCGGTGGTGGGACCGGCCGGGCCGACCACTTCGTCGCGCACCGGATCGACCGGGCCGACGTAGTAGATGAAGCGGTTGGTGAAGTCCACCGGCAGCGTTTCGCCGCGGTTGAGCATGTCGATCATGCGCTTGTGCGCGGCGTCGCGGCCGGTGAGCAGCTTGCCGTTGAGCAGGATCGTCTCGCCCGGCTTGAAGCTGGCCACTTCCTCGCGGGTGATGGTGTCCAGGTTCACCCGGCGCGCATTGGTCGGGTTGTAGGTCAGCGTGGGCCAGTCTTCCAGCGATGGCGGATCCAGCATCACCGCGCCGCTGCCGTCCAGGGTGAAGTGCGCATGGCGGGTGGCCGCGCAGTTGGGGATCATCGCCACCGGCAGGTTGGCGGCGTGGGTCGGGTAATCCTTGACCTTGATGTCCAGCACCGTGGTCAGGCCGCCCAGGCCCTGCGCGCCGATGCCCAGCGCGTTGACCTTCTCGTACAGTTCCAGGCGCAGCTCCTCGGCACGGTTGGACGCGCCACGGGCCTGCAGGTCGACGATGTCGATCGGCTCCATCAGCGCTTCCTTGGCCAGCAGCATCGCCTTCTCGGCGGTGCCGCCGATGCCGATGCCGAGCATGCCCGGCGGGCACCAGCCGGCGCCCATGGTCGGCACGGTCTTGAGCACCCAGTCGACGATGGAGTCGGAGGGATTGAGCATGGCGAACTTGCTCTTGGCCTCCGAGCCGCCGCCCTTGGCCGCGACGATGACGTCGACGGTGTCGCCGGGGACGACCTTCACGTTGACCACCGCCGGGGTGTTGTCCTTGGTGTTCTGGCGCTTGCCGGCTGGGTCGGCCAGCACCGAGGCGCGCAGCTTGTTGTCCGGGTGGTTGTAGGCGCGACGCACGCCCTCGTTGACCATGTCCTCCACGCCCATGGTGGCGTCGTCCCAGCGCACGTTCATGCCGATCTCGAGGAACACGGTGACGATGCCGGTGTCCTGGCAGATCGGCCGGTGGCCCTCGGCGCACATGCGCGAATTGATCAGGATCTGCGCGATGGCGTCCTTGGCCGCCGGCGACTGCTCGCGCTCGTAGGCCGCGGACAGATTCTTGATGTAGTCGACCGGATGGTAGTAGCTGATGTACTGCAGCGCGTCGGCGACGGACTGGATGAGGTCTTCCTGCTTGATCGAGGTCACGGCTGGCTCTGCGGCTGGCGGGGGGAAACCCGCCCATTTTAGGGCAAAGTGGCGGCCCCGCCCGCTGTCACGCCGGCACGCCCTGTTCCGTCCTGGTCATCATGACCCACGATCCGACCTTCGAATCCCACCGCCCCCGGCTGTTCGGCCTGGCCTACCGCCTGCTCGGCAGCCGCGCCGACGCCGAGGACATCGTGCAGGACGCCTGGCTGCGCTGGCAGGCCAGCGACCGCGGCACGATCCGCGACCCCGAGGCCTGGCTGGTGACCGCCACCACCCGGCTCGGCCTGGACCGCCTGCGCGCGGCGCGCAGCGCCCGCGTCCACTACGTCGGCCCGTGGCTGCCCGAGCCGCTGGAGATCGCCAACGACGCCGACCCGGCCGAGCGCCATGACCGCGCCGAGCAGGTGTCGCTGGCGTTCCTGGCATTGCTGGAGCGGCTGAACCCGCACGAGCGCGCGGCGTTCCTGCTGAAGGAGGCGTTCGACTACGACTACGCGCAGATCGGCCGCACCCTGAAGCGCAGCGAGGCCGGCTGCCGGCAACTGGTGCACCGGGCGCGCGAACGGCTCGGCCAGGGTCAGGCCCGCTTCGCGGTCACGCCCGAACGTCACCGCCAGTTGCTGGAGCGCTTCCTGCACGCCTCGCAACGCGGCGACCGCGCCGCCATCGTCGCCTTGCTGCATGCCGACGCGCAGTTGCGCTCCGACGGCGGCGGCAACGTCACCGCCAGCCTGCGCCCGCTGCACGGCGCCGAGCGCATCGGCCGGCTGTACTGGGCCGTGGCGCGGCGCGGCCTGGGCCTGCAGGCGCGGATCGGCACGGTCAACGGCGAACCGGCGATCCTGCGCTTCCTGGGGCCGCGGCTGCAGTCGGCGACGCTGCTGGTGATCGACGGCGAGCGCATCGCCGAAGTGCTAACGCTGATGAACCCGGACAAGTTGCCGGCGCCGACGGCGCGACCTGCAGCCAGCCGTGACTGACCTGCGCCGGCGCTGTCACGCCGCGACGCACCGCCGCGTCCTGGAGGGGAAGGCGGCCATGGTGGCCGCCATGCGCGACCCACCATGCACTTCCATCGCATCGACTACACCCGCCACGAACCCGACGCATTCCGCGCCCTGCTCAGCGCCAGCCAGCAGGTCCACGACGGCACGCTCGGCAGTGCCCTCACCGAACTGGTGTTCCTGCGCGTCTCCCAGCTCAACGGCTGCGCCTACTGCATCGACATGCATGCCACCGCCCTGCGCAGGGCGAGCACCGAACCGCGCAAGCTCGACACCCTCGCCGCCTGGCGCGACAGCCGCTTCTTCGACGCCCGCGAGCGCGCCGCGCTGGACTGGGCCGAAGCGCTGACCACGCTGCCTGCCGGCGCGCCGCCGCAGGCGGTGTACGACGCACTGACGGCGCAGTTCGACCCGGCCGGAATCAGCGCGCTGACCATGGCCGTGGCCCTGATCAATGCCTGGAACCGGCTGGGCGTGGGGCTGCAGCCGGCGCTGCCGTAAGGGTGCTGCGCGTCGGGATTGGGGATTCGGAGGCAGGATCGCGCAACCGGCGGGATGCATAGCGCTTCCGAATCCCGAGTGCTGGCAGCTGGACGTACGGCCTATACGCCAACGCCAGGCAGCCCCCCAGCGCGCGCGGTTCTGCTTGCACGAATCCCCAATCCCGAATCCCCACTCCCGCCACCAAGACCGACATGTCCCCGCAACACGCCGCCGCTAGCGTGGCGCGCATCCCAGACGTGGAGCGCGCGCATGATCGAGAACGCCCTTGCTGTCGGCCTGGCCGACGAGACCGACCTGGCCCTCGCCTCCCCCGAACCGCAGTCCCGCGCCAGCGCCAGCTACCGCCATCGCCTGCTGATGTGCGCGCCGCAGCACTTCGCGGTGGACTACGTGATCAATCCGTGGATGGAAGGCAACGTCCACGCCGCCAGCCGCGAGCGCGCGCAGGCGCAGTGGAACGCGCTGGTGGCAGCTGCCGAGGCGGCAGGCGCCCGCGTCGACTGCATCGCTGCCGCGCCGGGCCTGCCGGACATGGTGTTCAGCGCCAACGCCGGCCTGGTGCTCGGCGACCGTTTCGTGCCCAGCCGCTTCCGCCACGCCGAACGCCGTGGCGAGGAAGCCTTGTTCGCCGCCTGGTGCCGCCAGGCCGGCCTGCGCATCTGCGAACTGCCCGAGCAGGTGTATTTCGAAGGCGCCGGCGACGCGCTGCTGGACCGCGGCGCTCGCCGGCTGTGGATGGGCCACGGCCACCGCAGCGACCTGGCCGCCGCGCACGAGCTGACCGACCTGCTGGACATCGAGGTGGTGCCGCTGCGCCTGGTCGACGCGCGCTTCTATCACCTGGACACCTGCTTCTGCCCGCTGCGCGACGGCTACCTGCTGTACTACCCGGCCGCCTTCGACGCCGACGCGCAACAGGCGATCGCCCAGCACATCCCGGCGTCGCGGCGCATCGCCGTGGGCGAGGCCGATGCCCTCGCCTTCGCCTGCAACGCGGTGGACCTGGACGACACCCTGCTGCTCAACCGCGCCTCGCCCGCGCTGTGCGCCGCTTTGGCCGCGATCGGCTACCGCGTGGTGCAGACCCCGCTGGATGAATTCCTCAAGGCCGGCGGCGCCGCCAAGTGCCTGACCTTGCGTTTGGACGAGTAGGTCGAGCGCGGCGTCATTTGATTGGCCGTTGCACTGCGCAGTGGACTTACGCTCATGGGTTCCTGTGAGTACAGGCGGTCGCGGCTGAAGCCGCTCCTGTAGAAAGCCAGCAAAATCCCTGTAGGAGTGGCTTCAGCCGCGATAGGCTTTGCCGACACGTCCGGCGGGCACAGATTCTCTGCAGCAGTACCACGTCGAACGTCGGCAAGGGCTGGCGCAATAGCACGGTGCGCGGAATGGGCGAATGAGAGTACAGGCGACGCCTCGTGCACCCAACTCCGCGAGACGCTTCGCGCCGCACCCACACCCGTCTCCGGGTGGGAAAGAGGCTAGGTTGTTCCTTCTCCCCTCGGGACCATGGCCCCCTTCTTGGGGGAAGGTGCCCCGAAGGGGCGGATGAGGGTACGGGCGCAGCTTCGCACATCCAACTCCGCGAGACGCTTCGCGCCGGACCCTCACCCCAACCCCTCTCCCGGTGGGAGAGGGGCTTAATCCCCACACTCCCCGCGCACACCCGCCCCCGGCACAATGCGCCGATGGCATCTTCCTCCCCTTCTCATGGCGGCGCCCGCGCCGCGTCCCGCCCCGGCCCGAGCCTGCGCGAGCGCTTCGACGCGATGCGCAACCTGCCGCCGTTCCTGCGCCAGATCTGGCAGACCAGCCGCTGGCTGACCCTCAGCAGCATCGGCCTGCGCGTGATCCGCGCGCTGCTGCCGGTGGCCGCGCTGTACGTCGGCAAGCTGATCATCGACGAGGCCATCCACCTGGTTGGGCAATCGCCCGGGTTCGATTCGCTGGGCCAGGCCCTGGCCAGCGGCCGCCTGAACCGGCTGCTGGAACTGCTGGCCCTGGAGCTGGCGCTGGCGATCGCCTCGGACCTGCTCGGGCGGCTGGTCAGCTATGCCGACACGCTGCTGTCGGAGCTGTTCAACAACACCACCAGCGTGCAGTTGATGGAGCATGCCGCGCAACTGGACCTGGAGGATTTCGAGGATCCGGAGCAGCAGGACCGGCTGGACCGCGCGCGGCGCCAGACCATGGGCCGCATGAACCTGATGAGCCAGTTGTTCGGCCAGGTGCAGGACGCGATCACCGTGGTCAGCTTCGCGGTCGGCCTGCTGGTGTACGCGCCGTGGCTCATCGCCCTGCTGGCGGTGGCGCTGGTGCCGGCCTTCATCGGCGAGGCGCACTTCAACGCGCTGGGCTATTCGCTCAACTTCCAGTGGACGGCCGAACGCCGCCAGCTCGACTACCTGCGCCAGCTCGGCGCCAGCGTCGAGACCGCCAAGGAAGTGAAGATCTTCAACCTGCACAACTTCCTGATCGCGCGCTACCGCGCCCTGGCCGACCGCTACTTCCAGGCCAACCGCGCGCTGGCGCGCAAGCGCATGCTGTGGGGCACGCTGCTGGCGGCGCTGGGTACGCTGGGCTACTACGGCGCCTACGGCTACATCGCCTGGCGCACCGTGCGCGGCGACTTCAGCATCGGCGACCTGACCTTCCTGGCCGGCAGCTTCCTGCGCCTGCGGCAGTTGCTGGAAGGCCTGCTGATCGGCTTCTCGCAGGTGGCCGGGCAGGCGCTGTACCTGGACGATCTGTACTCGTTCTTCCGCATCGTCCCGGAGATCCGCACCCGCCCGGGCGCGGTACCGGTGCCGCGGCCGATCGTGCAGGGCTTCGTGTTCGAGAACGTCGGCTTTCGCTACCCGGACGCCGAACAGTGGGCGGTGCGGCACCTGGACTTCGCCCTGCGCGCCGGCGAAGTGCTGGCCCTGGTCGGCGAGAACGGCGCCGGCAAGACCACCCTGGTCAAGCTGCTGGCGCGGCTGTACGACCCGGACGAGGGCCGCATCCTGCTCGACGGGCGCGACCTGCGCGACTACGACCTGGACGACCTGCGCGCCAACCTCGGGGTGATCTTCCAGGACTTCGTGCGCTACCACTTCAGCGCGGGCGAGAACATCGGCGTCGGCCAGGTCGACGCGCTGGACGACGCGCCACGGATCCGTGCCGCCGCGCAGCGGGCGATGGCCGCCGAGCTGATCGACGGCCTGCCGCAGGGCTACGCGCAGGTGATCGGGCGCCGCTTCAAGACCGGCGTGGACCTGTCCGGCGGCCAGTGGCAGAAGATCGCCATCGCCCGCGCCTACATGCGCGACGCGCAGGTGATGATCCTCGACGAACCGACCGCCGCGCTGGACGCGCGCAGCGAGTTCGAGGTGTTCCAGCGCTTCAAGGAGCTGTCCGACAACCGCACCGCGGTGCTGATCTCGCACCGCTTCTCCAGCGTGCGCATGGCCGACCGCATCCTGGTCCTGGCCGACGGCCGGATCGAGGCCAGCGGCACCCACGACGAACTCATGGCGCAGGGCGGCCGCTACGCGGAACTGTTCGAACTGCAGGCCGCTGGGTATCGTTGAGCCTGGTCCGCCCCTCCCGACACCGCCATGCTCCGCACCCTGCCCTGCCTGTTCGCCGCCGCCCTCGCCGTCCCGGCGCTCGCCGCTCCCGCCGCGGACACGCCGGCGCCCTCCGACTACGCCGCGGCCAAGGCCCTGGCCGACCGCGACGAAGCCGGCCTGCCGGCGGCGATGCAGGAACGCCTGCAGACCCTGCAGCGCGCGGCGCTGGACGAGGGCGTGGCCAGTTGCGCCACGCCGCGTCCGGACACCTCGCCGTTCACCGTGGTGGTGCAGGTGCAGGCCGACGGCAGCGTCGGCGCCAGCTGGCGCAACGGCACCACCCCGCTGGCCCTGTGCCTGGAGCGTTTCCTGCGCCAGCGCCCGCTGCTGGCGCCGCCGCAGGCGCCGCTGTACCTGTCCTACGAGGTCTCGTTCGAGAAGTGAGCCGGATCGCCGTGATCGGCCCGCCCCCAAATGAGATTTGATCTCATTTGAACCGGCATGGGGTAGAATGGCCGCCGTTCCTTCCCCATCACGATCAACGGCATGTCTTCCGCTTTTGGCCCCGAAACGGTGCTCGATGTCCGCCACTGGACCGAGGACTACTTCAGCTTCACCACCACCCGCAACGACGGCTTCCGCTTCGACAACGGCCAGTTCGTGATGATCGGCCTGGAGACGGAGACGCGGCCGCTGCTGCGCGCCTATTCCATCGCCAGCGCCAACTGGGAAGAGCAACTGGAGTTCTTCAGCATCAAGGTGCCGGACGGCCCGCTGACCTCTCGCCTGCAGCACATCAAGCCCGGCGATTCGGTGCTGGTCGGCAAGAAGCCCACCGGCACCCTGTTGATCAGCGACCTGCATCCGGGCCGTCACCTGTACCTGCTGGGCACCGGCACCGGCCTGGCGCCGTGGCTGTCGGTGATCAAGGACCCGGAGACCTACGAGCGCTTCGACAAAGTGATCCTCACCCACGGCGTGCGCTTCGAGAAGGACCTGGCCTACCGCGACTATTTCGAGAAAGAACTGCCGCAGCACGAGTTCCTCGGCGAGACCATCCGCGAGAAGCTGCTGTACTACCCGGCGGTGACCCGCGAGGACTTCCGCAATCGCGGCCGCCTCACCGAGTTGCTTGAGAGCGGCGAAATGCAGCGCACCCTCGGCCTGCCGCCGCTGAACCCGGAACACGACCGCGCGATGATCTGCGGCAGCCCGCAGATGCTGGCCGACCTGCGCCATACCCTGGACGCCCGCGGCTTCGTCGCCTCGCCGCGCATCGGCTCGCCGGGGCATTACGTGTTCGAGCGCGCCTTCGTCGAGAAGTGACGGCGCTGCGCGTCTCCGACCATAGGAGCGGCTTCAGCCGCGACGGGCGTTCCCGGTAAAGCATCGCGGCTGAAGCCGCTCCTGCCGGATAAGCGACACGGCGGCAGGTCAAAGCGAAATAGTGGGGAGTATTTTGTGGGAGGGACTTCAGTCCCGACGCTTTTCAGCTAAACGCGTCGGGACTGAAGTCCCTCCCACAAGAGCACTACCCCAGCAGCTTGGATTCCCCAGGTTGCCTACTCACCCCAGCGCCCGCTCGATATCGGCAGCCAGCGCTTCCGGCTTGTCGGTCGGCGCATAACGCGCCAGCACCTGGCCATCGCGGCCGACCAGGAACTTGCTGAAATTCCACTTGATCGCAGCGATGCCGAGCAGCCCGGATTTTTGCTGCTTGAGCCAGCGCCACAGCGGATGCGCGCCATCGCCGTTGACCTGCACCTTGGCGAACATCGGGAAATCGACGTCGTAACTGAGCGAACAGAACTGACGGATCTCCGCGGCATCGCCCGGCTCCTGATGGCCGAACTGGTCGCAGGGAAAGCCCAGCACCACTAGCCCGCGTTCGCGGTAGCGCTGCCACAGCGCCTGCAGCCCGGCGTACTGCGGGGTGAAGCCGCACTTGGAGGCGACGTTGACGATCAACAGCACCTTGCCGGCGTACTCGGCGAGCGGCTGCTCCTGCCCGTCCAGGGTGGTCGCGGTAAAGGCATAGGCGGTGGTCGGCGTGTCCATGGATCCTCGTGGTGCGGCGCGCCGCAGCGGCGCTGTGTCGAGGCGATGCTACGCGGTGGCCGCAGGCGTCGCCAGCGGGCCGCAGCCGATGCGCGAGGCCGCGTCGCAGACGTCCGCGCGAACCAGCAATACACCGCCAGCGCACCACCGAGGCGTGACTGCACCGGCACAGCCACGCCGAAGAGCGCACTGCATCAAGGTTCACGCCAAATGCCGCAAAGCCTTGCGAAACAAGCGTCGATGCTGCAGCGCTCCCATGGCTTTCGTCACGGGTCACGCCTGCCGGCCTGGGGTAGCCTGCCCGATCACCATGATTGCGGATACCGCTTGATGACCTCTCGCCTCGCCCTTGCCCTCGCCGCCACGCTCGGACTCGCCATGCCCGCCTACGCCGCTCCGGCCACCACGCCCACCGCCGCCACGGCGGCCACGCAGGCCAACCCGTTCTTCGCCGAAAGCCCGCTGCCGCTGCATTACCCGCAGTTCGACAAGATCAAGGACAGCGATTTCGCGCCCGCGTTCGACGCCGGCATGGCGCAGCAGTTGAAGGAAATGCAGGCCATCGCCGATCAGACCGCCAAACCGACCTTCGACAACACCATCGTGGCGATGGAGAAGAGCGGGCAGGTCTTGGACCGCGCCACCACCGTGTTCTTCAACCTGGTCGGCGCCGACACCAACGACACCCGCAAGAAGCTGCAGGCAGAGTACGCCGGCAAGCTGGCCGCGCACCGCGACGCGATCGCGCTCAATCCCAAGCTGTTCGCGCGCATCCAGACGCTGTACGACACCCGCAACCAGCTCGGCCTGGACGCGGAGGGCGTGCGCCTGATCGAGAAGTACCACAGCGACTTCGTCCGCGACGGCGCCAAGCTCAACGACGCCGACAAGGCCAAGCTCAAGGCGATGAACGCCGAACTGGCCGAACTGGGCACTAAGTTCAGCCAGAACGTCCTGGCCGAAGTGAACGCCGCCGCGGTGGTGGTGGACGACGTCAAGCAGCTCGACGGCCTGTCCGACGCGCAGATCGCCGCGGCCGCCGAAGCAGCCAAGGCGCGCAAGCTCGACGGCAAGTACGTGATCGCCCTGCTCAACACCACCGGCCAGCCGCCGCTGGCCCAGCTCAAGGATCGCGCCCTGCGGCAGAAGATCTACGAAGCCTCGGTGTCGCGCGGCAGCCACGGCGGCCCGTACGACAACACCGCGCTGGTGTCGCGGATCATGACCCTGCGCGCCGACCGCGCCAAGCTGCTCGGCTATCCGAACCACGCCGCCTATTCACTGGAAACCCAGACCGCCAAGACTCCCGAAGCGGTCAACGCGATGCTCGGCAAGCTGGCCCCGGCCGCGGTGGCCAATGCCAAGCGCGAGGCAGCCGACCTGCAGGCGATGATCGACCAGGAGCAGAAAGCCGCCGGCAAGCCCGGCTTCAAGCTCGAGGCCTGGGACTGGGCCTACTACACCGAGAAGGTGCGCCAGGCCAAGTACGACTTCGACGAGTCCCAGCTCAAGCCCTACTTCGAACTGAAGAACGTGCTGGAAAACGGCGTGTTCTACGCCGCCAACCAGGAGTACGGGCTGACCTTCAAGCAGCGCACCGACCTGCCGACCTACCGCGACGACGTGCTGGTCTACGACGTGTTCGACGCCGACGGCAGCCAGTTGGCGATCTTCATCGCCGACATGTACGCGCGCGAATCCAAGCGCGGCGGCGCCTGGATGAGCTCCTACGTGTCGCAGTCGGCGCTGACCGGCGACAAGCCGGTGGTCGCCAACCACCTCAACATCCCCAAGCCGCCGGCCGGGCAACCGACCCTGCTGACCTGGGACGAGGTCACCACCGCCTTCCACGAGTTCGGCCATGCGCTGCACGGCATGTTCTCGAACGTGAAGTACCCGTACTTCTCCGGCACCAGCGTGCCGCGCGACTTCGTCGAGTTCCCCTCGCAGGTCAACGAGATGTGGGCCGACGATCCGTCCATCCTCAAGCACTACGCCAAGCACTACCAGAGCGGCGCGCCGATGCCGCAGGCGCTGCTGGACAAGGTGGTGGCCACCGCCAAGTTCAACCAGGGCTTCGCCACCACCGAGTACCTGGGCGCGGCGATGCTCGACCAGCGCTGGCACCAGCTGAGCGCCGGCCAGGTGCCACCGGCATCGGGCGTGATGGACTTCGAGGCCAAGGCGCTGGCCGCCGACGGCATCGCCTATCCGCCGGTGCCGCCGCGCTATCGCACGCCGTACTTCAGCCACATCATGGGCGGCTACGCGGCCGGCTACTACGCCTACATCTGGGCCGAGGTACTGGACGCCAACACCCAGCAGTGGTTCAAGCAGCATGGCGGGCTGAGCCGCGCCAACGGCGACCGCTTCCGCAAGACCCTGCTCTCGCGCGGCGGCAGCGTCGATGCGATGCAGTTGTTCCAGGACTTCGCCGGACACGCGCCGCAGATCGAACCCTTGCTGGAGAAGCGCGGCCTCAACGCCACGCCGGCGGCGACGCCGAGCGCACGCTGAGGCGCAGCGCGCGCTGAGGCGCAGCGCGGCACGGCCCGTGCGGCCGTGCCGCCACGTCGCGACGACGTCGCGGCGGAACACACCCGCGACCGACCGCAGAACGCAACACGCACGACGCCCGGCTCAGCCGGGCGTCGTGTTTTTCAGCCTGCCGTCGCGATGGCGACGCACGGTACGCCGCGCGTGGCCGTCAGCGGCTTACTGGCCGTCGCTGGAGGCGTCGATGCTGGCACCCAGCGAGGCATTGCCGCCGGCCTGCCCCTGCGCCTGACCGCTACCGGCCTGCGCACCGCCCTGGCCACCCGCACCCGCCTGGCCCGACACCGACCCGCCGTGCGTGCCCACGCTGTGCGAGGCGCTGCCGCTGGCCGCACCGTTGGCACTGCCGCTGCCGGACAGCGCCGGCACCGTCGGCACCGTCGGCACCGTCGGCAGGCTGCCGCCGCTGGCGGCGCCGTTGCCGCTGCCGTTACCGGCCGCAGTCGACGCAGCACCGTTACCGGTCACGCCATTGACGGCACCGCCGGCATTGCCGGCGGTCGCCAGCGCCGCCGTGGGATTGGCCGCGCTGGTCGCCGCGCCGAGCGCGCCGTCGGCCTGGCCCATCGCGCTACCGGCCGCGCTGCGTGCCGCCGCACTGCCACTGGCGGCGGCATTGCCGGCCAGCGTGCGGCCCTGGTTCACCGCAGCGCCAGCGGTCTGCGCCGCGCCGTCTGCGGTGGCCGCGCCACGCGCCGCCGCCCGCTGCGCCGCCATCCGCGCACGCTGCGACGACTGCTCGATGCCGCTGCGGGCGCGATCCAGCGGCATTCCGGCGTCCAGGCGGCCGGCGCCCATGCCGTTGCCGCCGAGGCTGCTCCCGCCCAGGCCGCCCAGGGTGCCGTTGACCGCACCGCCCACGCTGCCCGCACCGCCCAGCAACTGCGCGCCGGCCACGCCCGGGATCAGCGCCACCGACGCCACCAGCACCGCGCTCGCCAACAGAGTCTTGCCGTTCATCGCATTCTCCTCGTGTCGCCGCAGGCCATCTGCGGCTCTCATGTCTCCCTACGAATCGAGCGACGCAGAACATCCCGTGCAGGCGGGACGCAGACAGAATGTGTTCAGCCGCCCGGCGCACGCTGCAGCGGCAGGTCCGCGCCGAGCAGCCCGGCGCCGTACACCGGATCGGTGCCGGGCGCACCGAGATCGCGCGCCTGCGCCTGCAACTGCGTGCGCACCTGCGCGGCCGCCTGCGGATTCGGCTGCGGCAAGGCCTGCGCCGCCAGCCGCGCCACCAGCGGCGCCGCGAAGGAGGTGCCGCGCTGCGTCTGCCAGCGGCCCTGCGGTGCCGCGGCGATCAGTTCGCCGACCGCGGCGAAGGCCACCTGCGGCCCTCGCCCCGCCTCCGGCAAGACCCGCGCACGCGCATCCACCGCGGTGACGCCGATCACCCCGGGATAGGCCGCGGGGTACAGCGGCGGTGCCGCCGGGCCGTCGTTGCCCACCGCCGCGACCAGCACGTGGCCGCGCGCGAGCATGCGCTGCACGGCGAGTTGCAGCGCGCGGTTGGGGCCGCCGATCAGGCTGATGTTGATCACCGGCACCTGCTGCTGCGCCATCCATGCCAGTGCCCCGACCAGCTCGACCACGGTGCCGCCATCGGCCTGTCCGCAATAGATGTCGGCCGCATACAGGGTGTGCGCGAACGGCCCGTGCGCCACCGCGCGTCCCGCCAGCAGCGAGGCGACCGCCGTGCCGTGCGGCTGCGCGCGCACCTGCCCGTCGCAGCCCCAGGATTGCACCTGCACGCCGGCCAGCGCCGGATGCGTCGCATCCACGCCGCTGTCGATCAGGCCGACCACGAAGCCGCCCGTCGCGGCACCAGCGGCTGCCGAAGCGGCGGAGGCGCTGGCGGGCGCCGGTGGCGCCGCCGCCGATCCGCTGTAGACGTGGTTGTAGTCGTAATCGCCCTGCGGATCGCGCTCGCGCAGTTGCTGCAGCGCGCGGCGCGTGGACAGGCCCGACGGCACCTGCAGCACCACCAGGCGCAGGCCGAATTCGCCGAAGCTGCGCTGCTCCAACACCGCGAAGCCGGCCGCCTGCGCCGCCTGCAGCGCCGCCGGGTCCGGCTCCAGCGCCACCACCTGCCCGCGCATCACCACCGCGCCGCCCTCGTCGCGCTCCAGCCCGCGCGGATCGCTGCGCAGCAGCGCCTGCAGGCGTTTCAGCCGCAGCCGTTCGAGATCGCCGCGCGCATCCTGCAGCGACTCCCCCACCCGATTCATGCCGCCCTGCATGCCCTGGGTGACGTCCTGCATCAGCCCGCCGGCCGACGGCAGCGCCAGCTGCGCCAACGCTGGTGTCGCCACCGCCAGCCATGCCACGGCCATCCAGCGCATTCGTCTGCCCGTCGCCATGCCCCGCTCCGTTGTCCGCCCCTGTTGGCGTGCCACACTAATCCTGCCATCCCGACACGCGGTGAACGCCGCGCCGCGCCCATGGAAGAAAACCCCTCCGCCGAACGTATCACCGACATGCACGCCGATCCCACGGCCGCCGTCGGCGACGGCATCTGTACCCTGCTGCCGCAGTTGCGGCGCTTCGCGCGTGCCGTCGCCGGCCATCGCGAGGACGCCGACGACCTGCTGCAGATCGCGATCGAGCGCGCCCTGCGCCGCGCCGGGCAATGGCGGCCGGAGACGCCGCTGCAGTACTGGCTGTACGGCATCATCCGCCACGCCTGGATCGACGAGGTGCGGGCGCAGCGGCGACGGCGGCAGGTGTTCGTCGATGCCGCCGAGGGCGAACACGTCGGCGACACGCCGCTGGAGCGGCAGCAGGACTGGATGGCGGTGCAGGCCGCGATGGCCGGCCTGCCCGAGGAACAACGCCTGGCGATCGCGCTGGTGCTGATCGAAGGCCTGTCCTACAAGGATGCCGCGGCGGTGCTGGAGATTCCGCTCGGCACACTCACCAGCCGGCTCGCGCGTGGGCGCGAAGCCCTGCAGGCATCACTGGAGGCGACCGCATGAACACCACGATCGACGCACTCACGCTGCAGGCCTACGCCGACGGCGAACTGGATGCGGCGCAGGCCGCCCAGGTGGAAGCGGCGTTGCGCAGCGACCCGCAGCTGACACAGGCCCTGGAGCGGCTGCGCAGCCTGCAGGCGCGGCTGCGCGCCGGCTTCGCCCCGGTGCTGGACGAAGCGGTGCCCGCGCGCCTGCTCGCCGCCGCGCGTGCACGGCCGGCCGACGCGCCCGGCCAGGACGACGCGGTCGCGACGCTGCCGCCCTCACCCATCCATGCGACGGCGCAGGCAAGCCGGCCGACGCCGCTGCGGCCGCGTGCGCGGCGCCGCTGGGCGCTGCCGGCGGCCTTGGCGGCGGCGCTGTTGCTGGGGCTGTGGATCGCGCAGCGGCAATTGCCGCAGGACGATGCGCACGGCCCGACGGTCGCGGCGGCCCAGGGGAGCGTCGCCGAGGGCGCGCTGGCGCAGGCGCTGACGCAGCAGCTGTCCGGCCAGTCCCAGGGCAGCGTGCGCATCGGCCTGAGCTTCCGCGATCGCGACGGCCATTACTGCCGCACCTTCGCGCTGTCCAACGCCAACGCCGGCCTGGCCTGCCAGCGCAACGGCGCATGGCGGGTGGAACTGCTGGTGCCCGCCGGCGAACGCGAAGACGGCGGCGGCATGCGCATGGCGGCCAGCCCGATGCCGGCCGCGGTGCTGCAGGCGGTGGATGCGCGCATCGCCGGCGAGGCGCTGGATGCCGACGGCGAACAGCGCGCACGCGCACGCGGCTGGCGCTAGGACAGGCCAATGCCCTGCCTGCTTTGGGATGGGCAACGCGCCTAGAACACCTCCGACGCACACCGGAACGCGTCCGGCAGGAGCGGCTTCAGCCGCGACGCGCGTTTCCGACACGCCGGTCGCGGCTGAAGCCGCTCCTGCAGCACATCGATTCACGCTCGATGCCGCGGACGCACCTTCTTCGAGGTGCCCTCAGGGCAGCGCTGCCTGCGTCTTCGACTCGGTGGCAGCGTCGAGACCGTCGATGCCGGCCAGCATCTTCTTCAGCAGTCTCTCCAGTTGCTGCTGCTCGCCGGCATCCAGCGCCGCGGTTTCCGTCTCCAGGAACGCACACACGTCCGGCAGCAAGCGTTCGATCAGGGCGATACCGGCCGGCTGCAGGGTCAGCGCGACCTTGCGCCGGTCTTCCGGACTGGCCGTGCGCGACAGCAGCCCCTTGCTGCACAGGCTGTCGGTGAGACGGGTGATGTTGGCCGGCTTCTCGCTGGCGGCCTCGGCCACCTCGGTGGGGGTGATGCACTGCTCGGGCGTGCCGTACAGCATCATCAGGATCTCGTACTCCGGCGGGCTGATGCCGTACTCCTTTAGCACGCCGCTGGCGTTGGCATGCACGCGCTTGTACAGGTGCTTGACCAGCCGGACCAGGACGGCGGGCTCGCGCGGGAAGGCCGGATAGCGCGCGCAGGTGTGCGCCACGCGCCGCTCGGTCTGATCGAAACTGCCCATAAGAAATCGATTGCAAGTGGGGTAGCCGCCAATGCTACCCATTGCGCATCGTTCCGACGAGGGCACGCGTTGCGTTCCCGCATGCTGTCGACGCGGTGCACCGCACGCCGACGCCGACGCGCGCTGGCGCGCCGGCCACCGCTCAGGCGGCGAACAGCGGCGCGTATTCCGGTGCCACCAGCTCGCGCAGCACGCTGGCCGGCACGTCCACCGTCTGCGTGCCATCGGCGTACGGCCCCACCTGGTACGGCGGAAACACGAAACGCAAGGCGGTGATCTTGCCCGCCGCGTCGACCAACGGCTGGAACTGGCTGAAGTTGCCGGGCTGCGGCTCGGTGCCTTCGGCGATCATCTTGCTGGCGCTGCGCACCTGCTCGTCCTGGTCCTCCGGCGGCACCTGTTCGGCATCCACCCGCGTCTGCACCGCCTGGCGCAGCTGCGCGGCAACGTAGCCGGCCACCTGCTTCCAGTGCGACGCATCCGGGATCAGTGTCTCGGCGGTGAGCATGCGCTGCTGCTGCGGCAGCCACACCCAACGCGCCACCAGCGGTTCGCCGTGCGCACCGCCGGTGTAGCGGCTGCCGTCGGCGCTCAGCGCGACCAGGTCCGGACGCTCCAGCAGCATCTCGAACTGCAGCGAGAGTTCGTAGGGCGCGCGCGGGCGATCGTTGCCGAGCCCGTCGACCGCTTCCATCAGCTCGCTGCGCGCGCTCTGCGCGTAGCGGTTGGCCGCCTCGGCCAGTCCGGGATAGCGGTTGATCGACGGCGGAAAAGTGATGCCGACCACATAGCTGGGGCTGTGTTCGACGATGTCCTTCAGTTCCGGCGGTGTGGTCTGCGCCGGCTCCGGCGCCGCGGAAGCCTCGCTTTGTGCCGGTGCCGCGGCGGGCGCCGGTACGGCGGCCGGTTCCTCGCGTTTGCAGCCGGCCAGTGCCAGCGCCGCGGCGACCGCCAGTGCCGTCCATGCCATCCGCCCGTTGCCCATCGTCTCTGCCCTGCTCACGTCGACTGCCCCTGTTCCTGCAATGCCTGTAAAAGTGGCGCGCATTATCGCGCCGTTGCGGTGCCCGATGCTCAATCGAGCAGCGCCGCGTATTGCGGATGCCGCTGGATGAACACGGCCGCGTACGAACACGCCGGCACCACCTTCCAGCCTTGTGCCTGCGCATGGTCCAGCGCGGCGGCGACCAGTTGCGCCGCCAGCCCGCGCCCGCCGATCGGGCCAGGCACCCCGGTGTGGGTGATGACCATGCGCCCCTGCTCCAGCACGTAGTCGAGTTCGGCGCGATGGCCGTCGACTTGCAGGCTGAAACGGTGCTGCTGCGGATCGTGCGCGATCGGGACGTTCGGTACGGACATGGGAAGTGGGATGTGTCGCGGAGCAGGCAGTGTCCGCTGCGGCTTGCCGCGGCGATGTGAAACACCTGCCCCAGGGCGTCACGCCGCCGACGCGGCGCGTCAGCCGTACGCCGCTCAAGTCGTGCCACGCGCGGCCGATACCGCCAGGACAGGCCGAAAACCTGGCATGGGAGTTGCACCTCCCATCACGCAGCGATCCAACAGGGAACCACGCGCATGAGCGAGACCGAGAGCAAATACGACCGGGGCGACCACAACGCCTCCCTGCTGGAAGGGCTATTCCAACTGTCGGTCAGCGGCGACCACCAGGGCGGCGAGTTCCAGCAGCTCGACGACGAGGTCTACCAGCGCCTCAAGCGCACCTACGAGAACGCCGCCATCGGCAGCGCCAAGGTGCAGTTGCGCGGGCAGCAGACCCGCTGAACCCGGAGGGCGGCCCAACGGACCGCCACCTGCCCAAGCGCGATGCGTGCCCACGACCGCATCGGCGCCACGGCGCATACCCAGCGCAGCGAATGAGAGATGCGCCGATCGCGCGGCGCCGCACGCCCGTGCGGACGCCACCGCGTCGCGGATCAGCCGCGCCCGAAGCGCGGGTTCGCCAGCTCGCCCAGGAAGTGCTGCAGCACCGACGGCTCCATGATCAGCAGGAACATCACGCCGAACGCCGCGCCGGCCAGGTGCGCGCTGTGGTTGACGTTGTCGCCGCCGCGGCGGTCCATCCAGATGCTGTAGCCGACATAGAACACGGCATACAGGATGGCGGGAATCGGAATCGGGATGAAGAAGAAGAAGATCCCGGTCCACGGCGCCATCAGGATGAAGGCGAACAGCACCGCCGACACCGCGCCGGAGGCGCCCAGGCTCATGTAGTTGGGGTTCTTCTGGTTCTTCAGGTAGCTGGGCAGGATCGAGACCACCAACGCCGACAGGTAGAACAGCGGGTACACCAGCATGTTGCCGGTCAGCCGCTCCATCAGCACCTCGATCGGGCCGCCGAAGAAGTACAGCGTGACCATGTTGAACAGCAGGTGCGGGAAATCGGCATGAATGAAGCCGTAGGTCACCAGCCGGTCGTACTGCTTGTGGCGGTCGATCGCCGGCGGCCACAGGATCAGCCGGTCGAGCAGCCGGCGGTTGTTGAACGCCGCCCACGACACCAGCACGGTGAGGACGATCAGGATCAGATTGACGGGGGTGACGGAGGGCATGCGGGGTCTCAGGCGGGGCGGTAGTGGTCGACCATGCGGTAGCGGCGCGCGTACAGCCCGAACAGCAGTGCGGCGACGAACGCGAAGGCAGCGAAGAAGAACATCAGGAACGCGGTCTCGCTGAGCCCGGTGCTGCCGATGTGCGCGGTGACGCGGTCGTTGCGCACCGCCGCGTTGGACAGCAGCACCCACAGGTTGCCGACCGTGGTGGTGAGGTTCCAGAAACTCATCACCACGCCCTTCATCGACTGCGGCGCCTGGCTGTAGGCGAATTCCAGGCCGGTCGCCGAGACCAGCACTTCGCCGAAGGTCAGCAGCGCGTACGGCAGGATCTGCCAGGCGATGGAGAGGGCGTCGCCGCCGTCCATCATCACCTGCAGCGTGCCGACCACGATCCAGGCCAGGCCGCTGAAGGCGATGCCGGCGGTCATCCGCCGCAGCGCGGTCGGCTCGTAGCCGCGGCGGCGCAGCAGCGGATACAGCACCAGGTTGTTGAACGGGATCAGCAGCATCACCAGCGCCGGATTCAGCGCCTGCATCTGCGAGGCGCTGAACCACGCCGGCATCTGCATCTGCTGGCCCTGCAGCACCCAGGTCGAGGCCTTCTGGTCGAACAGCGAGAAGAACGGGGTGACCAGCGCGAACACCACCAGCACCCGTAGCACCGCGCGCACGCCGTCCACCGCCGCATCCGGATGCAGCGCGCGGGCGCGCTCCAGTTGCCACCAGGTGCCGCCGCCGATGCCGGCCAGCAGCAACACCAGCGCCAGGCACAGGCAGATCACCAGGCCCAGGGTCGGCACGAGGGCGAACGTCGCCAGCGCCAGCAGCACCGCCACGCCGGCCAGGGCCAGGCCGGGACGCCCCTGCCCCGGCGCCTGCCGCAGCAGCGCGGTGCGCACCACCTGAGCGAAACCGTGCGGATCCTTGGGCGGCAGCGGCACGCGCACGTAGCGGTGACGCCCGGCCCAGAACACCAGGGTCGCCACCAGCATCAGGATGCCGGGGATGCCGAACGCCCACGCCGGCCCCAGGTTCTTCAGCGCCAGCGGGATCAACAGCGAGGCGAACAGCGAGCCGAAGTTGATGATCCAGTAGAAGGCGTCGAACACAACCTTCGCCAGGTGCTTGTTGCCCTGGTCGAACTGATCGCCCATGAACGAGGCCACTAGCGGCTTGATCCCGCCCGCGCCCAGCGCGATCAGGCCCAGGCCGAGGAAGAAGCCGTTGCGATGGCCCTCGAACAGCGCCAGGCACAGGTGGCCCACACAGTAGATCAGGCTGAACCAGAGGATGGTGCTGTACTTGCCGAAGAAGCGGTCGGCCAGCCAGCCGCCGAGCAGCGGGAAGAAGTACACGCCGATCATGAAGCTGTGCATGATGTGCTTGGCTTCGGCCTCGCGGCCGGGCGCGGTCACTTCCTGAAGCAGCAGCGAGGTGATCAGGAACTGCACCAGGATGTTGCGCATCCCGTAGAAGCTGAAGCGCTCGCAGGCCTCGTTGCCGATGATGTACGGAATCTGCCGCGGCATGCGCGCCGTGGCGCGCTCTTGCGCCGCGCTCATGCGGCGTTCCTCGTGGTGGCTTGGCTGCTCACGGGCCCTCGTCCAGGCAAAATTTTCAGAAGGTTACCCGATCGTTCCGGCGAATCGAACCGCGGTGCTTTCGCAATCGGCGCGCTGCCCGCATCATGGGCGCCTGTCCCGAGACGGTGCCGAGATGATCCGACCCTGGCTGGCCACCCTGTTGCTGCCGATGCTGCTGTGCAGCATGCCGTCGCTGGCCAGCGAGGCGGGCCTGTCCACCGAAGCCGAGCGCAGCGGATTCGCGCGCACCGGCCGCTACGCCGAAACCATCGCGCTGTGCGCTGCCTTCGCGCAGCACTATCCGCAAGCGGTGCGCTGCTTCGACTTCGGCACCACCCCGGAAGGCCGGCCGATGAAGGCGCTGGCGGTATCCACTTCGGGCGCGCTGGATCCGGCGGCCGCGCAGGCACGCAAGCTGCCGGTGGTGCTGATCGAGGGCGGCATTCACGCCGGCGAGATCGACGGCAAGGACGCCGGCTTCCTGGCGCTGCGCCAACTGCTCGACGGCCAGGCCGCGCGCGGCGCGCTGGACAAGCAGGTGTGGCTGTTCGTACCGGTGTTCAACGTCGACGGGCATGAGCGCTTCGGCGCCTGGAACCGGCCAAACCAGCGTGGTCCGGAACAGATGGGCTGGCGCACCACCGCGCAGAACCTCAACCTCAACCGCGATTACGTCAAGGCCGACGCGCCGGAGATGCAGGCGATGCTGCGCCTGGTCGAGCAGTGGGACCCGCTCGTGTATGTGGATCTGCACGTCACCGACGGCGCGCAGTTCGAGCACGACGTGTCGATCCAGGTGGAACCGCTGCACGCCGGCGATACCGCGCTGCGCGGCGACGGCCTGCGCCTGCGCGACAGCGTGCTGGCCGATCTGAAGCGGCAGGGCTCGCTGCCGCTGCCCTACTACCCCTCCTTCGTGGTCAACGACGACCCCGCCTCCGGCTTCGAGGACGGGGTGCCGACGCCGCGCTTCTCGCACGGCTATTTCCAGCTGCGCAACCGCTTCGGCATGCTGGTGGAAACGCATTCCTGGAAGCGCTACCCCGAGCGCGTGCGCATCACCCGCAACACCATCGTCTCGGTGCTGCAGCAGGTGGCGCGGCACGGTGCGCAGTGGCGCGCCGACGCGCTGGCGGCCGACACCCGTGCGCAAGCCCTGGGCGGGAAGACCGTGGCGCTGGACTACCGCACCACCGACGCCTCGCATCTGGTGGATTTCCGCGGCTATGCCTACACGCGCACGCCCTCGCCGGTGTCCGGCGCGCTGATGACCCGCTACGACGAGCGCACCCCACAACTCTGGCGCGTGCCGCTGCGCGACCAGATCGTGCCCAGCGTGGAAGTCGCCGCGCCGCGCGCCGGCTACCTGGTGCCGGCGGCGCAGGCCGCCCTGGTCGGCACCAAGCTGCGCCAGCACGGCATCGCCTTCCGCACGCTGGAGCACGACGCCACCCTGCCGGTGCAGACCTTCCGCGCCGACACCGCCAGCTTCGCCGCCCGCTCGTCCGAAGGCCACCAGCGGCTCAGCGTCGCCGGCGCCTGGAAGCCGGAGACCCGCGCGGTCGGCGCCGGCGCGCTGTTCGTGCCGATCGCCCAGCCCAAGGCGCGGCTGTTGATGGCGCTGCTGGAACCACAGGCGCCGGACTCGCTGCTGCAATGGGGCGAGTTCAACAGCGCGTTCGAGCGCGCCGAGTACATGGAAGACTACGTCGCCGAGGACGTGGCGCGGCAGATGCTGGCCAGCGACCCGGCGCTCAAGGCCGAGTTCGAGGACAAGCTCGAACACGACGCGGCCTTCGCCAAGGATCCGCAGGCGCGGCTGGAGTTCTTCTACCGCCGCCACAGTTCCTGGGACGAGCGCTACCGCCTGTACCCGGTCATGCGCAGCGACGAAGCACCGTCCTGACGCGCGGTTCCACCCTCCCCCCGACTCCCCCCGATGCGCCTTCCCGTCATCTGCTGAAGAGGCTGTTCGCCCCGATATGAAAACGTTTACAGGATCCCTTTGCCTGACCCTCGCGCTGGCCTCGCCTGCCGTCGCCGCGCCGCCGGCGGCGGCCGCGGGCACGGCGTCCACGCCGAACGCCGCCGCTGCGCAGCGCCCGTGGAACGACCGCAACCTGTCGCCGGACCGGCGCGCCGCGCTGCTGGTGCAGGCGATGACCCCGGACGAGAAGTTCCAGATGCTGCACAGCTACTTCGGCCTGGGCAAGGACGGCGGCCCGAAGCCGGCCGGTGCGCTCGGCTCGGCCGGCTACGTGCCGGCGATCGAACGCCTGGGCATCCCGTCGCAGCAACTGGCCGATGCCGGCCTCGGCGTGACCAACCCCGGCAACATCCGCCCCGGCGACCACGCCACTGCGCTGCCCTCCGGCCCGGCCACCGCCGCGACCTGGAACCGCGCACTGGCCTTTGCCGGCGGCGCCACCATGGGCCGCGAGGCCTGGCAGCAGGGTTTCAACGTGCTGCTGGCCGGCAGCGTCAACCTGCAGCGCGACCCACGCAACGGCCGCAACTTCGAGTACGCCGGCGAGGATCCGCTGCTGGCCGGCACGATGGTCGGCGAATCGATCCGCGGCGTGCAGAGCCAGCACGTGGTCTCGACCATGAAGCACTTCGCGATGAACGACCTGGAGACCGGGCGCAACACCCACAGCGCCGACATCGGCGAGCAGGCCATGCACGAGTCGGACCTGCTGGCCTTCGAGCTGGCGCTGAAGATCGGCCAGCCCGGCTCGGTGATGTGCTCCTACAACCGCATCAACGGCGTGTACGGCTGCGAGCACGACTACCTGCTCAACCAGGTGCTGAAGCAGGAATGGAAGTTCCCCGGCTACGTGATGTCCGACTGGGGCGGCGTGCACAGCGGTTCCAAGGCCGCACTGGCCGGCCTGGATCAGCAGTCGGCCGGCGAAGTGTTCGACAAGGCGGTGTACTTCGACCAGCCGCTGCGCATGGCGGTGGCCGCCGGCACCGTGCCGCAGGCGCGCCTGGACGACATGGTCAAGCGCATCCTGCGCGCTTTCATCGCCACCGGCAGCTTCGACAACCCGCCGCAGCACCAGCCGATCGACGACGCCGCCGGCGGCCTGGCCGCGCAGCGCGTGGTCGAGGAAGGCACGGTGCTGTTGCGCAACGAGGGCAAGCTGCTGCCGCTGTCGCGCAACGTGCGCCGCATCGCGGTGATCGGCGGGCATGCCGACAAGGGCGTGATCGGCGGCGGCGGCTCGTCGATGGTCGGCGTCACCGTCAATGGCGGCAACGCGGTGCCGGGGATCGCCCCGACCACCTGGCCGGGCCCGGTGATGTTCCATCCGTCCTCGCCACTGCAGGCGCTGCGCAAGGCCCTGCCCGACGCGCAGATCGACTACGCCAGCGGCGACGACCCGTCGGCGGCGGCCAAGCTCGCGCGCGAGGCCGACGTGGCCATCGTGTTCGCCACGCAATGGTCGGCCGAGTCGGTGGACCTGCCGGACATCGCCCTGCCCGACAAGCAGGACGCGCTGATCGCCGGCGTGGCCAAGGCCAACCCGAAGACCGTGGTGGTCCTGGAGACCAACGGCCCGGTCGCCATGCCGTGGCTGCAGCAGGTGCCGGCGGTGCTGGAAGCCTGGTACCCGGGCATCCGCGGTGGCGAAGGCCTGGCCCGGCTGCTGCTGGGCGAGGTCAACCCGTCCGGCCGCCTGCCGGTCACCTGGCTGCGCGACGTGTCGCAACTGCCGCGGCCGTCGATTCCCGGCCTGGGCTTCAAGCCGGCGCAACCGGCCGGCAGCAACGTCGACTACAACATCGAAGGCGCCAACGTCGGCTATCGCTGGTTCGCCGCGCGCGGCCTGGAGCCGGTGTATCCGTTCGGCTACGGCCTGTCCTACACCACGTTCGCCTACGGCAACTTCAAGGTGCAGGCGGACGGTCACCGTGTCGTCGCCAGCTTCGACGTGCGCAACACCGGCGATAGTGAAGGCGCCGACGTGCCGCAGCTGTACCTGCGCCTGCCGCAGGGCCATCACACCCCGATCCGCCTGGTCGGCTGGGACAAGGTGATGCTCAAGCCGGGCGAGAGCCGCCACGTCAGCATCGTCGCCGAGCCCAAGACCCTGGCCGACTACGATCCGAAGCAGCGCCACTGGCACATTGCCGCCGGCGACTACGAACTGCTGCTGGGCCGTTCGGCGACGCAGGTGGAGGCGCGCGCGCCGCTGCACCTGAAGGACGGCGTGCTGCAGCATTGACCGAGGCGCGCGGCGCACGCGCGCCGTGTGTACCGGTCCCCGCCCCGCCTCCGCGCCTGTGCGCGCCGGAGGTGGGGCGATGTTCGTCATTGCCACCTGCGCGGCACCGATTGTGTGGCGGACGCCGCAGCACCATCGGCTGTATACGCAACCCTGAGACGCTGCGCCGTAGCATCGCCCGCATGACTCCCCGCGTCTTCCAATGGCATCGCACCGGCTGGCTGTTGCTGGCCGTGGCGGCATTGGCGCAGGCGCACGTGGCGGCGGATGCGGTGCCGACGGCCTCGGCCACGGCGGACGCCGCCCTCACCGTGGTCACGCTCACGCTCGCCCCGGATCCGCGCGCCACGCAGGACGGCGACGACTGGATCGCGCGCCGCGAGCGCATTGCCGTGGCCCTGCAGCGCCTGCATCCCGACGCCATCGCCCTGCAGGAGGTGCTGCAGACGCCGGAGATGCCGAACCAGGCGCAATGGCTGGCCGCGCGCCTGGGCTACCACTGCCACTTCATCAGCCCCGATCCGCCGAGCCGGCCGCAACGCCGCGGCAATGCGCTGCTGACCAGGCTGCCGGTGCTGGAAGAGGCCGAGACCTTGCTGCATCCGCTGGAGGACTACAGCGTCGCCGGCCTGGTACGGGTGGACCTGCACGGGCAGCCGGTGAACCTGTACTTCACCCGCCTGCACGCGACGCGCGACGGCGGCGCCAGCCGCCGCGAACAGGCCGAGGACCTGATGGCCTGGATCGATGCCACCGCCGAGGGCGTGCCCTCGCTGCTGGCCGGTGGCTTCTTTGCGGCGGCGCGCGCGCCCGAGCTGGCGCCGTTGGCGGTGCGCTTCGAGGACGCCAGCGTGCGCGGCGAAGCGGCGCGTAACCGGATCGACGTGCGTGCGCCCGGCACGGCGGCGGCCGCCGACCACGTGTTCTTCGAACGCGGCCACTTCCGCCCGCTGCACGGCGCACGCCTGCTCGCGCCGGCGCCCGGCCTGCCCGTGGCCGGCACGCGCGGCCTGCTGATGGCACTGCAACCGCTGGACCCGATACCGACATCGCTGCAACCGGCGCCATAGCGGACGGCAGGCTGGGCACGTTCGCGCGCCGTGCGATCACCGCCTTGCGATGCGGCGCCTGGGGGTGGATCGGCATCGGCATGCCATCGGACCGGAACGATCGGGCATCGCCGATTCCCTGCTTTCGTCACGCACAGCGTCATCTGCAGGAGCGTCTTCGGCCGCGACAAAGCATTCCCGGTAACGCCCATCGCGGCTGAAGCCGCTGCTGCCAGTTGTCTTTCGTCGTTGGCAGAGCTGCCCTGAAGCCGCTCCTGCGCCTGCACGCCAAAGGTTTAGCGCGCCCTGGCGACGCAGCGGCGCAAGCGGCGGCCAATGCGGCATAGGCCGCCATCGCTGCCGAAGCACGCTGGTCACGCGCGCGAGGGCAGCATACCAACCTGGCAGCCACGCCCCACCCGCACTTCCAGCGCTTATGGCGGGCATCCACACAAAAAAAGGCCGGGCGAACCCGGCCTTCTTCATGGTGCAGCGCTGGCGCGCGATCAGCCGATCGCGGCGTGGTAGCGGCGCTCCACTTCCTTCCAGTCGACCACGTTGAAGAACGCGCCGATGTAGTCCGGACGGCGGTTCTGGTACTTCAGGTAGTAGGCGTGCTCCCACACGTCCAGGCCCAGGATCGGGGTGTTGCCCTCGAACAGCGGGCTGTCCTGGTTGGCGGTGCTCTCGACCACCAGCTTCTTGTCGGGGGTGACGCTCAGCCAGGCCCAGCCGCTGCCGAAGCGGGTCAGCGCAGCCTTGGTGAAGGCCTCCTTGAACTTGTCGAAGCCGCCCAGCTCGCTGTCGATCGCCTTGCCGACGTCGCCACTGGGGGTACCGCCGGCGTTGGGCGCCATCACCGTCCAGAACAGCGAGTGGTTGGCATGGCCGCCACCGTTGTTGCGCACCGGGCCCTGCAGGTTCTCCGGCAGCGACTTCAGCTTGGACACCAGCGCCTCGATCGGCAGATCGGCGTACTCGGTGCCTTCCAGCGCGGCGTTGACGTTGTTGATGTAGGTCTGGTGATGCTTGGTGTGATGGATCTCCATCGTCTGCGCATCGATGTGCGGTTCCAGCGCGTCGTAGGCGTAGGGCAACTTGGGGAGGGTGTAGGCCATGCGGTTCTCCTGGACTTTCGCCGTCGAAAGGACGAGCGTTGCGTGAGCAATGGTAGGGACGGTCGGCGACCTTACCAAGGGCGCGGCTGGGGAAACATCGTCCCATCCCGCGGCGGCGGTGCCGGCCGGCCTTGCGAATCGGCGCCTACCATGCCCCACGCCCCGGTTAGTCGGATGTGAATCGTCTGCGTCACGGCGGTGACCGGCGGCGTTTAGAGCGGGAACAGGCAGGCCGGCCCATACTGTGCGCGATGGCGCCATGCCGCGCGCCGCCGCCGTTACTGCAGGAGAGTCCATGCGCAAGCCCGTGCTGTTGATCGCCGCCATCGTGTTGCTGGTGGGCGGGCTGTGGGGCATCCGCGGGCTGCAGCATCCGCCGCACCAGCAATTCGCGCCCTCGCTCGACGCGGCCGCACAGGCGCCGTACACCGCGCCCGGCAAGGCAGCCGCGGCATCGGATGCCGCGACGCCGGAGCTGCCCGCATTCCTGCCGCCCGAAGCCCGCGCCACGGTGGCATTGATCCAGCGCGGCGGCCCGTTCCCGCATCGCCAGGACGGCAGCGTGTTCGGCAACCGCGAGAACCGCCTGCCGGCGCAACCGCGCGGCTACTACCGCGAGTACACCGTCGAGACGCCCGGACTGTCGCATCGCGGCACGCGCCGCATCGTCACCGGCGGCACGCCGCCGCAAGTCTGGTATTACAGCGACGACCACTACGACAGTTTCCGCAGCTTCCAGGTCGGTGGCGCGGAGCCGGCGCGATGAGCGGCTTCCCGTTCGCGCTGAACCTGGCCGAGCCGGCCGCCTCCGGCGTCTACCGCGTCGCCAACCGCGACCTGGACAGCGTCGCCGCCCTGGCCCGCGACGCCGGCCTGCGGCTGTGCCGGATCGACCTGCATGGCTGCACCGGCAAGGCCATGCTGCTGATGCGGCTGACCGCGCAACTGGACTTCCCGCCCGGCTTCGGCCGCAACTGGGACGCGCTGACCGACGGCCTGCGCGACCTGTCCTGGCTGCCCTCGCCGCGCGGCTACGCGCTGCTGCTGGAGGATGCCGGGCAGTTGCAGGCGGTGGCGCAGCCGGCCTTCGACGTGCTGCTGGACATCCTCGACGACGTCGCCCGCGAGTGGGCGCAGGACGGCGTCAGCTTCGTCGCGTTCGTGGGCGGCAGCCGGGACCCGGGACCGGGGACCCGGGACCCGGAAGAGCAGGATCCCGCCTAGCGCCGTTGCCAGCGCGTCCTGCGGGAACCAATGCCACTTGCTTGATTTGCCGTTGCTTTTCCGGGTCCCGGGTCCCCGGTCCCGGGCCCCGGTTTCTCACCCGTCCAGCTCGCTCCACCGCGCATACGCCGCATCCAGGTCCGCCTGCGCCTGGCTCAAGGCCTGCGTGTGCGTGGTCACCGCCGCCGCGTCGCGCTGGTAGAACGCCGGGTCGGCCATCGCCTCGGTCAGCGCCGCGACCTGCTGTTCAAGCGCTTCGATCCGCGCCGGCAACTGCTCCAGTTCCCGCGCGTCCTTGTAGCTGAGCTTGCGCTTGGCCGGCGCCGGCGCCGGCGCCGGCGCGGCTGCAGCGGCCGCGACCGGCGTGGTCGCCGCCGCGGTGGCCGAGGCCTTGGCCACCGCCATCGCGCTGGCCGGCGCCGCCGGGCGCTGGCGCACCCAGTCGCTGTAGCCGCCGACGTACTCGCCGATGCGGCCGTCGCCTTCCATGACCATGGTCGAGGTCACCACGTTGTCGATGAAGTCGCGATCGTGGCTGACCAGCAACAAGGTGCCGCTGTAGTCGCCCAGCAGCTCTTCCAGCAGCTCCAGGGTTTCCACGTCCAGGTCGTTGGTCGGTTCGTCCATCACCAGCAGGTTGGACGGCTGCGCGAACAGCCGCGCCAGCAGCAGGCGGTTGCGCTCGCCGCCGGACAGGCGGGTGATCGGCGCGCGCGCACGCTCCGGGGTGAACAGGAAGTCCTGCAGGTAGGCGTGCACGTGCTTGCGCTTGCCGTTGACCTCGATGAAGTCGCGGCCCTCGGCCACGTTCTCGATCGCGCTCCAGTCCTCGCGCAGGGTGGCGCGGTACTGGTCGAAATACGCCACCTGCAGATTGGTGCCGGCGCGCACTTCGCCACCGTCCGGGGTCAGTTCGCCCAGCAGCAGCTTCAGCAACGTGGTCTTGCCGCTGCCGTTGGGGCCGATCAGGCCGATACGGTCGCCGCGCAGGATTGTGGTGGAGAAGTCGCGCACCATGCTGCGCGTGCCGAAGGCGAAGCTCAGGTCATTGGCCTCGATCACCTTCTTGCCGGAGGACTCGCCCTGCGCGGCCTCCATGCGCACGTTGCCGCCGAGTTCGCGGCGCTGGGTGCGCTCGCGGCGCATCGCTTCCAGCCGCCGCACCCGGCCCTCGTCGCGGGTGCGCCGGGCCTTGATGCCCTGGCGGATCCACACTTCTTCCTGTGCCAACAGCTTGTCGAAGCGCGCGTTCTCCTGCGCCTGCGCATTGAGCCGCTCCTCGCGGCGGCGCTCGTAGTTGGCCCAGTCGCCCGGCCAGCTGCTGACCTGGCCGCGGTCGATCTCGACGATGCGCGTGGCCAGGGCACGCAGGAAACGCCGGTCGTGGGTCACGAACACCACGCTGCCGTTCCAGCCCTTGAGGAAGCCTTCCAGCCAGTCGATGGCCTCGATGTCGAGGTGGTTGGTGGGCTCGTCCAGCAACAACAGGTCCGGCGCCGAGACCAGCGCGCGCGCCAGCAATACGCGGCGCTTCATGCCGCCGGACAACCGCGCGAATTCGGCGTCGCCGTCCAGTTCCAGCCGCGTCAGGGTCTCGTTGACCCGCTGGTCCAGGGCCCAGCCATTGGCGGCATCGATCTTGGACTGCACCGCGCCCAGCGCATCGCCGTCGAATTCGGCGGCATGGCTGAGCCGATGGAACTCGGCCAGCCAATGGCCGAGTTCGCCCAGGCCGTCGGCGACCACGTCGAACACGCTGCCGGCGGCGCCATGCGGCACCTCCTGTTCCAGCCGGGCGATGCGCACGCCCTGCTGCACGCGGACCTCGCCGTCGTCGGGCTTGAGCTCGCCGGCGATCAGTTTCATCAGGGTGGATTTGCCGGCGCCGTTGCGGCCGATCAGGGCGATGCGTTCGCCCGGCTCGATCGACAGGTCGGTCTTTTCCAGCAGCAAGGGGCCGCCGACGCTGTAGTCGAGGTTCTGCAGAGTGATAAGAGGCATGCCGTATTGTACGGGACCCGGGACCCGGGACCCGGAAAGCAAAAAGCGGCGCGTCGTGCGAGTCGAAATGCCCTTTTGCTGTTGACGTTCCGGGTCCCGGGTCCCGAGTCCCGGCCCCACCAGCTAAAATGCCGCATGAACGATTTCGCCACCCTCTCCCTTTCCCCGGCGCTCGCGCCCGGCATCGACGCGCTCGGCTACACCCGCATGACCCCGGTGCAGGCGCAGAGCCTGCCGCCGATCCTGGCCGGCCAGGACGTCATCGTGCAGGCGCCCACCGGCAGCGGCAAGACCGCGGCGTTCGGCCTGGGCCTGCTGCACAAGCTGGATCCGGCACTGAGCCGCGCGCAGGCGCTGGTGCTGTGCCCGACCCGCGAACTGGCAGACCAGGTCGGCAAGCAGTTGCGCAAGCTGGCCACCGGCATCCCCAACATGAAGCTGGTGGTGCTGACCGGCGGCATGCCGCTGGCGCCGCAACTGGCCTCGCTGGAGGCGCACGACCCGCAGGTGGTAGTCGGCACGCCCGGCCGCATCCAGGAGCTGGCGCGCAAGCGCGCGCTGCACCTGGGCGGCGTGCGCACGCTGGTGCTGGACGAGGCCGACCGCATGCTCGACATGGGCTTCGAGGAGCCGATCCGCGAGATCGCCAGCCGCTGCGACAAGCATCGGCAGAGTCTGCTGTTCTCGGCCACCTTTCCCGAGGAAATCCGCGCCTTGGCGCGGGACCTGCTGAAGGAACCGGCGGAAATCACCGTCGAGGGCGCCGACAGCGCGCCGGAGATCGACCAGCAGTTCTTCGAGGTCGACCCCACCTACCGGCAGAAGGCGGTGGCCGGCCTGCTGATGCGCTTCACTCCCGAATCCAGCGTGGTGTTCTGCAATACCCGCAAGGAGGTCGACGAGGTCGCCGGCTCGCTGCAGCAGTTCGGCTTCTCCGCGCTGGCGCTGCATGGCGACATGGAACAGCGCGACCGCGACGAGGTGCTGGTGCGCTTCGTCAACCGCAGCTGCAACGTGCTGGTCGCCAGCGACGTGGCCGCGCGCGGGCTGGACGTGGAAGACCTGGCGGCGGTGATCAACTACGAACTGCCGACCGACACCGAGACCTACCGCCACCGCATCGGCCGCACCGCGCGCGCCGGCAAGCACGGCCTGGCCCTGAGCCTGGTGGCGCCGCGCGAGACCGCGCGCGCGCAGGCGCTGGAAACCGAGCAGGGCCAACCGCTGCGCTGGTCGCGCGCACCGCTGGCCACCGCACGGCCGGCGCAGCTGCCGCAGGCGGCGATGGTCACCCTGCGCATCGACGGCGGCAAGACCGACAAGCTACGTCCCGGCGACATCCTCGGCGCGCTGACCGGCGATGCCGGGCTGTCCGGCGCGGCGATCGGCAAGATCGCCATCTACCCCACCCGCTCCTACGTCGCCATCGCCCGCGCCCATGCCGGCAAGGCGCTGGCGCAGCTGCAGGCCGGCAAGATCAAGGGCCGCCGGTTCCGGGTCGCCAAGCTGTGAGCGCGGCGCAGCAGGTCCTGGCGTCGCTGCAACCGGACGAGGACGGCAACCTGTGGAGCGAGGCGGTGCCGGTGGCGTGGATGCACCATACCTGCTGTTTCATCCTGGAGGACTGCGCCGCCGGCGACATCCCGGCCGACGCCGCGTCCGCCATTGCGACGTTCCTGCAACTCGACGCCGCGGTCTTCGCCGCCGCCGCGCCGCACGTGTTCGCCTACTACACGCACACGCAGGCGCTGTGCGCCAAGTACGGATGGCCGTGCCCGGACATCGCCGGTCCCGACGAAATATGGGCGCACGTGCAGTTCGGCAGCGAGGCGTATCTACGCCGCTACCGCGATGGTCGCCTGCGCATCAGCCTGGAGTGCAACTGCGACTGGGAAGCCGAACACGGACTGCAGCTGGTGTTCGCCGACAACGGCCGGATCTGCAAGGTCGGTCCGTTCGATGGCCACCTAAGCCATGCCGCCGCGCATGCGGACCCCAGCCTGGAAACGGTGATCTACCCGACCTGACACGGTGCCTGCGGTTGCAGCGTCAGGCATCGCGTCAGGCATCGCCCGCGCCATGCGCGATCGCCACGACGCATGTGCGCCGCGGCCGCGCCCAATGCGTCGATCTCCGGCCGCGCCACCTGCGCAGCCAGGAGCAGTGGCCGTGCTCAGTACGTCAGCGTCGCCAGCAGCGGCAAGGTCTCGCTCCAGCGATCGCGTCCACGCAGCGCCTGCAGTTCCACCAGTACCGCGGCGCCGACCACTTCCAGTTCCAGTTGCTGCGCCAACGCCAGGGCCGCGCGCAAGGTGCCGCCGGTGGCGAGCACGTCATCGACCAGCAGCACGCGCGAACCGGCCGGCAGCGCATCGGCGTGCATTTCGATGCGGTCGCTGCCGTACTCCAGCGCGTACTCCTGGGTCACCGTCCTGCCCGGCAGCTTGCCCGGCTTGCGCACCGGCACGAAGCCCGTGCGCAGTTCGTGCGCCAGCGCCGCCCCCAGGATGAAGCCGCGCGACTCGATGCCCAGCACCGCCTGCAGCGGCGTGGTGCGCCACGGACGCGCCATTTCGTCCAGCGCCGAGGCGAAATCCGGGCCGTCGGCCAGCAGCGGGGTGATGTCCTTGAACACGATGCCCGGCTTCGGGAAATCGGCGATATCGCGAATGCGGCCGGACCAGTGGGCCGGTGCGTCGCTGGGCGCGCCGCAGCAGGAGGAATCGTTCATCGCACAGTCGTATGGCGTGGGGGAACGCAAAGTCTAGTCGCAAGGCAGCACCGCGTCGCGGAGCCGCCTCGTCGGTCTACGATTTACGTCGCCGCTGCGCTCGCGTCCTGCCGCGCGGACCCGCGAAACAAGCCGCGCACCAGCACGAAGAACAACGGCACCAGCAACACTGCCAGCACGGTGCCGGTGACCATGCCGCCGATCACGCACACGCCGATCTCGCGGCGGCTGGAGGCGCCGGCGCCGGTGGACAGCGCCAGCGGCAGCACACCGGCAACGAACGCCAGCGAGGTCATCACGATCGGTCGCAGGCGCAGCCGCGCGCCTTCCAGTGTCGCCTCCAGCAACGGTCGCCCGGCACGCTGCCGCGCCTCGGCGAATTCGACGATCAGGATCGCGTTCTTCGCCGACAGGCCGATCGTGGTCAACAGGCCGACCTGGAAGTAGATGTCGTTGACGAAGCCGGCCAGGGTGGTCGCCAGCACGGTGCCGACCACACCCAGCGGAATCACCAGCAGCACCGCCACCGGGATCGACCAGCTTTCGTACAGCGCCGCCAGGCACAGGAAAATGAACAGGATCGAGGCGGTGTACAGCCACAGCGTCTGGTTGCTGGACAACTGCTCCTGGTAGGACAGCCCACTCCATTGCAGATCGAAGCCCTCCTGCTTGGCCACCAGCGCCTGCATCCGCTGCATCGCCTCGCCGGAACTGCTGCCGGCCGCCGCGCCGCCCTGGATCTGCGATGCCGGCAGGCCGTTGAAGCGCTGCTGCAACTGCGGGCCGCGGGTCCAGTGGGTGCTGGCGAAACTGGCGAACGGCGCCATCTGCCCGCCGCTGCCGCGCACGTACCACTGCGCGATGTCCTCCGGCAGCGCGCGGTACGGCGCATCGCCCTGCACGTACACGCGCTTGACCCGGCCGCGGTCGATGAAGTCGTTGACGTAGCTGCCGCCCCAGGCGGTGGCCAGGGTCGCGTTGATGTCGCTCTGCGCCAGGCCCAGCGCGCTGGCCTGGGCGTGGTCGATGTCCACCTGCAGTTGCGCCTTGTCGCCCAGGCCGTTGAGCCGCACCGCGGTCAGCTGCGGATCGTCGCCGGCCTCCTTGAGCACCTGCTGCTGCGCCTTCAGCAGCGCCGCGCGGCCGGCGCCGTCGCTGTCGCGGATCCACAGTTCGAAGCCGCTGGACTGGCCCAGGCCGCGCACCGCCGGCGGCGACAGCACGCTGATCTTGGCGTCGCCGACACCGCGGAAATGCGCGTTGGCGCGGTCGATGATGGCCTGCGCGGTGTTGTCGCGGTTGCGCTCGCCCCACGGCTTGAGCGCCACGAAGGCCTGGCCGGCGTTCTGCCCGGTGCCGGCGTTGTTGCGGCCGACCACCATGAAGATCGCGGTGAGATTGGCCTTCTCGTGGGTCATGAAGTAATCGCTGATGCGCTTGCCCAGCGCCTGGGTCTTGGCCAGCGGCGTGCCTTCCGGGGTGGTGAACTGGATCTGCACCTGGCCCTGGTCCTCCACCGGCAGGAAGCCGGTCGGCATGCGCATGTACAGCACCACCATCGTCAGCGCTACCAGCGCATACAGCGCCATCCAGCGCCGCGGCCGCTGCAGCACCGTGCCGAGGCGGCGCTGGTAGGCCTGCTGGCCACGCTCGACGCTGCGGTTGAACCACTGGAAGAAGCGGCCGAGCTTGCGCTCCTGTTCCACCGGCTTGAGCAGGGTCGCGCACAGCGCCGGGGTCAGGGTCAGCGCGACCAGCGCCGACAGCGCCATCGCCGAGGCGATGGTGATGGAGAACTGCCGGTAGATGATGCCGGTGGAGCCGCCGAAGAACGCCATCGGCAGGAACACCGCGCCCAGCACCACGGTGATGCCGATCAGCGCGCCGGTGATCTCGCCCATCGAGCGCTCGGTGGCCTCGCGCGGCGGCAGGTGTTCCTCATGCATGATCCGCTCGACGTTCTCCACCACCACGATGGCGTCGTCGACCAGCAGGCCGATCGCCAGCACCATCGCGAACAGGGTCAGCGTGTTGATGGTGAAGCCTGCCGCGGCGAGGATGCCGAAGGTGCCCAACAGCACCACCGGCACGGTGATCGCGGGGATCAGCGTGGCGCGCGCGTTCTGCAGGAACAGGAACATCACCACCACCACCAGCACGATGGCCTCGGCCAGGGTGTGCACCACGTTCTCGATCGAGATGCGCACGAACGGCGTGCTGTCGCGCGGATAGGCCACGTCCAGGCCCGGCGGGAAGGTCGGCTTGAGCCGTTCGATGGTGGCGTGGATCGCATCGGAGGTGGCGATCGCATTGGCGCCGGCGGACAGCGTCACCGAGAAGCCGGACGCCGGGTGGCCGTTGAGCGTGGCGTTGTTCTGGTAGTTCTCCGCGCCGATCTCCACCCGCGCCACATCGCCCAGGCGCACGCTGGAACCGTCCGCGCGCGTGGCCAGGATGATCTGCCGGAACTGCTCGGGCGTCTGCAGCCGCGACTGCGCGGTGACCGTGGCGTTGAGTTCCTGCTCGGCGCCGGTGGGCAGCGCGCCGAGTTCGCCGGCGGTGACCTGGGTGTTCTGCGCCAGGATCGCGCTGCGCACGTCGCCCGGCATCAGTTGGTAGGCGTTGAGCTTGTGCGGGTCCAGCCATACCCGCATCGCGTACTGCGCGCCGAACACGTTGATCTCTCCGACGCCGTTGATGCGGCTGATCGGGTCCTGCAGGGTGCTGACCAGGTAGTCGGAGATGTCGACGTTGTCCATGCGGTCGGTGCGGTCGTAGATCGCCACCGCCATCAGGCTGTCGCCCTGCGACTTGGCCACGGTCACGCCCTGCTGCTGCACTTCCTGCGGCAGCCGGTTGAGCGCCTGGTTGACCGCGTTCTGCACCTGCACCTGGGCGATGTCCGGGTTGGCCGCCTGGTCGAAGGTGATGCTGATCCGCGCCTGCCCCGACGAGGAACTGGTCGAGGAGAAGTACAGCAGGTGGTCGATGCCCTTGATCTGCTGTTCGATCACCTGGGTGACGCTGTCCTCCACGGTCTGCGCCGAGGCGCCGTTGTAGGTGGCGGTGACGTTGACCGAGGGCGGCGCGATGTCCGGGTACTGCTCGATCGGCAGGGTGAACACGGCGATGGCGCCGGCGGCCATGATGCAGATCGCCAGGACCCAGGCGAAGATGGGGCGGTGGATGAAGAAACGCGGCAGCATGCCGGCTCAGCCCTGGCCGGCGGCAGGCGCGGCCGCGGCGGCGGCGGTCTTCACCGTCACCTTGGCACCGTCGCTGAGGCCTTGCCGGCCCGCCACCACCACCCGCTCGCCGGGCTTGAGGCCATCGCCGACCAGCCAGCGGTCGCCGACCGCGCGCAGCGTGGTGAACTCGCGCTGGCGCACCACGTTGTCGGCGCCCACCACCCAGGCCACCGCCTCGCCGCGCGGGGTGCGGTCCACCGCCGCCTGCGGCACCAGCAGGGCCTGCTGGCGCACGCCCTGCCCGACCAGCGCGCGCACATACATGCCCGGCAGCAGTTGCGCATCGGGATTGGGGAAGCGCGCGCGCAGGGTCACCGCACCGGTGGTCTCCTCCACGTCGAGGTCGGCGAACTCCAGCGTGCCCGGCAGCGGATACGCGGTACCGTCGGACAGGGTCAGCCGCACCTGCGTGCTGGCCGGCTGCACGCCTCCGGCGGCGATCGCCCGACGCAGCGCCAGGAACTGATTGCCGGACTGGGTGATGTCCACGTTCATCGGATCCAGTTGCTGGATCTTGGCGATGGCATCGGTCTGGTTGGCGGTGACCAGCGCGCCGGGGGTCACCCGCGCGCGGCCGATGCGCCCGCCGATCGGCGCCAGCACCGTGGCGAAGCGCAGCTGCGTGCGCGCGGTGTCCAGCGCCGCGCGTTGCGCGTCGCGGCTGGCCAGCGCCTGCTTGTAGGCGGCCTGCGCATCGTCCACATCCTGCTGCGCGGCCAGCCGGGTCTTGCCCAGGGTGCGGTAGCGTTCTGCGCGCAGCGTGGCGGCGGCGAGCGTGGCCTCGGCGGTGGCCAGGTTGGCCTGCGCCTGGTTGGCCGCGGCCTGGTACAGGGTCGGCTCGATCTGGAACAGCGGCTGCCCGGCCCGCACCGTGGCGCCCTCCTCGAACAGCCGCTGGCGCAGGATGCCGCTGACCTGCGGCCGCACCTCCGATTCTTCCGAGGCCACGGTGCGCCCGGCCAGTTCCACGCTCAGCGGGACGCTCTGCGGCTGCAGGGTCACCACCTCCACCGTCTTCGCTGCCGGCGCCGGGGCCTTGCCTCCCCCCTTGCAGCCGGCGAACGCGAGCACGACGACGGACAGCAGCAACGGCAGCGCGCGGCGGCGCTGGACGAAAGGCGCGGGCATGCGCTTGATCCTGGGGACGGCGGGGAGGATCATTTAATTTACTCAAAGACAAAAAAACAATCATGAAGGGAAGCACAACCCTTCGCCGCCAGGATGCGCAAACTGCGACGGCGACGGCCGAGCCGGCGACAACTGTCGTGCCCGCGCGCCCGCGTGGACGGCCGGCACTGGCGCGGCCACGCCTGCTGGCGGCGGCACGCACCCTGCTGCTGGAACACGGGCTGGACGTGTCGCTGGAACAGATCGCCAGCCAGGCCGGGCTCACCCGGCAGAGCCTGTACAACCATTTTTCCAGCAAGGCCGAGCTGCTGATGCAGGTGTTCGAGGCCCTGGGCGAGGAGCTGCAGACCCGGCTGGAGAACATCGGCAGCGCCACCGCGCAGGACCTGCCCGCAACCCTGCGGCAGATCGCGCTGACCGTGCCGGCGCACCTGTACGCGCCCGACGCCTTGCGCCTGCATCGCCTGCTGGTGCAGGCCAGCGCGCAGATGCCGGACCTGCTGCAGTCGCTGCACCAGCGCCGCGCCGGCCGCCTGCGCGAGCGCCTGAGCGCCTTGCTGCAGACCCTGCACGCGCGCGGCGATGTGCAGGTCGCACGCCCCACCCTCGCCGCCACCGCGTTCATCGGCGCCACCTTCGGCTATGCCTATCCCGGCGCGATGCTCAACGGACAGGCGCCGGACGCGGCCGCGCAGCAGGCGCTGGCGGAGGAAGTGGTGGCGACCTTCCTGGCTGCCTGGCGCTATCGCGGCGCGACCGCGCCCTGAGCGCACGCGCCGGCCTCGCTCAGGAACTGCACGACAGCATCGAACAACCAGCCCGGCTGCGCGCCCAGTCCGGACGCTTCGCGGCGAAGGCCTCGCGCCCGGGCTGCTCGTCGTAGGGACGCCGCATCACCTCCAGCAGCTCGTCGATGCCGCCGGTGTCGCCCTGCTCGGCGCGGTCGATCGCCTGCTGCGCCAGGTAGTTGCGCAGCACGTAGCGCGGGTTGGCCGCGCGCATCTGCTCCGCACGCACGGCGGCGGGCAGCGGATCCTGCTGCAGGCGCTGCGCATAGCGGGCCAGCCAGGCCTCGAACGCCGGCGCCTGCGTCGCCAGCTTGGCGGGGTCGTAAAACGCGTCGGCCAGCGCCGTCAGCGCCTGCGCCGGCGTCCACGGCGGCAGCGGCAATGCGCTCAAGCCGCGGAACCACAGGGTCATGTCGACCTCGCCCTGCTGCAGCAAATCCAGCACGTCGCGCATCAGCGCCACATCGTCATCACCGCACTGTTGCAGACCGAGCTTGGCCGCGATGTTGTCGCGCTCGGCCTGCGCATACTCGGCGCGGAACCGTTCGAGGCCGTCGTGCAGCGGCGCCACGTCGTCGAACAGCGGCGCCAGCGCCTGCGCCAGCCGACCCAGGTTCCAGTACGCGACCTGCGGCTGCGTGCCGAACCGGTAGCGGCGCCCCTGCGCATCGGTGGTGTTGGGCGTCCAGTCCGGGTCGTAGTCGTCGACCCAGCCATACGGGCCGTAGTCGATGGTCAGGCCCAGGATCGACATGTTGTCGGTATTCATCACCCCGTGCACGAAGCCGACCCGCATCCAGTGCGCCACCATGCGTGCGGTGCGCGCACAGATCTCGGCGAACCAGGCCGCATCGCGTGCGCCACCGGTGCCGGACAGCGCCGGGAAATCGCGTGCGATCACCAGATCGGCCAGGCGCCGCAGCAAGGCGGTGTCGCCCCGCGCCGCCGGCAGTTCGAAACTGCCGAAGCGCACGAACGAGGGCGCCACCCGGCACACCACCGCGCCCGGTTCGGCGCGCGGGTGACCGTCGTAGAACATGTCGCGCACCACCGTCTCGCCGGTGCCGACTAGGCTCAGCGCACGTGTGGTCGGCACGCCCAGGTGATGCATGGCCTCGCTGCACAGGAACTCGCGGATCGACGAGCGCAGCACGGCGCGGCCGTCGGCGCCGCGCGAATACGGCGTGGGCCCGGCGCCCTTGAGCTGCAGCTCCCAGCGCCGCCCGTCCACGCCCAGCGCCTCGCCCAGCGAGATCGCGCGGCCGTCGCCGAGTTGCCCAGCCCAATGCCCGAACTGGTGGCCACCGTAGTTCGCCGCATAAGGCTGCATGCCCGGATAACGCGCATTGCCGGCGAACACCGCGGCGAACTCCGGCGCCCGCACCTCCTGCTCGGACAGCCCGAGCAAGGCGGCCACCTCCGGCGAATACGCCAGCAGCCGCGGCGCCGCGACCGGCGTCGGCTCGACCGGCGACCACAGCGCGCCCAGCACCTCGCGGCGCCGCGGACCGGTTTCCGGGTCGCCAGGCAGCTCGGCGACGAAGCGATTGTCGAAACGCAAGGAAGGCATGGGCAAGAGCGTAGAAGTCGCAGGCTTCATTGGAAAGTCCGCGAGGTGAGCATCCAGTGCACGCCAGGTATCGCGAGAGCCCGAAAAGCCCCTCTCCCCCCGGGAGAGGGGTTGGGGTGAGGGTCCGACCACCGCGAACCCAGCGTACGCGCAGTAACCCCCGCTTTGACCACTCCCCACTCCCCACTCCCCACTCCCCACTCCTCACTCCCCGCCCCACCTCCACTCGCCGCCGACATGGGCATCCGGCATGCTCCGCGCTCCTCTCAGGGATCGCCCATGTCCGACCGACCGTCTTCGCCCCGCTGGCCCCGCAACGCCCTGATCGCCCTGTCCTCGCTGCTGGTCTCGGCCTGCAGCAGCCTGTTCTTCGGCGGCCTCAACGCCAGTTCCTCGCGGCATGGCCTCCACGAGCAACGTGGGATCGTCTACGACGCGGCGCATGGCCTGGCACTGGACGTGTATCGCCCCGCCGGGGTGGAGCACGCGCCGGTGGTGGTGTTCTTCCACGGCGGTACCTGGAAGACCGGCAACCGCCAGAACTACCGCTGGGCCGGCGAAGCGCTGGCGCGGCACGGCGTGGTCGCGATCGTGCCGGACTACCGCAAGTATCCGCAGGTGACCCTGGACGGCTTCATGCGCGATGCCGCCACGGCGGTGGCCTGGAGCCAGCACCATGCCGCCGACTACGGCGGCGATCCGCAACGGCTGGTGCTGATGGGCCACTCCGCCGGCGCGCACATCGCCGCGCTGCTGGCGACCGACGCTCATTGGCTGCAGGCGCAGGGCATGTCGCCGCGGCAACTGTGCGGCCTGGTCGGGCTGGCCGGCCCCTACGACTTCCTGCCACTGACCGATCCGGACCTGATCGGCATGTTCGGCCAGGACCCGGCGCAACAGCGGCGCTCGCAGCCGGTGAACTTCGTCGACGGCGACGAGCCGCCGGCGCTGCTGTTGCACGGCGACGCCGACACCGTGGTGGAGCCGCGCAACAGCCAGTCGCTGCAGGCCGCGCTGGAGCGCGCCGGGGTACCGGCCGAACTGAAGACCTATCCCGGCGTCGGCCACATGCGCCTGGTGCTGGCGCTGCGCAAGGATGACCCGGCGCTGCCGGTCATGGCCGACAGCATCGCCTTCGTGCGTGCCTGCCCGGCACGTCCCGCCGCCCGCTGACCCGGACGATGCGGACGGAACTCAGCCGTCCGCGCTGCCGAGCAGTTCGAATGGACCACCCTGCTGCAGCGCGCGCTGATAGGCGGGGCGCTGCTCGATCCGCTGCACGAACCCGGCCAGGTTCGGATGCGTCTGCAGGCCGATGCGCGCCGCGGCGGCCTGCACCGGGAAGCTCATCTGCACGTCCGCGGCGGTGAAGCGGTCGCCGGCGAACCAGCCGGTCTCTGCCAGTTCGCGCTCCATCCAGTCCAGGTGCAGGCGCACCTGCGGACCGACGAAACCATGCATCGCCTTGTCGACGATGGCCTTGGCGATCGGCCGCGCGAAGAACGGCATCTTCGCCGAGCGGATCCGCCCGAACACCAGGCTCATCAGCAGCGGCGGCATCGCCGACCCCTCGGCGTAGTGCATCCAGTAGCGGTAGCGCAGGCGCTCGGGCGAATCCAGCGGCTGCGGCGCCGGCGACAGCGTGCTGCCGGTGTCGTAGCGGTCCACCAGATAGTCGAGGATGGCCCCGGACTCGGCGAGGACGTGACCGTCGTCCACCAGCACCGGCGACTTGCCCAGCGGATGGATCGCGCGCAGCTCCGGCGGCGCCAGCATGGTCTTGGGATCGCGCTGGTACTTGATCACCTGGTACGGCAGCGCCAGTTCCTCCAGCAACCACAGCACGCGCTGCGACCGGGACTGGTTGAGGTGATGCACGGTGATCATGGCGACTGCTCCGGAGCTCGGGGGCCGCCATGGTAGCCGGATGCAGGTGTGAACCCGCGCATGCAGGGCATGGTCGCTGCATCTGGCGCCATGGCGACGGCGCCGCGATCAGCGGAAGTTCGCTGCGCGAAAAAGAAACGCCCAAACAAAAACGCCGGAAGCTTGCGCTCCCGGCGTTCGGCACCTTGCGGTGGCAGACGTCCTTAGACGGCCTGCACCTGGTCAGCCTGCATACCCTTCTGGCCCTGCACGGCGACGAAGGTCACCTTCTGGCCTTCCTGCAGCGACTTGAAGCCGGTGCCCTGGATCGCGCGGAAATGCACGAACAGGTCCGGGCCGCTTTCCGGGGTGATGAAGCCGAAGCCCTTGGCATCGTTGAACCACTTCACGGTACCGTTCTGACGCTCAGACATTGCTAACTCCTGAAACATTGAATTGAAGAAATCGCAGCCATCGGAAATCGAGGCCGAGACTGAGTTGCAGGCGTTAGTAAAGCGAGCGGAACGATGAAGTGGATCGTGAGATCTACTGCACCAAGCCACGATTCACGGTGACTCTAGCAAACACAGTGAGGCCACCATACGCGGGTCGTGATCAAAAAGCGACATGTTTGTGTAGACAAACCGGGATCCACCACAAGGAAGCTGAACCCCACCCTAAAGTTAATGCCGGCGCTGCCGATCCGCCTGCCGATCCGCGGAAACTGCGCAAATCCGCCCTGGACCGGACAACGGCGACTGAGCCTGCGACCACGCCGGAGGTGGCCGTGACTCCCCCTCCCCCCACCCCGGCCCCGGGTCGGACACGCGCCCCCCGTGCCTCGATTCTCCCGCTTCCCCACAAGTTCCCGGCCAGCGGCGGCCCCACACCGTATCCTAGTGCGCCCTCGATCCCGGTAGCCGCATGGCCCTCACCGCCACCCTCCGCAAGGCGGAGCTGCAGATTTCCGACATGGACCGCGGCTACTACGCCGCCCATTCGCTGACCCTGGCGCAACACCCGTCCGAAACCGATCAGCGGCTGATGGCACGCCTGCTGACCTTCGCCCTGTACGCCGAGGAGCGCCTGCTGTTCGGCAAGGGCCTGAGCAGCGACGACGAGCCCGACCTGTGGCGGATGGACTACACCGGCGCAATCGAGCAATGGATCGAGGTCGGCCAGCCCGACGAGTCGCGGGTACGCAAGGCCTGCGGCCGGGCGCGCTCGGTGGTGGTGGCCAACTACGGCGGCCGCGCCGCGGACATCTGGTGGGACAAGAATGCCTCCGCCCTAGGCAAGCTCAAGCAGGTGCAGGTGATCGACCTGCCGGCCGATGCCGTCGCCGCGGCGGCCGAGCTGATCCAGCGCAGCATGCGCTTCGACGTGGTGATCCAGGACGGCGAGGTGCAGTGGCTGGGCGACAGCGGCAGCTTCGCCTTCACCCCCACGGTGCGCAAAGCCGCGGCATGAGCGCCGGGACCGCCCCCCTCCGCACCGATGTCGTGGTACTCGGCGCCGGCGCCGCCGGGCTGATGTGCGCGATCGCCGCCGGCCAGCGCGGGCGCCGGGTGCGGGTGATCGACCATGCCAACAAGGTCGGCAAGAAGATCCTGATGTCCGGCGGCGGCCGCTGCAACTTCACCAATACCGGCACCGGGCCGGGCAACTTCCTGTCGGCCAACCCGCACTTCTGCAAATCGGCGCTGGCCCGCTACCGCCCCACCGACTTCATCGACCTGGTCGAGCGCCACGGCATCGCCTATCACGAGAAGGAACTGGGCCAGCTGTTCTGCGACGTGTCCTCCAAGCAGATCGTGCGCATGCTGGTGGACGAGTGCGCCGCGGCGGGGGTGACGGTGCGCACCGACTGCAGCGTGCGCGCGGTGGAACGCGGCAGCGAAGGGTTCCGCCTGGACACCGACGATGGCCCGGTGCATGCGGCCTCGCTGGTGGTGGCGACCGGCGGCCTGTCGATCCCCAGCCTCGGCGCCAGCGGCTTCGGCTACGAGCTGGCGCGGCAGTTCGGCCACGCGGTGCTGCCGACCCGCGCCGGGCTGGTGCCGCTGACCCTGAGCGGCAAGCACCAGGAACGCCTGCACGACCTGTCCGGCCTGGCGCTGCCGGTGGAGGCCAGCTGCAACGGTGCGCGCTTCCGCAACTTCATGCTGATCACCCACCGCGGCGTCAGCGGCCCGGCGATCCTGCAGATCTCCTCGTACTGGCAACCGGGCGACGACCTGCGCCTGGACCTGTTGCCGGGGCAGGACGCGGCGACCTGGCTGCGCGAACAGAAACGCCTGCGCGGCGCCGCCGAGTTGCGCACGGTACTCGGCGAGGCACTGCCGCGCCGCTTCGCACAACGCCTGTGCGAGGTGTGGCTGCCGGACAAGCCGGTGCGCCAGCTGGACGAGCCACAGCTGCGCGCCGCCGCCGAGCTGCTCGGCGCCTGGCCGCTGGTGGCCAGCGGCACCGAGGGCTACCGCACCGCCGAAGTCACCCTGGGCGGCGTGGACACCGACCAGGTGTCGTCCTCGACCATGGAATCGCGGCGCGTGCCCGGCCTGTACTTCGTCGGCGAAGTGCTCGACGTCACCGGCTGGCTGGGCGGCTACAACTTCCAGTGGGCCTGGGCCTCGGGCCATGCCGCTGGTTTGGCGGCCTAGCGGGCGGGAATGGGGAATCGGGAATGGGGACTCGAAACACCGCTCGTTGCGCGCGCGTCTCGGTCCACCCGCGAACGTGCAGACACGGCAGTCCGCTCTTGCGACTCCCCGTTCCCGATTCCCCATTCCCGAACAACATGGACGCGACCGCGGGCATCGTGTATTAAACCCCGTCCCCGGGAGGCTTCATGCACACAGGCAAAGACATCACCCTCCGCCTGATGATCATCGACGACAGCGGCGAAGACGCCGAGGCGATCGTCAGCAGCCTGCGCAACAGCGGCATCGCGGTGCGCCCGTCGCGGCCGCAGCACGCCGAGGAGTTGTCGGCGATGCTGACCGCGCAGCCGATCGACCTGGTGCTCAGCGCACAGGCGCAGTCGATCCCCCTGCCGCAGGTGCTGCAACGGGTCGCCGCCAGCGGCAAGGACATCCCGGTCATCGTGCTGGCCGAGCGCATCGACGAACAGGAATGGCTGGAGGCGGTGGCCGGCGGCGCGCGCGCGATCGCGCTGCGGCAGCGGCCCGAGCACTTGCTGGCGGTGGTCCGCACCACCTGGGCCGACCTGCAGGCGCGGCGCGGCCTGCGCCGGATCGAAGCGCAGATGCGCGAGACCGAGCGCCGCTGCGACGCGCTGATCGCCTCCTCGCGCGATCCGATCGCCTACATCCACGAGGGCATGCACATCCGCGCCAACGACGCCTACCTGGAGATGTTCGGGTTCGAGTCGTTCGACGACGTCGAAGGCGTGTCGCTGCTGGACATGGTCGCCCCGCAACACGTGGAAGGTTTCAAGCAGTTGCTGAAGTCGCTGAGCAAGGGCGAGCCGCCGCCGGCGCAGTACCAGGTGGACGCGCGCACCCTGGAAGGCGACAGCTTTCCGGCGACGATGGAATTCGCCACCGCCAGCTACGAGGGCGAGGCCTGCGTGCAGGTGGTGTTCCGCCGCCGCGAGGAGTTCGACCCGGAACTGGCGCGCGAGGTCGAGGACCTGCGCCAGCGCGACCAGGTCACCGGTCTGCTCAACCGCCCGACCTTCATGCTGGCGCTGGAAACCGCGGTGGCCCAGGTCGGCCGCGGCGAGGGCCAGTACGGCTTCCTGCTGGTCGAGCCGGATCATTACGCACGCCTGTTGGCCGACATCGGCCTGGATTCGGCCGATGCGCTGGTCGCCGCATTGGCCCAGCACCTGGCCGCGGCCATCGACGGCGACGTGCAGGCGGCGCGCTTCGGCGAGCACAACTTCGCACTGCTGCTGGAAGGCGACTACGCGCGCACCGCGGCGCTGGCCGAGCGCCTGCTGCAGGCCTACGCCAGCCAGGTGTTCAGCGTCGGCGAGCGCTCGGCCACGGTCACCGTCAGCATCGGCGGCGTGCAGATCGGCGAGAAGATCGCCAGCGTCGGCCAGGTCCTGGCCCGCGCCAGCGAGAACGTGCAGGCGACCGTCGAACTGGGCGGCAACGCCTGCAAGATCTTCGACCCGGGCGCGGCCGACCGACTCGAGGAAGAGCGCGTGCAGCGCTGGGTGCAGCACCTGCGCGAGGCCCTGGCCGGCGACGGCTTCCTGCTGCACTACCAGCCGGTGCTGAACCTGCAGGGCGACCAGCACGAGCTGTACGAGGCCTACCTGCGCCTGGAGCGCAACGACGAGCTGATCGGCCCGTCGACCTTCCTCGGCATCGCCGCCGAGCATGGCCTGACCGCCGAGATCGACCGTTGGGTGGTCGCGCGTGCGATCGCCGTCATCGGCGAACGCCAGCGCGCCGGCCACGCCACCAGCCTGCTGGTCAAGGTCAGCCCGGAAGCCTTCGCCGACACGCAGATGGTCGACCTGATCCGGCGCGAACTGGCGACGCACGGCGTGCCCGGCGACCGCCTGTGGCTGCAGACGCCGGAGGCCAAGGTGTTCACCCACCTGCGCAACGCGCAGCAGTTCCTGGCCGACGCCACCGCCCTGGGCTGCAAGGTCGGGCTGGAACAGTTCGGCTCCGGCCTGGACTCGTTCCAGTTGCTGGCGCACTTCCAGCCCTCGTTCCTGAAGCTGGACCGCGGCTTCACCCAGGACCTGACCCAGACCCGCGAGCACCAGGACAAGATCCGCGAGATCACCGCGCGCGCGCAGTCGGCGAGCATCCGCACCATCGCCGAGTTCGTGTCCGACGCGACCTCGATGAGCCTGCTGTTCAGCGCCGGCGTCGACTACGTGCAGGGCGAATTCGTCGGCCTGGCGGCGCCGGGGATGACGTTCGATTTTGCCTGAGGGGCCGCGATTCGGGATTGGGGATTGGGGATTCGCAAAAGCAACGGCCGGCGGAGCCCGCGCTCCGCCGGCCGGCGTTTCGATCTAGCGAACTATCAGCTCACCGTCGCGTTGACGTGCGAGGCGCGCAGGGTGGCGATGCGCTCGGACAGCGGCGGGTGGCTCATGAACAGCTTGCGCAGGCCCTGGCCCAGGCCACCGGCGATGCCGAAGGCCTGCACCTGCGACGGCAAGGTGCTCTGGCCATGGTTGAGTTCCAGCCGCTGCAGCGCCGCGATCATCTTGGCGCGGCCGGCCAGGCTGGCGCCGCCGGCGTCGGCGCGGAACTCGCGGTAGCGCGAGAACCACATCGCGATCATCGTCGCGAACAGGCCGAACACCAGCTCCAGCACCATCACGATCGCGTAGTAGGCCAGGCCGCGGCGGCCGTAGCGGTTGCCGGACAGGTAGCTGTCCACCACGCCACCGACCACGCGCGCCAGCACGATCACGAAGGTGTTGAGCACGCCCTGCAGCAATGCCATGGTCACCATGTCGCCGTTGGCGATGTGGCTGATTTCATGGCCCAGCACCGCCTCGGCCTCGTCCTCGGTCATGTTCTGCAGCAGGCCGGTGGAAACGGCGACCAGCGCATTGTTGCGGTTGGCGCCGGTGGCGAAGGCGTTGATCTCCGGGCCGTCGTACACGGCGACCTCGGGCATGCCGATGCCGGCGGCCTGCGCCTGGCGCTGCACGGTCTGCAGCAGCCAGCGCTCGGTGTGGTTGCGCGGCTCGGTGATCACTTGCGCACCGGTGGCGCGCTTGGCCATGAACTTGGACAGCAGCAGCGACACCAGCGAGCCGCCGAAGCCGAAGATCGCGGCCATCACCAGCAGGCCGCCCATCTGGTTGGGGTTGACCCCGAACACGGACATGACAATGCCGGCCAGCACCAGCACCGCCAGGTTGGTGATGAGGAACAGGACGATACGATTGAACATGTGAGCGTGGGCTCCGCACGGATTAAGGATTAAATGGAAGGATTGGCTCGAATCTGCGGTGTCGGCCGCTTGAATTCAAGCGCGTACCTGACCGAGGATTCAGCTTGTCCATGTCCCCGCCTCCCTACCGCGGCCGCTTCGCGCCCTCGCCCACCGGCCCGCTGCACCTGGGTTCACTGCTCGCCGCCTTCGGCAGTTGGTTGCTCGCCCGCCACGCCGGCGGCCAGTGGCTGCTGCGCATCGAGGACGTGGACCGCCCGCGCAGCGTGCCCGGCGCCGCCGAACGGCAACTGGCGAGCCTGCGCGCCTGCGGCCTGGAGGCCGACGGACCGGTGCTGCGGCAGAGCGAGCGCGACCCGGTCTACCGCGACGCCCTGCAGCGGCTGCTGCATGCCGGCCTCGCCTTCTCCTGCAGTTGCAGCCGCAGCGCCCTGGCGGCGCAGGGCGGCGTGCACCACGCTTGCGTCACCGACGCGCCACGCGCACAGCCGGCCATCCGTCTGCGCGTGCCGCCCGGTACGGCCAGCGTGGTGGCCTTCGACGACGCGGTGCGCGGCCGGCTGGCCCAGGACGTCCATGCCGAGGTCGGCGATGTGGTGTTGCTGCGCGCCGACGGCTGCTGGGCGTACCAACTGGCCGTGGTGGTCGACGATGCCGCGCAAGGCATCACCGACGTGGTGCGCGGCGCCGACCTGCTGGACTCCACGCCGCGGCAGATCCTGCTGCAGCGTGCGCTGGGCCTGCCCACGCCGCGCTACCTGCACCTGCCGCTGCTGCTCGACGCCGATGGCCGCAAGCTGTCCAAGTCGCACGCGGCGCTGCCGCTGGACGATGCCGACCCGCTGCCGGCGCTGCGCCTGGCCTGGGCCACGCTGGGCCAGCCGCCGGCAGCGTTGGCCGGCGCCGGGTCGGTGCCGGCGCTGCTGGCCGCCGCGCTGCGCGCCTTCGACCCGACGCGGTTGCCGGCGCAGGACCGACGCGTGGACGATGCGGCGTCAGTCGCGCCGGCTATCCCCAGCGACATCAAGGCTGACTAGAATCGGACCCTGGGCCGCGCCGCGGCCGTCCTTTCCCACTATTTCTATCCGGAGCGACATCCATGACATCACGCGTTGCGCTGGTCACCGGCGGCACCGGCGGCATCGGCACCGCAATCTGCGAGCGGTTGGCCGCGCAGGGCCACCGCGTGGCCAGCAACTACCGCGACCAGGCCAAGGCCCTGGCCTGGCAGCAGCGCATGCGCGAGCGTGGCCACGACGTCGCGATCGTCCCCGGCGACGTCGCCTCGCCCGAACACGCGCAGACCCTGGTGCGTGAGGTCGAACGCCAACTCGGCCCGGTCGAGATCCTGGTCAACAACGCCGGCATCACCCGCGACACCACCTTCCACAAGATGACCGCCGAGCAATGGCATGAAGTCATCAACACCAACCTCAACTCGGTGTTCAACGTCACCCGCCCGGTGATCGAGGGCATGCGCCAGAAGCGTTGGGGGCGGGTCATCCAGATCAGTTCGATCAACGGCCTCAAGGGCCAGTACGGCCAGGCCAACTACGCTGCGGCCAAGGCCGGCATGCACGGCTTCACCATTTCCCTGGCACGCGAGAACGCCAGCTACGGCATCACCGTCAACACGGTCTCGCCGGGCTATGTCGCCACCGACATGGTGATGGCGGTGCCGGAGGAAGTGCGCGCCAAGATCGCCGCCGACATCCCCACCGGGCGTCTCGGCAAGCCGGAGGAGATCGCCTACGCCGTGGCGTTCCTGGTCGCCGAAGAGGCCGCGTGGATCACCGGCTCGAACCTGGACATCAACGGCGGCCACCACATGGGGTGGTGAGCGGCTGAATCGCTCAGGCGGCGGCATTCGCGCGAGGTAACGCTATCCCGCATGGCCGCCACGGCGGCCTGTGGACTTTTGCTGCGCTGCGAATGCTGCGCAGCATGATTTTTTGCTGCACTCGCGTGTTCAGGTACTTTCGGCGGTTGCAAGCCCTGCTGCGCTGCGCCATGCTGCGCGCCTACCGTCACAGAGCGATCGCTTCATGGCTGAGATTCGCATCATCAAGAAGTATCCCAATCGCCGCCTCTACGACACCGAGATCTCCAGTTACATCACCATCGAAGACGTCCGCCAGCTGATCATCGACGGCGAGGAATTCGAAGTCCGCGACGCCAAGACCGGCGAAGACCTCAGCCGCGCGGTCCTGCTGCAGATCATCGCCGACCAGGAACAGGACGGCGAACCGATGCTGTCCACGCAGTTGCTCAGCCAGATCATCCGCTTCTACGGCGACTCGCTGCAGGGCTTCATGGGCAACTACCTGGAGCGCAGCATGCAGGTGTTCCTCGACCAGCAGCAGCAGTTCCGCCAGCAGATGGGCAATCTGCTGGGGCAGACCCCGTGGACCATGATGAACCAGCTCACCGAGCGCAACCTGGAGCTGTGGCAGGAATTCCAGCGCAACCTCGGCGCCGGCTTCGGCCGCCCGGCCGCTGGCGCGGGCACCGGCAAGCCTGGCGAACCGCCGGCGGGCGCCGCACCGAAGTCGCGTCCGCGCTGAGGATTGCGGCCGGGTGAGGTTCGGCGGGGCGCTTCGCGCCCTTACCCTCACCCCAACCCCTCTCCCGACGGGAGAGGGGCTTTTGCTCTCCCTTCTCCCCTCGGGAGAAGGTGCCCCGCAGGGGCGGATGAGGGTACGGCCGCACGCCAACCACACGTGCGACGCACCTTCCCGTCAGCGCGAACGCGCCTGCTTGCAGTTCCCGCAGATCCGCTCGACCTTGTAGCCGCGCGCGCGCAGGCCATCGACCACGCCGTCCGGCCCGAGCAGGTGCAGCGCACCCACCACCACCAGAGTGTCGCCGCCGCCGTCCTTCAGGCGCTGCTCCAGGCGTGGCAGCCAGGCCTGGTTGCGCTCCACGTCGATGCGCTGGTACAGCCGCGGGTAGTCGCGCTTCATCTGCGCGCCGATCTCCTGCCACAGCTGGCGCTCGTCGCCGCGGCGCCAGGCGTCGTGCAGGCGCAGGGTCTGCGCGGCGCCCTGCTCGGCGTCGTCCAGCGCTTCGGTCAGCATCTGCTTCTGCTCCACCGGGTCCATGCCGTCGAGCAGGTCGATCTGCGCCTGCGCGGTCTCCAGGCCCTCGGCACTCTTGCCGTCCTGCAAGGCCAGTGTCATGAAATGACGATCCAGCCCGGCATCGGCCTCCAGGCCCTGCGCCTTCATGTCGGCGATGCTGATGCTGAGGCCGACGAACCACGGCTCGAAGCCGCTCATCTGCGCCAGCGGCAGGCCGTGGCCGGCGGCATAGCGGCGCAGCCGCTCCCAGGTCGCCGGGTCCAGATCGTCCTGCAGCCGCTTGCCGTCGTGGCGCTGCGCCGCCTGCAGCATCTGCGCGCCCAGTTGCGGCGCGTCCACGTCCTTCGGCGCCAGTTCGAACAGCAGCCGCGGCGACGCCGCGTAGGCCGCATCGACTTCGCGCGCCAGCGGATAGTCGTCGGCCTTGAGCATGTGGAACGAGCCCAACAGGTACAGCATGCCGCGCGGGCCGCTGACCTTCCACAACAGCGGTGTGGGCGGCACCACCGTGGGCGCTGCGGCGGCGGGCGCGACAGGCGTCGCGGCCACCGGCGGCGGCGTGCGGGCCAGTGCCGGCAGCACCAGGCACAGCGACAGGCCCAGCAGCAGGCGGCGCAACAGGCGCGGGAACGGGGTCATCGGCATCCTCGGGTCAATGGGCGGCGGCGTAGGCCTTCTCGCCGGCATCCACCGCCAGGTCGAGGCGGTTCTCCGGCGGCGGCAACGGACAGGTGGCGAACGGGGTGAACGCGCACGGCGGGTCGTAGGCGCGGTTGAAATCCAGCACCACGCTGCCGTCGGCCGCGGGCGGGTCCACGTCCAGGAAGCGCCCGGCGGGATAGCTGCCGTGACCGCTGGTGCGGTCGGCGAACACCACGAACAGCGGCTGGCCGGGTTCGCCGATCGCCTGCAGGCGGTAGCGCTTGCCGCCGCGCTCGAACTCCAGCGCGCCGGGATTGGGCGATGGCGTGGTGACGCCGATGATGTCGACGATGGGCAGGGTCGTGCCCGGCGGATTGGGCACGAAACGCCCGCGCACGCGCCAGGATTCGGCCAGGGGCCAGTACGGCACGCCTGCGAAACCGAGCCGGGTCGGCGCATCGGCGTGCTTGACCCGCAGCGCATAACGGCCGCCACGTTCGATCAGGCTGAGCTTGCCCTTGCCGTCGTCGAAGTCGATCACCGTCGGCTGCGGATCGTGGTCGCTGTACACGCGGATCCGCCCCTGCACCGGCGCGCCGGCGACGCTGAGGGCGGCGCCGCGCTCGGGGGTCAGGTACACCTCGCGCTGCGCCTGCGACACCAGCGCCATCCGCGCCGGCCCCACCGCCAGGCGGATGCCGCTGTCCGGGCCGCTGCCGATGTAGTGCTCCTTCAATTCCAGCCAGTGCAGGCCGACCAGGCTGGTCCAGCCGTCCGGCGCCTGCAGTTCGCGCTGGCGCTGCGCGCGCCAAGCCTGCTCGTCGGCCACGAACCGTGCGTCCATCGCCTTCGGCGCGGCCGGTGCCGGCGCCTGCTTGCCGCAGCCACTCAAGGCGACGAGCGCCGCCAGCAGCGCTGCCGTCCACATCCGCTTGTCCATCACCGCCCCCGCAGGAACCAACGATCGATCTCGCCCAGGGTGAACCGCGCCCAGGTCGGACGCCCATGATTGCATTGTCCGGAGCGCTCGGTGGCTTCCATGTCGCGCAGCAGTGCGTTCATTTCCGGAATGGTGAGGCGGCGGTTGGCGCGCACCGCGCCGTGGCAGGCCATGGTCGACAGCAGCGCATCGCGCGCGCCGGCGACACGGCCGCTGTGGCCGTGTTCGCGCAGGTCGGTGAGCACGTCGCGCAGCAAGGCCTCCGGCTCGGCCTGCGCCAGCAGTGCGGGAATGCTGCGCACGTGCAGCGATTGCGGTCCGCTGCGGGTGATCTCGAACCCGAGCGCGGCCAGCGTCTCCGCCTCGCGCTCGGCGGTGTCGGCATCGCGTTCGCCGACTGCCAGGGTGATCGGCACCAGCAGCGGCTGCGCATGCAGGCCGATGCCATCGTGCGCGGTCTTCAAACGCTCGTAGCCGATGCGCTCGTGCGCGGCGTGCATATCGACCACGATCAGGCCGTCGGCGTTCTCGGCCAGGATGTAGATGCCGTGCAATTGCGCGATGGCGTAGCCGAGCGGCGGCACGCCGCTGTCGGCGGCAGTCGGCGGCAGGCCGCCGGCCGGGCCCTGGGTCTGCCGCGGCAGGCTGGCGGCGCTTCCCGCGTCGGCGGTGGGCGCGTACAGCGCCGCGTACGCTGCAGGCGCCTCTTCCACGCGCAAACCCAACGGCGATTGCGCCGGGCGCCACTGCGCGCCGTAACCGTAGCCCTGCCCTCCACCACCACCAGCGCCGCCACTGTTCGGCGCGCCTGTGCCCGCCCAGGCCGCAGTACCCGCGGCTGGCGGCGGCAGCGCGGCGTCGGCACCGATCGCGCCCGGCAGGCTACCGGCACGGGTCTGCGCCAGCGCATCCTGCAGCGTGCGGTAGACGAAATCATGGATCAGCCGCGCATCGCGGAAACGCACCTCGTGCTTGGCCGGATGCACGTTGACGTCCACCCGCGCCGGTTCCAGTTCCAGGAACAGCACATAAGCCGGCTGGCGGCCATGGAACAGCACATCGCCGTAGGCCATCTTCACCGCATGAGCGACACTGCGATCGCGCACCGAGCGGCCGTTGACGTAGAGGTATTGCTGGTCGGCGCTGGCGCGCGAGTAATGCGGCTGCGCGATCCAGCCATGCAGGCGCAGGCCGGCACCGCTGTGGTCCACGCGCAGCGCCTGCTTTGCGAAGTCTTCGCCCAGGGTCTCGCCCAGGCGCGCGTCCGAGTACAGATCGCCCGGCTTGTAGCGCCGCGACGGCTTGCCGTTGTGCGAGACGCGCAGCTCCACGTCCGGGCGCGCCAGCGCCAGCGAACGCAGCCACTCCTCGATGTGGCCCAGTTCGGTGCGCTCGGCACGCAGGAATTTGCGCCGCGCCGGCACGTTGTAGAACAGCTCGCGGACCTCGACCAGGGTGCCCGGCGGCAATGCGCGCGGCTGCACCTCGCCGACCTTGCCGCCGTCGACCTGCAGGGCAGCGCCGTGTTCGTCTCCGGATCGGCGCGAGGCCAGGGTGAAGCGGCTGACCGAGGCGATCGACGGCAACGCTTCGCCACGGAATCCGAGCGTGCCCACCGATTCCAGGTCGTCCAGCGACGCGATCTTGCTGGTCGCGTGCCGCGACACCGCCAGCGGCAGTTCCTCGGGCGCGATGCCGCCACCGTCGTCGCGGATGCGGATCAGGCGCACGCCGCCTTCTTCCAGATCGATGTCGACGCGGTGCGCACCGGCGTCCAGCGCGTTCTCCACCAGTTCCTTGACGACAGAAGCCGGACGCTCGACCACTTCGCCGGCGGCGATCTGGTTGATCAGGATCTCGGGCAGCTGACGGATGCTCATGCCGTCCTCGCTCCATGCGCGCACAGACGCGCGCCGGTCGTGGCGACAGGACGAAAACCACAGCAGGCAAAGGACATCGGCACGGCTCGCGGCGCGGACGCCGTCATCGAGGATCAGCCGTTAATGATAGCGCCTCAGCGGCTGCCGCCGGCCACCGTGCTGGCCGCTTCCGCCTCGGCCTGCGCGCGCGCGGCGAACAGCGTGCCCGGCGGCGGCTGCCGGGTGAAGAAGGTGCTGACGCCATCGAGCACGGCACCGGCGATGCGGCGCTGGTAGGCCGGATCGGTCAGCCGGCGTTCTTCGTCCGGGTTGGAGATGAAGGCGGTCTCGACCAGCATCGCCGGCATGTCCGAGGTGCGCAGCACCGCGAAGTTCGCGCGCTCGATCTCGGGCTTGTGGTTGTTGCCGATCCGCTTGAGTCCGCCCAGCACTTGCTCGGCCGCATCTTCGGAGGACTTCATGTGGCCGCTCTGGGCCAGGTCCAGCAACACGTTGGCCAGGGTGCTGTCGGTCTTCTGCAGGCGCACGCCACCGATCAGGTCGGCGGCGTTTTCCTTGTCCGCGAGCCAGCGCGCGCGCTGCGAGGACGCGCCCTTGGTCGACAGCACGTACACCGAGGAACCGGTCGCGCTGCGGTTCTCGGCCGCGTCGGCGTGGATCGAGATGAAGATGTCGGCCTTGGCCGCACGCGCCTTCTGCGCGCGCATCGGCAGAGGAATGAACACGTCGGTGGTGCGGGTCATGTAGGCCTTCATGCCCGGCGTGGCATTGATCTGGCGCGCCAGTTCGCGGCCGATCGCCAGGGTCACGTCCTTCTCATGCTTGCCGGTCGGACCGCTGGCACCGGGATCTTGGCCCCCATGGCCGGGATCGATGGCCACGATCAGCGGACGCATACCGGGCGCCATCTTCACCCGCGAGGCCGCGCTCGGCATCACCGGCCGTGCTTCGGCGGCAGCAGCCACCGCCGCATCGTCGTCCGCGTCGTCACGCTCGGACGGCGCGTTCGCCGGCGGCGCGACTGTCGCAGGCGCAGGCGTCGGCACAACGCCGGGCACAGGACGGCCGGCCGCCGCGGCAGCAACGCTCGGCGCAGAGGCAACGACGGTCGGGGCTGGCGCGGGCGCGGCAGGCGGCGGCACCGGAGCCGGCGCAGGCTGGCTGGCACGCTGCACCACCGACGAGGTCAGTGCCGCGGTCGCGCGTGCGGCTTCGGCGCGCGCATCCACTACCGGCTTGGGCGCTGCGACAGGCGCGGCCTGCGGCAGCGGAGCCACGGCTGCCGGCGCGTCGGCGGCGACCGCCTTGCCCGCCGGTGCCTCGCCCGGCCACTCGATCACCAGCACCGAACTGCCGCCGATGGTCTGCATCTGCGGCTTGAACGCCACCACCGAACTGCTCAGGTCGAACACGATGCGCAGGGTGCCCGGCACCGGATGGCCGGTGCGCACTGCGCTGACCACGCCGCCGCCGGCCGGCAGCTTCAGGCCCTTGGCAGCGGAGGAATCGGGAAGATCGACGACCAGGCGATTCGGATTGGCCAGCGACAGCGTGCTGAAGCCGCCACTGCCCTGCAGACGGATCTCGGCACGGGTGCCGGTGGCGCCGTTGTCGAGCGAGACCGACTGCACCTGTCCGGCAAACGCCGTCTGCGCCGCCAGGCACCAGCCTGCGGCAGCGGCGAAACTGGCGAAAAAACGGGTCCCCGGGCGCATAACGCGATTCAAACATCGCCGGGAGTCAAAGGCAAGCGGTTTTCCCTTAATAATCCATAACCTGCCTTCACTTTCTAGCGTCAGCCGGCAAAAAGTCCCTGCAAGTCGGCCTGCTGGGCCAGCTGCGCCAGCCAGGCGGTCCCCACATCGGTACGCGCCTGCAGGGCGACACGACGCCCGTCGCCGTGCACCGCCAGGCGCACGTCCAGATCGGCGGGCGCCAGCACGTCGCCGCCGCGCTCGGGCCATTCCACCAGCCACAGCGTGGCCCCGCCCTCGTCCAGCCCGAGGAAATCCAGCTCGCCCGCCACGCCGATGCGGTACAGATCCAGGTGCCAGGCCTCGCCATCGGCCAGCGGGTAACGCTCCACCAGGGTGTAGGTGGGGCTGCGGATCGCGCCCTGCACGCCGAGCGCGCGCAGCAGCGCCCGCGCCAGGGTCGATTTGCCGGCGCCCAGATCCCCGTGCAGATGCACCGCGGCCTGCGCCGGGCGGGTCGCGGCCAGCGCGCGACCGAGCCGTTCGGTGGCCTCGCTGTCGGGCAGGAACAAGCTGAGGCTCATGGTTCGGATTCCGGATTGGACAGGCGCCGCAGCGCCGGCAACAGATCGGTCGGCAGCAACCCGCGCTGGCCCGCGGCAGCCGCGCGATCGCCGGCGCCGGCATGCAGCAGCGCGCCGACGCTGGCCGCCTCGAACGCCGGCAACCCTTGCGCGCGCAGCGCCGCGACCACCCCGGTCAACAGATCGCCCATGCCACCAACCGCCATGCCCGGATTGCCGGCGGCGATCACCCGCGGCGTCTGCCCGGGCGCGGCGACCAGGCTGCCGGCCCCCTTCAGCACAATCGTCGCCTGGTAGCGTTCGGCCAAGGCCGCGGCGGCCGCGAAGCGATCGCGTTGCACCTCGGCGGTGGCGATGCCGAGCAGGCGCCCGGCCTCGCCGGGATGCGGGGTCAGTACCGCCTGCGGCACCGCGCGCGGCGCCTGTGCGAGCAGATTCAATGCGTCGGCATCCAGCACCAGCGCGCGATCCTCATCGGCCAGGACCGTCTGCCACAGCGCCTGCGCCCAATCGTCCTGGCCAAGCCCGGGCCCGAGCGCGACCACGCTGGCCTTGCGCAGCAACGGCGCCAGCGCCGCCGCCTCGTCGACCGCATGCGCCATCGCCTCCGGGCAACGCGCCAGCAGCGGCGCCACGTGCGCGCCACGGGTGGCGACGCTGACCAGGCCGGCGCCGCTGCGCAGGGCCGATTCGGCACTGAGCATCACCGCTCCGCCGCTGCCGAGATTGCCGCCGACGCACAGCACATGGCCGGAGTCGCCCTTGTGGCTGTCCTGCCGGCGCGGCGCCAGATGGCGGCGCAAGGCGCCGACGGTCCAGGCCTGTGCGCGCGGCGCGCAGTCGGCGAATGCGGCGGGCGGCACCTCCAGCGTCGCCAGCGCGCGCTCGCCGACATGGTTCAAGGCCGCACCGGTATGCAAGCCGGCGTGCGCGACGATGAACTGCAAGGTCAGCGTCGCCGGCAGGACTGCGCCCGGCACGCTGCCGGACTCGGCGTCCACGCCACTGGGCACGTCCAGCGCGAGTACCGGCGCGCCAAGCCCGCCCAGTGCGCCCAGCAGTGCCGCCAGTTCGGCATCCGGCGCGCGATTGAGGCCGATGCCGAGCAACGCATCGACTACCACGTCGGCCGGCGCCAGTGCCGCGTCGAACTCCTCGATGCGACCGCCGACGCCGATGTAGTCGGTGCAGGCGCGCTGCGCCAGCGGCGATTGCGGACCGCGCCCGGGCAACTGCAGCACGCGCACCTGGCGTCCGGCGCGATGCGCCAGCCGCGCCAGCACGTAGCCATCGCCACCGTTGTTGCCGCTGCCACAGGCCACCAGGATGCGCTGCGCCTGCGGCCAGCGCTGCAGCAGCGTCTGCCACGCGGCCTGACCGGCGCGCTGCATCAGCGTGTAGCCGTCGCCGCCCAGCAGCGCGGTGGCCTGCGCATCGATGCGGCGCGCGTCCGCGGTGGCATAGAGATCGAAGCAGTCGTACATGCACGGGATTCTATACTTGCGCGATGTCCGCCCGTCTCGACATCGCCGATCCCCACGCCGCCGCCGCGCGCATCCGCGCGCTGGCACGGACGTTCGGCTTCCAGCGCTGCGGTATCGCCGGCATCGAACTGCAGCAGGACGAGGCGCATCTGCGCGATTGGCTGGAACAGGGCCTGTACGGCACGATGCACTGGATGGCCCAGCATGGCGACAAGCGTTCCCGCCCGGCCGAACTCATTCCCGGCACATTGCGGGTGATCTCGGTGGGCCTGGACTACGGCCGCAACGACGACGATTCGGCCTGGGACACGCTGCGCGACGGCGAGCGCGCCTACGTCGCGCGCTATGCGCTGGGCCGCGACTACCACAAGCTGATGCGCAACCGCCTGCAGAAGCTGGCCGAGCGCATCCAGGACGAGATCGGCCCGTTCGGCCACCGCGTGTTCGTCGATTCGGCACCGGTGCTCGAACGCGCGCTGGCGCGCGACGCCGGCCTGGGCTGGATCGGCAAGCACACCTGCCTGATCGACCGCAACGGCGGCTCCTGGTTCTTCCTCGGCGAGATCTACGTCGATCTGCCGCTGCCGATCGACCCGCCGGCCAGCGCCCACTGCGGCACCTGCACGCGCTGCATCGACGTCTGCCCGACCCAGGCGATCGTCGCGCCGTACCGACTCGATGCGCGCCGCTGCATCGCCTACCTCACCATCGAACACGACGGCGCGATTCCCGAGGAACTGCGCGCGGCGATCGGCAACCGCATCTTCGGCTGCGACGACTGCCAGCTGATCTGCCCCTGGAACAAGTTCGCCAAGCGCAGCGACGAGCCGGACTTCCGCGCGCGCAACGATCTGGACAAGGCCACGCTGGCGCAGCTGTTCGCCTGGGAGGAAGACGAGTTCCTGCGCCGCACCGAAGGCAGCGCGATCCGCCGCAGCGGTCACGAGCGCTGGCTGCGCAATCTGGCAGTGGCGCTGGGCAACGCGCCGACCACGCCACAGGTACTGGCCGCGCTAGGCGCGCGCGCGCAGCATCCCTCGCCGCTGGTGCGCGAGCACGTGCAATGGGCGCTGGCCCGGCATGCAGCCAAGTCGACGCAGCCGGCCGCAGCTGCCGACGTGCGAGGATAGGCGCCCGTACGCCCTGCACTGCCCGCATGTCCGATCGCGCCGACCAGATCCTCAGCCCCAGCCAGCTCAACACGCTGGCCCGCGACCTGCTGGAGAGCACCTTTCCGCTGGCCTGGGTGGAAGGCGAACTGGGCAACGTCACCCGCCCGTCGTCCGGCCACCTCTATTTCACCCTGAAGGATGCGCGCGCGCAGGTGCGCTGCGCGATGTTCAAGCCCAAGAGCCAATGGCTGCGGTTCGTGCCGCGCGAAGGCCTGCGGGTGCTGGCGCGCGGGCGCCTGACCCTGTACGAAGCGCGCGGCGACTACCAGTTGGTGCTGGACCATCTGGAGGAAGCCGGCGAAGGCGCGTTGCGCCGGGCGTTCGAGGAGCTCAAGGCCCGGCTCGCCGCCGAAGGCCTGTTCGCCAGCGAGCGCAAGCGCGCCCTGCCCGGCTTCGTGCGGCGCCTGGCGGTCATCACCTCGCCCAGCGGCGCCGCCGTGCGCGACGTGTTGAGCGTGCTCGGCCGGCGCATGCCGCTGCTGCAGGTGGACATCCTGCCGAGCCTGGTCCAGGGCGACAGCGCCGCGGCGCAGATTGCCGCCTTGCTGCGCCAGGCCGACGCCAGCGGCCGCTACGACGCGATCCTGCTGACCCGCGGCGGCGGCTCGCTGGAGGACCTGTGGGCGTTCAACGACGAACACCTGGCACGCACCATCGCCGCGGCAGTCACCCCGGTGGTGTCGGCCGTCGGCCACGAGACCGACGTGACCCTGGCCGATTTCGCCGCCGACCTGCGCGCGCCCACCCCGTCGGTCGCCGCCGAATTGCTGGTCCCCGACCAGCGCGATCTCGGCGCGCGCCTGCGCTCCCAGCATGCCGCGTTGCTGCGCTGGCAGCAGCACCGGCTGCGGCAAGCGCAGCAACGCGCCGACCGCGCCCTGCTGCGCCTGCAGGCGCAGAGCCCGCAGGTGCGCCTGCAGTTGCTGCAGCGCCGCCAGCACGAGATCGGACGGCGGCTGGCGGCGGTGTGGCGGCAACAGCAGGAACGCCGGCATGCCCAGTTGCGCCATGCCGCCGCGGTGCTGCGCGCCGCGCAACCGCAACGGCGGCTGGCGATGCTGCGGGTGCGCCTGCTGGCGCTGGGCCGACGTCCGCAGGCGGCGATGGCGCGGCAACTGCAGACCGATGCGCAGCGCCTGCGCGCACTGGCGCGTGCACTGGAGACGGTCAGCCCGCTGGCGACCGTGGCGCGCGGCTACAGCATCCTGACCCGCGTCGACGACGGCAGCGTGGTGCGCTCGGCCGCTCAGGTCGCCCCCGGCGATCGGCTGCGCGCACGCCTGGCCGACGGTGAACTGCAACTGCGTGCCGAGCGCGCAGAGTGACCCGTCCACCCGCATCGCCTCGCCGCCCATGACCGACAGCATTCACGAAGGAAGGATCAAGGCGATCCTGCAGGGCATGCGTCGCGCCGAACGGCGCCGGGCCGAGCGGCGCGCCGACAGCAGCGACCTGCTGTCGCTGATCGACGGCGCCGCCTATGGCGCACCGGAGGATGCGCAACGCGCACTCGCCTGGCTGGCGCATGACGGCACCCTGGAGCATCTGAACCACGCCGACCTGCACAATGTCGGCGACACCATCTGCGTGGCCTGGAACGGCTGCGGCAGCGATCTCGCGACGCTGTCGCAATGGCTGCGGGAGGTGCGCCTGGCCGATGGCCGCAACGCCCTGCAGGCGCTGCGCGACGGCGACAGCGCAGACCTGCTGGCCGCGGCACTGACGGCATTTCCCGGCTGACGCCGAGCGGTTGCAGCATCCGTCACACAGGGTGGCCCGCGACGCGTCACCCGGCATGCACGATGCACCGCCAGACAGCAGGCGCCAAGGCGCATCTTCCAGGGCAACGGCCACCGCCGGCGGAAGCAGCCGGCCACAGCGAACTGCAAGTCGCTGCCCCACGCTGGCGTACAGCGTGCGGCAAAGCCCAAGCGATGGCCCGGTCTTCAGCGCCTGTCGCCCATGTGGCACCGATCCGCCCGCAACGACGCGCCGGCAGCGCCCCACTCAGTCCAGCGGCGCGACCACCAGCAGCGGGTCGAGGTCGTACCCCATCGCCACCGCCTTGGCCTTGATGCCCTCGAACACGCTGCGCTGCATGCGCGGCGAGCGCGACAGCACCCACAGGTACTTGCGTCCGGGCTCGCCGATCAGCGCCCATTGATAATCCGGGTCGAGCGCGATCACCCAGTAGTCGGCCCACACCATCGGCAGCCAGGCCAGCCAATCCGGCGCGAAGCGCACCTGCAGCCGCCCGGGATGGCCCTCGACCCGCCGGGCCACGCCGTCGGCCGCCAGCATGTCGCCGCTGGCGGTGCGGCAGGCGTTGCGCACGCCGACCTGACCGTCGTCGCGCAGCACATAGGCCGCGGTGACGTCGCCGACGCATTTCTTCTGGAAGGAGACCGGCAGATGCGCGATCTCGTGCCACTGCCCGGCATAACGGCCGAGATCGAACGCGGCGACCGAGCTCACCGGCTGCGCGGCGCGCAGCGGCGGTGCGAGGCACAACAGGCACGCCAGCAACAGCAGCGCGATCGGCGAAAGGCGCATGCGCAGGTTCCGATGGACGGGAAGCAGCAGCTTATGCAGGAGCGGCGCAGCGATGTAAAGCGCGGCGCAAGGCGCCGGCCGTCATGGCGCGGCGGTCAGTTGCTCAGATCGGCCATGGAGTGCTGGTCCGGATGGCTGGCGCACTGCACCGGCTCGCGCAGCACCACGCGCTCGACCACCCCGTCGCGCCGCTGCAGGTAGGTATTGACCATCACGCACTCGGAACCGACCTGCTCGATGTAGGGCGCATCGGCACCGTGACCGCCCTGCTCGCCCGCATGCTCGGTCCGGTCGGAAGGGGCTGCCACGGCGTTGCCGGCCATGGCCAACAGCAGGGCCACGCCGCCACATCTCCGTCCGAATCCGCTGGTCATTGGCAGGTTCCCCCGATTGCCCGTGCCTATGATTACGACAGCCAGCGCCGTTGATTGAGCGGAAGATCCCGAAAAACCGTGAACTGGGTGCAGTTGTCTACGAACGTTGACACGCCTTCTTCACACCCGATCAGGGCAGAGGACAGTCGCAACAGGCCTCGCGCATGCGGAAATCTGCACAGCGCGGGAGATCGGCCCGGACGCCGAATGACGACGCCGTACGCCACCTTCGACGACGGCGAGCAAGGCAGCACAACACACCGCCAAGGCATGCAGATGCCGCAAACCCTCGCGGCAAAAGAAAAGGGCCTGCATTGCTGCAAGCCCTGAAAGAATGGTGGCCGAGGACGGAATCGAACCGCCGACACGGGGATTTTCAATCCCCTGCTCTACCAACTGAGCTACTCGGCCACTGCGCAACGCGGCAGGACCGGTGCGAGGACGCGCATCATAGCGAGGTGATCGGGATTGGGCAAGCGCAATGTTGCAGAATTTTCCTACCGACCGCCGCGGCCTGCGCCGACTGCGTCCGATCCGAGGGGGCGCGATGCTGGACACGTCCTCGGCATCCGGCCGGCGCACGGCAGGGACGCCTTGGTGATGGCCGCCGGCCGGATCGCCGAGGACACCGACCGGACGCTCGGCCAGCCGCGGTCGTTCCGCCGTACCTGAACGTCCGCAGGCATGTGCGGGTCAGCCTGGATGATCTGGTGGGTTGCTGCGCCAAGGGCGATCGGAGGAGCAGCAACGGAGGTGGACGGCATGACGGAACGGGGTAATGGCCGGCCCACAGGCCAGCCGCATGCCGGATTGCGGGCTGACGGCAGATGGCACGACGCGGACGACGCCATCGCGCAGCTAGGTTGGGCGGGCCTGCCATTCAGTGGCGGAAGCGCTCGACACCAAGCGAAGGCGCCAGTAGAGCTTGTCCGCTGTCCGCCTTGCGTCACGCCACGTCGCGCGCGACCGCCGGCATGCCGCCAGCTTTCCGCAGCCCGCGCAGTCCGGGGGATGCTCGACATCGCTGCGCCACCACGGCAGACAGGGGTGTGGTGTAGTCTTCGCCGGTCTTCCTTTCCGTGGATTCCGCCCATGCGTCACCCGCTCCGCCTCGGCTTGCTCGTGTTGTGCACCGCATTGCTCGGCGCCTGCAGCGACGGCATCGTGCGGCGTGTGTCGGACCCGGCCGCCAGCGTGCAGCAACTGACGGTCAACATGGACGGCAGCTGGAAGGTGGACCTGCGCCTGCAGAACTACAGCAGCATTCCGATGCGCTACGACACCCTGCGTCTGGACCTCGGTGTGGGCGGCGAAGCGGCCGGCAGCCTGCAGGCCGCACCCGGCATTTCGATCGGCCCGGAGACGGCGGACGTGGTGAGCATCGCGCTGAAGCCCAGCTCGAGCGCGCGCATGGCCGTCGCCGACGCCCTGGCCGGCCGCCGCAGCCTGGAGTACACCCTGAAGGGCAGCATCGCCGCGACGCCCGAGGACAAGAAGCAGCGCAGCTTCGAGATCGACACCCGCAACATGCTCTCGCCCGCGCCCGGCCTGGACGGCGTGCTGCGTTGACCCGACGGTGGCGCTGAGGCGCCACCTGCCCCCGCTCCCTCCAACGCGACGTCCCGGCTTCCGGGGCGCGGAACGCGCCTGCGCGTCGACCCGCGCTTCACCGGACACAGGCGCTGCCTCGACCTGCCGCGCGGCACGCTAACGCACGGTGCCCTCGGCGCAGACCTGTTCGTGCGCTTTTCCTGAGGCACACCTCCTCCAGCGGGCCGCGTTCAGCCGGCGTTACCGCAAAATTAATACATAAATGTATTATTTACACATGTACAAATCATCGAGCCGCGCATGAGCCGCTTCGCCGCCACCGAGCAGCGCCTGGACGTGACCGCCCGCAAGCATCCGCACTTCCCGCGGCAAGCCGCGCTGGTCCTGCGGCTGATCAAGCTGCTGCACAAGCTCAGCCTGGACCAGAGCAACGAGGTGTTGCGGCCCTATGGTCTGAGCTACGCCGAATACAACGTGCTGATGATGATCGACGCCAGTCCCGACGGAACCTTGAACCCGTCCCAGCTGAGCGACGCGGCGGGCGAGAAGTCGGCCAACATCACCCGCCTGACCAGTCAGTTGGTCGACAAGGGCCTGATCCAGCGCATGCCCAGTGCCGAGGACCGGCGCATGCTGCTGCTGCGGCTGACTGAGGCCGGCGAGCGCCTGATCGAGGCGCTGATCCCCGACCTCTCCGCCCAGCTCGACACGTATGTGCAGCATCTGGATCCGGCGGCGCTGGTGCAGTTGCAGGCGCTGCTGAAGACCCTGCTGCGCGGGGTCGAGGACGCCGCATGAGCGCACAACACCCCAACGCCGCCGCCGCTGCCGAGGCAGCGCCAGGCCTGCGCACCCTGCTGGCCGACGCCCTGCGCGGCGAAGGCGAGGCCTGGCTGTTCGTGCTGCGCACGCTGCTGTCGATCTATCTGGCCGGCTGGATCGCCCTGCGTCTGGACCTGGCCTCGCCGATGACCGCGATGATCACCGTGGTGGTGGTGATGCACCGGCAGACCGGCATGGTCTTCGCCAAGGGCTTCTACCGGGTGCTGGGCACGCTGATCGGCAGCGTCGCGGCGCTGACGATGGTGGCGCTGTTCCCGCAGGAGCCGGTGCTGTTCGTGCTGGCGCTATCGCTGTGGATCGGCGCCTGCACCGGCGGCGCGCTGCTGTACCGCAACTTCAAGGCGTATGCCTTCGTGCTGTCCGGCTACACGGTGGCGCTGATCGCGCTGCCGGCGGTGAACCAGCCGCAGAACGTGTTCAACCTGGTGGTGGCGCGGGTGACCGAGGTGGTGCTGGGCCTGCTGGTGACCGGCATCGTCAGCGACGTGGTGTTTCCCAGCCGGCTGCGCCAGACCCTGCGCGACACCGTGCGCCGCGCGTCCGACGGCTTCCTGGACTTCGTCCGCGACGCCACCGGCGGCCAGTTGCCGCGCGAGGCGATGGAGCAGGCGCACCTGCGCTTCGTGCGCGACGCGGTGACCATCGAGGACCTGCGCAGTTCGGTGGTGTTCGAGGATCCGGAGGCACGGGTGCGCAGCGGCCGCCTGCGCCTGCTCAACCAGCGCTTCATGGCGGTGTCGACCAGCTTCCAGGCGCTGCACCACTACATCAATCGGCTGCTGCGCAGCGGCGATACGGAGGTGGCCGAGGCGCTGATCGGCCTGTATCGGCCGCTGAAGGCCGCACTCAGCGACCGCGGCGGACGCGAGGGCGCGGCCGCGACCGCGCGCAAGCTGGCGGCGTGCCGCGATGCGCTGGCGACGCGTGCGGCCGAAGCGCGTGCGGCCCTGCCGGCGGCACGGCACGAGGGATTCGACACCGGCGTGTCGCTGCTGCAACGGTTCTTCGCCGACCTGCACGACTACGTGGCCACCGAGGCGACCCTGGTCGCGCCGCAGCAGTGGCGCACGCCGCAGGACCGCGGCGACACCGCGGTGTTCGTGCGCGGCAACGACTACGCCGCGGCCGCACTGACCGCGCTGCGCAGCGCGTTGCTGGTGGCGACGATGTGCTGGCTGTGGATCCAGGCCGGCTGGATCAGCGGCGCCACCGCGGTGTTCCAGGCGGTGGCGCTGAGCGCGATCCTGTCGTCCAGCGCCAACGCGCCCGCTGCCGCGCGCTCGCTGTTCAAGGGGTTCGTGTTCGGCATCGTGCTCGGCGTGGTGTGCCAGTTGCTGGTGCTGCCGCAGATGGACGGCTATGTGCTGTTCGTCGCCGGCACCCTGCCGTTCCTGCTGGTGACCCTGTACCTGGCCTCGAAACCGGCGCTGTACGGCTTCGCCACCGGCGCCAACCTGGCCTTCGTTTCGATCCTGGCGGTCCAGCCGACGCCAAGCTTCAACGCCGCGGCCACCTTCAACAGCGTGGTGCCGCTGCTGCTGGGGACGCTGGCGGTGAGCGCGACGTTCGTATTCGTGCCGCCGGTGATCGGCACCCGCTGGCAGCGCCGGCGCCTGCTGGAGCGGCTGCGGCGGCAGACCACGCTGGCCGCGCGTGCGCCGCTGCCGGGGCTGGCGCTGCAACTGGAGAGCGTCAACCGCGACCTGTTCCAGCAGATCGTCGCGCACACCCCGCCGGGCAGCGACGAACTGCGCGACCTGCTCGGCTGGGCGCTGTCGGTGCATGAAACCGGGCGCACCCTGGTCGAACTGCGCCGCGATGCGGCCGCAGGCACGCTGCCGCCGGCCCTGGCCACCGCGGTGGAGGCCGCCGTGCAGGCGCTGGCCGACCTGTATCTCGATCCCAGCCCGCAACGGCACCGACACGCGTTGCAGCGGGTGGAGGCAGCGCTGGCCGCCAGCCAGGTGGAAGGCGCGGTACCGCTGCGCTGGAAGCCCACCCGCGAGCACTTGTTGCTGCTGCGCGGCGCGCTGCTCGACGCCGATTCCGTTCTCGCCGCGCTGGCCGATACGCCTGCGCCGACCACCGCCACCCCAGGAGCCGACGATGCTGCTGCCCGCTGAACTCTCGATCGCCGGGGTATACGTGCCCGGCCTGCTGGTGCTGGGCCTGGCCCTGCTGCTGGTGGCCTGGGCGCTGGACGCGGTCGCCGGCCGCGCCGGCCTGTACCGCTACGCCTGGCATCCCTCCCTGTTCCGTCTGGCCGTCTACGTCGGCGCCTTCGCCGCGCTCGGCCTGCTCCTTCTTCCGTGAGTCCCGCCATGAAGACCCCTGCCCTGATCCGTTTCGCCCTGACCGCCATCGTGGTGCTGGTCGCCGCCCTGCTGGCGCATGCGCTGTGGCGCCATTACATGCTCTCGCCCTGGACCCGCGACGGCCGCGTGCGCGCGGAAGTGGTGCGGATCGCGCCGGACGTGTCCGGCCTGGTCGATGCGGTCGCCGTGCGCGACAACCAGCATGTCAAACGCGGCGACCTGTTGTTCAGCGTGGACCGCAAGCGCTACGAGCTGGCCCTGGAAAAGGCCCGCGCCAACCTTGCGGTCGCGCAGGCGCAGGCGCGTGCGGCCGGCGCCAGCCTGTCGGCGGCGGCCGCCACCCAGGCGGCCAGCGAAGCGGAATTCCAGATGCGCCGCGCCCAGGCCGAACGGCGCGCGCGTGCCGCCGCGGTGATCTCCGCCGAAGCGCGCTCGGACGCCGAAGCCACCGCGCGTTCGGCGCAGGCCGACGTGCACCGCAGCGCGGCGCTGCGCGGCCAGGCCACCGCGGCGCAGGCGCAGGCGGTGGCATCGGTGGAACAGGCGCAGGCCGCGCTCGACCTGGCCGAGCTGGATCTGCAGCGCACCCAGGTCCGCGCCACCGCCGACGGCTACATCACCAATCTGGAAGTGCGCGTCGGCGACTACGCCCAGGCCGGCAGTGCACGCCTGGCGCTGGTCCGCGACGATGCGATGTGGGTCTACGGCTATTTCGAGGAAACCAAGCTGCCGCGGGTCCACGTCGGCGACCGCGCCGACATCCGCCTGATGAGCGGCGGGCTGATGCTGCACGGCCAGGTCGAGGGCATCGCCCGCGGCATCGCCGACAGCGACAATCCGACCGGCACCTCGCTGCTGGCCAACGTCAGCCCCACCTTCAACTGGATCCGCCTGGCGCAGCGCGTGCCGGTGCGCATCCGCATCGATCCGGCCAGCGTGCCGCAGGGCACCCTGCTCGCTGCGGGCATGACCGCCACGGTCAGCGTGCATCCGCGGGAAAACTGATGCCGCGCCTATGGGGCCTCCAGCGATCAGGCGGGCTCACGTGTAGGAGCGGTTTTCGGGGCAGCTCCAACAACGACGAAACGTCATTTGCAGGAGCGGCTTCAGCCGCGACGCGCATTCCTGCTACACCGCGTCGCGGCTGAAGCCGCTCCCACACATTGCAAGGACAGATCCCGCCGAGCCGCGGCAACAACGGGTTGCCAGTGGCGCGCTCGTAGCGGCAGCAGACGCCTACCGCAGGAAACCAGCACGGCGCAGGCCTTGCACCTGCGCGCATGCTGTCGCAGCGGTCACCGCAGTCCTCAGTCCTTGGCCTGCCGGTTGACGCCGAGGAAGCGCCCGGCGATCACCGCATAGCCGCTACGCGACACCGTGCTGCCCGGATCGAAGTAGGCATGCAGGGTCGGCTGCAGGTCCTGCGGCCCCTGGGTCACCGCGAAGCGCGCATTGAGGATGCCGGCATCCAGCGCCAGCTGCACGTAGCCGCGCAGGTTGCTCGGAATCGCCGCCACGTCCTCGATCGGCAGGCGCTGGTTGTTGTAGCTCACCGACAGCGTGCCGTCGAAGGCCAGCGCCTGCGTCTGCAGGCCCAGTGCCTGCACCAGCGAATACGCCAGCTGCAGCTTGCTGACGGCGTCGTTGGGACGGAAATCGCCGGCGACCAGCCCCATCACCGCGGCCTGGTTCTGCTGCAGGTCGCGCAGCACCCCGCCCTTGCCCACTGCCGCCTCGGCGAACGGATAGGCCGGGTCGTTGCGGCCGAGCCCGCTGAAGCTGGGCGTGGCCGGCAGCGCCTGGCGCACGCCGGCACCCATCACCAGATAGCGCGCCAACTCCGCGCGCTTGAGCGGATTCTGCGGGCGGAACAAGCCATCGGCGTAACCGTCCATCAGGCGGTTGCCGACCGCGTACTCCACCGCGCCGCGATCGCGGTCGCCGCTGGCGACGTCGTTGAGGCCGGTGTAGCCGCCGCTGCGCAGGAAATCCAGGGTGCCGCGCACCGTGCCCGGGGCCGCGATGCCGTTGCTGCCCTTGGGCGCCACCGGCACGCCGCTGATCGAACCGATGCCGCGCACACTGATGGTCCAGGTGCCCGGCTTGCCCGGCGCACCGACACTGACCGTGCTGCCCAGCAACGGCAACGCCACCGGCGAGCCATGGCTGACGCCGTCTGGATCGGTCAGCACCAATGCCTGGGTGTTGGCGTCGATGGTGGCCTTAGCGCTGACCCAGGCGACGTCCTTGCCGACGGTGAACGACTGGGTCTGCGGCGTGCCCACCGGCGAGAACGCCACCTCGAACGGCCGGCTGCCGCCGGGCAGCACCAGCGCATTGCTGTAGAACTGATGCAGGGAATTGACCGTCTTGCCGAAGCCGCTGCGCTGCTTGCTGGCTTCCAACAGCGCGGCATAGGCATTCACGTAGCCCGCGCCAGCCTCCCAGTACGTGCGCCCGGGGATGTTGGTGGCGGTGCGTTCGAGCAGGTCCTTGACCTGGTCCGGGGTCAGGTCCGGATTGGCCTCCAGCAGCAGCGCGACGATGCCGGCCACGTGCGGGGTGGCCATCGAGGTACCGCTCATGGTGGTGTAGAACGGCAGTTGCGCCGGGGCGATCAGCTTGCTGTCCTTGTCCGCGGCCAGCGGCGGCAACGCGCCGGTGGAATCGCGGGTGGAGACGATGTCCACGCCGGGCGCGGTGATCGTCGGCTCGTTGAGATAGGTCCAGGTCTTGCCGTCGGCCATGGTGAAGCTGCCGCTCTCGCCGCGCTTGCCGCGCGAGGAGAAGTCGGCCAGCGTGCCATCCTTCTCGCCCGCGGCCACCGAGATCACCCACGGCGCCTGCGCGTACGGATTGTGGGTGTCCTCGTTGGGGCCGTCGTTGCCGGCGGCGAACACGCTGACGATGCCGCGCTTGTACAGCTCGTAGGTGGCGACGTTGACCGGATTCTGCGGATCGAACTTGCCGGAGGAGCCCCAGGAATTGCTGGTGACGCGGATCGGATCCTTGAAACTGAACTGATGCGTGGCCGCATAATCCAGACCGCCGACCGCGTCCAGGATCAGCAGCACCGCACCGGATCCGTAGCCGACCAGACTGGCGCCGGTCGCCACGCCGCGATAGGCGCCGTTGGACTGCGCGCCGGTGCCGCCGACCGTGCCGGCGCAGTGCGTGCCATGGCCGGAGCCGAGGTCGGTATTGGGCACGCGCTCTGCATAGGTGATCGGCAGCATCGCATCGACGTTGGCCAGGTTGGTGGTGCCCAGCACGTTCTGCACGACGCGGGTGCCGTAGGCGAGATCGCGATGGGTGGCATCGATGCCGGAGTCGTTGATCATCACCCCGACACCGCGGCCACTGTAGGGCAGCGCGCGGCCGAAATCGCCGGGATTGCGCTGCGCGCGGTCCACGCCGGTCAGCTCGCGGGCTTCCTTGTTGAAATAGCGCAGCGGTGCGTTGTAGTAGATCGAGGCGACGTCGTCGCGCTGCGCCAGCGCGCGGATCTCGGCAGGCGTGGCCAGCGCGCCAGCGATCGGCAGCGTGCGCATGGTGATCCCACGGGTGATGCCCAGCGCATGCAGCGCGGTGAGTTGCGAGGCCGAGACCGGCCCGGACTGATCGTAGGTGATCACGATCTGCAGTGCGTCGCCGGCCGGCGCAGCGGCGAGCTTGGCTTCCAGTACTTGGTCGAGATGGGCGGCGGCCAGGGCGTCGCCGCCGGCGAACACACCGCCGGCGAGGACGGCGCAGATACCGACGGCAAGAACGGGACGGCGAATGGACATTGCGGAATCTCCGGATCGTCGAAGCCCGTAGCGGGCGGCCACCGCAGCGTGCCGGGCGCGCCGATGCGCGGCCAATCCGGTATCGCACCCAGGCCGGCCGGGTGGAAACACTCAGCCGCGGCGCATGCAACTACCACGGGATTGGAGGGTGCGCTCCCCTGTCGCCGCTCGCGGCAGTCGGCACTGCACGGCGAGCCACACGCCGGGGCATGCCACCCGACCCAGCGAACACCGCGGCTGGAACGGCAACAGAGTGCATTGCAGGCAGAGGGCGCCGACATGCGGCAAAAACAGGGGGCGGGAGCGGCGTGCCCGATCCGGCGCATCGGCGCGCGGTGCGGCCGAAAGGAATGCGGGACGTGCGGGGCCCATTCCGATTCCCGGACGCCATTCCGGGGAGCGGTGGAACCCCGCACGTCCAGCACGGGGGATCGCGGTGGCTGCCGACCACGCCGCCGAACGGCGACAGCGTGATCGAAGGCAACCGCGAAAACGTCAACGACATCAGTCGATCGGACGGCGCTTCATTTGGTCGAAGAACGGCGGCCTCAGGACTGCATCGCAAGCACCGACACGGCGGTCGACTGCGCTTGCAGCGGATCGGGCGGACGCTGGCGTCCGCCCGATCCGGTCACTTCTTGCTGGCTTCGCGCAACGCCGAGTAAGCGTTGAGATAGCCGGCGCCCACTTCCCAGGACGCACGTCCCGCCATCGGTGTGGCGGTGCGCTCGATCAGGTCCTTGACCTGGTCCGGGGTCAGGTTCGGATTGGCCTCCAGCACCAGCGCCACCACACCCGCCACGTGCGGCGTGGCCATCGAGGTGCCGCTCATGGTGGTGTAGAACGGCAGCTGCGCCGGCGCGATCAGCTTTTCGTCCTTCTGCGCGGCCAGCGGCGGCAACAGGCCGGTGGAGGCGCGGGTGGAGATGATGTCCACGCCCGGCGCGGTGATGCTGGGCTGGTTGATGTGGGTCCAGCTCTTGCCGTCGGCGGTGGTGAAGGTATCGCGCTCGCCGGCCTTGCCGCGCGAGGAGAAGTCGGCCAGCGTGCCGTCGACATTGCCGGCGGCGACCGAGATCACCCACGGCGCCTGCGCATACGGGTTGTGGGTGTCCTCCTTGGGACCGTCGTTGCCGGCGGCGAACACGCTGACGATGCCGCGCTTGTACAGCTCGTAGGTGGCGACGTTGACCGGGTCGGCCGGGTCGAACTTGCCGGAGGTACCCCAGGAGTTGCTGACGACGCGGATCGGATCCTTGAAGCTGTTCTGGTGCGAGGCCGCGTAGTCCAGGCCGCCCACCGCATCCAGCACCAGCAGCACACCGCTGGAGCCGTAGCCGACCAGGCTGGCGCCGGTCGCCACGCCGCGGTACTTGCCGCCGGACTGCGCGCCGCTGCCGCCGACCGTGCCGGCGCAGTGGGTGCCATGGCCGGAACCGGCGTCGGTGTTCGGCACGCCCTCCAGGTAGGTGACCGGCAGCATCGAGTTCAGATTGTGCAGATTGGTGTTGGCCAGCACGTTCTGCACCACGCGGTCGCCATAGGCCAGGTCGCGGTGGGTGGCATCGATGCCCGAATCGTTGATCAGCACGCCGACGCCGCGGCCGGTGTACGGCACGGTGCGGCCGAAGTCGCCCGGATTGCTCTGCGCGCGGTCGACCCCGGTGGCCTGGCGCGCGTCCTGGTTGAAGTAGCGCAGCGGCGCGTTGTAGTAGATCGAAGCGACGTCGTCGCGCTCGGCCAGCGCCAGGATCTCCTCCGGCGTGGCCAGCGCACCGGCGATCGGCAGGGTCTGCATGCTGACACCGCGGGTGATGCCCAGGTCGTGCAACACGGTCAGCTGCGCCGCCGAAACCGGCTTGGACTGCTTGTAGGTGATGACGATCTGCAACTCGTCGGTCAGCGGCGTGCTGGCCAGCTTGGACTCCAGCAGGCTGTCCAGATGCGCGGCGGCTTCGGCCTTGCCGCCAGCGAAGACGCCACTGGCGAGCACGGCGCAAATGCCGATGGCGAGTGCGGGACGACGGATGGGCATCTGGAATCTCCGGTTGGTGGGCCCGGGACGGGCGGGTGACTGCAGCCTGACGCGGCCGCGCGGTGGCGCCTATCCGGGATCGCCCCTACTGCACGTGGGTGGAAACACCCAGGGCCGCGTGCATCGCCCGTACGGATCGGTATGATCGGGACGAAGGCCGCTGCCGCGCGCCGCGGTGCCGGGCGGAACGCAGGCGCGGTGCGCAGTGCCGGCACATGCAACAGGGGGTTTCAGATGCACACGATGTTCGCAAGGGTTTGCCTGCTGTTCTGCGCCGTCGCGGCGTGCGGCGGGCTCGCCGCGCAACCGCTGCCGGTGCAGGTGGACGTGAGCGGCAATGTGGCGACGGCGGCAATCGGCGCCGGCCCGCACCCGCTCGCGGAACTGACGCTGGAGTTCGACAACGCCAGCGGCCTCAGCCCGGCCAACCTCGGTCTGAGCGCAGAACTGCTGACCCCGGCCCAGGTCACGGCCTTGCTGCCGCGGCTGCCCAGCACGCAAACCGGCCAGGTGCCGTCGCAGTTGCCGCTGCTGATCACGGTGACACCGCCACCGAGCGGCGGCCTGACGTTCCGGCGCGTCGTGCATGTGGAGCTGCACACCCATGCGCTGGCCTATACCGCCGACAGCACCCTGCGCCTGTTCAAGGCCCCGGAGGGCGGCGATTTCCGCGACATCACCGACGAGATTGCCCCCGGCAGCGTCCGCGCCCGCGGCACCACCGGCGGCTTCTCGCAGTTCATCGTGCTCCACGACCTGCGCCCGACCGCCAACGTGGTGGCCGCCAAGCTGAGCCGGCTGCAGGCGCTGGTGGCGCAGTTGCCCGCCAGTGAGGCAGCGCCGCTGGCCGCGATGCTGAACAGCGTACAGAGCGCCCTGGCCAATGCCGACTACACCGCTGCTACGGTCGCGCTGGACGGGTTCCGCGAGCAGGTATCGTCGCGCGCCGGCCATGGCATCGCGCAAACCTGGAACGCCGGCATGAGCGCAGGCAACCCCGCCGGCGAACTGCTGGCCGGCGCCGCGACGCTGCGCTTCTCCATCGACTACCAACGTCTCTACGCGCCTTGAGCGCTGCGGGACCGGTCGCACCCACCGCGACGGAGGACACGCCGCGATGCCCGCGCGCCTGACTGCCTACCTGCCCGACGCGCCGGCACCGACGCTGCTGCTCGCCGCCGGGCAGACCCTGGCGATCGGCCGCGCGGCCGACAACGCGCTGGCGCTGGAACACCCCTCGGTGTCGCGCTGGCACGCGCAACTGCAGCCGCAGGCCGACGGCCACTGGCAGTTGCACGACCTGGGCAGCAAGAACGGCAGCTACCGCGATGGCGTGCGGGTGGCCGCGCCGATCGCGCTGGAGACCGCGACCTGGCTGCGCTTTGGCGACATCTACGCCGAGTTCGCCCCGCTCAGCCCGGCCGATGCGGACCTGGCCGAACGCCGCCAGCGCGCCCGCTGCGATCGCGCCACCGCCCTCACCCAAGGGCTCGCCCAGATCGGCGGACTCGACGATCTGCTCGGCGCCAGCCTGGACGCGGTGGTCGAACTGGCCCAGGCCGAACGCGGCCTGCTGGTTCTGGCCGATTCGCACGGCCAGCGCGTCGCGGCCAGCCACGGGATCGGGCCGCTGCCGCTGCAGCACAGCCTCCCCGGCAGCGAGGGCGCCCTGCACCGCGCCCTGCGCGACGGCCAGGCCACCGTGGCCCACGACGTCGGCGGCGTGCCGTGGCTGGCCGAGCGCGCCTCGGTCTGCGCCGCCGGCCTGCGCACCCTGCTGTGCCTGCCGCTGCGTGACGGCACCCGCGTGCTCGGCGCGATCTATGCCGACAGCCGCCGCGCCGGCAGCGCCATCGGCGCGCTGGACATGCAGTTGCTCGAGGCCTTCTGCGAGCGCGCCGCGCTGTGGATCGCCGCCCGCCAGGCGCTGCGCGACACCGGCGCGGAACAGGGGCCTGGGCCGGCATGAGCGATGCGGCCACCGCCACCGGCCTTTACGCGCAGGAGAGCCTGACCCCGGGCGACGTGCTGGCCGGCCGCTTCCGCATCGAGCGTTTGCTCGGCATCGGCGGCATGGGCCTGGTGTACCTGGCCCACGACCAGGCGCTGGGCATCGACGTGGCGGTGAAGCTGCTGCGCCCGGAGCTGGCGCAGCGGCCGCAGGCGTTCGCCCGCTTCCGCCAGGAACTGCTGCTGGCGCGGCAGGTGTCCAGCCCGCACGTGGTGCGCATCCACGACCTGGCCGAACACGCCGGGCGCTGGCTGATCAGCATGGACTACGTGGACGGCGAGTCGCTGGAGGCGCGGCTGCAGCGCGAGGAACGGCTGGACGTCGACACCGCCCTGCGCATCGCCGGCGACATCGCCCGCGGCCTGCAGGCGGCGCATGCGCGCGGCGTCGTGCACCGCGACCTCAAGCCGGCCAACATCCTGCTGCAGCGTGGCGGCGATGCGCTGATCAGCGACTTCGGCGTGGCCTGCTCGATGGCCAGCAGCGGTCTCGGCGCGACCCTGGGCAACGTCATCGGCACGCCCGCCTACCTGTCGCCGGAACAGGCGCGCGGCGACGCGCTCGACCCGCGCAGCGACCTCTACGCGCTGGGCCTGATCCTCTACGAAATGCTCGCCGGGCAGGTGCCGTTCGCCGGCGGCACCCTGTCCGAGACCCTGGCCCAGCGCATGCTGCGCGAGCCGCCGCCGGTGGACCGGCTGCGCGCGGACGTGCCGGGCTGGCTGGTGCGGTTGCTGCTGCGGCTGCTGCGCCCGCAGCCGCGCGACCGCTTGCAGCACGCCGGCGAGGTCATCGTGGCGATCGAGCGCCGGCAACTGCCGCGCGATCGCCGGCGCTGGCGCCGGCTCGGCCTGGGCCTGGCCGCGACGCTCGCCGGTGTTGCCCTGCTTGGCGTCGGTGCCTGGCAGTGGCAGGCGCAACGCGCCAGCGCCCCGCCGCCGGTGGTCGCCGCGCAACCGCTGCCGCGCCTGCTGGTCCTGCCACTGGCCGGCGACCCGGGCAGCGCCGAGCAACGCCTGGCGCTCGGCAGCTGGCTGCGCGGCAGCCTCGGCGAAACGCTGACCGTGGTCGATGACGCGCGCACCCGGCAGGCGTTGCGCCAGTACGACCCCACCGGCCAGGCGCCGCTGGACGTGGCGGCGCTGCGCCGGCTCGCTTCGGCGCAGCGCGTGCTGCAGCCGAGCCTGCAACACCAAGGCGCCGGCTGGCGCCTGCAGGCGCTGCTGCACCCGACCAGCGGCGCGCCGCAACGCATCGACGGACCGACCGCCGCCGATCCGGCCGCGGCCTACGCCGCCTGGTTGCCGATCGCGTCCAGGGCGCTGCTCGGCGAAGGCGCCACCCTGCCCGACGACCTGCCCGCGCCCGCCGCGCTGCAGGCGTATGCGCGCGGCCTGGCAGCGCAGCAGCGCGACGACAGCGCGCAGGCACTGCAGCAGTTCGCCGAGGCCAGCGCGCAGGCGCCGCAGTCCGCGCCGTTGCGCCTGGCCGAGGTGGTCGCGGCGCAAGCCATCGGCGAAGAACAGAAGGCGCGCGAGGCGCTGGATGCGCGCGCGCCTGCGGCGCCGGCGCGGCCGCGCACCCTGGCCCTGCTGGCGGCGCTGCGCCTGGAAGCCGAAGACGATCTCGCCGCTGCCGACAGCGCCTGGCAGGCGTTGGCCACGGCCCGGCCCGACGACAGCGAGGTGCAGTTGCAGGTCGCGCGCATCCAGGCGCAGGCCGGCCACCTGGACGCGGCACGCGATCGCCTGCGTGCGCTGGCGCAGCGCGACCCCGACGACCCGCGGCTGTGGTTGGCGCTGGGCAAGCTGGCGATCCTCAGCGGCAACGCCGCCACCGCGGTGGACGACGACCTGCTGCGCGCGCAACTGCTGTTCCGCCGCGGCCGCGACCTCTATGGCGAAGCGGAGACGGTGAACGCACTGGGCGTGGGCTACGGCCGGCTCGGCCTGGCCCAGCAGGCACAGGCGCAGTACCTGCGCGCGGTGGAGCTGCGCCGGCAGGTCGGCAATCGCCGTGGCGTCGCCACCAGCCTGCGCAACCTGGCGGGCACGCTGAGCATCGGCGGCGCCTTCGCCGAGGCCGAACAAAAGCTGCAGCAGGCGCAGGCGCTGTACGTCGAACTCGGCGACCGCGACGGTCAGGCCGCCGCCGCCAACGAACTCGGCCTGCTGGCCGAGGAGCGCGGCGACTATCCGCAGGCGCTGCAGGCGTTCCGCGGCGCGCTGACCGCCTGGCGCGCGATCGGCGATGCGCACGGCGTCGCCGAGACGCTCAACAACATCGGCTTCGCGCATTTCCAGTTGGGCGACCTGGACAGCGCGCAGGCGTTCTGGGAACAGGCCGCGCGCGCCTATGCCGACCTCAACGACGCCACCGGCCGCGTGCGCACCGCGCAGAATCTCGGCCTGCTGGCCACCGCACGCGGCCACTGGACCCAGGCGCAGACCCTGCTGAGCCAAGCGTTGCGCGAGGCCGAGCGCCACCAGATGCTCGAGGAAGTGGCGGTGAGCCGGCGCAACCTGGCCGAACTGGCGTTCTGGCAAGGCCAGCGCGCGGTGGCGCTGACCGAACTGGACCAGGCGCAGCGGCTGTTCCAGCAGAGCCGCGACCAGCGCGGGCAGACCGACATCGCCTTGCTGCGCGCGCAGGTGTGGCTGGCGTTGGACGACCCGGCGCAGGCGCGGCTGGCGCTGCAGCAGGTGCAGCAGCAAGCGCCCGCCTCGGTGTCCAGCGAACAGCGCGCGAGTGCGGCGCTGCTGCAGGCGCAACTGGCCGAACGCGACGGCGATGACGCCGCGGCCGCCGCCGCGCTGCGCCAGGCCGAGGCGCTGGCACGCGCCAGCGGCACCCGCCTGCTGCAACTGCAGGTCCAGGTACAAGCGGCGCACGACGAACCCGCGCTCGCCGCGCTGGAGGGCGACGTCGCCCGCCTGGGCAATGCCGGGCTGCGCCTGCGCTATCTGCAGCAGGCGCTGCGCTACGGCGCGGCCGACCAGGTCGCGGCGCGCTATGCGCAGGCGCAGGCCCTGCTGCTGCGCGGCAGCCCGTTGTTCGCCGCCACCCTGCACACGCAGGCCGCGCAGCGCCTGGACGCGCTCGGCGACCACGCCGCCGCACAACGCGCCCGCCGCGCCGCGGCGCAGGCCACCGACGGTTCCGCTGTCGCGCGCGCACAGACCACGCCATGAACGACGCCGCCACGACCGCCGCCGAACGCTACCGCCTGCTGCTGCAGCGGCTGGAAGCCAACGAACGCGAATTCCGCCGCCTCGGCCGCGCCGTGGTCAAGGTGCAGGAGGACGAACGCCGGCGCCTGGCGCGCGAGCTGCACGACGGCGTCGGCCAAAACCTCACCGTGCTCAAGCACCGGCTGGCGCAACTGGGCGCGGCGCTCGGCGCGGGCGACGCCGCGTTGCGCGCGCCGCTGGAGGACGCCATCCAGCTGTGTACGCAGGCACTGGAAGACACCCGGCAGATGTCGCGCTTGCTGCGCCCGCCGATCCTCGACGACCTGGGACTGGAAGCCGCGCTGGGCTGGCTCGGCCGCAGCCAGTCCGCCGCCGGCGCCACCCCGGTCAGCGTCGAGATCGGCCCGCTGCCGACGCTGGACGAAGCGCTGCAGACCCTGCTGTTCCGCAGCGCGCAGGAAGCGCTGACCAATGCGCTGAAGCACTCGGCTGCGCAGTCGGTGCTGTTGCGGCTGGTGGCCCGCGACGGCTGGGCGCATCTGCAGGTGCTCGACGACGGCCGCGGCTGCGACCCGCAGCAGGCGCTGGTGGCCGGCGGCAGCGGCCTGAGCGGCCTGCGCGAACGCCTGCGCCTGAGCGGCGGCAGCCTGCGCCTGCAATCGTCCCCTGGCGAGGGCTGCTGCGTGCAGATCCGGGTCCCGCTGGAGGCCGATTGAACGTGATCGCCCTGCCCCGCCCCGACACCCGCGCGACGCTGCACACGCCGCGACATCCCGCCTGTCGGCGCGCTTGGAGCGCACCGGCATGAGCGCGCCGATCCGGGTCCTCATCGCCGACGACCACACCTTGGTGCGCGAAAGCCTGGTCGCCGTGCTCGACGCGATCGACGGCATCCAGGTGGTGGCGCAGGCCGCCGACGGCATCGAGGCGCTGGCCAAGGCCGAGGCGACCAGCCCGGATGTGGCGATCGTGGACATCTCGATGCCGCGGCTCAACGGCATCGACGTGGTCCGGCGGCTGTGCGAAACCGTGCCGCTGGCGCGGATCCTGGTGCTGACCATGCACGAGGAACACGAATACGTGCTGCACGCGGTGCGCGCCGGCGCCTCCGGCTATCTGCTCAAGGACAGCGCCAGCGCCGACCTGATCGCCGCGGTGCGCAACCTGCACGCCGGCCGCGGCCACTTCTCACCGCAGGCCGCGCAGGCACTGGTGGCGCAGATGCAGCAGCCGCAGGCGCTGCCGCCCGATCCCTACCGCAGCCTGACCGCGCGCGAACGCGAGGTGTTCCACCTGATCGTGGAGGGCCGCACCACCAAGGAGATCGCGCGGGTGCTGCAGATCAGCGTCAAGACCGCCGAGAACCACCGCTTCCGCGTGCTCAACAAGCTGGGCATGCGCAATACCGCCGAACTGGTGCGCTACGCGGTCCGCCACGGCCTGCTCGACTGAACGGCGCCGCGCAGCGGCGGGTTCGGCGCGGCTGCGCATACTCCATACGCCATAGTATCCTGGACGCCTCGGCCGCACCGCGGCCCTCGTCACGAGCGATCGCATGAGCACCTATCAAGCCCCGTTGACCGATCTCCGCTTCGCGCTGCACGACGTGCTGCAGGTGGAGGCCTTGTTCGCCCGCCTCGGCCATGCCGACGCCAATGTCGAACTGATCGACGCGGTGCTGGAGGAAGCGGCGCGCTTCACCGGCACCGTGCTGGCGCCGCTGAACCGGGTCGGCGACGAGCACGGCTGCACCCTGGACAAGGCCACCGGCGCGGTGACCACCGCGCCCGGCTTCCGCGAGGCCTACCGGCAGTTCGCCGAGGGCGGCTGGACCGGGCTGACCGCCGCCGCCGAGTTCGGCGGACAGGGCCTGCCGCACACCCTCGGCGTGCCGCTCAACGAAATGGTCAACGCCGCCAACCTGGCCTGGGGCAACTTCCCGCTGCTGTCGCACGGCGCGGTCGAAGCGCTCAAGCAGCACGGCGAGGCCTGGCAGCAGGAGGTGTTCCTGAAGCCGCTGGTGGATGGCCGCTGGACCGGCACCATGTGCCTGACCGAGCCGCACTGCGGCACCGACCTGGGCCTGCTCAAGACCCGCGCCGAACCCAACGCCGACGGCAGTTGGTCGGTCAGCGGCACCAAGATCTTCATCACCGCCGGCGAGCACGACTTCACCGACAACATCGTGCACCTGGTGCTGGCGCGGCTGCCGGACGCGCCGGCCGGCGCCAAGGGCATCTCGCTGCTGGTGGTGCCGAAATTCAAGGTCGCCCGCGACGGCAGCGTCGGCGAGCGCAACGCGCTGCGCTGCGGCTCGCTGGAGCACAAGATGGGCATCCACGGCTCGGCCACCTGCGTGATGAACTTCGATGGCGCCGAGGGCTACCTGGTCGGGCAGCCGCACAAGGGCCTGCAGGCCATGTTCACCATGATGAACACTGCGCGCCTCGGAGTGGGCCTGCAGGGCATCGGCCTGTCCGAACGCGCCTACCAGAACGCGCTGCATTACGCCCGCGAGCGCCTGCAGTCGCGTTCGCTGAGCGGCGCCAAGCTGCCGGAGAAGCCGGCTGACCCGATCCTGGTGCACCCGGACGTGCGCCGCATGCTGCTGACGGTGAAGGCGCTGACCGAAGGCAGTCGCCTGCTGGCGCTGCATGCCGCCACCCTGATCGACATCGCGCACAGCGCACAGGACCCGGCCGAGCGCGAGCAGGCCGACGTGCTGGTCAGCTTCCTCACCCCGATCTCCAAGGCCTGCCAGACCGAGTGGGCGGTGGAGAACACCTATCACGCGCTGCAGTGCTTCGGCGGCCACGGCTACATCCACGAACACGGCATGGAGCAGTTGGCGCGCGACGCCCGCATCACCACCCTGTACGAAGGCACCACCGGCATCCAGGCGCTGGACCTGATCGGGCGCAAGACCGCGTCCAGCCAGGGCGCGGGGCTGAAGCTGTTCCTTGCGCAGATCGAGGCCTTCCTGGCCGAGCACGCCGACAGCCCGGCGGTAGCCGAATTCATCGCCCCGCTGCGCGAGAAGGCCGCCGAGTGGGCGGCGCTGACCAAGCGCATCCTGCAGCGCGCCGCCAGCAATCCCGAGGAACTGGGCGCGGCCAGCTACGACTACGTGTTCTATTCCGGCTACGTGGTGCTGGCCTACTGGTGGGCGCGCAGCGTCGCCGCAGCCGAGGCCTCGGCGCATGGCGAGGCGTTCAAGCAGTCCAAGCGCGAGACCGCGCGCTTCTACTACGCCCGCCTGCTGCCGCGCACACTGACCCACGCCGCGGCCATCGACAGCGGTGCCACGCCGCTGATGACGCTGGCCGACGCGCAGTTCTGAGTCGCACATCCAGGTCGGGACGCGGCCCCGGCATGCACGCCGTGCCTGGGCCGCACGGCCCGCCGCGGCCGATACACAAACCGTCACCAATCGGGTATAAGCTGTCTTCCCGATGGAGACAGACACAACAACGCTTGGTCTGATCGATACCGGGGCCTGCGGCGCCTCGGCCGCGGTCCCGTCGCCTGCGGCGTCCCCTTCCCACCTGCCTTCGGTCCGGCTGCTGTCGCTGGACGCGCATGGCCGCGTGCTGGACTGGATCAACTGGCAGGACGCCGCCTGCCTGTACGCACGCGGCGCGGTGGCCTGGACCCTGGGCGAGCCGTGCCTGCATATCCACGGTGGCATCTGTCGCGCCAGCGGCGAGCGCAGCGTGCTGGAGCTGCACCCGATCATCGCCGCGCGCGGCCACGCGCATGCGCGTGCGCTCGACCCCACCCCGACCCTGACCAACACCGCGCTGTTCGCCCGTGACGCGCAACTGTGCCTGTACTGCGGCCAGCAGTTCAGCCGCCCGCAGCTGACCCGCGATCATGTGCTGCCGGTGTCCAAGGGCGGCCGCGACATCTGGGAGAACGTGGTCACCGCGTGCTTCCACTGCAATTCGCGCAAGGGCAACCGCACCCCGCAGCAGGCGTCGATGCCGCTGCTGGCAGTGCCGTACCGGCCGAGCTGGATCGAGCATCTGATCCTGTCCAACCGCAATATCCTGGCCGACCAGATGTCGTTCCTGAAGGCGCAGTTGCCGAAGCGCTCGAAGCTCTCGTTGTAGCCGCGCGGCCTCACGCCGCCGTCACGCCCGCTGCGACGGATTGCCGCACCCCGGCCGAAACCGGCCATCCACGCGCCCGCGGATGAACGGGTTGATTGCGCGTGCCCGGAATGGAGAGGAAAATGACAGGTCCGCTGAACCTCCATTCCGATGATCGACCCCACCCGCTATCCGCGCCTCTCGCGCATCCAGGTCCCCGCCGAACTGCGTCGCTTCGATGAATCGGAGCTGCCGGCCATCGCCGAGGAACTGCGCGCCTTTCTGATCGAGTGCGTCGGCAAGAGCGGCGGCCATTTCGGCGCCGGGCTGGGCGTGATCGAACTCACCGTCGCCCTGCACTACCTGTACGACACACCGGTCGACCAACTGGTGTGGGACGTCGGCCACCAGACCTATCCGCACAAGATCCTCACCGGGCGCCGCGACCGCATCCACACGGTCAAGCAGGCCGATGGCGTGGCGCCGTTCCCCAAGCGCGAGGAAAGCGAGTACGACACCTTCGGCGTCGGCCATTCCTCCACCTCGATCTCGGCCGCGCTGGGCATGGCGGTGGCGCTGCAGCGCATGGGCGACGAACGCAAGGTGGTGGCGGTGATCGGCGACGGCGCGATGACCGCGGGTATGGCCTACGAAGCGCTGAACCACGCTGGCGGCATGGACCCGGAACCGAACCTGCTGGTGATCCTCAACGACAACCGCATGTCGATCTCCGAGGCGGTCGGCGGGGTCACCAAGATGCTGGGCCGGATGAGCGGCAGCAAGACCCTCAACGCCATCCGCGAGGGCGGCAAGAAGATCCTCGGCGACAAGAAGAGCAACCCCACCGCACGCTTCGTGCGGCGCTGGGAAGAGCACTGGAAGGGCATGTTCGTGCCGTCCACGCTGTTCGAGGAAATGGGCTTCCACTACACCGGCCCGATCGACGGCCACGACCTGCCGGCGCTGCTCGGCGCGCTGAAGACGCTCAAGACCCTCAAGGGTCCGCAGCTGCTGCACGTCATCACCACCAAGGGCAAGGGCTACGAACTGGCCGAGGGCGACCAGATCGGCTACCACGCCGTGGGCCCGTTCGATCCGAGCAAGGGCCTGGTGGCCAAGCCGGGCGCCAAGGCGCCGACCTACACCGACGTGTTCGGCGACTGGATCTGCGACATGGCCGCGGCCGAGCCGGCGCTACTGGCGATCACCCCGGCGATGCGCGAGGGCTCCGGCCTGGTGCGCTTCAGCAAGGAATACCCGCAGCGCTACTTCGACGTGGCCATCGCCGAGCAGCACGCGGTGACCCTGGCCGCGGGCATGGCCGTGCACGGCGCCAAGCCCGTGGTGGCGATCTATTCCACCTTCCTGCAGCGCGGCTACGACCAGTTGGTGCACGACGTGGCGGTGCAGCAGCTCGACGTGCTGTTCGCGATCGACCGCGGCGGCGTGGTCGGCCCGGATGGCGCCACCCACGCCGGCAACCTGGACCTGAGTTTCCTGCGCTGCGTGCCGCACCTGGTGGTGATGGCGCCGGCCGACGAAGCCGAGTGCCGGCAACTGCTCAGTACCGGCCTGCGCCATGCCGGCCCGGCCGCCGTGCGCTACCCGCGCGGCACCGGCCCCGGGATCGCCCCCGGGACCACGCTGGAACCCCTGCCGATCGGCAAGGCGCAAGTGCGCGCGCAGGGCCACACGGTGGCGCTGCTGGCGTTCGGCGCGACCCTGGCGGCGGCCGAACAGGTCGGCCGCGAGCTGGGCCTGAGCGTGGTCAACATGCGCTTCGTCAAGCCGCTGGACCGCGCCCTGCTGCTGGAGCTTGCGCAGAGCCACGAAGGCTTCGTGACCATCGAGGACAACGTGGTGGCCGGCGGTGCCGGTTCCGGCGTGGCCGAGCTGCTCAACGCCGAAGGCGTGCTGCGCCCGGTGCTGCACCTGGGCCTGCCCGACGCGTTCCAGCACCACGCCAGCCGCGAGCAACTGCTGGCCGAAGCCGGCATCGACGCCGCCGGCATCCGCGCCGCGGTGCTGAAGCGCTGGCCGCAGCTGGCCACCAGCGCCAGCGCACCGCGCACCGCGGCGGGCTGACCCGTCGCGATTGCGAGCAGAGCAACGGCACGGCGGTTGGCGCATGCCGTGCCTGCTTGCGGCATTGCGCACGGTTCTCGATGCGCCTCATGCCGCTTCCGATTGCCCCGGCGTCTCCAGCGCGTGACCTAGGGCGCGATCACCTCGGCGCCGCTGGCGCGTAGCCGATCCAGCGGCCCGCCCGGCTCCTGCAGGGTCTGCATCGGCAACGCCGCGAAACTGGAGCGGTTCTGCGCCAGCGCCCGCTCGGCCGCCTGCAACCAGGCCGCCTGCGCACGCTGGCGCACATCGCCCAGGCCCAGCTTGCGCGCGATCGCCGCTTCGCCGACCGCGTCCAGGCAGACCCGGTACTGATCGTTGGCGGGCAGCGCGGCCAGCGTGTCCAGATCGCCTTCGGACCACGCATTGGCGCGCTGGCGCATCGTCTCCAGGTCGCGATCGATGACCTGCAAGGTGCGCGCGAAACAGGCACTGTCGTTGAGCGAGGTCGCCCGGAACTCCTGCAGCGCGCGCTTGGCGTCGGGCACCTTGACCTCCACCACCACCGGCACGATCGGCACCCTGGCGCGCTTGGCCGCACGCGCGATCACCGGCTGCACGACGCTGCCCAGGCTCAGGCCGGAAGTGCGCATCGCCGCTTCGTACAGCTCCTGCGCCGCGAACACCGGCCGCCAGCGTTCCACGCTGCCGTCGCGGCCCAGGTAGCGCGCCTTCAGCGGCAGCCAACGCGCATACAGCTCCGGCGGCAGCACCTGCTGCAGGGTGCGGTCGTCGGGATTGCGCCGCGCCTTGAGCAAGGACGGCAGCAGCATCAGGCTGCGGAACATGCCCAGGCCCGAGTCCAGGGTGAGGGTCGGCGCCGCGATCACCTGTTGCGATTGGGCGATCACCCGCTCCACTTCGCCCGATTCCCACTGCATGCGCTTGGGCAGCGGCGACACCGTGCCGAGGATCCACAGCACGTGATCGCCGCGGCGGACCTGCCACAGCCCCGGGCCGGGCTGGCGCCCGCTCACCAGCACCGCCTCCAGGTCGACCACCGGCGGATGGGCTGGTGCGGCCGGCGTCGCGGTCTGCGCCTGTACGGCGGGCACGCCCGCCGCCAGCAACGCCGCCGCCAGGCACAACGCCGGGCCGAGCCTGCGAGCCACGGCCCCCGGCGCGGTCGCTGCGCGCACCCCGCGCCGCCCCGGCATCAGTCCGCCAGCTTCGGCAGGTGCGTGGCCAGCGGGTCGGTGTCCGCCAGCAGTTCGAAGCGCTCCCACAGGAACCCCGGCGCCACCACGCAGCGCACCAGGCAGTAGTCGGCCAGCGGACGCGCGGCCTGCCAGGTGCCGGCCGCGATCACCACCGACGGCATGCCGCCGCGCTCGCTGGCATCCAGGCGGTAGCGCTGCAGGCCATGCTGCGGATCGAAGCCCAGCAGTTCCAGAGCACCGCCCTCTTCCCATTGCCAGGTCTCGTCGGCATCGATGCGGTGCCAATTGCTGACTTCGCCCTGCGCCAGCAGGAAGCGGATCGCGGTGCAGGCCGGGCGCAACGTCTGCTCGTGCTGCACCATCAGGGCCGAGGTATGCACGCGCGCGTAGCGCCCGCCCTCCGGGTGCGGCAGCAGCGACAGGTCGCGCACCAAGGCGGCGATTCGGAAAGCGGCGGCGCTGGACATGCGTCCAGTCTAATCCGGCGCACGGCCGTGCGGATGTCAGGCCGCGCCATTTCCGCGGCGGCGGCCGCTCGACGTCACGAGGGGCGCAGCGAGTCGCGTGCAGGCGGCATGGCGCCCAGCCGCCTGCCATGCCGCAGGCACAGCGCGAAGAACACCAGCAGGTCCCAGCTGTAGCGCTTGAGCAGGCGCCGCGGCTCGCGCAGCAGGCGGTAGATCCATTCCAGGCGCAGCCGGCGCACCCAGGCCGGCGCACGCCGGGCGGTGCCGGACAGGAAGTCCAGCAGCGCGCCCACGCCGAACGCCAGCGGCACCTGCAGTTGTCCCGCCTGCTGCAGCAGCCACCGCTCCTGCAGCGGATTGCCGAACGCCACCAGCAGCACGTCGGCGCCACTGGCGTTGATGCGTGCGGCCAGCCCGTCGCCGGCCGCGGCGAACTCGGCATAGCCATCGCAGGTACCGACCACCTGCTGCCCCAGCGACTGCCGCAAGGTCTGCGCCGCGGCGTCGGCCACGCCGGGACGGCCGCCGAGCAGGAAGAAGCGCAGCGGCCGCGGGCTCTGCCGGCACAGCGCCGGAATCAGATCGGTGCCGTTGAGGTTGCCGGCGAAGCGGCGGCCGTGCACCAGCAGCGCGCCCAGGTCCATGCCGATGCCGTCGTTGACGATGCACACGTCCGGCGCGGCCAGGCGCTCGCACAGAGCCTGGCACTGCACCACGAAGTTGGTGTTGGCGAAAAACACCTGGCGGCGCTCGCCGCGCGCCAGCGCCTGCAACAACGCGGCAACGAACTCGGTCTCGGTGCTGCGCAGGATCGGATAGCCGCCCAGCGCCAGCACCTCGGCGGTCGCGCGTTCACCAGAGGTCATGCGGAAAGCTCTCCAGCAGGCCGCGTTGCACCGCGGCCAGGTCGAACACGGTATTGCCGCCCAGCGCCACGCATTCCTCCACCGTGTGCCCGGCATGCCAGCGGCCGCGGCCGGTGCCGGCGTAGTAGTCGTCGTACTTGAAGCGGTCCTCGCCGTTGCCCCAGTCCAGGTACACCGACGGCACGCCGTAGGCTTCGGCCAGGATCAACCCGTGCAGGGAACTGGACACGACCAGATCGGCGCCGAGCAATTGCCGCACGAAGGCGGCCGGCTGGCGGTTCGGCAGCACCAGGTGGTCCTTGTACTGCGCATACTTGTCCAACGGTTCGTTGAAGTGCGGCACCACCAGGAACGGCTGCCGCGCCGATGGCGCCAACAGCGCCTCGTGCGGGAAGAACAACGGCATCAGCAAACCAGGATCGCCGTAGACCTCCGGCACCTGCAGGCCGCGCTCGCGCAGGAACGCGCGGGTCTTGGGGCCGCGCACCGCACGCACATCGAGCTGGCGGAAGGTATGGCGGTCGGCGGGAATCTTGCCGTTGACGCCGCTGCCCCACACGGTGTCGCCGTCGCGGGCGAAGTGCAGCACCGAGCCGATCGCGATCAGCCGCGTGCGCTTGTCGCGCTTGTCCAGCAAGGTGCGGTCGCGCTGGCCGAGCACGTTGGAGACGATGATCTTGGAAAGATGATCGCCCACGTTGATCTCGCCGTTCTTCGGCTTCCACCAGAACAGCGCCCGGCGCTCTTCGTAATCGATCCATTTTTGCAATGCGGACATCGGTCCTCCTTGGTTGCGCGGGGGGTACGGCGGACAAGCCGGGGCGTGGACTCAGGCCACGCCGTCGGCGAACAGACGGGTCTCCGGGTAGGCGGCCGGGTCCAGCACCCGGTCGGTGGTATCGGACCAGCTCAGGCACTGCCGATGGCGCACGTGCGGCGCCTGCAGCGCCTGCCCGATCGCCGTGATGATCGACGCCTCGTCGCCAGGCGTGTAACCGAAGCGCGACGGATAGCGGCCGACCACGGCATTGGGACAGACGGCCGGCAGGCCGAAGAAGTCGTACTGCAGCAGCTTCATCGAACTGTCGGCCAGATACGCCGGCACCTGCTCGGACGCGTACGGCGCGATGCCGAAGCGGGCGTGCTTGATGTAGCGGATGGTCTCGGCGTGCTTCATCTCGCCGTACACCACCACGTTGTCGCCATAGCCCGGCGCGCGCCCCATGCCCGAGCCGATCACGTGGAAGGTGACCTGCGGGAAGGCGCGGCTGGCGGCGACGAAGAAATCAGGATCGAACAGCATCGAGCCCACCGCCACAGCATGGATGCCCTCGCCGTACGGCGACGGGTCGCCCAACGTGTGCAGATCGTGGTCCACGCCGTGGCCGACGTGGTACACGTTGTGGCGGCTGGCGACCTCCTCGGCCATCGCCGGCGACACCAGTGCGATCACGTCCAGGCTCGGCGCCACGCGGTCGAATTCGCGCTCGATGTAGTCGGCGACGTTGATCGTGCTCAACCCATCGGAGGCGCGGTACACCTTGCGTGCGGTCGGGTTGATCCGCGCCGCCAGCGCGATGAACGCCACTGCGATGCCGCTCTCGAACACGATCACGTCGGCCTCGCGCATCCAGCGGATCAACGTGGCCGGCGCGCGCGCCGCGTAGACCTTGAACATCAGGTCTTCCAGCGGCCGCAGCCAGCGCCGCCGGGTGTTGAACGGATGCAGCAGCGCGCGCCACAGATAGCAGTCCACGCCGTTGTGGCGGACCACCTGGTTGGCGGTCGTGTCCAGCGGCAGGCGCAGGTCGCCCTTGAGCCGCGACAGTAGGCTGTAGCGCAGCGAGAAGAACCGCGTGGGGCCGCGCTTGGCCAGCTCGTCGGCAATGAAGTGGATGTTGGCGCGACGCGGCGTGCGGTAGTCGTGCGCCGACAGCACCAGATAGCACGGCGCACGCCCACTGGTGGCCGCGGCCGGTGCCGATGCGGGCAGCGCCGCTGCGGAAGAATCGCTCATGCGCTCGCTCCTAGGCGGGTGGAAGGGAAAGAAAGACGCGGCAATCCGGCGTTCATCGCGGCCCCCGCGCCTGGCGCAGCAGCGTGCGCATTTGCAGGATCGCCAGCACGTCGCGGCGGAACGCCGGCCACAGCGCGAACACCAGCAGGCAGCCCAGCGCCATCGCCACCGCGCCGACGATCAGTTGCAGCCACAACGACGCGCCACCCCACTGCTGTGCGGCAAAGTACGCGGCAACGCCGCAGACGCCGTAGCCGAGCACCGCGCGCAAGGCGTTGTTGAACAGTTCCCAGGCCGGGATCTGCGGCGCGATGCGCGCGATCCAGATCACCGACAGCGGCCACATCACCAACAAGCCCAGCGTGTAGCCCACGGTCACGCCCATCACGCCCCACAGCGAGCCGGCGAAGATGCAGGCGATCAGCATGACCCGCCCGACCACCGAATACACCAGTTGCTGGCGCATCAGGCCCAGCGCCAGGAACACCCAGTACGTGGCGTAGGACGCGGTCTGGAAGATGCCGCCGAGCGTCAGTACCTGGAACAGCGGCACTGCCGGCCGCCACTGTTCGCCCAGCACCAGCACGATCAACGGCATCGCCAGCGCGCAGGCGAAGGAGAACAGCGCGACGATCAGGTGCACCATCACCGTCTGCCCGCGCAGCAGGAAGTTGCCGAAGCGCGGCGGATCGTCCTGCAGCTGCGACAGCACCGGCAGCGCCACCGAGGTGGCCGGTGCGTTGATCTGGTTCAGCGGCATCATCAGCAGCTGGAACGCGCGGTTGTACAGGCCCAGCGCCTCGGCGCCGATGCGGTGGCCGATGATCACCTGGCCGACGTTGCGGCTGGCGTAGCCGAGCAGCTGCGCGGCCATCAGGTTCCAGCCGAAGCTCAGGAAGGTGCGCATCGGCGCATCGCGCCGGTAGCCGCGCGGCAGCCAGCGCGCACAGGCGCCGGCGATCAGCAGATTGACCAGGGCCTGTACCACTTGCTGCCAGACCAGCGCCCAGTAGCCGTAGCCGGCCAGGGCCACGCCGACGCCGGCCAGCAGGCCCAGCACCTGCGCGCCGACGTCGCTCAGCGAGACCTGGCCGAAGCGCAGCGCACGGCTCAGGTGCGCGCGGTACTGCGTGGTCATGCCGTTGAGCAGGAAGGTCACCGCCAGCGCCTGCGAGATGCCGAGCAGGGCCGGCTCGCGGTAGAAGTGCGCGATCCACGACGAGGACAGGAACACCACGATCGCCAGCGCCAGGCCGATGCCGCTGTTGATCCAGAACAGGTTGTCGCGCTGTTCGCGGCTGACGTGCTTGGCCTGGATCGCCGCCGAGGACAGGCCGAAGTCGCGCAGGATCTCGGCCATGCCGACGATCGCCGTCACCATCGCCATCAGGCCGTAGTCGTAGGGCGTCAGCAGCCGCGCCAGCAGAATGATGCCGCCGAACTGCACCACCATCTTGGCCAGCTGCCCGGCCATGGTCACGGCCGCGCCGCCGGCGGCGCGGGCGCCCAGTCCGGGTTGCGGCGCTGCCGGCCGCGGTGTCTCGGCGCTGCTCATGCGTCCTCCCCGCGGCGCGCGGTCAGCGCCTGCAGATAGCTGCGGTAGTGCTGTAGGCCGATGCCGTTCCAGTCGCGCCGCGACAGGTCCGGCACGGCATCGGCGGGCACCTGCTGCGCCTGCGCCAGGGCCTGCGCCAGTTGCGCCGCATCCAGCTCGCCCTGGTACAGCTGCACCCACTGCGCGCCGACTTCGTCGGCGATAGCAGCATTGGCCTCGCTCCACGGCGCCAGCACCGGGCGCGCCAGCGACAGCGCCAGCAGCAAGGTGCCGGAGTTGTGCATCTGCCGGTACGGCAGCACCACCAGTTCCGCCTCGCCGATCTCCTGCGCCAGCACCGCGTCCTCCACGTACTGCAGGCGCGCGCTGATCCGCGGATCCTCGGCGCAGGCGCGCTCGACCACGCCGCGGATCTGCGCATCGATCGGGTTGCCGGCGATGCGCAGGCTGAGCTGGGGATCGGGCAATGCGCCGAACGTCGCGATCAACGTCTCCACGCCCTTGTACGGGCGCAGCAGCCCGAAGTGCAGCAGGCGCCCGCGCACCCGCGGCGGTTGCGGCAGCGTCGCGTACCAGTCGCGGTAATGGCCGTGCAGGATGGTGTCGGTGGCCGGCACGCGTGCGGGCGTGGTCGCATTGATGCGGATCCAGCGCACGGTCTGGCGGTCGATACAGCGCAGCAGCAGGCGTTCGCGCCAGCCCTTGTCCTCGTGCGGCGCCACGTTGTGCAGGGTGCGCACCAGCGGCACGCCGGCCAGGCGCAGGCGCAGCAGCAGAACGGCGATACAGAGCTGCTTGGCCAGCGTGCCGAGCGCCGTGCGATGCCGCAGCAGGTACTCCGGCCAGTGCAGGTGCAGCACGTCGTAGCGCGACAGCAGCGCCGCGCGCATCGAGAAGAAGCGCAGCTGCACCTGCGGCGGCAGTGCCGCGTAGAGCTGGGTCAGATAGGGATTGGTGGTCGCGGTCGGGCGCTCGGTGGACAGCAGCACGGTGACCGCCGGCGCGGCCTGCTGCGACGTGCCATGGCGCTGGCTCTCGCCGCTCATCGGCCGCCCTCCGTGCCGCCCAGCGCCAGGCGGTACTCGTCCAGATAGGCACCGACCACGCGGTCCCAATCGTAGCGATGCGCGTAGGCCATTGCCGCTGCGCGCTGCGCGGCGAAGTCCGCATCGGTGCCGGCGGCGAAGGCACGCACCGTGGCCGCGGCTGTCTGCGCATCGGCCGGGTCGACCAGCACGCCCTGCCCCGACTCGCGGTGCAGGCGCGCAAACGGCGGGATGTCGCTGAGGATCGGCAGCAGCCCCGCGCTCATCGCCTCCACCGCGGCCAGGCCGAACCCCTCGTGCCGCGACAGGCACACGAAGTACTGCGCGCTGCCGAGCAACTGCGCCAGTTGCGCCTGGGTCGGCGCCACCTGCAGGCGCACCCGCTGCTGCAGGCCGCGCTCGGCGATCGCCTGCTGCAGGTCGGCCATGCTGAAGTCGTATTCGCGCCCGGCCACGATCAGTTGCCAGGCCGGATCCTGCGCGGCCAGCGCGCGCACCAGGTCCAGGGTCTCCAGCAGGCCCTTGTTGACCGACCAGCGCCCGAAGTAGATCAGCGTGCGCCCCGGCGTGGCGCTGCCCTGCCCGGCGAACTTGTCCACGTCCACCCCGTTCTCGATCACCCGCAGCCGCTGCGGCGCGACCACCTGCGAGAACAGCTGGCCGTCGTTCTCACTGGTCGCCACCACCCGCGCGTAGGCAAGTGCGGAGGCACGGGTGAGGGTCTTGAACCAGAGCATCTTCAGGCGCGAGGCATAGGTGGTATGGAAAAAACCGCCATGGGTGGACACGATCATCGGCACACGGTGCAGCGGCCGGGTCAGGGCCAGGAAGTCGTAGAAGAAGTCGATGCCATGCACGTGCAGCAGATCGGCACCGCGCACCGCCGACAGCACCGACGGCGCCAGCGGGTAGCGCGAGGAACCGCGATACGGCAAGCGCACGATCGGTACGCCCTGGTGGCTGTCGCGCGACGCCAGGCGCTGTTGCGGATCGGTGAACACCCGGTCCAGGCTCACCACCTCGACCTGGTCGCGGCCATGCTGCAGATGGCGGCGCGCGATATTCAGCACCACCTCCTCCATGCCGCCGACCGACGGATGGAACTGGCGCACCACATGCACCACCTTCATGCCCGGCCTCCGTCGCGCCCGTGCGCGGCCCGCAGCGCCGCCGTCATGCCGTCGCTCCCGCGACCGCACTGCGGCGCACGCCGATCATCCACGGCGCGATCCGCACCAGCACCACGCGGATCGGCACGCTGATCAGTACCGCCAGCACGCTCACCGACACCGCCCAGGCCGGTCCCCACGCATCGCCGCGGACCAGACCGGTGCGGGCGGCGACGCCGGCCATCACCGAGAACAGCAAGGTGTGCGTGCACAGGATCAGCAAGGTGTTGCGCCCGATCCACTGCAGCCAGCCCCATTGCCGCACCAGCCCGGCGACGCACAGCGCCATGGCGCTGCCGAGCAGGCTGGCGGCGAGGAACCCCAGCGGGGAATCGCCGAACTTGAGCATGTTCACGTCGACGCGGCCGTTGTGCCAGGCGATCGCGAACCAGGCCGCGCCCAGCAGCAGCGCCGCCAGCGCATTGCCGGCCGGCCGTGCCGGCCACCACTGCGCCCGCGTCGCGGCGAGCGCGCCGATCGCGAAGAAGCACAACGCCACCGGCAGCACGTCCAGGGAGAACGGCAGGCGCATGTCCTGCCCCGGGAACCAGCACGCCCAACCCCAGGCCAGCGGCAACGAAAGCCCGGCCAGCACCGGCAACGACAGCGTACGACGCAGCGCCAGATAGGCCAGCGTGGTCACGAACAGCGCCGGCAGGAACCACAGCGCAGGCATCACGTAGAGCTTGGGCCCGATGCCGCTGACCAGGCCCAGCAGCGGCTCCCACCACGGCCGGTCGCCCCACAGTTGCGCCTTGCTGCCGATGTGCCGGGTCAGCATCCAGTACGCGTAGGCAACGAAGAAGAACGCCACATAGGGCAACAACAGGCTGCGCGCCAGCTTGCCGACCGTGGCCAGGGTCAGCGGGCGGTTGCCGAAGGCCTCGCCGACCCAGCCCGACAACAGGAAGAACATCGGCACGTGGAAGCTGTAGGCCAGGATCACGTAGGCGTGCGGAATGCCCTTGGCATGGCCGAACACCACCAGCAGGATCGCGATCGCCTTGGCCGCATCGATGCGCATGTCGCGCGGCGCGCTCGCCCGTGCGCCGCGCCCCTGCGCCGGCACGGACGCGGAGACGGCCGTGGCGGGCGCGCTCATGCCGGCACCGCCGGGATGCGGGGAGCCGGCGCCGCAGGCACTGCGGCTGACTCGCGCAGGCGGGGCGTCATCTGCCACAGGCACCCGCAGACGAACCACCACAGCGCCGCGGTCTTGATCGAGAAATAGCCGTTGGAGACCAGCAGGCTCAGCGAGAAGGCGAAGATCAGCAGGTTCTTGAACAGCTGCCCTTCGATGGTGCGCATCAGCATCGCGAACGAGTACGCCAGCAGGAACGCCAGCACCAGCAGCACAGACTGCGAGGAGATGAAGTAGGCGATGCCGCTGTCGAAGTAGCGGTACGGCTGGTCCACGTCCAGCCCCATCCACGCATCGGCGCTCATCCTGCGGATCGAATCGACGGTGAAGAACACCCGGCCCAACGTGGTGTCCTCGTAGCTCTGAATGCCGGAGGCCCACACCAGCAGCCACGCTCCGCCCATCACCGCGAAGAAGATCAAGAAGCCCAGGCGCTGGTCCATGCGCAGCAGCAACGGACTCAACAGCGCCATCATCACGCAGGTACCGGCGGCTAGGCGCCCGTCCGAGGCCACGATCAGGAAGCCGATCATCGCCACCGAGGCGACGATCGCCAGCGGCCGCATCCAGCGCCAGAACGTCAGCAGGATCGCGGTGAAGAAGATGATGAAGTTGCCCATCGTCACCGGCTCGATGAATACCGAGGAGGCGCGCGGCAGGTTCGACGACGGCAGGAAATTGCGCGCGCCCGGGCGTGTCGCACTGACGAACAGGTTGCTGTCCTGATTCCAGAAGCTCGACGCGCTGGCGCCGCGCGCGTTGACGAAATAGCTCTTGGGGTTGACCACGTCGCCGTAAACCTTGGGCAGCGCCAGTTCGAACACCGCCACCAGCGACACCAGCAGCGCCATGCGTACGAACATGCGCGGCAGCGAGCCGGTGTAGGCCGCGCCGAGCAGCAGGAAGGCGAACGGGATCAGCGCATCGCGGAAGAACTTCGGATCCAGCGTCCAGGCCATGAACAGGCGCACCAGCATCAGCAGCGCCAGCAGCGCGATGCCGGTGAACACCATCGCCATGCGCTTGCGGTCCAGCGCGCGCATACCTAGCAGGAAACAGGCCGCATAGACCGCCAGTTCCACCGCGTAGGTCATCGCCGGGCTGACCCGGAACACCTTGGCGTTGATCACCGCCAGCACGAAGTTGTAGCCGACGGCGAACAGCAGCACCAGCTCGATCAGCAGGTTGCGGCGCTGCTCGCGCAGCGGCATGTCCGGCACGCTCAGCATGCGCACCTCGCTGCGGCGGCGGCGCGTTGCACGCCAACGCGGCCATCGGCTGCCGTCACGCGCGGCAGAAACGTGTCGCGCGCCACGTCATTCGACGCAGGCAGCACGGGAACGACGGCGACGCGGAGGCGGCGCCGGCGCTGTACACGGTCGGCGGGAAGAAAACGCATCGGGCGCATCAGTAGGCGGTCTTCTGCCCGAGCACCTTGAACGCGGTCAGCACGATGATCCGCGTGTCCAGCCACAACGACCAGCGGCGGATGTAGTCCAGGTCGTACTGGATGCGCTTCTTCATCGTGCGCAGTTCCGGCGTCTCGCCGCGGAAGCCGTTGACCTGCGCCCAGCCGGTGATGCCCGGCTTGACGTAGTGCCGCTGCATGTAATGGTGGATCAGCTTTTCGTAGTGGGTGTTGTGCTGCGCCGCGTGCGGACGCGGCCCCACCACAGACATGCTGCCGCCGAGCACGTTGAACAGCTGCGGCAGTTCGTCCAGGCTGGTGCGGCGCAGGAACGCACCGAAACGGGTCACCCGGCTGTCGCCGCGCGTGGCCTGCACCACCACGTCGCTGGGCTCCTGCTGCACACGCATGGAGCGGAACTTGTACATGTAGAACTCGCGCCCGCCCAGGCCGTGGCGGCGCTGGCGAAAGAACACCGGACCCGGCGAGCTCAGCTTCACGCCCACCGCGATCGCCAGCATCAGCGGCCACAGCACGGCCAGTGCGGCCAGGGCCACCAGCTTGTCCTGCAGCGCCTTGGCAACCACGAAGTAGGTGTTGCGGTCCACCCCGCCCTGGCGCAGGTTGATCACCGGTACGTTGCCGATCTGGTCGCCGGACTGGTTGAGCATGCCGAAGTCGAACAGATCGGGAATCAGCCGGACCTGGATCGGATAGCGGTCCATGCGCTGCAGCAGCTGCTTGATATGGTCGCGTTCGCCCAACGGCAACGAGATCCACACCTGCTCGACCTGGTGGTCGTCGAGGTAGTCGATCAGCGCGTCGGCGGTGCCCTCGCCCAGGCACTGCAGCTTCTGCGGATGGTCGGCCACCGACAGGTCGTAGTCGCTGCTGAAGTAGCCCACCACCTGCATGCCCACCCAGGGATTGCGGCTCAGGTAGTTGTGGATCTTCACCACCGGATGGCGCAGGCCAACCACGACCACGCGCTGCACGTCCACGCCTTCCGAGCGCAGCCGGTTGAGCACGCCGCGCACCAGGGTGCGCGAGAGCAGCAGCGTCGCCAGGCTGGTGACGAACCAGGTGCCGATCCACAGCCGCGAGACCTGCTGGCCGAACTGCACCACGAAGGCATGCATGGCGAACAGGGCGAACACACCGCCACAGGCCAGGCTCAACACCATCATCTCGCGCAACAGGCCGCGCCCGCGCCAGCTGCGGTACAGCGGGAACAGCGCGAAGCAGATCACCGCGTACAGCAGGGTGGTGCCAATCGCCACCCGGTAGGCCGGTTCCGGCATCCAGGTGCCGAACAGCAACCGGTGGGTGAGCAACGCGCCGCCGACCATGACGGTCAGGTCGGACACGCGCAACAGGATGTCTGCCGCGGCCGCGTACTTGGACAACATGCGCGGCGAGGAGGTCGTATAGGTGGCGCTACTCAGGTCTGCCAAAAGCATGATCGGGATTCCTATCCAAACCCGGTCGATCGGCATGCGGGGGAACATGCGACGCCGCCGGGCCTCGATTTCGCCTGCCTGTGGACCGCTGCGGCGCCTCCCTCGCCGACCCCAGGTCCACGGCAGCCCGTGATTACTTCAACAGAACAACGTCTTCGTACAACCGCGCTGGAAAATAATGGAGCACCTCATTGCCTAGCTGAACCACGTATCACCTCACTGAAGACTGTGCGTCGAACCGATGCCGTTGTGTGCGGTGCGGCACGCACCCGCGCCTCGCGCGGTGCGGCGCGCCATGACACCGCGACATCACGCCGAGGCCGCCGCCGCGGCTTCGGCCTCGCGGATGAAGTAGCGCACCAGCGCCACCGCCACCGCCAGGAACAGGCCGAACACGAAGGCCAGCGCCAGGCCGAGCAGCTTCTTCGGCGAACTCGGCTTGCCCGGCACATCGGCGCGGTCGACGATCGAAATGTTGTTGGTGCCCACGTTGCCGACCACGCCGATCTCCTTGTAGCGCTGCAGCAGCGCGTCGTAGAGCTGGCGGTTGGTGTCGGCCTCGCGGCGCAGCATGGTGTAGCGGATGCTGCGGGTCTGCAGGTCCAGTTCGTCGTTCTTCAGCGCGGCGATGCGGTCGGCCAGCAAGGTTTCCTGCTGACGCGCCGACTCGTAGTCGTTCTTCAGCGCGCTGCGGATATTGGCGACCTCGTCGGCGATCTGGCGCTTGGTCTCGGCGATCTGGTTCTGCAGGCGCTGCATCTCCGGGTAGCCGGGCTGGAACGTCGCCAGCTTCTGCTGGTAGTCGGCGGTCATCTTGGCCTGCTCGGCGCGCAGATTCTGGATCAACGGGTTGCTGACCACCTGCGGCAGGCCCATGCCGTCGCCGATGCCGGCCTGGCGCCAGGCCGCCTCGGCCTTGATCCGCGCATCCTGCGCCGCGGCCAGGCGCACATTCAGTTCGCTCATGTTCTGCGTCGGCAGCGAGGGCTTGTCCTCGCCCATCGACACGATCTGTTCCTGGCTGGAATAGTCGACCGCGTTCTTCTCCGACTCCTCGACCTTGTCGCGCAGCTGCGCCAGGCGTTCGGACAGGTAGCGCGCGGCGAACGAGGACGCCTGCAGGCGGCGTTCCTGGGTCGAGGCGATGAACATCTTGGCGTAGGTGTTGGCCACGCGCGTGGCCAGCACGCGGTCGGGCGAATCGAAGTTGATCCGCACCAGGCGCGAGTCGCGCACCGGCTCGATGGTCAAGGCGTCCAGCACCGGACCGACCAGCGCGTTCTCCGCCGCGGCGGCACGCGCCTGCGGCGTCGGCGCACGCCCGTCGCCGTTGTCCTGCAGCTTCTCCAGGGCTTCATCGACCAGCGGCTTGAACGCCGGCGCCTCGGTCAGCTTGGCCTCGCGAATCACCTGCCGCGCCAGCGACCGGCTGCCGAGCAGTTCGTACTGCGTCTGGTAGAAGTCGCGATCCTGCGGCGATTCCACCGGCATCAGGTTGGCGACATTGGCGACGTTGAGCGATTCGCGCTCGATCTGCAGCACGCTGGTGGCGCGGTACTTCGGCGTCATCAGCAGGAGGACCAGCAACGCCAGCAGGACGACTGCCCCGGTGATGCCGATGATCAGCCAACGCTGCCGGTACAGCGCATTCCAGTAATCCAGCAGGCCGATGTCGGCCGGGCTCAGCGGGGCACCCACAGGACGCGGGCGCGGCGCGGAAGCGGGAGGCAAGGTGGAGGCGCTCATCGGTAGGCCCTCCAGACCATCACGAACGGGGTCAGCTGCACCACGGTGCGCAGCAGTACCAGCGCATCGGAGCGGTACACCACCACGATGTCGCCGCCGTAGATCGCCGGATCCGGCGCGGCGCCCTTCTGGATCTCGCGCAGATCGAAACGCGCCAGCATCTTCTGTCCACCGACGGTGCGGAACACCACCACATTGCCGCGGCTGGCCACGTCGCTGACGCCCTTGCCCAGCGACAGTGCCTGCTGCAGGGTCAGCGCGGAGCCCTGGATGGGATAGATGCCCGGCTCGCTGACCGCGCCGGTGACCGTGACCCGGTTGCCGGTGAACTCGTCGACCAGCACCGACACCTGCGGGTTCTGCAGATAGCCGTTGCGGTAGCGGTCGGCGATCTCCTTCTGCAGCCCATTGACGCTGGAGCCGGCGGCCTTCACGTCGCCGATCAGCGGCAGCGAGATGCGGCCCTCGTTGTCGACCCGCACCTGCCGTTCCAGATCGTCGACCTGGAACACCTTGACCGTCAGCAGGTCGCCCGGGCCGAGCAGGTATTCCGGCTTGCCCATTGAAGCGGCAAGCGGATCGCCCGCCGGCAGGTCGGTACGCATCGCCGGCCCGCTGCTGCATGCGGACAGCAGCCCCAGGCAGAACAGGGCAAGCGCCCATTGGAAGGTCACGGAAAGTTTACCCATGCGCGATGCTGATGCCCTCTGTCGATTGGTTTTCGAAGCGCCGCACTCCCCCAGCCGGCCAGGGTTCCGTTCCCGGTCGGAGGATGATTACGGTGTCAATTCCTACCTGGGACGAACGGCCCTGGCCAACAGCGAAGCTTCGTGTTGCAACGCACTATGGCACAGGCATCTGCCGCCACCAAGGCGTTACCCGACATTTTTTTGACGCAGTAACGTGAGGGTTCAACTACATGTCCGGCTATTCAGCGTAGCAAGGACCCGTGAACGTTCCATCGACGCGATGTTAACGTGATCAATGTCAAGGCATTGACGCTGCGCAGCTCCCAGTTCCCATGGGGCTTTCCGCTCTGGTGGGGCGACGACCTCGTCGCGGGACAGCGCAATCCCGCGCATTTTGTCTACGGCGACGCGCCAGCCTCTCTGCGCCGATACAGATCGCCCTATGTCGCGATACCGACACGCGTTGCCATCCCGGCAGGCAGCCCATTGCCGACACCGGCCGCACGCGCGCCGCCGATCCGACGCGCCCAAACAAAAAGGCCCATGTCGCAGACATGGGCCTTCGAAAGATGGTCGGGGTAGCCGGATTCGAACCGACGACCACTAGTCCCCCAGACTAGTGCGCTACCAGGCTGCGCTATACCCCGGTGTGTTGCGTCTCCGCCGTCAAGGCGGACCCGCCTTGCGGCGAGCTGGCGATTATAGCGGGTTTGCCGCGGCCATTCCTAGCGGCAGCAGCGCCGCCATGGCTCACCGCCGCAGCAACTGCAGGACTTCTTCCAGCTCCTGCCGCACCTGCTTGATGATCTGGTTGCTCAGCGCCGATTCCTGGCGGGCACCCTCGCCTTCCAGGCGCAGGCGCGCGCCGCCGATGGTGTAGCCCTGTTCGTACAGCAGGCTGCGGATCTGCCGCACCATCAGCACGTCGTGGCGCTGGTAGTAGCGCCGGTTGCCGCGCCGCTTGACCGGTTCCAGGCTGGGGAATTCGGTCTCCCAATAGCGCAGCACATGCGGCTTGACGTCGCACAGCTCGCTGACCTCACCGATGGTGAAGTAGCGCTTGGCCGGAATCGGCGGAAGTTCGCGGTTACTGCCCGGGTCCAGCATAAGCCTCCACTCGCTCCTTGAGCTTCTGTCCGGGGCGGAAGGTCACCACCGTCCGCGCCGAAATCGGGATCTCTTCGCCGGTCTTGGGATTGCGGCCGGGCCGTTGGTTCTTGCGGCGCAGGTCGAAGTTGCCGAAACCGGACAGCTTCACCTGCCGCCCCTGCTCGAGCGCATCGCGCAGCACGTCGAAGAACGCATCGACGAATTCCTTGGCCTCGCGCTTGTTCAGCCCGACTTCGTCGAACAACCGCTCGGCCATTTCCGCTTTGGTCAACGCCATCGCCCTGCTATCCCCTGTCCTTCTCAACCACGCATCCGCGCGTCGTGTTCCCGCGCCAGCGCGGCCACCGCATCGGCGACCACCGCCTCCACGTCGCGGTCTGTCAGAGTGCGCGTGTTGTCCTGCAAAATCAAGCCCATAGCGAGACTCTTGCAACCAGCCTCGACCCCCGCGCCGACATAGCGGTCGAACAGCACGACCTCGCGCAGCAAGGGCCCCACCGCCGCGCGCACGCTGCGCGCCAGCGCCGCCCAACTCACCGCGTCCGGCACCACCACCGCCAGGTCGCGACGCACCGACGGGAACCGCGACAGCTCGGCGGCGCGCGGCAGGGCACGCGCGGCCAGCGGCGCCAGGTCCAGCTCGAACGCCAGCACATCGACGTCGATCTGCATCGCCTGCAGCAGCCGCGGGTGCAGTTGGCCGATCCAGCCGATCCGCACGTCGTCGCGATAGACGTCGGCCGACCGGGTCGGATGCGCGAACGGGTGCGCCGACGGCCGGTAGTCCAGGCGTGCGCCGGAGGCCGCGGCCAAGGCGTCCAGGTCGCCCTTGAGGTCGTGGAAATCGACCTTGCGCGCCGGCAGGCCCCATTGCAGGGCGTCGGCATCGCCGCACACCGCCGCCGCCACCCGCTGGGTTTCGGTCGGCGCGGCGCCGGCTTCCGCCGCCGCGGCGAACACCTTGCCCAGCTCGAACAGGCGCACGCGCACGGCCTGGCGCGCGGCGTTGCGGCCCAGCGCGGCGACCAGCCCCGGCAGCAGCGACGGACGCATCACCGCCAGTTCGGCACTGAGCGGATTGGCCAGGGCCACGCGCCCGTCGTGCAGGCCCCACTGGTCCAGCAGCGCGGCATCGACGAAGGCGTAGTTGATGGTTTCCAGCAGATCGCGCGCCAGCAACTGCCGGCGCACGCTGCGCTCGTCCAGCTGGGTCTCGCTGTCCATGGCGATGCGCGTGGCTCCGCCGGGCAAGGTGGTCGGCAGGCGGTCGTAGCCGTGGATGCGCGCCAGCTCCTCGATCAGATCCTCTTCGATGGCGACGTCGAAGCGGCGGCTCGGCGCGGTGACTTGCCAGCCGTCGGCCGAGGCGACCACGTCCATGCCCAGCGCGCGCAGGATGCGCTCCACGTCGGCGTCGGCGATCTCGATGCCGAGCACGCGCAGGATGCGCGCGCGGCGCAGCGCGATCGGTGCCGGCGCCGGCAGGAATTCGGGCAAGGCGGCCTCGACCACCGGGCCGGCGCGCCCGCCGGCCAGCTCCAGCACCAGCCGCGTGGCCAGCTCCAGCGCCTGCCGCGGCAGCGCCGGATCCACGCCGCGCTCGAAGCGGTGACCGGCATCGGTGTGCAGGCCGAGCTTGCGCCCGCGGCCCATGATCGCGGCCGGCGCGAAATGCGCGGCCTCCAGGAACACGTGGCAGGTGGTCTCGGTCACGCGGGTGGCGTGGCCGCCCATCAGGCCTGCCAGCGCCACCGGCCGATCGGCATCGGTGATCAGCAGGAACGCCGGATCCAGCACGGCCTCGCGGCCATCGAGCAGGGTCAGGGTCTCGCCGTCGCGCGCGTGGCGCACGCCGACCGGGCCCTGCAAGGTGTCCAGGTCGAAGGCATGCATCGGCTGGCCCAGTTCCAGCATCACGTACTGGGTGATGTCCACCAGCAGCGACAGCGGACGCACGCCGCTGCGGCGCAGGCGTTCGGCCATCCACAGCGGCGTCTTCGCCGCCGGATCCAGGTCCTCGACCACGCGGCCGCAATAACGCGGCGCATCGGCGCCCGCATCCAGCGTCACCGCCAGCGTGCGCTCGCTGCTCACCGCCGCCGGCGTCACCGCCAGCGGCAGCACGTCGCTGCCGCAGGCCGCGGCCACGTCGTAGGCGATGCCGCGCACGCCAAAGCAGTCGGCGCGGTTGGGCGTGAGCTTGATCTCGATGCTGGCGTCGGGCAGGCCCAGATACTCGATCAGCGCCTGGCCGATCGGCGCATCGTCGGGCAGTTCGAACAGGCCGGACGCGTCGCTGTCCAGGCCCAGCTCCTTGGCCGAGCACAGCATGCCGTTGGACGCGACGCCGCGCAGCTTGGCCGGCTTGATCGCGATGCCGCCGACCTGCGCGCCGACCAGCGCCAGCGGCGCAACCAGGCCCGCGCGCGCATTGGGCGCGCCGCAGACGATCTGCAGCAATTCGCCCTGCCCGGCATCGACCCGGCACACCTGCAGCCGGTCGGCCTCGGGATGCGGCGCAGCCTCGACGATCCGCGCCACCACCACCTGTTGCAGGCCGTCGCCGAGCGGCACGACCTCCTCGACCTCCAGGCCGATGGCGGTCAGGGTCGCCGTGAGCTGCTCACGCGTGGCCTGGGTCGGAACGTGGCTGCGCAGCCAGTTTTCGCTGAATTTCATGGAAGGGCCGGGAATCGGGAATGGAGAATGGGGAATCGAAGACGCGGTCTACTAGGAACGGAAACGGAGAGGGGAAACGAGCCTTTGCGTTGCTTTGCCCATTCCCGATTCCCGCTTCCCGACTCCCAGCCTCAAGCAAACTGCCGCAGGAACCGCACGTCGTTCTCGAAGAAGGCGCGCAGGTCGTTGACGCCGTAGCGGAGCATCGCGAAGCGCTCCACGCCCATGCCGAAGGCGAAGCCGGTGTAGCGCTCCGGGTCGATGCCGACGTTGCGCAGCACGTTCGGGTGGACCATGCCGCAGCCGAGCACTTCCAGCCAGCGGGTGCTGCCGTCGGGCTGCTGCCAGGCGATGTCGACCTCGGCGCCGGGCTCGACGAAGGGGAAGTAGCTGGGACGGAAGCGCATCTGGAAATCGCGCTCGAAGAACGCGCGCACGAACTCGGCCAGAGTGCCCTTGAGGTCGGCGAAGGTCGCGTGCTCGTCGACCAGCAGGCCTTCGACCTGGTGGAACATCGGCGAATGGGTCTGGTCGCTGTCGCTGCGGTAGACCTTGCCGGCGGCGATCATGCGCAGCGGCGGCGCATGTTCCCCCATGTAGCGCACCTGCACGCCCGAGGTGTGGGTGCGCAGCAGGCGGCCGTCGCCGAAATAGAAGGTGTCGTGCATCGCCCGCGCCGGGTGGTGCGGCGGGAAATTCAACGCCTCGAAGTTGTGCCAGTCGTCCTCGATCTCGGGGCCGTCGGACAGCTCGTAGCCCAGCCGCGCGAAGATCTCGGTGATGCGCTCCAGGGTACGGGTGACCGGATGCAGCCCGCCGCGTTCGCCGCGCCGGCCCGGCAGGGTCACGTCGATGCGCTCGGCGGCCAGGCGCGCGTCCAGCGCCGCGGTCTCCAGCAGCGTGCGGCGCTCGGCCAGCGCGGCGGACACCGTGTCGCGCGCGCGGTTGATCGCCTCGCCGGCCAGCTTGCGCTGCTCCGGCGCCAGCGCGCCGAGCTGCTTGAGCTGGGCGGTGATGCTGCCGCTCTTGCCGAGCAGCGCGACCCGCAGTTGCTCCAGCGCCTCCGGACTCTGCGCCGCGGCGATATCCGCCAGCGCCTGCCCGCTCAGGGAATCGATCTCACTCATTGCACTCGCGCCTCACTGCTCCGGCCGAACCGTGGCCACCGTGTCCCGCCGATGCGGGACCTCACCTACCCGGCAGGCGCCCCGCATCGGGACGCCCAAAAACGCAAAAGGGGAAGGACTTGCGCCCTTCCCCTGCATGCCTGCGATGGCTCCCGCCGAAACCCCGCACGTGGACGCACGGGTTTCTGCAGGGACTCGCAAACTTATGCCGCCAGCGCGCCCTTCGCCTTCTCCGCCAGGGCGGCAAAGCCCTGCGCGTCGTGCACGGCGATGTCCGCCAGCACCTTGCGGTCGAGGGTGATGCCGGCCTTGAGCAGGCCGTTCATGAAACGGCTGTAGCTCATGCCGTTGATGCGGGCCGCCGCATTGATGCGGGTGATCCACAGCGAACGGAAATTGCGCTTCTTCTGCTTGCGGCCGATGTAGGCGTACTGCTGCGCCTTGATCACCGCCTGCTTGGCGACGCGGAAGACCTTGCGACGGGCGTTGTAGTAGCCCTTGGCGAGGTTCAGAACTTTCTTGTGACGACGGCGCGCCTGGACGCCACGCTTGACTCGAGCCATGGTTCAGTCCTCAGAGGTAGGGAAGCATACGGTCCAGACGGCCTGCGTCCTCGGCACGGACGTGGTTCGTCTGCCGCAGGTTGCGCTTCCGCTTGGTCGCTTTCTTGGTGAGGATGTGGCTACGGTTGGCGTGGCCGGCCTTGTACTTGCCGGAGGCGGTCTTGCGGAAACGCTTGGCCGCCGCCCGGTTGGTCTTGATCTTGGGCATTGCAATGTCCTTGATGGTGTTTTGTCACTGGTCAGGGCGGTGGCTGCGCCACACTTTCCGTCCGTGCCCTTACCTGCTTGTAAGCCCTTGATCCACTGAGGATCCGGGCGGGTCCTATTGCCGCGCGAGCGGCAAACCCGATGAACTGGGCCGCGCATTATGCCAGGGCTTGGAATGCCTTGCAAATCATGCGGTTCGGGTGGGCGCGCACTGGCGCGCCGGGAATCGAGAATGGGGACTAGGGAATCGAAAACGGCGCGCACGGCACCACCACGCAGCCTGCGCCGGGGCAAAAAACGCGGGATGACCATGCCGGTGGGCGCCGTTGGCGCCCGTGCGGCCGCGCGCCCGCACGGGGCGGGGCGCGATCCTGGCCTGGGTCAGCGCTTCTTCGGCGCGATCATCATCACCATCTGCCGGCCTTCCAGGCGCGGACGCGATTCGATGACGATGTCTTCGCCCAGATCCGCCTCGATCCGCGCGGCCATTTCGCGACCGAGCTCCTGATGGCTCATCTCGCGGCCGCGGAAACGGATATTGACCTTGACCTTGTCGCCTTCCTCGATGAAACGGCGCATGTTGCGCAGCTTGATCTGGTAATCGCCTTCGTCGGTGACCGGACGGAACTTGATTTCCTTGATCTCGACCTGCTTGGTCTTCTTCTTGGCTTCGTTGGCCTTTTTCTGCTGCTCGAACTTGAACTTGCCGAAGTCCATGATCTTGCAGACCGGCGGATCGGCCTGCGGCTGGATCTCGACCAGATCGAGTCCATCCTCTTCGGCCAGCGCCAGCGCTTCGTCGCGGGTCAACACGCCGACCATCTCGCCGTCCGCGCCGATCACGCGCACGCGCGGCACGCGGATCTCTTGGTTCTTGCGGTTCTGTTTGTTGTCAGGGGTACTGATGTTGCAATCTCCCAGGGGAATCGGACTGGCGCGGACGGAAGCTCCGTCCGCACCAGGGTGGTGTCACGCCAACTGCTCGGCGCGCAGCCGTTCGGCGAAGGCGGCGACCGACATGGTGCCCAGATCCTCCCCCGATCGCGTACGGACCGCAATCGCGCCGTTTTCCGTCTCGCGGTCGCCCGCGACCAACAGGTACGGCACCCGCTGCAGCGTGTGTTCGCGAATCTTATAACCGATTTTTTCGTTCCGCAAATCGGCCTCGATGCGGAAGCCTTGATTTGCAAGGAGTTTCCGCACGTTGTCTACATAGTCTGCCTGTGCGTCCGTGATGTTCATGACCACGGCCTGCACCGGCGCCAGCCAGGCCGGGAACATGCCGGCGTGATGCTCGATCAGGATGCCGATGAACCGCTCCATCGACCCGACGATGGCCCGGTGCAGCATGACCGGATGCTTCTTCTGGCTGTGCTCGTCCACGTACTCGGCGCCGAGGCGGCCGGGCATCATGAAATCCACCTGCATGGTGCCGAGCTGCCAGGTGCGGCCGATCGCGTCCTTGAGGTGGTACTCGATCTTCGGGCCGTAGAAGGCGCCCTCGCCCGGCAGCTCCTGCCACTCCACGCCGCAGGCGCCGAGCGCGGCGCGCAGGGCGGCCTCGGCCTTGTCCCAGGTGGCGTCGTCGCCGAGGCGCTTTTCCGGGCGCAAGGCGATCTTGATCTGGATGTCGTCGAAACCGAAGTCGCCGTACACCTTCAGCGCCTGCTGGTGGAAGGCGGTGACCTCGGCCTCGATCTGCTGCTCGGTGCAGAAGATGTGGCCGTCGTCCTGGGTGAAACCGCGCACGCGCAGGATGCCGTGCAGCGCGCCGGACGGCTCGTTGCGATGGCAGGCGCCGAACTCGCCGTAGCGGATCGGCAGGTCGCGGTAGCTGTGCAGGCCCTGGTTGAACACCTGCACGTGGCCGGGGCAGTTCATCGGCTTCACCGCGTAGGTGCGCTTCTCCGACTCGGTGAAGAACATGTTGTCCTGGTAGTTGTCCCAGTGGCCGGACTTCTGCCACAGCGACACGTCCAGGATCTGCGGGCAGCGCACCTCGCCGTAGCCGCTGTCGCGGTAGACCTTGCGCATGTACTGCTCGACCACCTGCCAGATCGACCAGCCCTTGGGGTGCCAGAACACCAGGCCCGGGCCCTCTTCCTGCAGGTGGAACAGGTCCTGCTGCTTGCCGATCTTGCGGTGGTCGCGCTTGTCGGCCTCCTCCATGCGCAGGATGTAGGCCTCGAGCTGCTTCTTGTCAGCCCAGGCGGTGCCGTAGATGCGCTGCAGCTGCTCGTTCTTGGCGTCGCCGCGCCAGTAGGCGCCGGAGATGCGGGTCAGCTTGAAGGCCTTGAGAAAACGCGTGTTCGGCACGTGCGGGCCGCGGCACATGTCCACGTATTCCTGATGGTAGTACAGGCCCATCGCGGTGACGTCGTCGGGCATGTCCTCGATCAGGCGCAGCTTGTAGTCCTCGCCGCGCTGCTTGAACAGCTCGATGACCTCGGCGCGCGGGGTGACCTTCTTGATCACGTCGTAGTCCTGCGCGATCAGCTCCTGCATGCGCTTCTCGATCGCCGCCATGTCCTCGGGGGTGAACGGGCGCTCGCTGTAGATGTCGTAGTAGAAGCCCTCGGCGATGACCGGGCCGATCACCATCTTGACCTCGGGATACAGCTGCTTGACCGCGTGGCCGACCAGGTGCGCGCAGGAGTGGCGGATGATCTCCACGCCCTCGGCGTCCTTGGCGGTGATCAAGCGCAGACTGGCGTCGTGGTCGATGAGGTCGCAGGCATCGACCAGGCGGCCGTCGACCTGGCCGGCGATGGTCGCCTTGGCCAGGCCGGGGCCGATGGACTGGGCCACGTCCATGGGGCTGACGGGGTGTTCGAATTCGCGGCGGCTGCCGTCGGGGAGCGTGATCGTGATCATGGGAGTCGGCGGAAAGGGAAACTGGGGGGATGGCGTCCGCGTCACCTCGGCGGCAGGCCAGTCTGGGCGCGGGACAGAAAGAAGGCGCCACAAGGGCGCCTGCTCGGACAGCCTTGGGCGGGAACTCAAGCGAGGGCGGTGGTAGTGCTCATGTCGCACGCTCGGCCGGCGTTGCCGCGGGCCACCCATGTCCGGATCAGGTTATTGGGAAAATGGTAAACCACTCTTTCTCAAAACGATACCTTTTGGTAACCACGTAAGGCCCTCGAAGACGAGGCGCTGCCGCCATCCTCGCTGCAGCGCAGCAAGAGCTACGACAGCCGCCATGGCATGCTTCGCCGACGTTTTCCCCGCACCCGGACGCGCCGTCATCAAAGGCAAGGCCACATCGCTGGACATCGCCTATCTGGCAGGCGTGTCGCAACCCACGGTCTCGCGCGCGCTGCGCGGCAGTCCGGCGGTCAACGAGCAGACCCGGCGCAAGATCCTGGCGATCGCGCGCGAGCTGAACTACAAGGTCGACAAGCACGCCTCCAGCCTGCGCCTGCGCAATGCCGGCACCCTGGCGCTGCTGTTCTTCGAAGACCCGACCACCGACGACTCGCTGATCAACCCGTTCTTCCACTCGATGCTGGGCTCGATCACCCGCGCCTGCGCCCGCCATGGTTACGACCTGCTGGTGTCGTTCCAGCAGTTGTCGGACAACTGGCGTGCCGACTATGGCGACAGCCAGAAGGCCGACGGGCTGATCCTGCTCGGCTATGGCGACTACCTGCAGGCGCAGCAACGGCTGCAGCACCTGGTCGACCAGGGCACGCACTTCGTGCGCTGGGGTGCGGTGCTGCCCGGGCAGCCGGGGGTGTCGATCGGCAGCGACAACTTCCAGGGCGGCCACGACATCACCGCGCACCTGCTGGCGCAGGGCCGCCGCCGCATCGCCTTCCTCGGCGACGCCTCCAACCATTACCCCGAATTCCTGGAACGCTACCGCGGCCACCTGCAGGCGCTGCGCGCGGCCGGCGCCGAGGCCACGCCGGCGCTACAGGTCGATGCGATCACCACCGAGCAGTCCGGCTACGAGGCGGCGCTGGCCCTGCTCGGCCGAGGCGAGCGCTTCGATGCGCTCTTTGCCGCCAGCGACCTGATCGCCATCGGCGCGCTGAAGGCCTTGCGCGAGCACGGCCTGCGCGTGCCCGAGGACGTGGCCCTGGCCGGCTTCGACGATATCCCGGTGGCGGCCAGCGTCGATCCGGCGCTGTCGACGGTGCAGCAAGACACCAAGCTGGCCGGCGCGGTGCTGGTGGACACCCTGCTGGCGCAGATCGCCGGGCAGCCGGTGAGCAGCCGCACCCTGCCGGTGACGCTGGCGCTGCGCGGCTCGTCGCTGCTGCGCAACTGAGCCCTGCTCGGGCGCCGACGCGCCGACGGCCGGCGCTGACGCCGACCGGCAGCACCGCGTTTACGGCGTCGGCGCGACGCCGTCCTTGGCCGCCATCAGCCAGCGCAGCCGCGCGCGCAGGTCCGGGCGCACGATCGGCGCATCGGACAGGAACACGCGCACGCCATGTGCCGGCACCTCGGCGCGCAGCGCATCGGTCACCTCGGTGGCGCTGCCGTCGAAGCCGTCGTGCCAGGTGCCGGGCTGCAGATAGCGGCGCACTTCCAGCGTGCGCGGCGCGTCGCTCTTGTTCAGCAGCACCAGCGCGGTCTGAGTGCTGCCCGCATGCTGGAACACCCGGTAGAACACCGCCTCGTCGCCGGACAGCTGCAGATTGAGCTGCAGGCCGCGCTGCAGCGCCGGGCTGCGCTGGCGCAGCGTGGCGATGCGTCGCAGCGGCGTGAAGATCGGACTGCTCGGCGCCGCGTTCACCCGCGCCTGGCCGAAGTAGTTGCGGTTGCCGGCATGCTCGGCGCGCCCGCGCATGAAGCCGGTCTCCGAGCCGTAGTAGATCACCGGGATGCCGCGCGCGGTGAACAGCCAGTTGTGCGCGTCGATGAAGCCGGCGTCGCTGGCGTCCAGCCGCGCCATGTCGTGGTTGTCGTAGAAGGTCATCAGCTCGTACGGATTGGCGTACGGGCCGCGTTCCAGATACAGCGCCGGCTGCAGCGTCTCGTAGCCGCGCTGGGCATGGCCGAACGTCGCCGCCAGTGCCTGCTTGAGCGGGAAATCCAGCACGCTGACGCCCGCGTTGCTGGCCCAGGTGTGGCTGGCGATCTTGTGCGCGTTGTAGTCGAAGTCCTCGCCGAACATGAACATGCCGGGGCGCTGCGCGCGGATGCGGCGCACGAACTCGTGCCAGAAGCTGTCGGGCATCCAGCCGATGGTGTCGATGCGGAACGCATCGGCGCCCTGCCCCAGCCACTGCGAATAGGCGCCGACCAGATACTCCATCACCGCCGGGTTGCGCTCGTTGAAATCGGACAACTGCGCCAGGTTGCCGCCGGTGTTGTAGAACGCGTGCAGCGGATTGTGCGCCGGGTCCAGCTTGGACGGCGGCAGGTTCTGGTGATCGGCGATCAGTTTGCCGTCGCGGTCGAAGACCTGGCCGAACATCGGCTGCCGCTTGGGCATGGTCCAGGCCGGCGAGCCGTGATTGCCGACAATGTCCAGCACCACCTTCAGCTGCTGCGCGTGCATGGCCTGGGTGAAGCCGGCGAAATCCAGGCCCGGGCTCGGCAGATGCTCGTCGAGCTTGTAGAAATTGACGCCCCAGTAGCCGTGGTAACCGGTCTTGCCACGGTCGCTCAGCGAGCTGCCCCAGGTGATCGGCTTGCCGCCGGTGAAGGCCTCGTCCGGGTTGTCGACGATCGGCGTGATCCACACCGCGCCGAAGCCCAGGTCGCGGATGTAGCCGGCGTTGTCGACCACGCCCTTGAAGTCGCCGCCGAGGTAGCCGATGTTGTCGCTCTCGCCCGGCGGCGCCGGGATCGGGATGTCGAAGGTGCGATGCGCGCCGCCCTGGTCGCGGTGATCGTTGCCGGGATCGCCGTTGACGAAGCGATCGGTGACCACGAAGTACACCGCCTCGCTGGCGAACGGCTCCAGCGTGCCGTAGTACTCTTCCTGCGCCGGCGCCTGGGCCTGCGCCGACCCAGCGCAGGCGCCCAGCAGGGCCAGCGCCAACAGCGACATCCGATCGATCATGCGTTCGCTCCCGAATCCGACGGCACCCACAGCACGCACAGCGCCGCCACCAGCAGGCTGCCGCCGCCGATCGCCAGCGCGTACAGCGGCCGGCCGCCGAGCCAGTGCGTGAGCACGAAGCCCAGCACGCTGACCGCGACCAACTGCGGGATCACGATGAAAAAATTGAAGATGCCCATGTACACGCCCATCTTCGCCGCCGGCACGCTGTCCGACAGCAGCGCATACGGCAACGACAGGATCGACGCCCAGGCGAAGCCCACCCCGACCATCGACAGCAGCAGCCACTGCGGATCCCGGATCCACAGAAACGACAGCAGGCCGACCGCGCCCAGGCACAGGTTGAGCAGATGGCTCATGCGCAGCCCGCAGGCGCGCACCAGCAGCGGAATGGCGATCGCGGCCAGTGCGGCGAAGCCGTTGTAGGCGGCGAACAGCACACCGACCCAGTTGGCGCCCTCGTTGTAGGCGGCCGAGGTGACGTCCTGGGTACCGTAGTGGGTCTGGGTGACCGCAGCGGTGGTGTTGATCCACATCGCGAACAACGCGAACCAGGAGAAGAACTGCACCCCGGCCAGGCGCCGCATCGCCCGCGGCATGGTCTGCAGATCGCAGACGATCGCCGCCAGCATGTGTCCGCGACGCAGGCGCGGCGCGACGCCCTGCAGCACGCCGTAAGCGATGCACAGGCCGGCCAGCACGTACAGCATGCGGTCGCCGCGGCACCAGGCGATGGCCGCCGCGCCGGCGATGCCCACCGCGCACCACAGCGCAGCGGCGCCATCGACACGGCGCGGTTGCACCGCTGCATCTGCGGTGACGACGGCGCTGCCATGCAGATCTTCGGGCGGATACTCGCGGGTGCGCAGCACGGTCCAGCCGATGGACAGGAACAGCACCGCGCCGCCGACATAGAACGCGTAGCGCACCGTCGCCGGCACCTCTCCGGGCCCCGCGGTATTGCTGACGCCCCAGTGCGCCAGCAGCCACGGCAGCATGCTCGCCACCACTGCGCCGACGCCGATGAAGAAGCTCTGCATGGCGTAGCCGGCGGCGCGCTGGCGCGTCGGCAACTGGTCGCCGACGAAGGCGCGGAACGGCTCCATCGAGATGTTGATCGAGGCGTCCAGCACCCACAGCGTGCCGGCCGCCACCCAGAGCGCCGGCGAGTTCGGCATCACCAGCAGGGCCAACGTGGTGAACAGCGCGCCGACCATGAAGTACGGCCGACGCCGGCCGAAGCGGTTCCAGGTGCGGTCGGACAGGTAGCCGACGATCGGCTGCACGATCAGGCCGGTCAACGGTGCGGCGATCCACAATCCCGGCACCTGCTCCATGTCCGCGCCCAGGGTCTGGAAGATGCGGCTGGCATTGGCGTTCTGCAGCGCGAAGCCGAACTGGATGCCGAGGAAGCCAAAGCACATGTTCCAGATCTGCCAGAACGACAGCGCCGGCTTGGCGCGTGGCACGGTGCTCATGGGCGCTCCTCGATCGGGCCGGCCGGCGCGATCAGCAGCGCGGCGACATCGGCGGCATTGACCACGCCATCGGCGCCGCCCTGGCCACCGGTGTAGCGCGCGAAGTGCTGCAGTGCGCTCATGTTTGCCGCCGGCAGCAGCCGCGCGACGCAAGGTTGCCCGGCCTGCAGCACGAACAGCGCCGCCGTGGAGGTCTGCTCGCCGACGCTGTGCGGCATCACCAGCGGTTGCGATTGCGCTGGCGCGTCGCCGCATTGCACCTGCAGGCGTTTGACCGCGGCGGTGACACCTGTGTTGATCGGCCCATGCGCATTGACGTAGCGCACGCTCAGCCGATACACGCCATCGTGCGGCGCGGTCCAGCTCCAATCGTCGGCGCCCTCCACGCGGGCGACGTTGCCGACGCAGACAGTGGGGCTGTGCAACGACTCCCAACGCGAACCCTTCCGGGTGAGACTCAGGCATTGCACGCGCTCGGCCAGCGGCAGCAGCGCGCCGTCGGCGCTGCCCTCGCGTGCCTGCCCATCGACGTACAACACCGAGTCCGCAGCCGCCTGCACCCACCAGCCCCCGGTCTCGCGTCGCACCTGCGGTGCCGGCGGTGCCAGCGGTGCGAAGGCGTCTTCTGCCGTCAGCATCTGCAAGGGCGCACTTCCGCTGTGGCGTGCCACCAAGTCGATGGTGATGACGCCGTTCTGGCTATGGGTCTTGCCGGCGACCAGCAGGTCGCCCTGCAGCTGCATCGGCCGGCGCAGCACGATCCGGCGGTCCTTCAGCTGCAACGCGATCTCCTGGCGCTCGCCGAACAGCATGGGCACCAGGCTGGTCGGCAACTTGGGCAGCACGCGGCCATCGTCCTCCACGCCGAACACGCCCTCGACCACCATCGCCAGGTAGCCGGCCACCGACCACAGCTGCCGCGGCGAATTGACCACCGGGCCGCTGAGCGGACCGTCGTCAACATGCACGGCCTGGCTCAGAAACTCGTAGTTCTCCATGTTCGAGCCGGCCAACGCGGCGCCGCGCAGCAGCGAGCGCACTTCCAGGTCGATGCGCGCGCTGTCGTCGGTGTGCCGCGCCGCACGCAACGCGTAGGCGCTGACGAACGGCCAGATCGCCCGGTTGTGGTAGATCGGCACCTCGCGCTGCTGCGGCCACACCACCGGGCTGCCCGCCTCCACCGCCGGATAGCGGGCCAGCGCCTGGCGCGCGCGCGCGGCCGGCAGTACGTCGGCTAGCACTGCCAGCGACAGGCCCAGCAGATCGTAGCGTTCGTAGCGCACCGGATGCTCGGCGGTGCCGATGTAGCCGACGTAGGTACTGCGGTCCTCGCGCCAGAAACGCTGCGCGATCGCCTGGCGCAGCGCATCGGCCCAGTCGGCATAGTGCGCGGCCGCCTGCGTGTCGCCCTGCTCCCGGGCCAGGCGCTCGCCCAGGCGCAGCGCCTGGTAATGCAGCACGTTGGTGGACAGCGCGAAGGAACTGGCGATGAAGCCGACATCCTCGCGGGTCCAGGCCGGATAGGTCTGCTCGCGCCAGTCCAGGAACGAGGTCTCGCCGCGGTACAGGCCGATGCGCGGGTCGAACGCGAACGCGCGATCTTGGGCCAGCGTGGCAGTGAGTGCGGCGCGGGTGTCGGCGGCGAAGGCCGGATCGTCCAGCAGGTGGCGCGCGGCCAGGAACCACACCACCCGGTCGCTGCTCACCGGCCAACTGCCGCCGGAGCCGGTGTCCTGCGCCACGAACAGCCCCGGCAGCGCGTCGGTGCCGCGCATCGGCGATAGCTTGAAGCGCAGCGAGCGGCGCGTGCGCTCGGGATCCAGCCGCGCCAGGGCCAGGTCGGCGGCATAGCTGACATCGCGAGTCCACACGTAGGGCCAGCGCTCGCCGGTCTGGTAGCAATCGCACGGCAACGGCTTGCCGTGATCGAACGCCGGGTCGCGGATCGCCTGCACCTGATCGTCGTGCAGTTCCTGTTGCGCCAGCGCGAACAGCGCGTCGAACAACGGACTGTCGGTCTCGCTGCGCAACGGCTGCGCCGGCACCGTGCGTGTGCCTCGGGCCGCATGCAGCACGAAACCACCGTCGGCGGTGGCCTCGGCCTGCGCGGTCTGGCCACGCCACTGCAATGACGTCTGTCCAGCAGACGCCGACGCCGCAGCACCCAAGGTGGCGGCCAAGCAAATCATCTTCAGCATCGAAGCGGCAGACCGGCTCGCACCGATCGACCTCCCTCCCTCTTTGCCTGCATGGTGGTAGCGCAGGCCGGCACGCCGGCGCTGCGGTCGCCGCCTCCGCATCGCGGGGCGCTGCGGACATGGTAGACGGGCGGCACCGCGGCGCGTGCAGTTGCATACGTATTCATCGTACGGGCCTCCGGCGGCCAGGAACCGCCTCGCTATAGTCGTTGCGCTGCCACGGTCGCCCTGGGAGGGGAGATGCCGCTGTTTGAGGTCCTGTCGCGCCTGCGTCTGCCGTCGTTGCTGGCGAGCGTGTTGTGGTGCGTTGCGCCATGCCTGCACGCCGCGCCGCAGACGGTGGCCAGCGTGGACTCGCCGGGCAAGATCCTGCGCGTCTCCCTGCAGTTGGACGACGGCCGTCCCAGCTATCGCGTGCAGCGCCTGGGCGAGCCGGTGATCGGCGAATCGCGGCTGGGCTTTCAGTTGCGCGACGGCGCGCTGGATCGCGACCTGGCTGTGCTGGACCAGCACAGCCGCAGCGTCGACGAGACCTGGGAACAGCCGTGGGGCGAGCGCCGCTACGTGCGCAACCACTACAACGAACTGCGCGTGGAGCTGGGCGAGCGCGGTGGCCGCCAGCGCCGTTTCGCAGTGGTGTTCCGCGTCTACGACGACGGGCTCGGCTTCCGCTACCGCTTTCCGCAGCAGCCTGGCATGCAGGAGGCCGTCATCGACGAAGAGCTCACCGAGTTCGATATCGTCCCCGATGCGACCGCCTGGTGGATTCCCGCCGGCGCGCCCATCCACTACGAATACCTGTACCGGCGCACCCCGCTGCGCGAAGTGCCGCTGGCGCACACGCCGTTCACCCTGCGCAGCCAGGACGGCCTGCACCTGGCGATTCACGAGGCCGCCCTGGTCGACTACGCCGGCATGTGGCTGCGCCGCGGCGAAGGCCAGCGCCTGCATGCGCAACTGTCGCCGTCGGCGGAAGGCTGGAAGGTGCGCCGCGCCCTGCCCTTCGACACGCCGTGGCGCACGCTGCAGATCAGCGACACCGCCGGCGGCCTGGTCGATTCCAATCTGATCCTCAACCTCAACGAACCCAACGCGCTGGGCGACGTGAGCTGGGTGCACCCGGCCAAGTACATCGGCGTGTGGTGGTCGATGCACCTGAACCAGGACACCTGGGCGCGCGGCCCCAGGCATGCCGCCACCACCGCCAACACCCGCCGCTACATCGACTTCGCCGCGGCGCACGGCTTCCGCGGCGTGCTGGTCGAAGGTTGGAACCCCGGCTGGAACGGTAACTGGGTCGGCCACGGCGACGACTTCGACTTCACCCGTGCCACCGCGGACTTCGACATCGATGCGCTCAGCGCCTACGCGGCGAAGAAGGGCGTGCACCTGATCGGTCACCACGAGACCGGCTGCGCGGTGGAGCACTACGAAGACCAGCTCGATGCGGCGCTGGATCTATATGCACGACTGGGCGTGGACACCTTCAAGACCGGCTACGTCTGCGACGACGGACAGGTAGACCGGCGCAATCCCGCCGGCGGCCCCCTGTTGCGCGAATGGCACGACGGCCAGTTCATGGCCCGCCACCATCTCAAGGTGGTGGAGGAAGCCGCCAGGCGCCACCTGTCGGTCAACGCCCATGAGCCGATCAAGGACACCGGCCTGCGTCGCACCTACCCGAACTGGCTCTCGCGCGAAGGCGCGCGCGGCATGGAGTACAACGCCTGGGGCGAGCCGCCGAACCCGCCGGAGCACGAAGTGAACCTGGTGTTCACGCGGATGCTGGCCGGGCCGATGGACTACACCCCCGGCATCCTCAGCCTGACGGGCCGCGGCGGACGCGCGATTCCGAGTACGCTGGCGCGGCAACTCGCGCTGTACGTGACCCTGTACAGCCCGATCCAGATGGCGGCCGACCTGCCCGAGCACTACCTGCAGCACCGCGACGCCTTCCGCTTCATCGAGGACGTGGCGGTGGACTGGGACGACAGCCACGTGCTCGACGGCGAGATCGGCGATTACGTGACCATCGTGCGCAAGGACCGCCACAGCCGCGACTGGTTCCTCGGCAGCATCACCGACGAGCACGGCCGTGTGCTGCCGATCGCGCTGAGCTTCCTCGAACCGGGCGTGCGCTATCGCGCCGAGATCTACCGCGACGGCGACGCCGCCGATTACCAGCACAATCCGTTCGACTTCGTGCGCGAGCAGCGCATGGTCACCAGCCGCGATCAGTTGCAGGTGAAGCTGGCGCCCGGCGGCGGCCAGGCGATCCGTTTCGTCCCGCTGGACCCGGCGCCGGCCTCCGCTGGCACGGCGGCATCGCACTGACGCACCACCATGCGGCACGCGGCACCGCCGGCAGCACAGCGGCGGAGGCATGCACTCGCCATGCCGGATCACGGCGCTCGCCTCTGCGGCGCCGCGCCATCGTGCGCGGCAGGTCAGCGGCGCGCGGCGCGCCGCTTCCGCCAAACCATGTCGCGCCATCTGCCAGCTCGCCCGTAGTCCGCATGCCGGCGGACTCCCTGGCATCACTCTCAGTGCAGCACCCGAATGTTCATGCCAGGCGACGTCAGTTGCATGAAGCACGCACATCCTCGCCGCGGCACCGGCGTAGCGGCGCGCGCACGACATTGCGATCCTGAAAGCGCTTCCAATGCGATGCAGGCCAGTGAATACGTATGCAGCGGACGTTCGCGACGAAGCCGCGTGTCTACCATACAGCGCAATCGCGACACCGCCCTGCGGCTGCGCGACACGCACATCCGGCCGCCTCGCCGGTTCAGACATTCGCAAGACAACATTGCCTGGGAGGGGAAAATGTTGAACCACAAGCGCAACGCGCTGACGCTGGCGCTGGCCGTCGCGATGACGCCGATGCTGGCTGCGGCACAGTCCGATACCACCGCCACCACGTCCAAGGATCCGGTCACCGAACTGGACAAGGTCCAGGTGACCGGCATCCGCCGCGGCATCGAGAACGCCATCGCGATCAAACAGGACTCGACGTCCATCGTCGAAGCGATCTCGGCCGAGGACATCGGCAAGCTACCGGACGTGAGCATCGCCGAATCGCTCGGGCGCCTGCCCGGCCTGGCCGCGCAGCGCGTCGCCGGCCGCGCCCAGGTGATCAGCGTGCGCGGCCTGTCGCCCGACTTCGCCACTACCCTGCTCAACGGCCGCGAAGTGGTCAGCACCGGCGACAACCGCAGCGTCGAGTTCGACCAGTATCCCTCGGAACTGGTCAACGGCGTGACCGTGTACAAGACGCCCGACGCCGGCCTGGTCGGCCAGGGCCTGTCCGGCACCATCGACATGCAGACCGTGCGTCCGCTGAGCTTTCCGGACCGGGTGATCGCCGTCAGCGGCCGCCTGCAGAAGAGCTCGCTCGGCAAGGCAGCCAACGTCGACGCCTTCGGCAACCGCTTCAGCGCCAGCTACATCGACCAGTTCCTGGACAACACCCTGGGCTTCTCGATCGGCTATGCCCACAGCGACATGCCCATCCAGGAAAACCAGGTCGGCCTGTACGAGCCGTGGACCACGCAGAACACCGACAGCGGCAGCCGTCCCGGCGTGGCGCCTGGCACCTACTTCTCCGACGGCATCAAGGCGCTGCGCCGCACCGGCAACAACAAGCGCGACGGCGTGATGGCGACCGTGCAGTTCCGTCCGTCCAGCAGTTGGACCAGCACCTTCGACGCATTCCATACCGAAGCCGAGCAGATCGACACCGCCAATCAGTTCGAGGTCAATCTCAGCAACTACAACGGCGGCTACACGCCTGGCCTGCTGATCACCAATCCGCAGGTCGACGCCAGCGGCAGCTTCACCGGCGGCACCGCCAGCGGCGTGTACCCGCTGGTGCGCGGCATGTACAACAAGCGCAAGGACAAGATCGACGCATTCGGCTGGAACAACGAGTTCAACCTCGGCAGCGTGCGCCTGATGGCCGATCTGAACTACTCCAAGGCCACCCGCAAGGAGCTGAACCTGGAGAACAACCTGCAGCTGGTGCCGATGCCGCAGCTGGACACGGTCGGTCTCGTGGTCAAGCCGAATGGCTTCTCGCAGATCACCCCCGGCCGCGACTACTCCGACCCGAACAACCTGTTCCTGACCAACACCATCTACGGCTCCGGCTACGGCAAGGTGCCGGAGGTCGAGGACCGGCTGAAGGGCGGCCGCCTGGCGGCGACCCTGCCGGCGCCGCAGGCGCTGACCTGGTTCTCGGACATCGACGTGGGCGTGAACTACGCCGACCGCCGCAAGCAGAAGACCCAGGCCGAAGGCAACATCCTGCTCGGCGCGCAAGGCGACACCAGCATCGCCAGCGATCTGCAGTACGACCCGGTCAACCTCGGCTTCGCCGGCATCGGCACCATCCCGGCCTGGAACGTGCCGGCGGCGGTCTCGCGCTACATGACCTTCAATCCGGTCACCAACCTGGACTACCTGATTCCGAAGTCGTGGACCGTGCAGGAGAAGATCACCACGGCCTGGCTCCGCGCCAACATCAACACCGACATCGGCGAGGTCGGCGTGCGCGGCAACATCGGCGTGCAATTGCAGCACGCCGACCAGAGCTCGCAGTCCAGCTACTTCGACCAGTCCCGTCCGGCCGGCCAGAACGTGCTGCCGATCGACGCCGGCAAGACCTACAACGACTGGCTGCCGAGCCTCAACCTGGCCTTCCTGTTCCCGCACCAGCAGACCCTGCGCTTCGCCGCGGCCAAGCAGGTGGCGCGGCCGCGCGTGGACCAGATGCGCGCCGGCCTGGACTTCGGCGTGGACACCTCCACCGGCAAGCCCGGCGGCAGCGGCGGCAATCCCCTGCTCGACCCGTGGCGCGCCAACGCGCTGGACCTGTCGTACGAGAAGTACTTCGGCGAGAAGGCCTACGTGGCCGCCGCGGTGTTCTACAAGGACCTGAAGAGCTACATCTACACGCAATCGCGCGACGATTACGACTTCTCCGCCCTGCTCGCCAGCTACGTGCGCCCGCCCAACATGACCGTGCCGGTACAGACCACCGGTACCTTCTCCTCGCCGCAGAACGGCAAGGGCGGCACTCTGCGCGGGCTCGAGCTGACCGCCTCGCTGCCGTTGGACATGTTCACCGACAGCCTGCGCGGCTTCGGCATCCAGGCCAGTGCCACGTTCAACGACAGCGACATCAAGATCGTCGATCCCGAAAGCGCCTCCAGCGTGGGCTCGGCGCCGATCGACCTGCCCGGCCTGTCCAAGCGCGTGTACAACTTCACCGCCTACTACGAGCGCAACGGCTTCGAGGCCCGCGTCAGCCAGCGGCGGCGGTCGGACTTCATCGGCGAGATCGGCAACTTCAACGGCAACCGCACGCTGCGCTACGTGGTCGGCGAGAACGTCACCGACGCGCAGGTCAGCTACACCTTCGCCGATGGCAGCACCCTGGCCGGGCTGAGCCTGCTGCTGCAGGCGAGCAACCTGACCAACTCGCCCTACCGCACCTACGCCGGCACCAAGGATCGCCCGCTGGAGTACGTCGAATGGGGACGCACCTACATGCTGGGCGTGAACTACAAGTTCTGAGTCCCGCGTAGAGGCTGCAGACGACGCCCGCCGGCGCACCCGGCGGGCGTTTTCGTTGGGGCGGTTGCCGCGGACGGTTGCGTCAAATGCCGCGGTGGCCGACGAGAAAACGATGAGATCAGGATCGAGCAGCGGTGGCGATCTGGTTTGCCGATCGGGATCAAGACGAGCGGCCTGGAGGGCGCACACCAGCCCCTTCGCCTGCAAGAAGATCTACAGAAAGCGATCGCGCGTGAACTGATGGAGATCTCGCCGCGTCCGCGAAGATCCCGACAAAAAAGCCGCAAGCGCGCGGAATGGCCGCGTCGCCGAAAAAAATCTGCACTTCAGGAGTGCATGGCCCAAGCCCTTTGCGTGCCAGAAAGCGCCATGCCCGGACATTCAACGCTGAACTGCGAACTGGCCGGCCTGACCGCACAACGGAGGATGCATCCGCACCGACGCGATGCTGCGGCAGCTGATCGACGCCAGCACCGCCATCGCCAACGACGGGTCTCAGCCAGGAGGCCGCGAGATCGAGACCAGGTGGCGTCGCTGGAAACGCGGGGTTTCAGATCACAAAGGCTGGCGTGCAGACAAGGTGACATTGCCGCGATGGACACCAGCGCAGCGATGACGGCGGATTCGTGGCCGCGTCGCCTAGCCGGCAGCAAGAGCGACAGCGACGCAGCAGTCTGTTGTGTGGGCCAGCAAGGCAAGTCTCCGAGCTGTCCTTGGTTCCAGGACGGCGTGATTGTCGGCGACGACGCGTGCCCTGATTACCGGGCACGCCAAACCGCGAAGACGGCGTGGCGTGGTCACCGCAACATGCTTACTACGGACACTGAACTTCCAGAGCGATCCTTGTCGTCCAACAAGCGCCCACGTCCGTGGTACGCATGAGGCCTTATCCGACGCGATGCACGCCGGACTGTCTTTCCAAAACAACAGCTCGGCAGTGCCGTAGCCACACAGCAGGATGCGACGCTGCCGTCGCAGGAATCATTTGGTCCCGCTCATGCGCCCTGCAGGCACACCATCGCATAGCCGGGCAAACGCAAGCGCTCTCCGGCCGCGCCCGCGACCACGCCCGGCACCTGCAGCGCCTGCCAACCGCCCTCAGGCAGCGCCACGTCGGCGGCCTCGGCGGACAGATTGAACGCCAGCAGCAAGCGCTGCGTGGTGTGGCGACGCTCGAACATCAGCACGGGCTCAGCCGTCTCGTGGAAGACAATGTCGCCCTCACGCAGGGCCGGATGGCGCTTGCGCCAGGCCAGGAACTGGCGAATCGCATGCAGGACCGACTGCGGGTCGGCCTCCTGCGCCGCCACCGATTGTGCGCGATGCGCTGCCGCGATCGGCAGCCAAGGCGTCCCGGTGCTGAAACCGGCTTGCTCGCTGGCATCCCATGGCAGCGGCGTCCGGCATCCATCGCGGCCCTTGAAGTTCGGCCAGAACGCGATGCCATAGGGATCCTGCAGCGCCTCGAACGGCACCTCTGCCTCGCCCAGGCCCAGCTCTTCGCCTTGGTAGACGCAGACCGAGCCGCGCAGCGAACACAGCATCGCGATCAGCAGCCGCGCGAAGGCCGGCGTCTCGGCACCCCGCCCCCAACGCGTCACCGCGCGTTGCACGTCATGATTGGAAATCGCCCAGCACGGCCAGCCTTCGGTCATCGCCGCTTCCAGACGCGAGACCGTCTCGCGGATGTAGGCCGCGCTGAAATCGTCGGTCAGCAATTCGAAGCTGTAGCCCATGTGCAGGTGCCCGGCGCGGGTGTATTCGGCCGTGGTCGCCAGCGAATCCTCCGACGAGATCTCGCCCAGGCTCACCGTCCCCGGATAGCGGTCGAGCAGGCTGCGCAGCTTCTGCAGGAACGGCAGGTTCTCCGCCTGCGTGTTGTTGTAGTAGTGGTACTGGAAGGCGTACGGATTGTCCGGACTGAAGCCGCGGCCGACGCGCTTTTCCGGCGGTTTGGGCGGGTTGTCGCGCAGTTGCGGATCGTGGAAGCAGAAATTGATCGCGTCCAGGCGAAAGCCGTCGACACCGCGCGCCAGCCAGAACTCCACGTTGTCCAAGGTCGCCTGCTGCACCTGCGGATTGTGGAAGTTCAGATCCGGCTGCGAGGCAAGGAAATTGTGCAGATAGTACTGCCCGCGGCGCGGCTCCCACTGCCACGCCACGCCACCGAAGATCGACAGCCAGTTGTTGGGTGGCGCCCCGTCTTCGCGCGCATCGGCCCACACGTACCAATCCGCCTTCGGATTGTCGCGGCTCTGACGGCTTTCCTTGAACCAGTCGTGCTCCACCGAGGTGTGACTGAGCACCTGGTCGATCATCACCTTCAGGCCCAGCGCATGCGCCTTGGCCAGCAGGGCATCGAAGTCGGCCATGGTACCGAACAGCGGATCGACCTCACGATAGTCGGCGATGTCGTAGCCGAAATCGGCCATCGGCGACTTGAAGAACGGCGAGATCCAGATCGCATCCACGCCCAACGCCGCGATGTAGTCCAGCTTGCGCACGATGCCCGGCAAATCACCGATACCGTCGCCATTGGCGTCGAGGAAGCTACGCGGATAGATCTGATAGATGACGGCACCGCGCCACCATGGAGCCTGAGACATGCAACGCCCCCCTTCGGGCAGAAATCGCGCGTGCGACGGGCACGCGAAACGCTGCGCTAGAGTAGCGTTGATGCAGGAATCTCAGCGGTGCTTGCATACGTATTCAGCACTGCGCCGCCATCGGCCTCAATCGCCAGTTTTGGCACCCGGACCGTTTCGACATCCCTGATCGCCGACGGCCAATTCGGTTCAGCCGAGCAAAAACAGCTCAGCACGCATGCCCTCGCTCAGTGTTCCGTTGGCGACATATTTGCAGGCTTCTTCCCCGTCCAGCCACCGGACTTCAACGCCAGCGGACAGACGCGCTGATACTGCCCGAGCGAATCGTAGTCTTGCGGCGTCCAAGGCTTTCCGTACGGATTGATGGGCTGACAATAAGGCATCGTCATGTAGGCTCCCGTGGTATAGGGAGGCAGCGGCACCCAACACTTGCCCGGGTCCTTCTGGCCCTCAGTACAAAACACGAACGGATCGTCGTTCCGATAGCGAAGATGTTCCTGGGGCGATTGAGCCATCGCACTCCAGGCTACCAAGCAAAGCAAAAATAGCGACATTTTCTTCATCGACTTAATCTCCCCTTCGGCCTCCAACGTACGCAAACCTGCCAACGATCGGATAGCAACCGCCTACCAAAAACTAATAAATATTTAAATGACCCCCACCGAAATCATGCCAAATAAATTTCAGTACTTTCTAAAGACAGGGTCCGTGCACTCGTTTACCTTAATTTTGCATTGATGCCCGCCAGTCTCTTTTTCACAATCAGCGACAGCCAATTTCACAGCTTCATCAATACTCTTTCCTGTACGAAAAAAGCCACCAGCGCTACCCACTGGGTAAGCGAGAGCAACGCACTGATTGTAGTAGACGAAGTTAACTTTGCATTGACTCGCTCCAGTCGCCCTACAATTCTGGAGAGCGGCATTTTCAGCATCTGCCTTGGATAACTGAGCTGAACTCACTCCACCTTCCCCGTTTGGGGCGCTGGCAATTCCACCCCATGTTTTGATCCATTCGCCTGTAGCACGAGCCGATGAAGAGCTTTCTTCGTCGGGGAGACACTGGGCGCTTCCCGCTTGCGCGCCAACCGGACAACGTGTTTGGGCATACAGAGTTGCTGGAAGAGAAGCTCCAACAAAAAAAGCAACAAGGCTGCGCATCGAAATACCACACATTTCGACCCTATGAGGCCTGGAAACATCAATTTCAAAATCGACGATTTTTCTCATGCCCCCGCCCACCCTGTCGCGATCCGAATAGCCCGCACCACCTAGTCGCCATCTGTTGGTTACCCTACTAAGCTGGAAGCGTCTAACGCACAGCCAAAAGCTTTCTTGCCATCACAACCAGGCATTAAAATTTCCTGAAGAATGGCTCAGTGCAGTCGGAAAATTTCACTTCACACTGCCGCCCTCCTCTCTGCTGGCAATCAGCAGATGCAGCACTTTTTGCTATAGACTCGTTCTTCGCCTTGGAAATTGATAGTCCTATCTTATCGGGCGAACCGACAACCGCCACGCATTGATTAAAATAAGTCGAATCAATATGACAGTCGGGAGCACCGGTAGCTTGACATCTACCTAAAGCATCACTAACGGCATCATCCTTGGAGAATTTCCCTTTGGATGTCCATGCTCCATGTGCCGTATTTGAACTGACTAGTGCACCCCAAGTTTTGATCCATTCACCAGTAGGGCGTGGAGGCGCTTCACCCGCATCATCTGGAAGACATTGTGCACTCCCAGCCTGCACACCCACTGGGCACCGGGTTTGGCCGTACGCCCCCAAAGAAACAAAACAAAGCAAAAAACACAATACAAATAAAAATATCTTTTTATTCATAATTTAGCCATTATTCCCGTAAGCACCACGACTCCCAGGGGCTGCAACCTGACTCTGCCCCTCTGCGCCGCGATTCAAATTCGAATAATTATTTTGGACCTGAGTATTGGCGTGATCGGTTGTAGTTTGCGTGGCGCTAGAAGGCGCTTGCGGGGTATAAGGCCGGCCACTGGCGGGATCTCGCCCGATCTGCCCGAACGCCGAATAGGCACTGAACTGGCCCAAGGTACCTTGGAAGAACGAAGCCGCCATCGGTGGTGCAGTGATGATCAACGTGCTCAGTACCAAGCCGATCCCACCCTGCTGCAAGGACATACTGGTCACGCCCTCGCTTGAGCCATTCGACGCTGCCCAAGCCGCGATGAACCCCGATGCTACAGCCGTGGTCACCTTTGTCGAAAGCGCAACGGTGAACGTCAGCACAGACAAAGAGAACACAGTTCCGATCCCGTACAAGAGCCACCTCTGAAACAAGGACTTCGTGGCATCGAATAGCAGACACAGGATGAACAACGGCCCAAAACCGACGAACAGCGCCATCGCCAACTTGTTCAACAAGAGCAACGACCCACCGACGATCGCCGGGCCCGCCATGCCGATGCCAGTGAACATGCGCGCCCGATCCTTCTCGCTCTGGCGCTCCGAATTGCCGGCCGTATTGATCTGGTCGATGACCGTCATGCCCACCTGCATGAGCGCCAGGTTCTTGTCGATTTCCTTGTAGGGACTCTGCGAACTGCCTGAGACCGTCTTCACGATGGCGCTGCTCAATCCATCGGTGAGACGCCAATAGAGGCTATTCGTGTCGCCCTCTCCTGAAGGGTTGCTCGCGGACACAAAGCTCATGGCAGCGCCGACGATCAGCGCCGAACGCAGCGAGGTCACCACCAGATCCATCGCGAACTCGCGCGACTGGCCGGTGGCCACACGGTAGCCCTTGTAGAGCACCCACAGTGTCAGCGCGCTCATCGCCGTCACGGAGACCCACCAGGACATGCGCAGCAGCAGCGACCATTGGAAGTAGTCGATTTCGTCGCGCAGGAAGTCGTTGATGCGGGTGAATACTAAATAATTCCCCAAATCCGTTAAGAAATTCATAAACACTCCATCGCGCGGGCGCCCGCATCGCAAAACATCATTGCCACAAACCGACCCTTTAGAAACTGAAAGAGATTCAGGTTAATCGTCGATACTCAACCTATGAATCTTGCCGTCCGACTTGATCGCCTGCAGCGCGCCTAGCACTACCGCACCGCCAACCGCCTTGCTCGCGATATCGCCAAGACCGCTCCACCCCGGAAACAAGCCACCACCACCGGTATCCGTAGCCGATGGCGCCGTCTGGCCGGTCATGGCCGCCTTGGCTCCGGCCGACTGCACTTCGGTCAGGAACGCGAGCCGCTTCTCGTAGGCGAACATGGCCGACTCGGTCTGCTGGCGATCGATATCCATCAACGTCTTGAGCGCAATCAGCTTGTTGGTGTTGTCTTCCAGCAAGCCAACCTGCTCGGGCTTGATGTTCTGACGTTCTTTTTCGATATCCCGCAAGCGCTGCAAGCGCTTCTCGGTGATGTCGTACATAGCCACCATGTAGTTGTACTGCGAATTGCGCGTGCGCTGAATGAGCTCACACGTCTTTTGCTGCTCGCTTGAAACGGGCGTGCTGGATGTCGTGCTGGCACAGGTCGAAACGCCGTAATTGTCGTCGACCTTCTGCAGCTTCTCCTTTGGCTTGTCGACCTCTTCGCCGCTGGGCTTCTCCCCGGTGCTCTTGCCGATGAGACCGGACTTGTAGATCTCATCGAGCTTGTCGTGGAGTTTTTCGGTGTTTTTCCCGTTCTCGTCGATTTGCTTGTTGTCGACCACTTCCCATTGCGCAAACGCGGTTGCCGGCAGCAAGAAGGCAAGCAAGGCAACCCCGCCAGCAATGCGAATACGAGTGAAAGCTTTCGTCATCTTGTTCATAAATACCTCAACACAGATCTTGTAGAAAAACCGCCATGCGTGATTTGGGCGAACCGGTCAGGTGATCGCTGCCGCCCCGCGATTATCCGAAGACACCGATCTCGCCGGACCCGATTTTCCGGAACCCTTGCGCCTTGCATAGAACTCGTTCAACCACTGTTCGGGCGTCAGATCGTCCGGCGCGACGCCGTGTTCCTTGGCCTTGCGCTCCAGCACCTGGTGCATGATTTCGATATTGTCGGTCGACGCCGAGATGACCGACAGCGCATCGTCCATGCCGCGCAGATTGAGCTGGCACACCGACGATCCATGGCCCTGCTTGACCAGGAAGCAGCGCGAGCGCTCGTCCAGGCTGACCACGACCTGGTACTCGGCCTCGGTGAGCTTGAGGCCGTCCATGTAGTCTTCCTTGCTGGCATTGGGATTGGGCAGCAGGATCATCGTCGCGGTCTGTTCGACCAGCGCCGCGGAAATGTCGCTAGCGAGCGCATCCTCCGGGCTCTGGGTGGCGAAGATACCCAGGCCGTTCTGTTTACGGATGGTCTTCTGCTTGTTCTTGGCGAATTCCTTCAGGCCGCCCTTGCCGTCGAGGATCTTCCAGAACTCGTCCATCACGTAGATGAGCGGCCGGCCGTCGATCAGGGCTTCCAGCCGATGCAGCAGATAGTTGATGACCGGAACCCGCACTTCCGGATTGTCGATGACGTCGGTGTAGTCGAAGCCGATGATGCTGGCCTTCTCAAGGTCGATCGTATCGACCGGATTGTCGAACACCCAGCCGTGCGAGTTGCCGGCGGTCCACTTGCGCATGCGCGCGTACAGGCCGTCGTCGCCCATGTTGGGCAGGCTCTTGCGGAAGTTGGTCATGCTGCGCAGATGCATGGGCGTGTCGAGCATGCCCTCTACGCCGCGGAAGATGTCCTCCTCCTCGCGCGAGGTGTACTCGATCTTGCCGGCCAGGACCTTGATCAGGTCGGCCAGGAACTGCACGTTCGCCTCGGTGCGCTCGCACTGGAACGGGTTGAAGCCGGTGGGCTTGCCGTTCTCCAGCGCCAGGTAATTGCCGCCGCAGGCGCGCACGAAGATCTCGGCGCCGCGATCCTTGTCGAAGAAGAAGATGGTCGGGATCGGATCGAACTTCTGCACCTGGCTGAGCAGGAAGTTGATCAACGCGGTCTTACCGGTACCCGACTTGCCGATCACCATGGTATTGGCGATCGCCTTCTCGCCGAGCGAGTTCTCCGCCGGATGCGTGGCGTGGAAATTGAAGTAATACGGCTGGCCGTTGGTGGTCTGCAAGGTGGTGACGCATTCGCCCCACGGGTTGTTGTCGCGCTTGCCCTGGGCGAAGTTGTGCAGCGGCGAAAGGCCAAGGAAGTTCAACGAACTGACATTGGCCAGACGCGTGCGATAGCGCCAGTTGCCGGGCAGCTGAGCGTAGAAGGAAGAAGCGACCGCCAGATCCTCCTTGGTCGAGACGAAGCCGGCGTTGGACAGCTCGGCGCGCGTGGTCGCCACCTGCTGCGCGAGCTTTTCCTGCGTCTCGGCGTAAACGGCGATGGTGAAGTGATACTCGCCCAACACGAAATTGCCCGACGACAGCTGATCCATCGCCAGGTCGAGCTCATGGATCTGGCTGACCGCCTTGTCGCCCGAGGACACCATCATGCCCTTGGTGCGATCAAGCACCTTCAGCGCGTCGTGCCGACCCATCGGGCTGAAGGAGTGGGTCACGACATACTCGAAGTCGAGATACTTCAGGCCATTGAGGATGCCGGGATAGGTGCCGTCGGTGTATTCCTTGATGTTCAGAATGGCACCGAAATGATTGACGCCCTCCGGGGTCTTGATCACGAAGTCGCCAGTCTTGTTGGCGAACATATGCTTGCTGACCGGCAGGTAGGCGGGCACCGGCGCCTGCAGCACCGGCACCGGCTCGTCGATGCGATTGATCAAATAGCCGAAGAACTCCAGCGCCTCGGAGAACACCACGCCATTGCTGGCTTCGTACATGCTCAGCCGGTAGGGCGAGTAATCCTTGAGCACGGCTTCGACGTTGCCTGCAAGTTCAAGGACCTTGGCGATCGCCTGGTCCTGTTCTGACTGCAACTGGGAAATGTTCGACGACTTATCCATGAGACGCTTACCGGTCACTACCGGGCGATACATCATGGTCATGTACAGCTCGTTCTGCATGATCTTCTGCGAGGACAATGTCCCGTAGTACTGATCAGACAAGGCCTGGTTGAACGCCTGTTTGAACTTGCTGCCGTTCTTGATGCGACGGCGGCGGCGCACATCGTGCACCCAGAACGCCACATTGGCGAAATCCGGAGCGCGCAGCGTCTGCAGCATGCGGTTGAACGTGTTGTGCCGGTGTTCGATCTCCCACTCTTCGCGGCCCACGAACGGCAGCCCGCCCAGGTGCCAGACCAGCATGAAATCTCCTCCCGTCGTCTTCAGCACGGACGGCGCCACATGAGTGGAGATGGAGATGAACTCGCTGATGGAAGTATCCGGGATGAACATAATGAAGTGACTCAGAATCCGTTTCGTCTTGCCAAGGCCCGGCGCACATGCACCGGGAACCGCCGATCTCGCTCACACCAGCATTGCCGGCGAGTCGACACGAAAAACCGAACAACCCCATGCACGACACAGGCGTCGTGCATGGGGTCGAGACCCGATGCCGGCTTCCAAGCTAGCGCTTGGCGCCCGGCACCTCTTTCCTGTACTCATTCGGCGAGAACACCCACATGCCGGAATAGCGCTGCAGGTTGCGCACGCGCATCCGCATCATCCAGCGCAACCCGAGCATGCGGAAGATCATCTCGTCCCGCTTGGTCATCTGCTGCATGATGAAGACGATGACCGGAATGAGCAGCAGCAGCCACATATCGAAATAGATACCCATCAGGAAGCCGCCACCCGCGCCGATGAAGAACGGGATGTACGGCACCCCGAAAAACATCGCCGGCCGGGTGCAGCCCCGGAAAAGTACGTTCTTATGCATAGTGCAGAACGTGCTGGATCATGTCGATCGCCGCAGTGGCCGTGCACTGCTTCTGGCCGGTGTCGCCGATCAGCATCTTGGCCAACTGGCCGGCCGCGCCGATCAGCACGCCACCCAGCAGCACCGGCGCCACTTCGGCAACGCGCTTGTGTGCGAACGCGATCTGGTAACCGGCGAACACGACCGCGATCGTCACCACCACGATGGATGCCATGTTCAGGATGTTGTTGGTCTTGCCGAGGAAGCCACACACCTTGGTGTCGACATCTGCATACTCCTGCGCCATCGCAAAGTTGGACGCGAGCAATGCGACGACAAACACTGCCGCCTTCAACGCCGCCGTACCAACAACCTTGGCGTTCGACTTCACTTGATCGTTATTGAACTTCATGAGTAACTCCTTGACTGGAAAACAGGGGGTGATCAAAAGCCATTTGCATGGCCGTGCTACTGCATCTGGCTAGAATACGAAGGCCCCGTCGCCCGATGTCGGCGGCGGCGTACTTGCGCCAGGAACGGCCGCTCCCGCCACCGCCTGAGGCGCGTGCGCGGGAGGTTGCGGAGCTGGAGTCGCTCCGCCACCTGCAGGAACCGCCACTCCTTTGCCGGCGCCTGTCGGTCGTATGATGTAGAGATCGGAATCTGCAGCCGCCGCCTGCGCCGATGCGGCAACCATAGCACCCGCTATTGGCTGCACCGGCGCCGGAATGGCAGCCTGGGAACGTACTGATGATTGAGCTTGCGTCGCAAGATCGCTGGCGAGTCGATTGGCCGCCGCGTCGATGCGCCGCGACACGATCGAGTCGACTTCGCGCACCGCCGCGGCCCTCACCGAGTCGTTGACCACACGACGCACGCTTCCGGCCGGGATCACCGGGATCGCACCAGCGGTGGACGCGGCGAGCGCCCTGCCCTGGTTGATCGACGCGTAGACCTTCTGCACGTAACCGTGGCGGTACCCGGTCTCGAAGTTTCCGGAGTAGTAACAGCTGAACGACTTGCCCCAGTTACCGCCGGAGCGGCTATAGCACTCGGCCAGGATCTTCGAGGCGGCCTGCAGATTGGGACAGGTCTTGAATGCTTTTTCGTAGGTATCCAGGCCGTACTTGATCAGGTTGTAGCGATTGACCTGCCCCAGGCCCAGGGAGAAGTTGTAACCCTTCTCTTCCAGCATCCGCGCCGTGGCCACCGCTTCGGACAGGTTCTGCGGCTGGCGCACCAGGCGACCACCGACCACACCGATCGCAAACGGATTGTGCGACGACTCGACGCGCACAACGTGCTGCATGACTTCAGCCGGAACCGCCATTTCGGGACAGCTGAGTAGTTCCATGCCTGGCAACATGCCGTGGTTACTCCCTATGCATCGGCGTCGTGGCAAATCGCCCAGAACGCCGCAGATGTCGCAAATCAATCGTGTTGGAAGAAAAATTCAAAGTCAATCGGCGCTGTTTCGCCCTATCACCTTAATGAACATATTCATCCCCCACCCGACTGCATGCGTTCCGGATCGAAATCGATACCGGTGATATAGCGCCGGCCCGCGTGCGATTTGATGTGGACAACGATGTCGATGGTCATCATCAACAACCGCTTGATGACGGCGAACTCCAGGCCCGACCCTTCGGCCGACGCCTTGACCATGAGCGCCAACTGATCCCAGGTCTGCCCGATGCTGCCAGCATGGCAGCTGGTGATGGAACCGGGATGACCGGAGGCGCAGTTGCGGATGAAGTAGAACGACTCGTCGCCGCGCAACTCCGCAAGGATGATGCGGTCGGGCTTCATGCGCAGGCACGCTTCCATGCAGCTCTTCGCGGTGACGTTGCTCGAGCTTTGTCCGCCTTTCGAGTAGAGCAAATGCACGGAATTGGGCTGGCTGATGAAGAGCTCGCGCGCGTCCTCGATCGTCACCAGCCGCTCTTCGTGCGGGATGTGATTCACCAGCGACTTCATGAAGGTGGTCTTGCCGCTACCGGTGGCCCCGGCAACCACCACATTCTTCTTGAACAGCACCGCTTTCTTGAAGAACTCGGCGTAATCGCGCTGCCGCCGGAGCTCGAGAAGCTCACGATCCTGCTCGCTCAGACCCGACTGCACCTCCAGGATCTCCTGGAAGAAGCCGTCTTCCTTGTACTGCTCCAGGGTCTTGGTGTGCTTTGACGGCAGGCGGATGGTGATCGACACCTTGCCGGCGTCGCAGGCCGGCGGGATCACGAACTGCGCGCGCTGCCCGGTGGGAAAGGTCAACGACACCACCGGATCGGCATCGGTGATGCGCTGGCCGGTATTGCTCTCGTTGACCACCGCTGTACAGAACTGCCGCGCGCGGTCGAACGTCAGCGACGGGATGTCCATCCGCTGCCAGCCACGCAGGGTCTCCAGGTACAGCTCGCCGGGACGGTTGATGCAGATTTCCGTCACTTCCGGCGAGTTGAGGTAATCCAGGATGCCCAGCACCGAATACTGGTAATCCAGGAAATCCGTGGAGATCTGCGCGGTCGGAGAGTCGTCGAACGTCACGTCGCTGTCTCGATCTCGGTCAACGCGGCAGCACAGCCGTGAAGTCGACGTCCTTGGCGACGTAGACGTTCACGATGGTGCCCTGGTTGATGGTCACGGTGGCGGGACGGCGGCGATCCAGGGCCTGGTCGGCCAGACGCTGGATGGACTGCGCCGTGTTGCTCTCGTACGGCTGCTGGGTGACCACACCGGAATTGATGCCGGTGGTCGTGGTCTTCGGGCCATGCTCGGCCGCCGCCCACTTGAAGGCATCGCTGAGCAAGCTGATCATCAGCGCGGACGAGATGCGGCTCGCCCAATGCGCACTGTATTGGCCCGGATGGCCGGCGCTGCCGAGGTTGTCGACGCCGGGTCCGACCAGGGTCACATCGATGCCGGTGGGGGTGGTGATGCGGTCCCACACCACCTGCATGCGCGGGCCGTTCGGTTCAGCGGAGCCGTACTGGCCGAGGATCTTCGATCCCTTCGGCAGCAAGAGGCGACGGCCGTTGATGGAGTACACCGGCTCGGTGATGATGCAGGAGGTGAAACCCGGGAAATCGGTGATGATGCGGGTCTCCAGCACGCAACGGATATAGGTGCCGCGCACCAGCAGACCGTCCGGGTTGGCGATCGGCTTGGCGGACGTCACCTGGTCCTGCTGCTGCAAGCCTCCCTGCTCCTGACCCTGCGGCATGCCGATACCCTGCCCGCCCATGCCTGCTTCCTGCTGCATGCCGGCCATGCGCCGCTCCAGGAGGGACGGCCCGCGGTCCTGCCGAGACGACGACTGCACCATGGGGTCATTGTCAGTGGGCATCGGTGGCAGCGGCGGAAGGCTCGGCTGCTCAGCCAGCTGTACCGGCTCAGCCGGCTGCACCGGCGGCGGCGGTGCCGTCTGCGGCAGCGCAGGCGCCACTACCGCTTCCTGGCGCGGCTTCGGCGCCGGCTCAGGCGTGCTGCTGCCGCTCACCAGCCAGAAGATCGCCAGGATCAACAGCGCGGCGATGCCGCCCAGGAACACCAGCGCCTTGCGATTGAGCTTCTTCAGATCGCTGGAGCGGAGCACCGGCTCATTGGCGTCCAGATCCGGGTCAGCGGTCTGCTGCTGGCGAGCGAAATAGGGATTCTCGCGCGGCGCATCGTCCGCATGCGGGGAACGCGGCTGACCGTGGTCGTTGCCGTAGTTTTCGTCAGACGGGGGTAGATTCGAGTTCACTTTTGCTTGTTCCTACGCAAGCCGACAACATTCTTGCCGTGGCGGATGACCAGGAAGGGATAGGTCCCATGGACAATCAGGGTGTTGCCCTCGACTGTCGTATTGACCAGGAAATCCTCATCGCTCTCCTTCTCGCGACCGAACACGGCCGGGAAGTTGCCAGTGGGGAAACGCGTCAGATCCATTTTGATGTAGGTGAACTTGCCATCGTCGTAGACGCTGCTCGGCACGATCCACATTTGCTTGGAGCGCGTGGAATAGTCGTAGTCGAAGTAGTAATGACGATCCTTGGTCAAGCGCGTGTCGAGTTGCGACTCGTCCTTCACCTCGTCGCTGGCTGCGGCAAAGCTGGTGTCCTTCGGATAGGTGAAGGTCACCTTGTACTGCACGCCGGCCTGCTTGGCCTGCTCCAGCCGCTGCCAATCCGTCGCTACCACCTTCAATTCGAGGATGTAGGAGTGGGTGGCGGTGCGGATCATCATGTTGGTATCGACGTCGACGTTCTTCGGCTTCAGGTAGAAGACGTTCTCGCGACGGCTGAGTTCCCAGCCACTGGTGAAACCGGTGCTGTAATCGAGGATCTTCTCGTTCGGGCTCAGTTCGATCTGGGTGGTGATGCCCAGGCCGGTACGCACCTGATAGATCTTGTCAGGCTCGTACTCGTACTGCTGGACCACCTGGGCCGACGCGATCGGCGCGAACAGGCCCAGAGCCAGCAACGCAAGATGCGCCGAACCGGTTTTCGTCAGGAAACTCATCGAACGTTCGCTCCATTACCGTTGTGCTGAGGTGCAACGTTGGGTGCAGGGGGCGCCGTAGCCGGCTGCCCCCCTGGATAGACAGGCGGGCTCGCCGGGTTGGGCATCGGCGCCTGCTGCGGGAACGGCATGGAGCCGTTCGCGTCCGGCGCCATCGGCTGCCCTGGTACCTGCTGCTGCCCCGGTACCTGCTGCTGCACCGTCATCGGCTGCTGAGCCGCACCAGTTGCAGGTGCCTGCACGGCGGCCGACGGAGGAACCGGCATGGCCGAATAATCGTTGTCGACCCGGTAATCGGTTACCTGGAAGCCGAGCGGATTCTGCACGCGCAGGTTTTCTTCCATCGCAAGATTGTTGTTGTAGCGGAAGCCAAGAATGGCGAACTTGTTGTCCAGAAACGTGGACTGGCCGTTCTTCTTGTCGTAAACACTGCGCTGGAAGCGAACATTGGCACCAGTGTAGGGTTTTCCGCCCCCACCCAGCAGGTTGATGCTCAAGATCTTCACCCGAATGGCTCGAGCCTTACCGTAAGTGTTATATGGCGAGGTCGGATTACCTACATTCAAATTGTAGTACTCGGCGCCCACCGCCGTGGACTTTGGCGCCATCGAGAACACCGTATCCCAGTCGTTGAGTCCCATCATCTCGAAATCATAGGACTCTCTGGCGGTGATGAACCTTGCCACATTGCTTCTGGCCAACGCCTCGCTCGTCGTGACGCTGTGCATATCGCCGATGTCACGCAGCACCGACACCGTCGAATTGCCGGTATACGCATCCGCCATCACCAGATACGGCACCTTCTGCTTCAACGGCAGCATGTAGTAGTACCCGCCGCCGAGCAGCAGGCACATGATGATCGCGCCGAACGCGACCCACCACGCACGGCGCTCGCTGCGGCGAGCCAGATCAGCAATGCTGATTTCGTAGTTGACCGCCTTCGCTACCGCTTTGTTGACGTTTTCGCTTTCGACCGGCTTTTTACCGAACATCAGACTTCACCAGGTTTCGTAATGTGGCTGTCGGCGCGCAACGTGCGCACCGGCGGTGACGTCACTTCGCGCTGCCGCTGGTCGCCGGCGTACCGCTCAGCGACGACGACGGCTGCACCAGGATGCGATTGCCCGCCGCGGTCACGCTCAACCCTTCCTGCGCATAGACCACGCTCAGCTCGGCGACCGCCTGCTGGATGCTGGTGGTGTTGATCTTGGCGACCGGGGCATACAGCGTGTAATCGGACTGGATGCCGTAGGACAGTTGCATGTTCGAATCCTTGGCCCAGCGCTCGAGCATCGTCTTGAGCGTGCCGTCCATCGGGATCGCCTGATACACGTACGACGAGTACAGCGGGATCTCCATGGTCGACTCGGAGAAACGGTTGACCGGCTTCCACTTGCCACGGAAATCGGGTGCCGGCCTGGTTGCACAGGCACTCAACAGCGCGACGGCACTTAACGTAGCGATCAGCCGAAACATATGCGTTCTTTTCACGCGAGCCTCTGAATTGCGGAAACGTATAGAGAGCGGGCGGCGCGCAGGCGGCCCACTGCTGGATGGCGAAGTTCGACGCGACGGCACGACATGCGCGTCGCGGCAAGGAAGGCGCCGAGAACGGCGCGGGCACGGATCTGCTGCAGACAACCGGACGTATCCGAGGCCGCGCGATCAGCGCCGAAGAAAACGGAATTTGACAGCAAACCTTCCATGTCACCCCTTACGTGCGCCGTTCGGCCCACGCCCCTGTTCCTGTTTCTGTTTCTGTTACCAACGCACCGCCATACTCGCGAGAATGTGCCGCAGGGGCATGCCCACGTCAAGCATTTGGCAAAAAAACGTTCAAATGATAAATACGCCCAAAAAATAGGTGTTTTTCGTCACACTTTCATATCGAGAGTGTCGGAATATCGACTTTGGGACGCAGCCGCGCGGTGAAGTAGCGATCCTTGTAGTACTTGATCTTGTCGCACTTCACCGGATGCGGAATGCCCTCGTACAAGAACACCTCTTGATCGTTGCCCATCGCCTTCAACTCTTGCGGCAGCATCAGCGCCCGCTTCTCCTCCGACACGCTTCGGGTCACATCCTTGCCGCGGGTGACGTTCTTCTTGCGGAAGGTGGTGTAGCCGAGCATCTCGGAGTAGTCGTTGGCATCCTGCTGCTCGCGCGGAGCGTAGAGAATCTGCAGTGCATGATTCGTGATGATGGTCCGCGAGATGTCCTTGCCATAGGTGGCATCGAGCTGCGCCATGCTCTGGATGATCGGCAGAAGGCGGACATTGTAGCCAGCCATATATGACACTGCCGAGGCGATGATGTCGACCTTGCCGATCGCGGTGAACTCGTCCATCAGCAGCAGGCACTGATACTTCAGCGCCGGATTGCTCTTGGGCAGTTCCTTGGTGTTGAGGTTGATGATCTGGCTGAAGAACAGGTTGATGATCAGGCGGCTCTCGGCCAGCTTGTTGGGCTGGATGCCGATGTAGATGGTCATCTTCTTCTTGCGCAGGTCGGTCAGCAGGAAGTCGTTGTCGCTGGTGGCCGCATCCAGCACCGGGTTGATCCAGGCGTTGAGCGGCTCCTTGAGCGTGCCCATGATCGAGGCGAAGGTCTCGTCCGCCTGCGACAGCAGGTTGGAGAACGCCGACTTGGCATTGCCGCTGAGGAAGCGCCGCTCCGACAGCGACTTAAGGTACTTCTTCAGGTCGGTGCCGTCGCCGGACGACAGGCGGTAGATCGCGCCCAGCGTCGGCGTGCCGAGACCGCCGGGGAAGCCGATGTTGCGCTCGTCGTCCCAGTTCTCGAACAGGTAGAGCGAGAACGCCATGAACGCATTGCGTGCCTGACTGACCCAGAACTTCTGGTCGTCGGAGCCATCCGGATACAACATGGCGGCGATGCTCATCAGGTCCGAGACGCGGAACGCCGGATCGTCGGAGACATAGCTGAGCGGATTCCAGCGATGGGTGCGACGATCCTCGGCGAACGGATTGAACAGGAACACCTCCTGGCCCTGGCTGGCGCGCCAGCCGCTGGTCAGATCGAAGTTCTCCTGCTTGATGTCCAGGACGACCACCGATTCCTGGTACTCCAGCAGGTTCGGAATGACCACGCCGACGCCCTTGCCCGACCGGGTCGGGGCCGCCAGGATCACGAACTGCTGGCCACTGAGGCGCACCAGCTTGCCGCGGAACTTGCCGACCACGATGCCGTCGCCGCTGGTCTTGAACAGCCCATGCTTGGACAGGTCGGCCGCGCCGGCGAAGCGCGCGTCGCCATGCAGGCTGCGCTTGGGCGGCCTGAACATCAGCACCAGGATCAGCAGGGCCACCAGACCGGGCAAGCCGAAGCCGAGGTAGCCGGCCCATTTGATCTTGCCGACGTACGGAGCCACCTCCGGCAAGCCGATGGCATGAACGTACTGGTAGTAGGTGCCTAGCCCGAACATCCGCGTGTCCAGCTTCAGCAGCAGCAGGACCAGGTAGCCGGACAGGAAATAGCCGCAGACGGCCGTGAGCACGACGACGAGCGCCGCCGCAACGAGTTTACGATTCGACAAGCCCTATCCTCCCTGATCCATCCTGGCCGACATTCTAGAGCGAGTTCCGCGCTTTGAGAGGAGTTGCGTCGGTGGTGTGCGCGTCGGGGGGACCTGCAAGCACGGCATCGACCGGAAACGGCGCTTGGCCAGGGAGGTCGGCCCGTCACAAGCGCCAGGCCCCAGATGGCGCCTGCGCAATGCCCGGGACTCCGGCACGTCCTGCCCGGCGAGTACTGCTGGTGGGCTTGCGACCGCCCAGACGTGCAGACGCGCTAGCGACGCTGCCGCGTGCTCGGCTTGTTCCGCGAGGGCTTCTTTTCCGCGCTGACCGCGTCCCGATCGCGCTCGATCAGGGTGTCCAGGAAGACACGCGCCTCGTCCCACGACATGTCGTGCGGATCCACCCGCGCACCGCCGTCGGTGGTGACCGTATAGCCCACCACGTTGGCCGGGCTGTAGTCCGGCTCCCGGGTCAACGCCACGAGCTGGTAGCGTCCTTTGACTTGCACCGTATGATGGTATTCCACCATGCGCCTGGCCTCCTCGCCTGATCGTCCGCTCGGATGCTAAAGCAAGCCCGGCCGCGCGGCCAGCGTCCGAGCGCACCCGGTGGCGTGAGCGCAGACACAAAAAAGCCGGCGTCTGCCGGCTTTGTCGTTTCCACGTTCGCTTTTTCGCGTCGTGGTGGGCGGTACAGGGTTCGAACCTGTGACCCCTACCATGTCAAGGTAGTGCTCTACCGCTGAGCTAACCGCCCTTCTCTGCCGCGGCGCACCGCTGCAGGGGCGCGAATCTTAGCCCACCTGGCGGACAAGAACAATACCCACCTTCCGATCAGGCACCGCTGCGGCCCGCCTAGCCGACCAGACTGGCATCGCGCAGCTTCTTGATCTGGTCGCGCACCCGCGCCGCATCCTCGAACTCCAGGTCGCGCGCGTGCTGGTACATCTCCTGCTCCAGCGCCTTGAGCCGTGCGGCGATCTCCGCTGGCGCCAGCGCCCGGTAGTCGGCCGGCTCTTCCGCGACCCGGCGCGCCTTGCCCTTGCCTTTGCCCTTGCCCGACTTGGCCTCGGTCGCGTCCTCGCGCGCGCCCTCCAGGATGTCCACGATCGGGCGCGCCACCGACTTCGGGACGATCCCGTGTTCCAGGTTGTACTCCACCTGCTTCTCGCGGCGGCGCCCGGTTTCGTCGATCGCGGCCTGCATCGAACGCGTCATCTTGTCCGCGTAGAGGATGGCCTTGCCGCGCAGGTTGCGCGCGGCACGGCCGATGGTCTGGATCAACGAGCCGGTGGAGCGCAGGAAGCCTTCCTTGTCGGCATCGAGGATCGCGACCAAAGAGACCTCCGGCATGTCCAGGCCCTCGCGCAGCAGGTTGATGCCGACCAGCACGTCGAACTTGCCCAGGCGCAGGTCGCGGATGATCTCCACGCGCTCCACCGTGTCGATGTCCGAGTGCAGGTAGCGCACCTTCACCCCGTGCTCGCCGAGGTACTCGGTGAGGTTCTCGGCCATGCGCTTGGTCAGCGTGGTGACCAGGACGCGGTCGCCATCGGCTACGCGCAGGTTGATCTCCGACAGCAGATCATCGACCTGGGTCGCCACCGGCCGGATCTCCACTTCCGGATCGATCAGCCCGGTCGGGCGCACCACCAGTTCGGTGATCTCGCCGGCCGACTCGCGCAACTCGTAGGGCCCCGGCGTGGCCGAGACGTAGATACTGCGCGGCGAGCGCGCCTCCCATTCCTCGAAGCGCAGCGGCCGGTTGTCCAGTGCCGATGGCAGGCGGAAGCCGAACTCCACCAGGGTCTCCTTGCGCGAGCGGTCGCCTTTGTACATCGCGCCGATCTGCGGCACGGTGACGTGCGACTCGTCCACCACCAACAAGGCGTCCGGCGGCAGGTAGTCGAACAGGGTCGGCGGCGGTTCGCCCGGCGCCTTGCCGGTCAGATGCCGCGAGTAGTTCTCGATGCCGTTGCAGAAGCCGACCTCGGCCATCATTTCCAGGTCGAACTGGGTACGCTGCGCCAGCCGCTGCGCCTCGACCAGCTTGTTCTGCGCATACAGCTGTTCGAGCCGATCCTTCAGCTCCAGCTTGATCGTGTCCACCGCGCTGAGCGTGCGCTCGCGGGTGGTGGCGTAGTGGGTCTTGGGGTAGATCGTGTAGCGCTGCAGCTTGCGCAGTGTCTCGCCTGTCAGCGGATCGAACAGGGTCAGCTGCTCCACGTCGCCGTCGAACAGTTCGATGCGCAAGGCCTCGCTGTCGGATTCGGCCGGGAACACATCGATGACCTCGCCGCGTACGCGGAAACTGCCGCGGTGCAATTCGTACTCGTTGCGGGTGTACTGCAGGTCGGTCAGGTGGCGGATCAACTGGCGCTGCTCCACGTGCTCGCCGATCGACAGGATCAGCCGCAGCGACAGGTAGTCCTCCGGCGCACCCAAGCCGTAGATCGCCGAGACCGTCGCCACCACCAGCGCATCGCGCCGCGACAGCAGGGTCTTGGTCGCGGCCAGGCGCATCTGCTCGATGTGCTCGTTGATCGAACTGTCCTTCTCGATGAAGGTGTCCGAGGACGGCACGTAGGCCTCGGGCTGGTAGTAGTCGTAGTAGCTGACAAAGTACTCGACCGCGTTGTTGGGGAAGAACGCCTTGAATTCGCCGTACAACTGCGCCGCCAGCGTCTTGTTCGGCGCCATCACCAGGGTCGGCTTCTGGATCGCCTGGACCACGTTGGCGATGGTGTAGGTCTTGCCCGACCCGGTCACGCCGAGCAGGGTCTGCTTGGCCAGGCCGGCCTCGAAGCCGGCCACCAGCTTCTCGATCGCCTGCGGCTGGTCGCCGGCCGGCGAATACGGCGATACGAGTTGGAAACGGTCGGACATGCACAAGCCTCAAGGTGAAGAGCGAGGCCGACAGTGTCGGCCGACCCCGCGCCGGGGAGATTTCCTACATGGGAACGCACAACCCCCTCATTCAAGCCCTGCCGCCCGGCCGCGAGACTGGCGACCTCGCACCGGGAGACGACGGACATGCGGAACGCTGCAGCCAAAGGCTACACATTGCTCGAGGCCATGATCGTGATGGCGGTGATCTGTCTGCTCGCCGGCATCGGCCTGCCGGCGTTCCGGGAACTGCTGGCGAACCAGCGATTGACGGCGGCCACGCACCAGCTGAGCGCGCACTTCGCCCTGGCACGCAGCAGCGCGATCAGCTTCGGCGTCCCGGTCAGCGCCTGCCCGTCCAACGGGGAAGGCGGCTGCCGCAGCGACAGCGACTGGAGCCACGGCTGGCTGGTGTTCCGCGATCCGGAACGGCAAGGCCAGCCGATCGCGCCAGACAGGATCCTCAGTGAAGGCAGCGCACCGGGCGCCGGCGAGCTGGTCATGCGCTCCAACCAAGGCCGCCCCTCGGTCCGCTTCCTGCCCGATGGGCGCAGCGCCGGCAGCAACCTGACCGTCAACATCTGCGAGCGGGGCCGGTTACGCGCAGCGGTGGTGGTGAACAACACCGGACGCATCCGCACGCGAAAAGCGACCGAACCGATGCCCTGCCGGACGCCGGACTGACGCACAAAAGCAAAGGCCGCGATCGCTCGCGGCCTTTGCGGATTTGGCGCCCGAAGTTGGACTCGAACCAACGACCCCCTGATTAACAGTCAAGTGCTCTAACCGGCTGAGCTATTCGGGCGGGGAGGCGCATTGTATAGAGGCCTCATGCCGACCGCAAGGGGTGAACCCGTGCTTTCCTGACTGCAACTGCGCCCTACCGGCCCAGCTTCACCAGCAGGTGCCCTCGCCCGCGCCGGTAGACGTCGTACGCGTCCCCTTCTGATCGATGCTGAGCGCGCCGCACTGGGTGTCGTTGGCCAACTGCGGACCGGTCGGCGTCGCCGTCAACTTGAACGTGTTGGCATTCGGCGTACCTGTGAAATCGACGTTGTAGAACTGCACGGCATCGCTTCCGCACTGAGGCTTGGGAACACCCTCATACGTCAGCTTGGTGGTGTAGTAGCGCTCGATGAGCTGCGCCCCTTGCTGCAAGCACACGGACGCCGCCGAGCGACGGGCCTTGACCACGTGCGACTGATAGCTGGCGAACGCGATCGCCGCCAGAACACCCACGATCGCGACCACGATCATCAGTTCGATCAGGGTGAAGCCGTGCTGCCGGCGGGACGGAAAGGAAGAAAGTCGCATCAATTGTTCCTCAGAAGTTCGCGCCAGGACACGCGCTTCATGCTGAGCGCGCTGCTGTTGGTACCGAGCGTGGTCGTACTCGCGTTATCCAACGCGATCTGCATCTGGTTGCCGATGAAGATCGGACTGTTGGGGCTGCTGTTCAGGCCGATGCCGGACACGGGTGTGCCATTGAGTGTATCGCCGGTGCTGGATCCGCCGCTGCCGTCCAGGTCGAAGAAGGATTGCGACAGCCGGCCGCCGGTGAACGGGTTGATCGCCATCACGAAGCCCTTGCCGCTGGGGCTGCACACATCGCCCGAATCCGGAATACGCGTGGTCCCGATCAGCGCCGTGCCCTGGAAGAAGTTGGACACCACCATGCGCTCGCCCTGCGGCGTGCCGGGAGGCGACAGCAGGTCCATGTACCAGCCATCCTGCCCGGCGTTGGGCTTGTCCTCGATCACGCGCACGGCAAAGCCGTTGACGGTGCCTTCCTGCAGGATGTTGACCTTGTTCAGGGTGGAACGATTGGAGGGGATGGTGCTGCCGCGGTCGATCAGGCCATACCAACTCTGCACGTCCTTGTTGCCCAGATCGCCGCTGGACAGGTACTTGCCGGTCCCGAAGAACACCCAGGTCAGGCCCGTCGCCGGATCCTTCGCCGCCGTGGGTGCAGCGGTGATCGGTTGCGCCTTGGACGCATAGTTGGCGGAGAACAGCTGGCGCACCGTCCCGGTCGCGCCGGACATGTCGAACCGCCAGACATTCCCGTTGAGATCGCCAGCGTACAGACGATCGACGATGAAATCGTTGTTGGACGACCAGGCCAGGACACCGGACAGGCCATTGTTGCCGCTCGACCCCGTCTGGATACGGCTGGACGCACCGGTGATGGCATTCACCAGGATGAGATCGGCCGAATCGCCGCTGCTGTTAGGACCATTGCCGAGCATCGCGTACCACTGGCCGTTGGCGAGCTGCCCGATGATCGGCTTGCCGAGATTGTTGCCCAGTCCGACGAGATCGGTGGCCGTGGAGGTTTTGTCCCACAGCAGAGTGATGTTGTTGGGATCGGTGACATCCAGCGCGAACATGCCCTTTCCGCCCCGCCCCATGGTGCCGATCAGCACCGAGCGCCAGCTGCCCCCGGAGTAGACGTCCGACACGGTGAGTTCGCCATCCACGTAATAGCGGTGCTCGTAGTTCGGATCGGTGTAGTTGAGCAGTCCGGTCATCGCTGCTCTCGGCACGAAGGCGAACTTCTCAGCACCACTGCTGGCATCGAACCCATGCAGCATGCCGTCATTGGCACCGACATAGATCATCGGCGCGCGCGTGGACTTGGCCGCAGCGAAGGAGGCATAAGCGCTGGCGCCGTTGAACGTCGCCGTCGTGTACAGCCGTGGGTTGGGTGCTCCCACATAGACCGGCTGCGAGTTGACGATGTCGCCAAGGATGCCGCTACGGGTACGCAGGACGCCACCGTTGGCCTTCTCCTGCGAGCGATCGCCACGCAGATAGTCGATCTGGTTTTGCGTGGCCGAGGACAACGGCGTATTGCCCAGTTTGCCGTAGACGAAGTCGTCCAGATTTCCGGCCGAGTTAGCGAACTTGATCGTCCGGGCATTCCAGGTCGGGAACTGTGCGGTCGCGCTCCACGCCTGCGTCAGCGCGCCGGTGGTCTGGTTGACGTCGTACGCCACCACATCGCCACGCCAGGTACCGCTGTAGAACACCGACTGGTAGGTGCGCGCTCCGGCTTCCAGCTTGGTGGTGTTGCTGGCGAGAGATGCTGCAGACCCCCTCATCTCATCCAGGATGCGCTCAAAAGCCTTGCGCAAACTTGCGACCATCTTTGTAGCCTCATTCGCTACGTAGAAATTGTCTGCGCGCTGAAAACTTGTGCTTGCACCTACATACTCATTGCTTGTCCACCAAGAACCCAATGCCAGGGGTGTTTCATTCGTATCAGAATCATATCCAGCGGGCACGGCGAAGCCACCATATTTACCGGCAAGCCAATACTGGTTTGTTAGCTTAGTCTTATACCCCCCACCTTCGACCACATCGACCCAATGCGTCGAAATTGTTTGACTGCCCTTCAAATCAGGACGCAAATCCTTGGTGTGCGCATGATAAGCAAGCGCCGCGATATAACCAGAGTTCCCCAAGCCGACATTATTAAATCCTTTTTCTACGGAGCGACTTAATGCAACATCGTCCGACTCACCTTCCATTTTCAGAATACGAGTCAACAACTTCACCACATCCACGGTGCTGTCAGCCTGAATTTCCGGTGGCATCGCAGGTTCGTTGTCTCGACTAGTTTTACCATAACCCTGATTGCCGGGAAGATTTTTATCATTATGCGTATTCGTATCACCAATACCCAAGATCACATTTGTTTGACACCAGTACGAAATTGGGTCGAGCCCCTTTTCGTTCCACTTTGTGATGACGGGAAATGCATCAGCCTGCTGATATCGCACATTAGCGTCACTACTCGTGAATGCTGAATACGCAGGCACGTCCCCCTGCTTCTTGAAATACCTCAAGGCTGCGTAATAGAGTTCACTTACGTCGTCATTACTTTTAATATTCTTGCCAGTATTCATTTGGCCAAACTTATTCAGGTAATTGATCACCCCGCTATTCTGAATTGACCTATTACCACCCACCAGCAAACTTGTCGCATCAGCGTCTGCTTTGTCAGGATTTACTGCGAGCACCCCCGTCGAAGGATCCCACTCAGAGTTCGGATTAGCAGCAACCCCTTGCTCCGGCGCATAAGTCTTTGGTCCGACGAATTTTTGCCGGGACCGCAATATGCCGGTATCGACGTCATTCCCGTCGATATTAAGATATCCAAAAATGCTATACTTTATTCGCCGAGAATACTGTTGGATAAGTCCCTCAGGCTTGTACCCCTGGGAATATGCAACACAATTATCTTCAAGGCCAGCGGCGTTATCACAAACCTTAACCCTTATACTGACGGCGAAAATAGCATTATTATCCCTCAGAGTGCATAAGCCAAGTATATTCTTCTCCAAGCAGCCGCCATCCAGCGTATGCACGGCAGGATTGTAGTCATATACTGGAGTGGACACATTCTTGAGATCAAGATTGTTGCTTATCCACATCTGACTCCCTAATCCATCAACCCGAATCCTGAGGACGCCCCATTTGGAAGCTATCCCACCCTTGATAGCATTCGCATTAGATACAGTGCGACGAGGAAAATCGCCTTGGTCAGGTCTATCACCAATTGCTTTCTCAAGAATAGTTGTCGTTGGCGTATCCACGACCCGATAGCCACCCGTCATAGCTGAACGGAATGGATCGATAGTTTGGGTGGCAGCCCAATTCAGGAAATTACCCGACCAATAACCATCCACATTGCACTGATAATTAGCATCAGGCTTTGCGACCGAATTATTTACAGGATAAAAGTAGCGATTAGCCTCAATTTTGTCATAATTATACTTATAACATTTCCCTGAGTCGAAGTACCCCACATACTTTGGACCGATAGCGAAATCCCCCAGATTCGCCACACTGATCGCGGTTGGATATTCCACTGACGCAACGATAGCGAGGTTACCAGGCACGTCACTACCCACATACAGCGGCGACTGCGAGACATCCACATCCGCACCGGCGCCGCCGACGGTACCGATGAATAGACCGGCCACCACGGCAAGGAGCCAGTCCCGGTACGTCGTCTTCTTCGCTCGACTGGTCATAGTGGGATCCTTACTTGACGGTGACGTTGGTCTGCAGCACGACGATGGCCCGGCCATTGGACGCGGCCGGGTTGCCGCTGCGCGCGATGACGCGGTAGTAGTGCTCCAGCGAGGTGCCGCCGGTGCCGCCGTATTGGTTCTGATTGATGCTCGACCCCAGGCCCAGCTGATCCTCGCTGGTGCGCTGGCCCAGATACTGGATGTAGTACTGGGCCGGCACGGCCTGGCCCGTCGGCGTCACCGTGCCGTCCACCCAGCACTCCTGGGTGCCCAGCGCACAGCCGCTGGAGGCATTGCCGGTATACGTGTTGCTGGGAACGGCAGGGCATACGGTGCCGGGGACCTTCACGCAGTTGAAGCCGACGGTGTTGCCCTTGCCAGCCTCTGTCTGAATCAGCTTCTCCGCATCGCGCAATGCGCCTTCGGCGGCCTGGAACCCCAGGCTGCGGTCGTACATGTTGGAGGACATGCGCTCCTGCAGCAGCGTGCCGCGCAAGACGGCGAGCCCCAGCAGGGTCATCACCAGCAACAGCAACAGGACGACGATGAGCGAAATGCCGGACTGCCGGCGGGGCGATGGCGACGTGTTCACGGGTTCCGGTTCCTGATGCTCACGATCGTGCTGAATGTCCGCGTCACCGGCTGCTTGTTGGCGCCGGCCGACGTATCGGCGCTGACGGTCATGTCGATCTTCACCGCGATCACGTTGGCCCAGTTGCCCACGCCGCTGGCATCGGCATAGGCGGTGCCGCCGGTGGACAGATACTTGAACTGCAGGCCGGTGACGCCATCGGCGATTTCGTTCTTCTGGCTCGTGCCGCCCGGCAAGGCCACTTCCTGATACAAGGAGGTGCCGCCCGTTCCTCCGCTGCTGGCCGCGACATACCAGCGCACCGCCCGCACTTCGGTCAGGATGGAGTTGATCTCGTAGGTGTAATTGTTCGAGCCGGCGACGCACACGCCCGGCAGGCGTCCGAGCCGTGTGCAGGTATTGAGGCCGCCGCTCGCGTAACTGGCCGTGGTGCCGGAAACGCTGTTCACCTGCAGCACGGCCAGTTGCTGGCGATCGCACAGCAGCATGATCGCGTTGCTGTGCAGGTCCGGTGCTGCCGCGTTGAGCGTCAGCGTCTGGTTCGCCGGGTTGTGCGCGGTCACGGTGGCGCCGCCGGTACCCGCGGAGAGGATCTGGATCGCGTCGGTCCCTGCCGTGACGGTGAGACCGGACGGGTTGCTGTTTTTGTAGCCCGTCAGCGGCAGCGCCCAATTCATCCACCAGCTCGCCGTGGGATTGTTCAGCACGTTCGCGACCGGCAATCCGGAATCGCAAGGATTGCCGCCGGCCTCGCGGATATCCTGCGCCATCATCTCGAAACCGGTCCGGGCCGACTCCTGGAGCCGGCTGAGGCCCTCGGTCGCCGCATAGGTCTGGCGGTTGGAGAGAAAGATGCCGATCGCCGCACCGACCACCAGCAGGCCGAGCAGCATCGAGATCATCAGCTCGATCAGGTTGAAGCCGGATTGGCGCCGTGGCAGCGCCCGCGCGATCAGTGTGTTCACAGTTGGGCCGTCGTGCTCAGGGTCTGGGTCGCGCTGCCGCTGGTGTTGCCGCCAGCACTGGAGTTCACGCCGCGGCTGTCGTCCCATTGCACGGTGATCGTGCAATTGCCGTCGTTGCAGGCGATGGAGCCGCACGTGGTGGCCGGGTCGCCCCCGATCGCCGCCTTCAACCCGCTGAGCCAGACCGCCTTGTCGTTCGCCACCAGGTCGCCCGCCGCCGGCGCCGTGCAGAGCATGCTGCCGGTGTTGTAGGCCCCCAGCATCGCCGCGCTGCGGTTGGCCCGCATCGCATCGAGGATGGTGTAGGTCTGCATGACGATCTGGCTGCGCTGCAGCGCGCTCTGGTTGTTGCGTAGCGCCGTGGTCTGCATCGCCGCCACGCCCAGCATCCCCACCCCCAGGATCAGCACCGAGATCATCACCTCGATGAGGGTGACGCCCGCCATGTGTCTGCCGTTCTCGAACCGCTTCATGGTGTCTCCGCTTGCCGGAACCGGCTCAGCCGGTGGTGGTGCAGCTGCCGCCGTCGGATGTCGATGTGACCTGGGCGCGGCTGCCGCCCATCAGTTTGACGCTCCGGACATTGTTGGATGGGTTGGTAACCGCCATGCAGACGACGATGCCTCCTGTCACCGGCGTACCGCTGCTGTTGCGCGCGATGCCGTCCGCTCCGAAGGTCAGCTTGTCGCCCATCGCATCCAGGGTCGTACTGGTGACGACCAGGCCAGTGCGCAGGGTCGTGCTGCGCAGCACGGTGCCGTCGCGGGCCACGGTCAGGTAGCGGGTCCAGTTGCCGCCGCTGGCGCAGGTCGCACCGTCGTCGCTGCGGCACAGGCTGACGCCACCGTTCAGGCGCACCGCCTCCGAGCGCGTCAACTGCACCGCGGCGATCAGTTCGTTGGCGGCGCCGGTCAAGCGGTTGCTGCGAATCAGACCGGTGAAACTGGGCACCGCCAGCGCCATGATGATCGCCAGCACCGCCACGGTGACCATCAATTCCACCAGCGTGAAACCACGCTGCGTCCGTTCGGCAAGGCCACGCGCGCAAGGAACAGCCATATCCTTCCCCAGATTCTCCCGCCGGCCACGCTAGCGGCCGGACCGCGACCGCGCCAGCCGTTGCCGACGGATGGCGGATATGGGGGAGTGGACGGACCGTGCGCGACAGGGCGCCAGCCGGCATGATGCATCTCGGCCCTGCCCCACCGCCTTTCGCCCCGATGCCCGCCTCCGCCTACTCCAAGGACCAGCTCCAGGTCCTCAAGCAACCCTCGACCCTGATCTGGATCGTGATGGCCGGCGAGTGCATCGCGGCCATCCTGGCCCTGACCCCGGTCCCGGGCACGGGCATGGCAGGGAGCCGCTGGGTCTACTTCGGGCTGGCGTCGCTGGGCATCCAGTGGGTCGCGCTGCTGACCCTGGCGAGCCTGCTGCTGTTGCGCCGGGCGCTGGCCGGATGCGGCTTCCTGTCCATCACCGTGGCCACACTGGGCCTGATGCAGGCACTGACCTGGCTGATCAGCGGCGTGATTCTCTATGCCTTCGGCGACTACTGGCAGCTCTCCGACCGCGCATGGCTGACGCTGTCGCTGCAGTTGTCCGGCATCGCCCTGCTGATCGGCCTGCTCGGCATGGCCGCGCTGCACAACCACGTGCGCATCAAGCAACTGGTGGAACGCGCCAAGCAGGCCGAGATCGACGCACTGACCGCGCGCGTGCAGCCTCATTTCCTGTTCAACACGCTCAATACCGCGGTGATGCTGGTGCACCGGCAACCGCAACAGGTGGAACAACTGCTGATGGATCTGTCGGATCTGTTCCGCGCCGCGCTGGCCGCGCCGGACCTGGTCGACCTGCAGGACGAGATCGACCTGGCCAGGCGTTACCTGGACATCGAGGCGATTCGCTTCGGGCCACGCCTGCGCGTCCATTGGGAGGTGCCGAAGGCGCCGGCACCGGTGCGGATTCCGCGGCTGTCGCTGCAACCGCTACTGGAGAACGCCGTGCACCACGGCATCGAATGCAGTGCCGAGGGCGGCGAGATCGGCATCGCCATCGGCGAACGCGACGGCGCCCTGGAGATCAGCGTGCGCAATCCGGTGCCGATAGGCGGCCTGTCGCCGCATATCGGCCGCGGTCACCGCGTCGGCCTGTCGGCGCTGCGCACGCGCCTGGACAGCCTGGAAGGCGCCTCGCTGCACACCGCCAGCGATGGCGCCTGGTTCGTCGCGACGATCCGGATCGGACTCAGGCCATGACCCGGTAGCAGGGCCGATACTCGCCGGAGATCTTCATGCGGCGCTGTTCGACGAAGGCGCGCAGCAACTCGTCCAGGGCCTGCATCATGTCCGCATCGCCGTGGATCTCGAACGGGCCATGCTGCTCGATACGGCGCATGCCGTCTTCCTTGACGTTGCCGGCGACGATGCCGGAGAAGGCGCGGCGCAGGTCCGCGGCCAGCGCATGCGGCGGACGGCCATGGTGCAGATCCAGCGCGGCCATCGCCTCATGGGTCGGCTCGAACGGACGCTGATACTCCAGCGGGATGTCCACCGACCAGTTGAAGTAGAACGCGTCCTTCTGCTCCTTGCGGTGCGTGCGCACGTGCTGGATGCCGGCGGCCATCTTGCGCGCCACCGCCACCGGATCGCCGACCACGATCTCGTAGCGCGAGGTGGCCACTTCGCCCAGGGTCAGGCGCAGGAAGCGGTCGATCTGCTCGAAATACGGCGCGGCGATGGTCGGGCCGGTGAGGATCAGCGGGAACGGCAGGTCGCGGTTCTCCTCGCGCAGCAGGATGCCGAGCAGATACAGGATCTCCTCGGCGGTGCCGACACCGCCGGGGAACACGATGATGCCGTGGCCGATGCGGACGAAGGCCTCCAGGCGCTTCTCGATGTCCGGCATGATCACCAGGTGGTTGACGATCGGGTTCGGCGACTCGGCGGCGATGATGCCCGGCTCGGTCACGCCGATGTAGCGGTTGTCGTGCTTGCGCTGCTTGGCATGGGCGATGGTGGCGCCCTTCATCGGCCCCTTCATCGCGCCCGGGCCGCAACCGGTGCAGATGTCCAGCCCGCGCAGGCCAAGCTCGTAGCCGACCTGCTTGGTGTACAGGTACTCGTCGCGCGAGATCGAATGGCCGCCCCAGCACACCACCAGCTTGGGATCGGTCGGCTGCAGGATGCGCGCATTACGCAACTGGCCGAACACCGCATTGGTGATGCCTTCGCTGGACTGCAGGTCGGTGCTGGATTCGGGGCCCAGCTCGATGGCCATGTAGGCCAGGTCGCGGACCACGGCGAACAGCAGCTCGGCCACGCCATTGATGATCTCGCCGTCGACGAAGGCCATCGCCGGCGCGTTGAGCAGGTCGATGCGCACGCCACGGTCGCGCTGCACCACCTGGATGTCGAAATCGGGATACAGATCGCGCGCCGCGCGCGGATCGTCCGAGGCGCTGCCGCTGGTCAGCACCGCCAGCGCGCAGCGCCGCAGCAGTTCGTGCAGGCCGCCGCTGGAGGCGTCGCGCAGGCGCGCCACTTCCACGCGCGAGAGGATGTCCAGGCCGCCGCGCGGGTAGATCCGCGCATCCACTACCGGCAGCGCGCGCGCCGCCGTATTGCTGGTCGTCATATCGAATGTCTTGTCGGTGTCGTCAGCCGGCGACTTTAACGTCAGCCCCCATAAAAAGAAAACGGCCGGGTCGCCCCGGCCGTTTCCAACGCTTCAGCTAGCGTGCGCCGCGATCAGAACTGATAGCGGAAGCCCAACTGCAGCGACCACTGCGACACGCCGGTGTTGAAACCGTCGGCGTCGGCGTTGGCGGCCGTCGGCTGGTCGGTGTACAGGGTGTTGTACACGTACTTGCCCTGGTAGATGCCCTGCAGGTTGGCGACACGGGCGTCGGCGTAGAAGCCGTAGTCGTAGATCCGGCCCCACTTCTTGTTCAGCAGGTTGCCCACGTTCTGGATGTCCAGCCAGACCTCGGACTTGTGGCCCTTGAAGAAGCCGGGCAGCTGCTGGGTGATACGCACGTCGAAGGTGTTGATCCAGCCGGAACGGAAGCCGTTGGCCGGGGCGTAGCTGCCGGCGTACTTGGCCAGCTGCGGGTTCTTGGCCAGCCAGTCGAAGAACTGCTGCTGCAGCGCCGGGTTGGCGGTGAACGCACCGGTGTTGCTCAGCGTACCGAACAGCACATCGCCCGGGCCCTTCGGCACGTAGAACAGGTCGTTGGTCGAACGGCCGTCGCCGTTGGCGTCGCCGTTGAACACGTAGCTGTACGGACGGCCGCTGCGGCCTTCGTAGACCAGGCCCACGCGGGTCTCGTAGTCGCCGAAGAACATGTGCTTCCAGTCCAGCGAGCCGGAGATCCGGTCCTTGATCTCGTAGCGCGAGGTGTTCTCGGTTTCCGAGTTGGCGTTGAAGGCGTACTGGTAGCCCCAGCCCGAGCTGGCGGTGGAGCTGGTCAGCGAACCGACTTCGGTGGCGTGGGTGTAGGTGTAGCCCAGGGTCCAGGACCAGTCGCCGCCTTCGCTGAACGGCTTGGACAGCGACACGGTGAACTGCTGGGTCTTGCCCTTGTCGGTGTTGTCGATCAGGTAGACGTCGCTATACGCCGGATTGCGGTTGTAGCGGTTGTTGCCAGTGGCCCACGGACGACCGGTCTGCGCCGGGTTCCAGTACAGCGCGCGGCCATCCGGACCGTAGTAGGCCGGGCTCGGATCCTGGCCAGGGCTGTTGACGCGACCGATGTTCAGGCTCTTGTAGTACAGGCCGTTGTTGACCTTGGTCACCAGCAGCTCGGCCGAGGCCACGATGCCGTACCACGGCAGTTCGTGATCCAGGGCCAGGTTGGCCTTGTACAGCGACGGCAGCTTGAAGTCGTTGCCGACGAAGCTCACGCCCTGGGTCGCCGAACCGGGACGATTCGGGACCGGCTGGGTATCCTTGTTGGCGCTGAACGGCACCGTCGGATCGTACGTGGTCAGGCTATAAGCGTTGTAGTTGAAGCCGGTGTTGGAGTAGCTGTTGCCGATCCACACCTGCGGCGCATCGCCCTGGAACAGGCCCACGCCACCGCGCAGCTGGGTCGGACGGTCGGTGTCGAAGGTGTAGTTGAAGCCGACGCGCGGCTGGATCAGGAAATCGCCGTTGAAGATCTTGCTGTTGTCGTAGCCGAAGTAGGCCTGCGCCGCGGCGTTGTAGGTCGGATCCGGGCTCACCTTCGCGCGATCGCCACGCAGGCCCAGGGTCAGGGTCAGGTTGTTGTTGACGTACCAGGTGTCCTGCACGAACAGGCCGAGGTTGCTGTTCTTGTAGTCGGCCGCGATCGAACCCGGGCTACGCTCCTGGTTGAGCTGGTACGAGCTCCAGCGGCCGCTGGCGAAGTTGTCCAGGCCGAAGAAGGTGTACACGCCCCAGGTGTTGCGGCCGTACAGGTTGTAGATGTCGTTGGTGCTGTAGTCGACGCCGAACTTCAGGTTGTGGTTGTCCAGGGTCAGGGTGCCCGCACCGTAGTAGTTCCAGGTCTTGGTGGTGAGGATGTTGCCCTGCGAGTTGGTCTCGGTGCCCAGGAACAGCACGTCGCCGGTCGGGTTGGCGACCGAACCGTCGAAGTACACGGCGATGCTCGGCGCGTTGGTCGGCACCACGCGGATCGCGGAGTAGTCGCGGTAGGACACCTTGAACTCGGTGGAGAAGTTCTCGGACCAGTCGCTGAACAGCTGGCCGACGTAGCTCTCGACAGACTTCTCGTGCTGGTACCAGTACGAGCTCAGCGAGGCCTGGCTGGAGTTGCCGGCACCATTGATGCGCAGCTTGCTCTGGTCGAGCTTGCTGTAGCGGAAGCTGGCGCGGTGGTTGTCGCTGATGTTCCAGTCCAGCTTGAGCGCGTATTCCTTCAGGTCGGTGTTGCCGTCGCTGTCCAGGGTGCCGGCGTCGAAGCCGTAGTTCTTGGCGATCTGCTGGGCGCGGGTCACGTCGGCCATGCCGTACTTGGCGTTGGCCTTGCCCAGCGCGGTGCTGCCCAGGTCGAGGCCCGGCGCGTCCTGCTGGAACTTCTCGTAGTTGGCGAAGAAGAACAGCTTGTCCTTGACGATCGGGCCGCCGAAGGTCGCGCCGTAGGTCTTCTCCTTGGTGAAGCCGTTGAACTTGCTGCCGTCCGGGTTGTCGCCGAACCAGTCGCCATCGCGATAGCTGCCGTACACCGAACCGTGGAACTCGTTGGTACCGGACTTGGTCACCGCGTTGACGGTGGCGCCGGCGGCGCTGGCGATGCTGACGTCGTAGTTGGACAGGTTGACGTCGATGGCTTCGATCGCTTCCATCGACACCGGCTGACGCCGGGTGGTCATGTTGTTGCCTTCCAGGCCGAAGGTGTCGCTGGCCGAGACGCCGTCGATGTTGATCGAGTTGTAGCGCGGGTTCAGGCCGCCGGCGCTGATCGTGCCCGAGGCGCGATCGACGAAGGCCACGCGCGGATCCAGGCGCATGTAGTCCTGGATGTTGCCGTTGATCGACGGCAGCGCTTCGATCTGCTCGCGGCCGACGTTGGTGCCCGAGCCCATCTTGGTGGCGCTGAACACTTCCGAGCCGGTGGCGATGGCGACCGCGTTGACCGTCTCCAGCGTGGTCGGCGCAGCCATGTCGCCGGTCAGGTCGGCGTTGATGGTGGCGTTCTGGTTGACGCTCAGGTACACGCCGTCTTCGGTCTTGGTGCCGTCACCCGACTTGGTGATGGTGATGCTGTACGGACCGCCGACGCGCAGGCCGCGCGCGTTGTAGCGACCGGCGGCATCGGTGGTGGCGCGGCTGACCGTGCCCGACTCGACGTGGGTGATGGTCACCTCGGCGCCGGCGACCGGCTGGCCGCCGTGGGTCACCACACCGCCGACACCGGCGGAGGTGCTCTGGGCGAACACCGGCGCCGCGGCCAGCGCCGCAACGAGGCCCAGAGTGAGCTTGGACATCCGCAGACGGGGTTGAATCATTGCAATAGCCTCGATGGAGTTTGACGAAATGCGCATGGCAGGCCGTGCGGGGTACGGACGCACGGCCGCGGAATGAGGGGGCTGGTCACCCTTGCCGATTCCCCGCAAGGGTTAACATGAGTTTAACACCATAGGGCCAATTTGTTGCCAAACCGTGACAACGCGGCACAAGCGGACATCAGAAGACGTCGATCCCAGTCCTGGCGGGCTTCGGCGACAACGCCGGGACAGGCACGCAAGGCCGCCCGGGACCGCCGCCGGCCACGCCCCCTACCCGTGCCGCCTGAAGGGGCCGCAGCAAGCAGCCTGGCGTGCTCGAAGCGAGGCCCGCCCGGGGCCAGCGCGCCGTCCCCACGGCGCCCCCGACTCGGCCGCGATGCAACCTCAGCCGGCGACCGGCAGCTTCAGATAAGCGCTGAGCCCGTCCAGGAACATCTGCACCGAGATCGCCACCAGCAGCATGCCCATCAGCCGCTCGACCGCGGTCAGCACGCGCATGCCGAGCAGCTTGTACAGCAGCGTGCCGGAGAACAGCAGGGCCGAGGTCGCCAGCCAGGCCAGGATCAGCGCCAGGCTCCACTCGCCCAGCCGGGTCGGCTCGTTGCTGCCCATCAGCATCACCGCAGCCATGCCGGAAGGGCCGGCGACCAGCGGGATGGCCAGCGGCACGATGAAGGGCTCGCCGTCGGGAATTTCGCCCATCAGCCCTTCCGGGCGCGGGAAGATCATGCGGATGCCGATCAGGAACAGCACGATGCCACCGGCGATCGCCACCGACTCCTGGCGCAGGTGCATCACTTCCAGGGCGTACTTGCCGCCCCACAGGAAGCCCATCAGCACGCCCAGCGCGATCAGCAGTTCGCGCGCCAGCACGACGCGCTGGCGCCGCGCCGGCAGCGGCTTGAGCACGCTGAGGAACACCGGGATGTTGCCCAGCGGGTCGAGGATCAGGAACAGCAGCAGCGCTGCCGACAGGATGGTCATGCCAGGGGATTCCAGATTGCGCCGCGGTGCGCGGCGCCGGCGGGCGACAGCAGGTCGACGCAGGCGTCTGCGTAGCGCGCCGGATCGACCGCGTCGCGGTCTTCTTGATGGGTGTAGGCGCGGGCGCGCAAGGCGGTGCGCATCGGCCCCGGCTGCAGGCCGGACACGCGCACGCGCGAGGCGGCCAGCTCGCCGTGCAGGCTCGCCAGCAGGCCGCGGCGGCCGTGCTGGGCCGCGCCGTAGCCGCCCCAGTAGGCCTGGCCGACCCGCGCCGGATCGTCCACCGCGAACACGATCGCGGCATCCTCGGCCTGTCGCAGCAACGGCAGGCAGGCCTGGGTCAGCCAGGCCGCGGCGGTCAGGTTGACGTGGATCGCGCGCGCGAACTGGGCCGGATCGGCATGCTCGAACGGGGTCAGCCCGGCAAAGTCGGCGGCGCAGTGCAGCAGCCCGTCCAGGCGGCCGAGCTCGCCCTGCAGGCGCTCGGCCAGGGTCGCGTAGTCCGGCGGAGTGGCGCCGAGCAGGTCCAGCGGGTACAGCAGCGGCGCGGCGCCGACCGCGGCGATCGCGTCGTAGACGCGGTTCAAGCGTGCCGGCTTGTGCCCGAGCAGGACCACGGCGGCCCCCGCCTGGGCGCAGGCCAGCGCCGCAGCGCTGCCGAGCCCGCCGGCGGCGCCGCTGACCAGGACCACCCGCTGCGCCAGCGCGCCGGCCTGCGGCGACGCAGGCGCACTCACGACTGGTAGGCCTCGGTCACGATGCGCTGCAACTCGCCGGACTCGAACAGCTCCATGGTGATGTCGCAGCCGCCGATCAGCTCGCCATGGATGAACAGCTGCGGGAACGTCGGCCAGTTCGAATAGCGCGGCAGATTGGCCCGGATCTCGGGCTCGTCGAGCACGTTGACGGTGTGCAGGCGGTCGGCGCCGGCGGCCAGCAACGCCTGCAACGCGCGGCTGGAAAAGCCGCACATCGGGTACTGCGGCGTGCCCTTCATGAACAACACGATGGGATGGCGTTCGACGTCGGCCTGGATGCGCTCCATCACCTGCATGCGGGTTCTCTCCTGCTGGGGCGAAAGAACGACCTTGGCGGTCGGCTAGACTCTCGCGTAGCCACATAGTGTAAGCCCTGCGCGCGGCAGTACCGCGACGCGCGCCCGAAACCGCCAGAGGATCCATGCCCATCGAACTCGCTCCCCTGCCCTACGCCGCCGCGGCGCTGGCCCCGCACCTGTCCGCCGCCGCGGTGGAACAGCACCACGGCCAGCACCAGCGCGCCTTGGTGGAACGGCTCAATGCGCGGCTCGCCGGTAGCGACCTGGCCGAGCTGGCGCTGCCGGACCTGCTGCGGCGCGCGCAGGGCCGGCTGTTCCAGGAGGCGGCCGAGGTCTGGAATCACGAGTTCTACTGGCGCGGCCTGCGCCCGCGCGGCGGCGGCGAACCGGGCGGCGCGCTCGGCGAGCGCCTGACCAGGAGTTTCGGCGACGTGGCGCGGTTCAAGGCCGAGTTCGAGCGCATGGCCCTGGCGCTGTTCGGTTCGGGCTGGGTGTGGCTGGTGCAGCGTCCCGACGGCAACCTGGCCGTGGTCAGCACCGCCAACGCCGGCACCCCGCTGACCGGCGACGACACGCCGCTGCTCGGCTGCGACGTCTGGGAACACGCCTACTACATCGACCATCCCGGCGACCGCGCGCGCTATCTGCAGGCGTTCTGGAAACTGGTCAATTGGGAGTTCGCGGCGTCCAATCTGCGGTGAGCGGGGATTGGGGAGTCGGGATTGGAGATTCGCAGGAGCGGCGGCCGTGGCTGCCGGTTCCTGGCCCAGGCGTGGCCTGGGCGCTCCTGCTGCTGGTTCAGCGCTCGCCGCGCAACGCGGCGATCACCGGGGCGACCTGGGCCTCGCGCTGCAGTTGCGCGCCCACGGTCTGCAGGGCCAGCGCCAGCGCCTCCGGCGTGTCCTCGCGCAGGGTGGCGTGGCCGACCTTGCGGCCTTCGCGCGGCTGCTTGCCGTAGTCGTGCCAATGCCCGCCGGGCTGCGCCAGGACCGGTGCGGCGTCGGGCATCGCGCCGATCCAGTTGAGCATGCAGGCATGGCCACGCATGCGCGTGGAGCCCAGCGGCAGCCCCAGCACCGCGCGCAGGTGGTTCTCGAACTGCGAGGTCTCCGCGCCTTCGATGGTCCAGTGGCCGGAGTTGTGCACGCGCGGGGCCATCTCGTTGGCCAGCAGTTCGCCGTCGCGGCAGAACAGTTCCAGCGCGAACACGCCGACGTACTGCAGGCGTTCGGCCAGGGCACGCGCATGCGCCACCGCCGCCTGCTCAAGCGCGGCATCGGCCTGCGCCGGCGCCAGGCTGGCCGACAGCACGCCGTGCACATGCCAGTTCTCGGTCAGCGGCCAGGTGCGGAACTCGCCGTCGCGGCCGCGCACCGCCACCACGCTGACCTCGCGCTGGAACGGCACGAACGCCTCGGCGATCAGGCCGACGCTGGCCGCCTGCGCGCCCAGCGCCGCCCAGGCCGCATCGGCGTCGGCGGCGGAGGCGATGCGGAACTGGCCCTTGCCGTCGTAGCCGAGCCGGCGGGTCTTGAGGATGCACGGCGTGCCGACCTGCGCCAGCGCCGCGTCCAGATCGGCGCGGGTGTCGATCGCGGCGAACGCCGGCACGGGAATGCCGAGTTCACGGAACACGGTCTTCTCGGCCAGGCGATCCTGCGCCACGGCCAGCGCATCCGGGCTCGGGAACACCGGCACCTGCCCGGCCAGCCAACCGGCGCTGGCCGCAGGCACGTTCTCGAAATCGAAGGTCGCCACGTCGACCGCGTCGGCGAACGCGGCCAGCGCGGTCTCGTCGGCATAGTCGCCGACCCGCAGCGGCGCGATCTGCCCGGCGCAGGCATCGGCCGCCGGATCCAGCAGCGCGAATCGCAGGCCCAGCGGCACGCCGGCCACCGCCATCATGCGTGCCAACTGCCCCGCTCCCAGGATGCCGACGGTGGTCATTGGCGCGGATCGTCCTTGGCCATCACGTCGTCGGTCTGGCGCTGACGGAACTCGCCCAGCGCGGCACCGATCTCAGCGTGGTCGTGGGCCAGCATCGCCGCGGCAAACAGCGCGGCGTTGGCCGCGCCGGCATTGCCGATCGCGAAGGTGGCCACCGGGATGCCGGCCGGCATCTGCACGATCGACAGCAGCGAGTCCATGCCGTTGAGCGCCTTGGACTGCACCGGCACGCCCAGCACCGGAACCGCGGTCTTGGCCGCGAGCATGCCCGGCAGGTGCGCGGCGCCGCCGGCACCGGCCACGATCGCGCGCAGGCCGCGCCCAGACGCTTGCTCGGCATAGGAGAACAACACGTCGGGGGTGCGGTGCGCCGACACCACCTTCACTTCATAGGGCACACCCAGCGCATCGAGTTTCTGCGCCGCATGCTGCATGGTCTCCCAGTCGGAGCGGGAACCCATCACGATGCCGACGAGCGGCGCGGTTTGCTTGGAGGTCATGGCCGTCCCCTGCCTTAAAGACGTATTCTAGCCGTCTTCCACGCAAGACGAAGACCGGATGGACCGCAAACTGCTCGACCTGCTGTGCTCGCCCGACACCCGCCAACCGCTGGCGCTGCTGGAGGCGCGCGGCCTGGAGGCATTGAACCGCGCCATCGCCGCCGGCGGCGTGCAGCGCGCCGATGGCAGTGCGCAGGCGCAACCGCTGCGCGAAGCCCTGATCACCCGCGACCGCAAGCAGGTGTTCCGCGTCGACGACGGCATCCCGGTGCTGCTGGCCGAAGAGGCCATCGGCACCGCCCAGCTCGCCGACTTCCCGGCCAAATGAGCCGCGACATGGCGCCGCCGCAGGCGCCCGCCGCGGAGCTGATCGCCGCCGATGTCGCGCGTGCGCTGGCCGAGGATCTCGGCAGCGGCGACGTCACCGCCGCGCTGCTGCCCGACCGCGCCGACAGCGCCTACCTGCTGTGCAAGCAGGACGCCGTGATCGCCGGCCGCCCCTGGTTCGACGCCTGCCACCAGGCGCTGGATCCGCAGGTCCGGATCGACTGGCAGGTGGCCGAAGGCCAACGCGTGGCCGCCGGCACGGTGCTGGCGTTGCTGCACGGGCGCAGTCGCGCCCTGGTCAGCGCCGAGCGCGCGTCGCTGAACTTCCTGCAGACCCTGTCGGCCACCGCCACCGCCACCGCCGCCTACGTGGCCGCGGTCGCCGGCACCGGCGCGCGCATCCTGGACACGCGCAAGACCCTGCCTGGCCTGCGCCTGGCGCAGAAGTACGCGGTGCGCTGCGGCGGCGGCAGCAACCACCGCATCGGCCTGTACGACACGGTGATGCTCAAGGAAAACCACATCCACGCCGCCGGCTCGCTGCCTGCGGCGGTGGCCGCCGCGCGCGCGCAGTGGCCGGCGCTGCCGCTGGTGGTCGAGGTGGAAACTCTGGAGCAACTGCGCGAAGCGCTGCAGGCCGGCTGCGATCGCATCCTGATCGACGACTTCACTGCGGAACAGCGCCGCGACGCGGTGGCGATCGCCACGGCCGCACCGTTCAATCGCGCGATTCCGCTGGAAGTCTCCGGCGGCGTCGACCTGGAGGCGGTGCGCGCGATCGCGCAGGACGGCGTCGACTGCATCTCCATCGGCGCACTCACCAAGCATGTGCAGGCCGTGGATCTGTCGCTGAAACTCGGAACGCCGCCGCAGTAGGCGGCCAGAGCCGCGACGAGGCGACCGCGCGCCCATTCCACACCCGCGGCGAATGCGGATACATCCCATGCGTGCATGTCCGCACGCATGGCCCAGTCGCGACGTTGATCGTTTCCACCCCGCTGGGTGATTCCCACCACCCCCAAGGGCAAATCGCGAAGTGCCTGATCCGCCGGCAAACGCGCTAGCCAGCACGGCGCGATCTGCCTGGATCGCGCGGCACGCCCTACACTTCACGGCCTCGCCAACGCCGCTCTGCGACGCTGCGCGCTTCCCCGTCCCCACCGAGTCCGCCGATGTTCCGCCCCTGGTTCGCGCTGCTGTGTGTCGCCGCCCTGTTTCCCGCCGGCCGCGCCGCGGCCGCGGAAGTCTGCGATCTGCCGCCGCGCTTCGGCCTGACCCCGGCGGCGGTGGCGATCGTGCGCACCGCCTGCAACGAGCACCGGCTGTGGTGGCGCCCGTTCATCGATCGCGACGGCCGCCTGGCCGGCCTGCGCGTCACCGAGGCCGAGCGCGCCGACCTTGCCGACGACGGCATCGAAGCCTGGCAGCGCGTCGCCACCTACTGGCGCGACAGCGGCACGCTGGGCGCAATGGGCCGCTTCGACGGTGCCGAGAGCTGCCAGCAGTTGGACGGGTCGCGCTACCGCGAGAACGACTGCCGCGCCTTCATCGTCGACAACCCGTGGTCGGCAGCCTTCGTGTCCTACGTGATGGTGCGCGCCGGCGTGGCCGGCTTCCACACCTCGATCCGGCATATCGACTACATCCGCGCCGCCTACCAGGCCGGCGCCGACGGCCTGCCCTATCGCTTCGCCGACCCGCAGCAGGAAAAGCCTGCCCCCGGCGATCTGCTGTGCTTCCTGCGCGGACGCCGGCAGCCGGTCGGCACCGCCGGCCTGCGCGAGGCGCTGGCGCGCGGCCGCCCGCTGCCGTGGGAATCGCATTGCGACATCGTGGTCGCAGCCAATGTCGGCGGCGACCAGACCCTGTACCTGATCGGCGGCAACGTGTTCAACGCAGTGACCATGCGCAAGCTCAAGCTGGACCGCAGCGGGCGCCTGCAACTGGATGCGCCGCTGGCGCAGGACCAGAACGACGAAGGCGCCGCGCTCGAATGCACGCCCGGCCACGAGGAACTGTGCGACTTCAATCGCCAGGACTGGTCCGCCCTGCTGAAGCTGCAACCGCAGGCGCAGGTGCTGCTGCCGCCCGCCCCGATCGATCCCGCCGCCGCGCCGGTGACGACGCCAGCCGCGCCCGCGGCCAGTGCGGTCCCCGGCACGCCCGCCGCCCCGCCCGCACCGCCCGCACCACCCACCGGCCCGAACACGCCGGCGGCGGCATCCCCCATACCCAACGCGACACCAGCAGCGCCGCACCCCACCGCGCCCACCGGCAACCAGGCACCCAAGACGGAACCGCAGTCACAGCCACAGCGCTAAAGCGTATTCGTCCAATCGCAACACCAGGGCGCCTCTCAACACCGGGAGTCCGGTGGACGCACACCGCGCGTCATCAATGCATGCAGATGCCTCGCTCAGGACCACGGCGGGGACCGGAGGCGTCCGTCAGCCGCTGCACCGCCCCAAGACATCTACGAGCAGCGCGCGAGGCGCAGCTCTTGCCATTCCCCATTCCCGAATCCCAATCCCAGCCCAAGCAAGATTGCCCGCCTACCAGCGCCTCGCTACAGTGGCGCCATGCCCAGCCTGATCCTGTTGATGATCGCCGGCGCCGCGGTGTTCGCGTTCTGGAACGCCTCGCGTGCGGCCGCCGAACGCGCCGAAATCCTCGGCCGCAACGCCTGCAAGGCCGCCGACGTGCAGTGGCTGGACCAGAGCGTGCACGGCACCGGCCTGCGCCTGCGGCGCCTGCCCAATGGCTGGCTCGGCTTCGAGCGCAGCTTCCGCTTCGACTATTCCTACGATGGCACCGACCGCCACAGCGGGCGCCTGGTGCTGCTCGGCGATCAGTTGATCGCGTTCACCGGGCCGTCGGTCGCCAGCGTGAGCAGCCTGCAGGAAGCCCGCGCGCAGCGCGACTGAGCCGTGCACCACGGCCGTGCACCACGGCCGCGCACCGATACCGATACCGATACCGATGGCGTGCGGCGTGTCGTGTCGGGCGACAGCGAAGCTGAGTGCGCGGGCGATGCGCATGCCACATGGAATGGACGGCGAATGCAGGAGCGGCTTCAGCCGCGATGGGCGTTACCGGTAAGCCCGTCGCGG
>NZ_JAXGGF010000003.1:0-564077 GCF_034105325.1 Xanthomonas sp. LF02-5 | reverse complement strand
AGTGTGGCCATCCAATGACCGATTGCGACAGCAGTCGGGAATGAAGTCCCTCCCACAATTGCGACAGCCAGCGATGCGCGTCGCCATTACACCGACCGCGGCAACAGTTCCAACCCCTGGATCTCGCGAATCCCCAATCCCGGCGCCTCGCCGATGCGGATCTGCGCCTCGTCGAATTGCACCCCGCCCACCACCGGATCGAACGCCCCCAGCGACGGGCCGTCCAGGTCGACCTTGGTGATGACGTCCGCGCGCGCCACCGCCAGGTGCGCCGCCGCGGCCACACCGATGCTCGATTCGAGCATGCAGCCGATCATGCACGGCACCCCGTACACCGCCGCGATATCGGCGATGCGCAATGCGTTGGACAGGCCGCCGGCCTTGACCAGCTTGATGTTGACGATGTCTGCCGCGCGCCGCTGCAGCAGCGCGATCGCCTGCGCCGGCGAGAACACGCTTTCGTCGGCCATCACCGGGGTCTGCACGCGCTCGGTCACGTACTGCAGGCCGTCCACGTCGCCGGCCTTGACCGGCTGCTCCAGCAGTTCCAGCGTGACCCCGGCATGTTCCAGTGCGTGCATCGCCTGCACCGCCTGCTTCGGCGTCCAGCCCTGGTTGGCGTCCAGCCGCAGTTGCGCGCGATCGCCGACCGCGGCATGGATCGCCTTGACCCGTGCGATGTCCTCGGCGAGATCGGTGCCGATCTTGATCTTCAGCGCCACGAAGCCGCGCGCCAGCGCCGACAGCGCGTCGGCCACCATCGTGTCCACGGCATTCACGCTGATGGTCAGGTCGGTGGTCAGGTGCGGCGTGCCGCCGCCGAGCAGGCGGTACAGCGGTGCGCCGTGCTGCTGCGCCCACAGGTCGTGCACGGCGATCTCCAGCGCCGCCTTGGCGCTGCTGTTGTGCTCCAGCGCGCCCTGGATCAGGCCGCGCAGGCGCTGCAGGTCGGCGATGTCCTCGCCGATCAGGCGCGGTGCCAGGCAGCGCTCGATCGCCGCGATGATCGCTCCATGGGTGTCGCCGGTGATCGGCGGCGTGGCCGGGGCGCTGCCATGCCCGATCCGGCCATCGTCGGTGTGGACCATGACCACCACGTCCTCGATCGCCTGCACGGTGCGCAGCGCGGTCTTGAACGGGGTCTTCAGCGGCACGCGCAGCATGCCCAGGCGGATCTCGGTGATCTTCATTCGGCGGTCGGCGCGCGCAGGCGCTGGATGCGGGTGATGCGGTCGATGAACGGCGTGCCGTCGCCTAGCAGCAGCGATTCCAGTGGCGTCACCGACACGCCGTTGAGGCGCACGCGCTGCAGCTGGCCGGCGGCGTTGCGGTAGCTGGCGCCGGCCACGTCGTGGATCACCCAGGTCTGGCCGTCTTCGTGGCCGATCACCAGCATCACGTGGCCGGGGATATAGACCAGGTCGCCGACGCGCAGTTGCGCCAATGCCTGCCGCCGCTGCGGCAGCGGGTCGCTGGCGGTGTAGGGTACCGACATCAGTGCGGGGCTGCGCGCCTGGTCGCCGGTGTTGCGCGGCAACTCGATGCCGAGGCTGCGATGCAGGTCGACGACGAAGCCGCTGCAGTCGCGCGCGTCGTAACTGTTGCCCCAGCCGTAGCGTTCGCCGAGGAACTTGAACGCCTGCTGCAGCAGCATCTGCGGCGTGGCCGGCAGCGGCGCCTCGGCGACGTCGGCGCTGCGCGGTATCAGCGCCGGCACCAGTTGCAGGCGTCCGTCGCGGTCGCGCAGCGGCAGCTGCACCACGTAGGCGGCCAGCGGCGACTGCCCGTTGACCACGTTCTGCGGCGGCCAGTCGCGCAGCAACGGCAGCGCGCTGCCCATGTCCAGGGCCACCTGCGAGGCGGCCGGCAGGTCCGGGGTGAACACGGTGGCCACGCGCGCACCGGTGACCAGTAGCCGCGGCGTGCGCTGCGCGTACGCCAGCACGCTGGCGCGGTCGCTCTCGGCCACGCGGTTGCGGGCGATCCAGGCAGCGTAGTTGTTCGCCAGCACGAACAGCCACTGCCCATCGGCGCTGGCATGCAGGATTGCCACCGGGCTGCCTGGATACAGCGCCGATTCCTGGAAGCGGTCGATGTCGCGATCGTCGCGGTCGCTGAACACGCGCTCGGCGGTCGGGAAGCGCCGCAGGTCGGCGCGTTGCACCACCAATGCATAGCGCGGCTGCACCTGCGCCGGCAGCGCGTCCAGCGCCAGCGCGCGCTGCAGCGCCTGCAATCGCGCGGCGTCCAGTACGCCGCCCTGGCTGTCGTACAGCGTGCGCGACGGTGGCGCCGACAGCGCCAGGATCTGCGCGCGCACCTGCGCGGCGGGCAGTTGCGTCGGCAGCGCGGCCAGGTCGTGCATCGACGCATCGTCGCGCAGCAGCCGGGCGTTGAACGCGGCGCGCTGCGTCGCCTGCAGCAGTGGCGGCGAGGCCGCCGGCAGCCGTGCGATCCAGTGTTCGGCCTGCAACTGCGCCGGTTGTGCCTGCAGCGGCACGGGCTCGGTGGCGCGTGCCGTGGCGATGGCGCCGCTCGCCGCCGCGGCGAGCAACAGGCACAGGCCGCGCATCGTGATCATGGGAACCCACTGTCTGGAAAGAAGGTCGGCGTGCGCTACACGCCGACGCCAGGATCTTCGATTCCCGGTTTTTTCCTGTCAAGGCGCTGCGTTGACAGGTTTTGCGAGCGCGTGTTACACCCGACTGCATAGGGGGGCGCGTGGCGATGGCGCTGGGGAACGTGCAGGCACCGCACGGCAGCGCCGCGTCCGCTCGGCAAGATGCAGGAACCCGCAACACGATGGCCGCGTGCCGCGCACGGGTCATCGCCGTGTGCGTGGACGCCAGGGACAGGCGCTCGGCCGTGGCCGCGCCCGCGGCGTTCGCGCCATCCACCCGCGCCAGCAGGAGAGCCGCGTGCCCATGCGAATCGTTCGTCGTCCTTTTCCCTTGCGGTCCGTGCGCGTGGCGCTGGCGTCGCTGACGACGCTGGTCGCGGCCTTGCCGGCCGCGGCGCAGGAACAGGCGGCGACGCCGCGCGATCTCGATGCGGTGCTGGTCACCGGCTCGCGCATCGCCCGCGCGCAGGTGGAAGGCCCGGCGCCGGTCACCGTCATCACCGCCGAGGACATCCGCAAGCAGGGCTTCGCCACGGTGTGGGAATCGCTGGGCACGCTGACCCAGTTCAGCGGCAGCACCTTCAACGAGAGCGACCAGACCGGCAGTTCGCCCAATGGCCAGTACCTCAACCTGCGCGGGCTGGGGCCGGGTTACCAGTTGATCCTGCTCAACGGCAAACGCATGGCCGATTATCCGCAGCCCTACGGCGCCAACGGCACCGCGGTCAGCCTGGGCAGCATTCCGGCGGCGGCGGTGGAACGCATCGAAGTGATGAGCGGCGGCGCCTCGGCCATCTATGGCTCCGATGCGGTCGCCGGCGTGGTCAACATCATCACCAAGCGCGATTTCCAGGGCGACAGTCTGCGCGTGCGTGCCGGCACCACCACCCGCGGCGGCGGCGATAGCGGGCAACTGCAGTGGACCGGCGGGCGCCGCGGCGACGGCTGGAGCGTCACCTACGCCTTCGAGCGGCTGGATCGCGAACCCATCGTGGCGCGCCAGCGCAGTTTCATGGATTCCTACGACGACCATCCGGCCAACAAGGCCGATCCCAGCTCGCCCAACGTGTCCATCTCCGGCGTGTACCTGCGCCGCGGCACCACCTATCTGTGGCCGCAGGCGGGCGCGCTGTCGACCTCGCCGCAGGCGCTGGCCGCGGCCTGCGCCGCCACCAATCCGGCGTTCCGGGCCTACCGCACCAGCGACAGCCTGCCCGCGCCCAACCGCTGCGGTGCGTTCGACTACTACACGGGGCGCTCGGTGCAGAACGGCTACGGCAAGACTTCCGCCTACCTGGCCGGCGATGCCGAACTCGGCCACGACGTGGTCGCCTATGCGCAACTGCTGGCCAACCGCGCGCAGGACAAGAGCTCCAGCCAGACCCACTACTACATCGGCGAAGGCGCGTTCACCGCCTACGATCCGGACCTGGGGCTGGTCACCGCGCAGCGCATCTTCCTGCCGGACGAGGTCGGCGGGATCAAGACCATCGACTACGACGAGCGCAGCTGGAACCTCAACGCCGGCGTGCGCGGCAAGGCCTTCGGTGGGCGCTTCGACTGGGATGCCAGCGTGTCGCTGTCGCGTTACGACATCACCACGCGGCGCCCGCGCTTCCTCACCAACGCGGTGCGCGATTACTACTTCGGGCCGGTGCTGGGCTATCGGCCGGACGGCACCGAAATCCGCCGTGTGCGCCCGGACCGGTTGTTCGCGCCCGGCAGCCCGGCGTTGTACCAGCAGCTCACCACCGAGGTGGTCAGCCGCGGCGAATCGGCCACCGACCAGGCCCAGTTCGTGGTCAGCGGCGACCTGTTCGAGCTGCCGGCGGGCATGGTGCAGATCGCCACCGTGCTGGAAGCCGCGCGGCAGACCTACGACCTGCAGCCCGATCCGCGCACCACCGTCGACTACACCGGCAGCGAGCGCATCTACAACCTTACCCAGACACCCGGCGGCGGTCCGCGCAAGCGCTACGCCGCCGGCCTGGAACTGCGCGTGCCGATCGCCAGCCGGCTCAGCGCCACCCTGGCCGCGCGCTACGACGCCTACGACGACATCACCGCGGTCGATGGCGCAGCGACCTGGCAGGCCGGACTGGAGTGGCGCCCGTTCGACACGCTGCTGCTGCGCGGCAGCCATGCCACCAGCTTCCGCGCGCCTGACCTGCTGTGGATCTACGCCGGCACCAGCGCCAACAATCCCACCGTGGTCGACGAATACCTGTGCCGCCGCGACGGTCTGGATCCGTTGTCGGCGGCCTGCGCGAGCGCGCACGAGTATCAGACCTTCTCCACCCAGGCCTCCAATCCGCTGCTGCGCGAGGAGACCGGCAAGTCGACCACGCTCGGCGCGGTGTGGGATGTGCTGCCGGCGCTGTCGCTGAGCCTGGATTACTACCGCATCGAACTCAAGGGCCGGGTCGAAGCCATCTCCAGCGAAACCCTGTTGGAGAACAACGCCAACTGCCTGCTCGGCCGCGACCGCGCCGGCGCCGCGGTGGACACCGCCTCGGCGGCCTGCCGCTTCTACCTGGACGCGGTGACGCGCAGCCCCGGCACCGACCTGACCAGCGAAGGCCAGATCACCGCGTTCAAGACCTTCCCCATCAACCAGTCGCTGATGCGCACCGACGGCGTCGACGCCAGCCTGCGCTACGACCTCGACCTCGGCGCCTGGGGCACGCTCGGCCTGCAGGGCGGACTGACCCGGGTGCTGCGGATGGAGGTGGCGCAGTTCGCCGGCGCCCGCCCGGTGGACGTGATGAACGACGTCGATTACCTGGCGTTCCGCACGCGCAGCAACTGGCGTGCGAACTGGAGCCGCGGCGACTGGTCGGCCAGCGTGTACGGCTACCGCTACGGCTCGCGGCCCGACTACGCCGAGCGCGGCCGCGTGGCGCCCTACCTGGTGTGGAACCTCGACCTCGCCAAGCAGATCACCGACAAGGCGACCATCGGCCTGAGCGTGCTCAACGTGTTCGACGCGCTGCACCCACGCGACGACACCTACACCACCTGGCCGTACTTCCCGCGGGTGTACAGCGCGATCGGCCGGCAGTGGTACGTCAACTTCAACTACCGCTTCTGAGTGCGCGGCGGTGAGCGCCGACGTGCGCCTGCACGCCACCGCCGCACCGATTGCGTACGCTTGTGCGTCCCCGACCAGGATGTGCCCATGACCCGCGTTCCCGTGCCGTCCCCATCCGCCGTGCGCCGGCTGCTGTTGCTGGGCACGCTGGCGTTGCTCGGGGCCTGCGCGCACGCGCCGCAGCGCAATCCGCTGGCCACCTGGGTGCCGTCGCCGAACTACGACGCGCGCCGGCCGATCCTGATCGTCATCCACTACACCGACCAGCACTCGGTGCAGCAGAGCCTGGATACGCTGCGCTCGCACAACAGCAAGGGCAAGGTCAGCGCGCACTACCTGATCGGCCGCGACGGCACGCGCTACCAACTGGTCGCCGACCAGGACCGCGCCTGGCACGGCGGCGCCGGGCGCTGGGGCACCATCACCGACATCAACTCCGCCTCGATCGGCATCGAACTGGACAACGACGGCAAGACCCCGTTCGCACCGCAACAGATCGACAGCCTGCTGGTCCTGCTCGAGGACCTGTGCACGCGCCTGCGCATCCCGCGCACCCAGGTGGTCGGCCACGAGGACTTCGCGCCCTCGCGCAAGGTCGACCCGGGCCCGCTGTTCCCGTGGAAGCGACTGGCCGACGCCGGCTTCGGCCGCTGGCCGGCCGCCGACACGCCGCCGGCGCCCCCCGGCTTCGATCCGTGGCAGGCGCTGGCGCTGATCGGCTATCCGGTCGACGACCGGGCGGCGACCCTGCGCGCCTTCCACCACCACTACCGCGGCAACGACGCCACCGCCTTCGACGCCGAAGACCTGCGCATCCTGTACGCGCTGACCCAGCCGCTGCTGGCGCGGCCGCAGCCGGTGCCGGCGATGGAGCCGGACGCGCCCTGAGCCGGGGCGCTGCGGCCTGGGCGCCGGTCCCGGCGGCGTGCACGCCTGTCACTTGGCGTCGCCGCGGTTCTTGGTAGCATCGCGCGCCAACGGACTCCAAAGGACGCAGTGCGATGAGGCGAGGAACCACGGCCCTGTGGGCGGCAACCTTCCTGCTGTTGGGCGGGTGCAAGGACAAGGCCGCCGATGCGCCGGCCGCGGCGCAGACCCCGGCGACGGCGAGCGCGCCCGCATCCGCCGCGCCCGCCGACGCGAGCGCCGCGGCGCAGCCGGCCGCCGCCGAGGTGCCGGCACCAGGCCAGGTGCTGGCCGACATCTACGGCGCCAAGGGCGACGGCTCGGCGTCCTACGCCATCGACAACGGCGCGGTGGCCAGCTTCTGGTACGGCTACCGCTTCGACCTCGGCGGCAAGCAGTACTACACCGGGTTCGCCAATGCCACCGGCGGCAAGTACGCCAAGCCCGGGGACCAGGCCGGCGACCAGGACCTGCCCGACCCGGCCGCCACGGTCAGCATCAGCCAGGCCACCTACGTGCTCGACAGCGCCGGCGGCAAGCCAGCCTGGACCCTGTTCCACGCGCAGCGCTGGGCCGGCGATTTCGGCTCCGACGGCAAGGCCGACACCCTGGACGAACAGCGCAAGCCGCAGAGCACCGAGACCAAGGATGGCCACCTGCTGCTGGCGCTGCCGACCACCCGTTTCGCCGACGGCATCACCAGTGCCGGCTTCGCGGTGTTCACCTTCGACCCGAACAAGAACGACCTGGGCGACTACAAGGGCTGGGTGTACCTGGGCACGGTCGCCGCCGGCGAGGACAACAGCGCCGCGTGCGACGACCAGGGCACCATGAAGTGCGCCACCAGCACCGGCACGCTGAGCTTCGTGCCGCCGGCCAGCGGCAATGTGCCGTCGCTGCGGATCGCCCTGCAGGGCACGGCGGTGGAAGGGCCGGGCAAGGTGCGCACGCTGGGCCCGGCCGACGCCGTCACCTACACCTACGACCCCGCCAAGCAGCACTACACCCCGCCGCTGGACCGCTGAACGGACGGCGCGCGGATGTGACGCGGCGCGCGCGGCAGCGGTGGTTTCGGGCGTAGGACCTGGTTTAAGATGCGCCCCACGGGGCCTGATGATCAGGCGAGTCATTCGCGAGCGGCATGGGATGCTGCACTCGCCCGAAATGCCGGCGTGGATTGCCGGCGTGCGGTTCGCCATGCGCGACCGCCATCACCGCCCCTGCTCGGGGCCGGCGTGCACGTCACCTTGTTCCGTCCGAAGCTGCGCCTGCGGGGAGTGTGCTCTCCGTGCAGCGCGCCGCGTCCGCGTCGTGCGCCGCCTGCGTCACGCCGGCCGCGGTAGCGGGGCGCATCGGAATGTGCAGGTGGGTTCTTCCGGCTTCTTCACCGAATACAGGATGTTCTGGACATGTCGAACGACAACAAGCGCGCCGCTCCCGAAGTGCCACCCGATGCGGGCAGCGTGCTGTACCTGATCTACGGCTGGGACGGCGATGGCGCCGTGTCCTACGAGATCGACAACGGTGCCGTGGTGAATTTCTGGGGCGGCCGGCATTTCGAGCTGGACGGCAAGCAGTACTACACCGGTTTCAGTTACGCCACGCCGGGCCGGTACGGCATCGACGATGCGGAAACCTTCCCGAACCCCGGCGAGGGCGTCTCGCTCGGTGCCGCGACCTTCCAGCTGACCACCCCGGGCGGCGAGCGGCCGTGGATGGTGCTGCATGCGCAGCGTTACGTCGGCAGCTTCGGCGCCTACGCGCGCGCCGATGCGTTCGATACCACCCGCGCGCCGCAGCAGCATGCGCTGGGCGATGGCCGGTTGCTGCTGGCCGTGCCGACCACCCGCTTCGAAAACGGCATCACCGAAGCCGGTTTCGCCATGTTCGTGTTCGATCCGAACCGGCACGACCTCGGCGATTACCGCAGCTGGGTCTACTGCGGCACGGTGGCGGCCGGCGAGGACAACGAGGCGGCCAGCGACCCGGACGGCGTGGTGCCGCACGTGTCCAGCACCGGCGCTCTGGAATTCCAGGCGGTGCCCGGCCAGCACATGCCGGCGCTGCGGGTGGCGCTGCACGGCACCGCGATCGCCGGTCCCGGCCGCGCGCGCCTGCTCGATGGCAGCGACGTGCTGCAGTACGCCTACGACCCGGACAGCGGCCAGTATCAGCCGACGCCCGTCGCATGACTCCACGGCGCGCGGCGGCGCGCCGGTGACGCAGCACCCGATGTTCCGCAGTACGCAATCGTTCTGTTGACCGCGCACTAACAAGCTCATGGACGAGCTCGGTTGACCCAGGCGGCCGCGATGGCCGTACCTCAACCTCAAGGAGTTACACGAGATGGCACGCGATACCACCAAGGCAGAGAATCTCGACATCATCGAGCGGGAAGCCAGGCAGCGGCAGATTCCGGTCGACGATTTCATGCGTTTCGCCTACATCGAAACCGGCGGCCGCTTCGACGAGCAGGCCAGCCGCGGTCCCAACAGCGCCAAGGGCCTGTTCCAGTTCACGCCCGGCGCCGCCAGCGCCTACGGCATCCGCGGCCGCGAGCTCGACGCGGTGGCCAACACCGATGCCGCCGCGCGCATGTACCAGGACAACCGCAACAGCCTGACCCGCCAGCACGAGCGCGACGGCCGCGCCTACCTGTCCGGCAAGGCGCAGCCCGACGGCCTGGACATGTACATGGCGCACCAGCAGGGCGCCGGCGGCTATCGCTCGATCCAGGCCGCGATCGCCACCGGCCACTTCGAGCTGAAGGGCACCCGCGCCAACATCCTCAACAACGTCCCCGGCGAAAAGGATGCGCAGGGCGCGCGCCAGTTCCAGGCCTACACCGGCACCTCGCTGGCCGACTTCAAGAAGCTGTCCGACCAGGACATGGCCAAGGCCTTCGTGAAGTACTGGGACGCCAAGTACGACCACATCGCGATCCCGGAAAAGGGCATCAAGCCGCTCGCCGAGGGCCAGGCCGCCCAGGCGCCCGCGCGCACGCCGGCACCGGCCGGCGGCAAGCAAGGCGGCCACGACGGCATCGCGCTGACCGCCGCCTACGACCTGGGCGTCAAGCACGACGACGTGAAGTACGCGATCAACGTCAAGAGCAGCAAGTACTACCACCCCGGCGTGGACGGCAAGCATCTGTCGCAGGGCTACATCGACTGTTCCGGCTGGGTCACCGAGCTGCAGAACGCGACGATGAACGAGATCAACCGCAAGGCCGGTCGCGATGTGTTCGCCCAGAAGGACATGCTGGTGCAGGGCATGACCGGCTCCGGCGAGATCGTCAAGAAGGCCTACGACAGCTCCGGCGTGCTGCTGCAGGGCAAGGACGTGTTCAAGCCCGGCGCGCTGAAGGAAGGCATGGTCATCGGCGTGGATTCGGGCAAGACCGCGCACGAGCACTGGAAGGGCATCGACCACATCATGATGGTCGTGCGCGATCCCAAGAGCGGCGAACTGCTGGTCAGCCAGTCCACCGGCAGCAAGGGCGTCAACACCATGCCGCTGGACGACTATCTGGCCACGCATCAGAACGCCAAGCTGTTCGCCTCCGATCCGCTGGCCAAGGGCCGCGACCTGCTGCAGGACCGCCAGCAGACCCAGGCGCAGACGCAGGGCGCGCAGGAGCCGCGCACGGCGCTGAAGCCGGGCGAGCAGGGCGCCGACGTCAAGGCGATGCAGCAGCGCCTGATCGAACTGGGCGTCAAGGACGACCAGGGCAAGCTGCTCAGCGGTACCGGCTACTACGGCGATCGCACCAAGGAAGTGGTCGCCAACCTGCAGCGCGAGAAGGGCCTGGCGGCGACCGGCATCGCCGACAAGGCCACCCTGGAGGCGATCGCCAAGCAGCCCGCGCCGGCCAAGGCGGAGGCTGCGGCGCTGGCCGACAACCCGCTGTACAAGCAGGCCATGGACCACCTGCAGAAGCAGGGACCCAACGGCGGCTTCAAGAGCGCCGAAGAGATGCAGCGCGCCGCCGGCCAGGTCGCGTTCGAGGCCAAGGTCAGCGGCATGAACCGCATCGACGACCTGGTGCTCAGCGGCGACCGCCGCGGCCTGATCGCCGTGCAGCGCAATCCCGACAATCCGCACGACGTCAATCGTGCCTACGTGGACAGGCAGCAGGCCGCGGCGGTGCCGCTGGAGCGCAGCCAGCAGCAGCTGGCCGCCGAAACCCAGCGGCAGACGCAGGAGCAGGCGCAGCAGCCGGATCCGCAGCGCGAAAAGACCCAGGCGCCGCGCTGATCGGTCTCGCGGCAACGGCCGCCGTCGCGCGTTGCGCGGCGGTGGTCGTGCGTGGCGATGTCGAGCGCTGCGCAAGACCGCCGCGCATGCGCCGGCGCGACATTGCCCAACGCCGGCCAAACACGATCGCCTGCCATCGCGGCGTGCGATGGACAGTGTGCACGACGATCGATTAGAACCTCGCCTTCCCGCTCGCGCAAACGACAAGGACGCATTCCGACCATGGCCATCGCCAAGGCGTTCCAACACTCTTCCCTGCTGCTGTTGTGCGTGGCCGCCGCCGCGTGCAGCGCGCCGTCTTCCACACCCGGCCAGGCGCAGGCACCGGCCGCTCCGGCGGCGGACACTGCGGCCGCCGCGTCCCCTGCCGCCGCGCACGATGCCGGTACCCAGGCCGATGCGGGCGCCGCCACGCCGGCCGCACCGGCTGCGGCACCCACCCCTTCCACCGCTTCAGGAGATTCCCCCGTGCTGCGACCGTCCTACGACACCTGCATCACCGCCGCCGGCGGCGCGACCCCGGCGATGCTGGACTGCATTTCCGACGAACACGCCTACCAGGACCAGCGCCTCAACACCGCCTACAAGGCGGCGATGGCCAAGCTCGGCGAGGCCGAGCAGCACGCGCTGCGCGAGCGGCAGCGCAAGTGGATCGCCGAGCGCGACGAGAAGTGCGTCGCCGATCCGGATGGCGGCCAGGCCGAGCGCGTGGATGCGGCCGAATGCCGGCTGGAAATGACCGCGCACCGCGCCGACGAACTCGAAGCGCACTGATTTCACCCCTGTATCGAACCCGACGCGCGGCGCTTTCCACGCCGCGCGTCCTGCCAAGGAGAACGCGATGAGCGACAAGGATTGGGAACTGGGCCAGACCTCCAAACACTACGAGACCGGCGGCCGCGGCGCGTCGACCGTGTCCTCCGGCGTCGACGACCCGGGCGGCGTGTCCTACGGCTCGTACCAGATGACCTCGCAGACGACGACCCGTGAGGGCAAGGTCATCAACGGCGGCACCGTCGCCGCGTTCGTCAAGGACAGCAAGTACAGCGACGACTTCGCCGGCCTCAAGCCGGGTTCGGACGCGTTCAGCGCCAAGTGGAAGGAACTGGCCAAGACCGACCCCGGCTTCGGCCAGGAACAGCACGACTACATCAAGCGCACCCACTTCGACAAACTGGTCGACCGGCTCAAGGACAAGGGCATGGACCTGTCCGACCGCGGCCCGGCGGTGCAGGACGCGATGTGGAGCACCGCGGTCCAGTACGGTCCGGGCAGCGACAAGAAGCCGGGCGGGTCCGGCGTGTTCCTGCGCGCCATGGAAGAGAAGTTCGGCAAGCAGGCGGATCTGTCCAAGATTTCCGACAAGGAGATCGTCAGCGCGGTGCAGGACTACAAGGCCGAGCACGTCAAGGAGCTGTTCCCGCGCGTGCACAAGCAGAAGACCCTGGACTCGCTGGAGAATCGCGCCGAGAACGAGAAGGCCGACCTGCTCAAGCTGGCCGACCTCGGCAAGACCGTGGCCAAGCCCGGCGAGCAGCGCGACGGGCACACCGCGCCGAAGCCGCACGACGGCCATCGCGAGCCGGCCGCGCACAACGGCGTGCTGGCGCGCAATGCGCAGGGCGAGGCGGTGAAGGGCCTGCAGGAGAAACTGGCCACGCTCGGCTACCTGGAGGCCAAGGATGCGATCGGCACCTACGGCCCGAAGACCGAAGCGGCGGTGGAGAAGTTCCAGCAGGACCAGCACCTGAAGGGCGTGGACGGCAAGGCCGGCCCGGAGACGCTGGGCGCGCTCGACCGCAGCGTGCAGCGGCAGCAGGATTTGGAGCAACTGCGGCGCGACAGTCCGCTGTTCGACCAGGCGGTCGCGCAGCTGGAAAAGCAGGGGCGCAACGGTGGCTACGGCGACCGCGAGTCCATGCAGCGTGCGGCCGGGCAGTTGGCGTTCGAGGCCAAGGTCAGCGGCATGTCGCGCATCGACGACCTGGTCGCCAGCACCGATGGCCGCGGCATGATCGCGGTGCAGCGCAATCCGGAGAACGCGCACGACGTGCATCGCGCGTATGTCGATCGTCAGCAGGCGGCGACCGTGCCGCTGGAGCAGAGCCAGCAGCAACTGGCGGCCGAGACCCAGCGCCAGGCGCAGGAGCGGCAGGTGCAGGACCAGCAGCGCACCCAGACCCAGTCGCAAGCCCCCGGGCGCTGAGTCGCCCCGCGCAGGGCGGTCATCGGCACGCGCCGCTGGCCGCCCTGCCTTGCGCAGTTCGCATCGCGCGTCGTTGCAGGCGCGCGGCAGGACAGCGGCCGCGGCCATGGCCTATGCTGCACACATGTCGCATGACCGCTTCTGCCGCCACCTTTCTCCGTCGCGCCCCGGGCGCCGGGCTGGCGCACTGCGCGCAGTGGGCCTGACGCTCGCGTTCGCCGTCGTGCCTGCTACGTTCGCGGTGGAACCGACCACCTCGCCGGCGACCACGCCGGAACAGGCGGGACTGGTCGACGTGCACACGCTGGCGCCGGACATCGCGATGGACATCCGCTACGCCGGCCACGACAACTTCACCGGTCGCCCGGTGCCCGGATACGACGCACCCAAGTGCTATCTGCTGGCGCCGGCCGCGAAGGCCTTGGCGCAGGTGCAACGCGACCTGCAGGCCAAGGGCTACCGCCTGCAGGTGTTCGACTGCTATCGGCCGCAGCGGTCGGTGCGCGCCTTCGTCGCCTGGGCGCGCGATCCGCAGGATCAGGTCGCCAAGGCGCGCTACTACCCCAAGCTCGACAAGGGCGTGCTGCTCGGCGACTACATCGCCGAACACTCCGGCCACAGTCGCGGCGCCACCGTCGATCTGGGTCTGCTGGACTGCCGCCAGGGCGCTTGCCGCGCAGTGGACATGGGCACCGGCTTCGACTTCTTCGACCCCAGCGCACACACCGACACGCCGGCCATCGACGCCACCCAGCGCGGGCATCGTCAGCAGCTCCTGAAGGCGATGGCCGCGCGCGGCTTCGTCAACTATCCGATGGAATGGTGGCACTACACCTTCCAGCCCGAGCCCAGCCCCGGCGTCGCCTTCGACGTGCCGGTGCGCTAGCGCCTCCTCGTCTTCGCCACGGACCACCCATGACCGGCACGCACCAGTTCGTCGACCTGCAATGCCCTTACTGCGGCGAATGGATCGACGTCGCCCTGGATCCGTCGGTGGACGTGCAGCAGTACGTGGAGGACTGCCAGGTGTGCTGCAAGCCGATGCTGATGACGGTGCGCTGGGACGAGGACGGCGCGCCGGTGGTGAGCGCGATCGCCGAAAACGCCAGTTGATCCGCGCGCCGGCGCGGTGCCTCGTACGCCGATGCGCGACACGCTCTAGACTTGCGGCCTTGCCGACCGAGGACACTCGATGAACCTGCCGCTGCATTTCGGCCTGCTGGGCTCGCTGGAAGCCGGGCTGATCGCCTTGGCGGTCGGCTTCCTGGTGTATGCGCTGTGGCAATGGCTGGGCCGGCGGCTGGGCTGGTCCGAGGGCCAGCAACTCGGCGGCGCCTGCCTGATCGCGGTGGCGGTGGCGGCCGGGATCGACTGCTGGAACCTGTTCTACACCAGCATCGTGCGCCTGGAGTCGCCGCTGTACGCGCGCATCGCCCTGGCCAGTATCCACGATCCGGACGAACTGGGTTCGCGGGTGGTGCTGGAAGTGGCCGGCGCCCTCTCCGGCGTGGCCCTGGCGTGGGTCGTATTCAGGGCGCGTTCAAGCGAAAACGCCGGCGACGGCGGTCACGAAACACGCTGAAACAGACGTTTTCTTTCTGCAATCCAAACGTCTTGAATGGTCGCCTTACCGCGTGCTCACCGATCCCTAACCAGCGCGGTAACGCGCTGCGCGGACGCCGTGGTTAACGAAGCGTTTTTCGGCGAATTTCGACAGGGAATGGATTCAGTCTGAGACCGGCACGGTAGCGCCGTGTTCCGGAATCGACCGGACATGCCACACCGAGAGAGCCAAGGAGAATCCACCCATGAACATTCGCACCCGCACCCCGCTGATCGGTACCGCCGCCCTTCTCGCCGCCGCGCTGGCCCTGCCGGCGTTCGCCCAGGACGCGCAGGCCGATGCCGCCGCGCAGGCGCAGACGCAGTCGTCCACCAGCGCCACCGGCCAGAGCGGGCAGGCCGGCGCGGCCTCCGGCGGCGCCCAGACCTGGGCCGACGTGGATGCCGACAAGGACGGCGCCATCAGCAAGCAGGAGGCGCAGGTCAACGCCGGCCTCAGCCAGATCTTCGCGCAAGCCGACGCCAACCACGACGGCAAGCTGACCCCGGACGAGTACAAGGCCTACGTCGCCAAGCAGCAGGGCGGCGCGGCGACCGGCAGCGACAGCAACGGCGGCCAGTAACCGGAGCGGTACCGGCAAGGCGGTCGCGCGGCGATGAGGACGCGCGCCGCCTGGCCGGGGCCGACCCTGGTGTACCACGAGCGACCCTGGTGTACCACGAGCCTCGTGGTGCACGCTGACGCTTCACCACGACGGCGGCCTTGGGCCGCCGTCGTGCGTTGTGCTGCAGGACAGTGCCTGTCGTCTATTGGTCGGCGACCCGCTGCTATGCTTGGCGGATGATGCCGACACCTACCGCCTTGCGTTCCTCTCCCATCGCCCTGGTCGGCTTCGACGGCGACGACACCCTGTGGAAGAGCGAGGACTATTACCGCGACGCCGAGGCCGCGTTCGAAGCCATCCTCGGCCAGTACCTGGACCTGCAGGACGCCGGCACCCTGCAGCATCTGCTGGCGGTGGAGCGCCGCAATCTCAAGGTCTTCGGGTATGGCGTGAAGGGCATGACCCTTTCGATGATCGAAGCGGCGATCGAGCTGACCGAGGCGCGCATTTCCGCGCACGACATCGGGCGCATCGTCGAGATCGGCCGCGCCACCCTGCAGCATCCGGTGGAGGTGATCGCCGGCGTGCGCGAGGCGGTGGCGGCGATCGCGGCCGAGTTCGAGATCGTGCTGATCACCAAGGGCGACCTGTTCCATCAGGAAGCCAAGATCGCGCAGTCCGGCCTGGGCGAGCTGTTCCCGCGTATCGAGGTGGTGTCGGAGAAGGATCCCAAGACCTACGCCAAGGTGCTGTCCGAGTTCGGTATCGGCGCCGAGCGCTTCGTGATGATCGGCAACTCGCTGCGCTCGGACGTGGAGCCGGTGATCGCGCTCGGCGGCTGGGGCATCCATACGCCGTACACCACCACCTGGGCGCACGAGGCCGAGCACGGGCTGTCGGCCGACGAACCGCGCCTGCGCGAAGTGGCCGCGGCCGCGGACTGGCCGCAGGCGGTGGCCGATCTCAACCGGCATGCGGCGAGCCTGCAGCGGGGCTGAGCCGCTGCCGCGTCAGGCGGCGTGGTGTACCGGCCTCTGGCCTTGTCGCGTAGGAGGGACTTCAGCCGCGACACCGCCGAGCCTGCGGTGCACATCCCTGCCAGCGTGCCGCGCTGACAGCGCCCACTGCCTCCGGCAGAATCGACGCATGCCTCCGCTTCCGTCTCCTGCCGGTCTGTTCCTGTGCGCCGCCCTGTTGGCTGCCGGCCCGGCCATGGCGCAGGGGACGGCGGCGCCCGCGCGCGCCCCTGCCTCAGAGGGCGGGGATGCGGCACCGGTCGAGGTGCCCGGCACCGATGATGCCTGGATCGATCGCCAGTTGCTGGACATCGACCGCTACGCCGCGCGCTATCCCGACAGTTTCCTCGACGAGGTCGCGCGCTACGCACAGATGCCGCGCGGCTATGCCGAGGTGCTTCTGCGCGATCGGCGCTGGCCGCCGCGCGATGTCTATGTCGCCGCGTTCCTGGCCAAGGCCGCGGGACGGCCTTACCGCGAGGTGGTGCGCGCCCGCACCGCGGCCGGCGTCCCGGCCGGCTGGGCGGCGGTGGCGAGCGGCCTGGACGCGCCGCCCGGCTCGCTGGCCTACCGCGCGCTGCGCCATGCCATCGTCGCCAGCTACGACCACTGGGACCGGCCGATCGTGCTGGACGCGCTATTGCGCCGGCAACTGGGCGACCGCGCCGCGGCGCAGCCCCAGGACGGATCCAAGCGCACGCAATAAGCGCGGGGGAGCACAACGACACAGAGCGGCCGCCTGCACGTTCGCCCATGTCGTTGCGCGAACCTCCCGTGGCCCTGCACGGCACGCAGGCGACGTTATGCATCCACTTCAGCGCGCACGAGCCCCTCTCCCCCCGGGAGAGGGGTTGGGGTGAGGGTCGGGGCGCGCAGCGCCCCAGGCAGTTTGGGTGCACGAGGCTGCGCCCGGACCCTCATCCGCCCCTGCGGGGCACCTTCTCCCGGCAGGAGAAGGAGACAGCGGTGCCGGCCACTCGCGTGCCGCACCGGTACGCGCCGCCCATTCATCCACACTGGCCGCGCCGCCGCCGCGGCGCGAGAATAGGCGTTCTGCCGGTCCTGCTGCCGGCGCCACCGCCGCTCCGGACCGCCCGATGACCAACGCCTTCGTTTCGCCCGACGCTATCCGCAGCCTGTTCGCGCAGGCCATGTCCGACATGTACCGCACCGAGGTGCCGTTGTACGGCACGCTGATGGAGCTGGTGGCGCAGGTCAATGCGCAGACCCTGGCCGCGGACCCGGCACTGGAGGCGCAGCTGCAGCGCAACGACGAACGCGCGCGCCTGGATCAGGAGCGGCACGGCGCGATCCGCGTCGGCACCGCCGAGGAACTGGCCACGCTGCGCCGCCTGTTCGCGGTGATGGGCATGGCGCCGGTCGGCTACTACGACCTGTCGGTAGCCGGCGTGCCGGTGCACTCCACCGCGTTCCGCCCGCTGGATGCGGCGGCGCTGGCGCGCAATCCGTTCCGCGTGTTCACCTCGCTGCTGCGGCTGGAGCTGATCGAGGACCCGGCGCTGCGCGAGCAGGCGGCGCAGATCCTCGCCAAGCGGCGCATCTTCACCGACGGCGCGCTCGCGTTGATCGCGCAGTACGAACGCGACGGCGGCCTGGGCGACGCCGACGCGCAGCGCTTCGTCGCCGAGGCGCTGGAGACCTTCCGCTGGCACAGCGATGCCACCGTGAGCCTGCCGACCTACCGCGCGCTGAGCGAAGCCCACAAGCTGATCGCCGACGTGGTCAGCTTCCATGGCCCGCACATCAACCACCTGACCCCGCGCACCCTGGACATCGACGCCGCGCAGGCGGAGATGCTGCGCCGGGGCATCGACGCCAAGGCGGTGATCGAAGGCCCGCCGCGTCGCGCCTGCCCGATCCTGCTGCGCCAGACCAGCTTCAAGGCACTGGAGGAAACCGTGCGCTTCCCCGCCGGCGCGGACGACGCCGAGGCCGGCACCCACACCGCGCGGTTCGGCGAGATCGAGCAGCGCGGGCTGGCCCTGACGCCGAAGGGCCGCGCGCTGTACGACGCGTTGCTGGAACGCGCACGCGCCGCCGACGGCAGCGCCGGTGCCGACTACGCCACGCGCCTGCAGGCGGCCTTCGCCGATTTCCCGGACGATTACGCCACCCTGCGCCGCGAGGGCCTGGGCTACTTCCGCTACGCACTGACCGACGCCGGTCGCGCCGCCGGCGCCGAGGCCCTGGCCGGCAAGCCGGCCGAAGCATTGATCGCCGACGGCCTGGCCAGCGCCGACCCGATCGTCTATGAGGACTTCCTGCCGGTCAGCGCCGCCGGCATCTTCCAGTCCAACCTCGGCGGCGGCGAACAGCGCGCCTACGCCGCGCACGCCAACCGCGCCGCGTTCGAGCAGGCGCTGGGCGCGACGGTGCACGACGAGTTCGCCATCTACGCCGGTATCGAGCGCGATTCGCTGGAGGCGTTGGCGGGTTGACAGCTGTGTTCCTGTTGTCAACGGCGGTAAGACAAGGACGATGTCCGACGTCGTGGCTACTTGTCTCTGGATGTCCGAGGTTTGGTTGCACCACCAATGATGTCGCCTGATTTGAAACTGCCGGCGTCACTGGTAAGGGTTTCACTTGACGGTACCGTCGATTGGTATCAGTATTTGAACCGAAAACCGGCCGTTTGCAGGTGACATATAAGCGGGGCTTGACCCCCACCTGCATCCGGCCATCTTATTGCCTAGGGAGATGGGCATGCATCGGCGCTTTGCCGTCCTGCTGGATGCGGGATTCGTCAAAAGAAAATTGAAGTCGAGCGGTGAAGTTTCCGCCAACCGCATACAGCAACTTGTAGAGGCAATTCGCAAGCACGAATGCCTTCAGGATTGCCTTCTGCATCGCGTCTACTACTACGACGCTGCGCCACTTGGAAGATCGGTTGAGCAGCCTGTCACTGGCGAGGTCATCGAGTACGACAAGACGCCTGTGTTCCAATCCAACGTGGCCTTGGTGAGGGATGTTGCCAAGCTTCCCCATTTTGCGCTTCGTCAGGGCGAATGCAGCCACGATGGTTGGATGGCAAAGTTCAAGTCGCTGAAGAGCGCGGGGAACTACGATGCCGGGTCTGACACGTTGAGGCTGAAAAGCTCGGACCTGAAACCGGTCATCAAGCAAAAAGGCGTGGACATGCGTATCGGCATGGATATCGCTGCCTTGACTCTAAAAAAGCATGTGGAAGTCATCGTACTTGTCACGGCAGACAGTGACTTCATTCCTGCAATGAAGTTTGCGCGTCGGGAAGGCGCGCAACTCTATTTGTTCAGTCTCGGCCATGGAACAAAAGAGGATGTGGTCGAGAACGCAGATCTTATGATTGTGTCGACAGCTAAATCTCTGATGGACGCGCTGGCGGCATGACCGGTTCCGCGCCTCGGAATTCGAAACGAATGGCGCGAGGTGCCGTGCTCGACAAGATCCAGGTGCGCGCGCCGCGCTCCTGCCGGATTTACCCCGGGTAACGCGCCTTCAGCATGGCATACGCCGAACGCAGCGCCAGCGCTTCGCCACCCGCCGGGCGGCCGGGGCGGTCGCTGTCGTTCCAGGCGTACACGTCCAGGTGCGCCCACGCCTGCCGCGCCGGCACGAAGCGCTCCAGGTAAAGGGCGGCGGTGACCGCGCCGGCCATGCGCGAGCCGGCGTTGGCCAGGTCGGCGACCGAGCTGGTGAGATAGCGCAGATAAGGACGCCACAGCGGCATGCGCCAGACCGGGTCGCGGGTGCGCTCGCCGGCGGCGATCCAGGCCTGCGCCAGCGTGTCGTCGTTGCAGAACAGTGCTGGCAGATCCGGGCCCAGGGCGATGCGCGCCGCGCCGGTCAGCGTGGCGAAATCCAGGATCGCGTCGGGGCGCTGCTCGCTGGCGTAGGCCAGCGCATCGCACAGCACCAGGCGGCCTTCGGCGTCGGTGTTGTCGATCTCCACGCTGGTGCCCTGACGGGTGGCGATCACCTCGCCCGGGCGGAACGCGTTCGGGCCGACGGCGTTTTCCACCGCCGGCAGCAGCACGGTCAGCCGCAGCGGCAGACGCTGCGCCATCACCAGTCCGGCCAGCGCCAGCGCGTGTGCGGCGCCGCCCATGTCCTTCTTCATGTTGCGCATGCCGTCGGCCGGCTTCAGGTCCAGGCCGCCGGTGTCGAAGCACACGCCCTTGCCGACCAGCGCCACGTGCGGGTGCGCCTCCTCGCCCCAGCGCAGCACCAGCAGGCGCGGCGCGCGGTGCGAGGCGCGGCCGACCGCGTGGATCGCCGGGAAGTTCTGCTCCAGCAGCGCGTCGCCGATGATGCTCTCGAACTGCGCGCCGTGTTCCTGCGCGATCGCGCGTGCGGCCTCTTCCAGTTGCTCCGGCCCCATGTGCTCGGTCGGCGTGTTGACCCAGTCGCGCACGCGCAGGCTGGCGGCGATCAGGTCGCACACTTCGGCCTGCGGCGTGGCCAGCAACTGTGCCGGCAGCCGCGGCGGTTGCTTGTAGCGGGCGAAGCGGTAGCTGCCCAGGCCCCAGCCCAGGTGCAGGGTCGCCAGCGTGTCGGCGTCCAGCGCGCTGTCCACGCGCCAGGTGCTGCCGGCCGGCAGCGCGAACGGCGCATGCGCATAGGCATACGCATCGCCGCGATCGCCGACGCCCAGCACCGCCGCGGCCACGCCGTCGGCACCGGGCAGCAGCAGCACGCTGCCCGGCGCGGCCATGAACTGCTGGGTGTCCATCCACGCCACCCACGCCGGCGATTGCGCCGCGCGCCATTCGGCCAGGTGCTCGCGGTCGAGCACGTACAGCGGCAGCGCATGGGTGGAGGCGTCGGTGAAGCCGGTCGGCAGGGACATCAGCGGATCCTTGGAATAGGGAGAAGACCGGTGGGCGAGAGGGCGCGGATCAGGCGCGCGCCGCGTCGGCCGGCTGGGTCGCGTCCAGCCAGTCGGCCAGGCCGGTGAGGGTGTCGAAGTGCAGATCGGGTGGGGTCGGCGGATGCCAGGCCTGCGCCTCGCGGTTGATCCAGCAACCGCGCAGGCCGGCCTGCATCGCACCGACCACGTCGATCTCGATATGGTCGCCCACGTGCAGCACCTGCGCGCAGGGCAGGCCCAGGCGCGCGCAGGCGGCGCGGAAGATGCCCGGGTCCGGCTTGGCCGCGCCGTGTTCGCGGGCACTGAGCTGGAAGGCGAAATGGTGGTCCAGGCCGATCGTGGCCAGGTCGGCGTTGCCGTTGCTCAGCGCCACCACCGGCACGCGCGCGGCGATGCGCTCCAGCGCGGCGACGCTGTCCGGGTAGCACTCCACCTGATTGCGCGCGGCATGGAACACCGCATACGCAGGTTCCAGCAACGCTTCATCGGCACCGCTGTCCTGCAGCGCACGGCGCAGGGTCAGCCGGCGCAGTTCGCTGAGGTCGTGGTGCAGGTGCGGATGCGCGGCGAACACCGCTTCGCGCAGTTGCCGCATCGCCGCGACCGGGAAGCGCGCGGCGGTGGCCGGGCTGTGCTGCAGCAGCCAGTCGTGCAGCACCTGCTCGATGCGCGCGCCGATCGGTGCGAACGGCCACAGGGTGTCGTCCAGATCCAGCGTGATCGCGCGGACGGGGAAGGAGGGCATGGAAGTCACCGGCGCATTTTACGCGAAGCGTCGTCGCCGCCGCGGGCCGGGCCCGGTAGACAGCACTCGCGCTTCCGCCAATCCCCAATCCCGACTCCCCAATCCCGGCCTCACTCCAGCAACCGCGCCCAACGCTGCATGCCTTCGACCCGCGCCAGCACCATCTTGATGCACACCAGCAGCGGCACCGCCAGCAGCAGGCCGATCATGCCCCACAGCCAGCCGAACAGCATCAGCGCCAGGATCAGCATCAGCGGCGAGATCGCCATGCGTCGGCCGAGCACGATCGGCGTCACCACCTGGCCTTCCAGGGTATGCAGCGCCAGGTACAGGATCGCCGGCAGCGCCGCGCTCAGCGGTTCGCGGAAGGCGACGAAGCCCATCAGCAGCATCAGCACCGCGCCGATCAGCGGCCCCACGTAGGGTGCGAAATTCAGCAGCGCCACCACCGTGCCCCACAGCAGCGCTTCCTGCGGCGGAATGCCCAGCAGGATCAGAATGCCGGCGAAGATCAGGCCGACCAGCGTATTGATCACGGTGATGGTCAGGACGTAGCGCGAGACCTCGCGTTCGATCGAGCGCAGGATCTCGGTAGTGAATTTCTGTTGCTGGCGGCTGGGCAGCAGCGCGATCGCATGGCGCTGCAGGTTCTCGCCGAACACCATGAAGAAGAACGTCAGCAACACCACCGCCAGCGCCGAGGCGGCCACCCGCGGGGTCCGCACCAGCGCCTTGTACGGGTCGTCCATCTGCGTGCGGATCACCTGCACGCGGCGTCCGCTTTCGCCGCCGGCGGCGCGGGCGAAGTTCTCCGCGGCCTGGTTGGCCTGCTGCATCGGCTTGGTCAGGTCGCGCACCTGGGTGGCCAGATGGCGCAGCTGTGCCGGCGCCTGCTGCGCCCACTCGGCGGCGGGGCCGGCCAGTTGCACGGTCAGCGTCGTCGCCACCGCCATGCCCGACAGCAGCACCAGCAGCGCGGCCAGGAAGCGCGGCAGGTACAGCCGTTGCAGCATGCGCAGGATCGGGTTGCCGACCAGGGCGAAGAAGGCGGCGAGCAGGATCGGCAGGATCACGTCCTGTGCGGCCCACAGCGTGTAGCAGACCGCCAGGGTGGCCAGCACCACCAGCGAGACCGGTCCGCGCGGGCGTGGAGCGGGCGGCGGCGGCAGGGGGCCGTGCGGGGCGTCGTCGGCGACGACCGCGGGATCGGGAACTGTGCTCATCGGACCTGCGATGCAGTGGCCGCGGCGCGCGCCGCAGTGCACGCGCCGAACGGCGTCGAAAAGGAAGCGAAGTGTAGGCCGGATCGTGGCCGGCGCGATATCAAGGCGGCGTGGCCGCCGCGTGCGCGCGGCGTGGCGGCCCAGGCCAGCCACGCGCCGATCCCAGGAACGTCAGTCCTTGCCCTGGCGCTCGGACAGGTCGGTGGCCGCTTCGGCCGCGGCGGGTTGCCCGGGGCGCGAGGCCATCGGCGGCCGCGGCGGCTGCGGGCGGACAGCGGATGGGGGAACGGGTGCAACGGGAGGCGGGGCCTGGGTGGCGGCATCCACGGCCGCATCCTGTGCGGTGTCCGCCGCTTCCTCGGCATCGTCGGAGGCGCGCTCGGCGTCATCGGACGCGCTCTTGGCGGTGGTGGCGTTGATCAGGCTGGAGAGCGCGCTGAGCATCTGCAGCCAGCGCGCGCCGCCGAGCTTGCCGACCACCGCCGCCGGTTCGGCGCGGCCGACCAGGAAGCCGGTGCCGAGGCCGACGATCACGATCCGCCACGGTGTCCAGCCTTCGCGCCAGACCTGCTGCAGGGTCGTCCAGTGCGTGCGCACCTGCTCCTGGCGTCCTTCCAGCACCGCTTCGGCGCGGGCGATGCGGTGCTGCAATTGCCGCAGGGTCATGGTGTGGCCTCGCGCTTGGCGACATCCTCGTCGCCGTCCTCGTCGTCGCCGCCGATGCCCAGCTTGGCCAACTGGCGGCGGGTGGCGTCGAGCTTGCTCATGTCGAAGTAGCGCAGCGCCTGCCAGGCGCCGAGCGCGGTGACCACCAGGCTGAAGGCCGCAGTCGCCGAGATCGACGCCAGCCACGACCAGCCCATGCGCTGCAGCAGGGCGATCATCGCGCCCATCAGCAGCATCCAGGCCGAGGCGCCGAACGCCACCGCCACGGTCATCCACACGAAGGCCCGCGCCAGGGCGGCACGGGCCAGGGCGAAGTCCGCGGCCACCAGCTTGCGCAGCGCGCGACCGGTGTCCAGGGTGGCATTGAGTCCTTCGCGCCCGGCCGTGCCGAGCGCGCGGAAGGATTCCTCCAGCGACGGTGCGGCCGCGGCGTCTGCCGCGGCGCCGTCGGTGCGGGCCTGCTCCTCGCTCACGCGCGGCTTACTTGTCGCCGCCGCTGCGCGCCAGCTTGGCGATGATCCAGCCGGTGGCGAAGGCCACGCCGAACGAGGCCAACGGACGCTCGCGGATCAGTTCGGCGGCGCTGTCGATCAGGTCGCGGCCCTTGTCCAGCAGCACGTCCACCTGCTCCTTCGCCGCCGCACCGCCGAACTCGGCCGCCGCCAACCCGGACAGCGCGCTGTCGGACAGCTCGGCCTTGACGTTGGCCTTGCCCAGCTTCAGTTCTTCGCCGGCGGCACCGGCAGCGCCCTTGATCGCGTCGCCGGCATAGCTTGCCGCGGACTTCAGGTGCGCGCCGGCTTCGCTCAGGTTGTCCTTGAGGTTCTCGGTATTGGTCGGGCTGGCATTCATGGGCATGTCTCCTCTGGGGTTTGGGGGCCTGCCGTCCGCCGATGCGGACGCTGCGCAGAACGGGGCGACACCAATACCATCGGCGGGGTGTACGGGGTGTTAGCTCGTCGCCGCAGGCAGTGCGCCATAGTGTCGGCGCTCGCCGCCGAGCGGCCAAGTCCCGGAGTGACTGTCATGCACGCGTACGGCAACCGGAGCGGCCATGCCGGGGTGGTCGCCTACGACAGCGGCCCGGACTGGATCGTGCTGCGCTTCGCCGACGGCGCCACCTACCGCTACGACCGTCAGCATCCCGGCCTGCTCCAGGTCATGGAGATGCAGCGCCTGGCCGCCGCCGGGCGCGGTCTCACCACCTACTTGAACCAGCACGTGCGCGACGATTACGCCGCGCGCCTGGACTGAGCGTGCCGGCTCACTGCATGACCAGGTCGGCCTGCGCGCCGCCGCGCACCACGCGCAGCACCAGTTGCGCCGGCTTGCGCGCGAAGTTGGCGCGGTAGCTGGCCAGGTCGGCGAATTCGCCGACCGAGGCGGCCACCACGATGTCGCCGCTGGCCAGGCCGTTGCGCGCCGCGCGGCTACCGCGCGCCACGTTGCCGATCAGCACGCCGGAGATGCCGGACTGGCGCAGCGATTCGGGCAGGTCGGCGAAGGTGGCGCCGCTCAGCCGCGGATCCAGCGACTCGCCGCTGATCGCACGCGGCTGTTCCTTGAGCGTGGCCTTGAGCTGCAGCGGCTTGCCGTCGCGGCGCACGTCCAGGGTCACCGTGCTGCCCACCGGCTGCAGGCCCTCGTAGTTGTGCAGCGCCTCGGCGCTGTCCAGGCGCTCGCCGTTGGCGCCGGTGATCACATCGCCCGGCTGCAGCCCGGCGGCCGCGGCCGCCGAGCCGGCCAGCACCCGCGTCACCAGCGCCCCGCGCGGCGCCGACAGGCCCAGGCCCTGCGCCATCTGCGTGGTCAGGTTCTGCGTCTCGATGCCGAAGGTGCCGCGGATCATCACCCCGTTGTTCTTGATCAACTGGTCGACCACCGCGCGCGCCAGGTTCGACGGGATCGCCAGGCCCAGGCCGATGTTGCCGGCCATGCTGCCCTGCGGGTTGAAGCTGGCGGTGTTGATGCCGACCAGTTCGCCGCGCAGGTCCACCAGTGCGCCGCCGGAGTTGCCGGGGTTGATCGAGGCGTCGGTCTGGATGAAGTTCTGGTAGCCCAGGCCGCGGATGCCGTTGCGGCCCATCGCCGAGACGATGCCGGAGGTGACGGTCTGGGTGAAGCCGAACGGGTTGCCGATGGCCGCGACGAAATCGCCCACGCGCAGCTTGTCGCTGTCGCCCAGGCGGATCTCGGTGAGGTTGTCGGCCTTGATCCGGATCAGCGCGATGTCGGTGTCCGCGTCCGAGCCCATGAACTCGGCCTTGAAGCTGCGCCCGTCGGCCAGGGTCACCTGCACGTCGTCGGCGTTCTCCACCACGTGGTGGTTGGTCAGCACGTAGCCGTTCTTCGCGTCGATGATCACACCCGAACCCAGCGACTCGTTGATGCGCTCCTGCGGGATGTCCGGGAACAGGCGGCGCAGGATCGGGTCGTTGAAGAACGGATTGCGCACCCGCACGACTTGCTTGGTGTTGATGCTCACCACCGCCGGCATCACCTTCTGCAGCATCGGCGCCAGCGACGGCAGCGGCTCGCCGGCCACCGCGGACGGCAGGCGCGCGGCCCCGGACAGCGGCGGCGCCGCGACCGGCGCGGCCTCGGCGCGGTTGTCTAGTTGCGCATTGATGGCGGTGGCGGCGAAACCGCCGAAGGCAGCGGCGGCGGTCAGGGTCAGCAGCGTGGGCAGCGGTCGCATGGGGTCGGTTTCCGGGGAACGCGGGAGACGTGGGGCAGATGGGCGCGCGTGCGCGTAAATCAAGATGAACGCGCGGCGTTTAACCGCCAGTGAAAGCGTTCCGACGCCGCCTGCGCAAGGCCGCCACTGCACCCCGCGTGCACACCCGCTCGATGTCACGTGATCGGCGCGCGACGACGTTGACAGTCGGCCTGCCCGGCGTTAGCGTTCACGCTTGCATTAGCCACTACATGTAGCGGTATCGATTCGGTACGGCACTAGAACTAGGGTTTTCTTCACCAGGACTTCACATCCAGGGGCGCGCTCGGCGGTGCATGACGGGACGGTGACAGGGGACGTCGCGGATTCGGGGAATTTCGGTCGGTCGAGGGCAGGCGCCGCGCGCGCTGCCGCGGCCGTCGCTGCCGTGCAGCGCAAGTGCGATATAGATCAAGACACACGGCGGATGACCACCCATCCGCCCCATCGGGACAGGTTCGAGGAGAACACAGCAGAATGAGTACGGTGCGCCTGGAAGTCGTCCAGACCGGATCCAAGCACGACCCCATCCCGATGCAGCCGGCGTCGCAGGACATCTGGGACAAGAAGTATCGGCTCAAGACCAAGCAGGGCGATCCGCTGGATGCCGACATCGACGGCACCTACCTGCGCGTGGCGCGGGCGCTGGCCGATGCCGAGACCGGCGAGGAGCAGCGCGCCCACTGGTTCGAGCGCTTCGCCTGGGCGCTGCGCCGCGGCGCGATCCCGGCCGGGCGCATCACCTCCAATGCCGGCGCGCAGGAACACAAGCCGGCCACCAGCACCATTAACTGCACCGTGTCGGGCACCATCACCGACTCGATGGACGGCATCCTGGAGAAGGTCCACGAGGCCGGGCTGACCCTCAAGGCCGGCTGCGGCATCGGCTACGAGTTCAGCACGCTGCGCCCGCGCGGCGCGTTCGTGGCCGGCGCCGGCGCCTACACCTCCGGGCCGATGTCGTTCATGGATATCTTCGACAAGATGTGTTTCACCGTGTCCTCGGCCGGCGGCCGCCGCGGCGCGCAGATGGGCACCTTCGACGTGTCCCACCCGGACGTGAAGGATTTCATCCGCGCCAAGCGCGAGGACGGGCGCTTACGCCAGTTCAACCTGTCGCTGCTGATCACCGACGGCTTCATGCAGGCGGTGGAGCAGGACGCCGACTGGCCGCTGGTATTCCCGGTGAACCGCAAGGAAGAGGCCGACGTCGACCTGGCCGACGCCAGCGCCGTGGTGTGGCGCGACTGGCCCACCCACAAGGACTACATCGTGCGCGACGACGGCCTGGTCGCGTGCAAGGTGTACGGGCACATCCGCGCCCGCCACCTGTGGGACATGATCATGGTCTCCACCTACGACTACGCCGAGCCGGGCTTCATCCTGATCGACCGCGTCAACGAAATGAACAACAACTGGTGGTGCGAGAACATCCGCGCGACCAATCCGTGTGTGACCGCCGACACCTGGGTGCAGACCGCCGAGGGGCCGCGTCAGGTCGCCGATCTGCTGGGAACGCCGTTCCTGGCGCGGATCGATGGCGGCGACCATGCCACCGGGGCGGAGGGTTTCTTCAAGACCGCGCACAAGCAGGTGGTACGACTGCAGACGCAGGAAGGTTACGCGCTGCGCCTGACCGCGGACCACCGCGTGCGGCGCGTGGTGCGCCAGACCCGCTGGTCGCTGGACACCCAATGGTGCCAGGCGGACCAACTGGTCGCAGGCGACCGGGTGCTGCTCAACAATCACCGTGCCGGTGCGGAGTGGGGCGGCGCGCGCAGCTATGAGGAGGGTTTCCTCCTCGGCATGCTGGTGGGCGACGGCACGCTCAAGCAGGACGCCGCCGTGTTGTCTGTCTGGCCGCAGGCCGCCGCCGTCAATGCGGCGCCGCTGGCACCGGTGGCGCTGATGGACGAAGCCCTGCGCTGCGCGCGCAGCCTGCCGCACCGTGCCGACTTCGTCGGCTGGAGCGAGGTGCGCGACCGTGGCGAGTACCGCCTGAAGTCGGCCGCCTTGCGCGATCTGGCGCTGGAGCTGGGCCTGCGTCCAGGCGACAAGGCGATCACTCCGGCCGTCGAGAAGACCTCCAGCGATTTCCATCGCGGCTTCCTGCGTGGCCTGTTCGACACCGACGGCTCGATGCAGGGCAGCCAGGAGAAGGGCGTCAGCGTGCGCCTGGCACAGTCCGACCTGGCGCGGCTGGAGGCAGCGCAGCGCATGCTGCTGCGGCTGGGCATCGCCTCGCAGATCTACCGCGACCGGCGCCCCGCCGGCACCGCGTTGCTCCCCGACGGGAACGGCGGCACGCGTGCCTACGCCACCAAGGCGCAGCACGAACTGGTCGTCAGCGGCGACAACCTCGATGCCTTCGCCCAACGGGTGGGCTTTGCCGACACCGCCAAGGCCAACCGCCTCAAGGCGCTGCTGTCCGGCTACCGTCGCCAGTTGAACCGCGAGCGCTTCGTGGCGACCGTGCAGTCGGTGGCCGCCGATGGCGTCGAAGACGTCTACGACGTGCAGGTCCCCGGCATCAACACCTTCGACGGCAACGGCCTGCACGCCCACAATTGCGGCGAGCAACCATTGCCGCCCTACGGCGCTTGCCTGCTCGGCTCGATCAACCTCACCACCTTCGTGCGCGAGCCGTTCACCGAGCGCGCCCGCTTCGACTGGGAGGAATACAAGGAAGTGGTGCGGGTGTTCACCCGCATGCTCGACAACGTGGTCGAGGTCAACGGCCTGCCGCTGCAGCAGCAGCGCGACGAGATCATGCGCAAGCGCCGCCACGGCATGGGCTTCCTCGGCCTGGGCTCGACCATGACCATGCTGCGCATGAAGTACGGCAGCGCCGAGTCGTGCGAGTTCACCGAGTCCATCGCCCGCGAGATGGCCGTGGCCGGCTGGGAGACCGCGCTGTCGCTGGCCAAGGAGAAGGGCCCGGCGCCGATCATGCAGGAGACCTTCGAGGTCACCGCGGCGATGCTGCGGCAGCGCCCGGAGATGGCCCGCGACGGCTGGCGCGTCGGTGAGCGCATCGAGGGCCGGCTGCTGCACGCCAAGTACAGCCGCTACATGCAGCGCATCGCCGAGGTGGCGCCGGCGCTGGTCGAGGAACTGGCCGAAGTGGGCGCGCGCTTCACCCACCACAGCTCCATCGCCCCCACCGGCACCATCTCGCTGAGCCTGGCCAACAACGCCTCCAACGGCATCGAGCCGAGCTTCGCCCACCACTACAGCCGCAACGTGATCCGCGAGGGCAAGAAGAGCAAGGAGAAGGTGGACGTGTTCTCCTTCGAGCTGCTGGCCTACCGCCACCTGGTCAACCCCAAGGCCATGCCGTTCGCCGAGGACGCCGCCGCGCGCCTGCCGGACTACTTCATCGCCGCCGACGACATCCACCCCAAGGAACACGTGGACGTGCAGGCCGCCGCGCAGAAGTGGGTGGACAGCTCCATCTCCAAGACCGCCAACGTCCCCACCGACTACCCCTACGAGCAGTTCAAGGACATCTACCGCTACGCCCACCAGCAGGGGCTGAAGGGCTGCACCACGTTCCGCTTCAACCCGGCCGCCTTCCAGGGCGTGCTGGTCAAGGAAGCGGACCTGGAGAACACCACCTACCGCTTCGAGCTGGAAGACGGCAGTGTGGTCGAGGTCAAGGGCAACGAGCAGATCGAATACGACGGCGAGATGCACACCGCCGCCAACCTGTTCGATGCGCTGAAAGAAGGGTATTACGGCAAGTTCTGATGCCGTTCCGTCTCCCCGTTCGCGCCGGCGGAGGGGAGGGCGGCGGTGGGAGCCTCGGAGCGCGGCGTGCCGCCCTCCCCGAACGCTTCCCCACCGTTCGCTGCGTGTCGCCGTTTCCGGCTCCCCGCTTCGCTGCAATCGGTATAGCATCGCCCGCGTGACATAAACACTGACACCCTGAGGAGGGTTTTATGAGCAATGGGAATGGCGTCACGGCGACGCTGACGCAGGTCGCCGAGAACGTGAAAGAAACCGCCACCAACGTCGGCGAGACCATCGCCGCCACCGCCAGCGAGGCCGTCGCCACGGTCAAGCAGACCGCCGAGACCGTGCAGAAGCGCGTGCAGGACCAGGTCGCCAAGACCCGCAAGGCGGTGAAGAAGGCCGAGAAGGCCGTCGCCAAGCGCGCCGAAAAGGCCGGCAAGGCCGTCAAGAAGACCGTCGCCAGCGCGCGCAAGAAGCTGGAAGCGGCCAAGGCCAGCGCCCAGGCCGAAGCGGCCGCGCTGACCAAGGGCGGCAAGAAGACCGCCAAGAAGGCGGCTGCGAAGAAGGCGCCGGCGAAGAAGGCCGCTGCCAAGAAGGCCGTTGCGAAGAAGGCTCCCGCCAAGAAAGTGACCGCCAAGAAAGTGACCGCCAAGAAAGTGACCGCCAAGAAGGCCGCGCCGAAGAAGGCGGTCAAGAAGGTCGCCGCCAAGAAGGCCGTTGCCAAGAAGGCAGTGAAGAAAGCGGCGAAGAAGGTTGCAGCGAAGAAGGTCGTCGCCAAGAAAGCGGTGAAGAAGGTCGCCAAGGCGGTCAAGAAGAGCACCGCCAAGGTCGCCAAGAAGAGCGCCGCCGTGAAGAAGACCGCCGTGCGCAAGGCTGCCGGCAAGAAGGCCGCGGCCACCCGCGCCAAGAAGTAAGTCGTCCCGTCGCACCCTCTCTCCCGTGCGCGGGAGAGAGGCTGGGCCCACGCCCGTCCCGCTCTGCCTTCCAGGAACGCACGCCTCATGGCCATCAAGATCGACCAGAAAATCAAGGGCTACGCCGTCGTCACCCCCGAGGACAAGGCGCGCGACGCCGCCGCCGCGGTGCCCGCCTCGTCGATCGACCGCGCCACCGCCGAGACCGAAGCGCCGGCGGACAACATCATCCACATGCACGAGCGCATCGAGCGCCCGGACGTGCTGATCGGCAGCACCTACAAGATCAAATCGCCGTTGGTGGAACACGCCATGTACGTGACCCTCAACGACATCGTGCTCAACGCCGGCACCGAACACGAACTGCGCCGCCCGTTCGAAATCTTCGTCAACTCCAAGTCCATGGAACACTTCCAGTGGATCGTGGCGCTGACCCGGATCATGTCCGCCGTGTTCCGCAAGGGCGGCGACGTCACCTTCCTGGTCGACGAGATGAAGGCCGTGTTCGACCCCAAGGGCGGCTACTTCAAGGCCGGCGGCGTGTACATGCCGTCGCTGGTCGCCGAACTGGGCAGCATCGTCGAAGAGCACATGAAGTCGATCGGCCTGCTGCACGACCCGGAAATGAGCGACCACCAGCGCGCGCTGATCGCCGAGAAGCGCAAGCAGTACGAAGAGCGCTCAAAAAAAAACAGTGAAGTGAAGCCGGCTGTTCCTTCTCCTGCGGGAGAAGGTGCCCGCAGGGCGGACGAGGGGGCGGTTTCCGCCGACTCCACCGCCGACCACGAAGAGGACATCGCCGTCACCGGCGACGGCGCGAGCTTCCCGCCGTCGGCCACGATGTGCCACAAGTGCAATACCAAGGCGCTCGTCATTATGGATGGGTGTGCTACTTGTTTGAATTGTGGGTATTCGAAGTGCGGGTGAGCCAATAAATTCGAAAAGAAAAGGATTTCTTATGGGTGAGTCCCAAACCTGGGCTGGCGATCTGCTGGATAGAAAGCCGCTGGCTGACTATCTAACAAAATCTCTTAAAGCTCAATCTGCATCTCTAGCCGCTAGCGAGCGTGGTTTGACAGTCGCGCTAGATGCGGATTGGGGTGCGGGAAAGTCTTTCTTTGTGATCAACTGGTGTGATGAATTGCGCGCGGCAGGTCATCCTGTTGTTTACTTCGATGCGTGGGAGAATGATATTGGTGACGAGGCTGCTATTAGCTTGATGGCAGCTATTTTGTCCGAGATCAAGGTCTACTTGCCTAAAGCAGAACTGGTCGTTGAGAAAGCTAATCAACTAAGAAAAAAGTCGATCAAGAATCTGCGTAGAGCGCTAATGCCTGCAGCTGGACTGGTAATTAAAGGGGTTATTAAGAAAACTACATCTATTGCAGTCGATGAGCTCATGGATGTTTTTGTCGAGTCTAATGAAGATGATGGTGAAGGCTCGTCTATAAAAATGGATGACGTACTGGATGGTCTGTTTGAGAAAGCACTTTTAGAACATGATTCAAGAAAGCAAGAGTTGATCGCATTCAAGTCCTCATTAACTGGGCTCCTGGGGTTGGTTTGCGGGAATGGCAAAAATATCCCTCTTTTTGTTTTTGTCGATGAGCTCGATCGGTGTCGGCCATCCTATGCAATTAAATTGCTTGAAGAAATAAAGCATATTTTTGGCATAAAGGATGTTGTGTACGTCGTTTCAACTAATATCGATCAGCTGCAAAGTTCGGTTCGTGCTGTTTATGGTTCTGATTTCGACGGTCGAAGGTATCTGCGTCGCTTATTTAATCGAGAGTATTCATTGCCGAAAGTTGGCGGAACAGGTTTCGCAAAGGGTTTCATTGCTAGAACGGGGTGGTCGCCTCCGAATTTTGAGTTGGGATTGCCACGCCAGTCTCAGTCCGCTGGGGAAAAATTGACTATCGCGGATACTTGGGTTCTAGTTTCCGAAGCTTTTGGTTTTGACTATAGGACTCAAGAGCAAGTTTTTTCTTTGGCCGTGGAAGCCTCCGGTTTCATAACTCAAGGTGAAGATAAGAACCCTCTGCATGTTTTGTGGCTTTTTTATTTATCTGGGCTTTATTATTCGTCTCCATCTTTTCTGAAAGATATTGCATCTGGATCTGTTGGTCAGGCGCGCGAAAAGATAAGTGAGAGCATCAAGAGGGACGTTGAAATAGCCTACACCGTTCCTCGTGATAGCTTTGACCGGGATGCTGGTCCAAAGACAAAAAATATTTCAGCTGTATTGCTTGAATATCTTGGTTTGAGTTTGATGTCGGCAAGGAAAGTTTTTGATATGGATCAAGTAAATTCTTACGACTATCCTGCCAATATCCGAAATGTATTGATGTCAGAACTGAATGGCTATTACCCTAATTTATCGTCATCTTTTCTTTCTATCAATAAATATGCAAAACTAGTTCTAAGCTCTGGATATATGGTTAATGCTGAGAGGGAAAATCGATAACAGGGCCGGCTGCACTTCATGCGGTCAGGAATGATGTCGATAAAGTAAAAAGCCGCAGGGGGCGGAAAGATGATTCAAGGCCAGGAGAGATGGATCTCAGGAGCCATCCTGCTATTCGTGTTTGTGGGTTTTTTGCTCACGGTTGTGCTGGCGCGACGGGCCAACAGGCGGGAGCGCGCGCTGGAAGCCCTTCCAGCGGTGCCGATGGAGCGCGTGAGCGTAGGCATGCACTGGGACAGCGATGCCAGCATGCCCATTCCTAATTGGGAGGCCATTGCAGAGGCTGAGCCAGCGGACGCGGGGGCGGACGCTTTGCATGTCTACTGGACCTCTGCCGCGCGACAATGGCTGGAGGTCTTGAACCAACAGTTGGGCGAGCACTATGCGGTGACCGAGTCCGCCGACTTCCTGCTGCTCTCGAATCTGCAGGCGCGGCCGGCAACGGTGGTGCTGCAGACCTGCCAGCGCATGCTGGCCAGGATCCGTGGCAACCTGGGGGCGCTGGCGGTCGAGCAGGGCATGGGCAAGCATGTGCTGATCGTGTTCGCCGATGACGACGACTACTACGGCTATGTCTCCAATTACTACCCCGAGGGCGGGGAATATGCGATGTCCTCGGGGATGTTCATCAGGGCCGGCTACGGGCACTTCGTGGTGCCACTGGCGATCATGGACGCGATGGAGCCTGTGATCGCACACGAGCTGACGCATTGCTTGCTGCAGCACTTGCCGATCCCAGCGTGGTTGAACGAAGGCCTGGCGGTCAACACCGAGCACACCATGTTCCCGCATCTGGCCATGCCAAGCACACAGAAGTATTTCCAGCATGAGATCCCGGCCCGCCATGCAGCGTACTGGAATGCGGACAGCATCCAGACGTTCTGGTCAGGAAAGTCGTTCCTGGCGACCGACGATGGCAATGAGCTTTCCTACGATCTGGCCAAGAAGATCACGGCACTCGCCGCCGGGGACGAACCCGCGTTTCGTGCGTTCGTCGCTGAAGCAAGCATGGACGACGGTGGCGTGGCCGCTGCGCAGCACCTGGGCTATCCGCTCGAACACCTTGTCCAGGCCGTGCTGGGTGAAGGGGATTGGTCGCCGAAGCCGGAGCGCTGGCGTCGGGACGTCGAGCGTGGGCAGTTCTGATCAGACGTCAGGTGCCGCAAGCTATGCACCGGTCGAAGTGCCGACCGGGAATTGCCGCAGTGCACCCGGGACGCGCTGTACTAGCTTGACTGGATTGGTCTACGCGCCGCGCGCATCACGCCGCGCCAGGTTGAACTGCACGCCGTCGTGTGACGCCGCCACCGATGTCCCTGGTCATGCCACCCTGCTACGGTGCGCCCTGGTGGGAATCGGCGGCGACGCCGTTCCGGCGCGCAGCGAACGACAGGGGAGTGTGGATGCGGGAACGTGGGGAGCCGTCAGGCGGTTGGGGCGAGTTGCTGCTGGTGGTGGCGGTGGCATTCGGGTTGCCGATCTATTGGAGTGCGCTGGCGGTGCTGGCGCCGGTGGTGGAGCCGTCGTTTTCCGACGCCAACCTGTGGGGCATGGTGTTCTACGAGCTGCTGGTGCTCGCGTTGTTGCTGCCGACGCTGTGGTTCCGCGGCTGGACGCCGCAGGCGCTGGGGCTGAAGTGGCAGGCGCGCGACATCGGCGTTGGCCTGGCGCTGTTGGCCGCCTGTCTGGTGGCGACCTACCCGTTGAATCTGTTGAACGACAGCGTGGCGGGCGAGGTGAATCCGTCGATGGACGCGATGGTGGCCGGGCCGCTGTCGGCGGGCGTGGTGGTGCTGGTCTCGCTGCTCAATCCGATCTTCGAGGAAGTGTTCGTCTGCGCCTACGTGATCCGCGCGCTGGAACGGCGGCACAGCCCGGCGTTCGCGGTGAACGTGAGCGTGGCGATCCGCGCGTCGTACCACCTCTATCAGGGGCCGGTCGGCACCATCGCCATCGTGGTGATAGGGCTGATCCTGGGCTGGTGGGTGGCGCGCACCGGGCGGCTGTGGCCGGCGATCGTGGCGCATGCCGCGCTGGATTTGCTGGGATTGATGGTCTACGTCTGATGCGCTGGGCGCGCGCGCCGGCAGGGTGACGTGCACCGCCTGGTCGCAGCGTCGGCATGCGCGAGCCCGGCCGCCCATTCCATCGACGACACGGCGTCGGCCACCATGCCTGATCACTCCAGCGCCGGTGGTCGCCCGCCCGTTGGCTGGATTCGCGGCGGCGGACTCACCGAAGCGGTCGCTGCCGTAGACAGCTTGATTCCTGAACGGGCCTGCGCTTTCGCGGCTGTACGTCACGCTTTAGAGTCGAACGACAAGGACGTGTCGCCCGCTGGACAACGGGGGAAGGTCCGGGTTCCCGCTGCTCGATCACCTCGCCCACGGCGCAGCGCCGTGCGCGGCGCGCGGCGCGCGGGTCGCAACGCTCTCAGGGGAGAAGCGGGATGGCGTCGACCGAGGATCTGCCAGAACCTCATCCATTGTTCGAGCTGCTGTCGGGCGAGATCAGCGACCGCGAACTGCGTCGCTGCCTGCGCGTGGTGCGCCTGCACCTGGGCATGGACGTGGCGTTCCTGTCGCGCTTCCGGGAAACCGACCGCGTGCTGGATCACGTGGACGGGCCGCCCGATGGGCCGATTCATGAAGGCCAGATCCTGCCGTTCGCCGATGGCTACTGCATGCGCGTGGTGCAGGGCGAGTTGCCGCAACTCATTCCGGATACCTCCCTGGTGCCGGCGGCGCAGTGCATCCCGGCGACGTGGCAGATTCCGATCGGCTCGCACATGAGCGTGCCGATCCAGGTGGGCGGGCGGATCTACGGCACGTTGTGCTGCTTCAGCTTCCTGCCGCGGCACGACCTGGGCGAGCGCGACATCGGCATGTTGCGTGCGTTCGCCGAGATCTTCGCGCTGCGCCTGCACGAGGTGGAAGCGCACAAGCTGGAACGGCAGGCGATGATCGACGAGATCGACGGCGCGCTGGCGGCGGGCGCGCCGCGCATCGTGTTCCAGCCGGTGTTCGCGCTGCAGGGGCTGCGCCTGCATGGGTTCGAGTGCCTGTCGCGTTTCGACGTCGTGCCGCAGCGTGGGCCTGCGCAGTGGTTCCAGCAGGCCGAGCTGGCCGGCGTCGGCATCCGCCTGGAGTTGCACGTGCTGGCCAAGGCGCTGGCGTATCTGCGGCGCTTCCCGCCGCAGTACCGGCTCAGCGTGAACATGTCGCCGGAACTGATCATGTCCGCGTCCCTGGCGGGGCTGCTTGGCGACGACACCGAGGTGACGCGCCTGACCCTGGAGATCACCGAGCATGCCATCGTGCGCAACTATCAAGCGCTGGCGCAGGCGCTGGCGCCGCTGCGCGAGCGCGGCGCGCAGGTGGCGGTGGACGATGCCGGCGCCGGCTACGCCAGCATGCGTCACATCCTGCAGTTGCAGCCGGACGTCATCAAGCTCGACATGAGCATCACCCAGTGCATCCATTCTGACCGCAGCCGCCGCGCGCTGGCCAAGGGGCTGACCAACTTCGCCCACGAGATCGGCACGCGGGTGGTGGCCGAAGGTGTGGAGACGGCGCAGGAACTGGACGCGCTGCGCGAGCTGCAGGTCGATCTGGTGCAGGGGTATTTCCTGTCACGGCCGCTGTCGGAGGATGCGGCGCTGGCCCTGGCGCTGTCCGACGCCGGCTGAGCCGCGGTTCGTCCTTGCAGGCGCGGCGCGATCGATCGAAAGCTTCGCCGATGCAGGCCTGCGGCCGATCACGCGGCGTCCTCTACCACGGCACCACGCGGCCCAGGTAATCCAGGTAGTGCAGGCCGCCGCGGCCGTGGGCGGCATCGATGGTGTCGAGCAGGGCAAGATGCTGTCGTCGATGGACAGGCGCGCCTGCGGCCCGCCCATGTCGGTGCGCACCCAGCCGGGCGGCTCGGACTTGATCGCATTGGTGCCGGCCTCGTTCATGGCGGCGCAGCCCGACATGCTGCGCGAGCCTGCTTGCACTTTCGCGCTGCCGGTGGTCACCGAGCCCATCACCGTATCAATGCTGTGGCATCCGCGCCTGGAGCACGATGCGGCGCATCGCTGGCTCCGCGGCCTGTTTCTGTCCGAGTTCCGCTCGCGCGTGCCGCTGCGCTGAGTCGCACAGGCCGTTGCTGTCGGGATGCGACATCGGCACTGGTCCGCCGCCGCGGCGCTGCCGCACACTTGCCGGCTCTGATCGAAGGCAGGAACAGGCGATGGCACGGCGATACGGATGGAGCGCGATGCTGGTGGGGCTGGTGGCGTTCGCCGCGGCGGCGGCCGGCCCCGCACCCGGCGAATACAGCACCAAGGAAGGCTGGGGCAGCATGCGGGTCACCGACAAGGGCGGTGCGCGCCAGTTCGACCTGTTGTCGGTCGGCGCCAACGGCCACACCTGCTCGCTGTCGGGCACGCTGCAGGGCGACAAGGCGGAGGTGAACGATGCCGGCGACGTGCCGTGCAAGCTCGCCTTCAAGCCGGTGCCGGGCGGGTTCAACGTGGCCGCGCTGACCGAGGAAAGCTGCCGCGACTATTGCGGCATGCGCGCCAGCTTCGAGGGCGACTACCTGCAGCTGCCGGCCGGCTGTACCGCCGCGGCCAGCAGCCGGCGGCGCGAGGCGTATCTGCAGGACTATCGCGGCAAGCGCTACGACAAGGCGCTGGCCGGCATGCAGGCGTTCGCAGGCGAGTGCGGCGGCTTCCTCAACTGGCTCGATCGCGACCGCTTCGCCAACGACCGCGCCATCGCGTTGCTGCGCCTGGGCCGGCCGCAGGAATGCCTGGCGACGCTGGACGGCACCCTGGCCGGCCGCAGCCGCGACGAGGCCTCGTTCCAGGCGGAACTGGAAAAGCAGAGCACCATGCTGCCGCCCAGCGACTGGGACGCCTACCTGCCGATCGCCAAGTCCACCTGGTTCAACCGCAAGCTGTGCGAGGCGGCCAGGCGCTGACAGACGCTGTGTCGGTGCGGCGCGCCGATGGCCGCTGCACCGGGTGCCGTCCGCCGCTGCGAGACGCGGCGCGGTGGCCGTGGATGTGCTGCGGTTGGCGTGCGACGCGAGAGACACCGAGGCCCCTGGCGCCGTCCCATGGCCCGCTGGTCGCCGGGGCGGCGTGGCGTCGCCGGTTGCCGTGGCCGCGGGCGACTGCGCATACTTCCGGCGATCAATGGCGCGTTGGACGCCCTGGAGCAAGGATGATCGATCGACTGCGACGCCTGTTGTCCCGCACCTCGCCACGCGGGGCCGATACCACCCACGAGGCTGCAGCGCCGGAGCCCGCGCCCGAGGCGCAGCCGCGCCATGCACTGCAGCAGCTCTTGCTGCAGGTGCTGCAGCGCGAGGGGCATGCGGCGACCCTGCACGACGAGGTGGTCGTGCTCGGCAACGGCCTGCAACTGCTCACCGAATTGGTGGATCTGGCCGAGCTGCGCAAGGGCGTGCGCACGGCCAGCTGCATTCGCGTGCATCACCGCAGCCTGTTCCCCGACGGGATCGTCGAGTTCCAGCATTCCATCGGCGAGGACACCGACGCGAGCCTGGCCTCGGGCTTCACGACCTGGGCGCGCACCGATCTGGTGGCGCTGTCGGAGGCGGTGGCCGCGCCGGCCGATGCGCGCTGCATGACGCTGCAGATGGAGTTCCCCGCCTCGGCCACGGCCGAGTCGGCGCTGCGGCGCACGGTGGTGCTGGGGCCGGTGGCGCACATGAATGGCGACGCCGCGCGGGCCGCGGCGGGCGAGGACACCGAACACGCGTTCTGCCCGTGCTGCCTGTTCACCAACAGCCTGGACGCCTTGATGCCGTTGCTGCAGCGGGATCAGCGCATGCTCGGGATCCGCCTGTTCGCCTCGCGCGACGCCGACGGCGAGGTCGCGGCCGATTGCCGGGTCAACGGCGAGGACTTTCCCGACGGCGTGGCCTGCCTGCGCCGTTACGCCGAGACCTGGCCAGCGCTGGGCGCCATGGAATTCCGCAAGCAGTACGCGGTGGTGCGCCTGCCGGAGCCGGTGGTGTCGGACACCTCGCACTGACGCATCATCGGGCGCTGCCCGAGCGCGTGCGCAGTGTTGGGCAGCGGCGGTTTAGGCCGCCGCAGCGGCATCCGTCGGCGCGCTGGGCAGCGCCGACGCCACGATGCCGTGCAACTGCGCAGCCAGCGCCTTGCGGTCGCTGCCCGGCGCCACCGCGAGCGGTGCGTGGAAGGTCACCCTGACCACCGCGCCGGACAGGCGCAGGAAGTGCGCGACGTGCGCACCGGCCTGCATCTCGCCGTAGAAAGCGTAGGCATCGCGATCGCCGCCTTGCGCGATGGGGTGCCCGTCGACGCTGCGCACCTCCAGCGTGAACGGCTGCAGCGTCCACTGCCGCGCGCCCGGGTCGGCGCTGAGGAACAGCGAGAACAGGCTGGACTTGAACGGCGCGACGCGCTCGCCGGAGGAGGTGGTGCCCTCGGCGAACAGCACCACGTCGTGATCCGGGCGCAGTTGCGCCGCCACGGCGGCGGCCACCGCGGCCGCATCCTGGCGGCGCCGGCTGATGAACACGGTCTGCGCCAGGGCGCCGATGTGGCGCATGCCCGGCCAGCGTTCCATATCGTTCTTGGCGATGAAGCGCGCGCGCAGCAGGCTGCCCAGCACCACAATGTCGAAGTGGGAGATGTGGTTGCCGACGAACAGCGTCCCGCCCGCGTCGCGCGGCGTGCCCACCACCTCGACGCGAATGCCCAACGCGCGCCGCAGGCAGCCGAACCACAGCCGCGGCAGCACGAACGCGGCGCGGCCGCGGGTGAAGCGCATCAGCAGCCACTGCGGGGGGATCAGCAGCACGCTGGCCGCGATGCAGACGGCGAGTCGGACGATGGCGCGCACGCGGCCAGTCGGGGCGTCTGCAGCATGTCGAGGCGAAGCGGAAGGCATCGGGATCGCAGGTGAGGGCACGGTCGGCACGCGCGGCGGCGCGCCCGCGGCGATGGTAGCCGAGGCGTGTGTACTTCAGCATCCACGGGTGACCTGCTGGCGGTCCGGCGTGCTGTTTGCTCCGCGCGTCGCGGCTGAAGCCGCTCCCACAGGAACCGGCGATGTGCTGGCTGGGGGCACTGTGGGAGGGACTTCAGTCCCGACTGCTTCCAGGGACGGATGGCTGGCCTGCTTCGTTCGTCGCGGCTGGAGCCGCTCCTGCGAGTCAACCGCGCTCACCGAGCCACGGCAAGTGACTAGCGGTGCGCCGATGCCGCGCCTGCAGAGTCTGCTGGGGTCGCCGGCTCAGCGCGCGCTGTCGCCTGTGTGCAGTCCGCACGCTGTGAGATGGCGAACGACGTCAGCGTCCAGTCATGCATGGATGCTTCCTCAACGCCGTAGATCCACGATTGGCGCAGGCCGTCGATGCAGCTGGCGATGGCGATGCTGTCGCCGGGCGCGCCTTGGTCGGGCAGCGGCAGCGCTACCGGCGCCTGGGTCGGCACGCCGTGCAGCGCACGTGCGTAGGTCAGCATCAGCGGGCCGAGTCGCTCCAGGTTCTGGGCCCGCGCCGGGCCGGCGTCCGATGGCCGATGCTGCGCCAGCCAATCGCGCACCTGGCGCCATTCGGGCGTGCCCGCGGCGTAGGTGTTGGTACTGGACACGCGCAGGCTGTCCGGCACGTCCGGCGCGGCGTAAGCCGCCAGCGGCAGCAGGGCGAGCAGCAGCGCGCCCATGCCCCATCGGGCGTGCCGGGGGCGCGTCTGCCCGTTTTCGAACGCCTCATCGCTGCGCTTGCGCATCCGCCCGCTCCCTGCTGGTTGCCGATGGCGCGACGATAGCACCATCGGTGGCCGTGCCTGCCTGCGTGGCCCGGGCATGTCGCCGGCCGCGCTCGCGCTCAGCGTTTGCCCGGGCGATCGGCCAATGAGGCCTGCAGCGCGGTCGCCAATGCCGCGTCGCCGCTGACTAGCGCGCTCCAGCGTAAGTCCAGGCCCTTGCGCCGGCCCTTCTCGGTGAGCTTCAGGCCATCCGGGTCCACGGTCAGGGTGTAGTGCACGCCGTCGATCTCCAGTGCGCGGCGCAAGGGTTTGTCGAGCGGGGTCATGCGGCGGCTCCGTTTTCACGATGCGGCGAGGGTAGCGGGGCCAAGGTGATGGCAGGTTCTGCAGGCGTGCCGGATGAAGACGCTCAAGATCGCCACCTACAACGTCAACGGCATCCGCAGCCGCTTGCCGCAGCTGCTGCAATGGTTGCAGCGCGAGGCGCCGGACATCGTCGGGCTGCAGGAGCTCAAGAGCGTGGATGCCGGCTTTCCGCTGGCTGAGCTGCATGCCGCCGGCTACGGCGCGGTGTGGATGGGGCAGTCGAGCTGGAACGGCGTGGCGCTGCTGGCCAGGGGTTGCGATCCGGTCGAGAGCCGGCGCGGCCTGCCCGGCGATCCGCGCGACACCCAGAGCCGCTACATCGAGGCGATGGCGCACGGCGTGCTGGTCGGCTGTCTGTACCTGCCCAACGGTAATCCGCGCCCGGGTCCGAAGTTCGACTACAAGCTGGACTGGTTCGCGCGGCTGCAGCGGCATGCGCAGCAGCTGGTGACGCTGCCGCATCCGGTCGCCTTGATCGGCGACTTCAACGTGGTGCCCACCGATGCGGACATCTACAACCCGGCCTCATGGCGGCGCGATGCGCTGCTGCAACCGGAAAGCCGCCAGGCCTATGCAGAACTGCTGGCGCAGGGCTGGACCGACAGCCTGCGCCAGGTGCACGGCGAGCGCCGCGTGTACACGTTCTGGGATTATTTCCGCCAGCACTGGCAGCGCGATGCCGGGCTGCGCATCGACCACCTGCTGCTGAATCCACCGCTGGCCGCGCGCCTGCGCGACGCCGGCGTGGACCGCTGGGTGCGCGACCTGCCGCATGCCAGCGACCATGCGCCGACCTGGGTCGTGCTGGGCGCGGCGCCGGCCCGCGGTGCAGCTGCGTCGCGGGCGAAGCCGAAGCGCGGTGACGCGGGCGCTGAAGGAAACACGAAGGGCGCCAAGGCGAAGAAGACCACACGCACCTCCGCATCTGGCGCGACGTCGTTGGCGGAGAAGGCGGCAGCGCGAACCAAGGACAAGGCGACGGCCAGGACCAAGGCGAAGTCGACGACGCCAGCGCCGGCAACAAAAAAGAAAGGCGCAACAAAAACGGCAACCGCCAAGACGCCGAAAGCGCGCAAGCCGCGCGCTGCCACTACGGTGCCGCCGACGCCCTCGCGCGGTGGCAAACGCCGGAAACCATCCCTTCTCCCACCGGGAGAAGGTGGCGCGTAGCGCCGGATGAGGGTACGGCAGAATCGGAAAGACGCAGTTCCCGCTATGCCGCCGCGCGGTGTGACCGACGTGGCGGCACGTCCTCCCTTACTTCAACATCTCGGTAAACGCGCGATCGGCCTCGATCACGTCCGGCAGCGCGGCGAACAGCGCGTCCAGATCCACATCGTCCAGCAGCGGGCCGGTCACCGCCTGCCGCGCCTGCGCGTTGGCGCCGCCGTGACGCTCCAGCGCGTCGGCGACCAGCGCCGCCTGGGCGACGACCTTCGGCATCGGCTCGCCTTCCGGGGCCTGCAGCGGCCGCGCCTGGAAGGCGATGGCGGTCTGGATCACCTGCGGCAGGTGCCAGCGCCGCGCCAGCTCGGCGCCCACTTCCGGGTAGCCGAAGCCCAGTTGCACGGTCTCGTCGGCGGCGCGGCCGCTGGACGAGGCGTCGGGGTGCAGTTGCGCGGCGTAGTCGGGCGCGCCGGTCTGGATCAGCAGTTCGCCGATGTTGTGCATCATGCCGCAGGTGAAGGCGGTCTCCGCGTCCAGGCCCTTCTGCCGCGCCAGCAGCCGGCACACGCCGGCCACTTCGAAGCTGTGCAGCCAGAACGCGCGCAGGTCGAAATGCGCCGGGGCATGGAACGCGCCGGTCACCGAGGAGGCCAGCACCAGGGTGCGCAAGGTGTTGAAGCCCAGGCGCAGCGCCGCGTCTTCCACCGTGGTGGAGTCGCGCGCGCCGCGAAAGCGCGCCGAATTGGCCAGCCGCAGCACCTTGGCCGCGATCACCGGGTCCCGCTCGATGTTGCGCGCCACCGCGTCCAGGCTGGTGCCCGGCGCATCGAACTGCAGGATCAGGTCCTGCGCCACCTGGGGAATGGTCGGCAGGGTGTGCAACTGGTCGAACAGCGCCTCTAGCTTCATGGGGACCCTCGGAACGAAACGGGAGGCGGCAGGACCGGAAGCCGGCCGCGCCGCCACGGTGGCGGAATGCGCGCATCCTACCGATTCGCGATGGCCGGCGTGTGGAAGACCGGTCCCGCGGCGACGGCCGCGCCCTGGTGCAGCAGGGTGCGCGGCTCAGCCGGCGCCGCGCACGCGCAGGGTCAGGCCCTTGAGGAAGTTGCGCAGCAACTGGTCGCCGCACAGGCGGAAATTCTTGTGCTCCGGCTGCCGGAACAGCGCCGACAGTTCCGGCTTGGACACCGCGAAACCGGCGGCGTCGAAAATCTGGTGCATGTCCACGTCCTTGAGCTGGAACGCCACGCGCAGCTTCTTCAGCACCACGTTGTTGGTGATGCGCGCTTCCACCGGGCGCGGCGGCAGGCTCTCGTCGCGGCCGCGGTAGTGGAACACCAGCCCGTCCAGCACATGCGCCAGCACCGCGTCGCTGCATTCGACGAAGCCGTCTTCGTCCTCCTTCTTCAGCCACGCCGGGATCTGCGCCTTGTCGATCGGGAACGCGGGATCGGCGAGGTGCGCCAGATCGACGATCTTCTGGTCGCTCAGGTCGAGCATGTAGCGGATGGAGCGCAGGATGTCGTTGTTGAGCATGGCGGGTGTGGGAGTGCGGGAGGCCCGGCGAGGGGCGCTAGTCTAGGCGCTGGCCCGCATCGGCGCGTAGACCGCGCAGGCCCGGGCCATGGCTGCGGTTCACCGAGGGTGTGCACGCGGCGCGGTTGCATCCGCGGGCGCATGCGCCATCATCGGCGCATGGACCATTCGATTCCCAAGCCGAGCGCGGTGTCCGCGCTGAATCCGCGCCAGGAGCAACTGGTGGCGCTGGTGCGCCAGCAGGGCTATGCCGAGGTGGAAGGGCTGGCGGCGCGCTTCGAGGTGACGCCGCAGACCATCCGTCGCGACCTGACCCTGCTGTGCGAGGCCGGCGTGCTGCGCCGCTACCACGGTGGGGTGAGCCTGCCGTCCAGCGTGGAAAACCTGGCCTACACGGCGCGCAAGTCGCTGCAGGCGCAGGAGAAGCGGCGCATCGCCACGTTGCTGGCGCAGCACATTCCCGACGACGCCTCGCTGTTCATCAACATCGGCACCACCAACGAGGACGTGGCGCGCGCGCTGATGGGCCACAGCGGCCTGCGCGTGATCACCAACAACCTCAACGTCGCGGTGATGATGAGCGCCAACCCCAGCTTCGAGGTGATGGTGGCCGGCGGGCGCGTGCGCGGCCGCGACCAGGGCGTCACCGGCGAGGCGACCATCGAGCTGATCCGCCAGTTCAAGGTGGACTTCGGCGTGATCGGCATTTCCGGCATCGATCCCGACGGCACCCTGCTGGACTTCGACTTCCACGAAGTGCGGGTGGCGCAGGCGATCATCGAGCACTCGCGGCAGGTGTTCCTGGCTGCCGACCACAGCAAGCTCGGCCGCAACGCCATGGTCCGGCTGGGGCCGATCGGGCGGGTGCACGCCTGGTTCACCGATCACGCGCCGCCGGCCGAGCTGGCCGCGGTGCTGGAGGCGGCCGGCACCCGCGTGTTCGTCGCCGAGGGCGATGCGGCCGACCAGGGCGCGCCGGCGCTGGACGCGGTCGCGGACTGAACGAGGCCGGCCCTGCCGCCGCCGGGGTGGCACACAGGGCGTGTGTTCGGATTGTTTCGTTAATGTTGCGTGATGTGGCCCGATCATCGCGCCGCAGCGACCCTGTGCGCCCGCTCGGCTGTCTCTTAGCTAAGCCGCTGGCTGGTTACGGACGGTTTGCAGGATGCCGTCGACGCCACGCTGCAGTGCAGCGTGATATGTTCGGAAATGTTCGTTTACGATCTTTTCGTCCTCAGTTCTGCGCTCGGCCGCTGTAGCCGAGCCGGACACGACACTTCCGGGAGTCGGCTATGCGTGAGACCTACGATGTGCTGGTGGTCGGTGGCGGCATCAACGGCGTGGGCATCGCCCGCGACGCGGTGGGCCGCGGGTTGTCGGTGTGCCTGTGCGAGCGCGACGACCTGGCCGCGCATACCTCCAGCGCCAGCACCAAGCTGATCCACGGTGGCCTGCGCTACCTGGAGCAGTACGAGTTCGCCCTGGTCGGCAAGGCCCTGGCCGAGCGCGAGGTGCTGCTGCGGCTGGCCCCGCACATCATCTGGCCGCTGCGCTTCCTGCTGCCGCACCAGCCGCACCTGCGCCCGGCGTGGATGATCCGCACCGGCCTGTTCCTGTACGACCACCTGGGCCGCGGCCGTCGCACCCTGCCGGGCTCGCGACGCCTGGCGCTGCGCACGCACCCGGTGGGCGCGCCGTTGCGCGAGGAGTTCCGCACCGGTTTCGTCTATTCCGACGCCTGGGTGCAGGACGCGCGGCTGGTGGTGCTCAATGCGATGGACGCCGCGCAGCGCGGCGCGCGCATCCTCACCCGCACCCGCTGCGTCGGCGCGCGCCGCGTCGATGGTGTGTGGCAGGTGCAACTGCAGCACGCCGACGGCCGCCGCGAGGAACTGCGCGCGCGGTCGCTGGTCAACGCCGCCGGTCCGTGGGCGGTGCAGTTCCTGGACGAGGTGGCGCACGTCGGCCACGACCACGCGCTGCGCCTGGTCAAGGGCAGCCACATCGTGGTGCCGCGGCTGTTCGAACACGACCATGCCTACATCTTCCAGCAGCCGGACCGGCGCATCGTCTTCGCCATTCCGTACGAGCAGGACTACACCCTGATCGGCACCACCGACGTCGACTACCACGCCGACCCGGCCGCACCGCGCATCGACGGCGAGGAGACGCGTTATCTGTGCGAGGCGGCCAACCGCTACTTCCGCAAGCAGATCGCCCCGGACGACGTGGTGTGGAGCTACAGCGGCGTGCGCCCGCTGCTCGACGACGAGGAGGACAACGCTGCCGAGGTCACCCGCGACTACCTGCTGGAACTGGACACGCGCGATGGTGCGGCCCTGCTCAATGTGTTCGGCGGCAAGCTCACCACCTACCGCAAGCTCGCCGAGGAGGCGGTGGACCGGCTGACCGCGCATGCCGGGCGCAAGGCGCCGGCCTGGACCGCGCACGGTGCGCCGCTGCCGGGCGGCGAGCGCAACGACATCGCCACGCTGGCGCGCGAGTTGCGCGCGGCGCGGCCGTGGCTGGCCGAGGCCACCGCGCAGCGGCTGGCGCGCAACTACGGTACCCGCGCGGACACACTGCTGGGCGATGCCGCCTCGCTGCACGACCTGGGCCAGCACTTCGGCGCCGACCTGTACCAGGCCGAGGTCGACTACCTGCGCGAGCACGAATGGGTGGTGGAGGCCGAGGACCTGCTGTGGCGGCGCAGCAAGCTCGGCCTGCGCGTGGACCCCGCCGGACGCCAGCGCCTGGTCGCCTACCTGCAACAGGCGCCCGCCACCCTGGCCGCGGCACCGGCATGATCAAAACGCTGCCGCCGGCCCGGTTCGGGCCGCGGCGGCGCGTGCACAATCGCGCTGCGCCCGGCCCCCGCCGCGGCGCAGGAACCTGGACGCAACCGTGGAGGGTGGTAGGCATGGGTGGATCGACAGCGGCAACGACGGCAGGCCGGGAGGCATGGGCATGAGCCGGCAACTGGTGGGTGAACTGATTTCCGAGGCGATCGCGATGCTGATCATTATCGCCTTCGGCTGTTCGGTGGCGTGCATGTACGTGCTCTACGACCCCAGCCCCTACCAGCACGCCTACTGGGGCGTGTGCATCGCCTGGGGCCTGGCGGTGACCATCGCCATCTACGTCACCGGCTCGGTGTCCGGCACTCACGCCAATCCGGCGGTGACCCTGGCGCTGGCGCTGTATCGCGGGTTTCCCTGGCCCAAGGTGCTGCCGTACTGGGTGGCGCAGGTGATCGGTGCGTTTCTCGGCGCGTGGATCGTCTACCTGCTGTTCGCGCCAGTGATCGACCACTACAACCAGGCCCAGCATCTCACCCGCGCCGGCGGCGGCGCGGCCGGGGTGTTCTTCACCGCGCCCGGCCTGGCGATCACGCCGATGCACGCGCTGCGCGACCAGGTGATCCTGACCGCGTTCCTGATCTTCGGCATCTTCGCCATCACCGAGCGCTACAACGAGGCCGCTCCCACCGCCAACTCCGGTGCGCTGATCATCGGCCTGCTGGTTGCCACCATCGGCGCCTCGATGGGCTATCTGGAAGCCTGGGCGATCAATCCGGCCCGCGATTTCGGCCCGCGCCTGTTCGCCTACGTCGCCGGCTGGGGCTCCTCGGCGCTGCCGTCGGCCGACAACTACTGGTGGATCCCGATCGTCGGCCCGCTGATCGGCGGCGTGATCGGCGGTGCCGCCTACCAGTGGCTGATCTATCCGTTCCTGCCAGCGCGGGTGAAAGCGCTGGAAGAAGAACAGGCCACTGCGCGCCGCGGCTAGCGCACCGGCAGCGCGTTCGTTTCCGCGCGCGGCGTGCGCGCCTCCCTAATTCCCCGTTGGCGTCGCGCCCGTGCGCGCGGCGTGCATCCCGCAGGAGTCTCCGATGGAAAAGCAGTTCATCCTGGCCATCGACCAGGGCACCACCAGTTCGCGCGCGATCCTGTTCGACCGCCAGGGTCGCATCGTCGGCATGGCCCAGCGCGAGTTCTCGCAGATCTTCCCGCAGCCGGGCTGGGTCGAGCACAACCCGCGCGAGATCATGACCAGCGTCTACACCACGATCACCGAACTGCTCAACAACCATCAGGTGGACGCCAGCGCCATCGCCGGCATCGGCATCACCAACCAGCGCGAGACCGCGGTGGTGTGGGATCGTGCCACCGGCCAGCCGATCTACAACGCCATCGTCTGGCAGTCGCGGCAGACCAAGGACATCTGCGACCAGCTCAAGGCCGACGGCCACGAGGACATGGTGCGGGCCAAGACCGGCCTGCTGATCGATGCGTACTTCTCCGGCACCAAGGTCAAGTGGATCCTCGATCACGTCGACGGCGCGCGCGAACGCGCGCAGCGCGGCGAGCTGGCCTTCGGCACCATCGACAGCTGGCTGATCTGGAACCTCACCGGCGGCAAGGTCCACGTCACCGACTACACCAACGCCTCGCGCACGCTGCTGTACAACATCCACGAGCTGCGCTGGGACGAGGAACTGCTGCAACTGCTCGACATCCCCGCCTCGATGCTGCCGGAGGTGCGCTCGTCCAGCGAGATCTACGGCAACACCCAGGGCCAGTATTTCTACGGCCATGCGGTGCCCATCGCCGGCATCGCCGGCGACCAGCAGGCGGCGCTGTTCGGCCAGGCCTGCTTCGAGCCGGGCATGGCCAAGAACACCTACGGCACCGGCTGTTTCATGCTGATGAACACCGGTGAGAAGGCGGTGGCGTCGAAGAACGGCCTGCTCACCACCATCGCCTGGGGCGTGGACGGCAAGGTCGAGTACGCGCTGGAAGGCGCGATCTTCGTCGCCGGTTCGGTGGTGCAGTGGCTGCGCGACGGCCTGCGCATGCTCGGCAAGGCCAGCGACTCGCAGGCCTACGCCGAGCGCGCCGGCGACAACGACGGCGTGTACTTCGTACCGGCCTTCGTCGGCCTGGGCGCGCCGTACTGGCGCAGCGACATCCGAGGCGCGGTGTTCGGCCTGACCCGCGGCACCACCAAGGAACACTTCATCCGCGCCGCGATCGAGTCGATGGCCTACCAGACCCGCGACGTGCTGACCGCGATGCAGGTCGATTCGGGCATCGAACTGAAGGAACTGCGCGCCGACGGCGGCGCCATCGCCAACGACTTCATGGCGCAGTTCCAGAGCGACATCCTGGACGTGCCGGTGCTGCGTCCGGAGGTGGCCGAGACCACCGCGCTGGGCGCGGCCTACCTGGCCGGCCTGGCCACCGGCTTCTGGAAGAACCGCGCCGAGATCGCGCAACAATGGGCGGTGGACCGGCGCTTCGAGCCGGACATGCCGGCCGAGCGCCGCGAAGCGCTGTATGCCGGCTGGCAGCAGGCGGTGGAGGCGACGATGGGGTTCCGGATTCGTTGAGGCGGTCGCGCAGTGCAGTCGGGGGCTGCGTCCGCTCCTTTGCATCTGTGGGCCGAGGCGTTGTTCGTCGCTGCGACTGCCGAAGGCGGCAGTCGCCAGCCGCCGCACCGAACCTGGTGGGCGTCAGCGGTGATGCCGCTGCGACACGCGAAACCGAAAGCCGACGGACACCTTCCGTCGTCGGGACTGAAGTCCCTCCCACAAGGGTGCCTTTCCCACAAGGTGCCCTGCCCCTTCCCTGTGCGAGCGGCTTCCGCCGCGCCGGGCGCTCTCGCGAAAGGCCGCTCGCCGTCGTTCAAACGCGGCTGCGGCCGAGCCTGCGCGCACTCCCGGCAACGGCGAAGGATTCAGACGTACTGCGTCGGCCGACGCGGACCCGGAACCGGGGCGTCGACGTCGCCAACCGGGTCCTGGATCGGCGGAATGGTCGGATCGGTCGGCTGGTCGGGGATCGGATCGATCGGGCGGTCCGGGGTCGGATCCACGCCCGGATTCGGGACGTGGCCCGGCACCTCGTTCGGTGGCTGCTGCGGGTCCTGGCCGGGATTGGGGGATTGCATATGCATGAGCCTCTCCGTGCGATGGTGGTCCAGCGTGCGCGCCATGGCGGCGCGTGCGGGTGAAGCGCATGCCAAGGACGGATGAAAGACGGGCCGATGCGTGCGCCTTGCCATCGCGATTGGCACGCCCGCCGCTGGCGCGGACTCCGACGCTCCGGCATGCTGGCGCCGCATGCGCCACTACGACCTGGTCATCTTCGATTTCGACGGCACCCTGGCCGACTCGTTTCCCTGGTTCCTGGCGACCATCAACGGCGTCGCCGACGAATTCGGCTTCCGCCGCTTCGATGTGGCGCGGCTGGACGAGATCCGCAGCCTGAGCGCGCGCGAACTGATGGCGCGCAGCGGCCTGCGCTGGTGGCGGGTGCCGGCGGTGGCGCAACGCATGCGCGCGCTGATGAGTGCGCAGATCGAGCGCATCGCGCTGTTCGACGGCGTCGCCGACCTGCTCGCGCAACTGGCGCAGGCCGGCGTGCAGCTGGCCCTGGTCACGTCCAACAGCCACGCCAACGTCGCGCGCGTGCTCGGCCCCACATTGCTCGCGCAGTTTCGCGACGTGCGCTGCGGCGCGGCGGTATTGGGCAAGCGCCGCAAGCTGCGCGCCAGCCTGTGCGCCTGCAGTGTTTTCGCCGCGCGGGCGCTGTGCGTGGGCGACGAGATCCGCGATGCCGAGGCCGCGCGCCAGGCCGGCATCGCCTTCGCCGGCGTGGCCTGGGGCTACACCTTGCCGGCGGCCTTGCAGCCGCACACGCCGCTGCCGTTGCTGCAGCGGCCGGACGCGCTGCGGGCGCTGGTGCTGGGTACCGGTGCCTGCACGCAGTCGCGTCTGGCGCAGACAGGCGCGCGCGGCGCCTGCGCGGCCGTGGGCGGCGACGCATGACGTGGCTGCCCTATGTGGTCGCGGGCGTGATCACGGTCGTCTTCCTCGGCAGCGCCGCCCTGTCGATCGGCGCGCTGTATCGCATGGGGCGCAACCAGGTGACGGACCTGCTGGAGGCTTCGTTCCGCGAGCAGGCATTTCCGGGCGAGCACGGGCCGTTGCGTGGCAGCGACCTGACTGTGGTCAAGCGATCCAAGCAGACCATCGAGGGCAGCTACAGCCATGTGTATTCGATCGCACCGGGTGCCGCGCTGCAGACCGCCGATGCGTTCTGGTACTGCGTCGGGCCGGGACCGAGCTGGTTCCTGGCCATTCCGGTGGTGACGTCGGGCTTCGGCGAGGCGCAGGTGCATTGGATCGTGCGGCCGATGACCGAGGGGCGCATGCGCGTGGCGCTGCAGTTCGACCGCAAGGCGACCCGCCTGGCCTTCGCTGCGCGCTGAGTCCACCGACCCGAGCGAGGCAGCCAGGCGCGCACGGCGCGAAGGGACCTGTCGATCACGTCCTCGCGCCATCCCACTGTCCTCGGGGTGCCCGGTGGCATGCGCTGCCACCGACGGTGGGGAATCCAGCGGCGCACCGAGTGCCATCGGGCGAACGTCGGCCACGCCATGTGCCGGCTGGCTCGGCTGGCGCCGAGCGGATTTGCTGCGCTGCAGGTTGATTGTTCACTTGTGATTGCTATATTCATATGCGAACAGTCGCCGTGCCATCGCCATCCCGGGCGTGCATGCTGCGGCCTTCCTTCATCGCGCCCGACCCCGGGCAGAGGCGTGCCATGCGTGACCCCAGCAACTTCCGTCCCTCGCGCGTCCGTGGGCGATCCGCTGTGGCCATCGTTCCGGATGTGCGCGCATGGCGCTGAGCGCTGTCGCCGCCGACGCCGCCCTGGCGCCGCGCGCGCTGGGCCGCAGTGGCGTGCAGCTGTCCACCCTGGGCTTTGGCGCGGCGCCGATCGGCAATCTGTACGCCGAGGTGGACGATGCGGTGGCGCTGGCCGCGGTGGCCGACGCCTATGCCGCCGGCATCCGCCATTTCGACACCGCGCCGTACTACGGCTACGGACTGAGCGAGCAACGCCTGGGGCAGGGCCTGCGCGGGCTGCCGCGCGCCAGCTACACGCTCTCGACCAAGGTCGGCCGCTGCGTCTACGACGATGCCGAGGCCGCGCCGGGGCGCGATGGCTTCGCCGTGGCCGGGCGCCGCGCCGAATTCGACTACAGCCGCGACGGCGTGCTGCGTGCCTTCGAGTCCAGTTTGCAGCGGCTCGGCACCGATCACATCGATGTGCTGCTGCTGCACGACATCGGCCGCCTGACCCACGGCGAGCGCCATCCGGCGATGCTGCGGCAGGCGTTGGACGAGGCGCTGCCGACGATGGCAGCGCTGAAGGCGCAGGGCGCGTGCCGGGCGATCGGCATCGGCGTCAACGAGGAAGACGTGGCGGTGGAGCTGATGCCGCTGTTCCCGCTCGACTGCGTGATGCTGGCCGGCCGCTACACCTTGCTCGAACAGCACGCCGCGCAGCGGATCATGGCGCAGGCGCTGCAGCGGCAGGTCGGCATCCTGGTGGCCGGGCCGTACAGTTCCGGCCTGCTGAGCGATGCGCGCGGGCCGGGCGAGACCTACAACTACGCGCCGGTGGATCCGGCCACACTGCAGCACGCGCAGCGCCTGTTCGCGGCCTGCGCCGCGCACGGCGTGGACGTGGGCGCGGCGGCGCTGCAGTTCCCGCTCGCCCATCCGGCGGTGAGTGCGGTGGTCGCCGGCATGCGCACGCCGGCGGAAGTGGCCAGCGCCGCCACGCGCCTGCGTGCGGCGATTCCCGCGGCGCTGTGGCAACAACTGCGCGACGACGACCTGCTGCGCGCGCCGGTGCCGACGCCGTGACCATCATCGACGCCCATGTGCATTTCTGGCGCCTGGCGCGTGGCGACTATGCCTGGCTGACCCCGGAGCTGGGCGTGCTGTACCGCGATTACCAGCCCGAGGACCTGGCCGCGACGCTGGAGGCGCAGGGCGTGACCGCGCTGGTGGCAGTGCAGGCGGCGCAGAGCGAGGCGGAAACCTGCTATCTGCTGCAGTTGGCGCGGACCGAGCCGCGCATCGTCGGCGTGGTCGGCTGGGTGGATTTCGAGGCCGCCGACGTTGCCGCGCGCATCGCTGCGCTGTGCGCCGACGGCGCCGGCCTGCTCAAGGGGCTGCGGCCGATGGTGCAGGACCTGGCCGATCCGCAGTGGCTGGCGCGGCCGCAGCTGGATGCGGCGTTCGACGCGCTGCTGCAGCACGATCTGGCCTTCGATGCGCTGGTGCGTCCGCTGCACCTGCCGGCGCTGCTGGCACGGTTGCAGCGTCACCCGCAATTGCGCGTGGTGCTGGACCACGCCGCCAAGCCCGCCATCGGCGGTGCCGACTTCCGGGCCTGGGCCGATGGCGTGGCGCAACTGGCGCAGCACCCCAACGTGGTGTGCAAGCTGTCCGGCTTGCTCACCGAACTGCCGGCCGATGCCGCCCTCGACGCTCCGCTGCTGGCGCCCTACGTGGCGCACTTGTTCGCCTGCTTCGGCGCGCAGCGGCTGCTGTGGGGCAGCGACTGGCCGGTGCTGACCCAGCGCGCCGACTACGCCGCGTGGATGGCGCTGGCGCAGGCCTGGGTCGCGCAGCACGCCGTCGATGACGCCGAGGCCGTGTTCGCCGGCACTGCGCGGCGCGTCTATCGCCTGTCCGATCCGATTGCTTCCTCCCCCACCTGGAGTCCCGCCCCATGACCACCTTCGCGTGCATTTTCGGGAGCCGCGCATGAGCGGCCGTCTGCAAGGCAAGCGCTGCCTGATCACCGCCGCCGGCGCCGGCATCGGCCGCGAGAGCGCGCTGGCCTGCGCGCGCGAAGGGGCGCAGGTGCTGGCCACCGATATCGATGCCGCCGCGCTGCAGGCGCTGGCCGCCGAGGCCGACGGCATCGTCACGCAGACGCTGGACGTCACCGATCCCGCCGCGATCCAGGCGCTGGTGGCGGCGCAGCCGACCTTCGACGTGCTGTTCAACTGCGCCGGCTACGTGCACCAGGGCAGCATCCTCGATTGCGACGCGCCGGCGTGGAAGCGTTCGTTCGCGATCAACGTCGATGCGATGTACTACCTGTGCCAGGCGGTACTGCCGGGCATGCTCGCGCAGGGCCGCGGCAGCATCGTCAACATGTCCTCGGTGGCGTCCAGCATCAAGGGCGTGCCCAACCGCTTCGCCTACGGCGTGACCAAGGCGGCGGTGATCGGCCTTAGCAAGGCCATCGCCGCCGACTACGTGGCCAAGGGCATCCGCTGCAACGCGATCTGCCCGGGCACGATCAAGACGCCGTCGCTGGGCGAGCGGGTCAAGGCACTGGGCGGCGACGAGCAGGCGGTGTGGAAGAGCTTCACCGACCGCCAGCCGATGGGCCGCCTGGGCGACCCGCGCGAGATCGCGCAGCTGGTGGTGTACCTGGCCTCGGACGACTCCTCGTTCACCACCGGCCAGACCCACATCATCGACGGCGGCTGGTCGAACTGACCGCGCCTTCCCCTTCCTGACAGAGGACTTCCCATGAAACTGCTGCGTTACGGCGAACCCGGCCACGAACGCCCGGCCCTGCTCGATGCCGACGGCCACTTGCGCGATCTCTCGGCGGTGATCGACGACGTCGCCGGCGAGCATCTCACCGCCGCCGGCCTGGCCAGGTTGCGCGCGCTCGATCCGACCACGCTGCCGCAGGTGGACGGCGAGGTGCGCTACGGCGCCGCCGTGGGCCGCGTCGGCAAGTTCATCTGCGTCGGACTGAACTACGCCGACCATGCCGCCGAGTCGGGCATGGCGGTGCCGGAGATGCCGGTGCTGTTCATGAAGGCCACCAGCGCGATCAGCGGCCCCAACGACACCGTGACCATTCCGCGCGGTTCGCTCAAGACCGACTGGGAAGTGGAGCTGGGCGTGGTGATCGGCGATACCGCGCGCGACGTGTCGGTGGACGAGGCGCTGGCGCACGTCGCCGGCTATGCGGTGATCAACGACCTGTCCGAGCGCGCGTTCCAGCTCGAGCACGGCGGGCAGTGGGTGAAGGGCAAGAGCTGCGACGGCTTCGGCCCGATCGGCCCGTGGCTGGTCACCGCCGACGAGGTGCCGGACCCGCAGAACCTGTCGATGTGGCTGGAGGTCAACGGTCATCGCTACCAGAACGGCAGCACCCGCACGATGGTGTTCGGCGTGGCCGAGCTGGTCAGCCACATCAGCCGCTACATGACGCTGTTGCCGGGCGACGTGATCAGCACCGGCACGCCGCCGGGCGTGGGCCTGGGGCAGAAGCCGCAGGTGTACCTGAAGCCGGGCGACGTGATGCGGCTGGGCATCGAAGGCCTGGGCGAGCAACGCCAGGCCGTGGTCGCGCATCCGCGCGACGCGCAATAAGTAACGCCGCGAGATGCAAAGCCCCTCTCCCCTCGGGAGAGGGGTTGGGGTGAGGGTACGGGGCGAAGCCACCTCGCATTGCACGTGGCTTTCGCTTCCGCGCGAGCGCCACATCCGCGTGCTGCTACTTCGTTCTTGTTTCACGAGGGCGGCGACAGCCATGCACTGACGCACCCTCACCCCAACCCCTCTCCCGGGGGGAGAGGGGCTGTTTCACCGCTTTTTTTGACTTTCCCACCGCCTCACCGACCAGGATCCCCATGAGCAAAATCGTCGCGCTCGAGACCTTCGACGTCCGTTTCCCCACCTCGCGCGAACTGGACGGTTCCGATGCGATGAATCCGGATCCGGATTATTCGGCCGCCTATCTGCGCCTGCGTACCGATGCCGACGACGGCCTCGCCGGCTACGGCCTGGCCTTCACCATCGGCCGCGGCAACGACGTGCAGAGCGCGGCGGTGGCGGCGCTGGCGCATCACGTGGTCGGCCGCGACGTGGAGACGGTGATCGGCGACCTGGGCGGGTTCGCGCGCAGCCTCACCGACGACTCGCAGCTGCGCTGGCTGGGGCCGGAGAAGGGCGTGATGCACATGGCCATCGGCGCCGTGGTCAACGCCGCCTGGGACATGGCCGCGCGCCGCGCCGGCAAGCCGCTGTGGCGCTTCATCGCCGAGCTGTCGCCGGAGCAACTGGTGGCCGCGATCGACTTCCGCTACCTCAGCGACGCGCTGACCCCGGACGAGGCGCTGGCCATGTTGCGCGATGCCGAACCGCTGCGCGACGAGCGTATCCAGACCCTGATCGAACAGGGCTATCCGGCCTACACCACCTCGCCCGGCTGGCTCGGCTATTCCGACGAGAAGCTGGTGCGCCTGGCCAAGGAAGCGGTGGCCGATGGCTTCCGCACCATCAAGCTCAAGGTCGGCGCCAACGTGGAGGACGACATCCGCCGCTGCCGCCTGGCGCGCGCCGCGATCGGCCCGGACATCGCCATGGCGGTGGACGCCAACCAGCGTTGGGACGTGGGCCCGGCGATCGCCTGGATGCGCCAGCTCGCCGAATTCGACATCGCCTGGATCGAGGAGCCGACCAGCCCCGACGACGTGCTCGGCCACGCCGCGATCCGCCGCGGCATCGCCCCGGTGCCGGTGTCCACCGGCGAGCACACCCAGAACCGGGTGGTGTTCAAGCAGTTGCTGCAGGCCGGCGCGGTGGACCTGATCCAGATCGACGCCGCGCGCGTGGGCGGCGTCAACGAGAACCTGGCGATCCTGTTGCTGGCGGCCAAGTTCGGCGTGCGCGTGTTCCCGCATGCCGGCGGCGTGGGCCTGTGCGAACTGGTGCAACACCTGGCGATGGCCGATTTCGTCGCCATCACCGGCAAGATGGAAGACCGCGCGATCGAGTTCGTCGACCACCTGCACCAGCACTTCGTCGATCCGGTGCGGATCGTCCACGGCCGCTATCTGGCGCCGACCACGCCGGGCTTCTCGGCCGAGATGCATGCCGCCTCGGTCACCCAGTTCCTGTATCCGGACGGCCCGTTCTGGAGCGCGGATCTGGCCGCGCAGGGCGGCTGACGCCAGCGACCTTGGTGCGCTTCCGCCGAAGGAAGCGCGCCGGTTGCGGTGGTTGCCAGTGCATCTGTCGCGGCTGAAGCCGCTCCTGCGACGGCGGCGGCAGCGGTGCTGGATCGCTCGCTGTGGGAGCGACTTCAGTCGCGACGCACGAACCTGTGCACGCACCAGTTTCGGCAGCGCTCGGGACTGAAGTCCCTCCCACACACGACACACAGCATCCGCCGCGCCTGCCGCGACCTCTGCAACCGCACCTGCCGCACTCTCTGCAACCGTAGAAGCGGCTTCAGCCGCGACGAGCGAAGCGGTAAACCAACCGGTCTCGCGCGCGCTCGGCACCCGCCTTCCAACACACGCATACGCCCACGCAATACCTCAGCCCGTGCCGTTGCGCTCCTGCGCGGCCAGCGCCGCCTGCAAGGAAAAGATCTGCAGCGCTTCGCGCCATTTCTCGCCGGGCGCCGAACCGGGTAGGGGTTTCTGGAAGCGCCACATCAACTCCTCCCACGCCTGCACGCGCGGATCGGCGGCGTCGGCGGCGGCCTTGGCGGCGGGCGAATAGTCCTCGTCCACCTCCATCAGCATCACCAGGCGGTCGCCGCAGCGGTGGATGTCCAGCTCGCGGATGCCGGCGGCGCGCAGCGAGGCGACGATCTCCGGCCACACGGTGTCGGGCCGGTGCCAGCGTTCGTATTCGGCGATCAGCGCCGGGTCGTCGTGCAGGTCCAGCAGGTAGCAATGGCGCGGCATGGTTCAGGCTCCGCGGGCAGAGGGAAGGGGCGCCACGCGGTTTCGCGCCGCATGCAGCGCGAAACCGAGGATCACCGCGAAGCCGATCGCAGGCACCGCCAGCGCCCAGTGGATGCCAGCGTGGTCCGACACCGCGCCCATCACCGCTGTCAACGCGGCGCCGCCGATGATCGCCATGACGATCAGCGAGGCGCCCAGCTTGCGCGCGTCGTCGTCCAGTCCGTCCAGGCCCAGGGCGAAGATGGTCGGGAACATCACCGACATGAACAGGCTGCTGGCGACCAGCGCATACAGGCCGATCCAGCCCGGCAGCGCCACCGCCACCGCGCACAGCAGCAGGTTGAGCAGGGCGAACACGCCCAGCAGCCGTGCCGGCGCCAGGAAGCGCAGCAGCGCGGTGCCGATGAAGCGGCCGGCCATGAACAGCACCAGCGACAGGGTGAGGAAATCGGCGGCGGTCTTCTCCGGGGTGCCGGGCACGCCGTCCTGCAGGTAGCGGATCAGGTAGCTCCAGATGCCCACCTGCGCGCCGACGTAGAAGAACTGCGCGATCACCGCGAACACGAAGCGGCCATTGCGCCGCAACTGGCCGAAGCCGCCTGCGCGCGCGCCATCGCCACCGGCGCGGGTGGCGGGGAAGCGGGTCAGACCGATCAGCAGCGCCCACAGCAGCACCACCGCACCGATGATCAGGTACGGCGTCTGCACCGCCAGCGACTCGGTGGCGAAGAAGGCCTCGCGCGCGGCCGGCGCCATCGCCGCCAGTTCCTGTGGCGTGTGCTCCACGCCGGAGAGGATGAAGTGCTGGCCGACCAGGATGCCGGTGATCGAACCCAGCGGATTGAACGCCTGCGCCAGATTCAGCCGCCGCGCCGCGCCCTCGGCGGGGCCGAGCACGGTGACCAGCGGGTTGGCGGTGGTTTCCAGGAAGGCCAGACCGCTGGCGATGACGAACAGCGCCAGCAGGAACAGCCAGTAGGTGTGCACCTGCGCGGCGGGGTAGAACAGGAACGCGCCGACCGCGTACAGCAGCAGGCCCAGCACCACCGCGGCCTTGTAGCTGTAGCGCCGCATGAACATCGCCGCCGGGATCGCGAACACGAAGTAGCCCAGGTAGAACGCGCTCTGCACCAGTCCTGCCTGCAGGTCGCTCAGCTCGAAGGCCTTCTTGAACTGCTTGATCAGGATGTCGTTGAGGTTGTTCGCCATGCCCCAGAGGAAGAACAGGCTGACGATCAGGACCAACGGCGCAAGCGCGGTCCGGGTGAGACTGGCGGACGCCGGTGTGGCGGATTCGCTGCTGTAGTGCATTGCCGCCTACCCCTCCCAAGGTGTGCCGCGTCGCGTTCGGATTGTCGGCGGAGCGTACTGCGCCGGCGAGTGCCATGCAAATATAAAATTTGAGTTCATATGTGGATTGCAATGCAGCATCGACGCGTGGGCTGCGGGGTCCCAGGCGGTGCGAGCCGGCGCGGCCTCCCTGTACCCTAGTCCTCTTCACCTGCTGCCGGGCCCTCGACGGAATGACCACCCCCTTGCCCAAGTACCGCGCGCCCGCCCTGGACAAGGGGCTGGACATCCTGGAACTGCTGGCGCGCGACGGGCGGCCGATGAGCATGGGCGAGATCTCGCAGGGCATCGGCCGTTCGCGCGGCGAGATCTTCCGCATGCTGCAGGTGCTGGAAGAGCGCGGCTACCTGACCCGCACCGCGGGCGAGGGCGGCTACACGCTGACCAACCGCCTGTTCATGCTCGGCATGCAGCAGCCGCGGGTGCAGAACGTCACCGAAGTGGCGCTGCCGGTGATGCGCGCGCTGGCCGACGCGATCCGTCAGCCTTGCCACCTGGTGGCGCCGTCGGACGACCAGATCGTGGTCATCGCGCAGATGGACGTGCCCAGCGACCTCGGTCTGGTGGTGCGCCCCGGCCACCGCCGCCCGTTCGCGCATTCCACCTCCGGCCTGGTGCTGTTCGCGTTCCAGCCGGCCGACGCGCAGGCACAGTTGCTGCAGCGCCTGGACGCCAGCGAGGTGGCCTACGACCGCGCCGCGTTCCTGGCCGCGGCGCAGGAAGTGCACGCGCTGGGCTACAGCATCCACCCCAGCGAGGCGGTGGTCGGCGTGATCGACCTCACCGCGCCGATCCTGCAGCACGGCGTCGCCCGCTACACCCTGACCGTGCCCTTCATCGAACGTCGCCCGCAACCGATCGACGCGCAGGCGGCGATGCGCGCGGTGTGCGATGCCGCGGCGCAGATCAGTGCGGCGTTGGCGTAGGTGCCGTGACCACCATCTGCCGATATGCCGTGGTGCGTCTCTTCCCACAGCGAGTGCGTTCGCGTCCCGTTTCGCGTGCGGACAAGGGCCGGCGCGACCAGCGGATGCATGTTTCGCTGCGCAGCGGTCGTGATAGTCGCGTGACTGAGGGCGAGTGATGGCGAACGCGGTCTTCTATCTGTTCGCCGCGATCGCGGCGCTGCTGGCTGTATGCCTCCATCGGTACAACAAGCGCCGCATGGACGCCCTGCTGATGGCGTCGTTTCGTCAGCTGTCCTTCACCAGCGACGACGTCGCCTTGTGCGGTGCGGATCTGCAGGTGGTGAAGAAGGCGCAACAGTTCATCCGCACGACGCAGCAGTTGTCGGTCTTGCCCGATAGCCCAGTCGTCAATCAAGGCGATGCGTTCTGGTACTGCCGCGGCCCCGGCGCGAGCTGGTTCCTGGCGATTCCCACAGTGATGTCGCGTGGCGGCAAACTGGAGGTGACTTGGGTCGTGCGCCCCCTCACAGAGCAGCGCATGCGTGCCGCCCTGCAGTTCGACCATAAGGCCTGCCGGCGTGCGTTTGGCGAGCCGGACGCATCCTGAGCATCATGACAAACCGCGTGGCGGGTCGAAGACCGATGCGATGCCGCGGTGCAGATCAGCGCGGCGGCGGCGTAAATATCGCGCGCTTGGCGATTCCGGCGCTGGGGATGCCCTGATGGCGTGTACGAGAACCGAGCGGGGATCGTCCGCGCGATCGCGATCCGTGGCATGCTCAACGCTCGGTGACGGTGCTGGGGGGCACGGTCCATGCGGTACCACCTCCTTGCATTAATGTAGAAGAGCGCTTGGGCAGGCAATGACGTGGTTTTGCCTGACAATTCATTCAAGCCGAAGCCGCTTCGCGGCTCGGCGCAATTCTGGTGTCAGGCATCAGTGACAGTTCTTGCGCCAATGTGGTTTCCAGTCGCCTATGCCGCGATTGCTGGCTATGTGATGTGGGAGCGCCGCCGAGACTTCGCTCGCAGCCCGAAGAAGGCGCATCGCTACAGGCTACTGCCTTGGCCCTACAAGGCAGGCTGTTGGTTAGGGGTCATTCCGCTCTGCGTCTCCGGAGTATGCGTGCATCCTGCGCTCTTTCTGCTTGGGTTTGTTGGCATGTTTCTCTTGGAGGCCGCGTGCGTGCGCTGGTATCGGCGAAATGGGCTTTGGTAGCGTGAAGCTCGATAATTCATCCAGGTCAAAGCCGCTTCGTGGCTCTGCTCAATTCAAACGGTAGGGCGCATGTTCAAGTTCAACCCAATTCCGAAGTTCGGTTTGCTGGGTCTGGTCCTGCCTTTTGCCTATCTCCTCGCCATTTCGTGGCAAGATCGCGCCAAGGATTTTTGCCTTACGGGTGAGGAAATGTACTGGCCCGAGAAGCTCTTCGTGCTGATGTGTGTTGCACCAGTGATCGCTACCTGGTTTCTTGGCATTTATCGAGCACACCTTGCTGGTAGCTGGCGTTGGTTCGTAGGCTGCTTCATCTGCTGGCCGCTTTCTTTTGTCTACACCTTGTTGGTAAATCGGGGCGAATCCCCCTGATCAGGCAATCAAGTCGACGTGTCTACGGCACGCGGCTCATGTTCGGCATTCGCCGCCTGGCCCGTCTACGGACATGCAGCGCTGGGGAGAAGTCCTGACCGACATGCCGCCACCGGTGCGTCGACCACGCGAAGCATCCCCCGTGCCGCTGTTCTCGCGCTGCACTCGCCGAGCACGCGGCAAGGTCAGCGAATGCCTGCGTCTGCGCTGCATGCCCACATATGCGCTACACCGCTGGAATGCGCGCCCACGGTGCACGTGACTCGATCCCCAGCCTGATCACGCAGTCGCTGCGCGTGCGCGCAAAGCGTTGACCTGTGCGCCACCGCTGCGCAGCCTGCAGGGAACACGACGACATGGACACACGGCATGGCACGGCGGTTTCCCTGGAGTTGGTTGGCGGTGCTGGCGGCATGCGCGTTGGTGCTGGTGCTGGCCTGGCAGAACCGTGGTCTGCGCGAGGAACGGCGCTGGTTCGTCACCCGCACCACCGAACCGTATTTGGGTATGTACGTGCCGCGCATCGCCGCTACCGCCTTGGACGGTGCGCCGCTGACGCTGGGTGAGCCGGCGGCCGAGCGGCAGGTCCTGTTCTTCTTCACCACCACCTGCCCGTACTGCAAGCGCTCGGCGCCGCAGATGGTGCAGGCCGCGCAGCGTCTGGCCGCGCAGCAGCCCGACGTGCAGGTGCTGGGCGTGTGCCAGTGCAGCCCCGCGCAGGCGCAGCGCTACGCCGCCGAGCACGGCTTTACGTTTCCGGTGACCACGTTGACCGACCGCCGCGCGCTGATGCTGTTCCGCGCGCGCAACGTGCCGACGCTGCTGGCGCTGGACCACGAAGGACGTGTGCGCTATGCGCGCGTCGGCGTCTTCGATACCACGGAGCGGATGCAGGACCTGATGGCCGCAGTGCGCCGCACGGACGCGCCGCCGGCCTTGGCAACCATCGAGGAGTAAGCCATGAAACAGCGTTGGACAGCGTTACGCAACGGGATGCTTGCGGCCGTGTTCCTGGCCAGCATGGGCTTCGGCGCGGTGCAGGCGACCGCCGGCGACGGTATCGAGAAGGAGGCGGCCTGCAGCGCCTGGGCCTGCCAGCAGGAGTGCGCACCGTTCGGCGGCGAGTTGGGGCCGGGCGGGCCCGGAAAGCCGCTGGTCTGCTACTGCTGCGGCTGAGCCGTGTCCGGAGCCGGTCGCACCAGGCCGGCTCCGGCATCGGGGGGCGATGGCGGCGATCAGCGATCGCAGTGAGCATCTGCCGCGGTGCGACTCCGTCATCACTCCGCCAACCTGCAAGTCGCTCCCGGTACGTGCGATTGCGCCCTGCATCCTGGCCAGCCGCCGCCGATTCACGCAGGTTTGCGCGCTGGCTGGGCATGGTGGAGCGCAGACCAACCAGGAGCGTTTCATGACCTCACCTCTTCATCCCGTCCGCCTGTCCCTGTTCGCGGCGCTCACTGCCGTGGCGCTGAGCGGCTGCGGCAAGCCCGGCGACCAGGCCTCGCGCACCGCACCGGCCACCTCGCCGGAGCCCACCGCCGCGCCGGTCGGTGGCGAAAGCGGGCGCGCACCGATCGGCGGCGACGCCTCGGCCAAGGCGATGCTGCAGGTGCTGGAGGGTAACGTGGTGGCGCTGTCGAAGCAGGCGCTGTCGCGCAACGTCAGCAAGACCGTGGCCGACTTCGCCCGCGAGACCATCGCCGTGCACCACGACGCCGACCCGGCCACGGCCGGCAAGGGTGGCCCCGGCGATGCGGAGAAGATCGACGCGCAGGTGGCCAAGGGCCGCGCGCAGCTGCAGGCGCTGGGCGACGAGAAGGACGACTCCGCCTACATGAACGCCTACGCGGCGGCGATGGTGAGGCAGTACTCCGACGCGCTGTCGGTGATCGATGCCGAGCTGGTGCCGGCGGCCAAGGAAGACGCCACCCGCCAGGAACTGCAGCAGGCGCGCAAGCGCATCGCCGAGCAACTGGAGCGCGCGCAGGCGCTGGCCTCGGCGCGCTACTGAGCACCTGGCCCCTCTCCCGTTGGGGCGACAGGGCGCGGCCTGCGCGCCACTGGCGCGCGCACCTGGAGCGCCCGCGCCGCAAGCGCGGGCCGGGGCGCGGAGCGGGGGGTAGGGTGAGGGGACGGCGCCAAGCGACTCGCAGAATTGGAGGGTACGAGGCTGGGAACGCGGCGTCCTCTCGCATCGGCGACACGCCCTAGCCGTCGGCGCCGACCGCGCGCGACGCCGGCCGTTCCTCGCGCCCATCGGGATGTCGCGCGAAGCGGGTCGGGTCGCTGCCGTGCACCGGCGCCTCGTCCCGCCATGGCCAGCCGCCGAACTGGGTGCGGCGATAGTCGGCCATGGCCTGGGCGATCTCGGCCTGCGTATTCATCACGAACGGACCGTGTTGCGCCACCGGTTCGGCGATCGGTCGGCCTTGCAGCACCAGGAACTCGCTCGCCTCGCCGTCGCCATTGACCAACTCGACCGCCTGATCGGCGCGCAGCTCGATCGCCGCGTGGCGGGTCACCGGGCGCCCGCCCACCGTCACCGCTGCGCCCTTGAAGAAGTACAGGCTGCGGCGCGTGCCGCGTCCTTGCGCGGCGGGCAGGGTCCAGCGTGCGCCGGGTGCCATGCGGATCGTCCAGATGGCCACATCGGCATCGTCCTGCGCGGCCCACGAATCCGGTGGCGGCGCGAGCGGGCCGCTGGCGCTGCCGGGCGCGGCGTCGACCGGGCCGATGCGGCCGGCCACGCAGGCCACCTCGGTGGTGCGGCCGGCATCGTCGGTGGCGGTGAAGCGCGGCAGGTCTTCCGACCAGAACATGGTGAAGTGCGGCGCAGCCAGCTTGTTGCGCGCCGGCAGGTTGAGCCAGATCTGGAACAGCTCCAGCGGGTTGGGTGCGGCCGTGTCCAGCAGCGGGAACATCTCCGAATGGACGATGCCCGCGCCGGCCGTCACCCACTGCACGTCGCCGGCGCCGAAGCGCGCCGCCGCACCGAGCGAATCGGCATGGTCGATCAGGCCCTTGCGCACGATGGTCACGGTCTCGAAGCCACGGTGCGGATGACCGGGAAAGCCGGGAATCTCCTCGCCGTGATACATGCTCCAGCCGTCCTTGCGGCTGAAGTCCTGGCCGATGGCGCGGCCATGCAGGGACGCCGCCGGCCCCATCGCACCGTTGCCGGCGGGGTAGGCATCGTCGTGGTAGACGCAGAACAGGAACGGGTCGATCGTGTCCCAAGGGAAGCCAAGCGGCTTGATCTGGACGATGGGGTCGGTCATGGAGAGATCCTTCATGCGAACGCCGCCCAAGATTGGACGCGGCAACCTTCACGATATGGGGCGATGCCGACGGAACGGAAGGCCGCTCCGAGAGACATCCTGTCCCGCACGGGAAACGCTGGGATGCGCCGCCGCCGCGTCCATAGCGAGGGCGCAGGCGCGGTGACCGCGTTGCATGCGCCGAGCGAGCGAACCCGGCAGTCAACGGCATGCACTGAATGCCTGCCGGGGCGCAACCGCTGATCTGCGCCCGCACGACCGGTGCGTCATCGGACTGTCATCGACGGCGACCAGCATCGCAGCCTTTCCAAATCCGCTGGTCGCCGATGGCGCCGGCATTGCGAGTGGCTGGTGCGTTCCGAACCCCTGCCGGCGTTGTCGCGGCTGTTCCTGCAATGGCGGCCGTCGCTGAGCCGCTATTTCCGCAAGCGCCGCGCCGCGGCCTGGGATGCCGACGACCTGTTGCAGGAAGTGTGGCTGCGGCTGCAGCGCAGCGAGGCGCATGCGCCGGAGATCGCCAATCCCGAAGCCTACCTGTTCACCATCGCCGCCAACCTGATGCGCGAGCACGCGCTGCTGCACCAGCGCAACAGCCAGCGCGACACCTGCCTGGACGATGTGCTGGAGCGGCTGGCGGTGCCCTGCGAAGCCGATGCGCAGGTGCACCGCGCGCAGCGCCGGCAGCGCCTGGCCGAGCTGATGGCACGGCTGCCGCCGAAGTGTCGCGCGGCGATGACGCTGCGCTACCGCGACGAACTGGGCTACCAGGAAATCGCCGAGCAACTGCAGATCTCCAGCCACATGGTCAAGAAATACATCATCAAGGGCCTGGCGGTGTGCCGGCAGGGCATGGCGCGCTATGCGTGAGGATCCGCAGCGCGTCGCCGAGGCGGCCGCGGACTGGTACCTGGCGCAGCGCGAGACCGCGCTGCCGCCAGCGCGGCAGGCCGAGTTCCTGGCCTGGCTGCGGCACTCGCCGGCGCACGTGGCCGCCTATTTCGACATCGCGCGGATGCACGCCGACCTGCCGTCCGCGGCGCAGGCGCAGCAGGCCAGCAGTGCGCAGCTGCGCGCGCATGCCTTGCGCAGCGGGGCGGTGGTGGTGCCGTTGCGCCCGGATGTGGACACGCCGACGTCGGTGCCCCACCCGCGTCGTGTCCTGCCACGGCGCAGGCGCTGGCCGTTGGCGGCCGCCGCCGTGCTCGCGCTGGCCGCCGCGGGTGTGGCGCTGCGCCTGAGCGCGCCGGAGCAGGTGCCGGCGACGGTGTACGCAGCGCCATCGGACGCGCCGCGCAGCGTCGCGCTGGACGACGGCAGCGTGGTGCAACTGGAGCGCGGTGGCGCGATCGCGGTGCGCTACGGCACGCAGCGTCGCGACATCGCCCTGCTGCGCGGCAAGGCGGTGTTCGATCTCGGCCACGATCCGGCGCGGCCGCTGCGGGTCAGCGTCGGCGCGCTGGTGCTGCGCGACGTCGGCACCGTGTTCGGGGTCGACCCGCAGGCCGGCGGCGCCCGGGTCACCGTGCTGCAGGGGCGGGTGCAGGTGTCGCGCGATACCCCGGCGTGGTGGCGCCGCGGCGACCTGCCGTCGGAAGGAGCGACGCTGGCCGACCTGGGCGGCGGCCAGCAGGCGCGGGTGGATGCGCAGGGCCGCGTGCTGGCGCGGCGCGACCACGCCGACATCGCCGACGCCACTGCCTGGCTGCCGGCGCAGGTCGGCGTGCACGATCGCAGCCTGGGCGAAGTGGCGCGCCTGTTCAACGCCTACACCACGCAGCCGCTGCGCATCGCCGACCCGGCGCTGGCGGCGCGGCGGGTCAGCGGCGTGTTCCATCTGCGCGATCCGGAGGCCTTCGTCGCGTATCTCGGCAGCCTGCCGGACGTGCAGGTGCAGCGCGATGCGCACGCGGTGACCATCCGCCACGCACCGGCACCGCTGTAAGAAAAAATTCATGCAATCGACGGTAGCCGCACGGCGCACCGGGGCACTCCTAGGAAGCATGGCCGTCGCGCAGCACGCGCGGGCCCGCCCTTCCTCCCCTCCGGTGTGATCGTCATGCGCAAGCCTCTCGTCGTCTCCATCGCCCTGCTGTTGGGCTGCACGTCCTCGCTGCCGGCCTGGTCGGCGCCCGCCACCGCGGCCCAAGCCATCGCGCCCATGCCGCTGGCGCAGGCGCTGGACCAGTTCGCGCGCAGCAGCGGGCTGCAACTGATGTACGACCCGGCGCTGGCCGAAGGCCTGCGCAGCAGCGGCGCCCCGGCCGGCCTGGCGCCGCCGCAGCAGTTGCATGCCTTGCTCGCCGGCACCGGCCTGGACTACCGCATGCTGACGCCCGGCTCGGTCGCCATCGTGCGCAGCAGCGTCGCCGCCGCGCCTGCCGCCGCACCACGGGCGCCGCGCAGCGCCGCCCCGGCCCGTGCCGAGGTCGACGGCGAACACGACGGCCCGCGCGAACTGGCGCCGATCAACGTCACCGCCAACAGCGTCGACACGCTGGCGCCCAGCGCCGCGCCGCTGGAGGCGAGCCAGCCGACCTCGGTGATCGACGAGCGCTTCATCCGCGACGGCCTGCGCCTGAATTCCAACTACGACGACATCATCAAGTACGCGCCCAGCGTGGTCACTACTTCGCCGGAAGGCCCCGGCCTGGGCAAGAACGAAGGCGTCAGCATCCGCGGCTTCCAGGACGGCCAGTTCAACATCACCTTCGACGGCATTCCCTTCGGCGATGCCAGCGATCTGCACCACACCACCTCGGCCTACTTCAACAACCACGTGCTCGGCCAGGCCGAGATCGACCGCGGCCCCGGCGGCGGCGCCACCATCGGCAACGCCACCTTCGGCGGCACCCTGGCGCTGCGCACGCGCAATCCCAGCGAGGTCGACGGCGTGACCGTGTACGGCACCGGCGGCAGCTGGAACACCTGGGCCGGCGGCGTCAGCGCCGACGAGCACATCGGCAACACGCGCCTGTTCGCGGACCTGTCCAAGGAAGCCAGCGACACCTACCTCAAGGGCACCGACGACCGCCGCGAGCATGCCTTCCTCAAGACCGTCAGCGACCTCGGCGAGGCGACCACGCTGACCTTCGTCAGCAGTTACAACCAGGAGCACCAGAACACCGTGCAGGGCGCCACCCGCGCGCAGATCGCGCAGCATGGCTGGCGCTACGGCCTGGGCAACGATCCGACCCTGCAGAACTACACCGGCTACAACGCCGCGGCCTACTACTCCAGTTTCACCTACCTGGGCCTGAGCACGCGCCTGGGCGAGTGGGACCTGGACAACAAGGTCTACTACAACAGCTTCGACCACACCGCTTCCAAGACCAGCATCCCCACCAGCGAGAGCGCTGCCGACAACGGCGTGACCTTCTACAGCGCGACCGGCAAGAAGCTGTCCAAGGCCGCCAAGGACGTGCCGGGCAAGCTCTCGGACAACGACTTCCGCGCCTTCGGCGATGTGCTGCGTCTGGCGCGGGACCTCGGTCCGGGCCAGCTGCAGACCGGCGTGTGGGTGGAGCGCAACCTCGACGAGCGCCAGCAGTTGCCGGTGGACATGACGACCGGCGCGGCCAGCGGCACCAAGTACGGCCCGCTGTACAACTACAACCTGCACGACCGTACCGACACCCTGCAGCCGTACCTGCAGTACGACTGGAAGCTCAGCGACAGCCTGACCCTCAGTCCGGGCCTGCGCTACGCGCGGGTGCAGCGCCAACTCGATGCCGAACTCAACAAGAGCACCCCGCCGGCGCCAGCACACAGCGACGCCAGCTACGACGCCACGCTGCCGTCGCTGAGCCTGCACCAGAGCTTCAACGAGCACTGGAGCGGCTATGTGCAGGCCGCGCGCGGCTTCCTGGCGCCGCCGATCGACGTGATCGAACTCAACGGCGCCCGTGGCCTGCGCCCGGAGCTGACCAGCAACTACCAACTCGGCACCAGCTATGCCGCGCGCGGCCTGACCTTCGGCGCCGACGTCTACTACATCGACTTCAGCAACTACATCAGCCAGACCCTGATCAACACCGACAGCGGCACCGAGAGCGCCTTCGTCAACGGCGGCGGTGCGGTGTACCGCGGCGCCGAGGCCGAGGCCACCTACGCGCTGACGCCGATCCTGAGCCTGTACGCCAACGCCAGCTACAACGACGCCACCTACAAGCACAGCAGCACCCAGGTCGCCGGCACGCCGCGAGTAACCGCCGCCCTGGGCCTGCTGTACAACAGCGGCACCGGCTATTTCGGTTCGCTGATGGAGAAGGTGGTGGGCGCGCAGTACGGCGTGGACAACAGCACCGCGGCCAACGGCGCCACCGTGTTTAGCAACGACCAGCGCCTGGGCGGCTACGCCAGCCTGGATGCGGCGCTGGGCTACCGCAGCACGCACGGGCCCTACGGGTTGAAGGGCTACTCGATCAGCATGGACGTCAACAACCTGCTGAACCGGCATGCGCTGATCGGCTACGCCGGCACCCGCTCCTCCGACAACCAGCCGCTGTACTTCGGCCTGGCCGGGCGCGGCGTGTTCCTTGACCTGTCGCTGAAGTTCTGAGGCCGGCCATGTTCGCTTCCCGATTCGCACGCGTGCGCAGCGGATGGCGCCTGGCCGCGGTGCTTTGCGTCGCCAGCGCCGCCTGGCCGGCGGCGGCATCGCCCAAGCCTGCCGCGGCATCGAACGCGGCGGAGGTACGCCTGACGATCGTGGTGATGCGCCACGGCGTGCGCGCACCGACGCAATCGCCAGACGACCTGGCCAAGTACGCCGCGCAACCCTGGCCGCAATGGCCGGTGGCGCCCGGCCAGCTCACGGCGCACGGCGCCGCCGGCATGCAGGCGCTGGGTGCGCGCTACCGGCAGCGCTGGCTGTCCACGGCGGCGCTGGCGCCGGACTGCGCCGGGTCCGGCGCGGTGGTGATCGCCGACAGCACGCCGCGCAACCACGACAGCGCGGCGGCCTTCACCGAGGGGCTGCTGCCGGGATGCCAGGCGCATTACCTCGCATTGCCGACGACGCAGAACAATCCGCTGTTCCATTTCGGCAAGGACGAGGACAAGGACGACGCTGCACCCGCGCCGCCGTTGCACCTGGACGCGGCCACGCGCAGCCGGCTGCGGGCGCTGCAGCGGGTGCTGTCCGGCTGTGCGGGTTCGGCCTGCGCTGCGCAGGCTTCGCCGCGCCTGGACGATCCGCAGCGGCTGCAGGATCCGGCGCAGGCGGCCAAGGTCTTGAAGACCGCCGGCAGCCTGGCCGAGAACCTGATGCTGGAATACGCGCAGGGCCTGCCATTGCCGCAGGTGGCCTGGGGGCGCGCCGATGCCGCGGCGCTGCAGCGGCTGATCGGCCTGCACAACGCCTCCTTCGCCTACAGCAAGCGGGCGCTGCCGGCGGCGCGTGCCGGCGGCTCCAACCTGCTCGCGCACCTGTTGGCGACGTTGCAGGCGGCGGCCGGGCAGGCGCCGGTTGTGGCACCGCTGGCGCCGGTGGACACGCGCGCGCTGGTGCTGCTGGGCCACGACACCAACCTGGCGCATCTGGCCGGCCTGTTCGGCATCGATCCCATCGTGCGCGGCCAGCCGGACGCGTATCCGCCCGGCGGTGCGCTGCTGCTGGACCTGGTGCGGCAGGACGGCCAGGACTTCCTGCAGCTGCGCAGCGTGGTGCCGACCCTGCCGGCGCTGCGCGGCAACCGCTTCGATGGCCGCGGCCTGCGCGAGCGGCGCTGGCCCTTGCCCGGCTGCGGCGGCCGCCTGCGCTGCCCGCTGGCGATCGCCCTGCCGGCGTTGCAGGCGCGGCTGGATCCGCAGCGGGTCGAGGCTGCCGTGCCGGCGATGACCGAGTGGCCGGCGCAGGCGGCGCCAGTGGGCGAGTAGGCGCCGCCTACCTTGAGCGCTTGCGTGAGCGGAGCGTTACGCCTCGACACCGTTGGCGGTGGAAGTGACTGGCGGTCATCGTCACGCGCGTCGCGACTGAAGTCGCTCCCACAGGGGCGTGCGGCGAGCCCGCCGGATGCACTGCGGGAGGGACTTCAGTCCCGACTGCAGACGGCCTGAGAGGACCAGGCAGGTCTTTCGTGCACTTCATCGCGAACATCGCCCGCCGTCACGGACCCCTCAGCGCGGAAGGTCGATCATCGCGGTTCCCCCACGCGCCTGCGCTTGCGTGCGCCGCGCTCCTTGCCAGGACCCCGCCATGTCCCCGACCCACGCCGCCGCGTTGCCCGACACCATGACCGCGATCGAGATCCGCCAGCCCGGTGCGCCCGAGGTGCTGGTGCCGGTGCGCGTGCCGCTGCCGCACCCCGGGCGCGGCGAACTGCTGGTGCGGGTGGCCGCGGCCGGCGTCAACCGGCCCGACGTGATGCAGCGCCAGGGCAGCTATCCGCCGCCGCCGGGCGCCTCGCCGCTGCCGGGGCTGGAGTTCGCCGGCGAGGTGGTCGGCCTGGGCGAGGGCGTGGAGCGCTACCGGTTGGGCGACCAGGTCTGCGCGCTGGTCGCCGGCGGCGGCTATGCCGAATACGCGGTGGTGCACGAGCGCAACGCCCTGCCGGTGCCGGCGGCGCTGAGCCTGACCGAGGCCGCGGCGGTGCCGGAAACCTTCTTCACCGTGTGGACCAACGTGTTCCAGCGCGGCCGCCTGCAGTCCGGCGAGACCCTGCTGGTGCACGGCGGTACCTCCGGCATCGGCAGCGTGGCCACCCTGCTCGGACGGGCCTTTGGCGCGCGGGTGATCAGTACCGTCGGCTCGGCCGACAAGCGCGCGGCCAGCCTGGCGCTGGGCGCGGAGGCGGCGATCCTGTATCGCGAGGAAGACTTCGTCGCCGAGACCAAGCGCCTGACCGAGGGTCGCGGCGCGGACGTGATCGTGGACCTGATCGGCGGCGACTACCTGGCGCGCAACTACCAGGCCGCGGCGCTGGACGGGCGCATCGTGCAGATCGGCATCCAGCAGGGCAAGGTGCGCGAACTGGACCTGATGCCGCTGCTGGCCAAGCGGCTGACCCATACCGGCTCGACCCTGCGTCCGCGCTCGGTGATGGAAAAGGCGGCGATCGCGCGGGAACTGGAGGAGCGGGTTTGGCCGTTGCTGGCAGAGGGTCGCATCAAGCCGCAGGTGGACCGCTGCTTCCCGCTGCAGGAGGCGGCGCAGGCGCATGCGCTGATGGAATCCAGCGCGCATATCGGCAAGATCGTGCTGGTGACGGACGCGCGGTGAACCGGGTATCGGTCGTGGCGACCCGCCCGCCGTCGTAGGAGCGGCGCGCTTCGGTCGCGACAGGCAGCCGGCGCAGGCACCGGCGCGCCCACACGGCACGCGTGCCCGCGCCCGCCGCTGGCCTGGTTCAAGCGCCGCGCCGTATAGTGCGCCGCACGCGCGGTGGTCCGCGCTTGCCCGTGCCGGTCCCTGCGTGCGCCTGCTGCCCCGTTCCGCGTCGTCCTCTTTCCTGTTGCGTTACGCCCTGCTGCTGTTGTGGCTGTGCGCGGCGGTGGCGTCGGCCCAGCCGCAGGACGCCGCCGACGCACCGCCGGACCCGCAGACCCTGCTGGACAACGCCGCAAAGTCGCTGAAGGACGCGCGCGGCAAGGAAGTGGATGCCGGCAACCAGGCCGCCTTCCAGGACCTGGTCACGCAGGTCTCCGACGCCTCCAACGATGCGCAGACCGCGGTCGACGCCCTGGCGCCGCAGCTGGCCCAGGTGGAGGCACGCCTGCAGCAGCTCGGCCCCGCCGCCACCGGCGACTCCCCCGACATCGCCGCGCAGCGCAGGGCGCTGACCAAGCAGCGCGACAGCCTGGACTCGGGGGTCAAGCGCGGCAAGCTGATGGTGGTGGAGGCGCGGCAGCTGGCCGACGAGATCGAACGCGCGCGCGCCGAGCATTTCAGCCAGGAGCTGTCGCTGCGCTCGCCGTCGCCGCTGTCGCCGGCGCTGTGGAAGCAGATCGCCGCCGATTTCCCCGACGACCAGGCCAAGCTGCTGGCGCTGTACACGCTCGGCATGCAGTCGCTGCAGGACGCGATCGCCGAGCATGGCAGCGGTGCGCTTGGCGTCGGCATCGCCATCGCGCTGATCCTGCTGTTCCCGCTGCGCTACCTGCTGCGCTGGCTGGGCAAGCGCTATGCGGTGTCGCGCGCGCCGGGCAGCCGCCTGCGCCGGTCGGGTCTGGCGATCTGGTTCCTGCTGCTGGGCACGTTGACCCCGGGCCTGGCCGCGCTGGCCCTGGCCGAGGCGCTGCGCAGCATCGATGCGGTGCCGGAGCGCCTGGACGCGGTACTCAACGGCTTCGTGGTGGTCAGCTTCGCCGCGGCCTTCATGGGCTCGCTCGGCGCCAGCGTGCTGCTGCCGAACCAGCCGAGCTGGCGGCTGTTCCCGATCGACGACGCCACCGTGCGACGCCTGCGCAAGTACACCTGGGCCACCGCGGCGCTGGCCTGGCTCAGCAGCATGCTGCTGGTGATCAACCAGGCCGCGCGCACCAGCGACTCGGCCACCGTCGCCGCCGACGGGGTGATCGCGCTGGTCTACGGCGTGCTGATCCTGGCCACCCTGACCAGCCTGTCGCGGCTGCGCCGGCGCCAGTACGCCGAAGCGGCGGCGCAGGCCCTGGCCAATGCGCAACCGCCGCCGCCCGGGCAGCACGGCGGTGCGCTGGCGTTGATCGGCGTGCTGGTCAAAGTCGCGGTGGTGGTGGCGCTGCTGGCGGCGCTGCTGGGCTATCTGCACCTGGGCCTGTTCATCACCCGGCAGATCATCTGGATCACCATGATCGTCGGCGCGATCCGCCTGCTGATGACCTTCGCCGACGACTTCGCGTTGTGGCTGTTCGCCAGCGAAGGCCGCATCGGCCGCGCCGCCAATGGCGCGTTCGGGGTGCGTTCGAGCAGCCTGGAGCAGGCCGGGGTGCTGACCTCGGCACTGATACGGGTGGTGCTGTTGCTGATCGGTGTCGGCGCGCTGTTGATGCCGTTCGGCACCAACGTCTCGATCGTCTCGGACTGGTTCTCGCTGCTGTCCGATGGCATCCGCCTCAGCGACAAGGTGGTGCTGTATCCGGGCGCGATCGCCCGCGCGGTGCTGGTGCTGCTGCTCGGTCTGGGCGTCATGCAGTACCTGCATCGCTGGCTGACCCAGACCTACCTGCCCAAGACCGAACTGGACGACGGCTCGCGCAACTCGATCAGCACGGTGGCGCGCTACGTCGGCATCATCCTGGCGGCGTTGTGGGCGCTTGCCGCGCTGGGCATCGGCCTGGAGCGGATCGCGCTGGTGGTCAGCGCGCTGTCGGTCGGTATCGGTTTCGGCCTGCAGTCGATCACCCAGAACTTCGTGTCCGGCCTGATCCTGCTCGCCGAGCGCCCGGTCAAGATCGGCGACTGGATCAAGATCGGCGACCAGGAGGGCGACGTGCGCCGGATCAGCGTGCGCGCCACCGAAATCCAGGTCGGCGACCGCTCCACCCTGATCGTGCCCAACTCCGAACTGATCACCAAGACCCTGCGCAACATGACCCTGGCCGGGCCGCTGGGCCGGGTGCAGATCCAGTTCGCGGTGTCGCTGAGTACCGACGTGGTCAAGCTGCGCGCGTTGCTGCTGGAGCTGTACGCGGCGCACCCGGGCGTGCTGGACGACCCGGCGCCTTCGGTGTTCATCGACTCCATCGCCAACGGCCACGTCACCCTCAACAGCTTCGCCTACGTGGCCTCGCCGCGGCTGACCTACGGCACCCGCAGCGAACTGTTCTTCGCCCTGCTGCAGCGCCTGGCCGAGGAGGGCATCGCCCTGGAGTCGCCGCAGGAAGTGAAGCTTTTACGCGATCCGCGGGAGTAGCCGGATCGGGGAGTGGTGGAGCGCGAAGCGGCTTCGGCCGCCAGCTGTCGGCGCCGCAGGTCGCAGCTGAAGCCGCTCCTGCGATTCCCCATTCCCGATTCCCCACTCCCTGCTTCTAGCGCCTCCCGCGTTCCTCGCGCGCGCGGATGCGTCGGTCGAACAGCACGGCGCTGACCACGATGCCCAGGCCCAGGATCACGCCGAGCAGGAACAGCACCATCGCGATGGCCGGGTAGCCGAACAGCTTGCTGCCGGTGTCGATGCGCATCATCTGCGTGGAGGCCAGGATCAGCGCGGCGGTGACGATGCCGGCGGCGACGCGGTTGGCGATCTTCTGCAGGCTCTCCATCAGCCGCGATTCCTCCAGCCCGGCCACGCGCACCTGCAGGCGGTTCTCCGCGGCCAGGGTGAGGATGTCGGAGATGCGGCGCGGGCCTTCGCGCAGCAGCGCCTGCAGCTCCATCGCCTCGCTGGCCAGGTTGGCCGCCGACAGCGACTTCTTCAGGCGCGCGCGCATCACGTGCTGCAACTGGTCCTCGACCACCACGCGCGTGTCCAGGTGCGGCGACAGCGCCCGGCACACCGCTTCCAGGTTGAGCAGGGTCTTGCCGAGCAGGCTCAGCTCCGGCGGCGTGCGCAGGCCGTAGGCGGTGGCGATGCGGACCAGGTCCAGCACCACCCGGCCTTCGGACATCGCATCGTGCGCCGCGTAGCGGGCGATCATCTGCCCGGTCTCGCGCTGGTAGCGCTCCTCGTCGAAGTCCTCCAGGCGCGTGCTCAGCGCGATGGTTTCCTCGGCCACTTCCTCGCCGCGGCCGTCGACCGCGGCGAACAGCAGCTTGAGCAGGCGCTCGCGCAGCTTCGGCGGCACGTGCGCGACCATGCCCAGGTCGAAGATCGCCAGGCGCCCGTCGGCGAGCACGCGCAGGTTGCCCGGGTGCGGATCGGCGTGGATCTCGCCGTGCACGAACATCTGGTCCAGGTAGCCGCGCACCAGCGCCGCGGCCAGGTCGTCCATCGGCTGCTCGGTGCGGCGCAGCCCGGAGATCTTGTCCACGCGCACGCCTTCGGCCAGCTGCATGGTCAGCACGCGGCGGCTGCTCAGGTCCCACACCGGCTGCGGCACCCACAGCTGCGGGAACGGGCGCAGGTGCTCGCCGAAGCGCGCCAGGTTCTCGGCCTCGGCCTCGTAGTTCAGTTCGGCCAGCAGCGCCTTGCCGAACTCGGCCAGCCAGTCGGCGAAGCGGATGCGCCGGCCCAGCCCGGTCAGCTTGTCGGCGGCGCTGGCGAAGCTGCGCAGCACCTCCAGGTCCGCGCGCACCTGCGCGGCGACCTCGGGCTTCTGCACCTTGATCGCCACCGGGGTGCCGTCGCGCAGCGCGGCGCGGTGCACCTGCGCCAGCGAGGCGCTGCCCAGCGGGGTATCGTCGAAGGCGGAGAAGGCCTTGTTGATGCCGACGCCCAGCTCGGCCTCGACGATCTCGCGGATGCGTTCGCTCGGAATCGGCGTGGTGTTCTCCTGCATCCGCTCCAGGGCAGTGGCGAACTCCGGCGGCACCACGTCCGGGCGCGTGGACAGCATCTGCCCGAGCTTGACGAAGGTCGGGCCGAGCGCCTCCAGGTCGGTGACGAACTGTTCGGGCGTACCTTCCGGCGGCAGCTCGTGCTCGCCCTGGGCTGTCTCCATGTCCATGCCGGAAAACACCCCGGAGCTGCGGTAGCGCAGCAGCAGGCGCAGGATCTGGGTACGGCGGCTGAGGCCGCCGACCACGTGCGGTGTGGCCGCAGCGTCGGGCGTCGCGCTCAAGGTGGGCTCCGGGCAAGGATGGGCGCGATCGAGTGTGGCGACGGCCGGGTCGTCGCGTGGTGAATCCCGCTGCGCGTCGTGGATCGCAGGTGCTCGGGCGTGGTGCCGGCGGCAAGGTCGGCGACGGCGCTGTCGGCCAGCCCGGCGGCGGCCGTTGCTGGGACGATGCACCCACGGCGTATCCTGCCCCGCAACGAGAGCCAGAGAACGGCGCGCAGTGCAGCAGGGTGAGTGGCGATGGCGGTGAGTGGGCAGGGATGCAACGGACGGTCGTGGTGCGTCGACCGATGGCAGATGACGCCAGCCACGCGACGTGCTGCACCGGCACCTTGCCTGTTCGGCAGGGCTCTCGACCGATGAGGTGGCGTCGGCTCGCGCTCCTGGCGGCTGGGGCGGTCGTGGTGCTGCTCGTGGCGGCCTGGCTGGGCGAGGACGGCGGCGGCATCGCCACCGAGGCGCGCACGGCGCTGCGGGCGCTGGCACGCGCGCTGTTCTGACGCGCCGAGGTCAGGCGTCCTGCCTCCCCTTTTCGGGCACCGCGGCCGGCCTTACCCTTGGCCTCCGTTGCCCGTCGCCAGGAACGCCACCATGTCCTTCATCGTCTCGCATGCCGTTGGCCATGCCCGTGTGCTGTCGGCGCGTACACGCCTGGCCTTGCTGCTTGTGCTGTTGTCGTCGACCGCGACCGCGACCGCCGCGACGCAGACCCAGCGGTATGCCGGCGACGACTTCGACGCCAAGGCCTTCGCCGCCAGCACGCACCGCCGTTACGACCTGCAGGACTTCTCCGATCGCTACCGCGCCACCTTGGAGATCGAGGACAGCGGCGAGGTGTTCCGTCCCGGCATCGTGCGCGTGTTCGCCCGCGGCAATGCCACGCCGCTGCTCGAGGTGGCCTCGCCGGAGCTGGTGGTGGACACCGATGCGAAGAGCGGCAAGGTCAAGGCCAACGTGCACGAACTGCCGTACGGCGAGCAGAGCGTGCTGATCTACGACGATTTCAATTTCGACGGGATCAAAGACCTGGCGGTGATGGACGGGCAGAACAGCTGCTATCACGGCCCGTCCTACCAGGTGTACCTGGGCACCGCCGACGGCTTCGAGGCCAGCCCCGGCTTCACCGAACTGGCGCAGAGCAACTGCGGCCTGTTCCAGGTGGATGCCAAGGCCCGCGAGATCCACACCATGACCAAGGATGGCTGTTGCTGGCACCAGTACGCGACGTATTCGGTACGCGACGGCGCGCCGCTGCTGGAGCGCGAGGTGGTGGAGGATGCGCGCAGCGAGGGGCCGGGCCTGGCGCAGGAGACGGTGTACCGCGACCGTGCCGGCAAGCGCGTGGCCGACATGCACTACCTGTGGGACGAGGAAGGCGAGACGGCGGTGGGTCAGCGCAAGATCCTGCTCGAGTTCCGCCTGGCGCCGGCTGGCAAGCGCATCGTGGTGTTCGCCAATGTTGGCGACGGCGGCAGCAGCAAGCCGTTCTATGCGGCGATCGGCGCGCAGCAGCGGGTGGACCTGCTGTATCCGGACGCGCAGGGCGAGGCGATGGACTACGACGCCGACCGCCATCTGCTCAGCTTCGCGCGTGGCGACACCACCTACCGCATCGTCGGCAACGCGCAGGGCGTGCCGCAGCGCATGGAGCTGGTGGTGCGCGGCAAGACCCAGCCGCTGGCGCTGCAGTCCGGTTCGGTGCATGGCTCGTTGCAGGCGGTGGCGCAGGTGCTGGACGCGGCGTCGGCGGAGTAGGGGGGGCGACGGGGCGTTGCTCCCAGGATGCTGGCGATTCCGGCTTGCGCGCGTCGGGACTGAAGTCCCTCCCACAGTGCGCTCGGACAGTTCGCCGCAAGCCTTGTACGAGCGGCTTCAGCCGCGACGGGCGTTCCCGAACACGCCTGCAGCCCCGATTGACCCATACCTGCCTCGCACCGCATCGGCCGACCCGACCGGCCGCTTCACCGCCACGCTGCGAACGCCCGCGCCACCGCTTCGGCGCCGGGGTCGATCACGCCGCGCAGTGCGTCCGCCGGCACCGCCGCGGCGCGGCCGGCACCGGCACGGGTGAGCTGGGCGGTGGCATCGGCGCCTGCGCGGGCGGCGCGTGCGGCGGCCTCCACGTCGGCGTCCTGTGCCAGGGCGTCCAGTGCCGGCAGCAGCGCATCGAGCAGGGTGCGGTCGCCGCGTTGCGCGCCGCCGTAGTGCTGCATCCGCGCCACGCCGGCCTGCAGCGCCTGCACCCAGTCGCGGTCGTCCGCCAGCGCACCGGCAGCGGTGGTGAACAGGATCGACAGCAGCACGCCGCTGGAGCCGCCCATGCTGTGTTCGATCGTCGCCGCCAGGCCGCGCGCCAGTGCGGCAGCGTCGCCGGTGGCCAGCGCATCGGTGTCCAGCGCCTGCCGCAGGGCGCGCGCGCCGGCGGCGAAGGTGCTGCCGGCGTCGCCATCGCCGCTGCGCGCATCCAGCGCGTCCAGCTCGGCCTGCGCGGCGATTAGGGCTTGCGCCACCCGGCCCAGGGCCGCTGCGCACTGCGCATCGCGCGCGCCATCGCGGTGGCTGTCGTCGCGCTTCAGTGCCGGCGCAAAGGTCTGCACTGCATGCGGCACACGCACGCCGGGCCAGCCCAGGGTCTGCACCGGTGCCTGCAGTGCGGCGAGCACGTCGGCATCGGCCGGGGCGAGGGTGATCGAGAAGCCGTGCATGTCCATCGAGGTCATCAGCGCTGCCGGCACCGGCATCAGCGCGACCCGCGCGACACCGATGCGCTGCAGCGCCAGCCGCGTCAGCACGCCCAGTTCCTGCGTCGAGCAGCCGCCGAGATCGTTGAGCATCAGCACCAGCGGCGCGTCGGCGCCCAGGCGCGCATCGGCCTGCGCCAGCAGCGGGTCCAGCACCAGCGCCAAGGCCTCTTCCACCGTGCCGGGCTGCACCGGCCGCGCACCGGGCTCGTTGTGGATGCCCAGCCCCAGTTCCGGCGCGCGGCGGCCGACCTGCTGGCCGGGTACGCTGCAACTGGACAGCGCCATGCCCAGCGACAGCAGGCGGTCGGCGAAGGCCTGGCCGCGCTGCGCCAGTTCGGCCAGCGGCACGCCCTCGCGTGCCAGGTGGCCCACGTACTTGTGCACCAGCACCGTGCCGGCGATGCCGCGCGGCTGCGCCGCGTCGGGCAGGGTGATGTCGTCGGCGACCAGTACGCTGGCCACGTCGATGCCCTCGGCACGGGCGCGCTCGGCGGCCAGGCCGAAGTTGAGCCGGTCGCCGGTGTAGTTCTTGATCACCAGCAGTACGCCGGGCGCGTCGGCGCAGGCGCGGATCGCCGCCAGCACCGCCTCCACCCCGGGCGAGGCGAACAGGTCGCCGGCGATGGCGCCGCTGAGCATGCCCGGGCCGACGAAGCCGGCATGCGCCGGTTCGTGCCCGGCGCCACCGCCGGACAGCACCGCGACCTGGCGCGGATCGCGCTCGGCCTGCAGCACGATGCGGGTGCCGCTGCCGGTTTCCGACAGCAGCAGCGGTTGCAGCATGGCCGCGGCCGCGAGGACGTCGTCGACGATGGCGCGGGGGGCGGTGAGGAACTGGTCCATGCGGGTGTCCTGTGCAGGCCGTGCGGCGGTGTGGCGCACGATAGCCGGGCCGGCGTTACGCGCGGTTGAGGCCGGCCTGCTCACGCACCTGGTCGGCGGAATCGGCGAGAATCGCCGCTCATCCCGAATGGAATCCCCGCATGGCCGGCGCCAGCCTGTTCACCCTGCTCGACGACATCGCCACCCTGCTCGACGACGTGTCGATCCTGACCAAGGTCGCGGCCAAGAAGACCGCCGGCGTGCTCGGCGACGACCTGGCGCTGAACGCGCAGCAGGTGACCGGGGTGAACGCCGACCGCGAACTGCCGGTGGTGTGGGCGGTGGCCAAGGGCTCGCTGCTCAACAAGGCGATCCTGGTGCCGGCGGCGCTGGCGATCAGCGCCTGGCTGCCGTGGGCGATCACCCCGCTGATGATGATCGGCGGCGCGTTCCTGTGCTTCGAGGGCGTGGAGAAGCTGGCGCACCGTTTCCTGCATTCGAAGGAAGAGGACGCGGCACGTCACGCGCAGCACGTGCAGGCGCTGGCCGACCAGCAGGTGGACGTGGTCGCGCTGGAAAAGGACAAGGTCAAGGGCGCGATCCGCACCGACTTCATCCTCTCGGCGGAGATCATCGTGCTGTCGCTGGGCGTGGTCGCCGGCGTGCCGCTCCTGCAGCAGCTCACGGTGCTGGTGGCGATCGCGCTGGCGATGACCGCCGGCGTCTACGGGCTGGTCGCGGGCATCGTCAAGCTCGACGACCTGGGGCTGTACCTGAGCCGCAAGGGCGCCGCCGCCGCGGCGATCGGCCGCGGCATCCTGTGGCTGGCGCCGTGGCTGATGCGCACGCTGTCGGTCGCCGGCACCGCGGCGATGTTCCTGGTCGGCGGTGGCATCCTGGTGCACAGCATCGGCCCGCTGCACCATGCCATCCAGGCGATCGCCCCGACCGGCGGCCTGGGCAGCCTGGTGCTTGCGCTGGGCAACGCCTTGGTGGGAATCGTGGCCGGCGCCTTGGTGCTGGCGGTGGTGCTGGGGATCAAGAAGGTGCGGGAATAGGGATTCGGGATTGGAGATTCGAGATTCGTAACAGCGGCGCGCATTCCCGCTTTTGCCAATCCCCAATCCCGACTCCCCAATCCCGCGCCGGCCACGCCGGCGCCAGCTAGTCTGCCGACACCACCCGGTTCTTGCCGGCCTTCTTGGCCTCGTACAGCGCACGGTCGGCGCGGCGGATCAGCGCGTCCTGCGCTTCGCCGGGCTGGCGCAGCGCCACGCCGGCGCTGAAGCTGACGAACACGCGCTGGTCTTCGTGCACCACCGCGCGCTGGGCCAGCGCGCGCTGCACGCGGGTCACCGCCGCACTGGCCTCGAAGATCGTGCAGTCTGGCATCAGCAGCACGAACTCCTCGCCACCGAAGCGGGCGATGGCATCGCTGGCGCGCAACGTGGTGCGCGCCACCTCCACCACGTGGCGCAGCGCGCTGTCGCCGCCGGGGTGGCCGTAGGTCTCGTTGAGCTTGCGGAAATCGTCCAGGTCCAGCATCGCCACGCACAGTGGCTGCGCGCTGCGCTCGGTGCGCACCAGTTCGCGCACGAACAGGTCGTCCAGGCCGCGGCGGTTGAGTGCGCCGGTGAGCTGGTCGACCCGCACCAGGCCGCTGACGTCCTGCAGTTCCTGCTCCAGGCGCAGGATGCGCTGCTCGGCCGCCTCCACCTCCTGGCGTGCGGCGATCAGGTGATCGCGCGCGCGCAGCGCCTGCTCCTGCACGTGGCTGGTGTCCTGCAGCACTTCCTGCAGCAGGCGGTTGAGGTCGGCGATGCTGCGCGCGTCGCGGATGGTCTGCGAGTAGTCGGCGATGCGGTCGTGGAATTCGCCGGTGCTGGCGGCCATGCCGTCCAGGTCCGCGACGAAGCTCAGCATCAGCTCCTTCATCGCCTCCTTGGATTCGGCGATGCCCTGCTTGAGCAGGCCCTGTTTGTAGATCACCTCGCGCAGGCTGCCGCGCGCCTCCTCGATCGAGTAGCGGTCCAGCGGCCCGGCGATCAGGTCGCGCACCACCGCGATCTGGCCCTGCAGCCAGCTGGTGTCGTCGAGCAGTTCGCCGACGTTCTCCAGCAACAGGTCGAACAGGCTCAGCAACAGCGCCTGTTGCTCCTGGCCGTCGCTGGCGCGCAACGCGATCTGGTGGCACAGCTCACGCACCTGTTGCGCCACCGGTTCCAGCGGCTGCCCGGGACGCCACTGGCGCAGCGCCTCGCCGCTGGCCTCGGCCTCGCCGGCGAGCTCGGGCAGGGTGTGCAGCAGCGCCGCCAGCGCGCCGGCCACGGTCTGTCGCAGCAGGTCGCGCAGGCGTTCGCTGTCGCTGGGCCCGGCCAGCGGGTCGTCGACGTCGATGGTGCGGATGTACTTGTCGATCAGCTGGCGCAGTGCGCGGCCGTAGCTGGGCCAGTCGCCGCTGCTCGCCGCCGACTGCAGGCGCCGACCCATGTCGCCCAATTCGCCGTGCAGCGAGGCCATGCCGTCGGCGAAGGCGCCGAGCAGGCCTTGCGGCTCGTGCGCCTGCTGGAACAGGCGGATCAGCGCGGCGGTGGCGGCAGCCGGATCGGTGGCCGCCTCCGCGGGCCGCGCCGCAGGGCCGTGCTTGTGCGCATGGCTGTGGCCCTGCGCGCGCGCCGGCAGCCCCGCGGCCGTCGTCGGCGCGGGATCGCGCCGACGTGGCGACAGCAGCTTGCGCAGTCCGCTGATCGGCGGCTCGTCGCGTTGATCCGACATGCCAGCCGGCTCCTCCCCAGGTCAATGCGCCGCCCATGCTGGCGCTCAGGAACTGGATATCGGCGCTGGCGGCGCGCGCTTGAGCCGGCGGGCGCCGTGTCTGTGAAGAGGACTCCATGGCGGCCGTACCCTTACCCCCGGCCCCTTGCTTCCTTCTCCCTTCGGGACCATGGCCCCCTTTTCGGGGGAAGGTGCCCCGGAGGGGCGGATGAGGGGGCGGTTCGCTAGGGAGGTGTCCGGGGGAAGAGGTTCCCTGGCCGTCGCACCCTCACCCCCAGCCCCTCTCCCGGAGGGAGAGGGGAGCGTGTGCCGCGGCGCCGTGCAAGACGCGCACGACGCTGGCACTCTGGCGGCCGCGCCTGGTGCCGGCGCGCACACTTCCACGGAGACTGAGCATGGCCGATCCCCGCGAACCGCTGCTGCATCCCGTTCCGATCCTGTCCCTGCGTCCCACGCAGATGACCGTGGGCATGCGCGAGGTGAAGGAGAAGCGCAAGCGCTGGCGCGCGCACGCGTCCAAGCACAAGCAGGCAGAGCTGCTCGGCACGCACATGATCCCGGTGGTGCTGGGACCGGATGGCCGCTACTACGTGGTCGATCACCACCATCTGGCGCGGGCGCTGCTAGACGAAGGGGTGAAGGACATCCTGGTCACGGTGATCGCCGACCTCAGCATGGTCGACAAGGCCGCGCTGTGGAGCGTGCTGGATCATCGCCGCTGGGCCTATCCCTACGACGCCAAGGGCGAGCGCCGCCCGTTCAAGGACATGCCCACCTCCATCGCCGACCTGAAGGACGATCCCTACCGCAGCCTCGCCGGCGAGGTCCGCCGCGCCGGCGGCTACGCCAAGGACACCACGCCCTTCAGCGAATTCCTGTGGGCCGACCTGTTCCGCCGCCGGCTGCGGCGCCGCGACATCAAGGAGGATTTCGCCCGCGCCATGGAGACCGCGCTCGCGCTCGCCAAGAGCCGGGACGCGAGCTACTTGCCGGGCTGGTGCGGGCCGCTGTCCGACGACTGATCCGGCGGGGCGTCATGCGCCGGCCTGCCGCCCAGGAGTGCGTGCAGGGCGCGTTCGACGCGGCCGCCGAACAGCAGGATGACGAAGGCGATGGCCAGCGACACGGCCACGATCTGCCACTGGCCGGCGCCGCACATGATGCCGACGCAGGCGGTGAGCCAGACACAGGCGGCGCTGGTCAGGCCATGCACCCGCACATGTTTCTGGGTGTGATAGATGACGCCGGCGCCGAGGAAACCGATGCCGGTGAGGATGCCCTGGATGACGCGGCTGCCGGCATCGGTGAAGCCGCCCTTGCCGAGCGGGTCGGCCAGCAGCACCACCATCGCGGTGGCCAGGCCGACCAGGCCCAGCGTGCGGATGCCGATCGGCTTGCCGTGCAGGTCGCGGTTCAACCCGATCGCCGCGCCGGCGAGGGCGGCGATCCCCAGGCGCACGGCGATCTCGGACAGGTCGGTCAAGGCAGGTCTCCCGGTGGATGTGTCGCCGCGGGCGGCCGGCCCATCATAGGCAAGCCGGCCGCGGGCGCCGCGTGCATGCCGTCGGCCGACGTCAGAGCGCGGCGCGGACGTCGTCCAGGCTGGGCGGGTTGGCGCCGGCACGGGTGCAGTTGATCGCCGCGGCGGCCACGCAGAACTGCAGCAGGCGCTCCAGCGCGGCGGGCTCGCTGCCCAGCGCCGCCAGCGCGGCCGGATCGGGCAACTGCTGCAGCAGCGCGGCCTGGAAGCTGTCGCCGGCGCCGACGGTGTCGGCCACCTGCACCACGCGGCCGGGCACACGCGCTTCGCTGTCGCCGCGCCAGGCCACCGCGCCGTCGCCGCCCAGGGTCATCACCACCAGCGACGGCCCCTGCTGTAGCCAGCTGCGGGCGATGGCGAACGGATCCTGCTGCGGATACAGCAGCTCGATGTCCTCCTGGCTGACCTTGACCACGTGCGCCAGCGCGATCCAGCGCGCCAGCCGCGCGCGCCATACCGCCATGTCCGGCTCCACCGTCGGCCGCACGTTCGGGTCCAGCGAGATCAGCCGTTGCCCGCGCTCGCGCTCGGCCAGCGCCTGGAAGGTGCTGGCGGTGGTCTCGGCGACCAGGGTGTAGGAACCGAAATGCAGGCCGCCGACGCGCGCGTCCAGCGCCGGCAGGTCGGCCTCGGTCAGCGCGCGATCGGCGCAGCCGGTGCCGTAGAAGGCGTAGTTGGGCACGCCGCCGGCGTCGAGCGCGACCATCACCAGGGTGGTGGCCTCGCGCTTGTCGATGCAGTAGTCCAGGGCCACGCCTTCGCCTTCGAGGGTGGCACGCAGCTGGCGGCCCAGCGGATCGGTGGACAGGCCGGTGAACAGCGCCGACGGCGCACCCAGACGGGCCAGGCCGATCGCCACGTTGAATGGCGAACCGCCCTGGCGCGCGGTCATCCCGACCGAGGTGCCGGCGTAGCCGTCGATGAAGATGTCGTACAAGGCCTCTCCGCACACCACGAACATCGAACCGCTCCTCATAGGTTGCAGCGCGCCGGCCGGCGCGATGGGGCGGCTATTGTGGCGTACCTGCTGCGGCGCGGCGACCGTGTGTGGGGCAGGCAGGAGCATGCGAGGACCAGGCTGGCTGGCGCCCCGAACCCTCATCCGCCCCTGCGGGGCACCTTCCCCCGAAAAGGGGGCCATGGTCCCGAGGGGAGAAGGGAACAGCCGTGCGGCCATAGCCCCTCTCCCCCCGGGAGAGGGGTTGGGGTGAGGGTACGAGCGCGCAGCGCCTCATAGCCCACCGCCCGCCGCAAACATCCCAGACAGCACCTTGCCACCACCCCTGCGATAGTCGCCCCTCCCAGCCAACACCAAGGCCGTTCACATGAAAATCCTGCTCGCCGGCGCCACCGGCCTGGTCGGCGGCCACGCGCTGACCCAGTTGCTGGCCGAGCCGGCCTGCAGCGCGGTGATCGCGCCGACCCGGCGCGCGCTGGAGCTGGTCCATCCCAAGCTGCTCAACCCGGTGCTCGACTTCGACGCGCTGCCGGTGCAGGCGCCGTGGTGGCAAGTGCAGGGGGCGATCTGCGCGCTCGGCACCACGATGCGCCAGGCCGGCTCGCGCGCGGCGTTCCGCCGGGTCGATCACGACTATCCGCTGGCGATCGCACGGCTGCTGCACGAGCATGGCGCAGCGGCGTTCGCGCTCAACTCGGCGCTGGGAGCGGATCCGCAGTCATGGGCCTTCTACAACCGGGTCAAGGGCGAGTTGGAACACGACCTGCGCGCGCTCGGCTTTCCGTCGCTGACCCTGGTACGGCCGGGCCTGATCGGCGGCGAGCGTGCGCAACGGCGCCGCGGCGAGCATGCCGCCAGCCTGGTGCTGCGCGCACTCGGACCGCTGCTGCCGCGGCGCTACCGGATCAACCCGGCCGAACATATCGCCGCGGCACTGGTCGATGCCGCGCTGCGGCCGCGCCCGGGCGTGCGGGTGATCGACGCGGCGCAGTTGGTTTAGGGGCCGGGATTGGGGAGTGGGGATTCGGGATTGGAGCGTCGTGCGCGAGTCCGCAGCATTGCCCGCCAACGCACGTTTGGGCGACTTCTCTGTGGGTCGTCCGCGGTGTGACGCCGGCGCCAGGCCACATCACCACGGCATCGCGTGCAGCCCACACTCGCCGCAGCGCGCTCGCGCGCACTGCACGCGGCCGCACACCGAGCCTCCTCAGGCGCCCAGCGACTGCCCGCCGTCCACCGCCAGCACCTGGCCGGTGATCCAGCGTGCCTGCGGCGAGGCCAGGAAGAGTGCCGCGTTGGCGACGTCGTCGATCGCGCCGAAGGCGCCGAACGGAATGCTGGCGCGGATCTGCCGGTACAGCTCGGGCTGCTGCTGGCGACGCTGCTCCCACAGGCCGCCGGGGAACTCAATGGAACCGGGCGCGATCGCATTGACCCGGATCCGCTCGCGCGCCAGCTGCGTCGCCAGGGTGGTCGTGTAGTAGTTCAGCGCCGCCTTCGCCGCCGAGTACGCCGGCACCCGCGGCGTCGGCCGCAGGCCGTTGATCGAGCTGATGTTGAGGATGCAGCCGCGACCACTGCCGCGCAGATGCGGCAACGCGGCGCGGTTGCAGCGCACCGCGGCCATCAGGTCGATGTCGAAGCCGGCCTGCCAGCTCGCATCGTCGTCGCCATGGCCGTAGCCGGAGGCGTTGTTGATCATCACGTCGATGCCACCCAGTGCGTCCGCGGCCTGGGTCACCCAGGTCTGGATCTGCGCGGCGTCGGCCAGATCGCAGCACTGCGCCGCGACCGGGTGGCCGTGGCGCTGCAACTGCGCGGTGGCGTCGGCCAGCGGCGCGGGACTGCGCGCGCAGATCGCCACTGCGGCGCCATGGCGAGCGAAGGCATCGGCGATCGCCAGGCCGATCCCGCGGCTGGCGCCGGCGACGAGCACGCGGTATCCCGCGAAAGCGGACGGATCGGTCATCGGTGGCTCCTGCGTGCCATGGGGCGTGCCCCGATTATCCGCGCAATCCGCAGCGTGCGGCCGCTTCTGGCACCATGGCGGCCGTCGTACGCGCCGTCCGTCGGTGCGCCCGCCGCGCCGTCGCCCTGCGATGACCGCCGCATTCCCTTTCCAGGATTTCCCGCAGTGAAGAAGACCTACCGGCTCCGCATCGAAGGCAAGCATCCCGACCGCCTGCTCGACGCCGCCAAGCACGACATCCGCAAGTACATCCGCCGCGAGCGCCGCAAGACCTTGCCGGCCGGTGCGGACTACTGGGATTTCGACACCCTGTTCGGCACCGAGGAAGCCACCGCCGCGGTGCTGCCGCCGGCCGAACTGCTGCGTGCGGTCGACGCGCTGGTCGCCGCCGGCGGCGAGCAGTTCTACGTGGAAATCCGCAGCCGCGCGTGCACGCGGCCGCCGCGGGCCAAGGGTGGCCAGGACGAAAGCGAGCACGATCCCTTCGAGGACTGAGCGCGATCCGGCGCGCCTGTCGCGCCGGGGGCGCCGCCGTGGCTGCGACGTGCGACGCCACGCCAGTGCCCGCGCCCTTTCGCATTGCCGCAGCGCTTGCCGCGGTGCGCCAGGCCTTCCAGGCGTTTCTGGCCGGATGGCCGACTGCGGCACGCGTTGGCGCGGACGCTCCTGGCGTCCTTGGTCGGATCCGTCCGACAAGCCCGCGTAGCATGGCGACGCGGTCGTTCTGATGTTCTGGCCGGAAGCGTGCCTGATCTCGGCACGCGTCTGTGTGGCGACGGATGCCGCAATAAAGCGTGGTACAGCCCACGCGGTGCCGCTCAGCCGCTCGCGGGCGGCTCCCCGTTGTGCGCACGCGCCGCGCGCAGCCGGTCCTTCTTGCTCGGTCGCTTGCCCTTGATGCCGCCGGCGGAGGCGGCCGCCTCTGTGGCCGGCGCGGCGGCCGGGGGTTGCGCTTGCTTCGGCTCGAAACCGGGAATGCGTTCGCGCGGCGCGCGCACGCCTTGCCGCTTTTCGATCAGGCGCAGATGCGCCGCACTGGCCGCGTCGACGAAGCTCAGCGCCTGGCCCTCGGCACCGGCGCGCGCGCTGCGGCCGATGCGATGGGTGTAGTCCGCGGTGGAACGCGGCAGGTCGTAGTTCACCACCACCGGCAGCGCGGCGATGTCGATGCCGCGCGCGGCCAGGTCGGTGGTCACCAGCACCCGCACCTGCTGCTGGCGGAACGCCTCCAGGGTGCGCAGGCGCCGCCCTTGTGCGAGGTCGCCGTGCAGTGGCTGCGCGGCGATGCCGGCCTTGGCCAGCGCCGTGGCGACCTGCTCGGCGCTACGCCGACTGGCGACGAACACCAGTGCGCGTGGCCATGCTTCCTGTTCCAGCAAATGCTGCAGCAACGCCAGGCGACGCCCGTCGTCGACCTCGATCGCGCGCTGGCGCAGCGTCGCCGGGATCGGTGCGGCGTCGGCGGCGTCGCCGATGCGTCGCGGCGCGCGCAGCAGGCGCGTGGCCAGCGCCGCGATCGGGGCTGGCAGGGTGGCCGAGAACAACAGGGTCTGCCGCGTCGGCGGCAGCAGTTGCAGTAGCCGCTCCAGTTCGGCGCCGAAGCCGAGGTCGAGCAGGCGGTCGGCCTCGTCCAGCACCAGGTGCGCCACCGCGTCCAACTGCAGCGCGCGCTGCGCCAGCAGGTCGAGCAGGCGCCCGGGCGTGGCCACCACCACGTCGGCGCCGCCGCGCAGCGCCAGCATCTGCGGATTGATCGAGACGCCGCCGACCGCCACCACCACCCGCGGCCGCCGCGGCAATTCCAGGCCCAGCGCGACGAAGGTATCGGCGACCTGCACCGCCAGTTCGCGGGTCGGCACCAGCACCAGCACGCGGGTCGAGCGCGCCGGCCTGTCCGCCTGTGCGCAGGCCTGCAGCAACGGCAACGCGAACGCCGCGGTCTTGCCGGAACCGGTCTGCGCCATGGCCAGCAGGTCGTGGCCGGCGACGATCAGCGGCACCGCCTGCTGCTGGATCGGCGTGGGCGTCTGCCAGCCGGCGCGCGCGAGCGCGGCGGCGAAGGCGGGATACAGCGCGGGCGACAGGCCGAGGGAGGCGAACGGCATCGGGGGCGGGCAGGGCGCGGGAGAGACCGCACAGTATCGCCGACCCGGCGCAGGAGTGCTTTCCGTCGTGACGCTTTGGACGATCGCGTCGCGGCTGAAGCCGCTCCGACAAGGGCGTGCGGCGAGCTCCCCGGTGCACTGTGGGAGGGACTTCAGTCCCGACGCATTGCGCCATCGGAACGCACGCCACGTTGCTCGTCGCGGCTGATCCCGAGAAGGGGACAAGAGCCGCTCCTACGAGAGGCGATCGGCGCGAACAGCTGTTGCCACTCCCACTCCCCAATCCAAAGCCGCAACGCACGGCCATCCACGCGGATGGCCGTGCGCGTCCTTGCAGGCCTTACTGCGGGCAGCTCACGCCAACGGCGGCGAAGGCATTGCGCACCGCGGTCACCGAGCGGCTCAGGTCGCTCGCGGCGGTCTGCACGCCGCAGGCGCCGCTGTTGAAGCTGGTGCTGGGCGTCCAGTACAGCTGGTTGGCGCGGGCGAACACCTCGAACGCGCTGCGCGTGTTCCAGCCGGAGGTGGTGGCCAGGGTGTAGAAGGCCTTGTTGTAGACGCCCGAGGAGTAATGCACGTCCAGGCCGCTGCGGTAGTTGGCGGCGTTGTCGATCGAGCTGCCGTCCTGGGTCGGGTTGGCCATGTAGCGCAGCGCACCGTTGGCCTTGAAGATCTCGGTGCCGACCTTGAAGTCGTTCGTGCTCTTGAGGTAGTACTCGGTGGCCTCGCCGGCCATGTCCGAGAACGCCTCGTTGATGCCGCCGGACTGGCCGGAATAGGTGAGGTTGGAATGCTGCTCGGTGAAGCCGTGCGAGACCTCGTGGCCGGCGACGTCGGCGCTCACCAGCGGATAGAAGCGCGTATTGCCGTCGCCGAAGTTCATCGTCGAACCGTTCCAGAACGCGTTCTCGTAGCGCGTGCCGTAATGCACGCGCATCACCAGCTGGAAGGTCAGCGGCGCCACGCCGACGTAGCTGCGGTACATCTTCTCGATCACGCCGCCGAAGTAGTGCGCGTCGTTGATCGGCGAGTAGGCGCCGTTGATGGCCTTGTAGGTGTTGCGCGGGCAGGTGAACTGGTACGCGGTGGTGCCGGAACTGCCGCCGTTGAGGTTCACCGACTTGACGTTGCTGTTCTGCATGCGGCAGTTGTCGTCCACCTCCAGGAAGCCGTGGATGCTGTCGCTGCCGTACTCGTACTGGCCGGTCTTGGCGTTGCCGCCGGGGCCGGTGGCGTCGCGCGTGGTCAGCGCGTCCCACTGCTTGAGGATGGCGCCGCTGCGCGCATCCACGATCACGAACGGTCGGCTCGGCGCGCCGCCGTTCGGCGCATCGGCGAAGAACGACACCACGTAGGCCAGGTGCGCGCGGTCGCTGTCGTCGAGATAGATCATCTGCGGCGCCTGCGCGCGTTCGATGCGGCGCTCGGCCTGCGCGGCGCCCAGCGCGACGCGCTGGGCCACACGCAGCGCGGCATCGGCGCTCAGCGAGGCACTGGCGGCGTTGGCGGCGGTGGCCGGCAGTTCGCTGGCCAGCCCGGCCACCGAGCGGCCGAACAGGCTGCGCACGCTGCCGTCGGCGCGCTCGCTGACGATCACTTGCTCGCCCCATACCGGAATGCCGCGGAAAGTCTGCTGGTAGCGGCGGTGCACGGTGCCGTCGGCATCTTCGCTGCTGCCGAGCAGGGTCAGCGCGGACTCGGCGTCCAGCCCGATCAGTTCGGCATGGCGCACCGCGGCCGCGGCCGGGATGCCGCCCACGCGCGCGGCGGCGCTGCGGTACTGGGTACCGAGCGTGTCCGGGTTCTTGGCGTGCAGATCCACGCGTTGCGCGGCGCTGGCGGAGGTGGCGGCGAGCGCAATCAGCAGGGAGGGCAGCAGCACCGACGGACGATGATGACGTGGCAGAGTCATGAGCGGAATCCTCGAACGCAAGAAGGAAGGGCGCGCCGTCGCGGCAGCGGAGCGGCCGTGGCGCGATGCGTGGCATGACGTTCAGGGCAGTGCGGCCGATCGGCGCACTGCCTCCCCCTGTGCAGCGACCATAACGGCGGCGTCGCGTCGCGTGGTAGACAGGTTGCGTTCAGGATTTTTGCATCGAGCAGATGCGGTATCGCCGTAGCTGCGACGTGTGACGCGCAATCGAGCCAAGCGGTTCGCCATCACGATGCATGCAGGTCGGCGGATGTGCACCGAATGCATGCGAAGCGATCGCAGCACCAATGCTGGACCGCCGGTAGCACTTGGTCCCTGCACTGTGGGAGGGGCTTCAGCCCCGACGCGCTGTGCAGGAATTGCTCGGGAGAGCATCCCGTAGTGTGTAGAAGACTGCAGAGACCACGCGCGCCTCTGCGTGGCCTCCGAGGCATCCAATGCAGAACGGCCTCAATCGCGGTGCTTTTAGTTCGTCGCGTCGGGACTGAAGTCCCTCCCACACGGGACGCATCTGCTGTACCTGGTGCGCAGATGCACCGTCTGGTTCTATGCAGATCGGCTGATGTGCACCGAATGCATGCGGAGTGATCGGCAGCACCAATCCCGGACCGCCGGTAGCGCTTGGTCACTTCCCTGTGGGAGGGGCTTCAGCCCCGACGCGCTGTGCTGGAATTGCTCGGGAGAGCATCCCGAAGTGTGTAGAAGACCGTAGAGAACACGCGCCCCTCTATGTCGCCGTTGAGGCCTGCGCTGCAGAACGGGCTCAATCCCAATGCCTTTAGTTCGTCGCGTCGGGACTGAAGTCCCTCCCGCAATGGGGGTGCATACCACCATGGCGGTGCATCTACTGCATCAGCGCAGCAGATGCACCGTCTGGCGTCAGGCAGGTCGGCTGATCTGCAAGACGGCCGGCGCTCAGCCCGGCAGCGCCAGGTCGTCGATCATCGCGCGCAGGAAGCGCGCCGCTTCGCCGCCGGTGCAGGCGCGGTGGTCGAAGCTCAGCGACAGCGGCAGGATCTTGTGCGTCTCCACGCCGCCCATCACCGGCACCAGCTGGTGGCGGGCGCGGCCTGCGGCGACGATGGCCACGCACGGCGGCACCACGATCGGGGTGGCGTAGCGGCCGGCGAACATGCCGAAGTTGGACAGCGAGATGGTGTAGCCGCTCAGCTCCGAGGCCGGAATGCTGCGCGCCTCCACCTGCTGGCGCAGGCGGTTGATGCCTTCGCGCACGCCGCGCGCATCGAGCATGTCGGCGTTGCGCAAGGCCGGCACGAACAGGCCGTCGTCGGTGTCCACGGCGATGCCGATGTCCACGTGCGCGTGCAGGGTGCGGGTCAGCGCCTCGCCGTCGAACCAGGCGTTGAGCGCCGGCACCGCCTGGCAGGCGGCGACGATCGCGCGCACCAGGCGCCCGGTGGTGTCGTTGCCCGGCGTCCATGCGTGCAGGTCGGCATCGTCGTTGAGCGTGGTCAGCACCACCTGGCGCTGCGCCTCGGCCATCACCCGCGCCATGTTGCGGCGCACGCCCTTCAGCGGCTCGGGCTGGCCCTGCACGGCCACGCCCGGCGGCTGGGTGCGCATCGGCTTGCCGGCGGCGGAGAGCGGCGTGCGCGCGGGTGCGGCTTGGGATGTGCGGGCCGGCGCAGGAGCGGCTTCAGCCGCGACGGCAGGGCTCCGTGCAGTCGCGGCCGAAGCCGTTCCTGCAGCGGCGCCGGCTTTCGCCGAACCATCGGCCGCGGCCTGCTTGACGTCGGCCAGGGTGACTGCGCCGTCGGCGCCGCTGGCACGCACCCGGCCCAGGTCCACGCCCAGCTTCTTGGCCAGGGCGCGTACCGCCGGCATCGCGCGTACGCCGCCTACCGACACGGCCTGCTCGCTGTGCACGGTGTTGGAGCTCTGCATCGCGCCGACCACGGTGCCGGCATCGTCGCGCTCGCCTGCGGACTGCGCGTTGTCGGCGTCGTGCAGTTCGCCGCCGTCGTCGGAGGCGACCACGCGGTCATCGGCCGCAGCGGTGTCCGCGCCGGCACCCTTGCCGGACGCGGCTGGTGCCGCGCCGCCGTGGTGATGGCCGGTGTCCTGGCCTTCGGCGCGTTGCGGCAGGTTCGGGTCGGGTGCGAACTGCGCCAGCATGCTGCCGGTGACGACGATGTCGCCCGGCGCGCCGGCCAGCTTCAGCACCTTGCCGGAGACCGGCGACGGCACTTCGACCACCGCCTTGGCGGTTTCCATCGACACCAGCGGCTCGTCCAGCCGGATGGTGTCGCCTTCCTTGACGAACCACTCGACGATGGTGGCGTCGGGCAGGCCTTCGCCCAGGTCGGGCAGATTGAAATTCTTGGTTTGGCTCATGTGGTCTCTTCCAGCAGTTCCAGGTCGCGTGCCGGCAGCCAGCCCTGCGTGCCGTCGGCGCGCTCGGCCCACCACCAGTCGCCGTATTCGTGATGCAGGACGACGGTGTCGCCCTGCGCGGCATCGAGTTCGCGCGCGTCGTAGTCGCGCATCGCCACGGCATGGCCGTCGCCGGTCGGCTGCAGCCAGGCCAGCGGCGCCCAGCCGGCGCTGCCGGCGGCGCCGGTGATCCAGACGAACGCCGGCCACTCCTCGTCGCGCACGCCCAGCGCGACCCGCTCGCCGGCGGCGATGCGGATCGGATGCGGATAGGCGGCGCGGTAATCGCTGATCAAACGTGCCTGCATATCAACCCGCGGCCATCGCCCGCTTGGCCGCGGCGACGATCTTGTCGGTGCTCGGCAGGTACTTCATTTCCAGCCGGAACAGCGGGATGTGGGTGTCGTAGCCGGTCACGCGCTGCACCGGCGCGAGCAGGTCGTACATCGACTGCTCGGCCAGGCGCGCGGCGATCTCGGCGCCGAAGCCGGCGCTGCGCGGGGCCTCCTGCACGATCACGCAGCGGCCGGTGCGCGCCACCGATTCGGCGATGGTGTCGAAGTCCAGCGGGCGCAGCGTGGCCACGTCGATCACTTCGGCGCTGATGCCGTCGGCGGCGAGCCGGTCGGCGGCCTCCAGCGCTTCCTTGACCTGCGCGCCCCAGGCGACCAGGGTCACGTCGGTGCCGTCGCGCAGCACGAAGCACACGTCCAGCGGCAGCGCCTCGCCATCGTCGGCGACCACTTCCTTGTACTGCCGGTAGATGCGCTTGGGTTCCATGTAGATCACCGGATCCGGCTCGCGGATCGCCGCCAGCAGCAGGCCGTAGGCGCGCTGCGGCGAGGACGGCAGCACCACGCGCAGGCCCGGCACGTTGGTGAAGATGGATTCGTTGGCTTCGCTGTGGTGCTCCGGCGCGCGGATGCCGCCGCCCCACGGCACGCGCAGCACCATCGGGCAGTGCAGGCGGCCACGCGTACGGGTACGCAGGCGCGCGGCGTGGCAGATCAGGTGATCGACCATCGGATAGACGAAGCCGTCGAACTGCGCCTCGGCCACCGGCTTCATGCCCTGCGCGGCGAGGCCGACGCTGAGCCCGGCGATGGTGGTCTCGTCCAGCGGGGTGTCGAGCACGCGCTGCGCGCCGAAGCGCTGCTGCAGGCCGGCGGTGGCGCGGAACACGCCGCCGTTGACGCCCACGTCCTCGCCCAGCACCAGCACCGACGGGTCGTGCTGCAGTTCCCAGGCCAGCGCCTGGGTCACCGCTTCGATCAGGGTAATGGGCGTGCTGGTCATCGGGCTGTCTCCGCGCGCGGTGGCGGCGCTGTGGGCGGTGCCGGCCGCAGGCGCGGCCGTGTGATCGGCGAGGCGGGGGCTCAACTCATCCATGGCGCTGCTCCAGGGCGATGGCCTCGGCGCGCTGCGCGAGCAGGTCCGGCGGCGGGTCGGCGTACAGGTAGTCGAACATGGCCTCCACCGGCTGCACCGGGGTTTCCAGGTAGGCGTTGAGTTCGATGTCGGCCAGGCGCGCGCATTCCTGCTTCCACGCGGCTTCCTCTTCCTCGCTCCACAGGCCCTGTGCGCTCAGCCAGGTGCGCAGGCGCAGCAGCGGCTCGCGTTCCCAGGCCTGCTTGACCTCGGCATCGTCGCGGTAGCGGCGCGCGTCGTCGGCGGTGGTGTGGTCGGACAGGCGGTAGGTCATGAACTCGATCACCGTGCCGCCCTGGCCGGCCAGCGCGCGCTCGCGCGCCTGGCGCATCGCTTCGAGCACGGCGATCAGGTCGTTGCCGTCCACCTGCAGGCAGTGCAGGCCGCCGGCCAGGCCCTTCTGCGCCAGCGTCTGCGCACCGGTCTGCGCGTTGCGCGGCACCGAGATCGCCCAGCCGTTGTTGATCACGCACAGGATCAGCGGCAGCTGGTAGGCGCCGGCGGAGTTGAGCGCGGCATAGAAGTCGGTCTTGGACGAGCCGCCGTCGCCGCAGGTGGCCACTGCCACCTGAGGTTCGCCGCGCAGCTTGAACGCCAGCGCGGCGCCGGCGGCGTGCAGGCACTGGGTGGAGATCGGCACGCAGATCGGGAAGTCGCGGGCGGCGTCGGAATCGCGCTGGAAGTCGCTGCCGCGCTCGTCGCCGCCCCAGTACAGCAGGATCTCGCGCGGGCGCACGCCGCGCATGAACATGGCGCCGTACTCGCGGTAGCTGGGCGCCAGCACGTCGCCGCGGCGCATCGACGCGCCGATGCCGATGTGGGTGGCCTCGTGGCCCAGGCAGGAGGCGTAGGTGCCCAGCTTGCCGGTGCGCTGCAGGGCCACCGCCTTGCTGTCGAAGGTGCGCACGTAGAGCATCTGCTTGAACAGCGCCAGCAGCGTCTGCGGGTTGGCCGAGTCGGCCGGAAGCGCGTCGCGGACCGGCTGGCCGCCCGCGTCGAGGTACTGCAGGAACTCAATTTCGAACTGGGCGGCGATGCTCATGGCGATGGCGCTCTCGACAACAAGTTTCAAATGATATGAGTCGGCATGTTAAGGAAGCCGTGCACAAAAGCCGTCGTGCACCGCAGCACGCGGCGATGCCGTATCGCACAAGAAAAGCGTGGTCGCGCCGCGTTGCCGATTGATGGCGTTGGGTATCGCCGATGTTGCACTGCGATGCATGCCGTTCATGTGTGCGTGGGTGTCCACCGGTGGCGGTGGTACATGCCAGCGGTGCGGTGCGCGCGCTGAAGGCGAGGGTGTCGGACAAGGACAGAAGGCGTACACGTGCAGCAGCAGCGGAAGGGCATCGCGCATCGCCCGCTACGCACCCTCAAGCCGCATGGACGTCGCCTTGTAACAGCGGCTTCAGCCGCGACGGGCGTTACCGGGAATCCCCCATCGCGGCTGACGCCGCTCCTGCGCGATAGCGCTTTCGGCAGCACGTGATCGGCGCCGGGTGGCGTTGCCCCAAGCAAAAAGGGCGTGGCCTTGCGGCCACGCCCTTTCGTCTGCACCGCTTGCCGCGATCAGCGGCCGAACAGGCGCAGCCCCTCCACGCGGGTGCTCAAGCGCGCGCTGTTGTCGCTCGGGTCGGCATCGGCCGAGGTCGAGCCGGCGCTGGCGCCGATCACGATCTGGCGGTCGGCCGGCAGCGGCCGTGTCGCCAGGCTCAGGCGGAATGCGGCGCTGGCGCCCGGCGCCAGGTCGGCGCCGCTGCGGCACTGGAAGCGCGCGCTGCGCAGGCCGTGGTTCTGCCGCACGCACTGCCAGCCGCGCGGCGGCACCAGCGCAGTGAGCGCCGACAGGGTGCTGCCGTCGATCTCCAGGCTGGCGCCCTGCACCGGCGCATTGCCGTGGTTGCGCACGTCGATGCGGTAGTCGGCGAAGAAGGCGAAGAACGGCAGGGTGGCCGGGCCGTCGATCGACACCGCCAGGTCGCCGGCCGGACGCGCCTGCACCGCCACGGTGGCGCCGCCACCGTTGTCGCCGGGGTTGGGGTCCTCGGTCTGCGAGGTCACCGACGCGGCCAGGCTCAGGCTGCGCCCGACCAGGGCGGTGCCGGCCGGCACCGCCACCTCGAAGCGCGGCGTGGTGCCGGCGGCGAACTGCGCGGTGCTGCAGGTGACCACGGTCTGCGCAGCCACCTCCGGCGCGGCGCAGTCCCAGCCCGGGGCGGCGGTCACGCTCGGGGCCACCGCCGCGTCCAGGGCGAAGGCGACTGCCGCCGCACGCGCCGCGTCCGGACCGGCGTTGGCCAAGGTGACGCTGTAGCGGATGGTGTCGCCTGCATAGACCGACGCGTTGGCGGCGCTCACGCGCAGGCTCAGGTCGGCGCGCTCCAGCGGCTTGAGCTTGATCAGCACCACCGCCGGGTCGTGGTCGGACAGCCGCGCCGGCGAGTTGGCGTCGTTGCGGGCCACGGCCGGGAAGTCGGCGTTGAGCCGCGCATGGGCTTCGCTGAGACCGGCGATCTGCGCCGAGCGCATCAGCGCACGGTTGGCCAGGATGTGGTCCAGCGACTGCACGTTGCCGTCGTAGGCGTAGGAGTAGCTCTGGTCCGGCGTCGACAGCAGGGTCAGGTTGTACAGCGCCGGATCGACCAGGGTGGCGCCGTCGCCGCCGACCACGGTCTGCGCGTCGGGCGCCGGCAGGCCGGTGATGGTGCCCATCGCATCGACGTAGCCGTCGTTGAACTCGAAGGCGTTGAAGTCGCCCATCACCAGCAACTGCTCGGTCGGATCGGCGGTCTGGCGCGCCTGCAGCAGGTTGGCCAGGAACACCGCCTGCGCCTGGCGCTTGGCGCGGATGCGCTGGCCGCTGGCGTCGTCGGTCTCGGCGCCGTTGAGCGAACGCTGGTGCACCTCGACCACGGTCAGCGGCAGCGCGCGGCCGTCGGCGAAATGCACCACCGCCTTCAGCAGCAGCGGCGGACGGTCGTTGAGCAGGCTGACGGTGCCGCTCGGCTCGGTCCAGGTGGCGGCCTTGCCTTCCTGGCTCACCGAGACCACCTCGACGCGGGCGATGCCGGCGCCGACCTGCGCGGTCTTGACCAGGAAGCCGACGTCGATGCCGCCCACGTCGTTGCCTTCCTGCAGGTAGGCCACGTACTGCGGATCGGGCTGGCCGGCGGCGACCGCGTCGCGGTTGACGCGGTCGGCCAGGGTCTGCAGCACGCTCAGGTTCTCGATCTCCACCGTGCCGAGGATGTCGGGGGTGTTGAGGTAGTTGCGGATCGCCAGCGAGGCCTTGTTGAGGCGCGCCTGGTAGGCGGCCGCGGTCAGCACCGGTTCGCCGATCGCCGGATCGTTCTGGTCGTCGAAGAAGCGCTCCATGTTGTAGGTGGCGATGTTGACGTCGTCGGCCTGCGGCGCGGGGGCGGCCTTGGGCTGGTCGGCGCCGTCGCACTGCACGGTGGGCGCGGTTTCCGGGTAGATGGTGTAGCGGCGGAAGCTGTAGTCCAGCGGGCCGCTGACGCCGAGCACGGTGCAGCCGGCGGCCACGTCGATGCGCTGGCCGCCAAGGCCGGCGCTGCCGACCGCGATCACCTGCGGGCTGGTGTTCCAGCGCGGCACATCGGCCGGCGAGCCGGCCGGCAGCGCGTCGGGCTGCTGCACGCCGGCGGTGCGCCAGGCGCGCGGCAGGCCGGTGACCACGGCATGAAACACGCCATTGCTGGTGGCGCTGGCGTTGGTCTCGTTGACGTTGCCCAGGGTCGGCGTGTTGACGGTCAGGCTGGGCACGGTGACGCGCATGCCTTCCAGGCGCTCGAGCTGGTCGTAGGCGCCGTTCGGGTCGGGGAAGCGGGTGGTCAGCTCGACCGCGGCCGGCAGCGGATTGCCGGTGGACTGCAGCAGCACCGTCGGCGAGGTCAGTTCGGTCAGCGGCGGCTGGCTGGGGTCGGTGCTGGGCACGTATTCGACCACCGTGGCCTGCACCCGCACCGAATTGCCCACCGCGGCCTCGGCCGGCGGCGCGCTGCCGGTGTAGACATAGATGCCCTCGGAGGTGAGCGGGTCGGCGTCGGCCTGGGCGTCGGGCGTCTGCAGGAAGAAGCCGGCGCTGCGCCGCGCGGTGACGATGCCGCTGGTGGCGACCACCTGGCCGACCAGCGGCGAGCGCGCGCCGCTGCCCTGGATGCTGTGGATCGGCACCAGGTTGAAGTCGTCGTTGAGGATCACTCCACTGGCGGTCAGCGTGGACGGCAGCGCACCGCTGACGCCGGTGATGTCGAGGTAGAAGGTCTCGTCGGGTTCGTTGCTGGTGTCGCCGTTGACCAGCACGCGCACCTCGGCGCTGCTTTCGCCGGCCGGGATGGTCACCTGGGTCGCGGCCAGTGCCTGGTAGTCGCTGCCGGCAGTGGCGGTGCCGTCGCGGGTGGCGACGGTGAAAGTCACACCGGCGCTACCGGCCGGCTGGCTCAGCGTCACCGTGAACACGAATGCGCTGCTTCCGCTGTCGCCTTCGGCGCGGCTGACGTTGGCCACGCTGGCCACCGGCTGGTTGCCGCCGCCGCACAGGCTGACCGGCGCGGCGCTGTTGCGCGGGGTCGGCGCGCCGGTGGCGAAGTCGGCGTTGTTGTTGTCGCTGTCGCTGCAGCCGCCGTTGCCGCGCAGCACCGCCAGGGTGTTGCTGGGCGCGGCGGTCGGGGCGCTGCCCTCGGCGCAGCTGGCGCTGCTGCCGTAGCCGACGAAGTCGGCGTTGCCGGCCGGGCAGGCGCCGCTCAGCGCGGCGCTGCTCTTGCTCAGCGCGATCTTGCCGGCGCTGCCGCTCATGGCGATGGTGCCGGTGGCGTCGGGCGTGGGCAGCGCGGTGCTGCCGCCGCTGCCGTCGGCCTGCTTGACCAGGTAGTAGCCGCCCGGCGCGATGCTGCCGCTGAGCGTGGTGACCTGCCAGCTGCTGCCGGCGGCCGAGGCGTACTGCACCGACCAGCCGGCCAGGCTCACCGCCTCGCTGCCGTTGTTGTGCAATTCGACGAAATCGCTTTTGTAGGTGGCGCCGCTGTTGCCGCCACCGCCATAGACCTGGCTGATGACCACCTGGGCCTGGGCGTACCCGGCACCACCCAGCGCGCACGACAACACTGCAGCTCGAAGCAGCATGGTTCGCATGAACAAGATCTCCCCAATCCTTGAAGACGTGGACGAAGAGTGGCGAACGAAACGTAGCGAGCAGTCGCCAGGTGGGTGCGGACGGCGCGGAGGAACCGCAGTGTACGAGTGGTACATGAGGATTCCGAGCACCGTCCGCGCCCGCTTGGTGGCTGCGCAGTAGTTTCGTTAGCCGCTCTTACGCAGATGAACCGACGGCACCCCCCAGGCGCCGCCGACGATTGTGCCGGAGTTTGTCAGCCGGTGCTGACGAATGTGTGACATTCGTCGCTGCGGTACCCTTGCCGGCCCGGAACGCCCACGCCGCCCATGCCCGTCGAACAGAACCAGCGCCCGCTCGAAGCCGGCATCCACACCGACCTGGAAGGCCGCCTGACCTACGGCGGCTACCTGCGCCTGGACCGGCTGCTGTCGGCGCAGCAGCCGTTGTCGAGCCCGCCGCACCACGACGAACTGCTGTTCATCGTCCAGCACCAGACCTCGGAACTGTGGCTGAAGCTGCTGGCGCACGAGCTGGGCGCGGCGATCGCGCACCTGCAGCGCGACCAGGTGTGGCAGTGCCGCAAGGTGCTGGCGCGCAGCAAGCAGGTGCTGCGCCTGCTGACCGAGCAGTGGTCGGTGCTGGAGACCCTGACCCCGTCCGAGTACATGGGCTTCCGCGACGTGCTGGGTCCGTCCTCCGGCTTCCAGTCGCTGCAGTACCGCACCATCGAATTCATGCTCGGCAACAAGAACGCGCAGATGCTGCCGGTGTTCGACCACGACCCGCAGGGCCAGGCGGCGCTGCAGGCGGTGCTGGAGGCGCCCAGCCTGTACGAGGAGTTCCTGCGCTACCTGGCCCGCTTCGGCCACGCGGTGCCGGCTCCGTACCACGCCCGCGACTGGCGCCAGCCGCACGTCAGCGACCCGCTGCTGCGCCCGGTGTTCGAGCGCATCTACGAGAACACCGACCGCTACTGGCGCGAGTACGCGCTGTGCGAGGACCTGGTGGACCTGGAGACCCAGTTCCAGCTGTGGCGCTTCCGCCACATGCGCACGGTGATGCGGGTGATCGGCTTCAAGCGCGGCACCGGCGGCTCCAGCGGCGTCGGCTTCCTGCAGCAGGCGCTGGCGCTGACCTTCTTTCCGGAGTTGTTCGAGGTGCGGACGTCGGTGGGGCTGGAAAGCCGGGACCCGGAACTCGGGACCCGGGACCCGGATGGGGCGTCGCAAGCGCCGTAGTGGAGCGCGCTGGCAGGCGCCGCTCGGCCTTGCTGCGCTGCGTCGTGGTCGGAGGCGTTGGTCTTTCCGTGGGGCGTGCCGCGTGGACCCGGGCGTACCGCATGCGCACATCGCCTTCTCGCCCGGAATCCCTGGCCTTCGAGGGCCCGCCTTTCCGGGTCCCGGGCTCCGGGTCCCGAGTCCCGGCCCGTCCGCGCATTTGACGCCACGCCGTCGCTCGGTGATCCTCGCCCGTTGCCCGGCCTGGCCGGACGCACCGCCCCAGCCCATCCTGAATACGCAAGGGAACACCGCATGAGCGTTGACGTCGTCGCGTCGAACCACCCCGCCTCACCGCAGCCGCCGTCAGCGCAACCGCCCGAATTCAAGACCCTGCTGGGGCATCCGCGTCCGCTGTGGATGCTGTTCATGACCGAGTTCTGGGAGCGCTTCGCGTTCTACGGCATTCGCTGGGCGCTGGTGCTGTACATCGTGGCGCAGTTCCATGGCGGCCAGGGTTCGGGCCAGGCCTCCGCCAGCGCCACCTACGGCGCCTACCTGGCACTGGTGTACGCGGCGGCGATCTTCGGCGGCTACATCGCCGACCGGGTGCTCGGCTACCAGCGCTCCATCCTGGTCGGTGCGGCGGTGATGTCCACCGGCCTGTTCCTGATCTCCGTGCCCAACCCGCAGATCTTCGAACTGGGCCTGGCCACCGTCGTGGTCGGCAACGGCCTGTTCAAACCCAACATTTCGACCATGGTCGGCAAGCTGTACAGCGCCGCCGATCCGCGCCGCGACAGCGGCTTCACCATCTTCTACATGGGCATCAACCTGGGCGCGATGATCGCGCCGTGGCTGACCCAGCAACTGGCCGAGAAGGTGTTCGGCACCGAAGCGATGCCGTCCTACAAGATGGTGTTCATCGCCTCGGGCATCGGCATGCTGATCAGCCTGGTGTGGTTCTGGTTCGGCCGCCGCCAGCTCAAGGGCATCGGTGCGCCGTTGCCGGGCGGTGCCGGCGGCATGCGCGTGGTCTACGTGCTGCTGGGCATGCTGGTGGCGGTCCCGGCGGTGTACCTGGCGCTGGCCGCCGGCGCCGAAGTGCTGCAGTGGATCCTCAGCACCATGTTCGTGGCCCTGGCGATCATGTTGCTGGTGGAAGGCATCCGCAACGGCAAGGTGGCGCGCGACAAGGTCATCGCGATGCTGATCATCTTCGCCTTCAACGTGCTGTTCTGGATGTTCTTCGAGCAGGCCGGCAGTTCCTTCACCTTCCTCGCCGACGAGATCGTCAACCGCCAGTTCGGCGACTGGACCTTCCCGACCGCGTGGTTCCAGTCGGTCAACTCGCTGGCGATCATCACCCTGGCGCCGGTCATCGCCTGGATCTGGGTCAAGGCCGGCCGCTTCAATCCGTCGATCTCGCGCAAGTTCGCGCTCGGCCTGGCGTTCAACGGCCTGGCCTTCCTGCTGCTGATGTTCGCGCTGTCGAGCCTGGTCAACGACGCCGGCAAGATCCCGTTCTGGACCCTGTTCATGGTCTACGTCATCCAGTCGGTGGGCGAGTTGTGCCTGTCGCCGATCGGGCTGTCGATGGTGACCAAGCTGGCGCCGGTGCGGCTGGTCGGCTTCGGCATGGGCGGCTGGTTCCTGTCCACCGGCATCGGCAACAACCTGTCCGGCATCTTCGCCAGCCATGTCAGCGGCGAAGGCGGCATGACCGTGTCGTCCGCGCTGGGCGGGTATACCTTCGGCTTCTGGGCGCTGCTGGGCGCCGGCGTGGTGCTGTTCCTGATCGCGCCGCTGATCAGCAAGCTGATGCACGGTGTGAAGTAACCTGAGGACGACGCAATGGCGATGAACAAGACGATCTGCGCTGCCCTGGCGGCGATGCTGGCGCTGAGCGCGTGCGGGCAGACCGCGGCGCCGCCCGACGCGCAGGCGCCGGCCAAGCCGCTGGACACCTCGGTGCAGAAGCCGCCGGTGGCCGACCCCAACCAGCCGGTGGCCTCGGGCAATACCCCGGCCGCCGCCGACGTGGCCGCGGCCAAGGCCCTGGGCGCGCAGTTCGATCCGCAGCGCAATCCGGCCGACGACCTGGACACCGCCATGGTCGAGGCCAAGCGCGGCGGCAAGCGCATCCTGCTCGACGTGGGCAACGAGGCGTGCGACTGGTGCCACACCCTGGACACCTTCATCGAGGGCGATGCGGAACTGCGCAGCTTCCGCGATGCCAACTTCGTCTGGGTCAAGGTCAACGTCAGCGACGCCAACAAGAACGAGGCGTTCATGGCGCAGTACCCGAAGATCGTCGACTTCCCGCACCTGCTGGTGCTCGACGCCGACGGCAAGCTGCTGCACTCGCAGGTGCTCGCCGACCTGCAGAAGGGCAAGGACTACGATCGCAGGAAGTTCTCGGACTTCCTCAAGGAATGGGCGCCGCCCAAGGCCTGAGCGGTCGCGAAGCGCAGTTCTCGTAGGAGCGGGTCTTGTCCCCTTTTGTGGGATCAGCCGCGACCGGGCATTCCAGGGAAGCGCGGTCGCGGCTGAAGCCGCTCCTGCGGTGTTCGAGGCCCCGGTGTCACGGGCCCCGGCGCCTCAGCGCCCGGTCATGCTCGGCAGGCCCTCGGCCGCCAGGCGGTCGATCAGCCGGTTCAGCAGCCGCTGCTCGTCCTCGCTGAAGGGCGCCAGCAGGCGCCGCTCGCATTCCAGCACCATCGGCGCCACCACCTGGTACACCTCCACCCCGGCCGCGGTCAGGTGCAGCACCGAGCGGCGGCGGTCGTCGCCGTGGGTCTCGCGCTGGATGAAGCCACGCTCCAGCTGCCGCGCCACCGCCCGGCTCACCGCCACCTTGTCCATCGCGGTGCGCTCGGAGACCTCGCCGGCCGACAGCCCCGGATACAGCGCCAGCACCGCCATCACCCGCCACTCGGTCACCGCCATGCCGTAGCGCTCGCCGTAGACGCGGGCGATGTTGCTGCTGATGCGGTTGGACAGCACGCTGATCCGGTACGGCAGGAACCGTTCCAGATCCAGGGAGGGCGAGTCGGGCGTGGGAGCGGGCGTGGCGATCGTCATGCTGCATTGCACCTTGCTGGTGGTTTCACTTGTAACTATAACGGAGGATACTACGGTCCATTCTCGCGAGTCTGGCGCCCGTCCGCATCCGAAATTTCGGCCCGGCCGCCGCGACTCCCCCCTCCAGGAGACGCGTCATGAATGCACAAGCGCAGCATCCGTCGCAGCCGACCAACCTCGGCATGCAGGTCACCACCTTCGAGAACCCGATGGGCATCGACGGTTTCGAGTTCGTGGAATTCGCCGCGCCGGCCGGGCAGGGCGAGCAGTTGCACGCGTACTTCCGCAGCATGGGCTTCACCGCGGTGCTGCGCCATCGCCAGCGCGCGATCACCGTGTATCGCCAGGGCGGGGTCAACTTCCTGGTCAACGAGGAACCGGATTCCTTCGCCGCCGATTTCGCGGCCGCACATGGTCCCTGCGCCTGCGGCTTCGCGATCCGCTTCCGGCACCCGGCCGACGACGTGTTCGCCAAGGTGCTGGAGAACGGCGGCGAAGCGATCGCCGACAAGGCCGACACCCGCGCGGTGCCGGCACCGGTGGTCAAGGGCATCGGCGACTGCATGCTGTATCTGGTCGACCAGTACGGCGAGAAGGGCTCGGTGTACACCGAGTTCGAGCCGGTGCCCGGTGCCGAGCAGCATCCGGCCGGTTTCGGCCTGACCTTCATCGACCACCTGACCCACAACCTGTACTTCGGCAATATGCAGCGCTGGTCGGACTACTACGAGCGCCTGTTCAACTTCCGCGAGATCCGCTACTTCGACATCAAGGGCGCCAAGACCGGGCTGGTGTCCAAGGCGATGACCGCGCCGGACGGCGTGGTGCGCATCCCGCTCAACGAATCGTCCGATCCGAAGAGCCAGATCAACGAGTACCTGGACGCCTACCGCGGCGAAGGCATCCAGCACATCGCCTGCTTCACCGACGACATCTACGAGACCGTCGAGCGCATGCGCGCGGCCGGTGTCGAGTTCCTGGACACGCCGGACACCTACTTCGAGGTGATCGACCAGCGCATCCCCAATCACGGCGAGGACGTGGCGCGGCTGGCGCGCAACAAGATCCTGATCGACGCCGACCTGGAGACCAAGCAACGCAAGCTGCTGCAGATCTTCACCCAGAACTGCATCGGCCCGATCTTCTTCGAGATCATCCAGCGCAAGGGCAACGAAGGCTTCGGCGAAGGCAACTTCCAGGCGCTGTTCGAGAGCATCGAGCGCGACCAGATGAAGCGCGGCGTGCTCTGAGGGCGGAACGCGGGCGGCGCGCGGAGGCTGGCAGACAGCGGATGCTCGACGCGAGTGGACGCGCGCGGCCAGGTCAGGTCCTGACGGCGCATCGCGGAGACTTCCGACAGCAGCTTTAGCCCCTCTCCCACCGGGAGAGGGGTTGGGGTGAGGGTACGGTGGGGTCATGACGATCAAACCGCCACTACCCACATCGACACTGGCACACGCACGCCACCTACGTCGCACCATGACCGACGCCGAGCGCGCACTATGGCGTTGTCTGAGAAGCGGACAGTTGCAAGGTGCCAAGTTCCGGCGTCAGTACCCGATCCCACCGTATGTCGCAGATTTCTGTTGTGTGGCGGCAAAGCTGATTGTCGAAATCGATGGCGCGCAACACGCAGGACCATGCGATGTCACAAGAACGCGTTGGCTTCAATCGCAGGGCTGGCGGGTCATGCGCTTCTGGAACAATGACGTACTGCTTTCGATCGATGCCGTGATCCAGGTGATTTGCGACGCCACTGGGTCGCCGTACCCTCACCCCAACCCCTCTCCCGGTGGGAGAGGGGCTTGATATCCAAGGCTCAAGCATATGCATGACCATCATCGCTACATGTCCGGCTTCGGCAACGAATTCGCCACCGAGGCGGTGCCCGGCGCGTTGCCGGTCGGGCAGAACTCGCCACAGCGCGTGGCCCACGGCCTGTACGCCGAGCAGTTGTCGGGAACCGCGTTCACCGCGCCGCGCGGCGCCAACCGGCGCAGCTGGCTGTATCGCATCCGCCCGGCGGTGATGCACGGCGGCTTCGTCGCTTACGACCGTGCCGGCGCGTTCCACAACGACTTCCAGCGTGGTCCGGTGCCGCCGGACCAGTTGCGCTGGAGCCCGTTGCCGCTGCCGGAGACGCCGGTGGACTTCGTCGACGGCCTGTACACCATGGCCGGCAACGGCTCGGCCGAGGCGCAGCATGGCGTGGCGGTGCACCTGTATGCGGCCAACGCGTCGATGCAGGGCCGGTTCTTCTACAACGCCGATGCGGAACTGCTGTTGGTCCCGCAGCTCGGGCAACTGCGCCTGTGCACCGAACTGGGCACGCTGGAAGTGGCGCCGCAGGAAATCGCGGTGATCCCGCGCGGCGTGCGCTTCCGCGTGGAACTGCCCGACGGCCCCGCGCGCGGCTACGTGTGCGAGAACTTCGGCGGCCTGCTGCGGCTGCCCGACCTGGGGCCGATCGGCGCCAACGGCCTGGCCAACCCACGCGATTTCCTCACGCCGGTCGCCGCCTACGAGGAAGACGAGGGCGACTTCGCACTGATCGCCAAGTTCCAGGGCCATCTGTGGCGCGCGCCGATCGGGCATTCGCCGCTGGACGTGGTTGCCTGGCACGGCAACTACGCGCCGTACAAGTACGACCTGCGCCGCTTCAACACCATCGGCTCGATCAGTTTCGACCATCCCGATCCCAGCATCTTCACCGTGCTGACCGCGCCCAGTGACACGCCCGGCACCGCCAACATGGATTTCGCGATCTTCCCGCCGCGCTGGTTGGTGGCGCAGCACACCTTCCGGCCGCCGTGGTTCCACCGCAACGTGGCCAGCGAGTTCATGGGCCTGGTGCACGGCGTCTACGATGCCAAGGCCGACGGCTTCGCCCCGGGCGGCGCGTCGCTGCACAACTGCATGAGCGGGCACGGCCCGGATGCGGCCACCTTCGACAAGGCCTCGCAGGCCGACCTGTCGCGGCCGGACGTCATCGCCGACACCATGGCCTTCATGTTCGAGACCCGTGCGGTGCTGCGCCCGACCGCACAGGCGCTGGACGCCGCGCATCGCCAGCGCGACTACCAGCAGTGCTGGCAGGGCCTGCGCCGGCACTTCCGCGCGCCCTGAGCGGGCGCCGGCGCGGCCGCGTCGCTCAGGCTGCTGCCGGGACTGCCGCTGCGACGCACGGCGGCGCTGCCCGTCAGGCGGCCTCCGCCGCGGCCGTCAGCGCGCCGTGCAGCGATGCCGGCAGGATCTCCAACACGCGCTCGCGGATGCGCTGCGCGTAGCGCTCGGAGGTCATCTCCGGCATGGTGCGCAGCGCCAGCGCGATCGCGCGCAGGGTGTCCTGCTCCTCGCGCGCGGCGCGCAACTGCAGCTGCAGGGCAGGCGAGGCCGGATGCCGCTGCAGTTGCAGCAGGTCCAGCAGATACATGCGTGCATTGAGCAGGGCGCGACGCGGGTCGGCCGGTGGTGGTGGCGCGCTCGCGACCACCGTTGCGGCGGCGACGCTGCGCCCATCGTCCAGGTAGCCCTGCTCCAGCAGCCCCTGCACGATCGCATCGGCGCCGCGGCCGCCCAGCGTGGCCAGTTCCTCGACGCTGCGCTGGCCGTCGGCCAGGATCAGCACGCGTCGCTGGCGCATGTCCAGCGGCGCATCGTGAGATTGCAGTGCCGCAAGGGCGAGGGCGGTCTTGCGCGGGTGCATGGCGGCGGGGTCGGTAGGCGCGCAGCGTGGCGCAGCGCGGTGAAATGCCGATGACAGGGGCGATGCGTCGGCGTGTCGGTGCCTGCAGCCGTCTTGTCATCGGCGTGATCGAACGCCCGGTTCAGGGCGCTGTGCCGAGCCGCGGCTGCGCGCTGCGTGTCGTCGCCGCAGCGCCGTGCAGCGCAAGCGCATGCACGCTAGCCTATGCGCTGGTCCAGCGAGGAAGTGCGATGAAGCCGATTCAACCAGGCGTGGCGGTGTTGCTGCTCGCGCTCGCCGCCTGCGACCGGCAGCCGCCCGCGCCGCCAGCCGCGCCTCCCGCACCGTCTGCGCCGGCGCAGGCGCCGACCGCGGCACCCGCCACGGCCGACGACGGCGCCTTGCCGCCGCCGGACATCGACCAGCCCGATAGCGACGTGCCGCCGGCACAGGCGCCGGCCTCGGCGCTGCCGCCGGAACTGGCCGCGGACGACCGGCAACTGGCCCGCATCGATGGCTATGGCGACCTGCGCCTGGGCATGTCGGCGGCGCAGGCACGCGCCGCCTGGGGCGGCGAGCTCGACGGCCAGCCCAGCGCCGGCAGCAGCTGCTACGTGCTGCGTCCGCGCTGGGCCAAGGGCAACAACCGGTTCGGCCTGATGGTCGAAGACGACAAGTTGGTGCGCTACGACGTGCGCACCCCCAAGGAGACCGCGCCCGGCGGCGGCAAGGTCGGCATGGACCTGGCGCAACTGCGCGCGCTGTACGCCGGTCGCGTGGAAGAGCAGCCGCACAAGTACGTCGAAGGCGCCAAGATGCTGCGCGTGCGCGGCGAGTCCGGCCAGCCTGGCGTGCTGGTGTTCGAGACCGACGCAGCCGGCAAGGCCGTCGCCTGGCGCGTGGGCCTGCCGCCGCAGGTGGATTACGTGGAAGGGTGTGGCTGAGAAGCCGGGAATAGGGAATCGGGAGTGGGGAATGGGAAGAGCATGAGGGTCGAGTGACTGAGGCAGCTGGTGCCGCTTTCGCCTCAGTGGCGCATGACCGCTCTTTGCTCCTCGCTTTTCCGATTCCCCATTCTCTATTCCCGATTCCCGGCCTTCAGGCCACCCGCAGCTGCCGCCGCTCGCGCCGCCGCGCGCGCCGGGCGTACCAGCGTTCGCGCAGGCAGGAGAAGATCACGTACAGCGCCGGGGTGCTGAGCAGGGTCAGGCTCTGCGAGATCAGCAGGCCGCCGATCATCGCGATGCCGAGCGGGCGGCGCAGTTCCGAGCCTTCGCCCAGGCCCACCGCCAGCGGCACCGCGGCCAGGATCGCCACCATCGTGGTCATCATGATCGGGCGGAAGCGCACGATGCAGGCTTCGCGCGCGGCCTCCAGCGGGGTCTTGCCGTGCTCGCGCTCGGCGACCAGGGCGAAGTCGATCATCATGATCGCGTTCTTCTTGACGATGCCGATCAGCAGCACCAGCGCGATCATCGAGATCACCGACAGCTCGGTGCCGGTGACCCATAGCGCCAGCAGCGCGCCCATGCCGGCGGCCGGCAGGGTGGAGAGGATGGTCACCGGGTGCACCAGGCTCTCGTAGAGCATGCCCAGCACGATGTAGACCACCACGATCGCGGCCAGCACCAGCACCAGCATCGAGTTCGGCTGCAACTGCACGCCGAAGCCGCCGCCGTCGGCGATGCGGATGTCGCCGGGCATGCGCAGCCCGGCCACGGTGGCGGCGATGATCGCGTCGCCCTCGCCGGTGCTGACGCCCGGCGCCAGGTTGTAGCTCAGGTCCATCGTCGTGTACTGGTTCATGTGCGTGATCTGCGACGGCGCCAGCCCCGGTACCTGGTGGGCGACCGCGGTCAGCGGGATCATCGTGCCGTTGCGCGCGGGCACGTAGATGCGGTCCAGCGCCGCCGGCGTGGCGGTCTGGTCCGGCAGCGCGTTGACCACCACGCTGTACTGGTTGAGGTCGGAGTAGATGGTGGAGATCTGGCGCTGGCCGAACGCGCCGTACAGCGCGCCGTCGATGGCGCCGATCGACACGCCCAGGCGCGCGGCCAGGGCGCGGTCGATCACGATGTTCTGGCGCAGGCCGGCGTTGTCCACGTCGGTGCCGACGTCGCGCAGCTTGGGGTTCTGCTTCAGGGCGGCCTGCAGCTTGGGCAGCCACTCCTGCAACTGCGCGTTGTCGTTGCCCTGCAGCGAGACGCGGTACTGCGCGCCCTGGCTGGTGCCGCCGCCACCGTCGCTGGGCAGGTCCTGGATCGCGCGCAGGCGCAACTGCAGGTCGGGGTAGCGGTCGGCCTTGGCGCTGAGCCGCGCCAGCACCTGCGCGGTGGTATCGGTGCGGCCTTCGTCGCGGCGCTTGAGCTCGATGTTGAAGCTGGCGCTGGAGCCCTGGCGGCTGCTGCCCAGGCGCGCACCGACGATCTTCACCGCAGGGTCGGACATCAGCATGTCGGTGATGCGGCGCTGGCGGTTGACCATGTCGGCGAAAGACACCGTGGCGCTGGAGGTGGCGCGGCCCCAGATCAGGCCGGTGTCCTGCGCCGGGAACGAGCCCTTCTTGACCGCGCCGGCCAGGAACACCGTGGCCGCGATCAGCAGCAGCGGGGTCAGCGCCAGCAGCAGCGCGTGGCGCAGCGAGAAGTCCAGGGCCACGGTGTACACGCGCAGCATGCGATCGTGCATGCGCTCCAGCCAGGCGCCGAAGCGGCCGGGTTGCTCCGGCTCGGCGTGCGCGGACAGAAAGCGGCTGCACAGCGCCGGGGTCAGCGTCAGCGACACCACCGCCGAGACGCAGATCGCCGCGACCAGGGTGACGGTGAACTCGCGGAAGAACACCCCGATCATGCCGCTGGCGAACAGGATCGGAATGAACACCGCCACCAGCGAGGCGGTGATCGAGACGATGGTGAAGCCGATCTCGCGCGCGCCGGCCAGCGCCGCGTCCAGCCGCGACATGCCCTCGTCGAGGTGGCGCATGATGTTCTCGATGACCACGATCGCATCGTCGACGACGAAGCCGATCGCGATCACCAGCGCCAGCAGGCTCAGGTTGTTGAGGGTGAAGCCCATGACGTACATCGCCAGCGCCGCGCCGGCCAGCGACAGCGGCACGGTGGCCGCGGCGATCAGCGTGGGCGCCAGCCGGCGCAGGAACAGCGCCATGGTCAGCACCACCATCGCCAGGCTGATCATCAGCGTGGCCTGCACCTCGTTGAGCGAGGCGCGGATGGTCGGGGTACGGTCGAAGTACGCCGTCATCTTCGTGCCCGGCTGCAGGTAGGTGCGCAGCATCGGGATCTCGGCCTTGACCCGGTCCACCGTTTCCACGATGTTGGCGCCGGCGCGGGTGAACACATACATCACCACCGCCGGCTTGCCGCCGAACCAGGCCGCCTGGTACGCGTCCTGCTGGCCGTCGTAGACGTTGGCGATGTCGCGTAGGCGCACCGCGCGGCCCTGTTGCTGGCTGATCACCACCTGGCCGAAGTCGGCGGCCTTGGCCACCGCGTCGTTGGCGACGATGGCCGTGGTGGTGGCGCCGTCGCTGAGGAAGCCGGTGGGCGAGGTGACGTTGGCCGCGCGCACCGCGTTGCGCAGGTCGTCCGGGGTCAGGCCCATGGCGTTGAGCGCGCGCAGGTTCACGTCCACCCGCACCGCCGGGGTGGAGGCGCCGCCGATGTCCACCGAGGCCACGCCGGTGATCTGGCGCAGGCGCTGCGCCAGCAGCGAATCGGCGACGTTGTACAGCTCGTCGGCCGACTGCGTGTCCGAGGTCAGGGCGATGGCGATGACCGGGTCGTCGTTGGGATTGGCCTTCTGGTAGCGCGGCGTGGCCAGGCCGGAGGGCAGGTCGGCCTGCGCGGCGTTGATCGCGGTCTGCACGTCCTGCGCCGCCGAATCGATGTTGCGGCTGCTCTGGAACACCATGAACACCTGGCTGTTCCCCTCCGAGCTGGAGGAGCGCATGGTGTCGATGCCCGGCACCTGGCCCAGGTGCCGCTCCAGCGGCGCGGTGACCGTGGCGGCCATGGTCGAGGCATCGGCGCCGGCCTGGCTGGCCTGCACGAAGATCACCGGGATCGAGATGTTCGGCAGCGCCGCCACGCCCAGGCGCAGGTAGCACATCATGCCGATCACGAACAGGCCGATGGCCAGCAGCGCGGTGCCGATGGGACGGCGGATGAAGGGCGCGGAGATGTTCATGGGGCAGGGATCAGGAGAGCCGGGACCCGGGACTCGGGACCCGGGACCCGTGCGAATTGGTCGCTTTGTTGTTCAGTGGCAAGCGCGGAAGCATCGTTGTTTTGCGGGCGTGCGCGGAGCCCGCTTTGCGGGTCCCGGGTCCCGGGTCCCGAGTCCCGGCTTCTCAACCCCCTCATGCCGGCCGCTCCATCGACACCCGCGCCGCACGCCGCTCGCGCCAGCGACGCACGCGCTCGGAGGCGCGTTCCATGTACAGGTAGATCACCGGGGTGGTGTACAGGGTGACCAGCTGCGACAGCAGCAGGCCGCCGACGATGGAGATGCCCAGCGGGCGGCGCAGTTCCGAGCCGATGCCGTCGCCCAGCGCCAGCGGCAGTGCGCCCAGCATCGCCGCGGCGGTGGTCATCATGATCGGGCGGAAGCGCAGCAGGCAGGCGCGGCGGATCGCGTCGTGGGCGTTGGCGCCCTCGCGGCGTGCGTCGATCGCGAAGTCGATCATCATGATCGCGTTCTTCTTGACGATGCCGATGAGCAGCACGATGCCGACGATGCCGTCCACCGACAGGCTCAGCCCGCACAGCATCAGCGCCAGCAGCGCGCCGACGCCGGCCGGCGGCAGCGTGGAGATGATCGTCAGCGGGTGGATGTAGCTCTCGTACAGCACGCCCAGCACGATGTAGATCAGCACCACCGAGGCCAGCAGCAGCCACACCACGTCGGTCTGGCTGCCGGTGAATTCGGCGGCCTTGCCGATGAACTCGGCATGCAACTGCGGCGGCAACTGCAACTGCGCGCGGGTTTCCTCGATCGCCGCCACCGCCTGCGACAGCGAGTAGCCCTGCGCCAGGTTGAACGACACGGTGACCGCCGGCAGCTGCTGCTGGTGGCTGACCACCAGCGGCGTGGTCGACTGCTTGGCCTCGGCCACCGCCGCCAGCGGCACGGTGCCGCCGCTGCCGACGGTGATGCCGGTGTTCTGCGCGCCGATGCCGGTGGCGGTGGAGGAGTTGCTGGAAGTGGTCTGGCCGAAGCTGGTGGCGTTGCTGGCGGTCAGCGCGCCGCTGCCGTTGCTGGCCACCGCCAGCTGGTTGAGCAGCGCGGTGCTGGTGCGGAACTCCGGCGCCACTTCCAGCACCACGCGGTACTGGTTGAGCTGGGTGAAGATGGTGGAGATCTGGCGCTGGCCGAAGGCGTCGTACAGCGTGTCGTCGATGGTCTGCATCGGCACGCCGAGGGTGCTGGCCTTCTCGCGGTCCACGTGCAGTTCCAGCGCACGGCCCTGGTTGGCCAGGTTGTTGTCCACGTCGGCCAGTTCCGGGCGCTTGCGCAGCGCCTCGGTCAGGCGCGTGGCCTGGGTCGCCAGCTCGGCGCTGTCCACGTCCGAGAGCGAGTACTGGTATTCGGTGGCGGCCACGCGGGTGTCCAGGGTCACGTCCTGCACCGGCTTCAGGTACAGGGCGACGCCGGGCAGCCCGGCCACCGCCTTCTGCAGCCGCGGCAGCAGGTCTTCCAGGCTGTCGCGGTCGCTGCGCGGCTTCAGCACGATGCTGAGCTGGCCCTGGTTGAGGGTGGGGTTCATCGAGCCGGCGCCGATGAAGGCGGCCACGCCGGTCACCGCCGGGTCGCGCCGCAGCGCCTCGGCCACCGCCTGGGTGCGCTGCTCCATCTGCGGGAACGCCACGTTCTGGTCGGCCTGGACCACGCCGGTGATCAGCCCGGTGTCCTGCTCGGGAAGCAGGCCCTTGGGGATCACCACATAAAGCAGCACGGTCAGCACCATCGTCGCCAGCGCCACCAGCAGGGTCAGCTTCTGGTGGCCCAGCACCCAGTCCAGGCTGCGCTCGTACACGCCCACGGTGCGCGACCACAGCGTGGTCTTGCCGGCCGCCGCGGTGCGCTCGTGCGCGTCCTCGCCCTCGGGCAGGGCGTCGGGCTTGAGCAGGTAGGCGCACATCATCGGCGTCAGCGTCAGCGACACCAGCATCGAGATCACCACGGCGATGCTCAGCACCCAGGCGAACTCGTGGAACAGGCGGCCGGTGACGCCGGGCATCAGGATCAGCGGCAGGAACACCGCCACCAGCGACACGGTCAGCGACAGCACGGTGAAGCCGATCTGGCGCGCGCCGATCTCCGCGGCCTCGCGGCCGCTCTTGCCCTGTTCGATGTAGCGCACGATGTTCTCGATCATCACGATCGCATCGTCGACCACGAAGCCGGTGGCCACCACCAGCGCCATCAGCGACAGGTTGTCCAGCGACATGCCGGCGAAGGCCATCACCGCGAAGGTGCCGGCCAGCGACAGCGGCACCGCCACCGACGGGATCACGGTGGCCCACAGCCGGCGCAGGAACACGAAGATCACCGCCACCACCAGGCCGATGGTCAGGATCAGGGTGAACTTGACCTCGTGCACCGAGGCGCGGATGGTCTCGGTGCGGTCGGAGAACACGTCCAGGTGCACGCCGGCCGGCAGCACGCCCTGCAACTGCGGCAGGATCGCGCGGATCTGCTCCACCGTCTGCACGATGTTGGCGCCGGGCTGGCGGCGCACTTCCAGCAGCACCGCCGGCTTGCCGTCGGCCCAGGCGGCGAGCTGGTCGTTCTCCACCCCGTCCACCACCTTGGCCACGTCCGACAGCCGCACCGGCGCGCCGTTGCGGTAGCTGATCACGGTGTCGCGGTACTCGGCGGCGCTGGACAGCTGGTCGTTGGTGCCGATGCTGTAGGACTGGGTCTTGCCGTTGAGCGAGCCCTTCGGCGCGTTGACGTTGGTCTGGGTCAGCGCGCTGCGCAGCGCCTCCAGGGTCAGGCCCATGTTCGACAGCTGCGCCGGATTGACCTGGATGCGCACCGCCGGGCGCACGTTGCCGGCGATCGACACCAGGCCCACGCCCGGCACCTGCGACAGGCGCTGGGCCAGGATCGAGTCGGCGTAGTTGTTGACCTCGCGCAGCGGCAGCGTGTCGGAGCTGAGCTTGAGGGTGAGGATCGCCGCGTCGGCCGGGTTCACCCGGTTGTAGACCGGCTGGTAGGGCAGCGAGGAGGGCAGGGTGGACTGGCGGATCGCCGCCTGCACGTCCTGCGCGGCGATGTCGATGTCGCGGTCCATCGCGAACTGCAGCACGATCGTGGACAGGCCGGCCGACGAGTCGGAGGTCATCATCTGCAGCCCGGAGATCTGCCCGAGCTGGCGCTCCAGCGGCGTGGTCACCAGCGAGGCCATGGTGCTGGCGTTGGCGCCGGGATACTGCGTGGTCACCACCAGGCTGGGCGCGTCGATTTCCGGCAGCGCCGACACCGGCAGTTGCCGGTAGCCGAGGATGCCGAGCAGCAGCACGCCTGCCATCAGCAAGGTGGTGGCGATCGGGCGGCGGATGAAGATCGTCGAAAAGCCCACGGGGAAGATCCTTGCTGGTGAGAGTCCGGTGCGGCCAGGCCGGCGCCGGGAAAGACGGCGGAATCAGCGGGGGCCGTGGCCCCGTGCCGCGATCGCGACGCAGGGCGGGAACGCCGCCGCCTGCGCGCGATCCGGCCGCCGCCCGCCACGCAGGCGCGGCAGGGCCGTTGCCGCCGCGCGCCGCGTGCGCGGCACGCTCAGCGCGGCCCGCCGCCGCCGCGGCGTCCGCCGCCGCGCTGCTGTTGCTTGCCCTCGGCCTCCTTCAGTTCGGCCTCGGTCGGCTCCGGCGGCGCTTCGCCCGGCTTCAGCGCGTTCACCTTGGTGCCGGGCTTGAGCCGGAACTGGCCTTCGGTGACCACCCGCTCACCGGCCTTCAGGCCTTCGGTCAGCTGCACGTGGCTGTCGCCCACTTCCGTGCCCTGCTTCACCGTCTGCATCTTGACCGTGTTGTCGGCCTGCACCACGTACACGTAGTCGCCGTTGGGCCCGCGCTGCACCGCCTGGGTCGGCACCACCACGCCGTCGGCTACGGTGCGCAGGGTCAGGCGCACGTTGACGAACTGGCCCGGCCACAGCGCGCGGTCGTCGTTCGGGAACACCGCGCGGACCTTGAAGGTGCCGGTGTCGGCGCTGATCTGGTTGTCGATCACGTCGACCTGGCCGTCGCTGGCGATCGGATGCGCATCGGTGCGGTCCAGCGCGGTCACCGGCAGCGGCGCGGCCGCCTGCGCCTGGCGCACGTCCTGCAGCTGGATCTCCGGCAGGTTGAAGGTCACGTAGATCGGGTGCACCTGGGTGATGGTGACGATGGTGCTGCTGGTGCTGACGATGTTGCCCACGTCCACGCCGCGGATGCCGGCGATGCCGTCGCTGGGGGCGAGGATGCGGGTGTACTGCAGCTGCACCTGCGCTGCACGCATCTGCGCGTCGTTGGCGGCGACCGCCGCTTCGTACTGCGCCACCTGGTTGCGCTGCGTGTCCAGGTCGGTCTTGGCCACGTACTGGCGGTAGGCCGGCGAGTCGGAGCGCTGGAAGGTGGAACGCGCGGTGGCCAGCAGCGCCTGGTTCTGGCGCTTGCTCGCCGCGGCCTGGTCGTAGCTGGCCTGCAGCGAGCGCGGGTCGATCTGCGCCAGCAGCTCGCCCTTCTTCACTTCCTGGCCTTCGCGGAAATTCAGGCTCATCAGCTGGCCGCCGACCTGCGGGCTGACGGTGACGGTGCTCAGCGCGGTCACCGTGCCGGTGGCGGTGGCGTAGATCGGCACCGCCTGGTGGGTGGCGGCGACGACCGTCACCGGGACCGGCGTGTTGTCGCTGTCGTCGCCCATGCCGTCACCGGGGCCGCCGCCCTTGTGATGTCCGCCGCGCATGACGCGCATGCCCACCACCACCACGGCCACCGCTGCGAGGATCAGCAGCGCAATCTTCCAGAAACGCGACATCCGGGGAAACTCCTGTGGCGAGGCGGGGTGGAGGGCCCTCCCGCAGTGGCTGGTGACGAGCGAGAAAGCATATCGCCGGCGCGTTGCGATTGGACCATGACTGAAGGGACAGACCCTGCGGGCGGGCAAGGCCGGTCGTCCGCTCTCGCAACGCGCAGGCGGCGCATCGGTTGACACGGATTCGCAAGGGTTTTTTGTCCGCAGCGGGATCCGTGGCCGCCCCTCGCTGGCGGCCGATGCACTACAGTGACTGAACGCCCGTTGCGTCCCGATCTGGAGCCCTGCCATGCCGCGCCTGTCCCGCCTGCTGTCCGCGATGCTGTTCGCCGTCCCCGCCCTGGCCTGGGCGCAGAGCGCCGAGCGCCCGGAGGTGACGGCCGCCGCGGCCAGGTTGCAGGCCAAGGTGGTGGAGTGGCGGCGCGACTTCCACCAGCACCCGGAGCTGTCCAACCGCGAGGAGCGCACCGCCGCCAAGGTCGCCGAACGGCTGCGCGCGCTGGGCCTGAAGCCGCAGACCGGCATCGCCCATCATGGCGTGGTGGCCATCGTCAAAGGCGCGCTGCCGGGACCGAAGATCGCCCTGCGCGCGGACATGGACGCGCTGCCGGTGACCGAGCAGACCGGCCTGCCGTTCGCCTCCAAGGCCACCAGCGAGTACCGCGGCGAGACCGTGGGGGTGATGCACGCCTGTGGCCACGACGCGCACACCGCGATCCTGCTCGGCGTCGCCGAGGCGCTGGTGGCGATGCGCGCGCAGCTGCCGGGCGAGGTCATGCTGGTGTTCCAGCCCTCGGAGGAGGGCGCGCCGGGCAACGAAGAGGGCGGCGCCTCGCTGATGCTCAAGGAAGGCCTGTTCCGCGACTTCAAGCCGCAGGCGATGTTCGGCCTGCACGTGTTCTCCAGCGTCCAGGCCGGCAAGATCGCGGTGCGCGGCGGCCCGCTGATGGCCGCCTCGGACCGTTTCAGCATCAAGGTGATCGGCCGCCAGACCCACGGCTCGGCGCCGTGGAACGGCATCGACCCGATCGTGACCAGCGCCGACCTGATCGGCGCGGCGCAGACGGTGATCAGCCGACGCGCCAACCTGTCCAAGCAGCCGGCGGTGCTCAGCTTCGGCGCGATCAAGGGCGGCATCCGCTACAACATCATCCCCGACGACGTGGAGATGGTCGGCACCATCCGCACCTTCGACGAGGGCATGCGCCAGCAGATCTTCGCCGACCTCAAGACCGTGGCCGAGCACACCGCCGCCGCGCACGGCGCCAAGGCCGAGGCGCACGTGCCCGACCAGGACGGCAACCCGGCCACGGTCAACGACCCGGCGCTGACTGCGCGCATGCTGCCCAGCCTGCGGGCAGTGGTCGGCGCCGGCAACGTCTACGAACCGCCGCTGCAGATGGGCGCGGAGGATTTCTCGTTCTACGCGCAGCAGGTGCCGTCGATGTTCTTCTTCGTCGGCGCCACCGGCCCCGGCATCGACCCGGCCACCGCGCCCAGCAACCACTCGCCGCAGTTCCTGCTCGACGAGACCGCCCTGGACGTCGGCCTGCGCGCGATGCTGCAGGTGACGCTGGATTATTTGAAGCAGTGATTGGGGAGTCGGGATTGGGGATTCGCAAGCGCGTGGGTGCGGCGGCTTAGGGAATCGTCATCGGTGCTGCCCCATCGCATATCCGTTGGAGCGGCGCTCGATCGTCCCCGGGGAGTCAACCGTCATGCAGGCGCGAGGCGCGAGTGGCGCGCTTGCCGATGGCGCAATGCGTCGGGACTGAAGTCCCTCCCACAGTGCATCCGGGGGGCTCGCGGTGAGCCTTTGTGGAAGCGATCTCGGTCGCGACGTGCAACGCCTCGCATCGACGCAAACACGTCGATCCAAGTGAGCCAGATTTTGCTTTTGCCACTCCCGAATCCCGAATCCCCGCCCCATACACCTCCCAGCCAGAACGCGCCCGCTACACTGCACGGCATGAACACCCCCCAGGATTCCAGTCTCGGCCGCGAGGTCGCCTACCCGTCGCAGTACGATCCCGCGCTGCTGTTTCCCATCCCGCGCGCTGCGGCGCGCACCGAGATCGGTCTCGACCCCGCGGCGCTGCCGTTCTTCGGCGTGGACCGCTGGCACGCCTACGAACTGAGCTGGCTCGATGCGCAGGGCAAGCCCTGTGTCGCCACCGCGACCCTGCACGTGCCGTGCGCCTCGCCCAACCTGATCGAATCCAAATCGCTCAAGCTCTATCTCAACTCGCTCAACGCGATGCGCTTCAACAGCGCTGAAGCGCTGCGCAGTTGCATCGTCACCGACCTGTCGGCGCGCGCCGGTGCCGACGTGGCGATGGAGTTCGGCCTGCCGCCGATGGACACGCTGGGCGAGGGCGAGTCGCTCGATGCGTTGGACATCGCCATCGACTGCTACGGTCCGCCGCGTCCGGACTTCCTGTCCGCTGCCGACGGCGACGTGGTCGAGGAAACCCTGACCAGCGAATTGCTCAAATCCAACTGCCCGGTCACCGGTCAGCCGGACTGGGCCTCGCTGCATGTGCGCTATCGCGGCGGCCGCATCGACCGCGAAGGCCTGCTGCGCTACCTGATCAGTTTCCGCGAGCACGCCGGCTTCCACGAGCAGTGCGTGGAACGCATCTTCCACGACCTGATGACCCGCTGCCGGCCGCAGTCGCTGCAGGTGGAGGCGCGCTACACCCGCCGCGGCGGGCTGGACATCAATCCCTGGCGCGCCACCGCGGACGTGGCCGAACCGCTGAGCTTCCTGCGCGATCTGCGTCAGTAGGCCAGCGCTGACACTGCGATTGCACCATCGGCCGCGACGCGCGACATCATCGACGCGGCCGAGCGTGCTGCAGTCGGGACTGAAGTCCCTCCCACAAGGAGCGCCCTGAGGGGAGCGCTGTCGTCAGCTTCTCTGCGGCAGACCGGGCTTCGCGCAGTCGTCGCCTGGACGATGCGCCCACATGGCGATGGTGGCGAGTGCCCGCGGTCCCGCTGGCATGCACGGTCCCGAGCGTTTGAGCGACACATTTCGCCGCGTTGGAATGCGCGCTGCGCGCCTGAACCGCAGCCTCGCGGTTCACGGCCGCGCGATCCTTTTTTAACAAATCCTGTGACACCGTGGCAGCGTCCCATCACGCAGGAAGCCACGCGATGAACAGTGACAAGCGCGCCGATTTCTCGGCGGTCACCGCCAAGGTGGACACCACCGCCGACGTCGTACAGAAGGCGGATTTTTCCGCCGTGCAGAGCAAGGTCGACAGCACCGCCGAGCAGGTGCAGCAGGTGTACGTGGTCAAGCCTGGCGATTCGTTATCCAAGATCGCCAAGCTGCATTACGGCGACGGCAACGCCTGGACGCGCATCTTCGAGGCCAACCGCGACGTGCTGGCCGACCCCGACAAGATCTATCCCGGCCAGACCCTCAAGCTGCCGGCCGGCGCCTGAGGCGTCGCCACCACCACCTTTCGTTATTCCGACAGGAGTCCCCACCGATGAAGACCCGCTCGATCTCCGCGTTTTCGCCCTTGATGATCGCCCTGGTCGGCGCGTTGGCACTGGCCGGCTGCAAGAAGCAGGAGCAGCAACAGACCGTGTCGCCCGATCCCACCTCGTCCGCGCCGACCGAGCAGATGCCGGGTCCGGCCGCAGCCGCAGCCCCGGCGGAGCAGCCGGCGCCGGCCGCCGCAGGCGCCAATGCGGTGAACGTGGCCGCCGTCGCTGTCGGCAACACTGCCGCCGCGGACAAGTCCGTCGCGCCGATGACCACGCTCGCCAGCAAGGACAAGATCATCGTTTCGGTGAAGACCGAGGGCTCGGCGACCAACGCCAACGTCGGCGCCAAGCTGGTGTTCCAGGACGGCCAGACCGCCGGCGAGCGCACCGAGACGCTCAATACCAGCGGTGCCGACACCACCAACTTCGAGTTCACCAATCCCAAGGGCTGGCCGGCCGGCCAGTACAAGGCCGAGGTCACCGTGAACGGTCAGGCGGCGGGCACGCCGCAGACGTTCGAGGTGAAGTGATCCAGGGCTGAGGCCCGGTCACGGGTCGCACGCGCCGCCTCTCTCCCGGCACGTGCGACACGCTGGCGCAGCCGCGAGGCTGCGCCTTTTTTATGCGTGGCCCGATGCTCCGACAGCACTGCCGATGCGCTGGAGGAAGAAGGTGTGGGGGGACTTCAGGACACTCCCACAGCCCGGAAACCCGTCATAGGAGCGGCTTCAGCCGCGACCGGCCTTAGCGGGTACGCCCGTCGCGGCTGACGCCGCTCCTGCCACGGAGGCGCAAGCTGCATCCGGCGGATCAGCGGCGCCCTTCCATCCCGACGCACGTCCTGGACGATGCCTTGCCGTCCACTCGGCGGCGTCTGCGTGCACCACCGCTGGCCAGCACCGCGCAGCCGCGCACGGCGATCAGTGATGCGCGTGCAGATCCAGCATGCGCCCACCCACCACCACCTGGCGCAGGCGCAGGTCGCTGTCCAGCACCGCCAGGTCGGCGCGGGCGTCGGGGGCGATGCGGCCGCGGTCGCCCAGGCCCAGGTAGTCGGCCGGGAAGGTGGACACGCGCTGTGCGGCATCGGCCAGTTCCAGGCCCGCCTGCACCAGGTTGCGCAACGCCTGATCCATGGTCAGTGCGCTGCCGGCCAGCGAGCCGCTGGCCAGGCGCACGCAGCCGCCGCACTTGTGCACGCGCTGCTCGCCCAGTGCGTATTCGCCGTCGGGCATGCCGGTGGCGGCGGTGGCGTCGGTCACCGCGTACAGGCGCGGGATCGCGCGCGCGGCAAGGCGAATCACGCCGGGATGCACATGCTGCAGGTCGGGAATCAGTTCGGCGTACTGCGCATGCGCCAGCGCCGCGGCGGCGATGCCGGGGCGATAGTGGTCCACGCCGGTCATGCCGTTGAACAGGTGGGTGAAGCCGGCCGCGCCGGCCTGCAGCGCCGCCACGCCGTCCTCGTAGCTGCCGGCGCTGTGGCCGAGCTGCACGCGGATGCCCAGTGCGGTCAGCGCCGGAATCAGCGCGGTGTGCGCGCCGATCTCCGGCGCCAGGGTCAGCACCCGGATCGGCGCCAGCGCCTGCCACTGCTGGACCAGGGCGAGGCTGGCCTCGATCGTGCGGTCGGGCTGCGCGCCCAGCCGCTGCGGGCTGATGAAGGGGCCTTCCAGGTGCACGCCGGCGATGCAGGCCGCGTCGGCATCGGGCGCGGCCATGGTCGCGGCGACGCCGCGCAGTGCGTGCGCGATCTCCTCGACGCCGGCGGTCATGGTGGTCGCCAGCAGGGTGGTGGTGCCGAAGCGCAGGTGAGCGCGGGCGATGCGCCGCGCCGCGTCGCCGCCCTGCATCAGGTCCACGCCGGCGGCGCCGTGCACGTGCAGGTCGACGAAGCCCGGCAGGATCAGCGGCAGCTGCGGATCGTCGCCGCCACTGTGGTCGTCCACCTGCAGCCGGCGCACGTGGGTGTCGAAGTGGACGTGGCCGCGGCGCCAGCCCAGCGGGGTGAGCAGGCGGCCGTGCAGGGAACGCGTATCGGTCATGGCGCGGGCTCGGCGACGATCACCTCGATGCCCAGCCGCTGCAGCCCCTCGCGGGTGGCCTCGTCGATGCCGGCGTCGGTGATGATGGCGTGGATCTGGTCCAGGCGGGCGATGCGGTGCAGGCTGACCCGGCCGAACTTGGAGGCGTCGGTCAGCACCACGATGCGCCGCGCGCGCTCGACCATGCGGTGGTTGAGCCGCGCTTCGGCCTCGTCGTGGGTGGTCAGGCCGAACTGCAGGTCCAGGCCGTCCACGCCCAGGAACAGCGTGTCGAAACCGTAGGCGTTGAGGCTGGCCTCGGCCTGGCTGCCCTGCAGCGACAGCGATTGCTGGCGCAACTGGCCGCCGGTGAGCAGCACGTTGATGCCGGGCGCGTTGGCCAGTTCCCAGGCGATGTTGAGGCCGTTGGTCATCACCGTGACGTCGCGGTGCCCGCGCAGATGCCGGGCCAGGGTCATCGTGGTCGAACCGGAGTCGATGATGATGTTGGCGCCGGGCTGCACCATGCGCGCGGCGCAGGCGCCGATCGATTCCTTCAGCGGCAGGTTCAGCGCGTCCTTTTCGTGGATGTCCTGCTCCTGCGGCGGCGTGCGCACCAGCGTGGCGCCGCCGTGGGTGCGGGTGGCCAGGCCCTGCGCCTCGAAATGGTTGAGATCGGCGCGAATGGTCACCGCCGACACGTCGAAGCGTTCCACCAGATCGGCAACCTGCACCGTGCCGTGTTCGAGCAGCGACTGCAGGATCTGCTGGCGGCGGGAGCGGGTGTTGCGCATGGCCATTCTCGGATTCGCGGGCGACCGGGAAGATTAGCCGTTCGCCGCGACGCCGGCAGCCGCTTCGGCGCTTGGCCGGCGCGCGCCGGCGCGGTTGGCACTGCAGGCGCGGGCGTATTCGCCCAGGCACAGGCCGACGCGGTGCTGGACCAGCGCCGCCGGGGTAGTGGCGAGCTGGCCTGCGCGCACCGCGCGGTACTGCTCGGGCAGGAACTGGCTGAGCAGCACCAGCGGCGGCGCATGCCGTTCCAGGTTGGCGAACAAGGTGTCCACCGCCGCGCGCACCGTCGGCTCGCCCCAGTAGTAGCGGCAGCGGTCGCTGAAGGAATGGCGGCGCAGCAGGCGTTGCGCGGCGGCGTCGCCCGGATAGTAGGACTGCCAATATCCGGGTTGCGCCTGCATCGCTGCGTCCAGCACCTGCGGCAGCTGCGAGCACTGCGCCGCCGGCAGCAGTTCGGCTTCGATCGCGGCCAGCGCGCACAGCGCCTCGCGATAGGCGAAGGTGGCGGCGGGGCCGACCTTGAGGATGGCGAAGTGGTCGCGCACCAGCGCGTGCAGCGCGTCCTCGCGCTGGTAATCGGTGGAGTGCGCCTCGAACACGATGCGCGGTTGCTGCTCGAGGAAATCGGCCAGCGCGGCGGCGGCGGCCGGGTCGTAGTCGTGCACGTGGCTGTGGTCGAAATCGACGCCCGGCTGCACCACCAGCGCGATCACCCGCTGCCACGCGGCGCGCAGCGGCGGCGTGTCGAAGGCCTGCCGGTGGATGGCCAGGGTCTGCGCGGCCGCGGCCGGCGTGGTCACCTGCAGGCCGCCGGCCAGCGAGGCTTCGCCGCCGGGAATCGGCACCTCGGTGCCGATCACGTACACCGGCGGCGGCAGCCCATGTGCGGCGGCGGTGCGCTCGGCGATCTCGGCCAGTTCGGCCGACCGCGCAGCGACGACGGCATCGGGCAGCGGCACCGGATCGTCGGCGCAGGCCATGCTGCAGTCCAGGTGGATCTTGTGGAAGCCCGCGGCGACGTACTGCGCGATCAGCACGCGCGCATGCGCCATGGCCTCGGCGGCCGGCCCCTTCTGCCAGGCGTTCGGGCCCAGGTGATCGCCGCCCAGGATCAGCCGCGCGCGCGGGAAGCCTTCCGTGTCGGCCAGTGCGCCGACGTAGTCGCGGTACTGCGCCGGGGTCATGCCGGTGTAGCCGCCGAACTGGTCGACCTGGTTGGAGGTGGCCTCCACCAGCAGCAGCGTGTCGTGGGCCAGCGCGACCTGCATCGCCGCGCGCAGCACCTGGTCGTTGCTGCAGCAGACGCTGTACAGGCCGACGTTGGCGCCGGCGCGGTGGGAGGCGAGCAGGGTCTGCAAGGGCGACATGGACACTCCGGCGGATCAGGAATAGGCGGGATGGCAGGCCAGCAGCGCGGCACCGCGGGCGCCGCCGGCATCGCCGAAGCGCGGCGGCACGATCGGCGGCACCTGCACGCCGGCGAACAGGTGCGCGGCGATGGCGTCGGGCAGTTGCCGGTACAGCGGCGGGTATTGCGACAGCCCGCCGCCGAGCACGATCACGTGCGGGTCCAGTGCCAGCACCACGGCGGCCAGGCTGTGGCCGAGCAGGTCGCGGTGGATGTCCAGCGCCTGCTGCGCGCGCGCATCGCCGGCCTCGGCCAGGGCGATCACCGCGCTGGCGTCGGCGGCGTCGCTGCCGAGATGGCGCGCGATCGCCGCCACGCCGCTGCCGGACACGTAGCGCTCCACGCAGCCCTGCAGGCCGCAGCCGCAGTCCAGCAGCGGCAGGCGGTGGCGCTGCAGCAGGTGCCCGGGCACGCTCCAGTGGCCCCATTCGCCGGCGATGCCGTTGCAGCCGGCGAGCAGGCGGCCCTGCACGCAGAAGCCGCCACCGGCGCCCGTGCCGAGGATGGCGCCGAACATGCTGGGGTAGCCGTCGGCGGCACCGCCGTACGCCTCGGACAGCGCGAAGCATTGCAGGTCGTTGCCGATGCGCAGCGGACGCGGCAGCCGCGCCTGCAGGTCCTGCGCCACGCACTGGCCGGTCAGCGCCGGCACGTTCGCGCTCAGCTGGCGGCCGCTGCGGCGGTCGCGCACGCCGGGCAGGGCGATGCCGAGCGGGCTGTCGTGGTGGCCGAGCGCGGCATCGGCCGCGGCCACCAGCGCCACCACCGCCTGCAGGAAGCCGGCGTAATCGCCCTGCGGCGTGGCCACGCGGCGCCGCCACAGCACCTGCAGCGCAGCGTCGCAGGCCACCAGCTCGATCTTGCTGCCGCCGACGTCGAGGCCGTAGCAGGTGGGCGCGCCGTGCTCAGCCATGGTGGATGGTGACGCCCTGGACCACGCGGTTGACGGTGCCGTCGGGGAACGGATTGTCCGGGGTCAGGCCGAGCGCGGCCGAACGCTGCAGCGCGAACAGCTGCGCGAAGCCCAGCCACAGCGGCGCCAGCCACGGATCGTCCAGGCCGGCGACGGCGAGCGTGTGGTCGTCGCCGGCCCCGATGTCCGCATGCGGGCCGATCGCCAGCACCTGGCCGGCCACGCCATCGCGACGCAGTTCGTCGAGCAGGTCCTGCTCGTAGCGGCGCGCCAGCGGCTGCACGCTGCGCAGCATCACCACCAGGGTGCTGCGGTCGAGCGTGGACTTGGGACCGTGGCGGAAGCCCAGCGGCGTGTTGGCCAGCGCCAGCACGCGGCCGGCGGTGAGTTCCAGCACCTTCAGCGCGGCCTCGCGCGCCAGCGCTTCCAGCGGGCCGCTGCCGAGATAGATCACCCGCGCGAACGGGCGCTGCGCCAGCGCCGCCACCGCGCCATCCCATTGCGCCAGGCCGCGGTCGGCCAATTCGGCCAGCCGCTGCAGGCGCGCGCTGCGCGTTTCCCATGGCGCACGCTCGAACACGCTCAGCGCCGCCAGCAGCATGCAGGTCAGGCTGCTGGTCATGGCGAAGGCGCGATCGCAGCTGGCCGGCGGCATCAGCAGGGTGCAGGTGTCGGCGCGGCCGGCGCCGCGGCGGGCCAGTTCGCCATCGGCGTTGCAGGTGATGTCGAGGAAGCGCGCGTCGTCCACGTCGCTGCGCACGCGCTCCACCGCGGCCACGCTTTCCGGGCTGGAGCCGCTGCGCCCGAACGACACCAGCAGGGTCGGCCGCGCGCGCTGCAGGTACAGCGCCGGATGGGTCAGCAGGCTGGTGGTGTGCACCGCACGCACCTCGGCCGGCCACTGCGCATTGATCGCGTCGGCCACCATCTCGGCGATGAAGCCGGAACTGCCGGCGCCGGTGAACAGCACGCGCTGGTTCGGATCGGCGAGGCGGTCGCCGAGGAAGGCCTGCAGGCGGTCGCTGGCCTGCGCCAGATCCTGCGCCAGGGTCCGCCACAGCGCCGGCTGCTGGGCGATCTCGCGGGCGGTATCGGCCCCGCCCAGGCGCTGCCAGGCGGATGCATCGGAAAGCGGAAGGAGGTCCATGCGGTGGTTCCTGTTGGGCCAGCGCACCATCCGGCTTTTCTTTCGAAATGTCAAACATCGAAAGAAAAAAGAAAGTATTTACCTGTGCCCAATGTGCTTGCGGATCGCCCGCCTTAAAACGAAAGGTGCAATTGGATACCGCTATCGCAAGCCGGATCAGCCGATTCTGCCGAGCGGAAAGCAAAGTCATGCGAGGCAATATCTTTCGTTTTGCCAAAATAAATCTTGTTTTTTGCTTTCAATTTATTGACATCTTTCAAATTCCTGGCCTAGAGTCGGCGCAACGCTTTCGAAACGCCCGGGGAAACGGGTTTGGGGGTCGTGTGGAGAACCGCGTTCGTCGCTCGCCGCTGTTGCCGGCGATCGCGCTGCCGGCCCTGCTGCTGGTGGCGGCCAGCGCCGTGGCCGAGCCGGTCGGCAACCTGCGCACGGTCGCCGCCAGCGCCAGCCGCGACGGCGTGCAAGGCTGGGACCTGCAGACCGACCGCGGCGTGCGCCTGCGCATCGAACTGCCGGCGGCCGACATCGTGCGCGTGCAGGCCGGGCGCCACGGCACGCTCACCGGCGCTGGCGACAAGGCCACGCCGATCGTGCTGCCGCAGCCCAAGGCCGCGGTGCAGGCGCAGCTGGAAGACGATGCGCAGGAGCTGCGCGTGCGCACCGACGCGCTGGTGCTGCACGTGCAGCGGCAACCGCTGCGACTGCGCCTGGAGCGGCTGGAACAGGGCCGCGCGATCGCGCTGTGGCAGGAACTGCAGCCGCTGGACCTGGACGCCACGCAGAGCGTGCAGGTGCTGTCCTCGCAGGCCGACGAAGCCTATTACGGCGGCGGCCAGCAGAACGGGCGCTTCGAGTTCAAGGGCCGCGAACTGGAAGTGTCGTATTCCGGCGGCTGGGAGGAGGGCGATCGCCCGAGCCCGGCGCCGATGCTGCTTAGCAGCCGCGGTTGGGGCATGCTGCGCAATACCTGGAGCGACGGCAGCTATGACCTGCGCCAGCCCGACCAGGCCACGCTGCTGCATCGCGAAGACCGCTTCGACGCCTACTACTTCGTCGGCGCCGACCTGCCGGCCCTGATCGAGCGCTATACCCGGCTGACCGGCCGCCCGAGCATGCTGGCGCGCTGGTCGCTGTCCTACGGCGATGCCGATTGCTACAACGACGGCGACAACGCCAAGAAGCCCGGCACCGTGCCCGACGGCTGGCATGACGGCCCCACCGGCACCACCCCGGACGTGGTCGACAGCGTGGCGCGGCAATACCGCGAGCACGACATGCCCGGCGGCTGGATCCTGCCCAACGACGGCTACGGCTGCGGCTACACCAGGCTGCCGGAGACCGTGCAGGGCCTGGCCCGCTATGGCTTCCGCACCGGCCTGTGGACCGAGAACGGCGTGGACAAGATCGCCTGGGAAGTCGGCAAGGCCGGCAGCCGCGTGCAGAAGCTGGACGTGGCCTGGACCGGCAAGGGCTACCAGTTCGCGATGGACGCCAACCACCAGGCCTACGACGGCATCCTCGCCAACTCCGATGCGCGCCCGTTCCTGTGGACGGTGATGGGCTGGGCCGGCATCCAGCGCTACGCGGTGGCCTGGACCGGCGACCAGAGCAGCAGTTGGGACTACATCCGCTGGCACGTGCCGACCCTGATCGGCTCCGGCCTGTCGGGCATGGCCTACGCCGCCGGCGACGTGGATGCGATCTTCGGCGGCAGCGCCGAGACCTTCACCCGCGACCTGCAGTGGAAGGCCTTCACCCCGGTGCTGATGGGCATGAGCGGCTGGTCGTCGAACGCGCGCAAGCATCCGTGGTGGTACGACGAGCCGTACCGCAGCATCAACCGCGATTACCTGAAGCTGAAAATGCGCCTGACCCCGTACATGTACGGCCTGGTGCACGACGCCGCGCAGACCGGCGCGCCGCCGGTGCGCGGATTGATGTGGGAGGACCCACGCGATCCGCACGCGCAGGACGAGACCTACAAGACCCAGTTCCTGCTCGGCCGCGACCTGCTGGTGGCGCCGGTATACCGCAGCCAGGCGGCCAGCCGCGGCTGGCGGCGCGACATCCATCTGCCGGCCGGCGGCTGGATCGACTACTGGGACGGCCGCCGCGTGCAGGCCGGCGCCGATGGCCGTCAGCTCGATCGCCAGGTCGACCTGGCCACGCTGCCGCTGTTCGTGCGTGCCGGCGCGATCCTGCCGATGTACCCGGCGATGCTGTACGACGGCGAGAAGCCGCTGGACGAGGTGACCTTCGACCTGTATCCGCAGGGGGCCTCGCAGTACACGCTGTACGAGGACGACGGCAACACCCGCCGCTACCAGCAGGGCGAGTCCAGCACGCAGGTGGTGCGCATGCAGGCGCCGGCGCAGGGCAGCGGCCCGGTGCAGGTATGGATCGATCCGGTGCAAGGCCGTTACGCCGGACAGCTGTCGCAGCGCCGCTATGCCTTGCGCGTGCTCGCGCGGCAGGCGCCGCGGTCGGTGCAGGTCGGCGAACGCGCGCTGCCCGCGCTCGCCGACGCCGCGGCCTTCGCCCAGGCCAGCGAAGGCTGGTACTTCGACGCCACGGAGCGCCGCGGCACCGTGCACGTGCGCACCGCCGTGCAGGACATCCGCCAGCCCCTGCAGCTGCGGTTGGACTTCCCGGTCGCCGCCGCTGCGGCCGACGACGCCTATCCGCCGGCGCCGGAGCTGGGCCGCGCGCTGCCCGCCGACAGCCTGCTGGTGGTCAACCGCCCGGCCGAGGAGCCCGGCCATCCGCTGGAGAACGCCTTCGACGACGACCCGGGCACCTGGTTCCGCAGCGTGCGCAACCAGGCCGTGCGCACCGGCGCGCACGAATGGGTGATCGGTTTTGGCGAGCGCAAGATGATCGACGGCATCGAGCTGGCGCCGCGCAACGACAAGAACTGGAAGCACGGCCAGGTGCGCGACTACGAGGTCTACCTGGGCGACAGCAATGGCGAATGGGGCGAGCCGGTGGCGCGCGGCCATCTGCGCCTGCAGGAAGGCATGCAGCGCATCGACTTCCCCGCGCATGCCGGCCGCCTGCTGCGCTTCCGCGTGCTGAGCGTGCAGAACCCCGAGGGCGACGGCGCCGACAGCAACGATCCGATGGTCGTCGCCGCGCAGCGCCGCCCGCGCGCCTTCGACGCGCTGCAGCCGCGCGACGTCGGCCCGATCGCGCTGTCCACCTTCCACATCCTCGAGCACCCGGCGCCGGAGCGGCCGGCGCAGCAGCGTTACTTGTCCGAACTGGCGTTGCCGGCGGCGCTGGCCGGTCGCGTGCGCGCCGACCAGGCCTTGCGCGGCGATGCCGGCATGCGCATGAACGGGCTGCAGTTCCGCCGCGGCCTGGGCGTGGGCGCCGACAGCCGCCTCGACCTGCGCCTGCACGGCGACTGGCGCCTGCTGCGCGCCGACCTGGGCATCGACGACGCCTGCCGCAGCGCCGGCGGCCTGCAGTTCCAGGTCTGGGGCGATGGCCGCCTGCTCTACGACAGCGGTCTGGTCAGCGCGCCGGGCGTGGTCAAGCCGGAACTGGACATCCGCGGCCTGTCCACGCTGAGCCTGCGCACGCTCGGCGCGCAGGGGCCGGAGCCTGCCCAGGTCTGCGCCAATTGGGCCAACGCCGTGCTGATCGGTCAGGAGGGCGACACCGCCAGCTTCGTCGCCCCATGACCGCCCCGTAACACCGCTCCTCCCCCGCCTTTCCCGACTGCGGCCGCCCGGCCGTGGCCCGGGAGCGCTTTGCCCGCCGATTCCGCGTTCGCGCCGCACCCTGCCAGGAGAGAACCCCGATGTTGCCCGCCCGTCACCGCCATCCCCGCTGTCGCCCGCTCGCTCCGTTGACCCTGGCCATCGCCGGTGTCCTGCTCGCCGCCCTGCAGCCAGCCGCCGCACAGGACAGTCAGGCCGCCACCGACCTGGCCCGGGTCGAAGTCACCGGCTCCAACATCCGCCGCACCGACGTGGAGACCGCCTCGCCGGTGCAGGTGATCAGCAAGCAGGACATCCAGGCGATGGGCGCGCGCACCCTGCTGCAGGTGCTCGACAACCTGCCCGCGGCACGCCCGGCGCAACAGGACGCGCGCTCGCTGTTCACCGGCTCCGATGGCGCCTCGCAGGCCAATCTGCGCGGCCTCGGCGCGCAGGGCACGCTGGTGCTGTTGAACGGCCGCCGCCTGTCGTACTACGGCGCGCCGGCCGGCTTCCAGACCCAGTTCGTCAACATCGATGCGATCCCGGCCGCGGCGATCGAGCGCATGGAAGTGCTGACCGACGGCGCCTCGGCGGTGTACGGCACCGACGCGGTGGCCGGCGTCATCAACGTGATCACCAAGCGCAACTTCCAGGGCGCGGAGATCAATTTCAGCAACGACACCTCCACCCGCATCGAGTCCTACGGCGAACACCAGGCCAGCATCACCGCCGGCTTCGGCGACCTCACCGAGAACCGCTTCAACGTCTACGGCGCGGTCAACGTGTACCGGCGCGACGCGATCCCGCTGCGCGACTTCTACGACAAGCGCCCGGCGCAGTACTACGTCAACAATCCCAACTACCTGACCAACCTGCGCCTGGGCGTGGGCAGCAAGCCGGGCCAGTTCAACCCGGGCAGCTACTTCGCCTTCGACCCGGTCACCGGGCGCCGCGTGCAGGAAGCCGCACCGGGCTGCCAGAACGTGCTGACCAGCGAGGCCGCCGGCCCGCGCTGCGTGTGGGAAACCTGGTTGAACAACGAGATCGACGCCGGCGCCAAGTCCGAACGCAACACCGCCTACCTCAACGGCACCTTCCTGGTCGGCGCCAGCACCGAACTGTTCGCCGAGGCCACCTACACCGACATCGACCTGCGCGCCAACGGCGGCACCCCACGCGCGTTCAACACCACCACCGGCAACCCCACCAGCTGGTTCTCGCGCAACACCGGCAACACCGTCAACCGGTTCCTGTATCCGTTCCTCGGGCCCAACAACGAGTACAACCATGCCAGCCCGCAGTTGAAGGCGATGATGGGCGGGGTGGTCGGCCTGCAGTACCTGCTGCAGGACGCCGGCCCCGACTACTTCGGCCAGCGCAACACCGACAAGAGCTACCGCGTGCTCGGCGGCGCGCGCGGCAGCTTCGGCGACTGGAACTGGGAAACCGCCTTCGCCACCGCCGGCACCCACTCGGTCACCTACCAGACCGTCAACGTCAACGTGAAAGGCTTCGAGAAGGCGTTCGGCCCGTTCACCATCGACCCGGGCACCGGCCGGGTGATCATCTCCGACCACCCGGCGTACAGGTTCGGCGAGATCAGCGCCGCCAACGCCGCGCTGATCCGCCAAGCATTCCCCACCTTCGACATCGAATCGTGGACGCGCCTGCACACCCTCGACGGCAAGATCGAAGGCCCGCTGTTCCAACTGCCGGCCGGCGAGATGCGCGCCGCGTTCGGCTTCAACGCCAGCCGCGAGACGTTTTACACCCCCGGCAACCCGGACGCGGCCAACGGCCTGATCACCCAGCAGGGCGGCTCCTGGTTCGATGGCAAGCGCAACACCTATGCGTTGTTCGCCGAGACCGTCGCGCCGATCACCGACAAGCTGGAACTCGACGCCGCGTTGCGCGCCGACAAGTACCCGAACTTCAGTACCAACCTCGCGCCCAAGGTCGGCTTCAAGTACCAGGCCTTCGAGCAACTGCTGCTGCGCGGCACCTATTCCACCGGCTTCCGTGCGCCCAGCCTCGCCGAGTCCGGCAGCGGCGGCGTCTATGCGCAGCTGGGCGGCTATCGCGACGAGGTGCGCTGCGGCGAGACCAACGCCATCGCCAACCTGCTGCTGCAGTCGCGCCGCAGCGGCGACGTGGATCTGGCCAAGAGTCTGCTCAATGCCGACTGCAGCCGCACCGTGGCGCGCATGACCCAGCCGAACCCGGACCTGAAGCCGGAGAAGGCCAAGATCGCCACGCTCGGTTTCGTCTACGAGCCGGCCAACTGGCTGTCGGTCTCGGCCGACTACTGGTTCATCTACCGCGACAACGAGATCGTCGCCCCGGACTACCGCCGCGCCGGCGACATCACCGCCATGACCCGCTCGCCGATCACCGACAGCGACCGCGCCAACCTCGCCCAGCTGGCGGCGATGTGCGCCGATCCGGCCAGTGGCGTGGCCTGCCCGGGCACGCTGCCGGGCTACAGCGTGGGCAATGTCGCCAGTGTGGTCGGCCAGTACCGCAACCGCGGCAAGACCCTGGTCGACGGCTTCGACATCGACGCGCGCAGCCGCTTCTCGCTCGGCCAGTGGGACGGGCTGAACATCGGCCTGGCCGCCACCATCGCCAACCGCAACCGCTTCTACATGGACCAGGACAGCGGTTGGTACTACGGCGACGTGGTCGGCTACTACAACAACCCGCGCCTGCGCGCCACGCTCAACGCCGACTGGACCTACCGCCAGGTCACCACCAGCATGTTCGTCAACTACGTCGGCGGCACCAAGTGGGCCACCGACCGGATCGACGCCGAGGACAACAACCCGCAGACCTGCACCGCCGGCTACCTCAAGCTGCAGCCGAGCAAGTGCGATGGCGCGCCGTCGTGGTGGACCGCCAACCTCAGCGTCACCTGGCGCCCGGACGACGCCTGGAACCTGAGCTTCACCGTCAAGAACCTGTTCGACCGCCTGCCGTTCTACGATCCGAACAGCTTCCTGGGCGATTCCAGCGACTACGCCACCATCTTCGGCCGCGGCTACAGCGTGACCATCGGCTACCGCTTCAAGTGAGCGCACCCGCAGCAGCATGCGTGCCGGCCGACGCCGGCGCGCATCCAAGAGGAGACCGCACATCATGAAACGACGCGACTTCATCGCCGCCGGTGCCGCCATCGCCGCCGGCAGCCTGCTGCCGCAGACACCGGCCTGGGCGCGCAAGCGCACCCTGCGCCTGGCCATGATCGGCACCGGCATGCGCGGCCAGGTGCTGCTGACCGAACTGCTGCGCCGCGACGACGTGGACCTGGTCGCCCTGTGCGATAGCGAGCCGATCATGCTCGGCCGCGCCATGTCCATGGTCGCCAAGGCCGGCAAGCCCGCACCCACCGCCTACGGTCAGGACCGCGACTCCAGCGCCTGGAAGCGCGTGCTCGCGCACAAGGGCCTGGATGGTGTGATCGTGGCCACGCCCTGGGAATGGCATGCGCCGATGGCGATCGCGGCGATGCAAGCCGGCGTGGCGGTCGGCTGCGAAGTGGTGGCCGGCATCACCCTGCAGGACCACTGGGACGTGCTCAACGCCCAACTCGCCACCGGCACCCCGTACATGCTGCTGGAGAACGTCTGCTACCGCCGCGACGTGATGGCCGCGCTGCAGATGGTGCGGCAGGGCCTGTTCGGCGAACTGGTACATCTGCAAGCCGGCTACCAGCACGATCTGCGCGGGGTGAAGTTCAACTCCGGCGACCCGGACCAGCCCTACGACAGCGGCGTGGAGTTCGGTGCCAAGGGCTGGAGCGAAGCGCGCTGGCGCACCGCGCACTCGGTGCAGCGCAACGGCGAGCTGTATCCCAGCCACGGCATCGGCCCGTGCGCGATGTACGCCGGCATCAACCGCGGCAACCGCATCACCCATCTCAACGCCTTCGCCAGCAAGGCCCGCGGCCTGCACGACTACACCGTGGCCAAGAGTGGCGGCAACACCCATCCCAGCACCAAGGTGGCGTTCAAGCTGGGCGACGTCGTCACCACCACCCTGGCCTGCGCCAATGGCGAGACCATCCTGCTGCAGCACGACACCTCGCTGCCGCGTCCCTACTCGATGGGCTTCCGCGTGCAGGGCACCAAGGGCATCTGGATGGATCTCAACCAGTCGATCCACCTCGAAGGCCGCAGCCCGCCGCACCAATGGGAAGCGTTCAAGCCCTACCAGGACCAATACGAACACCCGCTGTGGACGCGCTACGCCGCCACCGCGGCCGGCGCCGGCCACGGCGGCATGGACTGGTTCGTCATCCATGCCTTCGTCGAAGCATTGAAGGCGAGGGCACCGATGCCGATCGACATCTACGACGCCGTGACGTGGAGCGCGATCACCCCGCTCTCCGAACAGTCGATCGCCAGCGGCTTCCAGACCGTCGCATTCCCGGATTTCACCGCGGGCGCGTGGCGCCAGCGCGCGCCGATCTTTGCGTTCGACGGCACGTACTGAGCGCGGTCGCCCCGGTACTCCACGCCTTGCATCCGTGCCGGGTGGCGGCCGGGTGTTTCGCTCCACGGACACTTGCATGTCAAACACCAGCGGCTATAGTGCCGCGCGTGGTGCGCTCCGGCGCGCTTTTTTCTGCGTGTCCAGTGTTGCGGTCGGGCCGATTCGCCTTGGGTGGATGGCCGGCCTGGGCTGGGCGTCGATCATCCTTCAGCCGTCAGTGAGCGCAATGAACGCACCCCTCTTGGAACTCGTCGAGCTTCTTTCTTCCGGCAGCACCGAACCCGACGAACGAAGCGAGATCGTTCGGGACATCGAAGCCTTCCTGCCGGAGCTGGAGTGGACCGAGTGCGAGGAACAGGCGTATGCAGTCGCGATCACCGCGGCGATGGAGCGTTACTCCGCCAACGGCGACAAGATGATCGATGTCCACCACGAGCTCTGCCAGATGATGGGCGACGCATTCCCTGCCTTTCCCAAGAACGTGGGGACGCAGACCGAGTACTACACCTGGCTGGACCGCCACCTTGCCGAGTGGACGGACGAAGGCGACGGCTACGACGTGGTGGAAATCGACGATATGACCACCGAAGACAATCACCTGTTTGTGGTCTACCGGCGCGACGTGCCGCGCATTCTCGAGATTGCGGCGTCGTTGGGCGTGCCCGCCAGGCGTCCGCTGGACTACTGGCGCGGGCTCGGGTACGTCTGAGGTCTGGCACCCTATCCGGGGGATGACGCAAAGCAGGGAGTCGAGCTTCCGGCTCGGAGTGCGGATTCAAAGCTGGCAGGGAGAGGATTCAATCCGCGCACCCGTGAGGGTGTGACTGTTGCCAGCCGGCATGTCCATCAGCACTTCAATCCACGCACCCGCGAGGGTGCGACATGCCATAGCCCGCCATGAACGCAAGTGTTCCTTCGTTTCAACCCACGCACTCGTGAGGGTGCGACCGGTGAGGGCGCCGAGCTGATCAAGGCGATGGAGTTTCAATCCACGCATCCGTGAGGGTGCGACGGGTGGCACCGAGACGTCTATGCCATCTGGCACGAGTATCCACGCACCCGTGAGGGTGCGACTGCCACGATCCTCATTGAGCTTCGCCGGCGCGCAGTTTCAACCCACGCACCCGTGAGGGTGCGACTCAGGGGGCCGACGAACTGACGCCCTCGATCGACGTTTCAATCCACGCACCCGTGAGGGTGCGACGGCCGCAAGGGCCACAAGCAACTCAACGTGTACGAGTTTCAATCCACGCACCCGTGAGGGTGCGACTCCAGGCTTTCGCGCTGGGACACGGAATGCGAGTTGTTTCAATCCACGCACCCGTGAGGGTGCGACCGGGGCCGGTGTAGCCGCCGGTGTCGAAGTCCATGTTTCAATCCACGCACCCGTGAGGGTGCGACAGGTCATGCACAAACGTGGCGGTCTGTCGGCCGTTGTTTCAATCCACGCACCCGTGAGGGTGCGACCTGCTGGTTAATCATGCTGCCCTCGTGATGGTCAGTTTCAATCCACGCACCCGTGAGGGTGCGACGCTAGACGACCTGGCTGCGCGCGTCACGGCACTTGTTTCAATCCACGCACCCGTGAGGGTGCGACGCAGACCGCAAGCAGACTGACGCGGCCCTTATGGGTTTCAATCCACGCACCCGTGAGGGTGCGACACAAGCCAGTAGCCGAACAGGATGATCGGCGAAAGTTTCAATCCACGCACCCGTGAGGGTGCGACGTAGCATCTGTAAAGCTATTCATGTTTTTTACAGGTTTCAATCCACGCACCCGTGAGGGTGCGACATAGGTGCGCCCTGCGAAGTTGTAGAGGTTGTTGCCGTTTCAATCCACGCACCCGTGAGGGTGCGACGCGACCTCGGGTTCAGCCAGGTCACTGTGGATCTGTTTCAATCCACGCACCCGTGAGGGTGCGACCGCGGCTGAAGGTCAATGTGTCGGCGGTCATCAGTTTCAATCCACGCACCCGTGAGGGTGCGACGTCAACGCAGCCGTGGACTTCGCAGTGCATCAGGAGTTTCAATCCACGCACCCGTGAGGGTGCGACTTGGCAGGAGAGTCGGCCATGGCGGTTACGCCGCGTTTCAATCCACGCACCCGTGAGGGTGCGACCCCAGGCCGTCACCGTCGCCATGGCGGCGATCGCCAAGTTTCAATCCACGCACCCGTGAGGGTGCGACACGCTGATCCGCTCCGCAATCGCTCTCAATGTATAGTTTCAATCCACGCACCCGTGAGGGTGCGACGCCACCAGCCGTGAGGTTCCCACCCAGAGTCTGCAGTTTCAATCCACGCACCCGTGAGGGTGCGACTCAATGGGCCAGAGGCTTGCGCCCTGTCGCGCCTGTTTCAATCCACGCACCCGTGAGGGTGCGACGACAGTCGGCGCTAGGAACTGGAACTTGCGCTGGTTTCAATCCACGCACCCGTGAGGGTGCGACCGATGCCGACCCGCACCTTCCGGCCACATCCGAGCGTTTCAATCCACGCACCCGTGAGGGTGCGACGCCCGCCGAATGGAGTTCGGCGCATGCGTAATCGGGTTTCAATCCACGCACCCGTGAGGGTGCGACCTGCGTTACGCCCACCATTTCAGTCCCGATGATGTTTCAATCCACGCACCCGTGAGGGTGCGACCTAAGGCGAGCGCGACCTCGCCCATGATTTTCGGTTTCAATCCACGCACCCGTGAGGGTGCGACCCGGCCAGGATCCTGCAGCCCCCTCCCCTATTGGGTTTCAATCCACGCACCCGTGAGGGTGCGACGTCTCCGACGGCACGCCAAGGGGCAACTTCCAGTTGTTTCAATCCACGCACCCGTGAGGGTGCGACCCGGCGCTCGTACTCGGCAAAGACGGCGGCGATCTGTTTCAATCCACGCACCCGTGAGGGTGCGACAGACGACGCCAGCAGCGACGCCGGACACAAGCAGTTTCAATCCACGCACCCGTGAGGGTGCGACTGCCCCAGCATAAGTGCAGAGACGCGTTGGAGGAAAAGCGGCATTCGCGCGAACCGGCGCCGGGGAGGTGCCGCGCGACCGTGTCGATGTCGGTGTCCAGCGCGGATGGCGAGCGCTTTCCTTCTGCATCAATGGCTTGCGAAATGCGCGAACCTCCCCGGGATGTGCCGGTCGCTTGCGGTTCGCGTCAGAAGATCAGCGGCCCCTTGAGGTCCAGGCTGGGTTTGGCGCCGACGTGTTCGACGCGGGCTTCCCACTTGGCGCCAAGATGGTAGAAGCGCAGGCTGTCGATGCCGGGATCGATCAGGTCGCACAGGCGCTGCCGAAGTTCGGCCCATTGCGCGGGGTCGACTTCGATCTCGAAGACCGAGAACTGGACACGCTGCCCACGGTCTCTGCAGGCCTTGGCGACCTTGCGCAGGCGCTTCTCGCCGCCAGGGGAGCTGGTGCTGACATCGTAGCTGACCAAGACCATCATGCGCCGCGTGTCCCTGTCATTTCCAGAAGAAGGCGGGGTAGCCGTCCAGGTCGCCCCGCAAGTGCCGGGCCAGCAACTGCGCCTGCACGAAGGGCAGCAGGCCGATCTCCACCTTCTCGCCGAGGAAGGCGTGGTGCAGTTGTTCGCGCTTGCGTTCCTGATAGGCTACCAGCACGGTCTTGCGGGCATCGTCCTTCAGCAGAACCGCGCCGTTGTCGAACACCTGGAAGTCGCGTGCATGCAGCTGCCGGCGGTTGATCAGCGACAGCGCCAGGCGTTCGCCCAGGAGCGGGCGGAACTCCTCGGCCAGGTCCAGTGCCAGGCTGGGACGTCCGGGGCGGTCCCGGTGCAGGAAGCCCACCGCCGGGTCCAGGCCCACGGTTTCCAGGGCCGAGCGGCAATCGTGGGTGAGCAGTGTGTAGAGGAACGAGAGCAGGGCGTTGAAGGCGTCGCGTGGCGGACGCCGGTTGCGGCCGCCGAAGCGCAGCAACGGGTGTTCGGCGCGCACGAGTTGGCCGAACACGCCGAAGTACGCTTGCGCCGCTTCACCCTCCAGGCCGCGCAGGACGTCCACGTCGGTTTCGACGAGCACGCGTTGCGGAATGCGCTTGAGCCGCTTCAACGCATGCTGGAATGCCGCGGTGTCGGTCAGCCGGTCGCCGTGGTCGCGCCAGCCGCGCGCCAGGACGGCGCGCTGGTTGTGGATCTTGCCTGCCAGCAGGTGACGGACGATGGCGGCGCAGCCGGCGGGGTCGTCGCTGCGCCGGTACTGCGCGCGACGCAGCAGCACGTTGCCGGAGACCGGCCCTTCGACCCGCGCCAGGAAACGGCCCTGCGGCGTCAGGTAGCAGATGCTGATGCCCTGTTCGGCGCAGAAGCCCAGCAACTGCGGGGAGACGGCGACGCGACCGATGCAGACCAGGCTCTCCAGCATGTGCACGGGCAGGCGGGCGCGCTCCTGCCGCTCGACCTCCAGGACCACGTTGGCGCCATCCTTGCGCAGCCAGGCGCCGTCGGTGGTGGCGTACAGCGTATTGAGTTGGCGGCGCATGGTCAGTCCTCCTCGGCATCGAGTTGGTCGTGCACCCAGTGCGCGACGCTGCCGCGGTCGAGCAGGCGCGGCTGGCACAGGTCGATCAGGGAGCAGGCATCGCAGCGCTTGGCGTCGTAGCGTGCGGACGGGGTCAAGCCGGCTAGCAGCATCGCGCGGGTCGCGGCGATGGTGCGCAGCGTGAGGTCGCGTAACGCCGCGTCGAAGGCCACTTCCTTGCGCCGGCGCGTCTGCCCGTAGAACAGTGCACCGGCCGGCACCGCGCGTCCCAGCATGTGCTCCAGGCACAGCGCCTGCGCGCACAGTTGCACTTCGTCGGCGCGATGCGCCTTGGGGCGCCCGCGCTTGTACTCGACGGGGAAGGCGACGTCGGCGTCGCCGTTGGGATGGAACTCCACCACGTCGGCCTTGCCGGTGATGCCCAGCTCCAGCGCCAGCAGCGGCATCGCGGTCACGGTGCGCACGCCGCGCCGGCGTTCGGCCTGCGGCGCGTCGGCGCGCTGGTGCAGCAGGCGTCCCTCGGCCGTCTGCCGGTTCTCAGCCCATTGCTGCTCCACATGGATGAGCGCGCACTGCCGCGGGCAGTACAGGTAGTGCTGCAGGGCGGAGAGCGGGATCAGGTCGGCATCGTCCATGTCCCGCTCCCGTTTGCCTCAGAACAGATCCGTCACGCTGACGCCGGCCGGCAGGTCGCGGTCGATCGTGACCCGGTAGTCGGCGAAACTGCGTGCCGGGCCGGCGTCGCTGTCGGCGACGCGTTCGACCTTCACCTTGTCGAACAGCACGTGCGCCGGCGCGTTGCCCATCGGGTGGTCGTGCTTGAACACGATCAGCTTGCGCGCCGACATCTCGCCGCGCGCGGCGGAGCGGTCGTGCTCGAACAGGTTGGTCAGGGCCCGCCACAGCAGTTGCAGGTCGTCCTCGGAGAAGCCGGTGCGCTCTGCCAGCTTGGCGGAGATGAAGCCGTGTGCGCGGTACAGACCATAGGGCAGGATGTGCTTGCGGCCCATGGTGCGTTCCTTTTCCAGGTCCTTCTCGTTGGTCACCGCCACGCGGGTGATCGACACTTCCAGCGGCAGCACCGGTTCCACCGAGCTGGCGAAGGCCAGTTGCACTGGGCCGCGGACCTGCCCGGAATTGACTTCGGTGGTCATCACCGCGCCGAAGGTGCGCACGTCGAAGAAGTTCTTGCACATCCAGGCCGTCAGTTCGCGCGCCTTGGCTTCATCCTTGGGCAGCTTCTTGGCTTCCGGTTCGATCTTCAGTGCCGCGTAGGCTTGCTTGTGCTGATTGTTCAGCACCGACTTCTCCTGCATGTAGATCGCATGGCCGGGCTGACCTTCCTGCTCAAGCGCCACGTAGTTGCGGATCTTGCGCTTGAGGGCCACGTCGGTGACCAGGCCGCGGTTGGTTTCCGGATCCAGGCGCGGCAGGTTGCCGGCATCGGGGTCGCCGTTGGGATTGCCGTTGGTGACGTCGAACAGGTAGACGAACTCGTAGCGGTTGGCGATGGCGCTCATGCGGTCTCTCCTTCGGAAGCGGTGTCGGGGGCGTCCTGGCCGTCGTTGCGGGCGAAGCGCGCCTGGGTCTGGTGGTAGTAGCCGATCGCGAAGCGGCCTTGTTCCTGGATCGGCAGGCTGCGGGGGAAGCTGGGCGGCAGAGCATCGACGATCAGGCGGACCTCCTTTTCCAGGTTCACCGCTAGGCCGGCCTTGTCCTTGCGCAGCTTGCCGAAGTGGTTCTGCGCGCTGCGCAACAGCACCGGGAAGATGCTCGCCGGGGTGGCCGAGGCGGCGCCGTAGTAGCGGTCGCGGATGGTGGCGTTGATGCGGTCGCCCAGCGCGGCACGTTGCAGGTTTTCCAGCGATGCGAACAGCCGTCCCAGCAGGTAGCCGGGGTCGGTATTGCCGGTGTCGAGACTCATGGGTGGTTCCTTGTGGTCGGTGGACAGTCCTTGTTGCGTGTTCAAGCGCGCCGCGCGTGCCAGCACCGCCCGGCACAGTGCGATGCGCAAAGGGGTCAGTTGCCCGTCGGCACGGAAGCGCATCACCACGCCGCCGAGCAGGCCCTGCGGATAGCGACCGCCGGTGAGGATCGCCCGGCTAAGTTCGCCCGCCAGCAACGGCGAGACGTCCTCGGCCTTGGGCTTGCCGTGTTCGCCGTAGACCGGGGCGGTCTGCAGGGCAAGGTAGGACGGCGTGGGCGCGCGCTTCCAGGCCGGTGGCACGAGCGTGAGGTCGTCGTAGTGGTCGGCCAAGCGCTTGGCGAACCCCGCCAGCGTTTGCGTTTCCCAGAAGCGGATCGACAGGCGCGAGGCGTTCGGCGCCAGTCCGAGCACGAAGATGTGCGCCTCGTCGTCCAGGGTCTCGTCCAGGTCGCGCAGCGGCCGCGCCTGCCGCACTTGCTTCAGGATCAGTTCGAGGCGCCGGGTGGCGCGACCGTCGGCGATGGCGGGATCGTCGGCATCGCTGCCGCGCATGAACTCGGCGAAGACGTCCTCGGCGTTCTTCGCTTGTGTGGGGGTGCCGGCCTGCGCCCAGAACACCACGGTGGTATCGCCGATCTGCACGCGCTGGCGATTGTGCGCGTCGCGGCGCAGCAGATGGTTGAGCGCCGTGGTGTAGGCAGAGGCGGCCTGTTCGGAGATCGGTGCGTTCTCGCCCTGGCGCTTGCCGTAGGAGGTGAAGGCATCGAGATTGAACGAGACGAGGGACGCGCCGGAACTCTGTGCGCCGTTCACGCCCTTGATGGCCGGATGCAGCCGGGCCAGTGGCGCCCGCTTGCCGCTGACCAGGCAGAGGCCCTGTTCGCCTTCGGTACCTTGGCCTTGCTGCCGGTCCCAGGCCGCACGCGCGGCGGCACGTTCATGCAGATGGCCGACATCGCCCTCTAGCCGGAACACCAGGTTGGCGTCCAGCAGCGCCTCGCCGTGCGGAGCGAAAGCCGCGTGGTCGGCGTACTGCGCCGGCGTCCAGGCCGCCAGAAACGCCAGCAGCGCCTGCAGGCCAGGATCGTCGGTGCCGGCCAGCGCCTGCTGGTGCAATGCCTTGAACGCGGCACGCTCCTGTTCGCTGCGCTTGCTGGTGGCGCTCACGCCGAGCACGTAGCTGGTCTTGTCCCACAGGAAGTTGGACTTGATTCCCGCGGTGCGCTTTTCCGGCTGCGGGACGAGCATGGCCTTGGCGAGACGTTTCTTGCCCTCGACGCGGTGTTCGTCCTCGACCGAAACGACGATGCCGTCGGCGGCCAGCACCACGGTGTAGCCGATGTTCTGCTGGCTGTAGCCGGGTGCGGCGATCCCCGAGGCAGGGTCGTTGAGCAGGCGCTGGTAGTAGTCGGCGAGGGCGGACAGGATCATGCGCACACCCCGCTGTCGTGGGGCGGCGGGACGGCGACCAGTCCGTCGAGCATCCGCGCGCGGAAGAAGCGCGGGGTCATGCCGTTGGCGAAGTCGATGTCGTGCAGCATCCAGCCCAGGTCGCGTTCCCCGGACAAGCCCGGGTCGCTGGCCGGCGGTGGGTCGTCGTCGCCGAGCAGGGCGAAGCTGGCGGGGAACTCGCGGGTACCCAGGCAGGGCGCCTGGAAGCACTGCCCGCGTCGCGCGCGGCGGTTGAAGATGTCCAGATGCTTGCCGACGTTGTCGTCCGGGCCGGCCTTGTCGGTCAACTCGAAATGCGCAGCGATCACATAGCCAACGTCGCGCAGCAGCGTAGCCGCACGTTGCTGGCGGTCCTCCTCCACGTAGTTGACCAGGCCATCGGTGCGTCCTGCGTTGATCGCCTTGCCGACGCTGGCGGCGGACAACTTGCCGCCGACCTCGTTGCGGCGGATCGACTCGAAGCGGATCGGCTTGAGCACCTGGATGCCATCGATGACCCAGCGGATCGCCGGTTTCCAGTGGATCGCTTCGAGAATCCCGCGTGCGGCCGAGGGTGTGATGATGTCGTAGGACACCCGCTCGACCTTCATTTCCGGGCGCGTGAACAACGCCCGCTCGCCCCAGACATGGAGCTTGATTCCGTAACTCATCCTTGTCTCCCTTCGCCTACATGCGGTGTTTCCACGGTTGCGGCATGCTCATTTTCAGAAGTTGAGGTGCGTTCAATGCTTCGATCCATCAAAGACACAGGCTCTCCGGGTCCAGGAACTGCGGGTCCTCCCAATGCAACCCGAACCGCGCGTCGTACAGGCGCGGATTGCACAGGCGCATGAACTGCTCGCCGTAGCGATCGGGTGCAATGGGAGCGATTGCCGAGGCCTGCCAGAGCGCCTTGTAGGCCTGCTCGGGCACCTGCACCAGCCACGGTTGCAGGCGGCGGGCGGCGCCGGCTACGCCGATCCGCTCGGCGTGTTCCAGTTGCCGCAGCACCTCGTTGACGTCGGCCACTTCGCGTTCCGCGGCGCTCTTGTCGGCCGTGTACGGCGCATACGGCACGATCAGCGGGCGCATGTTGGTCTGGATCACTTTGAATTTCTGCGCCAGCGTGTCGAAGGGCAGGTCGTCGAGGCCGGCGGTGCGCAGTTGGGTAAGGATCGCCGTGTTGTCCAACAGTTCGTCGCCCAGGCGCCGATACAGCGCCTTGAAGTAGGCATGGAGCGCATCCATCGCCAGCAGGTCGTCGCGATGGGCGCGCTCGACCTCGCGGAAGACCTCGGTGAACACCTTCAGTTCCTGCGGCGGCTGCCACTGCACAGGGGCGAACACCAGTACCTCGCTGGCATCGGTCGGATGCCTGCCTTCGCGGTTGCAACGTCCTGCCGCTTGCGCCACCGAATCCAGGCCGGCTTCCGCGCGCAGAACGGTCGGAAAGTCGACGTCCACGCCTGCTTCGATCAGGCTGGTCGCGACCAGCCGGCACGGCCTGCCCGCTTTCAGGTCATCGCGTATCTGCGCCAATGCCACACTGCGATGCCGCGCGTGCATCAGCGTGGTCAGGTGGCGTGCGCCGGGCTGTTCGGCGATGGCGTCGAACAGAGCGCGGGCATGGCGACGATTGTTGACGATGCACAGGACCTGCGCGCGTTGCCGCAACTGTTCGCCCAGCGCGTCGTCTTCCAGCGTGCCGACATGTCGCACTCGCACGCGGCGCAACTGCGCATACAGCGTCTCCGGGTCCGCCACCAGTTCCTCGACGTGTTCCAGCCCGTCGGGGAAGCCCTGGTCCTGGCGCAGCGCGGGCTGGGTGGCGGTGCACAGCACCGGGCTGACCCGGTAGTTGCGTGCCAACTCGTCCAGCAGCGCGACACACGGACGCAGCAGTTTCTGCGGAAGCGTCTGCGCTTCGTCCAGGATCACCACGCTGCCGGCGATGTTGTGCAGCTTGCGGCAGCGCGTGGGGCGGTCGGCGAACAGGCTCTCGAAGAACTGCACGGAGGTGGTGACCACGATCGGCGCATCCCAGTTCTCCATCGCCAGCTTGCGCTTGTCTATCGATTGCAGTTCCTTGGACGGATCGTCGAAGAACGCGCTGTGATGTTCCAGCACCACGTCGTCGCGGTTGTGGACGTCGAGTGCGTTGCGAAACACCGCGGCGGTCTGATCGACGATGCTGGTGAACGGAATCACGTAGATCACCCGGCGCAAGCCGTGCGCGATGGCGTGATCCAGTGCGAACGCCAGCGAAGCCAGGGTCTTGCCGCCGCCGGTCGGCACGGTGAGCGAGAACAGGCCGGGACGCGCGTGCGCCCTGGCCCGCGCCTCGCGCAGGATCCTGGTGCGGATCGGGTTGATGCCGCCTTCGGTGGGAAAGCCGGCCAGATGACGGTCCAGCCGTTCCCGCAACTGCATCAGCGTCGGTCGCGTGCCGGTCTCCTCGGCGCGTGTCTTGCGTCCTTCCACACGCCGGTAGAAGTCGTCGGTATCGACGAAATCGGCATCGACCAGGCAGGAGAACAGCATGCGCGCGAGGACCGTCATCTGGAACGCCCGGCGCTCTGTGCGAGGGTGGCCGCTGAATTCTGTCGGGAATTCCAGCTTGGCGGGCAGCACGATCTCGCGCTTCCAGTCTTGCAGTAACGGCGGCAACGCGTGCGCTTGGTACTCGTCCGAAAGCCGTTCGCGCAGCGAGGAGCGGGATGTCAGATCGTCGCGCTGTCCATCTGCCAGCCCCGCATGATGTCCGGCGATGCCGTAGGCCAGCAGCGTGCCGCCATTGCCGTACAGCTCGCGGGCCTTCCGCGCGCCCCAGGTCGCATGGTCCACCCTGGACGGGTCGCCATTCAGGCGCGCCTGGAATTTTTCGGTGTACTTGCCAAGATCGTGCAGTTGCCCGGCGACGCGCGCCATCGTCTGCCCGCCGAATGCGGCGGCGTAGCCTGCGGCGCGCTCGCCGACACCATTCAAATGCTCGGCCAGCCTTTGCCAGTCGTGACGATCCCGGCGCTCGGTCGAGTGCGCGTAGAAATCCATGTTGTCCCCCTGTTCCATGTCCTATGGAAACGCATCGGCGTGGCCGGTGCCGTGCCGAGCATACGCCGCTCGCGCCGAGGCGGTGGAGACAAAATCGCCGGATAGCCGGTGCTGCCTCGGGAAGGCGCATGAATCGCACTGGTGGGCCGCAAGACCCCGCGCTTTGCCCGCAGCCGGCAGACACGCGACAATGGACGGCCGATGTCCGGCGGTTGGCGGCATCGCGAAACTACAAGAAAACATACGCCGCCGTACTGTCGGTGCTGCCTATTTCCCCCTGCCAGAGGTCATCCGTCGCGTCATGTCGAATACGCCCAAGATCCTGTACACGCTCACCGATGAAGCCCCGTACCTGGCGACGCAGTCGCTGCTGCCGATCGTCGCCGCGTTCGCCGGCACTGCCGGCATCGCCGTGGAGACCCGCGACATCTCGCTGGCCGGCCGCCTGATTTCGCAGTTCCCCGAATACCTGCGCGAGGACCAGCGCATCGCCGACGACCTGGCCGAGCTGGGCCAGCTGGCGACCACGCCGGAAGCCAACATCATCAAGCTGCCCAACATCAGCGCCTCGGTGCCGCAGCTCAAGGCCGCGATCAAGGAACTGCAGCAGCAGGGTTATGCGCTGCCGGACTACGTGGACGAGCCGAAGGACGAGAAAGAGAAAGAAGCAAAGGCGCGCTACGACAAGGTCAAGGGCAGTGCGGTCAATCCGGTGCTGCGCGAGGGCAATTCTGATCGCCGCGCGCCGGCCTCGGTGAAGAACTACGCGCGCAAGCACCCGCACCGCATGGGCGCGTGGAGCGCCGAGTCCAAGTCGCACGTGGCGCACATGGACGCCGGCGATTTCTACGGCAGCGAGCGTTCGGCGCTGATCGAACAGGCTGGCAGCATCAAGATTGAGCTGGTCGGCAAGGACGGCGCGGTGACCGTGCTGAAGGAAAAGACCGCGGTGCAGGCCGGCGAGCTGATCGACGCGGCGGTGATGAGCAAGCGTGCGCTGGCCGCCTTCGTGCAGGCGCAGATCGCCGATGCCAAGCAGCAGGGCGTGCTGTTCTCGCTGCACCTGAAGGCGACGATGATGAAGGTCTCCGACCCGATCATGTTCGGCGTGGTCGTCGAGGCGTTCTACCGCGACGTGCTGGACAAGCACGCCGCCACGCTCAAGCAGGTGGGCTTCGACGCCAACAACGGCATCGGCGACCTGTACGCGCGCATCGCCAGCCTGCCGGAGGCGCAGCGTGCGCCGATCGAGGCCGACCTGCAGGCGCTGTACGCGCAGCGCCCGGCGCTGGCGATGGTCAACTCCGACAAGGGCATCACCAACCTGCACGTGCCCAGCGACGTGATCGTCGATGCGTCGATGCCGGCGATGATCCGCGACTCCGGCAAGATGTGGAACGCCGAGGGCAAGCTGCAGGACACCAAGGCGGTGATCCCGGACCGCTGCTACGCCGGCGTGTACCAGGCGGTGATCGAGGATTGCAAGCTGCATGGCGCGTTCGACCCGGCGACCATGGGCAGCGTGCCCAACGTCGGCCTGATGGCGCAGAAGGCCGAGGAATACGGTTCGCACGACAAGACCTTCCAGATCCCGGTCGACGGCACCGTGCGCGTCACCGATGCCGGCGGCACGGTGCTGCTGGAGCATGCGGTGGAAGCCGGCGACATCTGGCGCATGTGCCAGACCAAGGACGCGCCGATCCAGGACTGGGTCAAGCTGGCGGTCGAGCGCGCGCGCCTGAGCGCCACCCCGGCGGTGTTCTGGCTGGATCCGCAGCGCGCCCACGATGCGCTGATGATCCAGAAGGTGGAGCGCTACCTGCAGGATCACGACCTCAACGGCCTGGACATCCGCATCCTGCCGCCGGTGGAAGCCACCGCGTTCTCGCTGCAGCGCATCCGCAAGGGCGAGGACACCATCTCGGTCACCGGCAACGTGCTGCGCGATTACCTCACCGACCTGTTCCCGATCATGGAGCTGGGCACCAGCGCCAAGATGCTGTCGATCGTGCCGCTGATGGCCGGCGGCGGCCTGTTCGAGACCGGTGCCGGCGGTTCGGCGCCCAAGCACGTGCAGCAGTTCGTCGAAGAGAACTACCTGCGCTGGGATTCGCTGGGCGAGTTCCTGGCCCTGGCCGCGTCGCTGGAGCACCTGGGCCAGCGCCACCACGATGCCGCCATCGGCGTGCTGGCGCGCACCCTGGACCAGGCCAACGGCCAGTTCCTGGACAACGACAAGTCGCCTTCGCGCAAGGTCGGCGGGCTGGACAACCGCGGTAGCCACTTCTACCTCGCCATGTACTGGGCGCAGGCGCTGGCCGCGCAGGACGAGGACGCCGCGCTGAAGGCGCGCTTCGCGCCGCTGGCCAAGCAGCTGACCGAGCAGGAAGCGACCATCGTCGCCGAGCTCAACGGCGTGCAGGGCCAGCCGGTCGACATCCAGGGCTATTACCGTCCGAACCTGGAGCTGATCGGCAAGGCGATGCGGCCGAGCAAGACCCTCAACGACGCCCTGGCGACGTTGAACGCCTGATCGCCCGAACTGGATGTGACGCAAAGGGCCGCCCCTCGGGGCGGCCCTTTGCGTTTCCGGCGCAGGAAGCGTCCGGTAGGAGCAGCTTCAGCCGCGACAGGGCATTCCCGGTACGGCCGGTCGCGGCTGAAGCCGCTTCTACGGCCGACCTGCGTCCGGCTCGATCCTGGCGAAGCAGGTCGCTGGATGTGCGCACGAGACGGAGCGCGGCAGGGTGCCCGACACCCGCGCGACGCCGCCACCTGGGTACACTGCGGCCATGTCCTCCACGCCGCTGCCGCTGCCGTCCGAACGCCGTGCCCTGGTCATCGGCCGCATCGTTTTCGAGGCGTTCGAGGACTACCACGCGCGCTTCGCACAAATCTCCTCGCGTGCGCGCCAGCGCTTCGAGGCGCGCGACTGGAGCGCCGCGCGCGAAGATGCGATCGAACGCATCGCCCTGTACGACCAGTGCATCGCCGAGTGCATGCTGCGCCTGCGCGCGGTACTGCTCGGCCAGGCGCACGATCGCGCGCTGTGGATCCGTGCGCGCGACCACTACGCCGAACTGATCGCCGCGCTGATCGACCAGGAGCTGTACAAGACCTTCTACAACACCCTGACCCGGCGCTTCTTCCGCACCCAGGGCGTGGACGCGCAGATCGAGTTCGTGGCACTGGACATCGAGCCCACCGACGCCATCACCCACCCGGTGGCGCGGCACAACTACGTGGTGTCCGAGGCGCGGCCGGTGGACGCGTTCGTGCGTGTGCTCGGCGACTACCGGTTCGACGTGCCGTACGCGCACCGCACGCGCTGCGCGGCGGCCATCGCGGTGCGGCTGCAGGACGACCTCGCCCACTGGGGCGAGAACCCGGTGCGCGGCATCGAACTGCTGGAGACGGTGTTCTATCGCGAGCGCCGGGCTTACCTGATCGGCCGTGTGTTCGGCGAACACCGCTTCTCGCCCTGCGTGATCGCCCTGGTCAACGACGAACAAGGCCTGCGCGCCGAAGCGGTACTGACCAAGCGCAACGACGTGGCGCAGCTGTTTGGCATCTCGCGCAGCTATTTCCAGGCCGACCTGGCCACCGTCGGCGATGCGGTGGTGTTCCTGCGCAGTCTGCTGCCGCACAAGCCGATCGACGAGCTGTACACCATGCTCGGCCGCGCCAAGCAGGGCAAGACCGAGCGCTTCCGCACCTTCTTCCGCCACTTCCAGGCGCATCCCAACGAACAGCTGGTGCATGCCGAGGGCACGCCGGGCATGGTCATGGCGGTGTTCACCCTGCCCAGCTACCCGCTGGTGTTCAAGCTGATCCGCGACCGTTTCGCCTATCCGAAGACGATGAGCCGCGAAGAGGTCGAGGAGAAGTACGCGCTGGTGTTCAACCTCGATCGCGTCGGCCGCCTGCTCGACGCGCAGCCGTACCGCTCGCTGCGCTTCCCGCGCACGCGTTTCGCGCCGGCGCTGCTGAAAGAGTTGATGGAGGGCTGCGCGCGCAGCTTGCGCGAGGACGGCGACGACCTGATCGTCGAGCTGTGCTACGTGCAGCGGCGCCTGCGCCCGTTGAACCTGTACCTGCGCGAGCAGGGCGCCGAGGCCGCGCGCGAGGCGGCGCTGGACTACGCGCAGGCGATCAAGGACATGGCCCGCAACAACATCTTCCCCGGCGACATGCTGCTGAAGAACTTCGGCGTGTCGCGGCAGGGACGCGCGGTGTTCTACGACTACGACGAACTGTGCCTGGTCACCGATTGCAACTTCCGCGACTGGCCGCAGCCGCGCAACGAGGAAGAGGCGATGTCCGCCGAACCATGGTTCCACGTCGCCCCGCGCGACGTGTTCCCGGAGCGCTTCGCGATGTTCATGGGTCTGCCCGCGGCTTCGCTGGAGGCGGTGCGGCATGCGCACGGCGAACTGTTCGATCCGCAGTGGTGGCGCGACCTGCAGGCGCGGCTGCGCGAGGACGATTATCCGGACGCGCCGCCTTACCCGGACGCGCTGCGCCTGGCCTGAGTTGCCGGCGGGCCGCCAGTGCGTTGTAATCGGCGCCTCATCTCAGGCAAAGGAATGCGCGATGCACCGTCGATCCCTCCGTTCGTGGTGGCGCTGGAGCGCCGTGCTGTCGCTGCTGCTGGCATCGACTGCCGTTGCCGCCGACGGAGTCGGCCCGGGCGCGGTGCGCAAGCAGATCGAGAGCAGCATGCTGGTGAGCGGCACCATCGACATCGAACCCAGCGGCGCGGTGTCGGCGCTGGCGCTGGACCAGCAGGAGCGTCTGCCCGAGGGCGTGGTCGGCTTCGTCCGCAACAGCGTGATGCAGTGGAAGTTCGAGCCGGGCATGCGCGATGGCAAGCCGGTGCCGGCGCGCGCGCCGATGACCCTGCGCCTGGTCGCTAAACGCCTGCAAGGCGACGACTATCAGATCGAGATCCGCAGTGCCGACTTTACCCGCTACGATCCGAGCGATCACAGCGTGGTGACCGCGATTCAGATGAAGCCGCCGGCCTATCCGGAAGCCGCCTACAGCGTCGGTGCCGCGGGCTCGGCGTACCTGGTGCTCAAAGTGGGCCGCGATGGTCGCGTCGCCGACGCCGCAGTAGAGCAGGTCAACCTGCGCGTGGTGGCGTCCGAGCGGCAGATGCAGCAACTGCGCGACGTGCTGGGCAAGAGCGCGCTCGGCGCGGCGCGCAAGTGGACTTTCCGCCCGCCGAGCGAAGGCAAGCACGTGGATGCGCCGTACTGGAACGTGCGCGTGCCAGTCGATTACGCGCTGCTCGACCAGCCCCGCCAGGGTGCGCCGTCGGCTTATGGCCGCTGGATGAGCTACGTGCCTGGCCCGCGCCAGCGCGCGCCGTGGAGTGCCGAGGAGGATGCTGCCGGCTTCTCGCCGGACCTGTTGCCGGCTGGCGGTGTGTACATGGCCGACGGCGCCGGCCCGCGCCTATTGACGCCGCTGCAGGGCGGTTGATCGGCGCCGGTGTTCGCCCGGTCTTACAGGCCGGGCTGCCCCGCGTAGACCACCCGCCGACGTTAGCGCGCCGCGCGGCGGTCGTCGTCGCGGCGTCGGGTCGAGACGACCAGCACCGCCAGCAACAGCGCGGCCAGCAGCAGCGACGCACCGACCGTACCCAGGTCCAGCCCGCCTTTGCCGGCAGGCTTGCTCAGCAGGTCGCCGAGAGTCGCGCCGAACGGGCGGGTCAGCACGAACGCCGCCCAGAACAGCGCCGTGCGCGAGACCCCGGTGAACGCATAGGCCAGGGCGATCGCCGCCAGCAGCGCCGCGATCAGCAGCGCGCCGCCGGCGAAGCCCAGCCCCGAACTGTCGGCGAGGTAGTCGCCCAGCGCGGTGCCCAGGGTGTTGGAGACCAGGATCGCCAGCCAGTAGAAGATCTCGGCGCGGCCGCTGCCGATCCGCTCGACCGACAGGCTGCGTTCGCACAGCCACCAGGTCGCCAGCACCGCGACCAGCAGGCTCACCAGCAGCAGCGCGCCCTGCGCGTAGCCCAGGCCCAGGCTGCGGTCCATGTAGTCCGACAGCGTGGTGCCGGCGGTGCTGGTGGTCAGGATCACCCACCAGTAGCGCCATGGCTGGAAGTTGCGAGCGTGCAGTTGCGCCCACAGCGAGACCAGGAAGACCCCGAGCAGCAGCACGCTGCTCAGCGCATAGCCGATGTCCAGGGTCATCGACAGCAGGTCGCCGCCGGTCTCACCCAGGGTGGTGGCGCAGATCTTCATCACCCAGAAACCGAGGGTGACCGGGGCGACCTTGCTGACGGCGGTGTTGGCGTTGACGGGCATGGTGGCGGACGCGGCGGGGCGAATGCCGCCCATCTCACCCGCGCCCACGTCGAAAGACCGTCGGACCCGATGCCAGCAAGACACTGGCAACACAGTGCCGCCGCCACAAACGCGAACGCCCCGCCGAAGCGGGGCGTTGCGGTCGAATCGGCGCCTGGACTCAGCGCTTCATCGAACCGAAGAACTCGTCGTTGGACTTGGTGTTCTTCATCTTGTCCAGCAGGAATTCCATCGCCGCGATCTCGTCCATCGGATGCAGCAGCTTGCGCAGGATCCAGATCTTCTGCAGCAGTTCCGGCTCGATCAGCAGGTCCTCGCGGCGGGTGCCGGAGCGGTTGATGTCGATGGCCGGGTACACGCGCTTCTCGGCGATACGGCGGTTCAGGTGCACTTCGCTGTTGCCGGTGCCCTTGAACTCTTCGTAGATCACCTCGTCCATCTTGCTGCCGGTCTCGACCAGCGCGGTGGCGATGATGGTCAGCGAGCCGCCTTCCTCGACGTTGCGCGCCGCGCCGAAGAAGCGCTTCGGGCGGTGCAGGGCGTTGGCGTCGACGCCGCCGCTGAGCACCTTGCCGGAGGACGGCACCACGTTGTTGTACGCGCGGGCCAGGCGGGTGATCGAGTCGAGCAGGATCACCACGTCCTTCTTGTGTTCGACCAGGCGCTTGGCGCGCTCGATCACCATTTCGGCGACCTGCACGTGGCGCGCGGCCGGCTCGTCGAAGGTCGAGGAGATGACCTCGCCGCGCACGGTGCGCTGCATTTCGGTCACTTCTTCCGGGCGCTCGTCGATCAGCAGCACGATCAGGTGCACGTCCGGGTGGTTGGTGGTGATCGCCGTGGCCACCTGCTGCATCAGCATGGTCTTGCCGGCCTTCGGCGGGGACACGATCAGCGCGCGCTGACCCTTGCCCTGCGGCGCCATCAGGTCGAGGATGCGGCCGGAGATGTCTTCCGAGGAACCGTTGCCGCGCTCCAGGGTGAAGCGCTTGCGCGGGAACAGCGCGGTCAGGTTCTCGAACAGGACCTTGTTCTTGCTCGCTTCCAGCGGTTCGCCGTTGATGGTGTCGACGATCGACAGCGCGAAGTAGCGCTCGCCGTCCTTCGGGAAGCGGATGCGGCCGGACAGGTGGTCGCCGGTGCGCAGGTTGAAGCGGCGGATCTGGCTGGGCGAGATATAGGTGTCGTCCGGGCCGGCCAGGTAGCTGGCCTCGGCCGCGCGCAGGAAGCCGAAGCCGTCCGGCAGGATTTCCAGCACGCCGTCGGCGGCGACGCCTTCGCCGTGGCGGGTCAGCACCTTCAGCAGGGCGAAGATCACGTCCTGCTTGCGCGCGCGGGCCACGCCGTCCTGGATGTTGAGCTGCTCGGCAATGTCCAGCAGCTTCTGCGCCGGCATCTTCTTCAGATCGCTCAGCGAATAGATCGGGAAGCCTTCCGGCACGCTGGCGTGCGGGCGCGGCACGAACGGCTCGTTGCCGCCGTTGTCGCTGGGCAGGCCGTTGTCCTGGAAGCGGTCGCCGCCGCGCTGGTTGCGGTCGCGGTCGCGGCGATTGCGGAAGCGGTCGCGGCGGTTGCCCTGCTGGTTGTTCTGGTTGTTCTGGTTCTGATTGTTGAAGCGGTTGTTGTTGCCGCCGTCGCGCGGCTCACGGCCTTCGCGCGGCTCGCCGCCTTCGGACGCCTGGCCGCCGCCGCCCTGATGGGCCGGCGCGTCGCCGCCGCCGTGGCTCTGGCCGCCGCTCGCGGCCGGGGCCGGGGCCGACTCCGGGGCCGCGGCGCGCGGCGCCTCGGTCTGGACGGGCGCAGGCGCGGGCGCGGGATTCAGCGGCAGGGTCGGCTGTGCCGGCGCGCCGTGCTCGGCGGCGCCTTCCGCGCCGCTCGCGGCCTTGCTGACGCGCGGCTTGCGCACGCGCTTCTCGGCGGGGGCGTCGGCGCTCCCGGGTTCGGACATGGTGTGATCGGACAAGTGGTGTTCCTCGCTAAGAGTGCGAGCGCCCAGCGTGGGGGCATACGGGGTTGGGAGGAGGTCTGGGAGAGAATCTTCCAGAGGGGGTGCGGTGTGCGAATGCCACCGGATGTATCGACACTATCACCGCCACGCAGGCACGGCAAGCAGGCGTTCGTGGGCGATTCAGCCGCCGGCGATGCTGCGCCGGCCGGGCTGCCGCGGCGCCGCCCCGGTTGCGGAGCGGTCGCCGGCAGCGGGCGTCAGGCGGCGCTGCCGCCCAGGGTCTTGTCGATCATCTGGGTCAGCTGGCCCTTGCCGACCGCGCCGATCTGAGTGGCCTGGATCTGGCCGTTCTTGAACAGCAGCAGCATCGGGATCGAGCGGACGTGGTACTTGATCGCGGTGGCGCGGTTCTCGTCCACGTTGACCTTGGCGACCTTGAGGCGGCCGTCGTAGGCGTCGGCGAGGTCGTCCAGCACCGGTGCGATCATCTTGCACGGGCCGCACCACTCGGCCCAGAAGTCCACCAGGACCGGCTCGTCGGACTGCAGCACCGTGGCATCGAAATCGGCGTCGCCGACGTAAAGGACCTTGTCGCTCACTTTGGGGGTTCTCCTGGGCCAATGCGACTGGCCGGACCGGGTGGCCGCCGCATTGCGGTAAACTGGGGCATTGCGCGGCGATCTCAAGGGATTCCCCCTGTCGCGCGACCCGGCATGGAAGACGCCAGTGTGCGACGCTGCCGGGACCGATGCAAGCCGCGACCTTACGCTTCGGGCGGGGTGGCCTCACGAAGATGGAATGATGAGCGACAAACCGCTGACCGATGTGACTTTTTCCGCGTTCGAACTGCAGCCCGCGCTGCTCGCAGGCCTCGAAAGCGCCGGCTTCACCCGCTGCACCCCGATCCAGGCGCTGACCCTGCCGGTGGCCCTTCCCGGCCGCGACGTGGCCGGCCAGGCCCAGACCGGTACCGGCAAGACCCTGGCGTTCCTGGTGGCGGTGATGAATCGCCTGCTCAGCCGCCCGGCGCTGGCCGATCGCAAGCCGGAGGATCCGCGCGCGCTGATCCTGGCCCCGACCCGCGAACTGGCGATCCAGATCCACAAGGACGCGGTCAAGTTCGGCTCCGAGCTGGGCCTGCGCTTCGCCCTGGTCTACGGCGGCGTGGACTACGACAAGCAGCGCGAACTGCTGCAGCAGGGCGTGGACGTGATCATCGCCACCCCCGGCCGGCTGATCGACTACGTCAAGCAGCACAAGGTGGTGTCGCTGCACGCCTGCGAGATCTGCGTGCTCGACGAAGCCGATCGCATGTTCGACCTGGGCTTCATCAAGGACATCCGCTTCCTGCTGCGGCGCATGCCCGAGCGCGGTACCCGCCAGACCCTGCTGTTCTCGGCCACCCTCAGCCACCGCGTGCTGGAGCTGGCCTACGAGCACATGAACGAGCCGGAAAAGCTCGTCGTCGAGACCGAGAGCATCACCGCCGCGCGCGTGCGCCAGCGCATCTACTTCCCCTCCGACGAGGAGAAGCTGACCCTGCTGCTGGGTCTGCTGTCGCGCAGCGAGGGCGCGCGCACCATGGTGTTCGTCAACACCAAGGCGTTTGTCGAGCGCGTGGCGCGGGCGCTTGAGCGCAACGGCTACCGGGTCGGCGTGCTGTCCGGCGACGTGCCGCAGAAGAAGCGCGAGACCCTGCTCAACCGCTTCCAGAAGGGCCAGCTGGAGATCCTGGTGGCCACCGACGTGGCCGCGCGCGGCCTGCACATCGACGGGGTCAAGTACGTCTACAACTACGACCTGCCGTTCGACGCCGAGGACTACGTGCACCGCATCGGTCGTACCGCGCGGCTGGGCGAGGAGGGCGACGCGATCAGCTTCGCCTGCGAGCGCTACGCGATGAGCCTGCCGGACATCGAGGCCTACATCGAGCAGAAGATCCCGGTCGAGCCGGTCACCGCCGAGCTGCTGGTGGCGCTGCCGCGCACCCCGCGCGCGCCGGTGGAGGGCGAGGCCGCCGAGGCCGATGGCGAGGAGAGCATCGGCGAGATCTTCCGCGAGGCCCGCGCCCAGCGCGAGGCCGACGAGCAGCGTCGCGGCGGCGGGCGCGGCAAGCCCGGCGGCGGCCGCAGCGGCCCGGGCGGCCGTGGCGAGTCGCGCAGCGCCGACGGCAAGCCGCGGCGTCCGCGCACGCCGCGTCCGGCCGATGCCACGGCCGCTGCGGCCGACGGCACTGCGCCGGTTGCCGCCGCGCCGGCGCCCGCGCCCAAGCCGCCGCGCGCTGCGCCGGCCGAGGGCGCAGCGCCCGCGGTCGAAGGCGAGCGTCCGCCGCGCAAGCGCCGTCGCCGTCGCGGCGGGCGTCCGCTGGAAGGCGCCGAGGGCGCACAGGCCGGCAACGGCAGCGTCGCGCCGGCGACCGCGGCCCCGGCCAAGCCGGTGCAGGTCGTGGCCACCCCGGTCAAGGCCGCGCGCCAGGCCGAGCGTGGTGCGGCGGCGAAGAACGATTCGTTCCTGACCCGCCTGGGCCGCAAGCTGCGCTCGCTGGTGTCCAGCTCCTGAGCCGGACCGGCCGTCCGCCGCGTGCGACGCGCGCGGTGGACGAACACCCGGGCCGCTCCGGCATAATCGCCGGATGAGCGTTCTGCGGTTCGACAATGTCAGCAAACAGTACGCCGGCGGCCACGCGGCGCTGGTGGACGTCAGCTTCGAGGTCGAGGAGGGCGAGATGCTGTTCGTCACCGGCCATTCCGGTGCCGGCAAGAGCACCTTGCTCAAGCTGATCCACCTGAGCGAGCGGCCCTCGCGCGGCGCGGTGCTGTTCGGCGAGCGCAACCTGCTGAAGGTGCGCGGCCGCCGCGTGCCCCTGCATCGGCGCGAGGTCGGTGCGGTCTATCAGGACCACCGCTTGCTCACCGACCGCAGCATCGCCGAGAACGTCGCGCTGCCACTGATCCTGCGCGGCACCCGTCGCGCCGAGATCGGCAAGCGCGTGCGCTCGGTGCTCGAGCGCATGGGCCTGGGCCACCGCGAGAAGGCGCTGCCTTCGCAGCTGTCGGCCGGCGAGCAGCAGCGCGTCGGCATCGCCCGGGCGATGGTCGGCGAACCGCGGCTGCTGGTCGCCGACGAACCCACCGGCAATCTCGACCCGACCCTGGCCGCCGAGATCATGCAGCTGTTCGCCGAACTGCCGGCGCGCGGCACCAGCGTGCTGGTGGTCAGCCACGACCTGGCCCTGCTCAAGCAGATGCGCAAGCGCGTGCTGATCCTGGACCACGGCCGCCTGGTCGACGACATCTCGCCGCAGGACCTGGCCGAATGAGCGCGCGCAACGCCGGCGCCGCGGCGCCCTCGCGGCTGGGCGTGTGGTGGGACCACCACCTGCACAGCATCGTCTACAGCCTCGGCCGCGCCATGCGCAAGCCGTGGGCCACGCTGCTGACCATGGCGGTGATGGCGCTGGCGCTGACCCTGCCGCTGGGCCTGTCGATCGCCCTGGACAACCTCAAGCAGTTCGCCGGCAGCGTGCAGCAGTCGCGCGACATCAACGTGTTCCTGAAGACCGACGTCGACGCCGCCGCGGCGCAGGCGCTGGCGCAGACCCTGCGCGGCCGCGCCGACGTGGCCGCGGTAACGCTGCGCACCCCCGCCGAAGGCATGGCCGAACTGCGCGACAGCGCCGGCCTGGGCGAAGCGCTGGACGCGCTGCAGGACAACCCGCTGCCGACGCTGCTGATCGTCACCCCCGCCGCGGCCGACGACACCCCGCTGGCGACCGCGCTGACCGCGCTGCCGCAGGCCGACCTGGTCCAGCACGACGCGCTGTGGCGCAAGCGCCTGGACGGCTGGCTGCATTTCGGCGAACGCCTGGTGCAGGTGCTGTCGCTGCTGCTCGGCGCCGGTGCGGTGCTGGTGGTCGGCAACACCGTGCGCCTGGACATCCAGTCGCGGCGCGAGGAGATCGGCGTGCTGCAGTTGCTCGGCGCCAGCGACGGCTTCATCCGCCGCCCGTTCCTGTACCTGGGCGCCTGGTACGGTTTCGGCGCCGGAGTGCTGGCGCTGGGCCTGCTCGCGGCCTCCGGCATGGCCCTGGGCCAGCCGCTGGCGGCGCTGGCCGACAGCTACGGCAGCCACTTCGTGCTGCACGGGCTGGACGCGCTGCACGCCGGCTTCGTGCTGCTCGGCACCCTGCTGCTGGGCTGGCTCGGCGCCTGGCTGGTGACCGGCCACTTCCTGCGCCAGACGCGGCCCACCGACACCTGAGGCGCACATGGCCGGGCACGAGCTCAAGCATCTGATCAGCGCCGCCCCCCGGGTGATGGTGGTCGATGGCTCGAAGCTGGTGCGCAAGCTGATCGCCGACGTGCTGCACCGCGAACTGCCCGACGTGACCGTGGTCGGCTGCGCCAGCATCGCCGAGGCGCGCGCCGCGCTGGAGGCCGGTCCGGTCGATCTGGTCACCACCTCGCTGGGGCTGCCCGACGGCGACGGCCTGACCCTGGCGCGCAGCGTGCGCGAGGCCGCCGGCCAGGCCTACGTGCCGGTGATCGTGGTCTCCGGCGACGCCCAGCAGCACCTGATCGAGCGCCGCTTCACCGAGTACGTCACCGACTATTTCGACAAGGCGCTCGGCCACGAGGCGCTGGCCACCTTCATTCGCGGCTACGTGCAGCCGCAGCCGGTGGCCGGCGCCACCGTGCTCTACGTCGAGGACAGCCGGGTGGTGGCCGAAGCCACCAAGCGCATGCTCGAGCGCCAGCAGCTGCACGTGGTGCACGTGCTCAGCGCCGAGGACGCCTTCGCCCTGCTGACCGCCGAGTCGCTGGGCCGCACCACCCGCCGCATCGACCTGGTGCTGACCGACGTCACCTTGAAAGGCGAGCTCAACGGCCGCGACGTGGTCCAGCGCATCCGCGTCGACTTCGCCTACGGCAAGCGGCGCATGCCGGTGCTGGTGATGACCGGCGACAGCAATCCGCACACCCAGTCCGAGCTGCTGCGCGCCGGCGCCAATGACCTGGTGCAGAAACCGATCGAAGAGCGCCTGCTGGTCACCAAGGTGCTGTTCCAGTTGCGCCTGGCGCGGCTCGACGAGATCGCGGTGACCTTCTGACCGATGTGATGTCCCGAGCCTGCAAGCGATGAGCAACAACGAAGACGAAAGCCGGATCCAGCTGGAGCCGTCGTGGAAGGCGCAGGTCGGCGACTGGCTGCTGCGTCCGGAGATGCGCGAGTTGGCCACCTTCCTGCGCCAGCGCAAGGCCGCCGGTGCGCGGGTGTTCCCGCCGGGGCGGCAGATCTTCGCCGCCTTCGACGCCACCCCGTTCGAAAAGGTGGAGGTGGTGATCCTCGGCCAGGACCCGTACCACGGCGACGGCCAGGCGCACGGGCTGTGCTTCTCGGTGCTGCCGGGGGTGTCGGTGCCGCCGTCGCTGCTGAACATCTACAAGGAGATCGAGGACGACCTGGGCATCCGCCGGCCGGACCACGGCTGCCTGCTGCCGTGGGCGCAGCGCGGCGTGCTGCTGCTCAACGCGGTGCTGACGGTGGAGGAAGGCCGCGCCGGCGCGCACCAGGGCAAGGGCTGGGAGGGCTTCACCGACCACGTCGTGGAGACCCTCAACCGCGAGCGCGAGGGTCTGGTGTTCCTGCTATGGGGCAGCTATGCCCAGGCCAAGGGCAAGGTCATCGACACCCGCCGCCACCGTGTGCTCAAGGCCCCGCACCCCTCGCCGCTGTCGGCGCACCGCGGCTTCCTCGGTTGCAAGCATTTCTCCGCGGCCAATGAGTACTTGAAGCGCCGCGGCGCCGCCCCCATCGACTGGAGTCTGCCGCCGCGCGCAGAGCTGGAAGCGGTGCTGGGCGGCGCCTGAACCGCGGTTGGACAGGGCGACGCTGTCGCCTGACGTGGACGCCATTTTCGCGAACTGGCTGGTACTTTTGCGGTCAGAGAACGGGATGACGATGCGTCCCGATTGTTTCAGTGGCTTGTGATGCAGTGTCATTCCTGATTCATATGTTGCATAAACAGAACACAGGAACTTTTTACTGTACCCAGCAGTCCAATTAGTAGACTGCTAAGATGAGCCCTATGAGCCAGACGCTTACTTCCAACGCATTGGTTGCCAACAACCTCCCGATCCCCAGTCCGCTCGGTTCGCTGGATGCCTATATCGGCGCCGTGCATCAGATCCCGGTGCTGACGTCCGACGAGGAACGTGCACTGGCGGTGCGATATCGCGACCAGGAAGACCTGGACGCGGCCCGCGAACTGGTCCATTCCCACCTGCGCTTCGTGGTCCACGTGGCCCGCGGCTACAACGGCTACGGCCTGCCGCTGGGCGACCTGGTCCAGGAAGGCAACATCGGCCTGATGAAGGCGGTCAAGCGCTTCGACCCGGACATGGGCGTGCGCCTGGTCAGCTTCGCGGTGCACTGGATCCGTGCCGAAATGCACGAGTACATCCTGAAGAACTGGCGCATCGTCAAGGTCGCCACGACCAAGGCGCAGCGCAAGCTGTTCTTCAACCTGCGCAAGTCCAAGACCCGCCTGGGCTGGATGAACGCGGCCGAGGTCACCGCCGTGGCCAAGGACCTCAACGTGTCCGAGCGCGAGGTGATGGAGATGGAGTCGCGCCTTTCCGGTCGCGACATTGGCTTCGACGCGCCGTCCGACGAGGACGACGACCACGCACCGCCGTCGCCGGCCGCGTATCTGATGGCCAACGAGGAAGATCCCTCGCAGGCCTACGAACGCGCCGACAGCGAGGACAACCAGCTGCAGCTGCTGCGCGAAGGCCTGGCGGAACTGGATGCGCGTTCGCGCGACATCATCAAGCGCCGCTGGCTGGATGCCGACAGCAAGATCACCTTGCAGGAACTGGCCGACGAGTACGGCGTGTCGGCCGAGCGCATTCGCCAGATCGAGGCGAACGCGCTGAAGAAGATGAAGGCGCTGTTCGTCGCCTGAGTCGCCTGCGGCGAGCGATTGCAACGCGCGAGAAGGCCCGGCATTGCCGGGCCTTTTTCTTGTCCTGGGCGGCTGCGACTGCCGGCTGCGGAAGTCCGTCCGCACGCCGCTGGATCACGACTCCGGCGGGCGTGCCACCGGCAGGTGCCAGCCATAGCGGATCGCCATGAAGCGCAGGCCGAAGCACAGCGCCGCGCCCACTCCCAGGCCCCAGGGCTGCGGCAGATGCAGCACCTGCGCCGCGGCCACCACGCCGCCGCCGAGCAGCGCCGCCACCGCGTACAGCTCGGCCTGCAGCACCACCGGCGTGCGCGCCACCAGCAGGTCGCGGACGATGCCGCCGCCGATGCCGCTGAGCATGCCCAACAGCGGCGCGCTGAGCGGACCCAGGCCGAACGCCAGCGCCTTGCTGGTGCCGTAGACCGCGAACAGCGCCAGACCCATCGCGTCGAAGATCTGCACCGGATTGCGCAGGCGCTCGACCGTGTGGTGGCTGTAGAAAGCCAGCAGCCCGGCCAGGCAGGCGACGCCGAGATAGCGCACGTCGGCCAGCGCCGCCGGCGGGGTGGCGCCGATCAGCACGTCGCGGGCGATGCCGCCGGAGACCGCGGCCGCGCACGACAGCACCAGCACCCCGAACAGGTCCAGGCGATGGCGCACGCCGACGGTGGCGCCGCTGATCGCGAACACGAAGGTGCCCAGCAGGTCGAGCAGGAACAGGAAGGTGGCCAAAACGGCACTGCGCTGCAGCAAAAAGGCCGGCTAGGATCGCAGCCCGGCCTTGCAGTGTCACCTGTCCACGGGCGGTGCGGGCTGCGCCTGCGTGTCCTCCGCCGCGGGCGGGTCGCCGAGGATGATGCGCGCGGCGCGCTGGTAGCTCCAGTACGCCCAGGCCCAGTTGAGCAGCACCACCACGCGGTTGCGGAAGCCGATCAGGAAGAACACGTGCGCGGCCAGCCAGAACCACCAGGCCAGCACCCCGGAGAGCTGCAGCCGGCCCAGGTGCACGATCGCGGCCATGCGCCCGATGGTGGCCAGGTTGCCGTAGTCGGCATAGCGGAACGGCACGCTGGCGGTGTCGCCGCGCAGCCGCCGGCGCAGGGTGTCTGCGACGTGCCGGCCCATCTGCTTGGCGGCCGGCGCCACCCCGGGAACCGGGCGGCCGTCGGCCTGCTGCAGCGCGGCCAGGTCGCCGGCGACGAACAGTTCCGGATGGCCGGGTACGCTCAGGTCCGGCTGCACCTGCACGCGGCCGCTGCGGTCCAGCGGCGTCTGCAGGGTCTTCGCCAGCGGCGAGGCGGCCACGCCGGCGGCCCAGACCACGGTGCGCGCCGGCACGAAGGTGCTGCCGAGGCGGTAGCCATGGGCGTCGATGTCGGCGACCGGGACCCCGGTCAGCACGTCCACGCCGAGCTTCTCCAGCTGTTTCTGCGCCTTGGCCGAGAGATGTTCGGGGAACGAGGACAGCACCCGCGGGCCGGCCTCGATCAGCCGCACCCGCGCCTCGGCCGGGTCGATGCGGCGGAACTCGTGCTTCAGCGTGTGCCGCGCGATCTCCGCCAGGGTGCCGGCCAGCTCGACCCCGGTGGGGCCGCCGCCGACGATGGCGAAGCTGAGCCAGGCCGCGCGCGCGGCGGGGTCGGTTTCCGCTTCGGCACGTTCGAACGCCAGCAGCAGGTGCCGGCGCAGTTGCAGCGCGTCGTCCAGGGTCTTCAGGCCGGGTGCGTGCGCGGCCCAGTCGTCGTGACCGAAATAGGCATGGGTGGCGCCGGTGGCGACCAGCAGGTAGTCGTAGGCCAGCGTCTGCCCATCGGCCAGGCGCACTTGCCGCGCCTGCTTGTCGATGTCGACGACTTCCCCAAGGCGCACTTCGACGTTGTCCTGGTGGCGCAGGATCTGCCGCAGTGGCGCGGCGATGTCCGGGGCCGACAAGCCGGCGGTGGCGACCTGGTACAGCAGCGGCTGGAACAGGTGATGGTTGCGGCGGTCGATCAGGGTGATGCGCAGCGGCGTCCTGGCCAGAGCGCGGGTGGCCCACAAGCCGGCGAAGCCACCGCCGACCACGATCAGGTGCGGCACGCGTGTGTCGTCCATGCAGGACTCCAGGAGGGGAAGGGGAGAGGAGGCGTCCGCTGTCGGCGCGGCGGTCGCGTCGCAGCCGCGCGGCGCGCCGATCCGCTGGAACGCGCGCTGCCGGTGAGGCGCTGCGCGAACGTCGAGGGCCGGACCTGCATGTCCGTATAGTAACGCGATGCCAAGCGCGGTCAGCGACAGGGAGGACGCACGCTCATGCCAGCGACAGTGAAGCCGCGCGCATCGGCGCCGCCGCCGGCGCTGCTGCCGTCGCGCTGGCGCAGCCTGCTGTTCTGGGCCACGACCGTGCGCTGCAACTGCGCCGCGCGCTGCACGATCTGCGCGACGGTCCGCGCCGGCATCGCCGCGATGCCGGCCTGGCGATCGCCGACGGCAGCTGTGCCGAATCCGTCACCGCGCTGTGGCCCGACAGCGAGGAGACCGCGCCGCAGCTGGTGGCCGGCAAGATCCACAACCTGCGCCTGGCCGCGCGTGCGCTGCACGGCGTGGAGGTGCCGGCCGGGGCGACCTTCGGTTTCTGGCGCCAGCTCGGCCGCGCCACCGGCCGTCGCGGCTTCGTCGCCGGCCGCGAACTGCGCGAGGGCTGCCTGGTGCCGTCGATCGGCGGTGGCCTGTGCCAGGTGTCCAATGCGATCTACGACGCGGCGCTGCGGCAAGGTCTGGAGATCGTCGAGCGGCACCGCCACACCCAGGTGATTGCCGGCTCCCTGGCCGAGCGCGACCGCGACGCGGTGGTGTTCTGGAACTACGTGGACCTGCGCCTGCGCGCCGCCGCGCCGTGGCGGCTGGAGGTGTGGCTGGACGGCGAAGCGCTGCACGTGCGCATCCGTGGCGGTGCCGTGGCGCCGGCGGCGTTGCCGTTGCCGCCGCTGCAGCGACCCACCGCGCCGGCCGGTGTCGACGCCGCCAACGACTGCACCCGCTGCGGCCGCAGTGCCTGCCATCGCCATGTGCCAGCGGTGCCCGATGGGCTGCACCGCACCTGGCTGGTCGACGAGGAATGGCCGGAGTTCGCCACGGACCGCCGACGCCGGCAGCAACCCGGCGACCGCGTGCTGGCGCTGCCGCGGACCAGCGTCGCGGCCTTGCGCGCGGCGCTGCTGCGGCGCTGGTGGTTGTGGCGCGGCATGCCGTTGCCGCAGGCGCGCCAGCGCGCGCAGCGCATCCGCCTGCAGGCGCTGCGGCGGCGCCTGGGCGCGCGCGATGTCGACCTGGTGGTGCCGCAGAGCCTGTTGCCGGAGCTGTGGCTGGCCGGCGAGTTGCAGGGCCGGCGCTGGGACGTGTGCATGACCGCCTTGCCGATGCATCTGCTGCAGGCGCGCCTGGACGTGGCCGCGCAGCGGCATCCGCACAGTCCCACCCTGCGCGATTTCCGCGCCGATCCTTCGCTGGTCGCCGCCGAGCGTGCGGCACTGGCGCGGGCGCGGCACTGGATCACGCCGCATCGCGAACTGCTGGCGCTGGCCGGCAGCCGCGGCCTCGCGCTGGCATGGCAACGGCCGGCGCTCCCGGCAGCCGCGCCGGAGCATGCGGCCACCACGGCGGACGCCGTACCGCGGGTACTACTGGCGGCCTCGGCGCTGGCGCGCAAGGGCGCCTACGAACTGCGTGAGGCGGTGCGTGATTTGCCGCTGGTGTTGCTGCTGCCGCCCGGTGCGCAGGAGACGCCGGACTTCTGGAACGGCATCGCGGTGCATCGGGTCGCGTCGATGGCCGAAGGTGTGCACGCTGCTTGCCTGGTGCTGCTGCCGGCGTGGATCGAACAACAGCCGCGCGGCCTGTTGCTGGCCATGGCGCTGGGCAAACCGGTGATCGCCACCGCCGCCTGCGGCCTGTCCGCGGACGCTGGCGCGTGGCGCTGCGTGGAGGCCGGCGACAGCGCCGCGCTGCGCGCGCAGGTGATCGACGCCTTGGGTCTGGCGGGCTGAGCAACGCACGAGGTGTCACGGCCGCTGGCGCGTTGCCCGCCTGCCTCGCTACGCGTCAAGCGGATGCGCTGTTCCTCTAGAGCGGCTCCGGGGGGGAATACGGGTGGTGTCGCGATACGCGCCATTGCCTCATGCCTCGTAACAGCGGCTTCAACCGCGACGAAGCACTCCCGGTAACGCCTCATCGCGGCTGAAGCCGCTTCTACGGCATTGGACAGCGCGTCGGTTCTGCCGAGCTGCCACCACTCGCCGTGTCAGTACAGATCTTGCGGATCCACATCCAGCGACCAGCGCACCCGCCGTGCCTGCGGCAGCGCGTGGATCGCCGGCACCGCCGCGTCCAGCAACGCGTGCAGCGCGCGCCGCGTGTTGGCCGACAGCAGCAACTGGGTGCGCTGGAAACCCGCGCGGCGCGGCATCGGCGCCGGCATCGGGCCGAAGCGCTGCACCTCGTCCTGCACCGGCAGCAGTGCGCGCACCGCGGCGAGGAAGGCGTTGGCGTGTTCGACCTGCTTGGCCTCGGCGCGCAGCAGCGCCAGGTGCGCGAACGGCGGGAAGCCGGCGGCCTCGCGTTGCTCCAGTTCCGCGGCGGCGAAGGCGTGGTAGCCGCCGTGCACTAGGGTCTGCAGCAGCGGATGCGCGGGGTGGTGGGTCTGCAGCCAGACCTCGCCCGGGCGCGCGGCGCGGCCGGCGCGCCCGGCGACCTGGATCAGTTGCTGCGCCAGCTTCTCGCTGGCGCGGAAATCGGCGGAGAACAGCCCTTCGTCGATGCCCACCACCACCACCCGGCTCAATTGCGGCAGGTCGTGGCCCTTGGCCAGGATCTGGGTGCCGACCAGGATGCCGGGCGCAGTGCCGAGCGTGGCCAACTGCGTCTCCAGCGCATCGCGGCGCTGGGTGGTGCTGCGGTCGATGCGCAGCACCGGCACGTCCGGGAAGGCCTGCACCAGACGCTCCTCCAGGCGTTCGGTGCCGATGCCCTGCGGCTGCAGGGCCAGGCTGCCGCAGTCCGGGCAGGCCAGCGGCGCCGGCTGGCGCGCGCCGCAGTGGTGGCATTGCAGGCGCCGGCCGCCGGCGTGCACGGTCATCGGCGTGGCGTGCAGCGGGGTGCTGCAGCGCTGGCACGGCGCGGTCCAGCCGCAGTCGTGGCACAGCAGCACCGGCGCATAGCCGCGGCGGTTCTTGAACACCAGCACCTGGCCGCCGTCGGCCAGTGCCGTGCCGATCCCGGCCAGCACCTCCGGCGACAGCCCGTCCTGCAGCGGGCGCTTGCGCACGTCGAGCACGCGCACCGTCGGCGGTCTGGCGTCGCCGGCGCGGCGGGTCAGGCGCAGGTGTGCGTAGCGGCCGCCGGTGGCGTTGTGCAGGCTCTCCAGCGACGGCGTGGCGCTGCCCAGCAGCACCGGCACGTCCAGCGCCTTGCCGCGCACCAAAGCGAAATCGCGGGCGTGGTAGCGGATGCCGTCCTGCTGCTTGTAGCTGCCGTCGTGTTCCTCGTCGACCACGATCAATCCTGCCCGCGGCAGCGGCACGAATATCGCCGAGCGGGTGCCGACCACCACCCGCGCCTCGCCGCGCCAGGCGGCGGCCCAGACCCGGGCGCGTTCGTTGTCGTTGAGCCCCGAATGCAGCGCGTGCACCGGCACCCCCAGGCGGGCGCGGAAGCGGGCCAGGGTCTGCGGGGTCAGGCCGATCTCCGGCACCAGCACCAGCGCCTGGCGCCCGCGCGCCAGACAGGCGGCGATCGCCTGCAGGTAGACCTCGGTCTTGCCGCTGCCGGTCACACCGTCGAGCAGGAACGGGGCGAAGCCGGCGGCGGCGACCACCGCGTCGATGGCGGCCTGCTGTTCGGCATTGGGGATCGGACCGGGTTGTGGCTGCGGCGCCGCAGCGCTGGCCCGCACTGCGATGCGCTCGGCGTGGCCGCGCTTGGCCAGCGCGCGCGCGGCGCTGCGCCAGTCGTCCATCGCCTGGTCCAGCCGGTCCTCGTCCATGGCGCCGTCCGCCAGCAGCGCGGCGAAGCGGTGCGGGCGGGTGCCGGCGCGGGCGCGGTGGCTGGCGCCGGCCTCGGTCAGGCGCCAGGCCCAGGCGTGGGTGTCGGGCAGCGGTTCGCCGCGACGCAACGGCACCGGCAGGGCGGTCGCCAGCACCTCGCCCAGCGGCGCGTGGCTGTAGCGCGCGAACCAGCGCAGCGACTCGGCCAGTTCGCCGTGCAGCAGGGGCACCGGGTCCAGCCAGGCCAACGCCGCGCGCAGGCCGTCCGCGTCCTCGACCTGGCCGATCGCCGCGACCACTCCGCTCAGTTCGCGATTGCCGAACGGCACCTGCACCCGGCGGCCGACGTCGCCGTCGGCGACCGTGCCCCCGGGCGGCGGCAGGTAGTCGAACACCTGCGGCAGCGGCACGGGCAGGGCGACGCGGAGCGTGGCGGCGGGGGAGGGCATCCGCCTAGTCTAGGGCGTGTCACCAATCCCGAGCATGCCGCGTTGGGTCTGGCAGGCGCGCAGCCGGCGTTGCGGGCGCAGCGCCTGACTGGCCGTCAGGCCAAGCTGCGCGGCGCCGGCTGCGCGCCTGCCAGACCCAACCCGAAGGGCCGCGGTTGCGCACGCCCGTGGCCGCGTCATCGCTCGGGCGTGGACGGACGTCCACTTCCTCGCTCTTCCTTGCCACAGGCACGCGCAATCACGGCGCGGCATGCTCGGGGATTGGTGACACGCCCTAGCGGCCGCCGCAAAGTGGGTTCCGGGGGGCGGGAGTTGCGCGCGATTGCTGCCCGCAAAGTGATAAACCGGTCGTAAATGGCCGCCGCGCTTGGGGAATCGAATTTATCCACATCTGCTGTGGATAAAGCTGTGCATGACGGGCATGCTCCACGCCGTGAAGACGGACTCACAAGCCTCTGCCACGAGTTGGACAAAAAAGCGCCAATCGCATTTATTCTTTTCAAAACAACAACTTGGCCGTGAAACACAGATGCAACATGGTTTCGCGGGGGCTTGACAAGACCTGTCGCAGGCCAATTTCCGGCGCTGTGCACAACCGGCCGTCGCGACGGCCGCGGGTGAGCCGATCGGGACGCCGCTGTCAAGCGCGCGGTGTGGCGGCTGCCTCGCTATCATCGCGCCGATGATGGAGTCCCGATGACCGCCACGCCCCCTTCCGACGGCGTGGCCGCACCGCCCGCCCTGGCCGCGTTCCTGCGCGGCATCGAACGCCGCGCCGCGGTCCTGGCCGACCTGCAGAGCGGCCGGCCCGAACGCGGCATGCCGGCCCTGGCGGCGGCGATGCGGGCCTTCCGCAGCCACGCCGCGGCGCTGCCGATGGCCGACTGGCCGCTGCGGTTCTGGAAGCTGCTCGCTGCGGTGCCCACCCTGCGCCAGGCCGATGCCGCCGACGGTGCCTGGCCGGCGCCGCTGGCGCATCTGCGCAGCCTGCAGCCGGCCGACCGCCTGGCGCTGTTGTTGCGCATCGTCGCCGGGCTGGACGAGCCGCTGGCCGCGCAGGTGCTGCAGCTGACCACCGAGGACTACCAGCAGGCGCTGGCGCGGGCCTGCCCGCGCGACGCCGGCGGGCGTCCGGATGCGGCCGGCTGGCGCGCGCTGGCCGACGCGGCGCAACAGTGTCTGCGCGACCTGCCGCCGGCGCGGCTGCAGGCCCTGGCGCAACTGCGCGATGCGGCGATCGCCGGCAGCACGGCCTCGCCTGCGCCGGCCAAGGCGCCGGCCTCTGCCGCGGCCGCGGCGCGTCCGCGCCGCCGCGGCGCGCGCTCGGCCCTGCGCACGCGCCTGGCCGGGGCGGTGATCGCGGTGGTGGTGCTGGCCCTGGTCGGGACGGTGTTCTGGGACCGCCTGCCCTGGCATCGGTCCCGCGCCGCGACCGCGGCCGGTGGCAGCGACGCGAGCCTGGCGCTGGGCGATACCGGCCCGGTGCAGGTGGAAGTGCTGCCGCCGGAATCGGACACCGCTAGCGCGCCGCCGCTGCCGGCCGAGCCGCCGGCGCCGCTGCCGGAGCCGGCGATCTACGACCTGGATTTCTATGCGTGGTACGCGGCCGGCGCGCCGCCGCCGCGGATCGAGCGCAGTGCTCCCAGCGCGGCCGACTTGGCGGAGGCCGCCGAAGCCCCGCCGGCTGCCACCGTTGCCCCGGCCGTCGCGCCCGCGGCGACCACGCCACCGGCGCTGACCCCGGCGCAACTGCGCGCGCGCCAGGCCGCCTGGGATGCGCTGCCGGCGGCGGCGCAGGCGCGGCTGCGTCAGGTCGCCACGGCCTTCGCCGGCCTGCCGATCGAGCAGCAGCACAGCCTGCATGCGCAGTTCGCCGAGATGGACGCCCTGGAGCGCCACGGCTGGTTGCTCGGCCCGGAACTGGGCGCCGAGTTCTGGGCGCTGCAGCCGCTGCTGGGCTACGTGCCGGAGGCGCAGCGGCAGGCACTGCTGGGCCTGGTGCGCGGCCTGCCGGCGGACCAGCGCGAGCATCTGGCGCTGCTGTCGCAACGTACCCCGCCGCAGGACCGTGCCGCCTTGCGCCGCGACCTGCTGGCGCAGGGCGCCGACAGCCGTGGTGCCTGGCTGAAGCAGCGCGCCGCACGTTGAGTCGCTTCGGGCGCTCTGGCTTTCCGGGTCCCCGGTCCCGGGCCCCGGGTCCCGGCTTTCCTGCAGTCATCCGCCGCAGCGGGTAGAATGCCCGGCCTCCGCCACCCGGTGCCGGCGCTGTCTGCGCGGCCGCAGTCGGCGGGATCGCCAGAGTCTTGCAATGTTTTCGTCTTCCACCCCGGCCTCGGTCCGGGGCCGCGAACTGCGCACCACCGCGCAGCTCGCCCTGCCGCTGGTCCTGGGGCACGTCTCCACCGGCCTGATCAGCTTCGTCGACAACGTGATCGCCGGCCACCACGGCACCCGCACGTTGGCCTCGGTGACGGTCGGCACCGCGCTGCTGTGGCTGCCGATGATGATCCCGATCGGCACCCTGATCGCCCTGACCGCCTCGGTGTCGCAGCTCGACGGCGCCAAGCGCCATGCGCAGATCGGGCCGCTGTTCCGCCAGGCGCTGTGGCTGTCGCTGGGCCTGGGCCTGCTGATGTTCGCGTTCCTGAGCGTGATGCCGATGGCGCTGCCGCAACTGGGCATCGCCCCGGAGATCGTGCCCGGCGCGCGCGACTTCCTGCTTGCGATCCGTTGGGGCGTGCCGGCGCTGGTGCTGTACTTCTGCATGCGCTACCTCAGCGAAGGCATGCACTGGACCCTGCCGACCATGCTGCTCGGCTTCGGCGGCCTGCTGCTGCTGGCGCCGCTCGGCTATGCGCTGACCTTCGGCCTGTGGGGCCTGCGCGAGCACGGCGCCGGCGGCCTGGGCATGGCCTCGGCGATCATGATGTGGGCGCAGGCGTTGTGCTTCGCCATCTACCTGGCGCGGTCCAGGCGCTTTGCGCCGTTGCGCCTGTTCGCGCGGTTCGAGGCGCCGGATCTGCGCGCGATCGTCGGGCTGCTCAAGACCGGATTGCCGATCGGCGTGACCATCCTGATGGAAGGCGGCCTGTTCATCGTCACCGCGCTGCTGATCGCGCGGCTCGGCGAGGTACCGGCGGCGGCGCACCAGATCGCGATCAACGTGGCGCAGCTGTGCTTCATGGTGCCGATGGGCGTGGCCGAGGCGACCACGGTGCGGGTCGGCCGCGCTGCCGGCGCGGGCGATGCGGTAGGCGTGCGCGGCGCGGCCTGGGCCGGCTATGCGATCGTGCTCGGCACCCAGGCGCTGTCGGCGCTGGTGCTGCTGGTCGGCCACGACGCCATCGTCGGCGTCTACACCAGCGACCTGGCGGTGGCGGCGCTGGCCTCCACGCTGCTGCTGTACGCGGCCACCTTTCAGTTCCCCGACGGCGTGCAGGTGCTGTCGGCCGGCGCGCTGCGCGGCCTCAAGGACACCCGCGTACCGATGTTGCTGGCCCTGTGCTCCTACTGGGGCCTGGGCATGCCGCTGGGCGCCGGCCTCGGCCTGTGGCTGGGCTGGGGACCGCAGGGCATGTGGATCGGCCTGATCCTGGGTCTGACCGCGGCCGCGGTGATGATGGGTGCGCGTTTCCGCTGGAGCAGCGCGCGGCTGCTGGCCGCGCCGGCGGCCCCCTGACTTCAGACGCATGTGCGGCGCCTGATGCAGCCGGTATGCTGCGCAGGCGCAAGACGCCTTCCTTTCGGAGCTTTCCATGAACCAACCCGTGCGTCGCAGCCCCGTCGCCAACTTCTTCGTCGGCCTGTGGGATGTGATGAACTTCACCCGCCGGTTGATCTTCAACCTGGTGTTCTTCGGTTTCCTGTTGCTGATCCTGCTGGCGATGGTGTTCGCCATGGCGCGCGGCGACGGCGGCAAGGCGCTGCGCGACCGCACCACGCTGCTGATCGCGCCGGAAGGCAAGCTGGTCGAGCAGTTCAGCGCCGACCCGGTCAGCCGCGCGCTGGCCAAGGCGATGAACGACAAGGGCGCGCAGGAGATCCAGTTGCGCGACCTGGTGCGCGCCATCGAGGCGGCCAAGACCGACCCGAAGATAGAGCGCGTGGCGCTGCGCCTGGACAAGCTGCAGCCCAGCGGCTTCGCCTCGATGCGCGAGGTGGAGAAGGCGCTGCAGGACCTGCGCAGCTCCGGCAAGCAGATCGTCGCCTACAGCGACAACCTGAATCAGTGGCAGTACCTGCTGGCCGCGCAGGCCAACGAGGTCTACCTGGACCCGATGGGCTCGATGACCCTGGAAGGCCTGGGCCGCTACCGCCAGTACTTCCGCGAGGGCCTGCAGGACAAGCTCGGCGTGGACGTGCACCTGTTCAAGGTCGGCGAATACAAGTCCGCCGCCGAGCCGTACGTGCTCGACGCGGCCTCGGCGGCGTCCAAGGAAGCCGACCTGTTCTGGATGAACGACGTATGGCAGCGCTACGTGGCCGACATCGCCAAGGCGCGCAAGCTGGCGCCTGAGCAGATCAACGCCGGCATCGACACCATGCCCGAGGGCGTGGCCGCCGCCGGTGGCGACCTGGCCAAGTTCGCCCTGCAGCAGAAGCTGGTGGACGGCCTGAAGACCCGCGAGGACGTCGAGCAGTTGCTGGCCAAGCGTGGCGTCGCCGACGACGATGCCGACACCGGCTACCGCAACGTCGACCTGGACGGCTACCTGCAGCAGCTGGACCTGCGCCGTTCGCCGGTGGACTCGCGTCCGCAGGTGGCGGTGGTGGTCGCCGCGGGCGAGATCAGCGGCGGCGAACAGCCGGCCGGCCGCATCGGCGGCGAGTCGACCGCGGCGCTGCTGCGCCAGGCGCGCGACGACGACGCGGTCAAGGCGGTGGTGCTGCGCGTGGATTCGCCGGGCGGCGAAGTGTTCGCCTCCGAGCAGATCCGCCGCGAGGTGGTGGCGCTGAAGGCCGCCGGCAAGCCGGTGGTGGTGTCGATGGGCGACCTGGCCGCGTCCGGCGGCTACTGGATCAGCATGAACGCCGATCGCATCTACGCCGACCCGTCGACGATCACCGGCTCGATCGGCATCTTCGGCATGATCCCCAACATCACCCGCACCCTGGACAAGATCGGCGTGCATACCGACGGCGTCGGCACCACCCGTTTCGCCGGCGCGTTCGACATGACCCGGCCGATGGATCCGGCGGTGGGCCAGCTGATCCAGTCGGTGATCAACAAGGGCTATGCCGACTTCACCGGCAAGGTCGCGCAGGCGCGCGGCAAGTCGGTCGAGGCCATCGACCAGGTCGCGCGCGGCCGCGTGTGGAGCGGTGCGCAGGCCAAGGAGCGCGGGCTGGTGGACGCGTTCGGCGGCTTCAAGGACGCGGTGGCCGATGCCGCCGCGCGCGCCAAGCTGGGCGGCCCGGACAAGTACCGGGTGCGCTACGTCGAGAAGCCGGCCACGCCGTTAGCGCAGTTCGTCAGTGGGTTCGCCGGCAGCCGCCTGGGCGTGTGGATGCTGAGCGACTCAGCGCTGGGCCACGCCCTGCTGGCGCGCAGCCTGCCGGAACTGGACACCCAGCTGCGCTTCGTCAAGGATGCGGCCGACACCCGTCCGGGCGCGCCGGTGAAGGCGCTGGCCTACTGCTTCTGCGGTCTGTAAGCCGGCCCTGCGCCGGCAGCGGCGCGCTCTTGCGAGCGCGTCGCCTGCTTCCTGCAACGCCGGCCCCCGTGGCCGGCGTTGTTCATTGCGCGGTGGCGGCGTCGAGCGCGGCGTTCTGCGCGGCCGCGGCGTGGTCGAGCGTGGCCTGGGTCTGCCTGGCGCGATCCAGCGGCTGGGCGATGGCGCTGCGCAATGCGCTGGCCTTCGGCGGTGGCGGCGCATCGGGCGGTTGCGGCGGCTCCGGCTTGCATGCGGCCAGCAGTGCGAGCAGCGGCAATGCCAACGTCATCCTGCGCAGTGGTGCGGACATGGCGGCGACCTCCTCGAGGGTGGAGGTATCATCCTACGCCTCCCATGTGAGCAGACAGGCACGCGCATGCAGCACCGTTGGCGGCTGGACGGACAGACCGCGCTGATCACCGGCGCCAGCGCCGGCATCGGCCTGGCGATCGCGCGCGAACTGCTCGGGTTCGGCGCCGACCTGCTGCTGGTGGCGCGCGACCTCGACGCGCTGGAAGCGGCGCGCGACGAGTTGCGCGAGACCTTTCCCGAGCGCGAGATCCTGGCGCTGGCCGCCGACGTCGCCGACGACGAGGACCGCCGCGAGATCCTGGACTGGGTCGAGGACCATGCCGATGGCCTGCACCTGCTGATCAACAACGCCGGCGGCAACGTCAGCAAGGCTGCGGTGGACTACACCGAGGACGAGTGGCGCGGCATCTTCGAGACCAACCTGTTCTCCGCGTTCGAGCTGTCGCGCTACGCGCATCCGCTGCTGGCGCAGCACGCGGCCTCGGCGATCGTCAACGTCGGCAGCGTGTCGGGACTGACCCACGTGCGCAGCGGCGCGCCTTACGGCATGACCAAGGCAGCGCTGCACCAGCTCACCCGCAACCTCGCCGCCGAATGGGCCGAGGACGGCATCCGGGTCAATGCGGTGGCGCCCTGGTACATCCGCACCCGCCGCACCTCCGGCCCATTGTCGGATCCGGACTACTACGAGCAAGTGATCGAGCGCACGCCGATGCGCCGTATCGGCGAACCGGAGGAAGTGGCGGCGGCGGTCGGCTTCCTGTGCCTGCCGGCGGCCAGCTACATCACCGGCGAATGCATCGCGGTGGATGGGGGCTTTTTGCGTTATGGGTTCTAGCGGGTCAGCCCTTTGCGTGGCGGCTGCGCGCGCGCAGGGCAGCAGATGAAAGGCGCAGTGCGGTACGCCCCGGGTGATACGGCGTCGGGACTGAAGTCCCTCCCACAAGAAGCTGTGCGCGCGCACCGCGGTGACCGGTTCCTTTGTCTGCCGGCGGCCAGCGACATGACCGGCGAATGCATCGTGGTGGATGGTGGTTTTTGGCTGAGCGCTTTGTTTAGCGCTGCCGGCTGTGGTGCATGCGATCAACTGCGCGCAGCGGAATGCCTAGGAGCGGCTGGAGCCGCTCCTACGAAAACAGGCGCACAGCCACGCGCGCGCGCGATGGGTCACGGTGCACGGCGATCCGGCGCGCCGCACTCGCTGGCCTCGAGCAGGTGCTGGCGGCGTTCGAACTCCGTGCGCAGTGCCTCGGCATGGTCGGGCACGGCGAAACGCCAGTGTGTCTCGGCCTCGGCCACATAGTTCTTCCAGGCATCGCATAGCTGCTCGGCGGGCAGCGGCTGGCACTGGTCGCGCAGCACTTCGCAGGCGCTGCCGCCGGCCTGGTTGGGGCCGCCATCCAGATCCGTCGTGGGCAGCGGCACGCACCGCGGCGGCGGTTCGGCGACCTCTCCGATGTAGGACGCCTGCTCGCGGGTGCTGCAGGTGTACAGCGGCGGGGGCGGCAGCATTGGTGGCGGTGGCGCGGCGGCTGCGTCTGCCGCGGTTGGCGTGTCAGCAGACGTGGTGGTGGACGCGGCGGTCGTGGCGCGTGCGGGCGGCGGCGATGGCGCGGGCTGGGCGGCGATCGCGGCCGGCAGTGCGGCGCTGCTGACGCCCTGCATGATTTTTTTCTGCTGGCGCATGCCCTTGGGACAGGGCTGGTTCTGGATGGTCAGGTTGTCCTGCGCGTCGGTGCAGCGATAGAACACCACCGGTTCGGCGTGCGCGGCGCCGGCACAGGTCAGCACCACGGCGAGGCAGAGTGCGCGCCGCATCAGCTGCCGCCGCAGTCGCGCGCCAGACGCGCATCGATGCCGCGCTGCTCGGTTTCCATTGCGCGGCGCTCGCTCTGCAGCGCACTGTTGTAGCGACGGATCAGTTCCCAGCGGCGATCGCTCAGGCGTGCGCAGACTTCCTGCTCGGGCAGCGCGGTGCAGGTGTCGCGGATCATCGTGCTGCCGGCCGGCACGATCACGCCGGCGCCGGCGGACACCCCAGGCGGCGGTGGACCGGGAGGGCGCGGGCCGCCGGGCGGAGGCGGTCCCGGCGGGCCGGGCGAGCGACCATCGGGGCCGCGCCCGGATGGCCGTGCGTACGGGCCCTCGGCATAGCCATAGGCCCACAGCGGCACCCAGCGCGGATTGCCGGCGTTGTCGTCGCTGGTGTAACGCGCGCCTTCCGGGGTGACGCACTCGTACATCGGCTGCGCAGGCTGCACGGTGACGATGCGGAGTTCGCGCTGCGGCAGCGGCGCCGGCGAGGCCTGCGCGCGTGCCGGATCGGTGCTGATGGTGGTGGTCGGCCGCGGCGGCGGATCGCGCGGACGCTGCATGTCCAGGACCTGCTGCTGGCGCGCGTTCTCGCAGGGGGCATTCTGCAGGCTGACCGCGCCGGAAGCGGCGATGCAGCGATAGATGCGCACCGACGCATTGCTGCCGTCGCTGCTGACCGTCTGCGTCTGTTGCGCCCAGCCGGCACCGATCCAGGACGACAGGCTCAGCAGCAGCAATGGGCGGAGAAGGAGGCGCATGCGCGCATCTTGCGCGCCTTGGGCAGCCAGGGAAAGGGCGGGGGAGCGGGGATTCAGGACGCGATGGCGCGGGTGGGGCCGCAGCGGGGTCTTGTCGCGCATCGGGCAGGCCGCGGGTCGGTCAGCGCGCTTCCTGCGGCATTTCGCAGCTGCTGTAAGGTGCCGCCGGCCTCGGCCAGGGCGCGCTCGTGCAGTACTGGCGCGTTGATCTGTCGCTGCGAGGCTTCGCCCGACCCTCATCCGGCCCTTCCGGCTACCTTCTCCCAATGGGAGAAGGGAACAGCTAGCCCTCTCCCGTCGGGAGAGGGGTTGGGGTGAGGGTCCGGCGCGAAGCGACTCGTGTAGTTTGAGTGCACCAGGCTGCGCCCGCACCCTCATCCGGCCCTTCGGGCCACCTTCTCCCAATGGGAGAAGGGAGCAGCTACCCCTCTCCCGCTGGGAGAGGGGTTGGGGTGAGGGTCCGGCGCGAAGCGACTCGTGTAGTTTGAGTGCACCAGGCTGCGCCCGCACCCTCATCCGGCCCTTCGGGCCACCTTCTCCCAATGGGAGAAGGGAACAGCTACCCCTCTCCCGCTGGGAGAGGGGTTGGGGTGAGGGTACGGTGCGCGAAGCGCCCGCGTGGCCCCATCGCGCCATTGCCGCCAGACGCCGACACGGCGGAAGACAGGCGTGCCGCGCTGAAGAGCAGCGCCTCAGGCGCGCAGGATCTCGCCGCTGGCGGCGTCGCGGATCGGGGTGGGCTGGGCCAGGCCGCCGGTCTCGCCGTCGAGCAGGCCGTCGAGGTCGCCCAGCACCAGCGGATCCAGTTCGCTGCGCTGCCGTGCCGGCGGCTCGCCGCCGCGGTTGGCACTGGTCGAGACCAGGGCGCCGCCCCAGGCCCGGCACAGGGCGGCCACCAGCGGATGGGCACTGATCCGCACGGCGATGCCCTGGTGCGCGCCGGTGATCCAGGGCGGCGCATGCGCGGCGGCGGGCAGGATCCAGGTATGCGGTCCGGGCCAACTGGCCAGCACCGCGGCCAGCCGGTCCGGCGGCAGGGCCGACAGGTCGAGCAACGGGCGCAACGGGTCCAGTTCGGCGGCGACCACGATCAGGCCCTTGTCCACGGGTCGCTGCTTGATCCGCAGCAGGCGGGTCACGGCGGTCTCGTCGTGCGGATCGCAGCCCAGGCCCCACACCGCTTCGGTGGGATAGGCGATCACGCCGCCCTTGCGCAGGACGGCGACGGCATGGCTCAGGGACAGGTCGTTCATGCGCGCATCATGCGGCACGTCGTCGTCTAAGGACAATGAGGGTCGGTTGGGCAGGACTCGGGATTTTCGCAAGTCTCCGGCCCGCCGCTTTTCTGTGGGAGGTGCTTCAGCCCCGACGCCTTACCGATAAAGCGTCGGGGGCTGAAGCCCCTCCCACAGGAAAATCGGGTTGTCGCGGATCTTCAGGCGCTGAGAGACGCCGTCGGCACCGCGAGAAGGCGGCTCGGCGCCCGCGCTCATACTATTCGAGGGGGTGCATCGGGCCGCCCTGGGCCATCCGCAGAGCGGCTCAGCCGCCCTTGGCCACGGTCTTCTTCGCCGCCTTCTTCACCGTTTTCTTGGCGGTTTTCTTCGCGGCCTTCTTGACCGCTTTCTTCGCCGCCGGCTTGGCCGGGGCGTCGGCCGCGGCCTTCTTCGCCGCGCTCTTCTTCGGCGCGGCTTCCTTCTTGGCGGCGGCCTTCTTGGCGCCGAAGCCCTTGCGCACCGGCTTGCCGGTTTCCTCCAGCAGCTTCTGCACTTCGTCCAGGCTCAGCGAGGCGGGCTCGCGATCCTTGGGGATCTTGCCGTTGAGCTTGCCGTCGCTGATGTACGGGCCGAAGCGGCCGTTGAGTACCTGGATGTCGCTGCCGGGAAATTCCTTGATGATGCGGTTGCGCGCGATCTCTTCCTTCTCCTCGATCAGGAACACCGCACGGGCCAGATCGATGGTGTAGGGATCGTCTTCCTTCTTCAGCGAGGCGTAGACGCTACCGCGCTTGGCGAACGGGCCGAAGCGGCCGATGCCGACGCTGACCTCCTCGCCCTGGTCCTGGCCGAGGCTGCGCGGCATCAGGAACAGCTCCAGCGCCTCCTCCAGGGTGATGGTGTGCATGCTCTGGCCGGGCCGCAGCGACGCGAATTTGGGCTTGTCCTCGGCGTCCTCGGCGGTGCTGCCGATCGCCGCGTACGGCCCGAAGCGGCCCAGGCGCACGCTCACCGGCTTGCCGGTCTTGGGGTCGGTGCCGAGCTCGCGCGCACCGCTGGCTTCGGCGCGGTCGACCGATTCCTTCTTGTCCTCGACCAGTTCCTTGAACGGCTCCCAGAAGCGCGACATCAGCGGGACCCACTCCTCCTCGCCGCGCGAGACCGCGTCCAGCTCGTCTTCGAGCTTGGCGGTGAAGTCGTAGTCCACGTACTGGGTGAAGTGGCTGGACAGGAACTTGGACACCGCGCGGCCGACGTCGGACGGGCGGAAGCTGCGGCCTTCCATCTCCACGTACTTGCGGAACAGCAGGGTCTGGATGATCGAGGCGTAGGTCGAGGGACGGCCGATGCCATACTCTTCCAGCGCCTTCACCAGCGCCGCTTCGGTGAAGCGCGGCGGCGGCTGGGTGAAGTGCTGCTCGGCCAGGATGCGTTCCAGCGGCACGCGGTCGCCAGGCTTCATCGCCGGCAGCTTGCGGCCTTCGTCCTCGTCCTCGGCGCTCTTGTTGTCCTTGCCTTCCTCGTACACGGCCAGGAAGCCGGGGACCACCACGGTGGTACCGCTGGCGCGGAACACGTGTTCGCTGCCGGCCGACAGGTCGACGCTGACGGTGTTGAGCGTGGCCGGAATCATCTGGCAGGCCACCGCACGCTTCCAGATCAGCTCGTACAGCTTGCGCTCGTCGTCGGTCAGGAAGCGGGCCACCTGCGACGGGGTACGCAGCGCCGAGGTCGGACGCACCGCTTCGTGCGCTTCCTGGGCGTTCTTGGACTTGGTCTGGTAGGTGTTGGGCTGGTCCGGCAGCGAGGCGATGCCGTAGTCGCGGGCGATCACGTCGCGGATCTCGGCCAGCGCGTCCTGCGACAGGTTGACCGAGTCGGTACGCATGTACGAGATCAGGCCGACCGTGCCTTCGTCGCCGATCGCCACGCCTTCGTACAGCTTCTGCGCCACCTGCATGGTCTTGCGGGTGGTGAAGCCGAGCTTGCGCGAGGCTTCCTGCTGCAGCGTGGAGGTGGTGAACGGCGGCGCCGGGCGGCGCTTGCGCTCCTTGCTGGCGACGTCGGTGACGTGCAGCGCGCCCTGCGCGGCCTGCTGGATGCGCAGGCGCGCAGATTCGGCGGTGTCGCCGTCGGTGATGGTGAACTGCTCGAACTTCTGCCCGTCGAGCTTGATCAGCTTGGCGTTGAAGTGCTGCGAGGGGTGCGCGCAATCGGCGGCGATGGACCAGTACTCGCGGGCGATGAAGGCTTCGATTTCCTCCTCGCGCTCGACGATCATGCGCAGCGCCGGCGACTGCACGCGGCCGGCGGACAGACCGCGCTGCACCTTGCGCCACAGCACCGGCGACAGGTTGAAGCCGACCAGGTAGTCCAGCGCGCGGCGGGCCTGCTGCGCATCGACCAGGTCGCCGGCGATCTGCCGAGGTTGCGCCATCGCTTCCTTGATCGCGCGCGGGGTGATCTCGGTGAACACCACCCGGTGCAGCGGCTTGCCCTTGAGCAGCCCGCGCTCCTGCAGGATCTCGGCGATGTGCCAGCTGATCGCCTCGCCCTCGCGGTCCGGGTCGGTCGCCAGGTAGATGTCCTCGGCCGCCTTGGCCGCCTTGGCGATGGCCTCCACGTGCTTCTCGTTCTTGTCGATCAGCGCGTAGCGCATCGCGAAGCCGTCGTCCGGATCCACTGCGCCTTCCTTCGGGATCAGGTCGCGCACGTGCCCATACGAGGCCAGGACGTGGAAATCCTTGCCGAGGTATTTGTTGATCGTCTTGGCCTTGGCGGGCGATTCGACGATGAGCAGGTGCTTGGACATGGCGGGTCGGGCTTCGATGGGCGTGGGCGGACGCCCTGGGGGCGGTAGGGTGGCGCAATTGCTCCGGTTAGTGAAGCGTTGCGGTCTCGCAGAGAAGCCGACGCCCGGGATGGAACCCCCGGGCGTTCAGCTACGGCGCTTATTTATTAGTGGGCATGTCCGGCGCCCGCTGTCAAGCCGGCGCCTGCCGGCCGGGCAGGCGCGCTGGCGGCGGCGGGGGTTCCCGGAGCCCGCCGGACTCAGTGCCAGCCGCCCTTGGCGGCCACGCCGATCGCCAGCGCCACCACCAGCAGCGCCGCCGCCGACAGCAGGCCGAACAGGGCCAGGATCACCACCGTGACCGTGCCCAGCTTGCGCTGCTGCCATTCCGGGTGGTCGGTGTAGGCCCACTTGTCCACCACCAGGGTGTCGCAGAGCATGTCGTGCAGGGCCTGCTTGCGCTCGGTGAAGGCCGCCATCAGCAGGCCGATGCCCAGGGTCAGGCTGCTCAGCATGAAGCCGAAGTAGCGGCCCACACCGCGGGACACGGTGATGCGGCTGCCGTCGGTGCGCACCACCTTGATGCCGACCGCCATCTTGCCCAGCGTGGCCTGCTTGGTGGAGGCGTGGAACAGGCCGTAGTACAGCGCCGCGATCGCCATCGGCAGCAGGTACAGCAGGAGCAGCATGACGATGCCCGCGGCAGTGCTGAAGTCCGGCTGCTTGCCGAAGCCGGTGATCCCGAAGAAGCCCAGCATCACCACGAACTGGATCACGTTGGCGACGATGCCGACCAGGAACGCGTCGATCAGGTAGGCGGCCACGCGTTTCCAGAAACCGGCCTGCACCACCTCGCCGCCGCCGACCACCCGCGCGCCACCGTCGAGCACGGCGCTGGGCGCCGCATAGGGCGACGCCGCCACGGCCGGCGCGGGCGCGGTCCAGGCGTCGGGGACGGTCGCGGCCGGGGGCGGAGGAGGAGTCTCTCGGTCAACCTCGATCGGGGCAATCGCAGGCGCCGGTGCCTGGGTCAGGCCGAGTTCGTCGACGAACTCGGCCAGGGTGCGCCATTCGCTCAGGCCCTCGCGCCAGACCAGGGTGGACAATCCGATCTCGCCGCGCTGGAAGCGCTGCTGCAGGTCGGCGGCCGCTAGCGGCCCATGGCGCTGCTGCGCTGCGTCGGCGTAGTACCACTCAGTCATTCTGTTCCCCGGGAGTTGCAGTCGAAAACGGTGCGCCGGTCAGCCGCCGCGGCAGTGGACCGGCAGGACGCGATCGTCCAGGTCGGAACTGCAGTTCCAGGCGGACGTGCGCTCATCGTAGTCCAGCCACAGCGCTTTGCCATCCAGGCGCTTGTGGTCGGGCAGGTGCAGGGTGGCTTCCAGGCCGCAGTGGCCGTTGTCGAAGCGGCCGACCCGCACCTGCGCGATGGTGTCGCCGGCATAGCTCTGCGGTGCGCCGAAGCCGGTGTCGCCGTTGACCGCGCAGCGGTGCTCCTGTGCATTGAAGGCGGCGATCTGGTCCTTCAGCGGCGCCAGGTGGTCGAGCGCCTGCGCGACCTTCGCGCGTGCCAGGTAGTCCTGGTAGGCGGGCAGGGCGATCGCCGCGGCGATGCCCAGGAACGCCACCAGCAGCACGCCGACGATGGTGCCGACGATGGCCATGATCGCGCAGCCGGACAGGCCGCTGCGCGGCGCGGCGGTGGCAGCGGGGGGCACGGGCGCGGCCGTCTGGAGCGGTGGCGGCAAGGGCGGCGGGGTGGGGGCGTCGGGCAGGCCCAGTTCGGCGGCGACCGCGTGCAGCGGCCGCCACTCCGGCAGGCCTTCGCGCCAGACCAGGGTCTCGCGCTGCAGGCGGCCGTCGTGCAGGCGTTCCAGCAGGGCGGACGCCGGCAACGGGCCGTGCCGCTCGCGCGTGGCATCGACGTAGTACCAGATCGCCAATGGGGAAGTGTCTTCGTGCATCCGTGCGCGACCGTCAGCGACTCAGTGAACCGGCTCCGGCTCGTCGACGAACATCTGCGTTTCCATCCACGCGTACGCCGCCTCGGCACCAGGCTGGTTGAACAGCACCATCAGCACCACCCACTTCAGGTCGTCCAGATCCAGTTCGTCCTGATCCAGGGCCATGGCCCGGTCCAGCACCAGCTCGCGCTGGTCGCTGTCGAGGATGCCGTGCTGCTCCAGGAACAGCAGGAAGCCGCGGCATTCCACGTCGAGCTTGTCCAGTTCCGGACCGTGGTAGATGCGGATCGGGCCATCGATGCGCGGCTGCGCCACGGCCGGGCGCTGGTCGGCCAGGGCGTCGAGCCAGTCGAACGCCTTGCTGATCTCGGTGGGGCTGAAACCGGCCTGGATCAGGCCATTCTGGAGGGAGTCGCGATCGCGGACCGGATCCGCGTCTTCGCTGAAATAGTGTTCGAACAGGTACAGCAGGACATCCAGAATGCTCTCTTTCATTGCCCCTCGGCCTGCGTCGCGAGACGCTGTGGAGGTGAAGAAACTAGGGTTTGCGGGTGTAACGACCGCGTTCGACCGCCACGTAGCCATCCAGTTCCATGGCCAGCAGCATGGAGGACGCCGCTGCGGCCGTCAATCCGCTGCGTGCGATCACTGAATCCATACAGATGGGGTCGTGGCCCAGCGCCTGCCACAAGCGCTGGTAGTCGGGGTGGGGGAAGGCCGGTGTGGCCGCGCGCGCGGTGCTGGCTCCCTGTGTGGGGGCGTTCAGGCGCCCGCGCAAGGCGTCGGCCAGTTCGGCGGCCAGGGGCGCGACCCCGGCCAGCACCTCCTCGGCGCTTTCCACCAGCCCGGCGCCGTCGCGGATCAGCCGATGGCAGCCGCGCGCCAGCGGATTGTGGATCGAGCCGGGCAGGGCGAATACCTCGCGCCCGGCCTCGGCGGCTAGCCGCGCGGTGATCAGCGCGCCGGAGCGGGTGGCTGCCTCGATCACCAGGGTCGCCAGGCTCAGTCCGGCGATGATCCGGTTGCGCGCCGGGAAGTGCCCCGCCCGCGCCGGCGTGCCGGGCGGGTGCTCGCTGACCACCGCGCCGCGTTCGGCGATCTGGCGGCGCAGGGCGGCGTGCTGGCGCGGGTAGGCCAGGTCGGGGCCGGTGCCGACCACCGCCACGGTCAGCCCGTCCGCGCGCGACAGCGCGGCCCGGTGCGCGGCGGCATCCACGCCGCTGGCCATGCCGCTGGTCACCGCAAAGCCGGCCGTGGCAAGGGCCAGGGCGAAGCCGTAGGCGTTGTCGCGGCCGCCGGCGCTGGGGGCGCGGCTGCCGACCACGGCCACGGCCGGGTGCCACAGCACCGTGGGATCGCCGTCCACGTACAGCGCCAGCGGCGGATTGGGCGTGCGCCGCAACAGGGCAGGGTAGTCGGCATCGTGGCAGCCCAGCAGGTGCCGACCTGGTTGCGCCAGCCAGTGCTCGGCGGTGTCCAGTGCGGCGCGGTCGGGCCGCTGCAGTGCGGCGATCTGCACCGCATCCAGGCCGGCGGCCTGCCAGCCGGCGGGACCGGCGGCCAGCGCCGCGGCCGGGCTGCCGTGTTGCTCCAGCAGCAGCCGGCGTGGGGCGCTGGCGCCGCCGGCCAGCGACAGGCGCAGCAGGGCCGGGTCGGCGGGTGTGTGGGCAGGGGTGATGACCGGACTGGACATGCGCCCAGCCTAGGCCGCAGACGCGGACGGCGCCCTCGGGCGCCGTCTGCAATCACTGTAGGGGGAGTCCCCAGCCGCGGGTCAGCGCGCGTCCGGGTGCTTGACGTCGTAGCCGATCCGGGTCGGCTTGATGCCGTCCATCACCAGCGCGTAGCTGACCTTGTCGAAGGTGCGGAACACCATCGCGTGCGCGGCGTACTCGTCCGGCAGCGCCACGGTGCCGCTGCCGCCGGTGAAGCCGTCGTCGGCGCGGGAGGTGTTGGGGTGGCGCACGCGGTCGTTGACCCGGGTGCCGTGGCGCCACAGCGACACCACGGTGCCGTTGTCGATGCCTTCGCGGCGGCCACCGGAAATGGCGATCACGTCGCGCGGGCCGGCCGCGCTGAACGCGTCGGCCACCGCCAGCACCCGCAGGCCGGCGGCCATCGCCTGCTCGGACGGCGGATGCGGCACGAACTGCAGGTCGTAGGGCTGCGCCTCGACCGGAATCAGGCGGTCGCCGGCGCGCACTTCGCGGGCGTTGTCCTGCAGCAGCAGGCCGGTGGCCTGGCGGCCGTCGGCGGACACGCGGGCGACGGTGCCGATGTTGACCTGGGCCAGTTCGTAGCCGAGGGTCTCGCGGCGCTTGTCCGGCGGCACGAAGGTCTGCCACAGGTTGCCGCTGCCGGGGATGCTGCGGCCTTCGGCGTCGAGGTCGTCGCTGAGCTTGGGCAGCAGGTAGCGCACGGTCGGGCGGACCACGGCGTAGCGCTGGCCGGCCTGGGCCTGGCCGAGGCCGACCGCGTAGACCAGTTGCCCGTCGGTGGCGCGCAGCCGGTTGTCTTCGGTGCCGACCACGTAGGGCAGGTTGTCGATGCGGTCGACCACGCGCAGGTTCTTCAGGAACGGCTCCACCTGCGCCAGCGGGATCGCGTCGATCGGCGCGTCCTGGCGCGGGCCCGGCTTGACCTCGGCATGCGCCACCCGGTCCAGGTAGGCCAGGCTGAGCACGTCGCCGGGGTAGATCAGGTGCGGGTTGTGCACCTGCGGATTGGCCTGCCAGATTTCCGGCCACAGCCAGGGCTTGCCGAGGAAGCGCCCGGCGATGTCCCACAGCGTATCGCCCTTGCGCACCACGTAGGTGTCGGGGTGTTCGGCGGCCATGCTGGCGGAAGCAGCGTAGGTCGCCACGGTGAGCATCGCCACGGCGACGACCGTACGGAGTCGATTGAACATGAGCGCGGAGCCTGATTCCCCAACAGGTTCGCGCACTATAGTGCAGAACCCTGGTGCGGGCGCAAGCGGCGGGCGCAGAAACGGGTAGAATCCGCAGGTCTTGCCGAATCGTCCGGCGCCCCCATCTTGGGTACCGCTATGGCCCTGCTCCCCATTCTCGAATTCCCCGATCCGCGCCTGCGTACCAAGGCGGTGCCGGTCGACGCCGCCGAGGTCACCTCCGCAGCCTTCCAACGCCTGCTCGACGACATGTTCGAGACCATGTACGACGCGCCCGGCATCGGCCTGGCGGCCAGCCAGGTCGACGTGCACAAGCGCTTCATGGTCATCGACGTCAGCGAGGAGAAGAACGCCCCGCAGGTGTTCATCAACCCGCAGATCGTGCAGCGCGACGGCGAACAGGTGTACCAGGAAGGCTGCCTGTCGGTCCCCGGCATCTACGCCGACGTGACCCGCGCCGATGCCATCACCGTGCGCTACCTGGACCGCCAGGGCCAGCCGCAGGAACTGAGCACCGACGGCCTGCTGGCGGTGTGCGTGCAGCACGAGATGGACCACCTCGACGGCAAGCTGTTCGTCGACTACCTGTCCCCGCTCAAGCGCGAAATGGTGCGCAAGAAGCTGGCCAAGGCGCGTAAGCACGTGGCGTGAGGCCGGGAACCGGGAATGGAGACACGGGAATCGTAAGCGCGGTGCCCGTGCCATTTCCGGGTCCGCGCGCTTTTCCCATTCCCCATTCCCCATTCCCGGTTCCCAGCCTCCATGAAACTCGTCTTCGCCGGTACGCCGGACTTCGCCGTGCCGTCGTTGCGCGCGGCTGCGCAGCGCCATGAAGTGGTCGCGGTCTACACCCAGCCGGACCGGCCCGCCGGGCGCGGCCGCGGGCTGACCCCGTCGCCGGTCAAGCTGGAAGCGGTGGCGCGCGGTATCCCGGTGTTGCAGCCGCAGACGCTGCGCTCGCCGGAAACGCTGCAGGCGCTGCGCGCGCTGCAGCCGGACCTGATCGTGGTGGTGGCCTACGGGCTGATCCTGCCCAAGGCGGTGCTGGCGATCCCGACCCATGGCTGCTGGAACGTGCATGCCTCGCTGCTGCCGCGCTGGCGCGGCGCCGCGCCGATCCAGCGCGCGATCGAGGCCGGCGACAGCGAGACCGGGGTGTGCCTGATGCAGATGGAAGCGGGCCTGGATACCGGCCCGGTGCTGTTGTCGCAGCGGACCCCGATCGGTGCCGACGAGACCGGCGGGCAGTTGCACGACCGCCTGGCCGCGCTCGGCGCGCAGGTGCTGGCCGACGGCCTGGGCCTGCTGCGCGCCGGCCTGCGCCCGGTGGCGCAGCCGCAGCCGGAGGCCGGCGTCACCTATGCGCACAAGCTGGACAAGGCGCAGGCGCGGCTGGACTGGCAGCAGCCGGCGGCGCAGCTGGCGCGGCAGGTGCGCGCCTTCGATCCGTGGCCGGTCGCCGAGGCGATGCTGGCCGGCGAGCGGGTGCGGGTGCACGGCGCGATCGCGTTGGACCTGGCCCACGCGCAGCAGCCGGGCACGGTGCTGACCGCGTCCAGGCAGGGCATCGACATCGCCTGCGGCCAGGGCGCGCTGCGCTTGCGCGTGCTGCAGCGCGACGGCGGCAAGGCGATCACCGCCGCCGACTACCTCAACGCACGGCGCGACCTGCCGGTCCTGGCCTGAGGCGTCGACCATGCCTGCGTACGCCGCGGTGGGCCTGGCAGGCGCGGCTGTGGCCGCCTCCGCGCTGCGGCGCGGGCGGGCGTCCACTGCGTCGCGCACCCCCATCATCCGCACGCGCAACCACGACACGGCATGCGCGCTGATCCCTGACACATTCTGGAGCGCCCGCCGATGACCGCGACGCCCGCCGCTGCGTGGCCGCCGGGCGTGGCCCCGCGGGTGGTCGCCGCCCGTGTGCTGACCGCGGTGATCGACCGCGGCCGCTCGCTCAAGGCCGAACTGGCCGCCGCGTTGCCGACGCTGCCGGATCCGCGCGACCGCGCGCTGGTGGAGGCGATCTGCTTTGCCGTGCTGCGCCGCCGCCCGGCCTACGAAGCGGCGCTGCGCATGTGGCTGCAGAAGCAACTGCCGCAGCGCGACGCAGAACTGCGCGGCCTGCTGCTGGCCGGCTTCGCCCAGCTCGATGCGCTGGGCCTGGCGCCGCACGCGGCGCTGTCGGCGACGGTGGAGGCGACGCGCGCGCTGGATCGGCCGCGCCAGGCCGGGCTGGTCAACGCGCTGCTGCGGCGCGCGCTGCGCGACGGGCTGCCGGCGGTGGCCGCCGACGCGGGCTGGCCGCTGTGGCTGCGCGACGCGCTGCGCGCCGACTGGCCGCAGCAGGCCGAGGCGATCTTCGCCGCCAGCCAGCAGCCGGCGCCGCTGTGGCTGCGGGTCAACCGCCAGCGCGGTACCCGCGACGCCTATCTGCAGGAGCTGGCCGCGGCCGGCATCGCCGCGCAGGCCTCGCCGCTGCTGGCCGATGCGATCCGCCTGGAGACGCCGCTGGCGGTGGGCGCCCTGCCGGGCTTCGCCGACGGGCGCGTGTCGGTGCAGGACGGCGCGGCGCAACAGGTCGCCGACGTGCTGGCGCCGACGCCCGGTGCGCGCGTGCTCGACGCCTGCGCGGCGCCCGGCGGCAAATCCGCGCACCTGCTCGAACGCGATCCCAGTCTGCGCCTGACCGCGCTGGACGTGGATGCGCGGCGCCTGGCGCGGGTCGGCGAGACCTTCGCGCGCACCGGCGCCGGTGCGCAGGCGCAGCCGCAGGTCGCCGACGCGGCGCAGCCGCAGGACTGGTGGGACGGCGTGCCGTTCGACGCGGTGCTGCTCGACGCGCCGTGTTCGGCCACCGGCATCGTGCGCCGCCAGCCGGACGTGCTGCTGCATCGCCGCCGCGAGGACGTGATCGCGCTGCAGGCGCTGCAGGTGCGCCTGCTCGACGCCGCCTGGCAGGTGCTGCGGCCGGGCGGGGTGCTGGTCTACGCGACCTGCTCGCTGCTGCAGGACGAGAACGCGCGGCAGGTGCAGGCGTTGCTGGCGCGGCAACCGGGCGCGGCACTGGAGGATCCGGGCGCGGCCTGCGGGCATGCTTCCGGCGGCGGCCGCCAGCGCTTCCCAGGCGAGCAGGACTGCGACGGTTTCTACTACGCAAGGTTCCGCAAGACGGCATGAACCGGCCCCGGTATCATCGCGTCCCATGCTGAAGACCCGCGCCTCCCGAGAGTTCTGGTTGTTGGCCATCCTGGCCGTGCTGGTGCTCGGCGCCGGCCTGGGCCTGCGCGATCCGCACCCGGCCGACGAACCGCGTTTCGCGCTGGTCGCCAAGCAGATGGTGGAGAGCGGCAACTGGCTGTTCCCGCACCGCGGCACCGAGCTGTACTCGGACAAGCCGCCGATGCTGATGTGGCTGCAGGCCAGCTTCTACGCGCTGTTCGGCAACTGGCGGGTGGCCTTCCTGCTGCCGTCGCTGCTGGCCGGGCTGGGCACGCTGGCCTGCGTCTACGACCTCGGCCGGCGCCTGTGGACGCGCCGCGTCGGCATGTACGCGGCCTACGCGCTGCTGTTCGCCTTCCACTTCACTTATCAGGCGAAGAAGGCGCAGATCGACCCGTTGGTGGTGTTCTTCATCACCCTGGCCAACTACGCGCTGCTGCGCCACCTGTTGCGCGGGCCGGACTGGCGGTTGTGGGCGCTGGGCTGGTTCGCCGCGGGGCTGGGCACGATCACCAAGGGCGTGGGCGTGCTGGCGCTACTGATGCTGCTGCCGGCTGCGGCGGCGTCGCTGGCGCACTGGCGCGGAGTGCGGGTCGGCCTGCGCGATCCGCGCTTCTGGCTGGGGCCGCTGGCATTCCTGGCGGCGGTGTCGATCTGGCTGGTGCCGATGGTGGTCACCGCGCTGTCGAGCAACGCCCCCGAGTACCGCGCTTATCTCAACGACATCCTGTTCCGGCAGACGGCCGGGCGCTACGCCAAATCCTGGGACCACGCGCACGGGCCGCTGTACTTCTTCGGGGTGATGCCGAGCATGTGGCTGCCGGTGCTGCTGGCGCTGCCGTGGGCGATCCCCGCCTGGGCGCGGCGCCTGCGTCGGCGCGACGCGCGCTACCTGCTGCCGCTGGCCTGGTGGGCGCTGGTGGTGCTGTTCTTCTCGATCCCGACCGGCAAGCGCGATGTCTACGTGCTGCCGGCGCTGCCGATGCTGTGCCTGGCGATGGGGCCGCTCATTCCAGGGCTGTTGCGCAAGCCCGGGGTCAAGCGCCTGCTGCTGGCGTTCACCGCGTTGCTGACGCTGGCGCTCGGCGGTGTGGGCGCGGCGATCCTGCTGGGGCACGGCTTCCGCGCGAAGATGATGGAAGACCGCGGCATCGACCTGGCCACCGTGCAGGTGCTGGCCTGGATCCTGCTGGCGATCGGTCTGTGGGGCGTGGCCAGCCTGGCCGCGTTCGCGCGGCGCCGCCCGGAACTGGCGACGGTCTCGACCCTGACCATGGTCTGGGTGATGGCCGGCTTGCTGGTGTACCCGCTGATCAACATGTCCAGCTCGGCGCGCGGGGTGATGGAGTCGGTGGGGCGCCGCATCGGCCCGGAGGCCGAACTCGGCCTGGTCGCCTGGAAGGAGCAGAACCTGCTGATGGCCGACCGCCCGGCGACGACCTTCGGCTTCGTGGTGCCCTGGGACGAGCAACTGCGCCGCGGCATCGCTTGGCAGGCGCAGGCGCCGCAGCGGCGCTGGCTGCTGGTGCAGGAGGCGGCGATGCTGGGCTGTGTGGACCGCAACGCGAGCATCCTGGCCGGCGTGTCCAACCGGCGCGACTGGTGGCTGGTCCCGGCCAGTGCGATACACGGCCACTGCGTGGTCACCCAGGACGACCGCGACCGCCTGCGCGAGCAGGACAAGGACCGCTTCGAATGAGCCGCCTCCGCGCGTTGCGGCGGCGTGGTGCCGCTGGCGCCCGGCGCGCTGCGCGGGCAGGGAGACGCGCGTGCCGCCACGCCTGATCCGGGTCATCAGCCGCGACAACGGCGGCGGCCTCAGCCGCGACCTGCAGGTGGTCGCCGACATCCTGCGCGACACCGGCAAGTACCAGGTCGAGGTGCTGGGCTTCGGCACCGTGCGCATCGCCAACCGCCTGCGCGAACTGCGCCTGTTCCTGCGCAGCCTGCTGTTCGGGCGCGCCGACCTGCAGATCTTCCTGGAGCGGGTGTATCCGCGTTGCCTGGGCAACGGCCTGCGCAATGCCCTGATTCCCAACCCGGAGTGGTTCCGGCACAAGTGGCTGCGCTGCCTGCCGCGCTTCGCCCAGGTGCTGTGCAAGACCCGCCAGGCCGAGCAGCGGTTCTCCACGATGGCGCCGACCGCCTTCATCGGCTTTTGCAGCGACGATTGCTACCGTCCTGAGGTCCCGCGCGAACGCGCCTGCCTGCATGTGGCCGGGCGCAGTTCGGCCAAGGGCACGGCGCTGCTGCTGCAGACCTGGGCGCGGCACCCCGAGTGGCCGCGGCTGACCGTGGTGCAGAGCGCGAAGAAGTCCCACCCGATCGAGGCCGAGAACATCGACTACCTGACCGGCTACCTGGACCAGCAGGAACTGCGGCGGCTGCAGAACGCGCACCGCTTCCACCTGTGTCCGTCCGAGGTGGAGGGCTTCGGCCACTACATCATGGAAGCACTGAGCGTCGGCGCGGTGGTGATCACCACCAACGGGGCGCCGATGAACGAACTGGTGAACGCCGAGCGCGGTGTGCTGATCGATCCGGTCGGCGAGGGTCCGGACAATTTCGGCGTGCGCTACCGGATCGAGGCCGCCGGCCTCGAACAGGCGGTGGCGCAGGCGCTGGCGCTGTCGCCGATGCAGTGCGACGCCCTGGGCACGGCCGCGCGCGGCTTCTTCGAGACGCGCCGGCGCGAGTTCGGCGAACGCCTGCGCACGGCGGTGGCCGATCTGCTCGGGGAAACGCCGCCGCCCGACGTGCCGGCCAGCCATGGCGCCGATCGCGAGCAGGTCAGGCCGGGTTAGGGAAGCGCCCCGGATCATCGCCGACCACCCCACCCCACGGCCTTCCCTTCTTGTCCCAGCCCATCGCGCCACGCCATGCCGTTTCCGCGTTCTCCAGCCAGTCCCTGGCCGAGCGCGGCGCGGCGCTCGCGCTGCTGTGCCTGCCGGCGCTGGTGATCAGCATCCCCAGCGGCCTGCTGCCGTTCGGTGTGCTGCTGCTGGCGACCAGCCTGCTGGCCCTGCCGCGGCTGCGCCAGGCGGTAGCGCCGATGCAGCCGTCGCTGCGCTGGCTGTGGATCCTGGCGCTGCTGGTGATCGGGCTGTCGCTGTGCTCGGTGCTGTACTTCGGCCAGCCGCTGAAGGACATCGACAACCGCACCCGCTTCCTGGTGCTGCCGTGGGCGGCGCTGTGGACCTATGCGCTGCGGCCGCCGCAGCGCCTGCTGTGGTGGGGCGCGCTGCTCGGCATCTTCGCCGCCCTGGTGCTGGCCAGCGTGCAGGTGTTGCAGGGCCAGCCGCGTGCCGAGGGCTGGACCAACGCCATCGTGCTGGCCGACGTGGTGCTGATGCTGATGGTGCTGGCGGTGTTCTGCCGGCCGCGCGGGCAATGGCCGTGGGCCGTCGCCGCGGTGGTGGCCGGCGGCATCGTCATCCTGCTCAGCGGCAGCCGCGGCGTGTGGCTGGGCGTGCTGTTGCTGCTGGTGGTCAGCGCGCTGTGCCTGCGCTGGCGCGACAGCGCGACGCGGCTGATGATCCTGGGCGCGTGCACCGCGCTGGCGGCGGTGCTGGTGCTGAGCGTGCCGGCGCTGACGAAGCAGACCCGCCTGGCCGAACTGCATCACGATGTGCAGCGCTACGAGCGCGGCGACAGCGATTCCTCGGCCGGCGCGCGCATCGAGCGCCTGCAGGTGGCGGCGGCGACCTTCGTTGAACACCCCGTGGTCGGGGTCGGCGTGGGCCGTTTCGACAACGCCATGCTGCGGCTGCCGGACTGCCGGAAGGGTTTCGTCGAGCGCTGCCACCTGGGCCATGCGCACAACGACCTGGCCGAGTGGAGCGCGACCCAGGGCCTGCCCGGCACCATGCTGATCCTGATGGTGTACGGCGTGCCGCTGTGGCTGTTGCTGCGCCTGTACCGGCGCCGGCCGCAGCCGCAGTTCCACGGCGCGGCGGCAGCCGGGATCATGGTGGTGGTGGCCTACATCCTGTGCGGCATGACCCAATCGATGTTCGCGCACCAGGTGAGCACCGGCTTCTACGTGGCGCTGGTCGGCGTGCTGATCGGGCTGGCCGCGCGCGAGGCGTTGCCGGCACAGGGCGCTGAAGGCGCCGCGCGAAGCCGGTAGACTGCCGATCCCGCATCGCCGGGCGGCGCGGCGCCTGGCGCCGACCGCCGGCACCGCGCCTGACTTCCGGATACCGCGCGCCATGGCCGACGCTGCCGCCGCCACCCTGCCGCTGAGCCTGGTGGTGATGACCTACAACGAGGCCGCCAACATCGCGCGCTGCCTGGACAGCGTGCCGTTCGCCGCCGACAAGCTGGTGGTGGACTGCGGCAGTACCGACGACACCGTGGCGATCGCCCGCGCGCACGGCGCGCGCGTGGTCGAGCGGGCCTGGCTGGGCTTCGGCCCACAGCGCAACTTCGCCTCCACCCAGGCCGCGCACGACTGGATCCTGGTGCTGGACGCGGACGAGTTCCTGTCCGACGCGTTGCGCGCCGAGTGCCTGGCGCGGTTGCCGCAACTGCTCGCCGAGGACCGCGTGGACGCGGTGTGGCTGCGCCGCAGCACCTGGTACATGGGCGCGCCGATGCGCTGGTACAAACCGATGGTCGGCGAGCGCCTGGCGCGGCTGTACCACCGCGGCCGCGCGCGCTGGAGCGATGCGCGGGTGCACGAATCGCTGCGCTTCGACGGCGCCAGCGCCGCGTTCGCGCCGCCGTTCAACCATCTGCACAACCCGACGCTGGTACACAAGCAGCTCAAGGTGCTGCGCTACGCCGAACTCAAGGCGCTCGGCTGGCGCGACAAGCGCAAGCCGGTGAGAATGTGGCAGAGCCCGTTCGTGTTCGCCGGCGCCTTCCTCAAGGACTACCTGCTGCGGCTGGCCTTCCTCGACGGCTGGCGCGGCTTCGTGGTGGCGCAGACCGCGGCCAGCTACGCGCTGTACAAGCGCATGCGCTACTACGAGATGCAGATCAACCCGGCCTCGGTGGAGCAGGCGCGGGCGCAACTGCAACGGCACGATCTGGAGCACTGATGAGCAAGCACTATCTGCTGTACGGGTCCGAGCGCTATGCGCTGGCGATCCTGCGTCCGCTGCAGGCGGCGATCCGCGCGCGCGGCGACGAGGCGGCATGGTTCTTCGACGGCCCCGGCGCCGAGGATCTGAGTGCCGACGAGCGCCACTTGGCGACGGTGGAGGAGGTGCTGGCATGGGATCCCTACGCGGTGATCACCTCCAGCAACGCGGTGCCGCATTTCTTCCCCGGGGTGAAGGTTGAGACCTTCCACGGCTTCGACGCCGGCAAGCCGCGGCACATCTACGTGCGCGGCTTCTTCGATCTGTACTGCACCACCGGCCCGCGCGATACCGCCGCGTTCGGTGCGCTGGCGCGCAAGCTCGGCCACTTCGCGGTCAAGGAGACCGGCTTCCCCAAGATCGACCCGTTCATGCGCGAGATCGGCGCGGAACTGGCGCCGGTCCGGCAGCCGCCGGTGATCCTGTACCACTCCACGTTCTCGCCGTCGTGGAGCGCGGCCGGCATCCTCTACGACGAGGTCGCGCGGCTTTCGCGCAGCGGCGAGTGGCGCTGGATCGTCACCTTCCATCCGAAGATGGACCCGGCGATGGTCGCCCGCTACCGCGCGCTGGAGAGCGAGTACCTGCACTTCGCCGACAACGACAACATCCTGGAGCTGTTCCCGCAGGTGGACATGATGTGCTCGGACACCTCGTCCGCGCTCAACGAGTTCCTGCTCACCTACAAGCCGGTGGTGACCTTCAAGAACCGGCGTCCGGGGCCGCAGTTGATCGACATCGACGATCCGGCGCAGTTCGAGCCGGCGATCCGCCGCGCGCTGCAGCGGCCACCGGAACTGATGGCGGCGATCCGCGAATTCGCCGATGGCCTGCATCCCTACCGCGACGGCCAGTCCAGCGAGCGCGTGCTGCGCGCGATCGACGAGTTCGTCGCCGAGGGTGCGCGCAACCCGCGGCGCAAGCCGCTGAACCTGTGGCGCAAGCTGAAGATCCGCCGCCGCATCGGCTACTGGGGGCGCGGCGCGCGTCGCTGACGCGCAGCGTCGCCGCGCGCGCTCACCAGCGTAGCCGTCGCTGCGCCAGCGCTGCGCCCAGTTGCTCGTACAGCGCCCGCGCCTGCGCGTCCGGCAGTAGCCGCATGCGCAGCGGCGGTTCGCCGTGGCGGGCGCCGGCGGTGTCCAGCCACAGGGTCGCGGTGCCGCACCAGCGGTCCAGCGGCGACCGGCTCAGGTGCAGCGTCTGCAGCTTGTCCAGTTCGGCCAGCCGCCACCAGCGCCGCCACCAGCCGCCGCGCACCGCCACGTAGCGCGCCTCCAGCGCGTAGCCCATGCGCTGCGCCTGGCGCCAGGACTTGAACGCCGACCACGGCAGCCACAACAGCAGCAGCGCGGCCCAGGCACCGAGGGTGGGCCACAGCCCCACGCACAGCAGCGGCACCAGCAGCAGCGCCGGCAGCGACAGGCGCCACCAGTGGCGCGTGGCGATGCCGTGCCAGTGCGCCGGCGGCCAGGCGATCTGCGGCAGCAGCCGCTGCAGCAGCGCATCGCAGGCGGCCGGCGTGGCCAATGGCGCCAGTTCCGTCAGCGCGTGGTCGTGCCCATGCCCGTGGTGCGACTGGATCACCGCCGTGTCGATGTGCAGGCTGCGCCGCCGCAGCAGCCGCTGCAGCACGCTCTCGTGCAGGGTCCAGGCCTGGATCCGGCGCCGCGCCACGCTGCTGCGCAGCCGCGTCAGCAGGCCGCGCTCCACGGTCAGCCGGCGCTCGCTCTCGCTCAGCCGGAAGCCGTGGTACTGCACCAGCGCCAGCCCCATCGACAAGGCGCGCATCAGCAGCAACAGCGTCGCCAGCATCATGGCGAAGGTCACCGCGCCCGCCATCCAGCCCAGTTGCAGGTGCGTGGCGTAGCCGAACAGTTGCCGCCCGTAGTGCTCGATTGCGTTGGAGATCATGCGCTCGGGGAACAGATGGTAGGTGGCGCCGAACGCGGTGAGCAGCACCACCATGCCGCGGTTGGAGATCAGGCCCTGGCGCAGCACCTCGGTGGTGGGCAGGGCCAGCAGAAGTTCGCTGTCCGGCGCGGCAGCGGGTGCAGCGTCGGCATCGGTCGCGGCGATCGTGTCGCCGGCAGGCGCGCGGTGGCGGATCTGCTGTTCCAGCGCCAGCGCCTGGTCCAGCCGCAGCACCCGCATCTGCGCCTCGGGCTTGGTGCCGCCGGCCGACTCCAGCCGCACCTCGGCCACGCCGAACAGCCGATGCAGCAGCGACTGGTGCACCACCACGTTGTGGATGCGCGCGAACGGGATCTCGCGCAGGCTGCGTTCCAGCCAGCCGCTGCGGATGCTCAGGCTGTCGTGGCCGATGCGGTACTGGTAGGTGAGATAGCGCAGCAGCGACACCGCCACCAGCCCGCTGCACACCGCCAGCATCACCAGGTGATCGGCGTGATCGCGGTGGCCGTCGCGGCTGCCGAACACCAGCAGCGCCAGCAACGGCAGCAGGAAATGCCTGAGGTGCTGCAGCAGCACGAACAGCCACGACCACGGATGCAGGCGCCGCACCGGCGTGGTGTGTTCGGCGTCGGCCAGGCCGCTCACAGCGCGTCGTCGTCGTGGTCGAGCTGGTGCGCCAGGCGCTCGCGCAGGCGTTCGGCGTCGGCCTGATCCAGACCGGGCACGGCGACCGCGGTATGGCGGGTGCCTGCGGTGTGCACGACCAGGGTGGCCAGGCGCAGGGCGCGTTCCAGCGGGCCGCGGCGCAGGTCCAGGTGCTGCACGCGCGAGATCGGGACGTGCGTCTCGCTCTGCCACAGGCGCCCGCGGAACACGTCCAGGCCCTGGGCATTCAGCCGCCAGCGGATGCGCCGGTGGCGGACGAAGCCGACCCAGGCGCCGCACAGGCTGCCCACCGCCGCCGCCGCCGCGCCCAGGGCCAGCGCATGCAGGCTGTGCAGGCTGAGGCCGACGATGCCGGCGGCGACCACCAGGCTCAGCCCGAGCATGCAGCCGCCGCCGAGCGCGGCCAGCCAGGCGCCGCGCAACGGCACCGGTTGCCAGTCGGCCGGCGGCCAGTCCGCGGGCGCCGGGGGGGCGGCGAAAGCGCTGGGCGCGGCGGGGGTGTCGTCCATGGGCGGCGGTGCGATCACGTCGGGGTCTCGGGGCGCGGGCGCGCGGCGTGGCCTGCGATCCTAACGCGGCGATGGCGGGCGTGCGCTGTCCGCGGCGCGGTTTCCGTCCCGATCCACGCAGGCGGTGGAGGGTGCCGGGCCGCGGCGGTGGTTCAGCGCGCCGCGCGCAGCAGCGCGTCCACGTCCAGCGCGTGGCCGGCGCGGGCGGCCTTGGTGCGCAGGTAGCCCTCGTTCTCGGCGGTGATCGTGCCGGTGACCGGAATGCGCTCGGTCACCTCGATGCCGGCCGCGCGCAGGCGCTCGGCCTTGTTCGGATTGTTGGTGAGCAGGCGCACGCGGCCGATGCCGAGTCCGCGCAGCATCGCCACGGCGCTGCCGTAGCGGCGCTCGTCGGCGCCGAAGCCCAGTTGCGCGTCGGCGTCGATGGTGTCCAGGCCGTCGTGTTGGTAGCCGTAGGCGCGCATCTTGGTGGCGATGCCGGTGCCGCGGCCTTCCTGGTCCAGGTACAGCAGCACGCCGCCACCCAGCGCCTTGAGCTTGGCCAGGCCGTGCCGCAGTTGGTCTCCGCAGTCGCACTTGAGCGAGCCGAACAGGTCGCCGGTGAGGCAGGAGGAATGCACGCGCACCGGGACCGGCGCGCTCAGGTCGGGCTGGCCGATCACGATCGCGACCTGGTCGCGCTGCGCCACGCCGCCGCGGAACACCACGAATTCGCCAGGGCCCAGGTCGCGCAGCGGCACCTGGGTGCGGGTGACCAGGGTGTAGCTGTCGGAGGCGGCGAGGGCACAGCCGTGTTCCAGGTCGTCCAGGCGCAGCGACTGGCAGCCCTGGAAGGCGCTGCTGTCGGCGCCCAGGTCCGCCGCGACCATCGCCGGCAGCAGCAGGCCCAGGCGCGCGATCTCGGCGGCGCCGGCATCCAGCGCGTCGCCGGGCAGCCAGTGCGCGGGCACCGGGCCGTCGCGCAGGTAGGCCAGCGCCGCCAGCGCGTCGTAGGAGTGCCCGGCCAGGGCGATGCGCGCGCCCTGCGGCGCATCCAGGCCCAGCACCTGCGCCCGCGGCGGGGTCACGAACAGGTAGTGCCGCTGCCCGGTGGCCTCGGCGAAGCCGAGGTAGGACGGTTCGGTGCTGCTGTCCAGCGCCATCACCGCGCGGGTGCGGTCGTTGCCGTCTTCGAGCAGGACCGGGCGCCCGGCGCGCAGCTCCGATGCCGCGCGTTCGCTGCGGATCGCGGCAGGATCGCCGAAGGCGTGCGCGGAAGGGGCGGTGGGGCTGGTCATGCACGACTCCAGATGGGGGATCGGCGGCGCCGCTTCAAGGCTGCCGCATCCGGTCGCGGTGGCCCCGGCGCGGCGCCGGCAGGCGCATGGCGCCCGGCGCCATTGTCGCGCGCTTTGCCCGTCCCGCCAGCCCGCGGGCGATGGAACGCACTGTGCCCGCTCGCGCGCGCCGCCGATGCAACCAAATCGGCGGCTGCGGCAACGCGCGGTATGGGTGAGGTGTGCACGTGCCGCCGGTTGCTTGCTACTGTGCCGCACCGCGTCCGCTCCGGCCCCCGCATGCAGCTCGTCGATTGCACCGAACCGCGCCACGCCATGGCGATCCTGGAGATTTTCAACGACGCCATCGTCCATTCCACCGCGCTGTACGACTACCGGCCGCGCCCGCCGGAGAGCATGGCGGCGTGGTTTGCGACCAAGCGCGCCGGCAACTTCCCGGTGCTGGGCCTGGAGGACGCCGACGGCACCCTGCTCGGCTTCGCCAGCTACGGCACCTTCCGCGCCTGGCCGGCGTTCAAGTACAGCGTCGAGCACTCGGTCTACGTGCACCGCGACCATCGCGGCCGTGGCGCGGGCCGACGCCTGCTGCAGGCGCTGATCGACACCGCGCAGGCGCGCGGCGTGCACGTGCTGGTCGGCGGCATCGACGCCAGCAATGCCGGCAGCATCGCCCTGCACGAGCAACTGGGCTTCGTGCACGCCGGCACCGTGCGCGAGGCCGGCTTCAAGTTCGGGCGCTGGCTGGACCTGGCGTTCTACCAGCGCATCCTCGCCGGCCCCGCGCAGCCGCACGACGATTAGCGCGGGCTTTGTCAGAGGCGAGCGCCTCAGTCGCTCTTAGTGCGGATGGCGCTCGGTGGCGTAGGGATTGGACTCGGCCGGGTCCGGGCGCAGGGTGTAGCGCTTGTAGGTCCACTGGTACTGCGCCGGGTCGCGCCGCGCCACCCGTTCCACGCCTGCGTTGAGCGCGGTGGCCGCGCGCAGCGGGTCGGCATCGGCGATGTCCGGCGGCGCCGGCTGCACGTGCAGGGCGAACTCCAGGTCGTTGCCGACGCGCTCGCACCAAGCGAACAGCACGGTCGCGCCGGTGCGCTCGGCCAGGCGGTTGACCAGGGTCATGGTCAGCGCCGGCACGCCGAAGAACGGTGCGAACACGCCGTCGCCGGCCTTGGGCTGCTGGTCGGGCAGGATGCCGACTGCGCCGCCGTCCTTGAGCGTCTTGAACAGCTGCCGCACCGCCGGACCCTCGGCGCGCACCTGGCGCACCCGCTCGCCGCTGCGCACCAACTGCAGGAAGGCGTCGCCCACGGCCGACTCCGGCGCGCGGTAGACGATGGCGATGTCGCCGCGCGAGGCCAGCCACTGGTTGAGCAGCTCCCAGTTGCCGAAATGCGGCGCGGCCACGATCACCCCGCGGCCGGCGGCCAGCGCCGCGTCGTACAGCTCCTGGCCGTGGCGCAGGCGCAGCCGCGCCAGGTTCTGTTCCGGCGGCCGGGTCCACAGCGCCAGGGTCTCGAACGCCTGCCGTGCGGTCGAGCGCAGCACGTCGCGCTGCAGGGCGACGCGCTCGCTGGGCAGCAGTTCCGGATAGGCCAGCTCCAGGTTGCGCCGAACCACCCGGCTCTCGCGCGCGTCCAGGCGCAGCCACAGCCCGGCCAGGCCGTCGGCCAGGCGGCGCAGCCACGGCCACGGCAGGCGCGCCACGGCGGCGGCGCAGCGATACAGCAGGGAAGCGAGCGTGGCGGGTTTCATCGGCCCAGTTTATCCGCTCGGCGCATCTGGCCTGCCCGACGGGTGTCGCGGATCGCGCCGGCTGCGTGCCTTGTCGCTTTCTCAATCTCCCCCATTCGGCGATGATGCCGCACGATCGCAACCGTTCGTCGCGGTGCGGCCAGTAACGAATCCCCAATCCCCAATCCCCGCCCTATGCTCTCGTTGATCCAACGCGTCACCCAGGCCTCGGTCAGCGTCGATGGCGAGGTCGTGGGCCAGATCGGGCCCGGCCTGCTGGCACTGGTGGCGGTGGAGCCGGGCGACGACGAGGCCAAGTTGCAACGCATGGCCGAGCGCCTGCTCGGCTACCGGGTGTTCTCCGACGACAGCGGGCGCATGAACCGCTCGTTGCGCGACACCGGCGGCGGCCTGCTGCTGGTCAGTCAGTTCACCCTGGCCGCCGACACGCGCTCGGGGATGCGGCCCAGTTTCACCACCGCGGCGCCGCCGGCCGAGGCTGAACGCGGCTTCAACCGACTGGTGGAGGTGTGCCGCGCGCAGCACCCGCCAGGGGTGGAAACCGGCCGCTTCGGTGCCCATATGGTCGTCAGCCTGGTCAACGACGGCCCGGTCACTTTCCTGCTCCGGCCGTAGACGCCGGCGCGTTCCTGGCGGAGCCGTTCAGGCTCCTCGTCCGGCAAGCGGCGGTCCGGGCTGTTATAATGCTAGGTTCACTCATTCACCTACCTGCCGGTGGCGCGAGCACTCATGGCCAACGAACGTCCTGCCCAGCAATCCGACATCAAGCAACTGATCAGCAAGGGCCTGGAACAGGGCTATCTGACCTACGCGGAAGTCAACGACCATCTTCCCGACGATCTGGTCGACCCCGAACAGATCGAAGACATCATCGGCATGATCAACGGCATGGGCATCGATGTCCATGAAGTTGCGCCCGATGCCGAAACCCTGCTCCTCAACGACGGCAACACCGGCAACCGCGAAGTCGACGACACCGCGGCCGAAGAAGCCGCCGCGGCGCTGACCGCGCTCGACACCGAAGGCGGCCGTACCACCGACCCGGTGCGCATGTACATGCGCGAGATGGGCACAGTAGAACTGCTGACCCGTGAAGGCGAGATCGCCATCGCCAAGCGCATCGAGGAGGGCCTCGGCCAGGTGCAGGCCGCGCTGGGCGCGTTCCCGCTGGCGGTGGAGACCCTGCTCGAGGACTACGAACAGCACAAGGAAGGCAAGAAGCGCCTGGCCGAGATCGTGGTCGGCTTCAACGACCTGATCGAGGAAGAGCCGGCGCCGCCGGTCGCGGTGTCCGACGACGACAGCGCCACCGATGCCGATGCCGACGAGGATGACGACGACGACGTCGACACCGCCGAAGAGGACGCTGGCCCGACCGGTCCGGATCCGGCCGAGGTCGCGCGGCGCATGGAAGTGCTGGCCACCGAGTACGCCAAGTTCAAGAAGGCCCACGCCAAGAACGGCGCCGAGCACAAGCTGGTCACCAAGCTGCGCAACGACATCGCCGAGGTGTTCGTCACCCTGAAGCTGCCGCTGCCGCTGACCGACGTGCTGGTGCGCAAGCTGCGCGACACCATGGCCCAGGTCAAGGACCACGAGCGCCGCGTGCTGCACCTGGCCACCCACGTGGCACGCATGCCGCGCAAGGACTTCATCCGTTCCTGGGAAGGCAACCAGACCAACGTGGCCTGGGTCGACGACGCGCTCAAGCGCAAGCAGAAGTGGTCGTCGGCGCTGCGCGACGTCAAGGACCAGATCATCGCCGAGCAGGAAGCCACCGTGGCGGTGGAGCAGGCCACCTACCTGAGCCTGGCCGAGCTGAAGGAAATCAGCCGCGCCATGGCCTACGGCGAAGCCAAGGCGCGCAAGGCCAAGAAGGAAATGGTCGAGGCCAACCTGCGTCTGGTGATCTCCATCGCCAAGAAGTACACCAACCGCGGCCTGCAGTTCCTCGACCTGATCCAGGAAGGCAACATCGGTCTGATGAAGGCGGTGGACAAGTTCGAGTACCGCCGCGGCTACAAGTTCTCGACCTACGCCACCTGGTGGATCCGCCAGGCGATCACCCGCTCGATCGCCGACCAGGCGCGCACCATCCGCATCCCGGTGCACATGATCGAGACGATCAACAAGTTGAACCGCATTTCCCGGCAGATGCTCCAGCAGTACGGCCGCGAGGCCACCCCGGAGGAGCTGGCCAAGGAAATGGACATGCCCGAGGACAAGATCCGCAAGGTGATGAAGATCGCCAAGGAGCCGATCTCGATGGAAACCCCGATCGGCGACGACGAGGATTCGCATCTGGGCGACTTCATCGAGGACACCAACGTGGAGTCCCCGATCGAGAACACCACCAACATCAACCTGTCCGAGACCGTGCGCGACGTGCTCGCCGGGCTGACCCCGCGCGAAGCCAAGGTGCTGCGCATGCGCTTCGGCATCGACATGAACACCGACCACACCCTCGAGGAAGTCGGCAAGCAGTTCGACGTGACCCGCGAGCGCATCCGCCAGATAGAGGCCAAGGCGCTGCGCAAGCTGCGTCACCCGAGCCGTTCGGAACAGCTGCGCAGCTTCCTCGATATCGATTGATCGAGCGCGGTTCGTGTTAACAAAAAAGCCCCGCCATGTGCGGGGCTTTTTTGTGGGTGAGGAGTCGGTGGCGTTGCGCAGGGTTGCAGTCCATGCCGCAGCCATGCGCTGTCATGTCAGCAGCCAGCCAAGCCTTGTGGGAGCGACTTCACTCGCGACGGGCATTCCTAGTGAAGCCTCGCCGCGACTGAAGTCGCTCCCACAGTGCATCTCCCCGCTATTCGCCTACGCGAACGCCTCGCTGCCGCGCATCACCGCCAGCACGTCGTGGCAGGCGCCCATGGTGTGGTAGTCGGTCTTGCCGGCCGGGCTCTTCTCGTCGCTGTAGCTGCGGTTGTCGCGGCTGAGGATGCGGAACCAGGCGCCGTAGCGGTGGTCGACCAGGTGCTCCCAGGAATACGCCCACAGCCTGTCGTAGGCGGCGCGATACGCCGCATCGCCGGTGGCGGCCAGCAGCCGCGAGGCCGCGGCGATGGCTTCGGCCTGCACCCAGAAGTACTTGTCGTCGTCGCAGAAGTAGGTCGGTGCCGCGGCCACGTCGGGCACGCCGACCACCGGCGCGTCTTCGGTGCCGGAAGCGAAGCCGTAGACGATGCCGCCATGCTGCGCGTCCCAGCCGTGCGCCAGGGCGGTGTCGAACAGGTGCCGCGCGGTCGGCAGCAGCCACGCCGGCGCGGTGCCGGTGGACGCCTGCAGGTGCCCGTGCAGCAGCACCAGCAGCTTGGACCACTCGACCTGGTGGCCGGGCTGGAAGCCCCACGGCCGGAACAGGTGCTTGGGGTTGTCGCGGTTGTAGTCCCAGTCCACCTGCCAGTCGGCGTCGTAGTGCTCCCACACCAGGCCGCCGGCCAGTGCCGCCTGGCGGCGGGTGATGTGGTCGGCCAGCAGCAGCGCGCGCTGCAGGTAGCGCGGCTCGGCGCTGGCCTCGTAGGCGGCGATCAGCGCTTCGCACAGGTGCATGTTGGCGTTCTGGCCGCGGTAGCTGGAGAACGTCCACTCCGGGGTGGCCTCGTCGCGGTACAGGCCGGCAGCGGCGTCCCAGTAGCGGGTTTCCAGCAGTTGCCAGGTCTCGTCCATCCACGCGTCGGTGTCCAGGCCGGCCTTCTTCGCGGTGGCGTAGGCCAGCAACACGAAGGCGGCGCCGTAGGCGTGCTGGGTGCGGTCCTCGGCCACGCCGTCGCGCAGGGTCCACACGTAGCCGCCGCTGGCGGTATCGCGGTGCACCTCGCGCAGGTAGCGCAGGCCGTGGCGCGCGGCGTCCAGGTACTCGGCGGCCAGCGCCGAGTCGGCGAACTCGATCGCCGCCATCGCGTAGTTGAAGACGAAGCGGGTGCTGCTGACCAGGTGGCGATGGCCGGCGTCGTACACGCTGCCGTCGTCGCGGAAGTAGTGGAAGAAGCCGCCCGCCGGGTCGAGCGCGCGCGGGTGGTAGAAGGCCATGGTGTCGGCGATGTGCGCGCGCAGGACGGCGGCGTCGGCGAAGTCGGGCAGGGGCGTGGCGGGCAGGTTCATGCGGTTGGCTGGCGAGCTGGGTGAGGGAGGGGAAGACGGCGGCGCACGGCGGCGGCGTGTGCGCCGCCGTGCCGGGAACGGATCAGCGGATCAGTGCATCACGCGCGCGGTCGGCGCGGTGGTTGGCGCCGCCGCCGCCAGTTCCGGCGACAGGCGCGAACCGCGCAGGCCGTACCAGACGATGTAGGCGTAGCACAGCAGCGGAATCACGAAGGCGTGCTGGATGCCGATGGCGTCGGCCAGCGCACCCTGCGCCAGCGGCACCAGAGCGCCACCGACGATGCCCATGATCAGCAGACTGGAGGCCTTGCTGGTGAGCACGCCCAGGCGCTCGATGGCCACGGTGAAGATGGTCGGGAACATGATCGAGTTGAACAGGCCGATCGCGATCACGCTCCACATCGCCACATGGCCGGTGCTGAGCATGGTGGCGATCAGCAGCAGCGAGGCGATGCCGGCGAAGGTCGCCAGCAGCTTGCGGGCCGGGACGAACTGCAGCAGCGCGGCGCCGGCGAAGCGGCCGACCATCGCGCCGCCCCAGTAGAACGGCAGATAGTGGCTGGCAGCGGCTTCGGTCAGGCCACCGGTGGTGGGGCCGGAGATGTAGTTGATCAGGAAGCTGCCGATCGACACTTCCGCACCCACGTACATGAAGATCGCCACCACGCCCCACAGCAGATGCGGGTGGCGCAGCGCGTCGGCGAAGCGGTGATGCGATTCGGCGCTGGCGTCGTTGTCCTCACGCAGCGACGGTACCCGCATCACCAGCACGAACACCGCCAGCAGCAGCAGGCCGCCGGCCAGCATCAGGTAGGGGATCTCCACCGAGCGCGCCTGCTCGATGCGATAGGCGGACAACTGCTCGGGGTTCATCGCCGCCAGCTGGTCGGCACCGAGCACCGCGCCGGCCAGGATCAGCGGGCCGATCAGCCACGGGAATACGGTGGTGCCCAGCGAGTTCAGCGCCTGGGCAAAGTTGAGCCGGCTCGGCGCCTTCTCCGGGGCGCCGATCAGGCTGATGTACGGATTGGCCGCCACCTGCAGCAGGGTGATGCCGCTGGCCAGCACGAACAGCGCGGTCAGGAACAGCGGATAGGAGGGCAGGCGCGCGGCCGGGTAGAACATCGCCGCGCCGATCGCCGCCACCACCAGGCCGATGACGATGCTGGCCTTGTAGCCGACCCGCGACACCACCGCGCCGGCCGGCACCGACATCAGGAAGTAGGCGCCGAAGAAGGTGAACTGGATCAGCATCGACTGCGCGTAGTTCATCTGGAACACGGCTTTCAGATGCGGGATCAACACGTCGTTGAGGCTGGTCAGGCCGCCCCAGGTGAAGAAGATCATGCTGACCACCGCGATGGCGGCGGTGTTGGACAGCGGGCGACGGCTCATGCAGCGACTCCGGGAACGGGCGAGAGGGCGACCCGGCTGCTGGCGCGCAGGCACAGCCGGGCGGGGGCGATGGTAAGCGCAGGCAGGGCCTGGCGGTGGCGCAGCGCGTCCAGCACCAGGCGCGCGGCCTGCATGCCGCGCTCGCGCGGGGCGACGGCGACGGTGGACAGCGGCGGGGTGGCGACGGCGGCCTCGGGAATGTCGTCGAAGCCGATCAGCGCGTAGTCGCGGCCGGCGATGCGGCCACGTTCGGCCAGGCCGCTGGCCAGGCCCAGCGCGACCACGTCGTTGTAGCAGACCAGTGCGGTCGGCAGCGGGTCGCGCGCGCACAGCGCGCCGGCCTGGCGCGCGGCTTCCAGCCGGGTCGGCGCGCATTCGATCAGCCACGCCGGGTCGACCGCGATGCCGGCGGCGGCCAGCGCTTCGCGATAGCCGGCGCGGCGCTCGGCGCAGGAACTGGACTGGCGGTGGCCGCCGAAGAAGGCGATGGCACGGTGGCCCTGCGCCAGCAGGTGTTCGGTGGCCAGGCGCGCGCCACGACGGTTGTCCAGCGCCAGCAGCGGCCAGTCGCCGTCCAGCGCGCGGTTGAACAGCAGCACCGGCAGGCGCGGCCCCAGCAGTTGGCGCAGCCGCGCCGCGTCGGTGTTCTCGGTTGGCGAGAGGATCATCGCCGCCGGGTGGTGTTCGATCAGCGAGGCCAGCACGGTCTGCTGGCGCTCCGGCGATTCGCCGGTGCTGCCCATCAGCATCACGTAGCCGGCCTCGGCCAGCGCCGCGTCCACGCCGCCAGCGAACTCGGCGAAGAACGGATTGGCCAGGTCGTTGACCACCAGCGCCACCGCATTGGACGCGCGGCCGCGCAGGCTGGCCGCGCCGCGGTGGTAGACGTAGCCCTGGCGGGCGATCTCCGCCGCCACCCGCGCGCGCGTGTCCGCATGCACCAGCGGGCTGTTGCGCAGCACCAGCGACACGGTCGCCCGCGACACGCCGCAGGCGGCGGCGATGTCGGACACGGTGACGCGTTTGTCGGCGGGAGACGGCGCCACGGCGGATTAGACCGGTTCAAAAGGTCGCTCATCCTGCGCCGTCGTGATCCGATCCGCATTTTGCAGTGCAGCAAGGCATTGCGGTGGCTTTGTGCTATCCGTTTGGATCGATTCGATACGGGGAGCCTGCCATGCGCAGCTCGAGGACGCTGGGCGGCGCTGCCGCACTGCTGCTGGCCGCGCTATGGCCGATCGCGCCCGCCGCCGCTGCAACCGGCGCCACCGCCGGCGAGCGTGCGGTAGCGGCGGTGGACCCCTTCATCGGCACCGGCGGCGAGGGCCACACCTATCCCGGCGCCACCGTGCCGTTCGGCATGGTCCAACTGAGCCCGGACACGCGCATCCAGCCGCGCAAGGACGCCTACGGCTGGGCGGCCGGCTACCGCTACGACGACCGCAGCCTGGTCGGCTTCTCGCATACGCACTTCTCCGGCACCGGCCACTCTGACCTGGGCGACGTGCTGCTGATGCCGATCAGCGGTGCGGTGCGCCTGGAGCGTGGCGACCCGGACAAGCCCGGCAGCGGCTACAGCGCGCGCTTCCGCCACGACGACGAGCGCGCCGAGCCGGGCTACTACGCGGTGACCTTGGACGACTACAAAGTACGCGCCGAACTCACCGCCAGCGCCCGCGTCGGCGTGCACCGCTACACCTACCCGGCCGGCCAGCCGGCGCACGTGCTGCTGGACCTGCGCACCAGCCTGTACGACTACCCGGGCAAGATCAGCTGGTCGCGGCTGCGCCTGCGCGCCGACGGCACCGTCACCGGCTTCCGCGAGACCCGCGGCTGGGCGCCGGGGCGGCAGCTGTACTTCGCCCTACGCTTCTCGCAGCCGCTGCGCGGCCACGCCTTCCACAACACCGAGCAGGACATTCCCTACAAGGGCTTTCCGCCGCCGGGCGACAACGACCCCACCCAGCGCGCGCAGATCGAAGGCCGGCAACTGGTGGGATCGTTCGACTTTGGCGACGCCCTGCGCGGGCCGCTGCTGGTCAAGGTGGCGATCTCGCCGGTCAGCGAGGACAGCGCCATCGCCAATCTCGAGGCCGAAGTGCCGGGCTGGGATTTCGACGGCGTGCGCCGCGCGGCACGCGCGCAATGGGCGCAGGCGCTGGGCGCGGTGGAGGTGGACGCGCCGCCTGCGCAACGCACCCAGTTCTACACCGCGCTGTACCACAGCCTGCTCGGCCCGACCCTGTTCATGGACAGCGACGGCCGCTATCGCGGGCCGGACAACGCCGTGCACCAGGCGCAGGGCTACACCCACTATTCGACCTTCTCGCTGTGGGACACCTACCGCGCGCTGCATCCGCTGCTGACCATCGTGCAGCCACCCCAACGCACCAACGACATCGTCAACTCGCTGCTCGCGCACCAGCGCGAAAGCCCCTACGGCGTGCTGCCGGTGTGGGCGTTCCATGGTCTGGAGACCTGGTGCATGATCGGCTACCACGCGGTGCCGGTGATCGCCGACGCGTACATGAAGGGCATCCGCGGCTACGACACCGACGCCGCGCTCAAGGCCATGGTGGCCAGCGCCAACTACGGCCCCTACGACGGCATCGCCCAGTACCGCGAACTTGGCTACGTGCCGATCGACGAGGAAGGCGAGGCCGCCTCCAAGACCCTGGAATACGCCTTCGACGACTGGACCATCGCGCGCATGGCCAAGGAGATGGGCCGCAGCGAGGTCGCCGCCGCCTTCGCCAAGCGCGCCGGGAACTGGCGCAACGCCTTCGACCCGGACACCGGCTTCATGCGCGCGCGCAAGCGCGACGGCGCCTTCCGCACTCCGTTCGATCCGGACGCCAGCGGCTACGGCACCGACTACACCGAAGGCAACGCCTGGCAGTACTCCTGGTACGTGCCGCAGGACGTGGCCGGCCTGGCGCGTGCGCACGGTGGCGACGACAAGCTGCTGGCGCGGCTGGACCAAGTGTTCGACGCCAAGGTCGATCCCAAGGTGTTCGCGCACATGGAGGACATCACCGGCCTGATCGGCTGGTATGCGCACGGCAACGAGCCCAGCCACCACGTCGCCTATCTGTATGCCTATGCCGGGCAGCCGTGGCGCACCCAGGCGCGGCTGCAGCAGATCATGCGCAGCCAGTACGCCGCGCGCCCGGACGGGCTGGCCGGCAACGACGACATGGGACAGATGTCGGCCTGGTACGTGTTCACCGCGCTGGGCTTCTACCCGGTGGCGCCGGCCAGCAACCAGTATATCCTCGGCCGCCCGTTCCTGCCGCGCGCCACCCTGGCGCTGCCCAACGGCAAGCGCTTCACCGTGATCGCCGACGGCCTGGACGACGCGCATCCCTATGTCGGCAGCGTCACCCTCAACGGGCGGCCGCTGAACCGCGCGTTCCTGCGCCACGAGGAACTCATGGCCGGCGGCGAACTGCGCTTCACCCTGCAGGCCACGCCCAACACCGCCTGGGCGGCGGCCGGCGCCGAGCGCGCCTATTCGATGAGCGAGTGAAGGGCGCTCCACCTATTTCCGGGAGATGTCCCGTAAGAGCGGCTTCAGCCGCGACGGGGCATTCCCGGTCGAGCCCTGTCGGCTGAAGCCGCCCCACTGGGGCTTGCGGCGAGCCCGCCCGGTGCACTGTGGGAGGGACTTCAGTCGCGACTGCTGTAGCAATCGGTCATTGGATGGCTTCACTCGTCGCGACTGAAGTCGCTCCCACAGGGGCTTGCGGTGCGCCTGCCGGGTGCACAGTGGGAGGGACTTCAGTCCCGACGCATTGCGCCATCGGAAAGCACATCACTTCGAGCGTCGCGGAGGCATGACAGTTGATCCCCGCGTGGGTTTACGGCGAGCCTGCCGGGTGCATTGTGAGAGGGGCTTCAGTCCCGACTGCTGTAGCAATCGGTCATTGGATGGCTTCACTCGTCGCGACTGAAGGCGCTCCCACAGGGGCTTACGGCGAGCCTGCCGGGTGCACTGTGGGAGGGACTTCAGTCCCGACGCATTGCGCCATCGGAAAGTACATCACTTCGCGCATTGCGGCGGCATCACGGTTGGCTCCCAGGGGCCAGCGGCATCCGGATGGAGTGTGGTGGCAGTAAGTTCGTAGATGCGTTGAAGCCGCGCCGACGTGAGTCTGCACCTGGAAGACGGCCGAGGCCTCTGCGCCGCACTACGGCCTCGTGCGCGACGCAAGCGCGAGCGTCAGCATCGCGTGAATTCGGCGTGACCTGCATTGCGCATGGCGTCGCGCAGCGTGCGCCGCCACACCCTGTCACAGCGCGTCGCATCACATGCACGCGCATTTAATGTCATCCACACATTCCATTTGCGGCGTTCGTGGTCTTGTAGCGCGGCTGCATCGCATCGCGCGGACCGGGTGCGCCGGCGCCGTCGCCATCCCTGGAAGCGCGACCGCGTGCAGGCGCATCCCGTTCCGATGCCCTTGCCATGCGACGGCGCAGTCCGCGCTGCCGGCAACGGTGCGCAGAGGCGACGTGTCCTTCTCATTCGTCGAACGGGATCTTCCGAATGCATGTCTGCCTGCTGTCCCTCTTTCCTCCTCACGATGCGGCCGCGCTGGACGCGGCCATGGCGGCGGCACAGGCACAGGGCTGCGATCACATCGTCTTGCCCAATCCGTTCGCACAGGATGCGCAGGGCCGTCTGCACGACCCCGCAGCCGACGACGCGGCGGGCCAGACACAGTTGCGCCACTGGCTGCAGCGCGCCGAACAGCACGGCCTGCGCGTGCTGCTGGACCTGCGCATCGATGAGATCGGCGGCGGCAGCCGCCTGTTGCAGGAACATCCGCACTGGTTCCGCGCACGCAGCTCGGCGCTACCGGATCCGCGCGCCGAACGCGCCGCGCCGGATATTGCGGTGGGCCGCTTCGCCTCTGCGGAAGAAGGGGCGGGCCTGGCGCAGTGGTGGAGTGCGCGCCTGGTCGACTGGTTGCGCAGCGGCGTAGCCGGCTTCCGTGTGCTGCAGCCACAGCGCATCCCGGCGCCGTTGTGGCGCACGCTGATCGACGGGGTCCACGCACAGGCGCCGCAGGCGCGGGTGTTGGCGTGGACGCCCGGCTTGGGCCTGGACGCCTTGCGCGGCCTGGCGGGCGCCGGCTTCGATGCCGCGTTCTCCTCGCTGGCCTGGTGGGACGGCCGCGGCGACTGGTTCTTCGACGAGGACAGCGCCCTGCGTGCGCTGGCGCGTTGCGTGGTCGCCACCGTCGATGCCGAGACGGCCTCGGATACGCCACTGCCCTTGCCGCGCGCGCAGCGGCAGCGCCTGGCCGCGGCATTCGGTGGGGCCTGGGCGATCTCAGCACAGGACACATTGATGGAACACGGGCAGCCCGCGCCTGCGCAGCACGGCACCTCCGAGAGCGATGCGTCCACGTCGGCTGCGTCGTTGCCCGACGCCACCGCAGCGCTGCGCCTGCGCCCGCTGCTGCGCGACGGCGCGCTCACCGCGGTGGCGGTGGAACCGCTGGACGCCGCGCCATGGCTGGTGCTGCTCAACAGCGATCGCGACCACTTGCTGCCGGTACCGGGGCCGGCGCTGCTGCGCCTGCTCGGCGACAGCGAAGGTTTGCTCAGCGACCATGGCGAGCCGATCCAGGGCGAGCAGGGCGGTACCCTGGAAGCGGGCGAGGTGCGCATCTACCGCAGCCTGCCGGCGCGCCCGGTGCTGACCGCCGCACGGGCGCGCACGCCCGCCGAGGTCGCCGCGGGCGAGGCGCGGGTGTGCATCGAGGCGGTGACGCCGTCGGTGGACGACGGCCGCTTTCCGGTCAAGCGCACGGTAGGTGACCGCGTGTGCGTGGAAGCCGATGCGTTCTGCGACGGCCACGACCGCATCGCCGTTGCGTTGTTGTGGCGCGCCGCCGATGCGCGCACCTGGTCGAGCGCGCCGATGCGCGCGCTCGGCAACGACCGCTGGCGCGGCGAGTTCCCGCTGCAGCGCCTGGGCCGCTACGAGTTCCGCATCGAAGCCTGGCGCGATGTGTACGCCACCACTCATGCCGACCTGGAAAAGAAGCGCGCTGCCGGCACGCTGCTGCCGGTGGATGTGCAGGAGGCCCTGGCCCAGGTCGAGGCGGCGCGTGGGCGCAGCCGCGGCGCGTTGGCGACGCGCTTGAAAGCCATCGCCACTCGCATCGCCCGCACCGACGACCTGGCCGAGAAGGCGCAGCTGCTGCTCGAACCCGACACCGCCGAAGCGATGGCGCGCGCCGACGCCAAGCCGTTCCGCACCGAATACCCGATGACGTTCCGGGTCGAGGCCGAACGCCGCGCCGCGCACTTCGCCAGTTGGTACGAGTTGTTCCCGCGCTCGCAGAGCGGCGATCCGCAGCGCCACGGCACCTTCGACGACGTGATCGCGCGGCTGCCGCACATCCAGGCGATGGGCTTCGACGTGCTGTACATGCCGCCGATCCATCCCATCGGCGAGAAGAACCGCAAGGGCCGCAACAACGCGGTGACCGCCGAGCCGGGCGAACCCGGCAGCCCGTATGCGATCGGCTCGGCCGAGGGCGGCCATACCGAGGTGCATCCGGAGCTGGGCGGGCTCGAAGGATTCCGCCGCCTGCGCGCAGCCGTGGCTGCGCACGGCCTGGAACTGGCCCTGGACTTCGCCATCCAGTGCGCGCCGGATCATCCGTGGCTGCGCGACCATCCCGACTGGTTCACCTGGCGCGCCGACGGCTCCATCCCGTACGCGGAGAACCCGCCGAAGAAATACCAGGACATCGTCAACGTCGACTTCTACGCCAGCGGCGCGGTGCCGGCGCTGTGGAACGCGCTGCGCGATGCGGTGCTGTTCTGGGTCAACGAAGGCGTCACGCTGTTCCGCGTCGACAACCCGCATACCAAGCCGTTCCCGTTCTGGGAATGGCTGATCGCCGAGGTGCGCGGGCGCCATCCGCAGGTGGTGTTCCTGTCTGAGGCCTTCACCCGGCCCAAGCCGATGTACCGGCTGGCCAAGGTCGGCTTCTCGCAGTCCTACACCTACTTCACCTGGCGCCAGCACAAGGCCGAGCTGCAGGCCTATATCGAGGAACTCAACAGCGGCGCGCCCAGCGAGTGCTTCCGCCCGCACTTCTTCGTCAACACGCCGGACATCAATCCGCTGTTCCTGCAGCACAGCGGGCGCAGCGGGCACTTGATCCGCGCCGCGCTGGCGACCACGCTGTCCGGGTTGTGGGGCATGTACCAGGGCTTCGAGCTGTGCGAGGCCACGCCGCTGCCGGGCAAGGAGGAATACCTCGACTCGGAGAAGTACCAGTTGCGCGTGTGGCCGGAGCGCGCACCGGGCGACATCGTCGAGGAGATCACCCGCTTCAATCTGCTGCGCCGCCAGCATCCGGAGCTGCAGTCGCACCTGGGCACGCGCTTCTACGTCGCGCACAACGAGCAGGTGCTGTACTTCGGCAAGTTCCTCGACGCCGCACACCTGGCGCGCGGACGCAGCCTGGTGCTGGTGGCGGTGAGCCTGGACCCGCATGCGGCGCAGAACGCGCAGATCGAAGTGCCGCTGTGGGAGCTGGGCCTGCCCGACCACGCCAGCGTCGCCGTGCGCGACCTGTGGGACGGCCACGACTTCGCCTGGTACGGCAAGACCCAACACATCCGCCTCGATCCGTCGCGGCCGTTCTCCCTGTGGCGCATCCGCGCCGGAGTTCTTGCATGAATGTCGCCGCGCCGTCGTCCCCCCAACTCGAGCCGCGCGCACCGGCCGGCGATGCGCGCTGGTACAAGGACGCGATCATCTACCAGGTGCACGTCAAGTCGTTCTTCGATTCCAACGACGACGGCATCGGCGACTTCCCCGGGCTGATCTCCAAGCTCGACTACATCGCCGACCTGGGCGTGGACACCATCTGGCTGCTGCCGTTCTACCCCAGCCCGCGCCGCGACGACGGCTACGACATCGCCGAGTACATGGCGGTGCATCCGGACTACGGCAGCATCGCCGACTTCCAGCGCTTCGTGGAGCAGGCGCACGCGCGCGGCATCCGCATCGTCACCGAACTGGTGATCAACCACACCTCCGACCAGCACCCCTGGTTCCAGCGTGCGCGCATGGCTCCGGCCGGCTCGCCGGAGCGCGCGTTCTACGTGTGGTCCGACAGCGACCAGGACTACGCCGGCACCCGCATCATCTTCTGCGACACCGAGAAGTCCAACTGGACCTGGGACCCGGAGGCCGGCCAGTACTTCTGGCACCGCTTCTACTCGCACCAGCCGGACCTGAACTTCGACAACCCGGCGGTCATGGAAGCCGTGCTGGAAGTGATGCGCTTCTGGCTGGACCTGGGCGTGGACGGCCTGCGCCTGGACGCGGTGCCGTACCTGATCGAGCGCGAGGGCACCTCCAACGAGAACCTGCCCGAGACCCACGCCATCCTGCGCCGCATCCGCGCCACGCTCGATGCCGAGTACCCGGACCGCATGCTGCTGGCCGAGGCCAACATGTGGCCGGAAGACACCCAGCAGTACTTCGGCGAGAACGCCGACGAATGCCACATGGCGTTCCACTTCCCGCTGATGCCGCGCATGTACATGGCGATCGCGCGCGAGGACCGCTTCCCCATCACCGACATCATGCGCCAGACCCCGGAGATCCCGGAGAGCTGCCAGTGGGCGATCTTCCTGCGCAACCACGACGAGTTGACCCTGGAGATGGTCACCGACTCCGAGCGCGATTACCTGTGGCAGACCTACGCCGCGGATCGCCGCGCGCGCATCAACCTCGGCATCCGCCGGCGCCTGGCGCCGCTGCTGGAGCGCGACCGCCGCCGCATCGAACTGATGACCTCGCTGCTGCTGACCATGCCCGGCACGCCGGTGCTGTACTACGGCGATGAGATCGGCATGGGCGACAACATCCATCTCGGCGACCGCGACGGCGTGCGCACACCGATGCAATGGTCGATCGACCGCAATGGCGGCTTCTCGCGCGCCGATCCAGCCGCGCTGGTGCTGCCGCCGATCATGGACCCGCTGTACGGCTTCCAAGCGGTCAACGTGGAGGCGCAGCAGCGCGACCAGTACTCGTTGCTGACCTGGACCCGCCGCGTGCTGTCGGTGCGCAAGCGCTACCGCGCCTTCGGCCGCGGCGCCCTGCGCTTCCTGTATCCGGGCAACCGCCGCCTGCTCGCCTACCTGCGCTGCCACGAGGACGAGACCGTGCTGTGCGTGGCCAACCTCTCGCATACGCTGCAGGCGGTGGAACTGGACCTGTCCGAGTTCGAGGGCCGGGTGCCGGTGGACATCCTCGGTGGCGGCAGCTTCCCGCCGATCGGGCGCCTGACCTATCTGCTCACCGTGCCGGCGTTCGGCTTCTACGCCTTCCAACTGGTCGGCAACGCCACGCTGCCGGACTGGCACGTGCCGGCGCCAGTGCCGCTGCCGGATTACCAGACCCTGGTGCTGCGTGGCGGCACCGACAGTGCCGGCCTGCAGCCGCACCTGCCGACGCTGGAGCGCGACATCCTGCCGGCGTGGCTGTCCACGCGGCGCTGGTTCGCGGCCAAGGACCGCGCGCTGCGCAGCGTGCGCATCGCAAGGCGCACGCCGTTGTCCGGCGGCGACGGCCTGACCCTGCTGGAGATTGAGGCGGAGCTGGACGACGGCGCCCACGAGCGCTACATCCTGCCGCTGGGCATCGTCTGGGAGCGCGAGCAGCCGAGCGTGCTGGCCGAGCAACTGGCGCTGGCGCGCGTGCGCCACGGCCGCGAGGTCGGCTACCTGACTGACGCCTTCGCGCTGAAGCCCTTTACCCTGAGCATGCTCGCCGCGTTGCGCGACAAGGCGGAACTGCGCGTGGACGGCGAGACCGGCATCGAAGTGACCGCGGAGCGTATCCGCTTCTGCCCGACACCGGCGCTGCAGCGCGTGGATATCCCCGCCGATCCGGAGATCCGCTGGCTGTCGGCGGAGCAAAGCAACAGCTCGTTGATCGTCGGCGACGCGGCGGTGTTCAAGCTGCTGCGACGCGTGTCGGCCGGCATCAACCCGGAGATCGAGATCGGCGAGCGCCTCACCGCGTTGGGCTACGCCAACGCCGCGCCACTGCTGGGTCATGTCGCCCGCGTCGAGGCCGACGGTAGCGAGACCACACTGGCGCTGCTGCAGGGCTTCGTGCGCAACCAGGGCGATGCCTGGCGCTGGACCCTGGATCATCTCGCACGCGGCGCCGAGGAATACGATGCCGCCCAGGACGATGCAGCGCGGCTGGAGAGCGTGGCCGGCTACGACGCCTTCGCCGCGCTGGTCGGCCGGCGCCTGGCCGAACTGCACGCGGTGCTGGCACAACCCACCGACGCGCCCGCCTTCGCGCCGCAGCCGGTGGACGCGGCCGCCGCGCAGCAGGTGGTGGACGGCGTGGTGCACGAAGTGCAGGCGATGTGGGACACGCTCATCGCGCATCGCGACGCCAACGACGACCCGGCCGAACACGCCGCGGTGGACAGCCTGCTGGCCGAACGCGCGCGCCTGGATGCCTGGCTGCAGCAGGCGCCGTCGCTGTTGTCCGGTGCGCTGCTGACCCGCGTGCATGGCGATTTCCACCTCGGCCAGATCCTGGTCGCGTTCGACGACGTGGTGCTGATCGACTTCGAAGGCGAGCCAGCCAAGTCGCTGGACGAACGCCGCGCCAAGGCCAGCCCGCTCCATGACGTGGCCGGTTTCCTGCGCTCGCTCGACTATGCCAGCGAAGTCTCCGCGCGCGGCGAAGAAGGCACCGCGGCGCGTGTGGGCGCGGGTTTGGACACCGCGCAGGAGGCCTACCTGGCCGCGTTCCGCAGCCGCGCCAGCGCCGCGTTCCTGTCGGCCTACCGTGCCGTGCTCGATGCGAGCCCGCATCCGTGGGTGGCGCCGGCTGCGTTCGAGGCCACCACTTTGCTCTTCCTGATCGAGAAGGCCTGCTATGAAATTCGCTACGAGGCCGCCAACCGCCCGGCATGGATCATGGTGCCCATACAGGGACTGTTGCGCATACTCGACCGCTTTCCCGCGCCCCAGGAGTCGATTCGATGAGTGATGCCGTCCACGTCTGGGACGACGCGACGCAACGCGCCTTCGCCACCGCCCGCCACGGCGACCCGTTCGCCGTGCTGGGCGCGCATCGCCTCGGCGAGGCGCGGGTGCTGCGCAGCTACCAGCCGGGCGCCGATGCGGTGCTGGCGGTGCTGGAGGACGGCAGCGAGGTGCCGCTGCAGCAGGGACCGGAAGGCTTCTTCCACGCCGAATTGCCGGGCGAGGGGCGCTACCGCCTGCACATCCGCTGGCCCGGCGGCGAGCAGGACACCGCCGACGCCTACGCCTTCGGCCCACAACTGAGCGACTTCGACCTGCACCTGATCGCCGAAGGCCATCACCTGCACTTGGCCGATGCGCTGGGCGCCAACGTGGTCGAGGTCGACGGCGAACGCGGCACCCGCTTCGCAGTGTGGGCGCCCAACGCCTCGCGCGTGGCGTTGATCGGCGACTTCAACAGCTGGGACGCGCGCCGTCACCCGATGCGCCTGCGCCACCAGGCCGGCGTGTGGGAACTGTTCGTGCCCGGCGTCGGCCCCGGCGCCCGCTACAAGTTCGCGCTGCGCGGCCCGCGCGGCGAAGACCTGCCGGCCAAGGCCGACCCGGTCGCGCGCCAGGCCGAACTGGCGCCCGGCACCGCCTCCATCGTCGCCGACCCCACGCCGTTCCAGTGGCGCGACGACGCCTGGATGGCCACCCGCGCGCGCCGCCACGCCCCGCAAGCGCCGATCAGCGTGTACGAGGTGCACGCCGGCTCGTGGATGCACGCCGCCGACGGCAGCCTGCTCGACTGGGACGCGCTGGCCGAGCGGCTGATTCCGTACGTCGCCGACATGGGCTTCACCCACATCGAACTGCTGCCGGTCACCGAGCATCCGTTCGGCGGCTCCTGGGGCTACCAGCCGCTGGGCCTGTTCGCGCCCACCGCGCGCTTCGGCAGCCCGGAAGGCTTCGCTCGCTTCGTCGATCGCTGCCACCGCGAGGATATCGGCGTCATCGTCGACTGGGTGCCGGCGCATTTCCCCACCGACGCGCACGGCCTGGCCCACTTCGACGGCACCGCCCTGTACGAACACGCCGACCCGCGCGAAGGTTTCCACCGCGACTGGAACACGCTCATCTACAACCACGGCCGTCGCGAAGTCTCCGGCTTCCTGATCGCCAGCGCGTTGGAGTTCCTGCAGCGCTACCACGTCGACGGCCTGCGCGTGGACGCGGTCGCCTCCATGCTCTACCGCGACTACAGCCGCAACGCCGGCGAGTGGGTGCCCAACATCCACGGCGGCCGCGAGAACTACGAGAGCATCGCCTTCCTGCGCCGGCTCAACCAGGTGGTGGCCGAGCAGGCGCCCGGCGCCATGACCATCGCCGAAGAATCCACCGCCTGGCCCGGCGTCACCGCCGACCTCGCCCACGGCGGCCTGGGCTTCGACTACAAGTGGAACATGGGCTGGATGCACGACAGCCTGCACTACATCGAACTGGACCCGATCTACCGCCGCTACCACCACGGCGAGATGACCTTCAGCATGGTCTACGCGTATTCCGAGCGCTTCATGCTGCCCATCTCCCACGACGAAGTGGTGCACGGCAAGCGCTCCCTGCTCGGACGCATGCCCGGCGACGACTGGCAGCGCTTCGCCAACCTGCGCGCCTACCTCGGCTACATGTACACCCACCCCGGGCGCAAACTGCTGTTCATGGGCTGCGAGATCGCCCAGCCCACCGAGTGGAACCACGACGCCGCACTGCCCTGGCACCTGCTCGACCAACCCAACCACCGCGGCATCCAGCGCCTGGTCCGCGACCTCAACCGCCTCTACGCCGAACACCCCGCACTGCATGCCCGCGACGACGAACCGGAAGGTTTCGCCTGGGTCATCGGCGACGACGCCGGCAACAGCCTGTTCGCCTACCTGCGCAAGGCCCGCAGCGGCGACACCCCGCTGCTGGTGGTGGCCAACCTCACCCCGCAGGTCCACCACGGCTACCGCATCGGCGTGCCCCGCGCCGGCCGCTGGCGCGAACTGCTCAACTCCGACAGCGAAATCTACGGCGGCAGCAACACCGGCAACGGCGGCAGCGTGCGCGCCGAGAACGTCGGCGCGCATGGCCATCCGGCGTCGCTGACGCTGACCATCCCGCCGCTGGCGGTGCTGGTGCTGGGGGTGGAGGAGTAGGGCGAGAAAGCAGAACTGGCCGCGGCTAGAGGGCGCAAAGAGCTGGCTCGGAAGAAGCCGGCTGTTGTGGGAGGGACTTCAGTCCCGACGCTTTCCCGATCCACTGTCAGCACCCGAGCCGCAACCACACAAGATGTCAGGGATTCGCACCGATCAGGTGCAGTCCCTGGCGCTCAGCTCGCTGCGCCCACAAGGCCGAGAGCAATTCTCGGCCCCGTCTACCGCCCCGGGCAGACAGCCCACCACCCCGACCGGTAAACTCACGCCCGCCTCGGCGCCTTCCTCTGCATGCACGCCAGAGGCGCCAAGCCGGCGGCCGACGCATCGCCCGCTCGCTCCGGACGCGTCCGGGCCTATAGCTCAACGGTTAGAGCAGAGGACTCATAATCCTTTGGTTCCAGGTTCGAATCCTGGTGGGCCCACCACCCGAGATAAAAAATGCTTTTAAAGCATGAAGGGCTGGATGGAAAAGTGTACTGTATACAATATAAAAATGGCGCAGGTGTAAACTGTTTCACGAGCTCATAAGTCCATGTTGGCGATGCCCGTTCGCGAAAACAAAGGGGAGGCGAAATTTCTAAAAAATCGGCTTGGTTTTTAACGATTTCACGCCATGACTTTTTTCACTGGCGCATTCATTGTTTGCATATAGGGACTCCTTGGTGGCTATCCGGAGGAGCCGAGGCTTCCCCTGCTGGGTATAGATTTACTATAGCGGCAAGGACGTTATAGTGGGCGCGAACTGCATGTGCTGTTATTGTATGCCAATGCATTTGTGCTTTTAATATTTTATAGAGTCCGAATCTACTACGCTTAGCGTGCCAGAAGAAATTTAATTGGAGTGAAGAGAATGGAATCTACAAAAGACTTGTCAGGCCTTTTTTCCCGATCGCAAAAGTGGCCTTTGGCGCCCGAAGGAGCTTTGCCTGAATTGGTTTTTGGGGGGGCGCACCTGAAGGATTTATTCATTAGCTGCTTGCCTACAGCACTCGGAATGCCCTGGAGTGAGATCCGTCATTTGCTGAAGGTGCTCATAAAGCGCGAGTCGGCAAGTCTGTGGGATAGCCACCAGGACGATGACGGCGACCGCGCTGGATGGATTATCGATGTGGTATGCAATACGCCGAGTCTTCGGCGACAGCTGGCAGGCCTTAAATTAGGTATTAGTAAATGGCGGAAAAGGGGGGTGCTTAAAAGGGAGCCAGATCGAAATGATCTCACTCACATACTCTGGAGGTCCTATCAGAAATGTGAATCTGTCAAGTCCCTTGTTCAACGACTTGAGCGTTTGCTGGTGCAACATCCTACCCTGCCTCAGGGTTTATACCTCACTGCCGAAGTTGTGAAGTCGGAAAATTTTGTTGCGAGCATTGGAGATGATTTAGCGACAGTGGAGTTTGCACGCCTCGTCGTGATCTTCGCATCCCTGCTTCCGCGGGCTGAAATGATCGATCTTCTGACTGTTGCTTGCGAAGCTGGTTGCGAATTACTTGAAGCAGCCTTTGATATGAGTGAAGAGCTCGAGATGCCAAGTTTTGCATCTGAGCCAAACCCACGTTCCCCCGTTGCAGTTCATATTGAGCTTCGTCCCATAACTAAGGCCCCGCTGGAAGCGAGTAATGATGCAAGCCGTCTAATCAAGGAATTTTGGACGGCCGACGTAGATGCACGAGCAAAGCGCTCTGCGGTTGAGACAGCCTTGTCGAGTACCCCAATTGCAGTTCTTATTACTTCCACCAAGTCAAAGCTAGATGCTTTTGTGTCGAATCTTGAAGCGGCCCGAAGAAGCCACGAGGCCGCGGATGGATTGCGAGACCGAGTCAACGCGCGCATTGAATTGTCACTTGAAGCCATTAGTTCGTGCGCTGGATACAAGATCTCGTTCCGAAATGATGCGGCAAGTCATTGGGATACGATCATTCAGAGATACGTGGCGGTTGACGCCCTAAATGCACTTTTTTGCGAATATGGATTTCCGCACGCTCTTCGTGAAAAGTATCGCCGGTTTTCACATAAGGGATTTGGTCAGGAGGAACTCGAGCAGCTGTTCTATCAAGTGTCCCACCATCGGGAATGGCAGAGAGTTTCTTCTGAGTACACCGCCGAATTCCTGAGGGCCAAGCAAGGGGTGGTGGGGCGCGAGGGAGCTGATCTTGAGTCGGCAAGGGGGGATGAGCTAGCTGCCCTAGCGAACAGCTGCGTGGGACCGGAATGGATCTTGCCACGTGCGATTGGGGTGCGTGCAGCGCTTGATGCTGGGCCTGGTGATGCTAATGGTCATGTCGCAGCTCTGCTTTGCGAGAGCCAATCTACCGACTACTGTCGCTCCCTTCTCTACTTTTTTCAGGCCGATCAAATTGCGCAACTCAAGGGTGTTCACGCTAAGCGCATCGGCGCGCTTGAGTACATCCGTGACGCCTTGGAGTTCGGGCCCGTTGCACGGCTTTCGGAACCACACCCATGGTTGCGTGATACTGATGTTGTCGGCCGAAATGCAGTGGAAGCTCTTGAGATTATAGTTAACAATTCAGACCTCCTAACTGACGCCCCCACAATAGCAAGGCTTCTACGTCCGGCTGGAAGCAAACAAGCTGCCCGTGCGTTGAACGCGTTTGTATCCACTCCGATTGGCATGCAGGGCAACTTTAAACGTCTTCGCGAAATCGCGAGAGATAGATATCTGCTCCCTCTCGTTGAGCGCGATTCGCACAAAGTGGAAGAGATCAGTGCACTTATCGAAGAGCTAGAACAGGATGCGGTGGCGGATGATATCTATGCTGAGGTTGCGGTGCATAGATCTGGTGAGCTAGAAAGTAGACATATGGAGCAATTGAAGCGATATCTGTCGCGTGCGTCCAGTCACCTGAAAGACTATAAATTGGAGCTGCTTGGGCGCGCCGACGGGAGAGAAGTGGCGCTTAGAGCGGAATTATCTCGAGCGCATGACAAGCTCGCTAAAACCGCTGATGCGGGTGGTGTCTCTTGGTTCGAGTCAGAGCTGCGGAAGATCCTTTCTGGGACATCTGCGCCGCCATCATTCCCGGCATTCCAGGGTTTATCAACTTCTCTTCTTAAGACTGAGTGGGATCGATCCCATAATGACTGGGCGATGCAGAGCCTCGATCTCCCAGAACTTCATATGTCTTTGCCCGTCAGGGTTTCTGACGTGATGTATGCAGCTTTGAAATGCATGGTGGCAAATAAGAAGCCTAGCCCTGGAGATGTTATTGAAGCCCTAATTTTCGCGGGGGATCTCACATCGGCGCTAGCATATGCTCGCCTAGACACTAGCGAATTCTTGGAGCAAATTGTTCGTGATGCGGCTAGTCCTCAAACGAAACGTCTTGAGTTAAAGATGATAGAACTAACGGGGACTTTTGGACAGGCAGCAGTTGACTCTTCACCAGAGGCGAGAATATTTGAGGGCCACCTAAGAAACCTTGAAATTCCGCAGGCCGAAGGCGCGCTCGAGTTGCTAGAGTTGGCTCTTATCGAAAGAAGAAATGCGGTCGAAGAGTCTGAGCTGGATCGCTTGAGAATTTTAGATCTATTAGCAAGGATCAGCGAATGTGGAGCCTCATATGTGGGAACCAACGACGTGCCCTCACTTCATGCTGCTTGGACGCAGCTGTTGGCCCATCGTGAATCTGAAAGGGCACATCTCCAATGCCTTTTGCCCGCAGTTCGAGCAGTTGAGCAGAACTTGCCTGAGCTTGCCAGTGAGGCTGCGGACTTTCGGATCAAGGTAGAGCAGCCACGCTTCTGGCTTCCAGCCGATTCATCGGCTGACTTCGCGCTCTTCATTGAAGAATGCGGTACTAGAATCGGAAGATGGGCGGATAGTGCTTCGCTTTTGAAGCAGGAGGAACGACATGCCCTTTCAGTTCTTACGGAATGGTATTTGCGATTCATTTCTGAGCTAGTCGAAGGCCTCGCTCAGAGCGTAGAACCATCGTCAATAGCTTCTGCACTCGGCAGAGCAATGGAGGTCGCCGATAGTATTAGTACGGCGGGCTCACCTTACGCTAGCCTTTTGCAGTTGAAAGAAATCGGCGAAATAGAAGGTATCAATGGAAGATACATCGCAGAAAAAAATGTGTCAGCTCGATTGCCCGAATATACTCAATGCGGCAGCATACTTCCAGATGTCATAGCGAGACATGTAACTGATCTCGATTGGGTTACTGTAGCTGAGCTCTGCCTTCAATGGGGAGAGCGCCTCCAGCCTGAGGATGCGAACACTCTTCACCTCCTTGCTTCCGCTTGTAACGTGTTTGGCGGAGGCCAGAGGGAAATAACTCAGGAGCACGTCGAGGCTGCGGTTGGATTTTTGGTTTCAAGAACTTCCTCTGCTGCCGGCCTGACAGAGCATCAGAGAACGTTGCTGGCAAAAACTGTGCTTACGAGCGCAGTTTTGGTTGAGTCCTCCGGAGATATCACCAGGGAGAATATGGATTGGAGTTGGGGTCAAGTCCTTTCTTCAAAGGGATCGCCACTCAGGAAAGGCGCTTCCGTGGATGGATTCTCAAGTCGGGTTCTTAGCGAACTTCTTCTAGGCTTCTCGTCTGGTAGCTTCGCACATGCAGTTTGGGACGGACTATCTGGTTTGCAGGATCCTGCTCAGTTCCGCACTAGCTTATTGCTGAAGTTATATGAGCTTGAGCTTAGTGATCTGATTGGGCGACTTGCCGCGAGGCAAGAGCCAGGCATACTTCAAAAGCTCAATCACTTATTCGAGCTAAGAAGTGTCGCTTCTACTCGGCCCGATCTTGTGGCTGTATCTGTCGGTGTTGCGGATCAGATCGCCAATTCAACAAAAAACGCGCCTCTTAAAGCTTTTCTTAAGGCGCTCCCGGTGGCTTCTCAGGTCCAAATGCCAGAACTGCAAGTGAAGCCGCTATCTGATCTGTCGCTTCGCGGACAACGAGATAAGTCAACTGAGGCCAATCTTACCGTTGTAGTTAGTCCAGTCGGTTTAGTTCCTGAAAAAATCGAGGCGTTGCTACTGACCGATGACGATGTCTCATTTGCTAGTGGGGGGGTACGAAAGGAGCTTAGCTCAAGACCAATTTATTTCCCGACAGAGTTCATTCTGAGCCTTCAGTTGGGACCATCATGGGCAAGCTCTCGACTGAGTGAGAGGCCTGTAAGAGTTAGAATTCGTGCCAGGACGATCACGGGCGAGCTCTGCCAGGGCGACATGGAGGTCATTGTTCGACTTCAGCCTAGAGAGCAGGAAAGTGCTGGTCGGCTCGATGACGAGACTCTATTGGATGCCTACCCTGGGGTAAGCAACACGCCAGCTGTCGAGGGAGCTTTCGTTGGACGAATTGATGAACTGGAGCTGCTGCATAAACTGTTAGTCTCTGCGAGAAGGCCGAGTCCCGTTCTAATGGTCGGGCTGCGCCGGATCGGAAAGACATCGCTACTGTTCGCTTTGCACCACAGGCATAGGAGTTTCACGACGCCAAGTGCAGTAACGTTCTATCTGTCGCTAGCCGAGCGTCGTGTTGAATTGGTTGGAGCCAGGAGATCTGTATCTGCTGTAGTGTTTGGCGCGATAGTACACGCGCTAGTCCGCCAGAACCTGAGCTTCAACGATCACAATTATGTTCTATGCAGTAAAGTTAGGGATTTCTTCAGTAATGATGCACGGGCTGCGCGTGAAGATCTTCAGCGCTGCTTTGACGAAGAGAGCTTGGCAGATTCTCTGTCCGCGCTGAGGGAGAGACTGGCTACCTGCGTTGGAAATCCGTCTCTTCGGCTTGTAATCATGATCGATGAGGCAGAGGCATTGGTCGCTTCATATGCAGCTGGTGGGGGCAAGAGGCTAGAGCTAGAACAGTTCTTGCAAAGTATTCGAGAGTTGTCTCAGAGCGACGAAAATCTCGCGTTCCTACTTGCGGGAAGCAATCACATAAGTGTGTTTTCCCGTGAATACAAGAATGCCTTCTTTGGTAGCAGCCAAATAATTGAGCTTGCGGGCCTGAAGAGAGACAATGCTCCTGCTTTAGTGTCGCCGGTGCGAATTACGCCTTTTATCTCTTTTGACAAGGATGCGGTTGAGTACGCATATGACATCTGCGGTGGTATGCCGCAGTTCCTTTGGCAGGTGGGCGCTACGGTTTCGCACATCGTCCGGTCGGGGAATGCTACAAGAAATGAAGTGCGTAGAGCTGTTGCAATTTTGACGTCACATGAGTCGGCATCGCTGCCTTTCAAGTCGTACGAAATACTGGAGCCAATAGATAGCGTGATTGGGCTGGAAGAGGAGCGAGAGAGAGATCTGTTATGGATGCTGCTCTATAGGATTGCCCAGTCTAGCTCGCTAATAGTGGAAGAGGCAGCTACTGCATTTGTCATTGATCAGACTCTACTGCAACTCGATGACCGTGAAGCATGGAAGAAAAGGATCGCCAAGCTTGCTGAGCTTGGGGTTATAAAGATCCCGTCTTCGAGTACCGTCGCATTTCTCGTTCCAATTTTTGCCGAGGGCTTCCGCTCGGCGAGAAACTGGCAGGAATACAACATTAGGCAGCAGAAGGTGATCAAATGAGATTGTCTTGCGAATGGTTTTCTGAGAAGGCCGCTAAAGTGTGGGCGGTGCACAAGGGTAGGTCGTTCTTGGTGCTAGTTCCTCAGGGCTGTAATGATGAAGGTGTTGTAAGGTTAGTTGAAACATGGTGTTTGGGGAACTTTCAGTGCCCGTCTCCATTCATCGAGCACCAAATGCTTCTGGTGTCGCTTGTAAGCGATAGCCAACTCAGTAGCCATCAGGTGGCTGCGCGAATTGCTACACAGATAATACGTCATAGTGGTGGTGGTGATGTCAGTGTAGACGCTGAAAGCTATCCGACCGATATAATTCAGGAGGCCATAGACTTTGCGCTGGCGCGCAACCGGTATCCTTTGTTGCTTGTTCGGCGCTTTCATGCTTTCGCAAATATTCAAGATGGTGGAATGTCGTCTGTGTTGTCGCAGCTTAGATCGCTTGAAATGGAGGGGAAGCTAACGACTATAGCTTTTTCACCGATGACCTACAGCGCTATCAGGAAGTCGATGCAGGGGTCTCAGGCGTTCCTAAATTCCGTCTACGGCGATGCGCACGAACAAGCGGTGATCCAACCGATTTCTAGGGCGGAATTTGTTTCTTTTGCCACGAAGCGTGGCGTGAAAAATCATCTGGCGCAGAAGTACTTCTCTCTGGGCGGGGGGCCCGATAAGGTCTTTGATTCACTCGTCAGTGCACTGGTACTCGAAAAAGATCCGCTTTCGTATAGTTTGAGTCAGTGCTCCGAAACTATTGAAGCTTTCTTTGAGCGAACGCTGTGCGAGGCCGGCCCGTCGAAATATCAACTTCTTGGAGCGCTTTCCATGGGAAGGCTAACTATCCCTGAGGAGGCGTTCCTTAAAGTTAATCCAATGTTGGGTTTTTTTGCAAGTGAGAGTTTGGATGGAAGGCTTATCTGTAGCGCCAGAGTTCTCTCAAGGTGGATTATTTCTAGTCGCCTAGGAGGCTTTGGCGGATATGCCAATTGTATTGATCTGCTGCGGGCCGGTGAGTGGCGATGTGCCGTAGAAACCGCAAGTGAAATTACGAGTACGGATGGCCGACAGAGAGCGTTTCTTGCACTGGTGAAAATGTTAGGAGCTAGCTCCGTCGATTTGGACTCTCCTTTTTTTGGCGTAAACTGGGATGAGTTAGCTAAGTCCTGCGCCGACGCTCAGCTTGCGGCGCCACACATCCCGGATCAGCACAGGCAGTGGGTAGGAGTAGTGTGTCGCTGGTCGGAGATCGTGCGGAAAATTCACGGGTCATCGCGCTTGGAATCAGATTGCCTTACGCTAAAAGCGTCAGATAATGAGACGCGTCTTTTGTTGTTTTTTCTGATCAAACGGTACGTTCGGGAGGTCGCACGGCGTGGGTGTGGCATAGAGATGGACGACTTGATCAATATCCCTGAAGTAATTCTTCAGGCCTTGGCAATAGGCAAATGTGGAATTGATTTCAGTTCTGCGCCAGATCTTCCCAGTGATTGCAATTTTCAAGAATACTTCAGTGGCCGGGGCGAGTTTCGCCCCCCCGCTCCCGGCGTGAAATTGACGTTGGCTAATCTGATAGTTATTGTGCCCGCGATACTGCGATCGCGCGGGCTGCTTGAGGGTTTTGCGTTAATCGATCCGGTCAGGATCAAGTCGCTGCAGGGAAGTCTTGTTGAGCACGTCAGAAACAAAACTTCTCACGCGCTGGTGGAGTTGACAGTTGCGGATCGCCAGCTCCTTGCGGAGGTGTGTTTGTCTTGGATAGATGCATGGGAAGCGCTGGAGGGTGCGGGAGAAAGCGATTGGGGAGCTGGTGTGCGGTGTCCAACGGTTGATGATTTAGAGGAGATGCTGACCACTAGGTAGGCAATCTAGTTCATGAAAGAGGTCGAATTTGGCATTGCCGCGAGATAGCAGTCACATGGGTTTTATGCGTTGGTTCGGGAGCAAGGACTCCATTTGGAAGAGCATCGGCGACGTTGTAAATGCCGAGATTCTCGCAGCAGGCTCAGATCTGCATCCCTAGTTTCGGTGTTGTCTAACAGCATAGTTGCAGTGGATGGCGAAGAGGCGCAGCGCGACGCGTTTATCTGAAGGTGCTAGGTGATGGTATTAATTTCTGACTTTCAGAGAAAGCAGGTGGCAAAGCGTGCCAGCTTGCATCAATTCCTATCGGACGAGGTCTAAAGCATATTGGCGCGAATGCGCTCTATCGTCAGTAACAGCTGATGCTAGCATCAGCAGGTTCTAAAGTTAATCAATGCGCGCCGTTGCGGACTGTAGCTAAAGAAGATGCGTGGCGTAGCGCTATCCGTTGCTTGAAGGGAGGTTGCTGGATGAAGCCGCGCCGCGAGGCGGCGTCGGCTTGAATGTCATGTTGGACCGCCTATCGGCAAGTCTCAACGCCAAAGCTACTGATGCTGCAGCGCGTTGCGCTGCCCTTGTCGTCGCGACGCGTCGTGTTGCCGAAGGAGGGCGTCGCGCCGCGAACCACGTTGCCCTAATCGCTACGGGTCGTGGTATTGCCGTAGGAGTCGGTGCTGCTGCGCGTCACGCTTCCGTCGTCGCCGCGGCAGGTCTTGTTGCCGTAGGAGTCCGAGGAGCAGCGAATCGTGTTGCCCTGGTCGTCACGGGTTGTGGTGTTGCCGTAGGAGTCTTTGCTGGTGCGCGTCACGCTTCCGTCGTCGCCGCGGCATGTTGTGTTGCCGTACGAGTCCGTCGAGCAGCGTGTTGTGTCGGCGAGTGCGCTCGACGTTGCCAGCAGTCCAGCCAAAATTGCGAGTGTGGCCATTTTCATTTTGAAACCCCTGTGTGTGTGGAGCGATCCAGCGCTTGCCAGTGTAGCCGTTGATCGCCAGTCAGGCAGGGCGCTCTATCGCCTTCGATCACCCCTCGTCGCGGGACGGTGCAGCGTCATCCTTCTTCGTATTCAACGCAACGCGATCGATGCTGGATCGCGTGTCGATACGGAGACGAACTGTTGCGCAGCAGCATGCAACTCATCAAAAGGCGTGTTACTACTAGCTCAGTTGGATCGATCCAAAGCCGTTGATGCAGCGCATCTGGGGAAGACGGCGGGTAGGGATCGCGTGCTACGCGTTTGCTGAGGCCTGCTCTTGTGTCCGCATGCAGCTGCGGTCGTGAAGCGGTGTCGGATACCGACTTGAGCTGCGATTCATCGGGTCGATCCGGTCCACGTTGCGTGCCTTCGTTGCGCGCCGTAGCCACCGGAGGTGCGTGACGCCACGCGTCGCGGCACAGCCGACCGAGAGAGTTTGGGGAGCCTGCCATGCCAATCCGCCCGTGCTTCGCGCACATGCCTGAGTCTTCACGCCGGTGGTTGGCGGCCGTCGCGGCATCGGCGCTGTGGTGCGCGGGCAGCGGCGCGGCTTGCGCGGCCGATCCCGGCTTCGCGTCTTCGTTCGAGCGGGGCGACCCTGCGCCCGCGTCGGCCAAGCAGTCCGACAAAGCGGCTCTCCAGGTCACCATCGGCAACGGCCCCGAGCAGCCCTACGCGGCCAAGGCCGGCATGGGCTACACCGGGCTGCATGCGCTGCACTATCGCGCTAATGCAGCAGGGCACGCACAGCTTTTTGCGGTCGATCTTCCGGTGGAGCCGGACACGGTGCTGTCGTGGATGGTGCTGCCGGAGATCGTCCACGGCGATACGGTGGCGTCGACCGGTGTGGCGGTGGATCTGTTGTTCGACGATGGGCGCCGCTTGTCCGAGTTGGGCGTGGAGGATCAGCATGGTGCGCTGGTCGGTGCGGCGGGGCAGGCGGCGTCGCAGACGCTGTATCCGCAGCAGTGGGCATTCAAGCAGGTGCGGCTGGGTGAGGTGGCGGCGCTGCGCGGCAAGCGCATCCGCGCGATCGAGCTGCAGGTGCAGCCCGGTGCCGGCAAGGTGGCGTCGGGCTGGATCGACGATGTCGCGGTGCGACGCGAACCAGTGCCGCAGGTGGCGCGGCGGCCCAGCGACGAGGTGGTGACCACGCGCGGCACGCAGTCCAACGGCACGTTCTCGCGCGGCAACAACATCCCGGCCACGGCGATGCCGCACGGCTTCAATTTCTGGGTGCCGGCGACCGATGCGGGAACGCTGAGCTGGCTGTACCGCTGGAACGAGCAGAACGGCGACGACAACCGGCCGCGGCTGCAGGCGCTGTCGATCAGCCACGAACCCAGCCCGTGGATGGGCGATCGCCAGACCTTCCAGGTGATGCCCTCGTCCACGCGCGGGGTGCCGGAGGCGGACCGCGCGAAGCGCGCGTTGTCGTTCGGCCACGACCGCGAGGAGGCGCGCCCGTATCTGTATCGGGTGGACTTCGACAACGGCATCCGCGCGGAGCTGACGCCGAGCGAGCGTGCGGCGATCTTCCGCTTCCGCTTCCCCGAGGGCGGCGATGCCAATCTGCTGTTCGACAACGTCGATGCACGCGGCGGGCTGACCCTGGATGCGGCGACGCAGACGCTGCGTGGTTACTCGGACACGCGCAGCGGGCTATCCAATGGCGCCACGCGCCTGTTCGTGTATGCGCGCTTCGACCGTCCGTGGACGGCCAGCGGCAAGATCGCCACCGGGCGCCCGACTGGCTACGTCAAGTTCGCGCCGGGCGCGGATCGCACGGTGGTGATGCGCATCGCCACCTCGCTGATCTCGGTGGAGCAGGCGCAGCGCAATCTGCAGCAGGAGATCGGCGACGCCGGGTTCGAGCTGGTGCAGTCGCGTGCGCAGGACGCGTGGGACGCGGTGCTGGGGCGGATGCAGGTGCAAGGCGCCAGCCATGACCAGCGGGTCACGGTGTACTCCAATCTGTACCGGTTGTTCCTGTATCCGAACATCGCCCACGAGAACGTCGGCGATGCGGCGCATCCGGATTGGCGGCATGCCGACCAGAACAGTTGGTCCAAGGACAACACCGGCGGCGATGCCGAGCGCACCGCGGCGCCGATCCTGCCAGGCAAGGTCTACGTCAACAACGGCTTCTGGGACACCTTCCGCACCAGTTGGCCGGCGTATGCGCTGTTCGCGCCGGAGCAAGCCGGGGCGATGATCGATGGTTTCCTGCAGCAGTACCGCGACGGCGGCTGGGTGGCGCGCTGGTCCTCGCCGGGCTATGCGGATCTGATGGTCGGCACCAGTTCCGATGTGGCCTTCGCCGATGCCTGGCTGAAGGGCGTGCGCGGGTTCGATCCGCGCGAGGCCTATGCGGCGGCGCTGCGCAATGCCACGGTGGTGCCGCCGGTGTCGAATGTCGGCCGCAAGGGCCTGGCCCGCTCGATGTACCGCGGCTATGCCGCCAACGACGTGCACGAAGGGCTGTCGTGGACGCTGGAGGGCGCACTCAACGATTTCGGCCTGGCGCAGATGGCGCAGGCGCTGGCGGAGCAGGAACAGGAGCCGCAGCAGGCACAGCGTTACCGCGAGGAAGCCGAGTACTTCCGGGTCCGCGCCACCGATTATGTGTATCTGTTCGACCCGGCCACGCGTTTCTTCCGTGGGCGTACGCCGGCTGGCCAGTGGAGTACGCCTGCGTCGAAGTTCGATCCGCGCGTATGGGGTGGCGACTACACCGAGGCCAATGCCTGGACCTTCGCCTTCACCACCCCGCACGACGCGGCCGGCCTGGCCGGGTTGCTGGGCGGCGAGGACGCCATGGCGGCGCGGCTGGACGAACTCTTCGCCACGCCGGAGACCGCGGACAAGCGCTTTGCCGGCAGCTACCGCGGCGTCATCCACGAGATGACCGAGGCGCGCGACGTGCGCATGGGCATGTACGCGCACAGCAACCAGCCCTCGCACCATCTGCCGTGGATGTACGTGGCGGCGGGGCAGCCGTGGAAGACCCAGCGCCTCACCCGCGAGGTGCTGCGCCGGCTGTACCTGGGCAGCGAGATCGGCCAGGGCTATCCGGGCGACGAGGACAACGGCGAGATGTCGGCGTGGTACCTGTTCGCCATGCTCGGGCTGTATCCGCTGCGGATGGGCGCGCCGGAGTACGTGATCGGCTCGCCGGCGTTTCCGCGTGCCGAGGTCGATCTCGGCAACGATCGCAAGCTGGTGGTGATCGCGCGCAACAACAGTGCGCGCAACGTGTACGTGCAGTCGCTCACGCTCAACGGCAAGCCGTGGAACAAGGCCTGGCTGCGCCACCAGGACATCGCCGACGGCGCCACGCTGGAGTTCGTGATGGGGGCGACGCCCTCGCGCTGGGGGAGCGGCGCGGACGCGTTGCCGCCGTCGCTGACGCCGCCGGGCCGCGCGCCGCGCGGGCTGGAGGATGTGGCGTCGCAGGCCGTGGCGGTGTCGCTGGAAGGGCAGCCCAAGGCCACGGCCCTGATCGACGACGATGCGACGACGGCGCTGCCGCTGCCGCAGGGCGCCACGGTCGAGCTTCGCTTCGCCAAGCCGCAGCGTGCCACGCACTACACGTTGACCAGCGCCGACGCCGCGATGTCCGGTCTGGCGTGGACGCTGGAAGGGCGCCGCGACGACGGCACGTGGACGCAACTCGACCAGCGGCAGGCGCAGGCATTCGCCTGGGCGCGACAGTTGCGGCCGTTCCGCATCGCCACGCCGGGTGCGTACAGCGCGTACCGCCTGCGCCTGGAGGCTGGCGAAGGCGTGGCGCTGGGCGAGATCGAGCTGCTGCGGCCGGTGACACGGCAGGCCATGCCATGAACACGCGACAGCGCTGCGCATCGCCCACTGCAGCACTCGTCGAACGCATTAGCGCTGTTGCGCGGCAGCATGCGCTGCGCCAAGCGCTGTGATACTTAGTTTTTCAACGGATTAGAACGATCCAATTAAACGGGACTGTTGCGAGGGGAGGGACCGCACGACCGGCATGCCGCGATGGCGCCGGATGTCTTCACTACAACGATGCACGCATGTTCGTTCGGTCTGGATCGAGCGACACCCATGCGTGCCGCAAGCCGATCAATCTTTGGGAGAGGATGATTGACATGAATTGCAAGCCATATGCACGCCACCGTAGCCCCTTGTCTGCGGGTATCGCCATCGCGCTGCTCGCCAGCGCCGCCTCCACCACCGCCTTCGCCCAGCAGGCCGACGGCACGCCGGCCCCCACGGGTCAGGCCGAGGTCAAGGCCACCGACCTGGATGCGGTGACGGTCACCGGCTACCGCTACGCGATCGAGAAGAGCCTGGAGCAGAAGCGCAACGCCAACGCCGTGGTCGATGTGATCACCGCCGAGGATGTAGGCAAGTTCCCCGACAAGAACGTGGCCGATGCGCTGCAGCGCGTACCCGGCGTGGTCATCACCCGCGACGGCGGCGAAGGCAAGAACGTCAGCGTGCGCGGCCTGTCCTCGGAGCTGGTGCTGACCGAATTGAACGGCAACTACATCGCTACCGCCGAATCCAACGGCGACCCGACGCGCTCGTTCAACTACACCCTGCTGCCGTCGAACCTGCTCGGCAGCGCCGAGCTGTACAAGACGCCGGAAGCGCGCATCGACGAAGGTGGCATCGGCGGCACGGTGATCCTGCAGACGCGGCGCCCGCTGGAGCTGGAGCCCAATTCCGGCTTCGTCTCCGCCGAGGGCGTGTGGTCGGACAGCAGCAAGAAGACCGATGGCCAGTTCTCCGGCTCGTACTCGTGGCACGACCAGGACAACCGCTTCGGCGTGTTCGTGGGGTACACGCAGCAGAAGCGCACGGCGCGCACGCTCAACGCCAGTACCGAGAATTGGCAGTGGTACGGCGCTAACGAGGTCGGCCCGGCGGTCGACGTCAACGGCAGGCCATCCGACTTCAAAGGCGACTGGTGGGGTGGCACCGGCTTCTGGGACCAGAACGGCCAGTACTACACCGGCTTCATGATGCCGACCGCGGTCAGCCTGGACGTCAAGCAGGAAGAGCGCGAGCGCAAGGGCGGCCAGCTGACCTTCCAGTTCAAGCCCACCGACGACCTGACCCTGACCGCGAACTACTTCCGCTTCGACCTGTCGCAGAACTCGCAGACCAACACCATCAAGATTCCCGAGTGGAACATTGCGCGCTACTACGGCGACGGCAACTGGCGGGGCGGCCGTCTGCTCGACGGTCTGCAGTTCGATCCCAGCGGCACCATCGTCACCGGCGCCGCCTACAGCCTGCATCCAGGCAAGACCTATTACTGCAACGAGATTCAGGCCGCCGCGGCTGGCCTGCCAAAGGACGGTTGGGGCTCCGACGACTGCACGGTGCCCACGCCGCAGATCACCGGCAGCTACAACATCGAGAAGTCGCTGTCGCAGACGGTGGACCTGGGCGGCGAGTGGCGCGGCGAGAAGGTGGACGTGTCGTTCAAGGCCGGCCGCACCTGGGCCAAGGGCGGGCCGGAACTGCAGTTCTCGCTGCCGATCAAGCCGCGCCGGCAGAACGCCGACGGCAGTTGGACCAACGGCAACTTCGCCAGCGCTTGGGACCTGACCGGCACGCCGACCATGACCTTCTCGCCGGAGCTGATGCAGAACCTGCGCGACGGCATCCTGCAGGTCGACCTGGGTTCGACCGGCTCGTCCTGGACCCGCAACACCAACCAGCAGCAGTACGCGCAGATCGATACCACCTGGCACATGGACGGCGCCTTCTTCGACTCGCTGCAGTTCGGCCTCAAGCGCCGCGACGGCGGTATCCACCGCAACACCGGCAACAACTACTGGGTGTGCCCGGGCACCGACCCGAGCGACTACAACAACCGTTACTGGAACGGGCGCTGCAACGCGCTGGCCACGCAGTTCTCGCCTGACCTGCTGTTCCCGCTGGACAACCTGGCCGGCGGGGTGAAGTCCAGCGCGTTCCCGGCGATCAACTTCCCCGGCTACATCGGCTACTTGAACCAGACCTACGGCGCGATGCAGACCCGCAACGAAGACAACTTCGTCTACAACGTCGACGAGAAGATCTATTCGACCTACCTGCAGCTCAACTTCCACACCGAGCGCCTGCGCGGCAACGTCGGCGTGCGGGTGGCGCGCACCGGTCAGCATGCCGATTCCACCGACAAGGTGACCGCCTACAACGATTATTTCTTCGATGGTGCCGACGGCAATCCGCTGGCCTGTCAGCAGGGCGCGGCCATGCCCGCGGGCGCGCCAGCCGATACCTACTGCGGCACCGAAGGCTATTGGCGGCTGTCCGACACCGAGCAGCGCACCGAGTCGTTCGTGGTCAGCGCGCTGGACCGCAAGTACACCGACGTGCTGCCGAGCTTCAACCTGGCCTACGACCTGACCGAGAACCTGCTGCTGCGCGCGGCGGCGTCGAAGGTGATCGCACGGCCGAGCTACAACGCCATCGCCGCGCCCGGCAGCCTGGAGTACTACAGCCCCGAGTACGTGGCCGACCGACGCCTGACCGGCGGCGCCAGCGAGCAGGGCTGGTACGGCTCGGGCAGCAACAAGAAGCTGGAGCCGTACAAGGCCAACCAGTTCGACCTCGGACTAGAGTGGTACTTCCAGCCGGGCTCGGTGGCAGGCGTGGGGCTGTTCCGCAAGAACGTGGAGAACTTCTCGGTCGACGTGATCAGCGACGTCAACATGCTGATCAACGGCCAGACGGTCACCGTACAGAACTACAGCACCAAGGCCGGCGGCCAGGACGCGGTGTCGCAGGGCGTGGAGCTGTACGCGCAGCACACGCTGCCCTCCGGCCTCGGCGTGCAGTTCAACTACACCTACAACGATGCCAGCAAGGCCGCGGTGCGGCTGGAGGACGGCACCGAGGTCGGCAAGACCTCGATGCCGGGCAGCGCCAAGAACCAGACCAACCTCACCGTGTTCTACGAGACCGACCGGCTGCTGCTGCGCGCCTCGTACAACCGCCGCGGCGAGCTGGTGCAGGGCCTGGTCAATGGCTTGAACGTGTACGAGGAGCCGTACTACCAGATCGATCTGAATGCGGCGTACAACATCACCCCGGCGCTCAGCCTCACCGCGTCGGTGCTCAACCTGACCAAGCAGGAGTCGCGCCAGCACCTGGGCGACGACACCCGGGCGCGCTTCTACACCGGCGGCTACGCCGGGCGGCTGGCGTACCTGGGGCTGACCTACAAGTTCTAGGCTGCAGCCTGTCGTGCCCATGTCCGCCGCGCGGCGGTCGGCATGGGCGCGACGGTCCGGCGACGGCCGGGCCGCCGTTTTCGCCGTCCACGACCGCGCCGTCGCGCTTGCCGCGGTCGTCCACTACAGGATCCATCGCATGACGTCTTCCCCGCTGCCCTCCCTGCTGCGCACGTTCGCCCTGTCCTTGCTGCTGGTGACGCCGGCACTGGCCGCCGCGCCGCGGCTCAGTGCCGAGGTCAACACCTTCATCGGCAGCAAGGACGACGGCAACACCTTCCCCGGTGCGTCCGCTCCGTTCGGCATGATCCAGGTCAGCCCGATCGGCGCGCACTACGCCGGCTGGCGCTACGACGATCCGCAGATCCGCGGCTTCGGCCACTCCTTCCTGTCCGGCGCCGGCTGCTGGGAGCAGGGCGGCCAAGTCTCGGTGCTGCCGGTCACCGGGCGTATCGGCCCAGGCAGCGCGTTCGATACGGGCGACCCGAAGGCGTTCGACCACACCCGCTATGGCGCGCGCTACCAGCACGACGGCGAGCGCGGCCAGGCCGGCTACTACAAGGTGCGGCTGACCGATTACGGCGGCATCGATGCCGAAGCCACCGCGCTGACCCGCGCCGCGGCCGAGCGCTATACCTTCAGCACCTCGGGCGAGGGCCACGTGCTGGTCAACATCGGCCAGGCCAACGCCCGCCATACGGTCACCGGCAGCACCCTGAACGTGGTCGGCGACCGTGTTGTGGAAGGCAAGCTGGTGACCCAGAGCTTCTGCGGCGGGCACCAGTACACCACCTGGTTCCGCTTGGAGTTCGATCGCCCGTTCAAGGCCTTCGGCACCTGGGGCGAGGCCGGCGGCGTGCCGGGCTCGCGCCATGGCATGGAGGGCGAGGGCAAGCCCAGCGGCGCGTGGCTCACCTTCGACCTGAGCAAGGGTCGCGCGGTCACCGCCATCTCGGCGATCTCGCACGTGGACGCCGAGGGCGCGCGCAACAACCTGCGCCGCGAGGGTATGGTCAATGGCCGCCTGCTCGGCTTCGACGCGATGCGCGCCCGCGCGCAGCAGGCCTGGGACAAGGAACTGGCCAGCGTGCGCGTGCAGGGCGCCAGCGGCGACGACCGCGTGGTGTTCTACACCGCGCTCTACCACGCGCTGCTGCAGCCGCTGACCGGCAGCGACGCCGATGGCCGTTACCGCGGCTACGACGACGGCATCCACCACGCCGACGGCTGGACCTACCACGAGTTCTTCTCGCTGTGGGACACCTATCGTGCGCAGAACCAGTTGCTGGCGTTGCTGCGGCCGCAGCGCGCCGCCGACATCGGCCGCTCGATCCTGGCGATCAATGCGCAAGGCGGTTGGCTGCCGCGCTGGGGCTATGCCAACTTCGAGACCAACGTGATGACCGGTGACCCGGTCACGCCGTTCCTGGTCGACCTGTGGCGCTTCGGTGCGCTGCAGGGGCGCGAGGCCGAAGCCTATGCCGCGCTGCGCCGCAATGCGTTCGAGATGCCGCCGTTGAATTCGCGCCACGCCGGGCGTTCCGGCAATACCAATTACCTGGCGAAGGGCTTCGTGCAGTACGACCGCGCGTTTCCGTCCAAGGGCATGGATGTCGACCCGCACCACGGCGGCTCGGCGACGCTGGAGTACGCACTGGCCGATTGCGCGCTGTCGACGATGGCCGGTGCGCTGGGGCTTGCCGAGGACGCGGCGGTGCTGAACCGCCGTGGGCGCAACTGGCGTTCGATCTGGGATCCCTCGGTGCGCGATACGCAGACCGGCTTCACCGGTTTCCCGCGGCCGCGCACCGAGGATGGGGCGTGGTACACGCCGGCGGATGGCCATTACGATCCGCGTTCGCAGCACGGTTTCCACGAAGGCACGGCCTGGCAATACCAGTGGCTGGCGCAGCAGGACGTGCCGGGCCTGGTGGAGGCGATGCACGGGCCGGAGCAGACCGCGCGCCGCCTGGATACGTTCTTCGCCTACGACGCGCTGCTGGCCGACCCGGCCGGCGCCGCGCGCAAGGAATGGGTGATGGGGCCATACAGCTACTACAGCCAGTTCCGCTACAACCCCAACAATGAGCCGGACCTGCATGCGCCGTGGATGTACACGCTGATCGGCCAGCCGTGGAAGACCAGCACCGTGCTGCATGCGGCGCAGACGCTGTTCACCAATGCGCCCAACGGCGTCACCGGCAACGACGACCTGGGCACGATGTCGGCGTGGTATCTGTTCAGCGTGATGGGCCTGTACCCGGCGGTGCCCGGGACCGGGCAGTTCCTGCTGCACGCGCCGCGCTTCTCGCGCATCGAACTGGACGTGGGGCCGGGCCGTACGCTGCGCATCGATGCGCCGCAGGCCGGCGACGGCAAGCTGCGCTACGTCGGTGGCGTGTCGCTGGACGGCCGCGCGCACGCGCCGGTGTGGCTGGACTGGGCGCAGTTGCGCCAGGGCGGCCGCCTGCGTTTCGACCTGCGCGATGCGCCGCAGCCGCAGGGCTGGGGCACGCAGCCGCAGGACCTGCCGGTGTCGCCGTGCGCGGCGCCGCCGTCCGCCGCCAGCCTGGGCTGGCGCTGAGTCCGTGCCGTCGCGCGGCAGGCGCGCGCAGCCGATGGTTTACGCTGCGCATCTCGTCCGAAGGGAAGCGATCCGATGAGCCAGAAGCGTCCACCCGGAACCGGATCCGCAGGCTCCAAGGCGGCCAAGGCCGCCGCGCGCAAGGCGGCGCCGGTTGCGGCGGAGCATGCGGACAAGCCGAAAAAGGCCACAAAGACCGCACCGGCCGCCGCCGCGCGCGACCGCCAGCGGGTGGTGACCGTCACCGACATCGCCGATGCGGTCGGCGTCTCGCGCGCGACCGTGTCGCTGGTGCTGCGCGGCAGCCCGCTGGTGCATGCCGACACGCGTGCGCGCGTGGAAGCGGAACTGAAGCGGCAACGCTATGTCTACAACCGCGGCGCCGCCAATCTGCGCCGGCGTACCTCGACCTGCGTGGCCCTGGTCATCAACGACCTGGCCAATCCGTTCTTCGCCGAGTTCGCCGCCGGTGTGGACGAGGCGTTGGGCGAGCAGGGCTACGTGACCCTGCTCGGCAGCACCGGCGAATCGCCCGCGCGGCAGCAGGCCGTGCTGGCCTCGCTGATGGAACACACGCCGGCCGGCGTGATCCTGTCGCCGGCCGAGGGCAGCGACGCCGCCGAACTGCACACGGTGCTGGACGCACGCGCGAACGTGCTGCTGTTCAACCGCGAACTTGCCGGCGCCGACGACTGGGGTTTCCTCGGCCTGGACAACCAGCGTGGCGCGCGACTGGCCACCGAGCATCTGATCGCGCTCGGCCACCGCCGTATCGCCTTCTACGGCGGCCATGCCGATTCCAGTTCCTGCCGGCAGCGTCGCGCCGGCCACGCGCAGGCGATGCGGCAGGCCAGGCTGCCGGTCGATCCGGCCTGGCTGATCGAGTCCGCGCCCAATCGCCTGGAAGCGGCGGCGCGCCACGGTGAACTGTTCGCCCACGACGCACCGCCCACCGCAGCGGTCTGCTACAACGATACGGTCGCGCTCGGCCTGATGCTGGGCCTGCTCGCGCGCGGCATCCGTCCGGGCCAGGACTTCGCGATCACCGGCTTCGACGACATCCCCGAGGCCGCGGTGAGCACGCCCGCGCTGACCACGCTCGCCGCGCAACCGCGCGCCCGCGGCCGCCAGGCGGCGCAACTGGTGCTGGAGCGGCTGGATGCGGCCGCGCCGCCGCGCAGGACGATCGTGCCGGTGAGCCTGTCGGTGCGCGAGAGCAGCGGCGCGCCGGTCGCGCGCAAGCGCACCTAGCACGGCGAACGCGGCGGCGGCCGCCGCGACGATGCGCGATGGCACTCGGTGCGCGCAGTGCCATCGCGACGCCCTCTAGACAGAGGCGGGCAGATAGTGGGTTGCACCCTCACAGCGGCGCGTCCCGCGGGTTCGTGCTGAGCGAGCGCTTCGCCCCCTTCTTCCTTTCGTCGAGAGCCGTCTCATGCATCTGCAGACTGCACCGCGCCGTTCCGTGGTGGCCAACGCCTTCTACGGCCTGCTCAATCCCATTCCGTTCGGCTGCTTCGTCGCCGCGCTGATCTTCGATATCGTCTATGCCCGCAGCGGCGTGATCCTGTGGACCAAGGCGGCGGCCTGGCTGATCGCGATCGGGCTGGTCATCGCCATCGTGCCGCGCCTGATCAACCTGGTGCAGGTCTGGATCACTGCGCGGCGCTCCACGCTGCCGATGGAGCGGCTCGACTTCTGGCTGAACCTGCTCGCCATCGTCGCGGCCATCTTCAATTCCTTCGTGCACAGCCGCGACGCGTATGCGGTGGTCCCGGCAGGGCTCTGGCTCTCGATCCTCACGGTCGCGTTGTTGGCGATCGGGCATGTGCTCATCGCCATCCGCACCACGCCACGCGAGGGTTACGTCCATGGCTAAGCGCCTGTGCCTGTCCGTTTTCGCGCTGAGCGGCGCAGTGGCCCTGGCCGCCTGCGGCGGCAAGGCCTCGCTCGAGCCCACCCAGCAGGCGGGCAACGCGCCGCCGCTGCCGCAGCCGCGCAACTTCCTGCTGCCTCCGATGCAGGTTCCCGAGGGAGTGGGCTGGAAGGAGGGGCAGGCGCCCACGGTGGCGGCTGGCCTGAAGATCGAGAAGATCGCTGGTGGCCTGAAGCATCCGCGCCAGCTGTACGTGCTGCCCAACGACGACGTGCTGGTGGTGGAGGCCAATTCGCCAGGGATGGAACCCGTCACCACGCCCAAGCAACTGATCGCGGGGCTGGTCCAGAGCCGCTCCGGCAAGAGCGCCAAGGGCGGCAACCGCATCACCCTGCTGCGCAGGACTGCGGACGGCCGGTGGGAACAGCATGCGTTCCTGAAGGGGCTGCACTCGCCGTTCGGGGTGCAGCTGATCGGCGATGCGCTGTACGTCGCCAACACCGACAACATCATGAAGTTCCCCTACGTCCCCGGCCAGACCGAGATCACCGCGCCCGGCACGCTGTTCGCCGATCTCCCCGGCACCATCGAGCACCATTGGACCAAGGCGCTGCTGGCCAGCCCCGACGGGCGCAAGCTGTACGTCGGCGTGGGCTCCAACAGCAACATCGGCGAGAACGGGCTGGACGTGGAGTACCGCCGCGCGGCCGTCCTGGAAGTGGACGTGGCCTCGGCCAGCAGCCGCATCTTCGCCTCGGGCATCCGCAATCCGACCGGACTGCAGTGGGAGCCGCGCACCGGCAAGCTGTGGGCGATCGCCAACGAGCGCGACGAGATCGGCGCCGATCTGGTGCCCGACTACCTGACCTCGGTGCAGGACGGCGGCTTCTACGGCTGGCCGTACAGCTACTATGGACAGAACGTGGATGTGCGGGTCAAGGACCAGCGCCCGGACCTGGTGGCCAAGGCGATCAAGCCGGACTACGCGCTGGGCTCGCATGTGGCAGCGCTGGGCCTGTGGTTCTCCCGCGGCGATGCGCTGCCGGCGAAGTACCGCGAGGGTGCGTTCGTGGCCGAGCACGGCAGCTGGAACCGCTCGCCGCTCAGCGGCTACCAGGTGGTGTACGTGCCGTTCCAGCAGGGCCGGCCGGTCGGCCCGCCGCAGACCGTGGTCAGCGGCTTCCACTCGAAGGACGAGTCGCAGCTATACGGCGCACCGGTCGGCCTGGCGCAGGACAAGGACGGCGCGCTGCTGATCGCCGACGATGTCGGCAACAGCGTCTGGCGTGTGCGCTTCTGACCGGTTGCAGGTTGTGCCGAGCACTGGCGAGCGGGTGGAGTGGTTCTGCGTGACGCTGGACCCATCGCTGTCTCCGGCCGCTGCCGAAGTGCGGCGGCACACTCGGGACTCTGCGCGGCCGGAACGCAGAGACCATGTGGAACGAAAAAGCGATCTGCCCGACTTCGACTCGGCAGCGCGTTGATTCCACACACTTGGCACACTTTCAGTTCAGGCGTATCCAGTCCAGCGCCACCAGCATGCGGACCGCTTCGACGAGCGCTTGCTGCGTCTGTTCGGAATCGGCCGTGGTCCTGGAAGCGAGTAGATGTGCATGCAGTTGATGCGCGGGGAGCGCCTGCCCGGGATGCGCCACCTGCAGCCGGCGCGCGGCCTGGAACACCGTCATGATGTCCTCGGCCTGGTCGATGTTCCTGATCTGTGCGAACAGGTCCACGGCTTTCGCGATCTCGGTGTCGTAGGGTGCATACGCCGCCGCGAACCGCGCATGCTCCTTGTCTTACTGCGGCGAGGCGCGCAGTGCCATGGTCCGCCCCTGCGGCTGCTCCTGCAGCCAGTTGCGGTTGGCCAGGTCGGTCAGGATCGGCCGGACGTCGCCCTGGCGCGGGCCGCGGCCGGCAGTGCCGAACGTCAGTCCGGTCGGTACGCCCAGTTCGGTCATCGCCCAGCAGAGCGTCTGGAACAGGGTGCGCCCGATCGGCCGCGCTTCCGGCCGGGCCTGCAACCGCCGCAGCACTTCCATGATCGCGATCCAGCCCGGCTGGGGTGCCGTACGTTTGCCAACGCCCTCGGTCGAGGTGTTGGCCGGCCGCGACAGGAAGGCGGTTTCGAGTTGCGCCAGCGGCGTGCCGTACGGCGCATAGACCTCGATGTCGACCGGCAGGTGCGCCAGCGTGCGGTAGATCAACGGGCCGACCTCCTCCCAGGCCAGGCCGCCGTTGCCGCAGCCGAGCGGCGGCAGGGCAAGACTGCGCACGCCCCATTCGCGCAGATGCGCGGCGAGGTGGTCCAGCCCTGCCGCGATGTCCTCCAGCCGCGACGGCGAGCGCCAATGGCGCTTGGTCGGGAAGTTGAGAATGCGGATGCCGCTGGCGTCGTCGTACAGATAGGGCTCGCCGATACGCACGCGGCCTTCCCGGCAGCGCACGGCATAGTCCTCGAACATCGCCGGGTAGCGCCGCTTGAACGCCTGCGCGATGCCCTTGCCCATGATGCCGGCGCAATTGACCGCATTCGCGTGGACGTGGGCGTGGCTGGCGAACAGGTCGCCGATTCGTGCCTTGAACATGGTGCGATCCATCGATGGAGAGATCCCCGTGGTGGCGCCTGTCGCTTGCCCGCACTGACAGGCACCGCGTGTGCGGTAGTGCTGTCCGCGGCCTGGCCCAGAAAGGCCGGCGAGGTGCTGCTGACGTCAGCGCATGTGCGCACCTGGCTGTCCTGCAGCAAGGGGCGGCCAGGGCAGCAGCGGGGAGCGCGCAAGCATGCGGCAGCGGCGTCTCACCTCCTGAGATCGGGCGAGGCCAGGAGAAGAGGTGCTGCTCAGTGCCGATCGACGGCAGCGATTCTTTTTCGTGGGAGCGGCTTCAGCCGCGACAGGCATTCCCAGTGATGCCTCGTCGCGGCTGAAGCCGCTCCCGCAGGCGCTTGCGGCGAGCCAGTCGTGTGCACTGTGGGAGGGACTTCAGTCCCGACGCATTGCGCCATCGGAAAAGCACACCACGTCGCGCGGCCCGGCTGCACGACAGTTGACGGCCACAACGGCAGCGGCAGCGCCGATCTAGTTCTCGGCAGACGCACCCCCGCCGCGTCGCGCACGCCAGCGCGCCACCCGCTCCTGCAGCCCCACCACGCAGACGAAGAATGCCGGCACGAAGAAGATCGCCAGCACGGTGCCGCTGACCATGCCGCCGAACACACCGGTGCCGATGGCGTGCTGGGTCTCGGCGCTGGCGCCGCTGGCCAGCATCAGCGGCACCACGCCCAGGGCGAAGGCCAGCGAGGTCATCAGGATCGGGCGCAGGCGCAGGCGCGCGGCGTTGGTCGCCGCCTCGAGCAGGCCCTGGCCGTCGCGATGCAGTTGCCGGGCGAACTCGACGATGAGGATGGCGTTCTTCGCCGACAGGCCGATGATGGTGATCAGGCCGACCTTGAAGAACACGTCGTTGGGCAGGCCGCGCAGCATCACTGCGGCCACCGCACCGAGCAGGCCCAGCGGCACCACCAGCATCACCGACAGCGGGATCGTCCAGCTCTCGTACAGCGCCGCCAGCACCAGGAACACCACCAGTGCCGACAGCAGCATCAGCAGCGGCGCTTGCGCGGCCGACTGCCGCTCCTGCAGCGATTGCCCGGTCCAGGCCACGGCGAAGCCCGGCGGCAGTTGCGCGGCCAGCCGTTCCATCTCGGCCATGGCCGCGCCGCTGGACACGCCAGGCGCGGCGCCGCCGGTGATGCGCACGGCCGGGAAGCCCTGGAAGCGCGCCAGCTGCTGCGGCGCGTCGGTCCAGGTGGCGGTCACCACTTCGCGCAGCGGCACCATGCCGCCCTCGGTGCTGCGCACGCGCAGGCCCAGCACGTCGTCCAGTTGCATGCGCGACGCGGCGTCGGCCTGCAGGATCACCTGCTGCATGCGCCCGGCGTTGGGGAAGTCGTTGACGTACAGCGAGCCCATCGCCGCCGACAGGGTGTTGCTGATCGCGGAGAACGGCAGGCCCATGGCTTCGGCATGCTGGCGGTCGATCTCCAGGCGGATGCTCTTGCCCGGCGGCAGCCCGTCCTGATACACGCCGCTGACCACCTTGCTGCCCGCGGCCAGTTGCAGCAGCTTCGCCTGCGCCGCCATCAGCGCGGCCTCGCCGCGGTTGCCGCGGTCCTGCAGGTACAGGGTGAAGCCGGAAGAGGTGCCGAGCTCGTCGATGGCCGGCGGCAGCAGGCTCATCACCGTGCCCTCGGGCAGGTCGGCCATGGCCTGCTGCACGCGGTCGGCTTCGTCGCTGGAGGTGGCGCCGTCGCGCTGGTCCCAGTCCTTGAGCATGGTGAAGGCCATGGCCGCGTTGGTGCCCGAGCCGGAGAAGCTGAAACCCAGGATCACCAGGTTGGAGGCCAGCGCCGGGCGCGTGGCGACGTGCCGCTCGAACGCCTTGACCACCGCCAGCGTGCGCTCGCTGGTGGCATCGGTGGGCAACTGGATCGAGGTCATGAAGTAGCCCTGGTCCTCTTCCGGCAGGAACGCCGAGGGCAGCACGCGCATGGCGAAGACCAACGCCACGCACAGGACCGCGAACACCGCCAGCACCTGCGCGCTGCGCCGCAGCAGCCGCGCCACGCGTGCGGCATAGCTGCCGGTCAGGCGCTCGAAGCCGCGGTTGAACGCGCCGAAGAATCCGCGCTTGGCATGATGGCCGGGCGCGATCGGGCGCAGCAGGGTGGCGCACAGCGCCGGGGTCAGGGTCAGCGCCAGGAACGCCGAGAACAGGATCGACACCGCCATCGCCAGGGTGAACTGCTGGTAGATCACGCCCACCGAGCCGCTGGCGAAGGCCATGGGGATGAACACCGCGGTCAGCACCAGGGTGATGCCGACCACCGCGCCGGTGATCTCGCGCATCGCCTTGGTCGTGGCCTGCCGCGGCGGCAGGCCTTCGCTGGCCATGATCCGCTCGACGTTCTCCACCACCACGATGGCGTCGTCGACGATGATGCCGATCGCCAGCACCATGCCGAACATCGTCAGCACGTTGATCGAGAAACCGGCCAGCAGCATCACCGCGAAGGTGCCCAGCAGTGCGATCGGCGCGACGATGGCCGGGATCAGCGTGTAGCGCACGTTCTGCAGGAACAGGTACATCACCAGGAACACCAGCACCATCGCTTCGAGCAGGGTCTTGACCACCTGCTTGATCGAGAGCTTCACGAACGGCGCGGTGTCGAACGGGATCGAATAGCGCATGCCGGTCGGCATGCTCGCGGCCAGTTCCGCCAGCCGTGCCTTCACCGCCTGCGCGGTGCGCACCGCATTGGCGCCGGGCGAGAGCTGGATCGCCGCGCTGGTGGCGGGAGCGCCGTCCTCGCGGTTGGAGAAGCCATAGGACTGTGCGCCCAGCTCCACCCGCGCCACGTCGCCCAGGGTCACACGCGCGCCGCCGCTGTCGGCACGCAGCACGATGGCGGCGAACTGCGCGGGCGTGGTCAGTTGCCCGGCCACGGTCAGCGGCACGGTCAGGCGTTGTCCGCGCACGGTCGGCTCGTCGCCGAGGCGGCCGGGCGCGATCTGCGCGTTCTGCTGTTCGATCGCCTGCGCCAGTTCGGTCATGGTCATGCCGTAGGCGACGAGCTTGTCCGGGTCCACCCACACGCGCATGGCCTGCTCGGCGCCGAACAGCTGCACGCGGCCGACGCCGTCGATGCGCCGCAGTTCCTGCACGATGTTGCGGGCCAGGTAGTCGTTGAGCGCCACCTCGTCGTAGCGGCCGTCCGGCGAGGTCAGGCCGACCAGCATCAGGAAGCCGGACGCGGCCGATTCCACCTGCAGGCCGTTCTGCCGCACCGCCTGCGGCAGGCGCGGCTCCACCGCCTTGATGCGGTTCTGCACGTCCACCTGCGCCAGCTCCGCATTGGTGCCGGGCTTGAAGGTGGCGGTGATCTGCGCGCTGCCCGAGGTGTCCACCGTGGACTCGAAGTAAAGCAGGTTCTTGACCCCCGACAGCTCGCGTTCGACCAGGCTCACCACCGAGTCGTTGAGGGTCTGCGGCGTGGCGCCGGGGTAGGACGCGATCAGCGACACCGAGGGCGGCGCCACCGAGGGATAGCGCGCCACCGGCAGCTGGCCGATGGCCAGGGTGCCGAACAGCACGATGAACAGCGCGATCACCCAGGCGAAGACCGGGCGTTCGATGAAGAACTGTGGCATGGCGGCGTTCCCGGTTCAGTCCGCGGCGGCGGTGGCGACCACCGGCGGCTGCCACGCACGCGCCTTCACCCGGGCGCCGGTGCTGAGCCGGTCGATGCCTTCGACCACCACCTGCTGCCCGGGTTGCAGGCCGGCGACGACACGGTAGTGCCCCTGCACCAGTTCGCCCAGCTGCACCGTCGCGCTGTGCGCCTGCGCATTGGCGTCCAGCACCCACACCTGCGCGCGCTTGCCGACATGGGTGATCGCCTGCTGCGGCACGCGCAGCGCCTGCGCGTAGTGGGCGCGCGGCACCCGCGCCCGCACGTACATGCCTGGCAACAGGCGCCGTTGCGGGTTGTCGACGAGGATGCGCAGCAGCACATCGCCGGTGCCGGCATCGACGGTGATGCCGGAGAACAGCACGCGCCCGCTCAGTCCCGAGGGCGTGCCGCTGCGGTCGAGGATCTGCGCCGGCAGGCCGTCGTCGCCGGTGGCCTGCGCGCGCGCGGCCGGATCCAGCGGGTCCAGGTCGCTGGCGGACTGGCGCACGTCGACGTAGACCTGGTCGATCTGCTGGATCACCGCCATCGGCGCGCTGTCGCTGGGCGAGACCAGCGCACCCTCGGTGAGCAGTGCCTGGTCGATGCGGCCGTCGATCGGTGCGTCGACGGTGGCGAAGGCCAGGTCCAGGCGCCGCCGCGACAGCGTCGCCTTGGCCTCGGCGACCGCCGCGGCGGCCTGGCTGCGCTGCGAGGCGGCGTCGTCGTACATCTGCCGGCTGACCATGCCGGATTCGACCAGCCGCTGTAGCCGGGCATGCTGCACGTCGGCAAGCACCTGCGCGGCCTCGGCACGGTGCAGTGCGGCTGCGGCGGTGTCCATGTCGGCCTTGAACGGTGCCGGGTTGATCTGGAACAGCGCATCGCCGCGCCGCACATCGGCGCCCTGCTCGAAGAAGCGACGCTGCACGATGCCGCCGACCTGTGGGCGGATCTGTGCGCTGCGCAGCGCGGCCACGCGGCCGGGCAGGTCCACGCTCACCGTCATCGGCGCAGGGTGCAGGGTCACCGCGGTGACCTGTACCGGCGCGGCCACCGCTTGCGGCTGCGCGCCGCCGCCGCAGCCCACCAGGGCCAACGCCAGCGCGCCGCCGAGTCCCAGAGTCCGTACCTGTTGCCGCATGCCCATGCCTCGTGCCTCGTCGCTGCCGCCGCGGATGCGGCGGACGCCAAAGCCGCGCATGGTCGCGGCCGCGGGTTGCGCGGCGTTCGATGCGATGTGGAGATATGATGGAGATCCGCCCGTCCGGGCCGATGCGCCTTCGCTGCCTCCATGTCCGTTTCCTCTCCGGGTGCCGCCGTGCCCGCGTCCGCGCCGCTGGTCCTGATCGCCGAAGACGAGAGCGAGATCGCCGAGATCCTCAGCGCCTACCTGGCGCGCAGCGGGCTGCGCAGCGCCCACGCCGCCGATGGCCGCGCCGCGCTGGACCTGCACCTGGCGCTGGATCCGGATCTGATCCTGCTGGACGTGCAACTGCCGGCGGCGGACGGCTGGAAGGTGCTGGCCGAACTGCGCCACCGGGGCGAGACCCCGGTGATCATGCTCACCGCGCTGGACCAGGACATCGACAAGCTGATGGGCCTGCGCCTGGGCGCCGACGACTACGTGGTCAAGCCGTTCAACCCGGCCGAGGTGGTGGCGCGGGTGCAGGCGGTGCTGCGGCGCATCCGCGGCAACGGCGCCGAGGAGGCGCGCAGCCTGCGGGTGGGCGCCTTCCATGTCGATCTGGACCAGCACGAGGCCAGCGTGCGCGTGGGCGAGCAGCGGCACACGCTGGACCTCACGCTCACCGAGTTCAAGCTGCTGGTGCGGCTGATGCGCGCGCCGAAGCGGGTGTTCAGCCGCGCCGAACTGCTCGACGCCTGCCTGCCGGAAGGCGACACCCAGGAGCGCACCATCGACAGCCACATCAGCAAGCTGCGCAAGAAGCTGGAGGCGCTGGGCGTGCAGGGCACGCCGGCCAGCGTGCGCGGCGTCGGCTACCGGTTCGGATCCGGCGCATGAGCCGCGCCCCCGGGCTGCGCCGCCAGGTCATCCTGTCGCTGGGCGCGCTGGCGCTGTGGATCATCCTGCTGTCGGTGGTCGGCTCCTACGTGTTCTACGCGCTGGCGGCGGCCTACCAGCCCAACAGCATCTCCGACACCTGGGTGCCGTCGCGGGTGGAGATGATGTGGATCGGCGCCACCGCCGCACTGGCCGTGGCGATCGCGGTGGCGGTGGCGGTGCGGCTGTCGCGGCGCATCCTCACCCCGTTGAACTCGGTGGCGCACAGCCTGCGCGAAGTCGCCCAGGGCAACTTGCACGCACGCGCGAGCATGGATGCGCATGCGCTGGGCGAGACCGCGCAGCTGGTGCGCGACTTCAACGCCATGGCCGACCGCCTGCAGGCGATGACCCGCGAGCGCGCATTCTGGAATGCCGCCGTCGCCCACGAACTGCGCACGCCGGTGACGATCCTGCGCGGGCGCCTGCAGGGCCTGGCCGAGGGCGTGTTCGCGCCGGACGTGGCGGCGTTCGAGAGCCTGTTGCGGCAGGTGGAAGGCCTGAACCGGCTGATCGAGGACCTGCGCGTGCTCAGCCTCACCGACAGCGGGCACCTGGAGTTGCAGTCGGCGCCGGCCGACCTGGCGCGGGAAGTGGAGGCCGTGCTGCATGCCTTCGGCGCCAGCCTGGACGCGCGCGGGCTGGTGCTGGAACCCGTGCTGGCGCTGCGCACGCCGGTGCTGTGCGATGCGGTGCGCATCCGCCAGGCGCTGATGGCCTTGCTCGAAAACGCGCAGCACTATGCCGAGCCGGGCCCGCTGCGGATGGGCGTGCAGGCGGACGCCGGCCAATGCGTGCTGTTCGTGGAAGACACCGGCCCCGGCATCGCGCCCGAGATCGCCGCGCGGGTGTTCGATGCGTTCCGCCGCGGCGATCCGTCGCGTTCGCGCAAGAGCGGCGGCAGCGGCCTGGGCCTGGCGGTGGTCAAGGCCATCGCCGTGGCGCATGGCGGCGATGCGCTGTGCTTGCCGGCCGGCAGCGGGACACGATTCGAAGTGCGCTGGCCGCTGGCGCCAGTGGAGGCCGCGACGCGCACAGCGCAGGTGCCGGCGTCGCGCTAGAGGCGCGTTGGCTCAGGCGGAGGTCGCGTCGCTGCGCACGCGCGGTGTACGCCCCGGCAGCATGCGGGTCAGCACCTCGTCGCGCCGGACCCAGTGATGGAACAGCGCGGCGGCCACGTGCAGCAGTACGACGACCCATGCGATCCATTTGCCGATGAAGTGGTGCACCACGTCGATCGGCGCTTCGAACGCCTCCCAGCTCAGGTGCCAGGTGCGGCTGATCCAGCCGAACAGCGCGGTCTCGTTGAAGCCGGGAATGCGGAACAGGCCGACATCGGTGGGTGCGCCGGTGCCAATGTAGCCGGTCAGCGGCATCACGATCAGCAGCGCGTACAGGCCCCAGTGCGCCAGATGCGCAAGCCGGTGTTCCAGCGCCGAGCCCGGCGGATCCTCCGGTTGCACGTCCAGCCAGCGCCACAACAGCCGTGGCAGCACCAGGAACCCGACCAGCAGGCCCAGCACCCAGTGCAGGTTGAGCACCGGCAGCGAGGCGTCGGAGGTGTCGTCCATGAACCAGATGACGTAGTACACCACCGCATAGGCGCCGATGAAGGCGGCGGCGGTGGTCCAGTGGAACAGCTTGGCGAGGGCGCCGAAGCGCTGTGCGGTATTGCGCCAGTGCATGTGCGTGATCCTGGTCGAGTGGCGAGGCGGGGAGTGCTGCGGAATCAGGGCGTGCGCAGGCTGTCGAGCAGTCGGTCCAAGGCGTCCAGCGCGTCGGCCAGCCGTGCGTGCAGGTCGGCGTCCGGCTCGGCGATCCAGAACGCCGCCTCGGTGATCGCGCCGTAGAGCATGCGTGCCATCACCCCGGCATGCAGCGGCGCCACCGTGCCGGCGGCGATCAGGGCTTCCAGCGCCGCCTGCAGCGCGGCGATGCCCACCGACTGCGCCGCCGGCGGCACGTCGCCGAACACGGCGCGCGCGTCCTGCAGGATGATCCGGCGGATCTCCGGTTCCAGCGCCAGTTCCAGGTAGGTGCGGCAGCGGCGGCGGAAACCGTCCCACGGCGTGGGCGCGGCGTCGGACACCGCCTGCAGGCGCAGGCCCACCTCGGCCTCGATCTGCTCGATGACCGCGATCAGCAGGCCGTCCTTGCTGCCGAAGTGGTGATACAGCGCGCCACGGGTAAGACCGGCCTCGGCGGTCAACACGTCCATCGAGGTGTGCGCGAAGCCATGTGTGGCGAACGCCTGCCGCGCCACAGCCAGCAGGCTGGCGCGGGTGGTCTCGATCATCTCGCGGCGGCTGCGGCGTTGGTGCATGGGCGGGCCTTCATTCACATACGTGGCGTACGTTATTTGCGTACAGTGCGTATGTCAATGTGTCCCGGTCGGTTCGGCGTGCGCTGGGCGGCTTGGCCGGCACGGCAGCCGGTGCGCTCCGAAGGCCTGAGATTCGAGTGGCTTGCCCGTCCTGCGAACGTCTCGGCCAGGGCCTCTCAGGCATCGACAGCGCGATCGCGGCGGCGTGCGGAATGCGCCTGGTCGCAAACCCAAATGATGCTGGTGCCTGTCGCGAAGGCCGTCGTAAAGGGCGCCGTCGCGGCGGCTCAGGACTGCGCGACGGAACCGCCCATCGTGCGCATGCGATGCACCGGCACGACGCCGACCTCACCGTCGCACTAGCCAAGGCCTTCACTGCGGGTGTGGTCTGGTGACCGCTGTGCAACCGAATTGGAGTGTCGAATGGACACCACGCTGATGCCCTGGGTCGCCGGACTGTTCGTCCTGCTCATCGCCGCGATGCTGTATCTGGTCACGCGCGCCAAGAAGAACCGCAACCGCCCGGCACAGGATCACGCCGCGACCAAGAGCGACGTGGACAGCGCGGCCAAGCGCTAGCGTCTCGCGTCGGGCGCGGTCGCCTGCGCCGTGCTCAGGCGTCCGCGTCGATCGGCGCGAAGCGCGGGCGGCGTACGCCATCGATCTCCACCTGCTCGACGAACATCGGATACGGCCGCACCCACAGCGTGCCTTCGCCGTACAGCGGCCGGTACAGCACCAGCGGTTCCAGCGTTTCGCTGCTGCGGACCATGCCCAGCACCTCGTATTCGCCGCCCTTGAAGTGGCGGTAGCGGCCGAGGGCGATGGAAGGCAGTGGGCTGAGGTCGCGCATGACGGTGTCCTGGTGGGCGGGAGCGCGAGTGTAGCCGTCTGCACCTGCGCTCTCTGCGTCGCGAGGGCGAATTGCGCGACCGCGGCGGTTCGCCGCGTCGTGACGACGGAACGCTCCTGCGGGGGAAACTCAGGCAACCGGCCTTAAGAAGCAGCGTCCATTGTCGCCCGCAGGCTTCACTTCTGCGCACGTCAAGGCGCCAAATCGGCGAAGTCGAACGCCTGCCCAGGCTCGGCGGCGACGAAGTCCGTTGCGGCGATGCCGGCCAGGTGCAGTGCGGCGGCCAGCGCTTCGCGCGGCTCATCACGCCCTTCGTCGGTGAGCTGGAAGGTGCCCCAGTGGATGCCGAGCGCGCGCCGCGCGCCGGTGTCGCGGAAGATCCGCACCGCTTCGGTGGGGTCGATGTGCTGTGGCGCCATGAACCAGCGCGGCGCGTAGGCGCCGATCGGGATCAACGCCACGTCGGGCGCGCCGTGTCGGTCGCGGATCTCGCGGAAGATGGCGCCATCGCCGTAGCCGGTGTCTCCCGCGAACCACACCGATCCCCGCGCGGTCTCGACGAAGAAGCCGGACCACAGTGCCATCCTGCGGTCGGCGATGCCGCGGCTGGACCAATGGTTGGCGCGGGTCAGCGTCGCCGTCGCGGTGTCGCCGATCGGCAGCCGGTCGTGCCAGTCGCCGGTGGCGATGCGCGCATCGGGCACGCGCTTGCGCAGCAGGACGTCGTTGCCCAGCGGCATCACGAACAGCGGCTGGTGCGCGTCGTGCAGCGTGCGCAAGGTCGCCAGGTCGAAGTGGTCGTAGTGGTTGTGGCTCAGCAGCACCGCATCGATGGGCGGCAGGTCTGCGAAGCGGATGCCCGGTGCCGTTACCCGCTTGGGCCCTGCGATCTGCGAAGGGCTGGCGCGCTGCGACCACACCGGGTCGGTGAGCAGGTTGAGGCCGCCGGCCTGGATCAACAGCGTGGCGTGGCCGACCATGGTGATGCGCAGGCCGTCGTGCCGCGGTGCAGGCATGGCCGGCGTCACCGGGACCTGCGCAGGCCAGCGCACCGCGCCCATGGCGGCCTTCCAGCGCAGGACCTTGCTCAGCGCATTGTCGATCGTGGGCTGGCCGGGGTTGAAGAAGCGCACGCCATCGAAATGGTCGCTGACGGGGCCACGGTAGTAGGGGTTGGCCATTGAGGCGCGATCCAGGCGATGCATGGGGAAAGGGGAGGTTACCCGCAGCGGCGCAAGCGTGCGTGCGCGCCTGCCTCGGCTGCCGCGATACCGGTCCCGGCCCGTGCCACGCGCGGTGTCATTTCGGCGTGCCCAGCCCACCCATGTTGAGCATCACCCGCAAGCCGATCGCCAGCGCATCGTCGGGCGCACGGCGCGCCGCGGGATTGCCCAGGATGTCGGGATGGACGATGTACTGCACGTTCGGCACCAGGAACAGCGGCGTCTGCGCGATGCGATAGCTGTAGTTGAGTTCGAACATGAGTTCGTTGCGCGCGATGTCCGCGGCCGCGCCGCGCTTGCGCAGCAGGTCGTTCATGTAGCCCTGCTGGTCCGCACTGAAGCGGTAGTAGTGCGCGATCGCGCCCATGCCGTCGCCGGGCCGTGCCGCGAACGGGCCGCTGTAGTACAGGCCGGCGGTGACCTGCAGGTCGTAGACCTGGTGCTTGTCGAACGGTGCGGCGATGTTGCCGAAGGCGACCAGCATGCGCTTGCTCGCCATGCCCTGCGGCCGGTACAGCGCGCGTTCGCCGAGCGCGTAGGCGCCCCAGCGCCCGCCGTCGTACAGGCGCGCGGGGCCGCCGACCAGCCCGCGCAAGCCCCCGGCCTGGTTGTAGCGCAGGTCGCTGTAGTCGGCCGAGTTGTACCAGAGGCCGGCGAGGTAGCGCGGTGCGCCCTTGCCCAGTGCGGGATCGGGTTCGTAGCCGACCTCGAGCGTGCCCAGCACGCCGCTGCTGTCGGCGGTGCTCCAGTCCAGGCCGTGGTTGTTCTTGCGCTGCGGGTTCAGTTCGAACGCGCCCACCGACACGTAGGTGGCGTCAGGCTTGTAGCGCAGCTTCGCGCCCCAGTTCACGTAGGGAAAGCCGACGAAGCCGCCATCGGCCTGGCTCAGCTGGAACGGACAGTCCGAGGCGCTGACGAAGCGGCAGCCGTAGCGGCTGCGCGCGAACTGCCAGGTGGTGTTCATGCGCCCGGCGACCAGTTGCCAGCGCCCGTCGGCGAAGCTCTGTTCCCAGGTCAGTTGCGCCAGTTGCGCCTGCTGCTGCGGGTACCAATAGCCCTGCACCTTGACGCCGTTGCCGATCTGCCGCTGCGACAGGCTGTCGCCGTAGTACCAGGCGCCGGTGGCGTGCAGCGTGGCACCGGGAATGCCGAACAGGCGTTGCAGATCCAGGTCCGCGCCGGCGACCACGCCGCCGGCGTTGCGGTCGCCGCGCGACAGGCCGCCGTCGACGTTGCGCGCATAGTCGTTGGACCAGACCAGGCGCGGCGCGATGCCGTGGTCGTCGAGCCATTGCGTGGTGTCGGCGGCAATGGCGGAGGCCGGCAGGGCGGCCGCAGCCGCCAGCAACGAGACGCAGGAAAGAGAACGGGACATGGGACGCTCCACGGACGAGACGAAGCACTCGCCGGACGTGCGCGGTGGGTGCGCGGCGACGCGGCAGTGCGCGAAGGGAAGACACCTTCCGGTCGTGGAGCCGCAGCACGGCGTCGCGTCCGTCGGCGACGGGCACGCCTGTGTGCAGACCTGTGGGGGGACCGGCAAAGAAACGCGAGGGCAGACCGGAACGCGTTGCGCGGCGCCGAGGCGCACGCCATCGCCGCAGCGGATGGGCCGCGCAACTGCGCGGCCCATCGAGCTGGAGGCAACCCGTGCGGGTCAGCCCACCTTGCCGAGGCCGGCGGCGGCCATCGCCGCAGCGATCTCCTTGTCGGCGCCCTCGGTCAGCGGCAGCAGCGGCGAACGCACCGTGGCGTGGTCGAGCAGGCCGCGCGCGACCAGCGCCCACTTCAGCGCCACCGAGCCTTCCATGTGCGAGCCGCGGTGATAGACGCTCTTGGTCACCGGCAGCAGGCGGTCGTGCAGTGCTCGCGCCTTGGCGTAGTCCTTGGCCTTGCCCGCGGCGATCATCTCCAGCAGCGGTTCCGGGGCGATGCAGCCGTAGCCCACCAGCGCGCCATCCACGTCGAACATGGTGTGCAGCAGATACTCGTCGTGGCAGGTCAGCACCGGCACGTGCGGGCGCTCCTTGCGGAACACCGGGATCTCGGTGTCCCAGCGCTTCATGTTGCGCACGCCGTTCTTCATCGCGACCACGCCCGGCAGTGCGGCGATCTCCAGCAGCGTCTCCAGGTCGTAGGTGGCCTTGGTCGCATCCGGGTACTGGAACAGGATCATCGGCAGCCCGCTGGCCTCGTGGATGGCCTTGTAGCGGTCCTGCGGCGCGCCCCTCTGGTAGCCGAAGCGCAGCCAGCCGTGCGACGGATAGATCAGGCCGGCGGAGGCGCCGGCGGCGACCGCGCGCTTGGCTTCGTCGGCGGCGACGCGGGTGCCTTCCAGGGTGATGCCGGCGATGATCGGGATGCGGCCGTCGACGGCGTCGCGGAAGGCGGTGATCACCTTGGCCTGTTCGTCGCGCTCCAGGAACGTGCCTTCGCCGGCGTGGCCGAGCACGGTCAGGCCCTTGACCCCGTCGATGCCGCCGAGCCAGGCGCCGATGCGCTTGATCGCGGGATAGTCGACGGCGCCGTCGCGGGTGAACGGGGTGACCGGGGCGGGGACCAGGCCTTTCAGGTCGATGGTGCTCATGCTCATTTCCTCTTCTTTGGATCAACGGGGGATGGAATCGAACGCGGGGTCCGACGGGGGTGGTGCGGAGGTGTTGTGCGATGCGCCGGCGGCAGTGCCGGCGATACGCTCAGGGCGACAGCTGCTCCAGCGATTTGCCCTTGGTTTCCAGGGCGAAGCGCCAGGTCACGACGGCGCCGGCCAGCAGCACGGCGGCGAAGGCGGCGAACACGTAGCGGATGCCGAGTCCGGCGATGACCGCGCCGACCAGCAGCGGCCCGCAGGCCGAGCCCAGGCGCAGCCAGGCGCTGCCCAGTCCGGTGCCGATGGCGCGGATGCGGGTGGGGTAGAGCTCGGCCGAGTACAGGTACAGCGAGAAGGTGATGGTCTGCACCGCGGCGTAGCCCAGCGCCGCGAACACCAGCACCTGCGGCGCCGAGGTGCCGCCGAGCGCCGCCAGCGCCAGCAGCGGCACGCCGCCGGCCACGAACGCCAGCCCATACCAGCGCTTGCGTCCGACCTTGTCGATCGACAGCGCGCACACCACCGCGGCGGCGACACCGGCCAGCGAGGTGAAGAAGCCATAGGCGATGCTCTGCTGCAGCGACAGCCCGAAGTGCGTGCGGTACAGCGTCGGCAGCCAGGTGATGATGCCGTTGGCCACCAGGTAGGAGCAGAACCACAGGCTCCAGATCACCAGGGTGCGCTTGCGATAGACGCTGCCGAACAGCTCGCGCCAGTCCGAGCGCTGCGCCTTGGGCAGCGCGCTGCGGTCGAACACCGGCGCCGGCAACGGGCCATGGCGGCGCTCGGCGCTGCGCTCCAGTTCGGCGACGATGGCGTCGGCCTTGGCGTAGTGGCCCTTGGAGGCCAGCCAGCGCGGCGATTCGAACATGAAGAAGCGCAGCGGAATCATGATCGCCGCCGGGATCAGCCCGACCATGAACATCGCCTTCCAGCCGTAGGCCGGCACCAGGAAGTAGCCGATGCCGCCGGCGGCGACCAGGCCGAGCAGGAACATCACCTCGTACAGCAGGAAGAAGCGCCCGCGCTTCTTCGAACCGATCAGTTCGTTGATGTAGGCGCTGGCCACCGGCACCTCGCCGCCGGTGCCGATACCCTGGACGAAGCGGAACGCGATCATCGCCGCGGCGCTGCCGGCGAACAGGCAGGCCACGTCCATCGACACGAACAGCAGGATGGTGAACAGCAGCACGTGCAGCCGGCCGATACGCTCGGCCAGCCAGCCGAAGAACACCGAGCCCAGCAGTTGGCCCAGGTAGCCGGCCGACAGGATCGTGCCGATCTGCGCCGGCGACAGCTGCCATTCCTTGGTCAGCACCGGCATCGCGTAGGCGATGGCGATCACCGTGTAGCCGTCGAAGAACGTGGCGGCGCCGACGATGTTGCGCGCCCACCACACGTTGCGGGTGATCGGCAGGCGTTCGAGGCGTGCGCCGATCTCCGCCTGCGCCTCGGCGATGGAGGGGGTGCGGGCGGTGGCGTTGGCGGTGGGGGCAGGGGCTGTGGTGGGCATGAGCATCGTGGCTGCCTTTCGCAGGACAAGGGGACCCCGACGCGGGCGCCGAAGCGTCCACGCAGCGAGACGGACAGAGAGGGCCGGGCGGTGGCCCGGGCGGATCAGGTGCTGGGGGCGGTCACGGCAACACTCCCGCTGGCCTGGATCGCGAAGGCGATGTCCTTGGCGGCCAGCAGCGTCGGCTGGAGGGCGGTCTCCAGCAGTTCGGCGTGGCTGGTGCGCACCGACGGCGCGGCGACACTGATCGCGCCGAGCGGATAGTCGTCCGCATCCAGCACCGGGACCGCCAGCACGCGCAGGCCCTGGGTCAGCATCGACTCCAGGATCACGTAGCGGTCGCGGCGGATGCTGTCGAAGGTGCGCCGGATCGTGGCGATCTCCGGCGTCTGCGCACCCTGCACGTCGACCCCGGTCACCCGCGTCACTTCCGCCGGCGCCAGGTGCGCCAGCATCGCCAGGCCGATCGCCGTACGGGTGCTGGGCACCGTGGTGCCGATGCGGATGTCCACGCCCAGGCGGGTGATGCCGGCGCGCACGCGCTCGATGTAGAGCACGTCGGGGCCTTGCAGCACCGCGAAGCTGGCCGCTTCGTTGACGTCGCTGACCAGCGTGCGCAGCAGCGGCCGCACCACGCTGCGCAGATCGCGGCGGGCGATGGCGTGGAAGCCGAGGTCGAGCACCTTCAGGGTCAGGCGGAAGCGGCGGCTCTCCGGCACGCGGTGCACGTAGCCCAGCTCGACCAGGGTGTTGAGCATGCGGAAGGTGGTGCCGGGATCGAGCCGGGCCAGGGCCGCGATCTGGCTCAGCGACAGTTCCTCGTGCTCGGACGAGAACGCCTCGAGCACGCGAAAGCCCTTGGCCAGCGACTGCACGGTGCTGCGCAGCTTCTTGTCCCCGGCCTCGTCGCCGTCGTCGGGCGCGGCGCTGGCCGCGCGCTGGGAAGTCGTCTTGATCATCTGCAGTTCCTGGAGGACCCGGCGGAATCGCCAGCTTGCTCGACCCGCTCGATCCTGTCGCTTGACAAGTGAATTTCGGATTGCGAAAATAATTTCGAAATTTCATACCAAGACTCTGCCCGGGCGCTCGATGCGTCAAGTTGCGGCGCAACATGCGTGGGCGGTTCACCCTGCGCGTCCACGATCCGTGGTTTCGAAACCTCCGAAAGACGCGTCATCGCCTGCTGGGAGTTGCGTAGGCGCGAGGCCATGCCGCGCCATCGCGCGATGTCCGTGCTTGGGGCGGCGCCTATCGCGAGGCGGGTGGCGTCGCGTCTGTATCGCCAGGTAGACGAACGCGGCCGTGCGCGGCGATGTCAGCCGTGCTGGCAGACAGCGGCATGGCGGCATCGATACCGTGATGCATGGCTCGAACGACCCGACAGACGCCGCCCCCGCCGGCGCAGACATGGTGGCAAGCACTCTCGTTCAAGCGCACCGCCGCCGAGGTCTCGGCAGTGCTGGTGGTGATCGGCGCGACCTACGGCTTCGTGCAGTACGTGGAGGTCAAGCCGCTGCAGCGGCAGCTGGCCGAGGCGCAGGCCGGTGCCTGCGACGCCAAGGCCGCGGCGATGTCGCTGATGCTGAGTCTGTTGCCGGGCGAGAGCCGCACCCTCTTCGATGGCGCGCTGACCATCGCCAATCTCACGCCAGCGCAGGACGATGCCAAGGTGCGGCTGCGGATCGCGCCGCTGGGTGCGGCCGCGGTCGACAAGCTCCAGCCGGTGCCGGGAGACCGCTTTCTGGTGCAAGTGCCGGGCCGTGGTCGCTATGCGGTCTACCTGCGTTCCAGCAGCGCGCAGTTCGTGGAGCTGTCGATCCTGCGGCAACCGTGAGCCGGTCGCTGGCGCCGGCACGCCATTCAAGAAATCCAGCGCATGGCCGCCATTGCGGATAGCGGAGCCGTTTCGCCGAAGCGGCCGTCCCTCGGGGGAACGCGCATGCTGTCCTTGCCACGTTTGCTGGGCCGCCACCTGGCCAAGTTCCTGTCCAAGCCGCGCCGCCATGGCTCGCAACTGCCGACCAGCCCGCCGCAGCTGTTGCGTGCCACGCTGCGCAAGGGCGACGTGTTGCTGGTCGAGGGCAACAGCCGCTTCTCCACCGCCATCAAGTACCTGAGCCAGTCCACTTGGTCGCACGCGGCGCTGTACATCGGCCACCACGTGGCCGCGCTTCCCGGCGAGGAAGCGCCGCTGTTCTGCGATGTCGACATCAACGTCGGCGTGCGCCTGGTGGGATTGAGCGAGTTCGCCGGCCTGCACACCCGCATCTGCCGTCCGGTCGGGTTGAGCGCGCAGGAGATCGAGACCGTGGTGGAGTACATGGTCTCGCGGGTCGGCAACAGCTACGACCTGAAGAACATCTTCGATCTGGCGCGCTACCTGATCCGCACGCCGCCGCTGCCGTCGTCGGTGAAGCGGCGCTTCCTGGAGCTGGGCAGCGGCGAGCCGACGCGGGCGATCTGCTCGACGTTGCTGGCGCAGGCGTTCGGCGCGATCCGCTATCCCATCCTGCCGGAAATCGACCAGGCGCCGCCGACGGGAAGCGATGCCGGAGAAGACGCGGAGATCCTGCATCCGCGCCATCACAGCCTGACGCTGCCGCGCGATTTCGACGTCTCGCCGTACTTCAACGTGGTCAAGCCGCGCTTGCAGCAGGGCTTCGATTTCCATCGCCTGGTGTGGGAGCCGCACGCCGCCGGCGTGCCGTCCGCGAGCGCGCCGATGGATACCGCACTGGCCTGACGGAAGCCGGCTGCAGCGTGAAACTGTGGTGCGCGTTGCTCTGGCGAAGCACTTCGCAGTTCAAGTTCGAGCGCGCGCTGGCCGATACAAAATTCCGTTCTCTGCTTTCTACGCCATGAATCCCATCCAATTTCTGCGCCGCCATATCGCCAATCTGCCCATGGCGCGCAAGTTCATCGTGCTGTGCACGCTGATCGCGCTCGGCGTGATCCTGCTCGCCGTTGCCGCGGCGCGCCTGCAATATCTCAACCTGATCGATGCGCGCAAGCAAAGTGTCAAGACCCAGGTCGACATGGGCCTGAGCGTGATGCAGCACTACGCCGATCTGGCCAAGCGCGGCGAGATGACCGAGGCGCAGGCGCAGGCAGCGGCCAAGGGCGCGCTGGCCGACATGAAGACCAACGGCGGCGTGGACTACTTCTTCATCGTCGACCCGCAGATGCGCATCGTCATGCATCCCAAGCGCGCGGTCGGCACCGACATGAGCGGCTACAGGAGCGATGCCGGCGAGTACGTGTACCGCGACATCCAGACGGCGGTGCGCAGCGGCGACGGTTTCAGCTACTACACCGCGCCCAAGCCCGGCAAGTCGGTGCAGCTGCCGAAGATCAGCTACGCCGCGCTGTACCCGCAGTGGAACTGGGTGCTGGCGATGGGCGTGTATGCCGAGGACATCCAAGCCCAGGCGATGGGCTTCACCAAGATCCTCACCGTGATCGGTGGTGGCCTGGTGGCGCTGGTCGTGGGCCTGTGCTGGCTGATCGCCGGCGCCATCGTCGCGCCGTTGCGCGGCGCCACGCGGACCGCCGAGGCGATCGCCTCCGGCCGCTTCGACAATCCGATCAAGGTCGAGTCGCGCGACGAGACCGGGCAGTTGATGACCAGCATGCAACAGATGCAGACCCAGCTGCAGCGCTTCAACGGCGAGATGCAGACCCTGGTGCGGCTGCAGCAGGGCGAGGACATCAGCCATCGCATGCCGGAAGACTTCCCGGGCGACTACGGCACGCTGGCGCACGGCATGAACACGGCGCTGTTCGAGCACCTGGACGCGATCGTCGAGGCGATGGCGATCATGGACGAGTACGGCCGCGGCGACCTGCGCCGCGACATGCGTCGGCTGCCGGGACAGCGCGCCGCGCTGCACGAGGCGCTGGACGTGGTCAAGGCCAACCTGTCGGCGGTCAACGGCGACATCGCGCGGCTGGCCGACGCGGCCGCCCGCGGCGACTTCACTGCACGTGGCGACGAGGCGCGCTACGCGTTCGCGTTCAAGGAAATGGTGGAAGCGCTCAACCGGCTGATGCGTCAGGCCGACAGCGGCCTGGCCGACGTCGGCCGGATCATGGGGGCGATCGCCGATGGCGACCTGTCGCAGCGCGTGGACGTGCGCTACGAAGGCGCGTTCGGCACCCTCGCCGACGCCGCCAACCGCACCGCCGAGCAACTGACCGGCATCGTGCAGGGCATCCAGCGCGCGGTCGGCTCGATCAACACCGCCGCCAGCGAGATCGCCAGCGGCAACAGCGACCTGTCGGTGCGCACCGAGCAGCAGGCGGCCAGCCTGGAAGAAACCGCCGCCTCGATGGAGGAGCTGGCGTCCACCGTGAAGCAGAACGCCGACAGCGCGCGCCAGGCCAACCAGCTGGTGCTGAGCACCGGCGAGGTGGCCGAGCACGGCGGCCGCGCCGTGGAGGAAGTGGTGGCGACCATGGCCTCGATCAGCGCCGCGTCCGCGCGCATCGCCGACATCATCGGCGTGATCGACGGCATCGCCTTCCAGACCAACATCCTCGCGCTCAATGCGGCGGTGGAAGCGGCGCGCGCCGGCGAACAGGGCCGCGGCTTCGCCGTGGTGGCCTCGGAAGTGCGCACGCTGGCGCAGCGCTCGGCGGCGGCGGCCAAGGAGATCAAGGCCCTGATCTCCGACTCGGTGCAGGAAGTGGAGCAGGGCTCGACCCTGGTCAACCGCGCCGGCACCACCATGACCGAGGTGGTCGCCTCGGTGAAGCGGGTCACCGACATCATGGCCGAGATCTCCGCGGCCAGCGCCGAGCAGAGCGCGGGCATCGACCAGGTCAGCAAGACGGTGATGCAGCTGGACGAGGGCACCCAGCAGAACGCGGCATTGGTGGAAGAAGCCAGCGCGGCGGCCAAGAGCATGGAAGACCAGGCGGCGGAACTGGCACGCGCGGTGGCGGTGTTCCGCCTCGCCGGCGGCGCCGCCATCAGCGTGGCACCGGCCATCGCGGCAAGGCCGCAGCCGGCCAGGCCGGCAGTGCGGGCTGTCGCCGCCGCCAAGCCCAAGCCGACGGTCCCGGTGCGGCAAGTGGCGGCCAAGCCACGCCCGATCCAGGGCGTGCCGGCGGACAGCGCGGAGTGGGAAGAGTTCTGAGCCAGTGCGGCGTGGTGGCGCCTGCTGCCACGCCGTGGCCGCTCCTGCAGGTGATGGCATCGCCTGGCATCCGAGGCGTATCGCCCCAGCTTCTTCATCCACTTTTTGCCTGTGGCTGCCTATGGTCGCAGCGACGGCGTGCCGGCAGTGCGGCGGTGGAGGAGGAGCCGAGTCGATGTTCTGGAAACGCAACAGCCTGTCGATCGTGTTGCTGGCGCTGAGCCTGCTGTTCATGGCCGCTCAGGCGCTGAGTGGCCACCAAGCCTACAACGAGGAACTGCGCCAGCAGGGGCTGGCGGCGCTGCCGATGTTGCAGTACCTGCACAGCGGGCACTTCATCGGCGCGCTGTTCGAGAACTGGGAGAGCGAGTTCCTGCAGATGGGCATGTACGTGGTGCTGACGGTGAAGCTGCGCCAGTGGGGCTCGGCCGAGTCGCGGCCGCTGTCGCCAGGGCAGGAGGACGACGCCGTCGCGCCGGGCCCGGCGCCTTGGCCGGTGCGCGCCGGCGGCATCTGGCTGGCGCTGTACGAGCGCTCGCTGGCACTGGCCTTCGGTGCGCTGTTCCTGCTCAGCTTCGTCCTGCATGCACTGGGCAGTTGGCGCCACGAGGTGGCCGAGCAGGCCATGCAGCATCGGCCGCTGCCGTCCTTCTGGGAACACGCCAGCGGCGCGCAGTTCTGGTTCGAATCGATGCAGAACTGGCAGAGCGAGTTCCTGGCGGTGTTCGCGCTGGTGGTGTTGAGCATCTGGCTGCGGCAGAAGGATTCCCCGCAATCCAAGCCGGTGCACGCGCCGCATCGGCAGACCGGCGATTGATCGCGGCGCCGAGGGCGGTGTCGACCACGGGCAATGGCCCAGACATGCGAACGCCGCGGTGCTTGTGCATCGCGGCGTCGGCGTCGTTGCGGTGGACCTGCAGTGAAGCGCTAGCGCGCCACGCTGCCCTTGGTCGAACCGGCACCCGGGCCGGCACCCAGGTCGGCACCGGTGGTCGGGTCGCTGTCCGGCTGCGACAGCGTACGCGCCGCCAGCGCCTGCACTGCGCTCTGTTCCAGTTCGCTCAGGCCCACGCTGGGCATCCCGCTGCCGCCATCCACCGCCACCTGGCGATTGCGGTTGGCAATGGACTCCCACTGGCTGCCGCTGTTCCAGGGCCCCTGCATGTCGCCGTCGCCCTGCGACATGTCGTAGTAGCGGTCGGTGAAGGCCGGATCGCCCGGCAGTTTGCCTGGCGGGAAGTTCGGCTCGATCGCGTATAGCGCCTTCTCGAAGGATTTCTGGTGCGCCACCTCGCGGGTCATCAGGAAGGTCAGCGCATCGACGATGCCCGGATCGTCGGTGACGTTGATCAGGCGCTCATACACGATCTTGGCACGCGCTTCGGCGGCGATGTTGGAGCGCAGGTCGGCCGTCGGCTCGCCGATGCTGTCCACGTAGGCCGCGCTCCACGGCACGCCACTTGAATTGACCAGCGCCGGGCCGCCGCCGTAGAGAATCTGCTGGGTCTGGCTGGTGTTGTTGTTGCGGGTGAGGTTGCGCATGTCCTCGGCTTCGGCCATGCCTTCGGACAGCACCGCCTTCGGCCCCTGGTTGAGCATGGCGATGATCGAGCCGATGATTTCCAGGTGGCTCAGCTCCTCGGTGGCGATGTCGTAGAGCAGATCCTTGCGGCCGGGATCGACCTCGCCGATGGCCTGGGTGAAGTAGCGCATCGCCGCGGCGAGCTCGCCTTGCGGGCCGCCGAACTGTTCCAGCATCAGCGAGGCCAGCGCCGGATCGGGTTGTGCCACGCGGACCGTGTACATCAGCCGCTTGTTGTGCATGAACATGGGGTTCTCTTGGAGTGCCGCCCGAACGTCGAGACGACGCAATGGCGCGACCGACGGCCGCGCGTGGGGGATAGGCGTCTTGGACGCTGCGACCCGCGCCGGCGGGCCGCAGCTGGGGCGGTCAGGCCGCCTTGCGCTTGCGTGCCGCTTCTTCGTTGCCCCCCTGCTCGGCCAGCAGGGTCAGCTTCTCGTCGGTGGACTTCTCTTCATTGAGCGTTTCCAGCAGCAGGCTCAACGCATCGTCCATGCCCAACTGCTTGGCCATGGCGGCAAGTGTGCCGTAGGAGGCGATCTCGTAATGCTCGACCTTCTGCGCGCCGCCGATCAACGCGGCATCGCGCACCGGGCCGGCTTCGATCGACTCGATCACTTCCTTGCCTTCTTCCACCAGGCCTTCCATGGCGGCGCACTTGATCCGCTTCAGGCGCAGGTTGCCTTTTTCGACGATCTGGTCGATGCGTTCGATCTGGCCTTGGGTTTCTTCCAGGTGCGCTTCGAACGCCGCGCGCAGCGCCGGGTTGGTGGAGGCGCGTGCCAGTCGCGGCAGTGCCTTGGTCAGCTGCTTCTCGGCGCTGTAGATGTCCGACAGCTCGTGGATGAACAATTCGTCGATGGTCTTGACGGCCATGGGGAGTCTCCGGTCGATGATGGTGGGTGCTGCGGGGGAATGCGCACGCGTCGTGCGGTGCACGACGACGCTCAGTGCTTGGCGGTTTCGCCTTCGGTGCGTTCGCGCTTCAGGAACGCCAGGATCGTGGCTTCCTGGTGCTCGATCAGCCACTCGGCCATGGCGATTTCCTGGTCGAGGATGGCGGCGCAGATGTCGGCGATCTCGGTCTGCCCGGCTTCCTTGGCGGCGATCACCAGGGAACGGTAGCTGGCGATCTCCATATGCTCGAACGCGTAGCTCACGCCCAGGCTCTTGGCCACCTCGTCGCTCATCATCGAATTGCCGGCGGCGTGCACCGAGGCCATCACGCTCGCCACCGTGCCCTTGATCGTCGGGACCGAGCCGTCGAGGATCTGGATGCAGCGCTTGACCTGCTCGGACTGATCGCGGGTTTCGTCGACGTGCTGCTCGATGCGCGCCTTCAGCTGCGGGCAGTGCTCCAGGCGGCCGGCGGTGGCAGTGAGCATGGTGTTGGCCTCCTGCTCCATGGCGTAGGCGTCCTGCAGCCACTTCAACAAGCGTTCGGTGTTGCTTCGGGTCATGGATATCGCTCCAGATGGTGTGCGCGACGCACCTGCATCGCATCGCGCGTCCGTGTGTTTTTCCCCTGTGCGATCAACCTAGACTTGCCGCCGTTAGAGCAGTTGCAGCGCAGAGTGAATGCCGTGCGAGATGCCGTGTGAGGAGATGTACACGGTGGCGATACGCGTGATGCGCGGGTGCTGCATGTCTTTTGCGCTCGCGCTCGAAGGAGCGGCTTCAGTCGTGACAGGCCTTCATGGGAATGCCTGTCGCGGCTGAAGCCGCTCCTAAAGAGGGGAGTGCGCTAGATCTGTGGCCTGCTAACGAGACAGCAGCAGGCGCGATGCGTGTGCTTGCGTGAGGATCACGGCGACAACATCAGGAGAAAGCCTCTCGCGGCCAGAGCCGCACCTACAGCGCCGCCAGCCCGCAGCGCTTTTCCCATTCCCGATTCCCCACTTACGATTCCCGGCCTTACAGCGTCACTGCGCCACCCGAGATGGTCAGCAACGTGCCCGAGGTATAGCTTGAGGTGTCCGCAGCCAACAATACATAGGCCGAGGCCAGTTCCGCTGGCTGGCCAGGACGGCCGAACGGCGTCTGCTCGCCGAAGGTGCGCACCGATTCCTCATCCATGCCGGTGGGAATGAACGGAGTCCAGATCGGGCCTGGCAGCACCGCGTTGACGCGGATCTTCTTCTCGGCGAGCAGGCCGGCCAGGCCGATGGTCAGGTTGGCCAGCGCGCCCTTGGTGGCCGAGTACGGCAGGATGTTGGGCGTGGGCTTCTTCGAGTTCACCGAGGCGGTGTTGATGATCGAGCCGCCCTCGGGCATGTGCGGCAGCGCCAGCCGCACCAGGTGGAACGGCGCATGCACGTTGGTGGCGAAGGTTTTCTCCCATTCGTCGAGGGTGATCTCGTCGAAGCTATGGAAATAGCGCTGGTAGGCCGCGTTGTTGACCAGTACGTCGAGGCCGCCGAAGGCGTCGGTCACGGTCTTGATCAACGTCTCGGCCTGCGCGCGGTCGCTGATGTCGCACGGATGCAGCAGCACGCGCACGCCGGCATCCTCAACCAGCTTGCCGATGCGCTCGGCGTCGTCCTGCTCGTCGGGCAGATAGGCGATGGCAACGTCGGCGCCTTCGCGCGCATAGGCGATCGCCACCGCCGCGCCGATGCCGCTGTCGCCGCCGGTGATCAGGGTGCGCTTGCCCTGCAGCAGGCCGTGGCCGACATAGCTGTCTTCACCGTGGTCCGGTTTCGGATCCATGGCCTGGGTCTTGCCGGGAAAGGATTGCTGCTGCGCCTTGAACGGCGGCGACGGATAGTTTGGAACGGCCATGTGCATGCCTCGTTGGGGGAGTGTCCGACGAGGGTGGGCAGGCGCAGGTAAAGCCGGGGCCAAGGCCATGTCGGCGGCATGTCACGATGCGGGCAAGCGCCCGTGCCGATGGCTGTCTGCGGTGGCGACGCCGCTGCGCCGCGAACTCAGCCGGCGGCGAGCGTGCGCGCGCCGACGATGATCATGCGCAGCATCGCGGTGATCTGCCGGATCAGTTCAGGATCCTTCTCCGGCGGCAGGTCCATCGCGGTGGCGCCCATCGCGAACACCAGCCGGGTGATCGCCTTGGACACCAGTGCCGGCTCGTGCAGCGGCGAGCCCTCCAGCGCGGCCAGGCGGATCAGGTCCACCCGCAGTTCGTCCTCGAAATAGTTCAGCTCGCGGTCCACCGCATGCTTGAACGCGTCCGAGCCGACCGTGCCCTCGCGTAACAGGACGTGCAGCAGCTTGTCGTCGGCGCGCAACTGTTCCATGAAAGTCTCCACGGAACTGAGGATGATGCTGCGGCGGTTGCCGGCGGCACGCTGCCGCGCCTGGCCGATGATGGTGCGCAGCGAGCTGCCGGCCAGGTCGATCAGCGCCACCGCCAGCTCGTCCATGTCGCGGAACTGGCGGTAGAAGCTGTTGGGGGCGATGCCGGCCTCGCGGGTCACCTCGCGCAGGCTCAGTGTGGACACGCTGCGGTGCGGCCCGATCAGTTTGAGCGCGGCGGCCAGCAGGTCCTCGCGCGAGATCGCGCCCTTGCGGGCGTTCGGCGTGTCCGCGAACGGGGGAGGGGAGAGCGTCGTCATGGGCAGACCGGGCCAGGCAATGAGGGATGATAACGCCATTGCTGAATGCACAACTGTATAGACATCTGTATCTTCATCTGTATAGTGGACCCATGAACGCTGCCCGCCGTCCCGCCAAGCTCCGCCCCGCCGCCCGCGCCCTGCGCGCCTGGGTCAAGCCGGACGTGTTCGATTTCTGGTCGACCCGCCTGCATCCGTTGTGGACCTGGCAGCGCCCGCGCGCCCGGCTGGTGCAGCGTGAGGCCGCCAGCAGCGATGCGGTGACCCTGGTGCTGCAGCCCAACCGCCACTGGCGCGGCCTGCGTGCCGGCCAGCACGTGGAACTGGGCGTGGAGATCGACGGCCGCCGGCTGCTGCGCAGCTACAGCCCCACGCCGTTGCCGGGCGGGCGCCTGGCGATCACGGTCAAGACCGTCGACGGCGGCCGGGTCAGCCAGTACCTGGCCGGCGCGGCGCGCATCGGCGAGGTGTTCGAACTTGGCCAGGCCTACGGCGAGATGGTGCTGCCGACCGCGCCGCACGGCCGCTGGCTGCTGCTGGCCGCCGGCAGCGGCATCACCCCGATGCGCGCGCTGCTGCGGCAACTGGCCGATGCCGGCATGCCGGCCGATGTCGACCTGCTGTACTGGGCGCGGCGCCACGACCAGGTCTGCTTCCGCGACGAACTGCAGGCGCTGGCCGCGGCGCATCCGCGTTTCCGCCTGCAGTTGGCCATCACCGGCGAGGGCGACACGCCGGCGCCGCGCGTGGACACGCTGTCGATGGACGCCCTGGGCGACCTGGGGCAGGCGCAGGTGCTGGCCTGCGGCCCGGGCGGCTTCGTGCAGGCGGCGCGCGCGCGCCTGCAGCACCGCGTGGCCCGCTTCCAGGCCGAAGCGTTCAGCCCGCCGCCGGCCCCGGCCGATGTCGAGCAGGGCACCGTGGCGGTGACCCTGGCGCGCAGCGGCCGCGTGCTGCAGCTGCCGCGCGGCCAGTCGCTGCTCACCGCGCTGGAAGCCGAAGGCCTGCGTCCCAAGCACGGCTGCCGCATGGGCATCTGCAACAGCTGCGCCTGTGGCAAGCAGGCCGGCATCACCCGTGATCTGCTCAGCGGCGCCCACGCCGCCGAACCCGGTTCGCTGAAGCTGTGCGTCAACAGCGCCAGCAGCGACCTGACCCTGGACCTCTGAAGGACTTCCCCATGGCGGCTCCCCGCAACCGCGCACTCACCCCTGCCGAACTGCAGGCCTTCGGCGACGAACTGGATGCGCTGCGCATGCGCACCCTGGCCGACCTGGGCGCGCGCGATGCCCGCTACATCCGCCGCATCGTCGCCGCGGTGCGCTACACCGGCGTGGCCGGCCGTGCGCTGCTGTTCCTCGGGGCGTTCGTGCACAGCGTGCTGGTGCCGGCGTGGATCGCCGGCGTGCTGCTGCTGACCCTGTCCAAGATTTTGGAGAACATGGAGCTGGGCCACAACGTGATGCACGGCCAGTACGACTGGATGGGCGATGCGCACCTGAACGGCAACACCTACGAGTGGGACATCGTCGCCACTGGCGACAACTGGCGCAAGACGCACAACTTCAAGCACCACACCTACACCAACGTGCGCGGCATGGACGACGACATCGGCTATGGCCTGCTGCGCATCTTCCCCGAGCAGCGCTGGCGCCCGTTCTACCTGGCGCAGCCGTTCATCGCGGTGGTGTTCGCGCTGCTGTTCGAATGGGGCGTGGCGATCCAGGACCTGCGCCTGGGCCGCTGGCTGGCCGGCAAGATGAAGCGCGGCGAATTGAAGCGGACGTTCCTGCCGGTCGGGCGCAAGATGGGCCGGCAGATCTTCAAGGACTACATCCTGTTCCCGGCGCTGGCCGGCCCGTTCTTCCTGCCGGTGCTGCTGGGCAACCTGGCCGCCAACGTGCTGCGCAGCATCTGGACCTTCGTGATCATCTTCTGCGGCCACTTCACCGCCGACGCCGAGACCTTCCCCAAGGAGTCGATCAAGAACGAGTCGCGCGGCCATTGGTACCTGCGGCAACTGCGCGGTTCCTCCAACCTGGCCGGCGGCAAGCTGCTGAACGTGCTGTCGGGCAACCTCAGCCACCAGATCGAGCACCATTTCTTCCCGGACGTGCCGGCCAACCGCTATGCGGCGCTGGCGGTGCAGGTGCGCGAGATCTGCGCGCGCTACGGCCAGCACTACAACACCGGCTCGCTGCCCAAGCAGTTCGGCCAGGTGGTGTGGCGGATCCTGCGCCACGCCTTCCCGAGCCGGCCGCGCCCGGTGCGGGCGCTGCAGCCGGCGACGCAACAGGCCGGCTGAGCCTCGCGCACAGGTCAAGCAAAAAGGCGGGGGCGACCCCGCCTTTTTCATTGGCCCGGCGCTGGCGCGATATGCACGCCTCGCTCACGGGAGGCTGTCGATCATCCTTAGCCGCCTGCAGACGCTGGCGGCGGTGCAGGCGTCTGCCGTCGAGCGAGGGCCTGCGATGAAACCTGCCAAGCTGTTCAACGTCGTCGCCAAGAAGGCGTCGTATGCCGCCGGCACGCCCTGGACCTTCTGCATCGCGCTATGCATCGTGCTGGTGTGGGGCCTCAGCGGCCCGGTGTTCGGCTTCAACGACACCTGGCAACTGGTCATCAACACCGGCACCACCATCATCACCTTCCTGATGGTGTTCCTGATCCAGCACACCCAGAACGCCGACACCGCGGCGATGCAGATCAAGCTCGACGAGCTGATCCGGGTCAGCGCCAAGGCCAACAACGAGCTGCTGGATCTGGAAGAGCTGGACGAGAAGCGGCTGGAAGAGATCCGCAAGCAATACGAGGAACTGGCGCGCAAGGCCGGGGAAGAACTGCGTGCGCGCAATGCGCGCCACGGCGATGGCCGCGAGACCCACGATCGCCCCAAAGGCTGAGCTGACGCCCGCGCCCTGCGGATGGCGGAAGCAGCGTGTCGGCGGTGAGCGCGCGACACGCCGCTGCGCGTTGCAGGGATCAGGCCGGCACGGCGCCGTCCGGATCGTTTGTGGCCGCAGTCGTCGACGTGGGCTCGGCGCCTTGCAGGGCGTCGCCATGCGGCGGCGTGGCCCGACCTTCATCCAGTTCGGCTGGTGGCATGGACGAGGCCGCGTCGGCCATGGTGGTGTGGGTGTTGCGGCGATAGGCGCGGATGGCGGCGTAAGCCGTGCCGGCTAGCGCAAGTTTCCAGAGTAGACCGGACATCGCAGGGCTCCAATGTGGAAGGAGCGGCCAGCGTCGGCCAGCACGGGTGGCGCAGGCGTGCAGGTCACGTGCGTGCGGCGTGGTCGCGCCGGTCGGCATCGCAGTCGCCGCTCGCGCTGCCTTCATCGCAACTTGCATGCCGGCTAACGTGCGCCGGCCTAGCGTGATCCGCTCACACGCTTCTGCAGGAGATCGTCATGGCGCAGCGCACTTCACCTCCCACCGGCACGCACGATGTACGCCAGGCCGCCTACCGCGGCACGCAGGGCGATGTGTCCGCCGACAGCGGCGTGCCGCCGCGCGGCCGCGACCGCGGCGTGCCGTCGCAGCCCATGCCGTCGCCGCACGCACGGACACCGCAGGACCACGGCGAGGACCGCAGCGGGCGCAGCCAGCCCAACCTCGGCCAGGCCGGCACCTACGGCGCCACCGGCGAGCATGCCGGCGGCGCACACGGCAAGGCCGCCACGCCGGGTGGCTACCACGAGGATGATGCGGACAATGCGGCGCACGATGCCGCCGCTGCACGCGGCGAAGACTAGCCGCACCGTGCGCTGAACATGGGGGCGGCAGGCGCGGGCTGCATCTGCTGCGCCACGCGTCGGTAACGCACGCGGTGCGACCATGCTGCTCCCCACCCGGAGATCAGCACGTATGTCCAAGCAGACCATGGCTCGCCTGCTCGCCGAAACCCTGCACAGCGCGGGCGTGGAGCGGATCTGGGGCGTGACCGGCGACAGCCTCAACGGCTTGACCGACGCGCTGCGGCAGATGGACAGCATCGAGTGGATGCACGTGCGCCACGAGGAAGTGGCCGCCTTCGCCGCCGGCGCCGAAGCCGCGGTCAGCGGCAAGCTGGCGGTGTGCGCCGGCAGTTGCGGCCCGGGCAACCTGCATCTGATCAACGGCCTGTTCGATTGTCACCGCAGCCACCAGCCGGTGTTGGCGATCGCCGCGCACATTCCGTCCTCGGAGATCGGCCTGAGCTATTTCCAGGAGACGCATCCGCAGGAACTGTTCCGCGAGTGCAGCCACTACGTCGAACTGGTGACCAACCCGGCGCAGATGCCGGAAGTGCTGCAGCGGGCGATGCGCACGGCGATCCTGCGCCGCGGCGTGGCGGTAGTGGTCATTCCAGGCGACGTGGCGCTGCAGGAAATGCCCAAGGGCACGCCGACGACGTGGCCGGCGCTGGCCGTGCCGCGCATCCTGCCGGCCGACGCCGACGTGGCGAAGCTGGCCGATCTGCTGCAGGCGAGCAAGGCCACCACCTTGCTGTGCGGCAGCGGCTGCGCCGGCGCGCACGACGAGGTGGTGGCGCTGGCCGACGCGCTCGGCGCACCGATCGTGCACGCGCTGCGTGGCAAGGAACATGTGGAGTGGGACAACCCGTTCGACGTCGGCATGACCGGCCTGATCGGCTTCAGTTCCGGCTACCAGGCCATGCTCAACTGCGACACGCTGCTGATGCTCGGCACCGATTTCCCGTACCGGCAGTTCTATCCCAAGGACGCCACCATCGTGCAGGTCGATAACGACCCGGCCGCGCTGGGGCGGCGCACGCCGCTGCAACTGGGCATCGCCGCCGACGTGCGCGAGACCATCGCCGCGCTGCTGCCGCGCCTGCAGCGTCGCGAGGACCGCGGCTTCCTGGAGAAGTCGCTGGCTCACTACCGCAAGGCGCGCGAGGGCCTGGACGACCTGGCCGTGGCCTCGGCCCCCGGCGAGCCGTTGCATCCGCAGTTCGTCACGCGCATGGTCGATGCGCTCGCCGACGCCGATGCGATCTTCACCTGCGACGTCGGCACGCCGACGGTGTGGGCGGCGCGCTACCTGACCATGAACGGCCAGCGCCGCCTGCTCGGCTCGTTCAACCACGGCTCGATGGCCAATGCGATGCCGCAGGCGCTCGGCGCGCAGGCGCAGTTCCCGCGCCGGCAGGTGATCTCGCTGTCCGGCGATGGCGGCTTCACCATGCTGATGGGCGATTTCATCACCCTGGCCCAACTCGGCCTGCCGGTGAAGGTGGTGGTCTACAACAACGGCTCGCTGGGCTTCGTGGCGATGGAAATGAAGTCGGCCGGCTACCTGGATACCGGCACCGACCTGAGCAATCCGGACTTCGCGGCGATGAGCAACGCCATGGGCATCCTGGGTCTGCGCGTGGACGAGTCGGCGCAACTGGAGCCGGCCCTGCGCGAGGCATTCGCGCATCCCGGCCCGGCGCTGGTGGACGTGCGCGTGGCCAGCCAGGAACTGGCGATCCCGCCGGCGGTCAAGCTGGAACAGGCCAAGGGCATGGGCCTGTACCTGCTGCGCGCGGTGATGAGCGGACGCGGCGACGAGGTGCTGGAACTGGTCAAGACCAACCTGCGCTGAGTCGCCGCAGGCACCGCGGCGCGGTTACGATCGCCGCGGTTCGCCCCGCTTCTTCCGTTGCGCCCAAGGACGTCCATGCCCCGTTCGCTGTTGCGGCAACTGCTGCTGATCTGGATCGTCATCGTCGCCGCCTGCGTGGGCATGGCGGTGGTGCTGGTCGGGCTGTACCGGCACAGCGAGGGCGTGCGCAGCGAACGCGCGCAGGCCGGGTTGCGCGAGGTGTGCACGCGCATGGTGCAGCGCTACAACGGCGCCAGCGCCGCTGCCCACGGCAGCGACGGCACCGGCCTGGCGGCGGTGGTGTCGCAGCTGGTGCTGGCCGATGCCGCCGGCGTGGAAGGCGGCTTCTGGGACCGCCAGCGCGGCTTCGTCGCCTATGCCTATCCGACCTACGACGGGACCGAGCACAAGACCGACGTGCCCTCGGCCGAGCGCAACGTCATCGTGTCCACCGCGCAGCGCGGAGTGGAGGCGCAGCACCCGGTGGACTATCGCCGCGACGGGCAACGCGAGAGCCTGCTGATCGCGGCCTGCCCGCTGGACCGCAATGCCGCGGCCTGGGCCATGACCCGCGTGGCCTCCAGCGACGCCGCCGCCAGTCTGCCGCTGGCGCTGGGGATGGCGCTGATCCTGGCGCTGGTGGTGGTGTCGGCGCTGGCGCTGGGCTGGGTGGTGCGGCGCTGGAGCCAGCGCCTGCAGGGCATCCAGCAGGCCTTGGCGACGCCGGCCGAGGTACCGCAGATCCCCAAGACCGGCGCGCCGGAGCTGGACCGGCTCGGCGCCGCGGTCACCGACTATGCGCAACGCAGCGCGCGGGCCCTGGCCGAGACCCGCCGGCTCGGCGAGGAGCTGTCGCGGCACGAACGCCTGGCCGCGCTGGGGCGCATGACCGCGACCGTGGCGCACGAAATCCGCAACCCGATCGCGACCCTGCGCCTGGCGCTGGAAAACCAGATCGCCGCGCACGCGTACGGCGCCGACGACGCCCAGGCGCAACTGATGCTGGCGCAGATCCAGCGCCTGGACGGCGTGGTGGAAAGCCTGCTCGGCATGGTTCAGCCGATCCGCCTGCACCGGCAGACGGTGGCGCTGCAACCGTGGCTGCAGGCGCTGCTGGACCCGGCCGACTGGGACGGGCAGACGCCGCCGATCGCGCTGCGCCTGCAAGTGGCGCCAGCGCAGTGGATGCTGGATCCGCAGCAGGCCGCGCGCGCCCTGCACAACCTGCTGCGCAATGCGCTGCAGCACGCCGCGCCCGGCACCGAGGTCACGTTGGCGGCGCAGGCCGAGAACGACCTGCTGCACCTGCGCGTGCGCAACCAGGGCGAGCCGGTGCCGGCGCCGGTGGCCGCGCATCTGTTCGAACCGTTCGCCAGCGGCCGCAGCGACGGCAACGGCCTGGGCCTGGCGCTGGTGCGCGAGATCGCCCGCGCGCATGGCGGCGAGGCGCACTACGCGCATCGCGACGGCATCACCGAGTTCAGCCTGGAGCTGCCATGGCGCGCATCCTGATCATCGACGACGAACTGGCCTTCCTCAGCACCCTGCAGGCCACGCTGCGCTCGTTCGGCCACGAGGTGGTGGCCGTGGCCGACCCGCGTGAGGGCCTGGCGCGCCTGGGCGAGGGCGGCCTCGACCTGGCCTTCGTCGATTTCCGCATGCCCGGCATGGACGGCATCGCACTGATGCGTGCGCGCCAGGACGACGCGCAGGCCATGCGCGTGCCGCTGGTGATGCTCACCGCGCATGCGTCCAGCGGCAACACCATCGAGGCGATGAAGCTCGGCGCCTTCGATCACCTGGTCAAGCCGGTGGGCCGCGCCGATATCGCCGAGGTGGTCGAGCGCGCCCTGCGCAGCCGCGGCGACGCCGCGCCGGACGCCGCAGCGGCGATGCCGGCCGAGGAAGACGACGCGCTGCTCGGCCACAGCGCGGCGATGCGCACCGTGCACAAGCGCATCGGCCTGGCCGCCGCGTCCGACCTGCCGGTGCTCATCACCGGCGAAACCGGCACCGGCAAGGAACTGGCGGCGCGCGCGCTGCACCGTGCCAGCGCGCGTGCCGCGCAGCCGTTCGTGGCGATCAATTGCGCGGCGATTCCCGCCGAGCTGATGGAGAGCGAGCTGTTCGGCTACCGCAAGGGCGCGTTCTCCGGCGCGGTGAGCGACCGCAACGGCCTGATCCGCGACGCCGATGGCGGCACCCTGTTCCTCGACGAGATCGGCGACATGCCCTTGCCGATGCAGGCCAAGCTGCTGCGTTTCCTGCAGGAAGGCGAGGTCTCGCCGCTGGGCGGGCGCGGCGCGCAGAAGGTGGACGTGCGGGTGATCGCCGCCACCCACCGCGACCTGCTGCAGGCGGTGGACGCCGGGCGCTTCCGCAGCGACCTGCGCTACCGGCTCAACGTGGTGCCGATCGAACTGCCGCCGCTGCGCGAGCGCGGCGACGACATCCTCCTGCTCGCCCAGCACTTCCTCGCCGCCGGTGCCAGCGCCCCGCAGACCCTGTCGACGGCAGCGCAGGCGCGCCTGCGCGCCTATCCCTGGCCGGGCAATGTGCGCGAACTGCGCAACGCCATGCAGCGCTGCCAGGTGCTGGTGCGCGCGCCGGTGGTCGAGGCGCACGACCTGGACGAACTGCTGGCCCAGCCCGCCGAGACGCCCACGACGCTCGATACCGACGCGCTGACCCTGCCGCAGGCGATCGCGCAACTGGAACGGCAGATGATCCAGGCGGCGCTGACCCAGGCCCACGGCAACCGCGCCGAGGCCGCACGCCGGCTCGGCATCCATCGCCAGCTCCTGTACCGCAAGCTCGACGAGTACGGGCTGTAGCGGCGCGCTGGCGCGCCGCGGGATTGGGGATTGGGGATTCGGGATTCGTCACAGCACCAGACATCAGGCGACGCGTCCGCTTTTGCGAATCCCCAATCCCCAATCTCCAATCCCCTTCCATCCACACCTGTCCGCAAAGCGGACAGATGTGGATGGAATGGAGACGCTGCCAAAGCCAGATTGGCACTCGATTCATTTAAAGATCAATGACTTAAAAGTTGGCACGGCCTCTGCATTATTTCTCCTGCGAGCGGCGCCCCCTTGCCGCTCAGGAGGAACTTCCATGATCCGTCGTAGCGCACTCGCTCTGTCCCTGGTGCTGGCCACCGCCGCCGCTGCCGCCACCGCGCAGGTGCCGGCGCCGCCCGCACCTCCCGCCCCGCCGGCGCCCGGCAGCGTTCCGGCGCCGCCGCCGCCGCCCGCGGCCCCCGTCGCTGCCACGCCGGTGCGCGTGGACGGCACCGTCGAGCGCTTCATGCTCAACCCCAACGGCGACGTCGATGGCCTGTGGCTGATGGACGGCACCCAGGTCAGCTTCCCGCCGCACCTGTCGGCCGATCTGCAGGCCGCCGTACGTCGTGGCGATGCGATCTCGGTGCAGGGCTATCGCCTGGGCAGCCTGCCGCTGCTGCAGGCCAACACCATCACCGCGCGCCGCAGTGGCAAGCAGGTGGTCGACCGCCCGCCGAACCCGATGACGCCGCCGCCGGCGCCCCCGGCACCGCCGGCCCTGACCCCGCTGCAGGCCGATGGCCGCATCGAGCGGCTGGTCTATGGCCCGCGCGGCGACACCGCCGGCGTGCTGCTCAGCGACGGCACCGTGGTGCGCATGCCACCGCACGCCGCCGTGCAGTACAGCGAGTTGCTGCGGCCCGGCGCGCGCCTGAGCGTCAACGGCTTCGGCGTGTTGACCCAGGTGGGTCGCTCGGTGGAAGCCACCCAGGTCGGCCGCGACCGCAACTCGCTGCAGGCGGTGTTCGCGCCCCCGGCCCCGCCTGCGCCGCCGGCTGCTCCGCCGCCGCCGGGCGCGCCGGGTGCGCCGGCCGCCCCGCCACCGCCGCCGGCCCCGCGTTGATCCGGGCGCGGTTCCATCGCGCCTGACCCCTGCGCCCGCCGTTCGCGGCGGGCGCTGCCGGCCCCCGTCGGCATCCCTTGTTCGTCTGGAGAATGCAATGCATTGGGTCGATCCCGATTCCCTGCCGGAAACCCGTGGCACGCTCGCGCGCTTCCTGCTCAACCCCAAGGCCGACGTCGACGGCCTGCTGTTCGACGACGGCACCGAAGTGCACACCCCGCCGCACCTGTCGGCGCAACTGCTGAAGGCGCTGCGTCCGGGCGCCGGCCTCGGCGTACGCGGACTCAAGCCGCGCGGCGCCGATGTGCTGGTGGCGCTGGCGGTGGACCCGGACGGGGCCGCGCGCATCGTCGATGAAGGTCCGCATGCCGGTCCTCACACACCCAAGCCCAAGCCGCCGGCCAAGCACAAGCCCGCGCAGGACGCGGCGCGTCACGCCGGTACCATCGCACGGCTGCTGCACGGCCCGCACGGGCAGGTGCATGGCGCGCTGCTGGAGGACGGGCTGATCGTGCGCTTCCCGCCGCACGCGGTGCCGGAATCGGCGCGCTGGCTCGCCGCCGGCAAGCCGCTGACGGCGCAGGGCGAATTGCTGGAGTCCGCGCATGGCCAGGTGCTGCATGCGCAGGCGTTGGGCGCCAGCGACGCGACGCTGCAGCGGTTGAAGCCGAAGCCGCCCAAGCCTCATCACAAGCCGTTGCACGCGCATGCGGATGATGCTGCGCCGAAGGACGGGCCCAAGCCGAAACCGAAGCCCAAGCCCCACTGAGTTCCGAGTCGTCGCGGCGGTGTGCCCCTGGCCACCGCCGCGCCTGTGTTTCCCGTGCTCATCCAGGACACCGTCATGCCGCCCGTCGCGCCTGCGCAGCACCACGCACTCCTGTCCTTGTCGCCGCTCGCGTCGCCGGCGGTGCGCGCATGAGCGGCGCTGGCAAGCGCCCGCGCGGCACGCGCGCGCTGGAAGCGCTCAACTTCACCATGGCCGACGTGCAGGACGGGCTCGGCCCGTTCCTGAGCGTGTTCCTGCAATCCAAGGGCTGGTCGCTCGGCGCGATCGGCTCGGTAATGACCGCCGGCGGCATCGTCGGCATGCTCGCCACCACGCCGGGCGGCGCGCTGGTCGATGCGACCAAGCGCAAGCGCAGCATCGTGGTGGTCGGCTGCAGCATGATCCTGCTGGCCTCGGCGCTGCTGTGGTGGTCGCCGACGCTGCCCGGCGTCATCGCCGCACAGGTGATGACCGCGCTCGCCGCCGCCGCGCTGGGGCCGGCGCTGTCCGGCATCACCCTGGGCCTGGTGCGCCAGGCCGGCTTCGATCACCAGATCGCGCGCAACCAGGTCGGCAGCCATGCCGGCAACGTGGTGGCCGCGGCGCTGGCGGGCTTGCTCGGCTGGAAATTCGGTTTCGGCGCGGTGTTCGTGCTGACCGGCTGCTTCGGCGTGCTGGCGATCATCTCGGTGTTGATGATTCCGCGCGACGCCATCGATCACCGTGCGGCGCGCGGCATGGCCGAGGCCGAGGACGACCACGGTACGCACGTCAGCGGCTGGTCGGTACTGCTGACCTGCAAGCCCTTGCTGGTCCTGGCCGCGGCGCTGGCGCTGTTCCACCTCGGCAATGCGGCGATGCTGCCGCTGTACGGCATGGCCGTGGTGGCCGCGCATCAGGGCGACCCGAACGCGCTGACCGCCACCACCATCATCGTCGCCCAGTCCACGATGGTGCTCGCCTCGCTGCTGGCGATGCGCCTGATCCGCGTGCGCGGGCACTGGTGGGTACTGCTGCTGACCTTCCTGGCGCTGCCGCTGCGCGGACTGATCGCCGCCAGCGTCATCCATACCTGGGGCGTGTTCCCCGTGCAGATCCTCGACGGCGTCGGCGCGGGCCTGCAGAGCGTGGCGGTGCCGGCGCTGGTGGCGCACCTGCTGCAGGGCACCGGCCGGGTCAACGTGGGGCAGGGCGCGGTGATGACGATGCAGGGCGTCGGCGCGGCGCTGAGTCCCGCACTGGGCGGCTGGATCGCACAGGGGTTCGGCTATCGCGCCGCATTCCTGCTGCTGGGCGGCATCTCGCTGCTGTCGCTGGCGTTGTGGGTGGGGATGCGCAAGCACCTGGTGACGGCGAAGCGGGACGGAGCAGCCGACGAACCGGTGCCGCCGCTGCCGGCTTAGGTCTCAGCCCGGCGCGACGCCAGGCACCACCTCGCAGGCGATCCCGGCGGCGGTCAATTGCGCCGCCAGCGCCACGTGCGGCGCCTGCCGGAACGCATCGCCCGGCAGCAGGCTGACCACGCGCTGCCCGGCGTGCGCCCGTTCGATCAGCAGCGCCAGATGCGCGGCCGGATCGTCCGGCAGCGGCTGGCGGCTGGCATCGCGGCGCGCCAGGCTCAGCACTGCCGCGCTCACTTGCGCACCGACCAGCAGCAGGTCGGCCTGGTTGAGCGCGCGCAGCGCCTTCAGCGTCAGCGCGCCGGGGTCGCCATTGCCGGTGCCGACCAGCCACACGCTGCCCTGCCGCGGTACCTCGTCGCTGCGCTGCAGACTGTCGGCGAAGGCCTGTTCGGCGGCATCGCGCTGGCCGCTCTGCAGCAGGGTCTGCACCGGTCCCTCCAGTACATGTTCGAACCAGCGGCGGCGCTGCGGCAGGTCCGGCAGGCGCGCGCGGATGGCGGCGCGGTGGCGCGCGAACAGTTGCGCCAGTTCGGCGTAGGAATGGTCCAGTTCGGTTTCCCAGCGCTCGCGCAGGCGCCGCGCCAGCATCGGCGCCGCACCGCTGGAGGAGATCGCGATCAACAGCGGGTCGCGATCGATGATCGCCGGCACCTGGAACGTCGACAGCGCGGCGTCGTCGACCACGTTGACCCACTTGCGCCGCGCTCCGGCCTGTTCGGCCAGTTGCCGGTTGAACGCGTCGTCGTCGGTGGCGGCCACCACCAGCCAGGCGTCGTCCAGCCACTGCGGGTCGAAGGCGCCGTCGGCGCGCTGCAGGCGGCCCTGCGCCAGCCACTGCGCCACGGTGGGGTTGAGCGCGTGCGCGTACACCAGCACGTCGGCGCCGGCGTGCAGCAGCGCCTCGATCTTGCGCATCGCCACCTCGCCGCCGCCGACGACCAGCACGCGGCGCCCGGCCAGGTCGGCAAACAGGGGATACAGCGGCATGCGGACTCCTGGCTGGGGCGAAGTGCGTCAGGTCGCGGCAGGCATGTGACGGGGCCGCACGCGGCTGCGCAGCGTTCTGTCGGTCAACGATACAGAAAGGAGGGCCTGGTGGAGCTGTCCGCAGCGGATGTCATTCTCCCCCGTCATCCCAACGGCCCGCGGCGGCGGCAAACGCCGGACCATGCCCGGCAACGCCTGGCCGCGCAGCCAACGCGCAGGCGCTGGCGTATGATCCGCGCTCGTCGCCCTCCCGAACCGGCATCATGGATCGAGCCCGTCCGTCCCTTTCGTGGCCACGCGTGTCGGCGTGGTGTGTCCTTTTCGCGCTGCTGTGGCAGGTGGCACCCACGCTGGCGCAGACCGCGCGCAAGCCGTCGGCCTACGAGCAACGCCCGGGCAGCGACGCCGCGGCGCGGCCGGCAACGGGACTGGATTCCCTACCGCGCCTGGACAGCCGCGTGCAGTTCCTTCAGCTCGCGCGGGTCTACAACGCCGGCACCGCGCTGGAGCTGCCGCATCTGCTGTTCGTGATCGACCGGCAGCAGGGTGGACGCGTCTACTACCTCAACACCCCGCGCTTCGCGCTGCACGAGCAATTCGTGCGCCAGCGCCTGGCGCCGGGCATGGGCAAGGCGGCGCTGAAGGCGCAGTACCGCGATCCGCAGCGCCGCTTCCTGTTCGGCACCCTGAGCTGGCAGCAGGATCTGCCGGGCTACACCTACGAGTTCTGGGAGGGCGACGTCCTTACCGCGCCCTTGTTGCAGCAGACCGATGCCGCCTTGCGCGCGTCGTTCTTCGACACGCTGCGGTTCAAGACCAACTCCACGCTGCACGAACAGGTGGCCAAGTCCGCCGGGCTGGCCTTCGTCACCCAGGAGGCGCTGCTGCGCGAGCAGCGCTTCCTGCCGTTGAACACCGGCCATGCCGAGGGACGGCTGCGCATCGTGCGTTCGGAGGCGCAGTTCCGTACGCTGTCGCCGCGCGATATCCCGGTGCTGGACGAGGTGCCGATCGCGTTGGCGCCGGTCGCCGGCCTGGTCACACAGCGCCCGTCCACGCTGTTGTCGCACGTCAACCTGCTGGCCAAGGGCTGGGGCATTCCCAATGTGTACGTGCGCGATGCGCAGGCGGCGTTGCGCCAGTACGACGGGCGCTGGGTGCAACTGGATGTCACCCACAACGACTACCGGGTGACAGCGCTGGCGAGTCCGCCGACGGCCGCACCCGCTGCCGCTCCCCGCACCGCGGCCCGCGCGCTGCCGCGTCCGGACCTGAGCGTGACCGCGCTCCAACCGCTGGCGGCGCTGCGCGCCCGCGACAGCCGCGCCTGCGGGACCAAGGCCGCCAATCTCGGCACCTTGAAGGCTGTGCTGCCGCCGGCCGCGCGCGTGCCGGACGGCTTCTGCATTCCGTTCGCGTTCTACCAGGCGACGCTGCAGCGCCTGCAGGTCGACCAGCGCCTGCGCGATCTGCAGCGACGCCCCGGCTTCGCCACCGATGCGGAGGTGCGCCGCGCCGCGCTGGCGACGCTGCGTGCCGAGATCGCCGACGCCACGCCCGATCCCGCCTTCGTGCGTGCGCTGGAGGCGCAGTGGCGCGAACAACTGCATGGTGCCGGTGTGTTCGTGCGCAGCTCGTCCAACTCCGAGGATCTGCCCGGCTTCAGCGGCGCCGGCCTGTACACCACCGTGCCCAACGTCACCCGCGCCGACGCATTGGCCAAGGCGGTGCAGACGGTGTGGGCGTCGGTGTACAACTTCGAGGCTTACGAGGCGCGCGCCGCCGCCGGCCTGCCGCAGGACGCGGTGGCCATGGCGGTGCTGGTGCAACTGGCCGCGCCGTCCGACAGCTCCGGAGTGATGATCACCCGCGATCCGTTCGATGCCGCGCGCCGTCATGTCACCTACATCTCGGCCAAGCGCGGCCTCGGTATCCGGGTGGTCGAGGGCAAGCGCCAGGCCGAACAGGTGATGTATTCGAGCTGGTCCAAGGCGGTGCAGGTGCTGAGCCGCTCGGCCGAGGACACCCAGCTCGTGGCCAACGCCGCCGGCGGCGTCCGCGAGGTGCCGATCGTCGGCACCCGCCAGGTACTGACCGACGCGCTCATCGCGCGACTGGCCAAGGTTGGCGCGATGACCAAGCAGGCGCTGGGCGGCGCCGATCAGGACATCGAATGGGCGGTGGTCGGCGACGAGGTGGTGATCCTGCAGGCGCGGCCGTATGTGGATCGGGGTGGGCGCCAGTGAATCCCCTCAGTGGCTGCCGGAGGCGTTATCGGTGCGGCTGCTTGCGGTGGGCAGCTGCGCGGCACGGCGGTATCTGAGTTCCATCGATCTCTGGTCGCGGCTGAAACCGCTCCTACGGATGACAGCTCGCAACGTCCGCCTTCTGTAGGAGCGGACCCGCAGCGCCCGGCAGATCGCCAGGCGCCCCCATCAGCTCACGGCGTCGGCGCGTCCGCATTGCGGTGATGCGCAGCCGTGGTCTTGCCGTCGCGCTCGGCGGCCAGCAGGGTCAGCGAGCGGCCGATGCCGTGCCATTGCGAGCCGCCGGGCAGGCCGTGTTCGCCGTTGCGCTCGGCGGTGTCGATCAGCACGCGCCAGTGTTCGCCTTCGACCAGCGGCAGGGTGAACGGGACGTCCTCGACCGCGCCGTTGACGATCATCAACAGGGTCACGTTGGACGCGGCCTGGCGCAGGCCGCTGGATGGGGCGCGGCCGTCCAGGCGCATCATCAGCGCGCGGGCGTGCGGATCGTGCCAGGAGGCCTCGGTCATTTCCTCGCCGTCCGGGGCCAGCCAGGTCACGTCCTTGATGCCCAGTTCCTCGTCGTAGACGCCGTCGAAGAAGCGTGCGCGGTGCAGTAGCGGGTAGTGCGCGCGCAGGTGGGTCAGGCGCGAGACGAAGGCGCTGAGCTGGTGCGCGCGCGGGCCGGCTTCCCAGTTCAGCCAGGTCAGTTCGTTGTCCTGGCAGTAGGTGTTGTTGTTGCCGCCCTTGCTGCGGCCGAACTCGTCGCCGGCCAGCAGCATTGGCGTGCCCTGCGACAGCAGCAGGGTGGCCAGCATGTTGCGCATCTGCCGCAGGCGCAGCGCGTTGATCTGCTCGTCGTCGGTCTCGCCTTCCACGCCGTAGTTGGCGGAGATGTTGTTGTCCGAGCCGTCGCGGTTGTGCTCGCCGTTGGCCTCGTTGTGCTTGTGCGCGTAGCTGACCAGGTCGTGCAGGGTGAAGCCGTCGTGGGCGGTGACGAAGTTGACCGAGGCGGTGGGGCGACGGCCGCGGTGGTGGAACAGGTCGGCCGAGCCGGTCAGGCGCGTGGCCAGTTCGGCCAGTTGGCCTTCGTCGCCGCGCCAGAACGCGCGCACGTTGTCGCGGAACTTGTCGTTCCACTCCGACCAGCCCGGCGGGAAGGCGCCGACCTGGTAGCCGCCCGGGCCGACGTCCCACGGCTCGGCGATCAGCTTGACCTGGCTCAGCAGCGGATCCTGGCGGCAGGCGTCGAGGAAGCCGCCCTTGGGGTCGAAGCCGTGATGCTCGCGGCCGAGGATGGTGGCCAGGTCGAAGCGGAAGCCATCGACGTGCATCTCCGCCACCCAGTAGCGCAGCGAGTCGTTGACCATGCGCAGCGCGCCGGCATTGGTCAGGTCGAAGGTGTTCCCGGTGCCGGTGTCGTTGATGTAGAAGCGGCGGTCCTCGGCCAGGCGGTAGTAGCTGGCGTTGTCGATGCCCTTGAACGACAGCGTCGGCCCCAGTTCGTTGCCTTCGGCGGTGTGGTTGTAGACCACGTCCAGGATCACTTCCAGCCCGGCGCTGTGCAGCCGGGCCACCATCTGCTTGAACTCGGACACCGTGCGCGTGGCCATGTAGCGCGGGTGCGGGGCGAAGAAGCCGATGGTGTTGTAGCCCCAGTAATTGCGCAGGCCCTGCTTGAGCAGATATTCGTCGTCGACGAAGGCGTGCACCGGCAGCAGTTCCACCGCGGTCATGCCCAGGCGCTTGATGTGCTCGACCACCTCGTCCACCTTCAGCCCGGAGAAGGTGCCGCGCCAGGCCTCGGGGACCGAGGGGTGGCGCATGGTGGTGCCGCGCAGGTGGGTCTCGTAGATCACCGTGCTGTCCCACGGCGTCTGCGGGCGCTGGTCCTTGCCCCAGGTGAAGGCCGGATCGATCACCGCGCACTTGGGCATGTAGGCGGCGCTGTCGCGGCGGTCGAAGCTGAGGTCGGCATCCTTGTGGCCGATGGTGTAGCCGAACAGGGCCGGCGCCCATTTCAGTTCGCCGACCAGTTGCTTGGCGTAAGGATCGAGCAGCAGCTTGTTGGGATTGAAGCGGTGCCCGGCGTCGGGCGCATACGGACCGTACACGCGATAGCCATAGAGCTGGCCGGGGCGCGCGTCGGGCAGGTAGCCGTGCCAGATCTCGTCGGTGTACTCGGGCAGGGCGATGCGTTCGATCTCGCGGCCGCGATCGTCGAACAGGCACAGCTCCACCTTGGTGGCGTGCGCCGAGTACAGGGCGAAGTTCACCCCCAGGCCGTCCCAGGTGGCGCCCAGCGGATACGGCAGGCCCTCGCGGATACGCGAACGGCGGGTGAGCTTGCGCACGGGCATGAAGGATCCTTAGGAAGAGGTGCTGCCGGTGCCGGCGCTGCGTCGCGGTTGCGACGGCGGCAGCGCCTCGGCATCGGCTTCGGCGGCCGCTTCCGCGGCCACCAGGCGTTCGGCCATGGCCCAATGGCGGGCGGCGTGGCCATCGGGTCGCCCTTCGGCTTCCCAGATTTCGTGTGCGAGTTGGCGGATGCGGCGTTGGCGTGTTTCTGCGTCCATGGCTTCTTGCGAGATCAGGGGGAGGCGACCAGCACGGCCACCGGGAACTCGGCGAACAGCGCCGACACCGCAATGGCCGACGTCGCGTCGACGGTAGCACTGGCCAGCACCGGGCGATACTGTGCCTGCGGCAGTGTCAGAACCGTGTTACGCCAATCGAACTGCGCCCGCAGCGGCGCGTCCGGCCGCAGCGCCTGCGCGGCCGCGGCCAGCCGCGGTACCGCCACCACCAGCGAGGCGCCGTCGTGTTCGCGCACGAAGCCGAGCACGTGTTGGGCCTGCGGGCCCTGCGCCTGCAGCGGCGTGTAGCGGCCGTGCGCGAACAGGTCCGGATGCGCGCGCCGCAGCTGCAGCAGCTGTGCGGTCAGCCAGGCCTTGACGTGGCCGCTGTGCCAGTCCTGCAGCAGCGCGTCCGCTGCGGTGGCATCGCGCAGCCAGGCCTGGCGCAGCGCGTAGTCCACCGGGCGGCGGTTGTCCGGATCCACCAGCGACAGATCCCAGCCCTCGCTGCCCTGGTACAGGTCGGGCACGCCGGGCAGGGTCAGGCGCAGGGTGGTCTGCACCAGGCTGTTGAGCGCGCCGGCCGGGGCCAGCGCCGCGGCCGCCTGCGCCAGCGCCTCGCGCAGTGCGGCGCCGGCCGGCTGCACCAGCGCCGCGTCGAGCAGCGCGCGCGCATTGCGCTCGTAGTCCTCGTCCGGCCAGGTCCAGTGGGTGCGCAGCTTGGCTTCGCGCGCGGCCTTGAGCTGCCAGGCGCCGATGCGCTCGGCGTAGTCGCGCAGGCCGTCGGCGTCGTCCACCGCCAGTTCCAGCGGCCACGCCGCCACCAGCATCTGCCACAGCATCAGCAGGTCGCCGGGCAGCGGCGCGGCGCTACCGGCCGGCAGCAGGTCGGCCGACAGCGCCTGGAACCGCGCCACCTGCGCCTCCCACCACGGCGCCTGCGCGCTGAGCGCGGCCAGGCGCATGCGCACGTCTTCGCCGCGCTTGTGGTCGTGGGTGGCGGTGGCCAGCAGCGCGCGCGGATAGCGTTGCGCGCGCAGGGCGTTGGCCGCGTGGAACGCCTCCGGCGTGAGCGCGAACACGTCCGGCTCGCTGCCGACCTCGTTGCGCGAGAGCAGCACGCCGTGGCGGTAGAAGGACGTGTCCTCCACCGATTTGGCGTTGAGCGGTGCCGACAGTTGTTCCAGGCGCCGGCGCACGATCCGCCGCAGCGCCACCTGCGCCTTGCCGGTGCCGCGGCCATCGCGGCTCCAGCGCTCGATTGCGTCGATCGCTGCGCACACCCGCGGCTCGGCGCCGGCACGCGCGCGCTGCGCGGCCTGCGCCAGGCGCGCCGCGTCGTCGTCGTCCAGGCCATCGGGCCCGGCATAGGTGCGGTACACCTCGAAGTGCCGCAGCAAGGCCATCAGCCCGCGCGCCAGCATCTGCGGGCTGAACTCGCGGGTCAGCGGATCCAGGTGCGCGGCGGCGCCCAGCGCCTGCACGGTGCGCACGAATTCGGCCTGCAGCGAACCCTGCAGGATCTCGTCGCGCGCGGCGCGCTGCTCCTGGCCGAAGTCGCCACTGCGCCCGCTCCAGCGCCGCCACAGCGCGGTCAGCGGTTCGGCGCCGGCCGGGTCGTGCAGCACCGCGGCGACCTGGTCCATGAAGTCGTAGCCGGTGGTGCCGTCGCAGGGCCAGTCGCTGCGCAACTGCTCGTGCGGCGCCAGGATCTTTTCCAGGTACAGGGCGATGCCGCCCGGGGCGATGCCGCGGCGGCGGCCGGCGCGGTCCAGTTGCGTGCGCAGCCGCTGCACGTAGCCGGTGGGATCGGCCAGGCCATCGACGTGGTCGACCCGAACGCCATCGAGATGGCCCTCGGCGACCAGCCGCAGCGGCAACTCGTGGACCGCGGCGAACACGTCGTTCTGCTCCACCCGCAACGCCGCCAGCGAGGTGATGTCGAAGAAGCGGCGGTAGTTGAGCATGTCGTTGCCGACCCGCCACCAGGCCAGGCGATAGCACTGGCGTTCGATCAGCCGGTGCAGGGCGTCGTCGCCCAGCCGCGCGGCGTCGTTGAGCCGGGCGGCCCAGGCCGGGCGCGCGCTGGCCGGTTCCTGGGCGATGGCGCCGTCCAGGCGGATCGGGAAGCGCTGGTCGTGGTGCAGCAGGACCACGCTGCCGTCCGCGGCCACCTGCAACTGCAGCGCGCCTTCGCTCAGCGCCTGCGCATAGGGGCGGTCCAGCACCGGCAACCACAGCTTGCCCTCGCGCCCGGGCGCGCGCCAGTCGATGTCGAACCAGCCGGCATGGCGGCTGCGCCGGCCATGGGTGAGCACGTCCCACCACCACGGATTGCTCGGGTGGGTGGCCATGTGGTTGGGCACGATGTCCAGGATCAGGCCCATGCCGTGGCTGCGCGCGCGCTCGGACAGGTGCAGCAGCGCCGGCTCGCCGCCGAGTTCGGGATTGACCTGGCGCGGGTCGGTGACGTCGTAGCCGTGGGTGGAGCCGGGGACGGCGGTGCCGATCGGCGACAGATACAGGTGGCTGATGCCCAGCCCGGCGTAATACGGCACCTGTGCGGCGGCATCGAGCAGGGTGAAACCGGCATGCAGCTGCAGGCGGGCGGTGGCCCGCAGGGGAATCATGCGCATGCGTCGGCTCCTTGCGCGGCGGTGGCGGTGGATTGGCGGGTCTGGGCGAAGGCGTTCAGGCGCGTGGCGAGGGTAGCCGCGGTCGCGGCGGCGTCGGGCGCGGGCAGGCGCCGGCGCCAGTTCGGGTGGCCGTCGACGGTGCCGGGCAGGTTGGGTTGCTGGTCCAGGCCCAGCGCGTCCTCGGCCGGCAGCAGGGCCAGCGGCGAGGGCGTGGCGGCGACGAAGCGCAGCGCGCCCAGTTCCGGGTCGGCGGCCTCGGCGGGCGGCAGCGCCGCGGCGACCGCCTGGTCCATGCGCGCGACATCGTCGGTGCGTGCCTCATGGTCGGCATGTTGCTGCGCGGCGTCGCTCAGTTGCAGGCGCCGGCGCCAGTCGATGTCCTCGCCGCGGCGCCAGCCGCGCAGGGTCGGCAGGTCGTGGGTGGTGGTGGTGGCGAGTGCGTCGGGGCGCCACTGCGCCGGCGGCAGGAACGCGCCGGCGCGGTCGCGGGTGAACAGCAGCACGTCGATGCCCATCACCCCGCGGCGCGACAGTTCCGCGCGGATGCCGTCCGGCACCACGCCCAGATCCTCGCCGATCACGATCGCGCGGTGCCGCCAGGATTCCAGCGCCAGCAGGCGCAGCAGGTCGTGCAGCGGATAGCGCAGGTACACGCCCGTGGACGAAGGCGCACCGCGCGGAATCACCCACAGCCGCAGCAGGCCGAGGATGTGGTCGATGCGCACGCCGCCGCGATCGCGCATCACCGCGCGCAGCAGTTCGATGAACGGCGCAAAGCCGGTGGCGCGCAGCGCGGTCGGCGCATAGCCGCAGATGCCCCAGGCCTGGCCGTCGCCGTTGAACGCGTCCGGCGGCGCGCCCAGTTCCAGCCCCTGCAGCACCGCCTGCGGCCACGCCGCGGCCTCGGCACCATGCGCGTCGAAGCCCACCGCCAGGTCGGCGATCAGGCCGATGCCCATGCCGTCGGCGCGTGCCTGCCGCTGCACGTCGGCCCAACTGCGCGCGGCCAGCCACTGCGCGAAGCGGTGCAGACCCGGATCGGCATCGCCGAAGTCCTGCGCGGCGAACGCGGCATGCGCGTGCAGGGCGCTGCCGCCGTCGCATTCGAATGCGGCCAGGTCGGCGTGCAGGGCAGCATCTGCCTGACCGAAGTCGGTATGCAGTTGCCGCAGCCACTGCCACTTCAAGGCAGCGGAGGCCGGCCAGTCGATCAGCGGGCGGGCCTGCGCCTCGGCGAAGGCCTGCGCCAGCCCGGCCGCCTCCAGCGCGCGCTGCGCGGCGGCAGCACCGAGCACGCGCGCCGGCGCCGCCTGCAGCGGATCGAGGAAGCGGCGGTCGCTGGGCGAATACGGGCTGTAATGCGCGCCGACCGGCCGCGCCGCATGCACCGGGCTCAGCGCGATGGCGTCGCCGCCGGCCGCGGCGATGCGCGTGGCCCAGGCGGCGGTGCCAGCGGCGTCGCCGATGCCGGCGTCGTAGCCGCCCGGCGCCGAGTACACCTGCAACGACAGGCCCCAGCGCCGCGGCTGCGCCGCGCCCACCGCGTCGGCGACGCCGTAGCAGCGTGGCGGCGCCACCGCCAGGGTGGTGCGGCGGTCGCCGTGCTGCAGGGTCCAGTAGCCGGCGGTATCGGGTGCGACCAGGCGGCCCTGCGCGTCGCAGTGGCCGTGCAGTGCGCGCCCGTCCTCGCTGTCGAGCCGGTACGCCGTGCCGGGGGCGGCGCCGATTTCGACCGGCACGTCGACGTCGGCAGTCAGCAGCGGCGGCAGCGCGGCATCGGCCTGCAGCCGGCGCAGGCTGTCGCGGCAGGCGGCGGCGTCGCGCGCGTCCAGGCCCAGTGCGCCGAGCACGTGGCGCAGGGTGTCGTCGGCGACCGTGCGCGGCGTATCGCCGGCATCGATCCAGTCGACCAGCAGGCCGGCGGCGTCGGCCAGGGTGTGCAGGGAAGTGTCGGTCATGGGCAGGGCAAACCGGGCAGCAAGGCGAAAGAGGGATCCGCCGCGGTCCCGCCCGCGCGCGACGGCGGCGCGTGCGCGGCGGTGGGCAGCGAACGAGGCGGCCAGCGTGCCGGGGACGCTGTCGCGATGGCGTCGCGACAGCGGGTGCTCATGCGGCGTTGCCGGGCCGGTAGCGCGCGACGAAGGCGTTGGGCGGCAACTGCGCGGCGTCGTCGCCGGCGTTCTCCGCATGCACGGTGCTGCCGGGCAGGTCCAGCGCCACCGGCGCGTCGCCGAAGTTGGCGGCCACGTGCCATTCGCCGTCGCCCAGGCGCCAGCCCGCCGCGATCGCCTTCGGGCCGATCACCCGCGCCCCCAGCGCGCTGGCCTGGCTGAGCGCCGGCACCAGGTACTGGCGCCGCAACGCCATCAACGCCGCGAACCAGTCGCGCCAGCGCGCACCGTCGCCGTGGGTGGCGTCGCTGATGTCGGCGATGGACGCGTGGAAGGTGCCAGGTGCGTTGGGATCGGGAATGGTGGCGCGCTGTTCCGGGTCGGCGAAGGCGGCGAAGTGCGCGAACTCACGGCGCCGGCCCTCGCGCACCGCCTCGTCCAGCGGCGGCGCGAAATCGGTGAAGAACTGGAACGGGGTCCGGCTGCCCCACGGCTCGCCCATGAAGAATAGCGGGATCATCGGGGTCAGCGCGGTCAGCGTCAGCGCCGCGCGCAGCGCCGGTTCGCTCACCTGGGTGATCAGCCGGTCGCCGCGGGCGCGGTTGCCGATCTGGTCGTGGTTCTGCGCGAAGATCACGAACTTGTGCGGCGGCAGGTGGCCGCTGGGCTCGCCGCGCGCATGCCCGCGGTGGTCGGCCTCGCCCTGGAAGGCGAAGCCTTCGCCGAGCACCCGCGCCAGGTGCTGCGCCGGCGCGTCGGCGAAGCCGGCGTAGTAGCCCTCGTGTTCGCCGGTCAGCAGCACGTGCAGGCTGTTGTGGAAGTCGTCGTCCCACTGCGCGCTGTAGCCGCGCTCCAGCACGTCGGCCTGGTTGGCCTCGTTCTCCAGCACCAGGTGCACGTGGCGCCCGTCGGCCACGCTGGCCGTGATCGCCTCGCGCAGGGTGTCGAGGAAGGCGTTGGGCACGATCGCGTGCACCGCGTCCAGGCGCAGGCCGTCGAAGCGGTACTCGTGCAGCCACATCAGCGCGTTGTCGATGAAGTAGCGCTGCACCGGCGCCAGGCGGAAGTCGATCGCCGCGCCCCAGGGCGTCGGCGCGTCCTCGCGGAAGAAGGTCGAGGCGTACTGGCCCAGGTAATTGCCGTCCGGGCCGAAGTGGTTGTAGACCACGTCCAGGAACACGCTCAGGCCCAGGCCGTGGGCCTCGTCGATCAGTGCCTTGAGTTCGTCGGGATGGCCGTAGGCCGAGGCCGGCGCGTACGGCAGCACGCCGTCGTAGCCCCAGTTGTGGCGGCCGGGGAATTCGGCCAGCGGCATCAGTTCGATCGCGGTGACGCCGAGCGCGACCAGGGTCGGCAGCTGCGCGCGCAACCCGGCGTAGCCGCCGCAGGTGCCCACGTGCAGTTCGTAGAACACCGTCTCGGCCCAGGGCCGGCCGCGCCAGTCGCCGTGGCGCCAGGCGTAACCGTCGGTGGCCAGCACCGCGCTGGCGCCGTGCACGCCGTCCGGCTGCCAGCGCGAGGCCGGGTCCGGCACCGGCGTGCCGCCGTCGATGGCGTAGCGGTAGCGGGTGCCGGGTGCGCACGCCAGGGTGGCGGCGAAATAGCCGTCGCCGATCGCCTGCAGCGGCTGCCGCCGATCGTCGCCGAACACCAGCTCCACGCGCTCGGCATCCGGCGCCCACAGCGCGAAGGCGACCTCGCCGTTGGCGCCCGGCCAGGCGCCGGGGCGCAGCGCCGCGCGCGGGGCGGCAGGGGAGTCGGTCGAGACAGCGGTCGTGGCCATGGTCAAAGGTCCGGTTGCAGCCAAAGGGTGGACAGCGGCGGCAGGGTCAGCGCCAGCGATTGCGCATGCCCGTGCATCGGCTGCGGCAGGGTCGACAGCACACCGCCGTTGCCCTGGTTGGAACCGCCGTAATAGCCGCTGTCGCTGTTGAGAATCTCGCGCCAGCGTCCGCCACGCGGCACCCCCACGCGGTAATCGTGGTGGACGGTCGGCGTGAAGTTGCTCACCGCCAGCAGCGGCGGCGTATCGTCATCGCGATCGTGGCGGACGAAGGCGAACACGCTGTTGTGGTGATCGTCGGCGATGCTCCATTCGAAGCCGTCGCTGCTGCGGTCGCTGCGGTACAGCGCCGGCAACGCACGCAACTGCCGGTTGAGGTCGGCGACCAGTCGCGCGACGCCGCGGTGCTCGGGCTGCTGCGCCTGCACCCAGTCCAGCGGCCGGTCGTGGTCCCAGTCCTGCCACTGCCCGAACTCGCAGCCCATGAACAGCAGTTTGCGTCCGGGATGCGCCCACATGAAGGCCAGGTAGGCGCGCAGGTTGGCGAAGCACTGCCAGGCGTCGCCGGGCATGCGCGCCAGCAGCGAGCCCTTGCCGCGCGCCACCTCGTCGTGCGACAGCGGCAGCACGAAATGCTCGGAGAACGCGTACACCAGGCCGAAGCTCATCTCGCTGTGGTGGTGCTGCCGGTGCAGCGGATCGCGCTGCAGGTAGCGCAGGGTGTCGTGCGCCCAGCCCATGTTCCACTTGTGGCTGAAGCCCAGGCCGCCCTGCGCCGTGGGCGCGGTCGCACCCGGCCACGCGGTGGATTCCTCGGCGATGGTGCGCACGCCCGGGAAGCGCTGCGCGATCTCGTCGTTGAGCCGGCGCAGGAAGGCGATCGCCTCAAGGTTCTCGCGGCCGCCATGGGCGTTGGGAATCCACTCGCCGGCGTTGCGGCCGTAGTCGCGGTACAGCATCGCCGCCACCGCATCCACGCGCAGGCCGTCGACGTGGAAGCGCTCGATCCACTCCAGCGCGCTGCCGATCAGGTAAGCCACCACTTCCGGGCGGCCGTAGTTGTAGACCAGCGTATTCCACTCGCGGTGCAGGCCTTCGCGCGGGTCGGCGTGTTCGTACAGGGCGCTGCCGTCGAAGCGCTGCAGGCCGTGCGCATCGTCGGGGAAGTGCGCGCCGACCCAATCCAGCAACACGCCGATGCCAGCCTGGTGACAGGCATCGACGAAGCGCGCGAAGCCGTCGGCGTCGCCATGGCGCGCGGTGGGGGCGTACAGGCCCAGCGGTTGGTAGCCCCAGGAGCCGCCGAACGGGTACTCGGCGATCGGCAGCAGCTCGATGTGAGTGAAGCCGAGCCCGCGCACGTAGGGGATCAGTTCGGCGGCCAGCGCATCCCAGTGCAGCGGCTGGCCGTTGCCGTCGTGGCGCCAGGAGCCGGCATGCAGCTCGTAGACGCTCAGCGGCTGGGCGCTGCCGGCCTGGGCCTCGCGCTGCGCAAGCCAGGCCGCATCTCCCCAGGCATGGCTGTCGGCGTACGGCACCACCGAGGCGGTGGACGGCGCCAGGGCGCTGCAGCGCGCCACCGGATCGGCCTTGCGCGGCAGCACGCTGCCGTCGGCGGCCTGCAATTCGTATTGATAGTGTTCGCCGCCGTGCAGCCCGGGCACGAACAGTTCCCAGACCCCGGCGTCCGGGTGAAAGCGCAGTGGATGCCGGCGCGCGTCCCAATGGTTGAAGTCGCCGACCAGCGCCACCCGCCTGGCCTGCGGCGCCCACACCGCGAAGCGCACGCCCTCCACCTCGCCGACGCGGGCGTGATGCGCGCCGAGCGCGGTACGCAGGGCGGCGCCGTCGCCGGCGGCCAGATCCTGCAGCCAGGCCGGATCGAGCATCGGCTCGAAGGCATAGGGGTCGTCGCATTCCTGCACCGCGTCCGGCCACACGATGCGCAGCCGGTAGGGCGTGGGCTGCTTCAGCTCGCCCTCGAACAGGCCATCGGCCTGCGGGTGGGTACGCATCCGCGCAATCAGCTTGCCCTGCGCATCGAGCAGGCCCAGCGCCTCGGCGCCGGGCGCCAGCACACGCACCCGCACCGTGCCGTCGGCCTGTGGATGCGGGCCAAGCCAGGCGAACGCATCGATCGCCTCGCCGCGTGCCAGTGCCTGCAGGGCAAGGCCGTCGCCGTCGTCCTCCGTGTCCGCCGCCGGGTCCCCGCCGGCGGCTGGGTCCACGGCGTGTTCCCGATCGCTCATGCGGCGGCCATGGCACTCGCGGTGGCCGACACCGTGGCGCTGGCCGCGGCCGGGATGTTGCCGACGGTCGTGGCGGCAGTGCGCTCGTACAGCGCCATGTACTTGCGCCCGGCCAGCTCCCAGCCGCTGGGCCGCAGCATCGCCGCGCGACGCATCGCCTGCAGCAGACCCGGCAGGCGGAAGGTGCGGAACACCCGTTGCAGGCAGCGGCGCAGGCCGTCGGCCGAGGCTTCCTCGAACAGGAAGCCGGTGACGCCGTCGTCCACCGTGTCGATCAGGCCGCCGGTGGCGTGGGCGATCGGCAGGCTGCCGAAGCGCTGCGCGTACATCTGGCTCAGCCCGCAGGGCTCGAAGCGCGAGGGCATCAGCAGGAAGTCGGAGCCGGCGAACATGCGCCGCGCCAGCGGCTCTTCGAAGCCGATGTGCGCGCCGACATGGCCGGGGTAACGCCGCGCCAGCGCCGCCACCGCCTGCTCGATCTGCGGCTCGCCGCCGCCGATGATCACGATCTGTCCGCCGGCGGCGACGATCTGCGGCGCCACCTCGCAGATCAGGTCCAGGCCCTTCTGGTGCACCAGCCGCGAGACCACCGCGAACAGCGGACCGTCGCTGTCGAGCAGGCCGAACGCCTGGCGCACCTGCGCCGCGTTCTCGCGCTTGCCCTGGATCTGGCCGACACCGAAGTGCGCCGGCAGGTGCGTGTCGGTGCGCGGGTCCCAACTGGCGTCGATGCCGTTGACGATCCCGCTGAGGCGGCCGCTGGCGGCGCGCCGCGCCAGCAGCGCGTCCAGGCCGCAGCCCTGCGCCGGGCCGGTGATCTGCGCCGCGTAGCTGACGCTGACCGTGTTCACATGGTCGGCGTGGACGATGCCGGCACGCAGGAACGACATCTGCCCGTAGAACTCCAGGTCCTGCAGGCCCTCGGCGGGGATGCCCAGGGCGCCGGCCATCGCATACGGAAACAGCCCCTGGTAGGCGAGGTTGTGGATGGTCAGCAGACACGGCGTGCGGCCGCCGGACCAGCGCACGTAGGCAGCGGCCAGCGCACACGGCCAGTCGTTGAGGTGCAGCAGCTCCGGCGTCCAGTCCAGCCCGGCCTGACCGCCGGCGATCTGCGCGGCGGCGTGGGACAGGGTGGCGAAGCGCAGCGCGTTGTCTTCCCAGTCGCGGCCTTCGCTGCACACGTAGGGCGAACCCTGTCGCTCGAACAACTGCGGGCACAGCAGCACGTAGACGCACAGACCATCCGGACGCTCGGCCCGGCCCAGCGCGCAATCCGGCAGCCCGGCATGTGCGGCGATGCGGCCGACGATCTCCAGCGGCCCGGTCGTGCGCAGCACCGCCGGGTAGCCCGGGATCAGCACGCGGATGTCGCAGCTGCCGCGCAGCGCGCGCGGCAAGGCCGCGGCCACGTCGCCCAGGCCGCCGGCCTTGATGAAGTCGGCCATCTCGGAGGTCACGAACAGGCTGGTCCGGCGCGGCGCCGGGTGCAGCTTGACGGTCACCTCGGCATTGCGGACGAAGCGGCCGCGCGCATCGCGGTAGCGGCGGCGCGGCGCATGCAGCACCGGATGGGTATCGCGTTGTCTGTCGGTCAGGTCGGCGGGAGTGGGGGGCGACATGGCGGTTCCGTCTGGGAAGGGGGAGGACGGGGCACACGAAAATCGGAAAGCGACTGCCGGCGCGCGTCCTGGCGGGCGCGCGACGTGAAGCGAAGGAAGAGGCACGGCAGCGTCGAAACGGAACGGCGATGTTGCAGTGCGATAATGCACGAGCAAAGTACAAATGGCGCGATAAAAGAGGCGTGAAGCGCGCGCTTGTCTACGGCGAAATGGAGAGTGCGGCGCATAGTGGATTTGCCGAACGTCAGACGCCGCAAGCATGGATCGCGTTGCACGTGCGAATGAATCGTTTAGCTTCCGTTGCCGACACGTGCCGCGCTCCCGTGCGACCGTGGTCGCCACCTCCGTTGTGCGAGCTTCATGCGGTCTATGGTGCAGTGTGCTCATGACAGTCTTGAAACCGCAGATGCGCCGCGAGCTGGACGGCTTCGTCCTCGACGGGCTACTGCGTACGTGCCCGGATGGCGTGCTCGAGCCGCAGATCTGCATCAGTGGCCACGACGGTGCGGTGCTCGGCCGGCACGCGTTCGACGGCGTGTATTTCCGCGATGCCAACGCCGGCGCCTATTTCGTCGCCGAGCGCCTGGCGGCGATCCGTTCGGCACGGTACGGAAAGCTGGTCTTCGCCTGAATTCGCTGGCCGGTCGTCTGTCGGATGCGATTGCCGTGGGGAAGCGGTGTGGGGTGGCGCCCCGCTCAGGCTCCGGTCTGCAGACGATCCAGGGCCGCCAGCAGATCGGTGCGGCGGTAAGGTTTCGGCAGAAAGCCGGTGTGCTCCGGCAGCATCCATGGTTCCGGTGCGTGCATGCCGGAGGTCAGCAGGGCCGGGGTGACGATGCCGCGGCGGCGCAACTGGCGCACCATGCTCAAGCCGTCGCAGCGCGGCATCTGCACATCGCTGAAGATCAACGCCACGTCCGGATGCCGTTCCAGCACCGCCAGTGCTTCCTGCGCGGTCGCCGCCGACAGGACCCGGTATCCATCGGCGGCCAGCATGGCGGCGGCCAACTCCCGGATCGTCTGGTCGTCCTCCACCAGAAGAATGGTGGTGGAGGCGGAGGTGACGCGCATAATGCAGGGATCGCTTTAATAAATAATCCACTGCAGCTTCACGATTCGTCGGTGAAGCGCTGGTGACGTCCCGCAAATCCCGATATTCTCGACCTTACTTACTGCGAGACGCAGCTTGACCACGCACGCCCACTATCGGCAGATCGTCGAGCTCTCCCACGACTGCATCAAGGAAGTCGGCCGCGACGGCGTCGTGCGCTCGATCAATCCCCACGGGTTGGCCCTGCTCGGCGTGTCCGACCCCGCCGACGTCGTCGGCCACAACTGGGTCGAGCTGTGGCCCGAGGACATGCGCTCGCTGACCCAGGGCGCCTTTGCTGCGGCGTTGGGCAACGAGCAGCGTGAATTCTGGGCGGAGCGCCCCTCGCTGGATGGACGGCGGCGCTGGTGGCACGTGATGGTCAGTCCGCTGGCCAACGCCTCGGCGCGGGTGGAAAGCGTGCTGGTGATCAGCCGCGACGTCACCCAGCAACACCAGGTCGAACAGGCCCTGCGCGCGCTGGGTCACCTCGCCCCGATCGAGGGCCGGGGCGACACGATGGACGCCGACGATGCCGCTGCGCTGGGCCGTCGCTGGCAGACCGAGCAGTCGCAGCTGCGCGGGCAACTGGACATCGCCCTGGCCGCGCAGCGCGTGGCCGAGCGCGCGATGACCCAGGCGCAGAAGGGCGAGGCGGTGGGGCAGATGCTTGCCGGCGTGGTCCACGACTTCAACAACATGCTGCATACCGCGATCACCTCGGTGAGCATGGTCGCCGACCATCCGCAGCGCCTGCAGCCGGACCAGCAACGGCTGCTCGCCATCGCCAACGAGGCCTTGCAGCACGGCGCGGGCATGACCCGGCGCCTGCTCGGCTTCGCCCGCGCGCACCCGGTCAAGCCGATCTGGCTGGACCTGAACGCGCTGGTGACGCAGATGCAGCCGTTGTTGGCGCAGGCGCTGGGCGGCGAGATGCGCCTGCAATTGCTTGCATGCGCCGAGGTGGCGACGACCTATGCCGACCGCAACGCGGTCGAGCAGGCGGTACTGAATCTGGCGTTGAACGCGCGCGACGCCAGCCGCCCCGGCGATGCGGTGACGATCCGCTGCGGCGCGCTGGAGGTGCCGCCGTCGCGCGCGGCGGCGATGCGCCAGCCCGGCCGCTACGTGACCCTGGCGGTCAGCGACCAGGGCGAGGGCATGTCCGATGCGGTCAAGTCGCGCCTGTTCGAGGCGTACTTCACCACCAAACCCGAGGGCAAGGGCACCGGCCTGGGGCTGGCCCAGGTCTACGGTCTGGTGCGCCAGGCCGGCGGCTTCGTCGACGTGGAATCGGAACTGGGACGCGGCACCACCATCACCCTGGCGTTCCCGTTCGTGGCGCGGCCGCTCGGCGACGAGGGCGAGGGCGCCGACCCGATGCCGGTGCCGACGGCGGAGTAACCACGCTCATCCGCCTGCGCGCACCGGCAGCCGGTCGCTGATGCGCACCGCGAAGGCCTCGCGCAGCACCTGCAGCGCCCGTTGCTGGCGCCCGGCATCCAGCGCCGCGCAGCACGAGGGCGGCACCTGCACCTGGAAATCGCGCATGCGCGCATCGATCGCGGTCGCCGGCACGCAGGCGTCGGTGGCGATGCCGGTGACCAGCAGGCGGGTGGTCTGCAGTCGCGCCAGCAGCAGGGCCAGGGCCGAACCGAGGAAGGCGGAGTGCTTGGGCTTGAGCACGTAATAGTCCTGCGGGCGCGGCGCCAGGCAGGCGGCAATGCGTTCGCCGCGCTGCTTCGGGTCGGCGCACAGGGTCCACAGACCTTCGAAATCGGTCCGCCAGTCGGCGAAGTTGTCGTTGGCGAACAGCACCGGCCAGCCGCGGCGATGGAAGCGCGCGCGGAGCTGGGCGATGCGCTCGGCCACCGGGAGTGCGGCCTCCGCCAGCCGTGCGCCGTCCGGGAAGTCGAAACGGCTGATCATGTCCACGATCAGCAGCGCCGGCGCCCCGTGCGGCGTCGCGGGTTGCCGCTGGGTGCCTGTGCGTCGCCGGGCGGGCTGGCGCATGCGTCGATCCTCCATTGCCGGACTGGCTTCATGGTCGGCGCGACGGGTGAAACGCGGGTGAGCGCAGGTGACGGCGGCATGGCTGAACGGATCGGCCGGCGCCACCTCGGCGGCGCCGCTGGCCACCTTCGCGAAAGCTTACTATTTAGGGTTTACATTGACCGGCGTCCTTGCCCGTCGACAGGAGAGCACGTGGTACCAACTGGCGAACACAACCAGGCGCGCGTGGCCGCGGCGGCATCCGCCATGCCGTCCGCCCGCGGCACTTCCCGATGGCGCTGCGGCGCCGGACGCGGTCGGCGGATCGCATGAGCACGGTCGCCCCCACACCGGTCGTGCACGTCGATGCTCCCCTGGATGCCGGCCACGCGGTCCTGCCGCCCGAGGCGCCGCTGGCCATGCCGCTGCAGTCGCTGCAGGAAGGCAAACTGCGCAACACGCGCCTGCCCAGCACCCCGTTCGGGATCGGCTGGCGGCGCTTCTACGTGTTCGGCACCACCGCGGCGATGACCGCCTACGCCAGTTGGCTGATCGGCAAGGTCTTGGTGATCGGCGGCGTGAGCGTGCTCGAAGCCTGTCTGATGGTGCTGTTCATCCCGTTGTTCGCCTGGATCGCGCTGTCGTTCGTGAGCGCGCTGGCCGGCTTCTTCACTCTGGTGTTCGGCAAGGGCCGCAAGCTCGGCATCGATCCGGACGCGCCGCTGCCGCAGGTGCGCAACCGCACCGCGCTGCTGATGCCCACCTACAACGAGGATCCGCACCGGCTGATGGCCGGCCTGCAGGCGATCTACGAATCGGTGGCGGCCACCGGCCAGATCGAGCGCTTCGATTTCTTCATCCTCAGCGACACCACGCGCCCGGCCATCGGCGCGGAAGAAGAGAAGGTGTACGCCGAGCTGGTGGAGCGCGTCGGCGGCCAAGGCCGCTTGTTCTACCGGCGCCGCGCCAGCAATGCCGGGCGCAAGGCCGGCAACATCGCCGACTGGGTACGCCGCTTCGGCGGCGCCTATCCGCAGATGCTGATCCTGGACGCCGACAGCCTGATGACCGGCGACAGCATCGTGCGCCTGGCTGCCGGCATGGAGGCCAACCCCGACGTCGGCCTGATCCAGACCCTGCCGGAAGTGGTCAACGGCAACACCCTGTTCGCGCGCATGCAGCAGTTCGGCGGCCGCGTCTACGGCCCGGTGATCGCCTTCGGCGTGGCCTGGTGGCATGGGGCGGAAAGCAACTACTGGGGTCACAACGCGATGATCCGCACCGAGGCCTTCGCCGCGCAGGCGGGCCTGCCGTCGCTGCCCGGGCGCAAGCCGTTCTGCGGCCACGTGCTCAGCCACGACTTCGTCGAGGCGGCGCTGATGCGCCGCGGGGGCTGGGCGATGCACATGGTGCCGTACCTGCAGGGCAGCTACGAGGAAGGCCCGCCGACGCTGACCGACCTGCTGGTGCGCGACCGCCGCTGGTGCCAGGGCAACCTGCAGCACTCCAAGGTGGTGCGCGCGCGCGGCCTGCACTGGGTCAGCCGCATGCACATGCTGATCGGCATCGGCCATTACTTCACCGCACCGATGTGGGGCATGCTGATGCTGATCGGCATCGCCATTCCGCTGCAGAACGGCGGTTTCGACCTGGTCGCCTCGGTGATCTCGCCGTTCTCGCCAGCGCGCTACTGGCACCAGCAGGACTCCACGCGGGTGGCCTGGGTGTTCGCGGTGACCATGTTCGTGCTGCTGGCGCCCAAGGTGATGGGCTACTTCGCGATGCTGCTCAAGCCCGGCGAACGCCGCGGCTGCGGCGGCGGGCTGCGCGCCTTCGCCAGCATGCTGCTGGAAACCCTGCTGGCCGCGCTGATGGCGCCGGTGGTGATGTACGTGCAGTCGCGCGGCGTGGCCGAGGTGCTGGCCGGCAAGGACTCGGGCTGGGACGCGCAGCAGCGCGACGATGGCCGCATTTCGTGGTCGGCGCTGTTGCGCAGCTACGGCGGACTGAGTGCGTTCGGCCTGCTGATGGGCGGCATGGCCTATGCCGTGTCGCCGTCGCTGGCGGCATGGATGGCGCCGGTGGTGATCGGCATGGCGCTGGCGGTGCCGGTGGTGGCGATCAGCTCCTCGCGCGCCGCCGGCCTGTGGCTGCGCAAGCTGCGCATCCTCGCCATTCCCGAGGAGTCGCAACCGCCGGCAGTGCTGCTGCGCGCCGCCGAACTGCGCCGCGAGGCCGCCGCACGCCGGGCCGAGGCCGAGGCGCAGGCCCAGGGCTGAGGCCGGCATACTATCCGGCCTCATTCATCGGGAACCGACATGCTGGAGACAGTGGAACACGAAACCGGCGCCGCGCCGCGCTGGACCGTCCTGTGGCTGCACGGCCTGGGCGCCGACGGCAACGACTTCGCGCCGCTGGTGCCGGAACTGGTGCGGCCGCACTGGCCGGCGCTGCGCTTCGTGTTCCCGCACGCGCCGGTGCGGCCGGTGACGGTCAACAACGGCGTGCGCATGCGCGCCTGGTACGACATCGTCAGCATGGACTTCTCCAACCGCGCCGACAGTGCCGGCGTCGCCGAATCGGTGGCCCAGGTCGAGGAGTTGATCGCGCGCGAGGACGCGCGCGGCGTGCCGGCCGAGCGCCTGCTGCTGGCCGGCTTTTCCCAGGGCGGCGCGATCACCCTGGCCGCCGGCCTGCGCCGCGAACGGCCGCTGGCCGGCCTGATCGGGCTGTCCACCTACCTGCCGGAACTGGAGAGCGTCGCCAACTGGCACGTCCCGGCGGCCCTGCGGCAACCGCTGTTCATGGCCCACGGCCAGGGCGACCCGGTGATCCCGCAGACCTACGCCGAGCGTACCGCGCAGACCCTGCAGGCGCTGGGCATGCCGGTGCAGTGGCGACGCTATCCGATGGCGCACCAGGTCTGCGCCGAGGAAATCGCCGACCTGGGCGACTGGATGGACGCCTGCCTCGCCGGCAGCTGATTGCAGCGGCCGCATGGCGGCATGGTGCGATGCCGATGGCGGGCGCCCGGAACCAGGGCTAGTATCGGCCGCAGCGCACGCCAGTCGAGTGAGGGAGACCTGGGTGAAGGTGCTGATCGCCGACGACGAACCCCTGGCGCGCGAACGCCTGCGCACGCTGCTGGCCGCGCATGCCGGCGTGGAAGTGGTGGCCGAAGCCGCCAACGGCATGGACGCGCTGCACGCCTGCGCCGCGGCGCAGCCGGACCTGGTGCTGCTGGACATCGCCATGCCCGGCCTCGACGGCCTGGAGGCCGCGCGCCATCTGGCCACCTTCGAACCGCGCCCGGCCGTGGTGTTCTGTACCGCCTACGACGCGCATGCGCTGTCCGCGTTCGAGGCGGCGGCGATCGACTACCTGATGAAGCCGGTGCGCGCCGAGCGCCTGGCCGCGGCCCTGCAGCGCGCCCGTACGTTCATGGCCGGACGCGGCAACGGCGACGCCGCGGCGCCGGCCCCGCAGCGCCGCACCCACCTGTGCGCGCGCCTGCGCGGCAGCCTGCGGCTGATCCCGGTCGACGACATCCACTACCTGCAGGCCGAGGAAAAGTACGTGGTCGTGCACCACGCGCGCGGCGAGGACCTGATCGAGGAATCGCTGCGCGCGCTGGAGGAGGAGTTCGCCGAGCGCTTCGTGCGCATCCACCGCAACTGCCTGGTCGCACGCCACGAACTGGTGGAACTGCGCCGGCTCGGCGAGGGCCAGGTGCAGGCGGTGCTGCGCCATGGCAAGCAGCCGCTGGAGGTCAGCCGGCGCTGCGTGGCGCAGCTGCGCAAGGAGATCCACCAGCGCTGACGCCGCCCGGGCCGCCCGCGTGCAGCGGCGGACGGCGGCTTTCCGCGATAATGCGCGCATGAAGATCCTGCGCATCGCTACCCGCAAGAGTCCGCTCGCCCTGTGGCAGAGCGAGCATGTCGCCGCCTGCCTGCGCCGCGCGCACCCGCACCTGGACGTGGTGCTGGTGCCGATGAGCACCCGCGGCGACGAAGTCCTGGACCGCTCGCTGGCGGCGATCGGCGGAAAGGGCCTGTTCCTGAAGGAACTGGAGCTGGCGATGCTGCGCGGCGAGGCCGATTGCGCGGTGCATTCGCTCAAGGACGTGCCGATGGAGCTGGATCCGCCGTTCGTGCTGCCGGCGATCCTGCCGCGCGCCGATCCGGCCGATGCGCTGATCTCCAACCTCTACGCCTCGCTGGACGCGCTGCCGCTCGGCGCGCGCGTCGGCACCTCCTCGCTGCGGCGGCAGGCGCAACTGCGCGCGCGGCGCCCGGACCTGGAACTGCTGGACCTGCGCGGCAACGTCAACACGCGCCTGGCCAAGCTCGACAACGGCGGCTACGACGGCATCGTGCTGGCCTGCGCCGGCCTGCAGCGGTTGGGCCTGGAGGGGCGCATCACCCAGCGCCTGCAGGCGCCGGACTGGCTGCCGGCCCCGGCGCAGGGCGCCATCGCGGTGGAATGCCGCGAGGACGCCAGCGACGCGCTGGCATTGTTCGCCGCGCTCGACGACGCCCCGACCCGCATCTGCGTGGAGGCCGAGCGGGCGATGAACCGCGCCCTGCACGGCAGCTGCCACGTGCCGGTGGCGGCCTTCGCGCAACGGCGCGGCGAGGACCTGCTGTTGCAGGGCCTGGTCGGTGGCGTCGCCGACGGGCGCCTGGTGCGCGCCGACCTGCAGCGCAGTGCGCAGGATCCGCAGGCGCTGGGCCAGGCCGTGGCCGAGGCCCTGATCGGCGCCGGCGCGCGCGAACTGCTGGATGTCGATCTGCCGGCCTGAGGGCGTGCGCAGTCCGCGCCAGCGACGGTGGGGGTCACCTGTCATGCAGCCGCGACAAGCGAAGCCGAAAGCGGACTGACACCCTCCGTCGGCGGGACTGAAGTCCCTCCCACAGTGCAGATCCCGGCAGTGCCGGTTGCGCGCGTGGGGGAGCGGCTGCAGCCGCGATAGGCGTTACCGGGAAAGCCTGTCGCGGCTGACGCCGCTCCTGCAGGTGAGGTGCATTGGTCCCTGCGCGCCAACGCCATTGCGTGCCGTGCTGGCGGGGCGCGGCTGCAGCGGTTCCTGCGAGAAGCGAATCAACGGGTCAGCCCTGCGGCGTCGCGAGGCGACGCGCTGCCGTGCGCCAATCCCGAATCCCCACTCCCCAATCCCGGCTCACTTGAACTTGTAGACCAGGTTCATCGTGGTCAAGGTATCGGTCTTCTTCTTGTCGTCGCTGACGTCGCTGTTGTAGCGCGCCTGCCAGCCGGCCTTCAGCGCCAGGCGCTCGTTCATGCTCACCGAGATGCCCAGGTCGTTCTGCGCGAAGGTGTTGTACGCGCCGGACTCGACCAGCAGGGTGTTACCCAGCTCGGTATTGCTGGTCAGGCCGTACTTGAAGTCGACCAGGCCGCGGCCGATCAGGCCGGTTTCGGTGCGGTCCTCGACCACGTCGTGGGCGCGGCGCACGCCGGGACCGATCTGCACGTCGATGCTGCGGCGGTCGCCGTCCATGATCCGGGTGCCGTAGCCGATGCCGATCGTCGCCAGGCGGTCGTAGGTGGCGAAGTCGTCGCGCTCGTAGCGCAGCGAGGCGGTCAGCTGGCGGTGCTCGCCGAGCTGCAGCGCGCTACCGGCGCTGCCGGTGTAGCGGTTGGAGGTGGTCTGGCGCTTGCGCGAGGTGGTGCCGTCCGGATTGGTGTCGGTGTACTCGGCGCTGGCGTGCAGGGCGAGCAGGTCCAGGCTGTGGATCCAGTCGCCGTCCACGTACTGGCCCTTGAGCCGGCCGTTGAGGCTTTCGTTGGTGCTGTTGCCGTGCGAGGAGGCGAAGCCCAGTTCGCCCGATCCGCTCCACGGCGAACTGGCCGGGTCCGTGGCTGTCGGTGAGGTGGCGACGTCGGCGGCCCAGGCCGGGGACGTGCTCAGCAGCAACAAAGCGATGGCGGATACGAGGGTGGCACGGCGGGACATGGCTTCTCCGGGGATGAGGACGCAGCCTTCGGCTAACGAAATGGAAACGATTTCATCATACCGGATCCACATGACACCCTGGCCGGCCCCGGACGCCGGCTTCATCGGCGGTTCGGGCGCGCAGCCGGCTGCCGCGCCAGGCAGGCGTTTTCCGCCGTCGACTCAGACATAATCGGGGCCATGGACCGCTACGAACGCATCAACGCACTGCACCGCCTGCTCAAGTCCGCACGCTACCCGGTGACGGTGGCGCGGCTGCAGGACGAACTGGGCTGCTCCCGCGCCACCGTCTACCGCGATCTGGCCTTCCTGCGCGATGCGCTGATGGCGCCGGTGGAGGGCGACGGTGAGGCCGGCTTCCGCTACGAGTCCGGGGAGAGCGACCGTTTCGAGCTGCCCGGGCTGTGGCTGAGTTCGGAGGAACTGCACGCGCTGCTGGCCTCGCAGCAATTGCTGGCGCGCACCGGCGGCGGGGTGCTGTCCTCGGTGCTGGCGCCGCTGCAGCAGCGCATCGAAAGCCTGCTCGCCGCCCAGGCCGGGGCGACCCATTGGCCGGTGGAGCGGGTGCGGGTGATCCCGCACCGCGGCCGCAAGCTCGACGAAGCCAGTTTCCGCACCGTCGCCTCGGCGGTGCTGGAGCGCAAGCGCCTGTCCTTCGACTACCGCGCCCGCTCCACCGACGAATCGACCAAGCGCACGGTGTCGCCGCAGCGCATCACCCACTACCGCGACAATTGGTACCTGGACGCCTGGGACCATGGCCGCGACGCGGTGCGCAGCTTCGCGGTGGACCGCATCAACCACGCGCGCCTGCTCGACCAGCCGGCGCAGGACGTGGCCGACGCCGAACTGGATTCGCAGCTGGCGGCCAGCTACGGCATCTTTTCCGGCGCGCCCAAGGGCTGGGCCACCATCGTGTTCAGCCCCAAGGCCGCGCGCTGGGTCGCCGACGAGCACTGGCATTCCAAGCAGCAGGGCCGGTTCCTGGCCGATGGCCGCTACGAACTGAAGGTGCCCTACAGCGTCTCGCGCGAACTGCTGATGGACGTGCTGCACTACGGCTCGGATGCGGAGATCGTCGAGCCGCGCTCGCTGCGCGAGCAGGCCAAGGCGCTGCTGTCGCTGGCGCTGAGCAATTACAGCGACGACTGAGGCGTCGCCGCGCGCTGCGATAGCCCGCGTGGGAGCGGCTCCAGCCGCGACCGCGGCTTTACCGCCAATGCGTGTCGCAGCCTGGAGGTCGACGCCTACGCCGCATCCAGCGGCGCGCCGCCGCCGAGGATCACGCCGATGTTGCGCTCGATCCAGTCCACCAGCGCGTGCACATGCGCCGCGGCTTCCTCGCCGAGCGGGGTCAGGTCGTACTCCACGTGCGGCGGCACTACGGGATAGGCGGTACGCTGCACCAGGCCGTCCGCTTCCAGCGCCTGCAGGGTCTGCGACAGCATCTTCTCGCTGACCCCTTCCAGGCTGCGGCGCAGGTCGCCGAAGCGATGGGTGCCCTTGCGCAGCGCCACCAGCACCAGCACGCCCCAGCGGCTGGTGACGTGGCTGAGCACGGCCCGGGACGGGCAGTTCTGCGCGAACACCTGGCCGCGCAGCTGGGTCGTGTCCGCGCAGCCGCGCGGTGCTTCGTCGAGAGGTTCGGAGAGGACGCTGGCCAAGCGGTGCACCTGTCTGTGGGGGAGGGCGCCCCGATCATACGGGTCGCGCCGGGTGCTTCGCTGAGCGAAGGATGATCGTGGTGCCGGTGCAGACCACGCGCGGTGCGGCGGCGTGGCGGCGTTGGATGGTCGCAGTAAGGGGCCTGATGTGGCCCGAACGGCACACGGGCGCGCGGCGCGCGCCGGCCCAGCGCAATGCGGATCGGGTCGTCCGCGTCGCAGCCGGCTGCGACGGGAACCGCTTCAGGGCTTGTTCGGCACTTCGAAGCCGAGCTTGCCGACCTGGTCGCGGCGCTGCGCCACGCGCTTGAGCTTGTCGATGTTGACCCCGTACTGGTGGTCCAGCTTGTCGACCAGTTCGCGGTACTGCTTGTGGCTCATGTTCGGCGAGCGCGCGAACACCCAGGCCAGATCGCGGCCCGGATAGTCGATCAGCGCCCAGGAATAGTCCGGCGCCACTTCCAGGATGCGGTACTTGGTGGGCACCATTCTGAAGAACCAGGTGGTCCAGCGGCGGTTGCCGGTGCCTTCCTTGACCGTGGCGCGCGAGTTGAGCTCCTTGACCGGCTCGTCGAAGCCGTTGCGGTACTCGTAGCGCACCGCGATCTTGCCGTCTTCCTTGAGGGTGTACTCGTCGCTGCTGGCGACGTGGCCGCGCTCGGCGAAGTACGGGATGTGGGCGATCACGTACCAGCGGCCCATGAAGCGCTGCAGGTCGATCGGCGGCTGCGCAGGCTCCTGCTCCGGGTCCGGCGCCTTGGCCCGGGCCGTCGGCAACGGGACGGCCATGCCCAGCAGCAGCACGGAAGCGAACAGGGAGAGCAGGCGCATAGGAGATTCCGGGGCGAAGGGCGAACGCCGGTGAAGTATGCGCGTGCGCCATGTCAATGGTGCGTCGCAGCCCCTGAGATGTCGCGGCGGCAACCTGCGCGCCTCGACTTCCAGGAGCTGCCGTCATGCCGATCGTTCCGTCCTCCCCGCGCACCCACGTCCCGCACCCGGGCCTGCGCCGCCTGCTGCGCCAGGCGATCCTGGCCGGGCTGGCCCTGGTCCTGGTATGGCCGGCCGCGCGCGGCCACAGCGAGTGGCTGGGCTGGCGGCCGCTGTGGCTGTTGGGCATGCCGTTGAGCGCCTGGTGGGCTCTGCATCGTTTCCCGCTGCCGCCGCTGCGGCGTCTGTGGGGGCAGTGGCGGGCCAGGCCGCGGGCGCAGGCGCGGCGGCGCCGGCCGGCGCTGCGGACCGCGCGCCCGGCCTGACCTTCGGCAGGGGAGGGCGGCGATGCTGCGTGCTACGGTGCGGCGCTGTCCTTCCACGGATCCGAACATGTCCTCACTCGCACACGCCTGCCTGATCGCCGGCCTGCTCGCCGCCGGCACCGCCGCGGCCAAGGAAACCGCGATGCCCCAAGACCCCTACGCCTGGCTCGAAGACGTCACCGGCACCAAGGCGCTGGACTGGGTCAAGGCGCAGAACGCCAAGACCGAGGCGCGGCTGGCCGAGACCCCCGCCTTCAAGGCCCGCGAGGCCGGCATCCGCGAGGTGCTGGATTCCGACGCCAAGATCCCGGCCGTGCAGAAGATCGGCCCGTACTACTACAACCTGTGGAAGGACCGCGCCCACGAGCGCGGCCTGTGGCGCCGCACCACGCTCGATGAGTACCGCAAGCCCGAGCCGAAGTGGGAGACGGTGCTGGACCTGGACGCGCTGAACAAGGCCGAGGGCGAGAACTGGGTGTGGCATGGCGCCAACTGCCTGCGCCCGGAGTACCGCCGCTGCCTGATCGCGCTGTCGCGCGGCGGCGCCGACGCCGACGTCACCCGCGAGTTCGACCTGAGCACCAAGCAGTGGATCAAGGATGGCTTCTTCCGGCCCGAGGCCAAGGGCGGGCTGAGCTGGATCGATGCCGACACCGTCTACCTGTACACCGACTTCGGCCCCGGCTCGCTGACCAGCTCCGGCTACCCGCGCATCGTCAAGCAGTGGAAGCGCGGCACCCCGATGACCAGCGCCACGCTGGTCTACGAGGGCAAGCCGGACGACATGTACATCGCCGCGATGCACGACGACACGCCCGGCTACGAGCGCGATTTCGTCAGCCGCACGCTGGCGTTCTACAACGACGAGATGTACCTGCGCGGCGCCGACGGCCGCCTGACCAAGATCGACGTGCCCAACTCGGCCAACAAGGGCGTGCACCGCCAGTGGCTGACCCTGGAACTGCGCGATCCGTGGACGGTGGGCGGCACGACCTACCCGGCCGGTGCGCTGCTGGCGACCAAGTTCGACGACTTCATGGCCGGCAAGCGCGACTTCCAGGTGCTGTTCACGCCCACCGAGACCGCCTCGCTGGCGTCCTTCGCCTGGACCAAGTCGCGGTTGGTGCTGAACGTGCTCGACGACGTCAAGAGCCGCCTGTGGGTGCTGACCCCGGGCGAGGGCGAATGGGCGCGTGCGGCGTTCCCGGTCGGCGACCTGGCCTTCGGCAGCACCAGCGTCGATGCGGTCGATGCCGACGAGAACGACCAGGTGTGGCTGACTTCCACCGACTTCCTGACCCCGACCACGCTGATGCTGGCCGACGTGCAGCGCGGGCCGAAGAGCATCGAGACGCTGAAGGCGATGCCGAGCTTCTTCGACGCGTCCAAGGACGAGATCGAGCAGCACTTCGCGGTGTCCAAGGACGGCACCAAGGTGCCGTACTTCCTGGTCCGGCCCAAGCAGCTCAAGGCCGACGGCAGCGCGCCGACCCTGCTGTACGCCTACGGCGGCTTCGAGATCTCGATGACCCCGTTCTACTCCGGCAGCCTGGGCCGCGCCTGGCTCGACCAGGGTGGCGTGTACGCGCTGGCCAACATCCGCGGCGGCGGCGAGTACGGTCCGCGCTGGCACCAGGCGGCGCTGAAGCAGAACCGGCACAAGGCCTACGAGGACATGGCGGCGGTGGCGCAGGACCTGGTCGCGCGCAAGATCACCTCGGCCAAGCACCTGGGCGTGCAGGGCGGCAGCAACGGCGGGCTGATGGCCGGCAACATGCTGATGCAGTATCCGCAGCTGTTCGGCGCGGTGGTGGTGCAGGTGCCGCTGCTGGACATGAAGCGCTACAGTCACCTGCTGGCCGGCGCCTCGTGGATGGCCGAGTACGGCAACCCGGACACCGACGACTGGAAGTTCATCCAGACCTTCTCGCCGTACCACCTGTTCGATCCGAAGAAGACCTATCCGCCGGTGATCTTCCTGACCTCCACCCGCGACGACCGCGTGCATCCGGGCCATGCGCGGAAGATGGCGGCGAAGATGATCGACGCCGGCAAGGACGTGACCTACTACGAGAACATCGAAGGCGGTCATGGCGGCGCGGCCAACAACGCGCAGGCGGCGCACATGCAGGCGCTGGCGTACAGCTTCCTGTGGGAGCGGCTGTCCAAGTGAGTGGTGTGGTCCGCGTCCCGGCTGGGGCGCGGACCATCTCCCGGCCTGGCGCGCCATCCAATGAGCGGTCGAGCCTGCGCGCAATGCGTCGCGTTGCGTCACGATCGCGCCGGCATTGTCCGCGTTCTCAAGGTGATCTCAGGTCGTCGCCGCAGCGGGTGCTCAGGCCCCGTCGGCCAACGACTTGACCAGGGTCAGCGAACGGACTTCATAACCCAGTTCTTCGTAAACGTGCAGTGCGTGGGTGTTGAAGGCCCAGACATTCAGGCGCATTTCGACACCGCCGCGCAGCGCCACCCACTCGTGCGCACGCTGCATCAGCGCCGGGCCGATCCCCTGGCCGCGATGGCGTTGGGTGATGCCCACGCTGCCCACCCGGCCGAAGCGCATGGGCTGCAGCAGTGAGTGCGATTCCGACACCATGCCGACCGTGACGAAACCAACGAGGACGCCCTGCGCTTCGGCGACGATGGTGGTGGCATTGTCCTGGCCGATGCTGCGCTTCCAGTGCGCCACGTCGCGGTCCGCCTCGCCCGGGCCGGCGAAGATGTGGGGAAACGCGTCATGGTGGACAGCGTTCACTTCCTCGCCGAGCGCGCAGATGGCAGCCAGATCGGATTCGATGGCTTCGCGATAGATGAGCAAGGCTGGCTTCACTCGCGTCTCCCCCGCCGCTGGTCGCCTCAGCGCGCCCAGCGCCCCAGCCCACGCGCGATCCGCGCCACCGCCTCCTGCAGCCGCGGCAGGCTCTGGGTGTAGGCGATGCGCACGTGCTGGCGGGCGCGATGGCGGCCGAAATCCACGCCCGGAGTGAACGCGACGTGCTCGGTCTCCAGGAAGTGCGCGCAGAACGCCTGCGCATCGTCGGTGAAATCGGATACGTCGGTGTACAGGTAGAACGCGCCCTCCGGCTCGACGTCGATGCGGAAGCCGAGCGCGCGCAGCGCCGGCAGCAGGTAGTCGCGGCGCTGCGCGAATTCGGCGCGGCGCGCTTCCAGGATCTGCAGCGTTTCCGGCAGGAAGCAGGCCAGCGCCGCGTGCTGGGCGATGCTGGGCGCGCTGATGTACAGGTTCTGCGCCAGCTTCTCCAGCGACGGCACTGCCGCGCGTGGCGCCACCAGCCAGCCGAGGCGCCAGCCGGTCATGCCGAAGTACTTGGAGAAGCTGTTGAGCACGTAGGCGTCGTCGTCGACTTCCAGCACGCTGGGTGCGTCGATGCCGTAGCTCAGGCCGTGGTAGATCTCGTCCACCACCAGGTGCCCGCCGCGGGCGCGCAGCGTCTGCGACAGTGCGGCCAGTTCGGTGCGCGACAGCACGGTGCCGGTGGGGTTGGCCGGCGACGCCACCAGCGCGCCGACGCTGTCGGCGTTCCAGTGCCGCTGCAGCAGCTCCGGGGTCAACTGGTAGCGGCTGTCAGGGCCGACCGGCACCAGCTGCGCGGCACCTTCGACCAGGCGCAGAAAGTGGCGGTTGCACGGGTAGCCGGGGTCGGCCATCAGCCAGTGGCGGCCCGGATCGACCAGCAGCGCGCTGGCCAGCAGCAGCGCGCCGGAGCCGCCGGGGGTGATCAGGATGCGCGCCGGGTCCAGGTCGACGTCGTGGCGCTGCCGGTAGAAGTCCGCCAGCGCCTGGCGCAGGGCCGGCAGGCCGCGCGCAGCGGTGTAGCGGGTATGGCCGGCAGCCAGCGCGGCCTGGCCGGCGGCGACGATCGGCGCAGCGGTGGTGAAGTCCGGCTCGCCGATTTCCAGGTGGATCACGTCGTGGCCGGCCTGTTCCAGTTCGTTGGCGCGGGCCAGCAAGGCCATGACGTGGAAGGGTTCGATCTCGCGGCTGCGCCGGCTGTAGCCGGGGGCGGCGGGCGAGGCGCTGAGGGTGTCGCCAGGATGGGAAGCCATGCGGCCGATGATAGAGGAGCGTGTTCCCGAGCGTGTTAGCCGCGTCCAGTCGGCGAGGTCCGGCAGATTGCGCGGTGGCTGTGGCGGCGTGACCCGAGATGGGCGCTGGGCCTGGGCGAATCGGGCGTGGGTCGGGGCCGTGCACCCCCGTGCATCTGGCGTTGCTTTCCTGGTGATCGGTCGTGTGCGGTGCGATGCGGCGCCATTCGGCTTCGCTGGCCACGGCTCGCCGATTGCCCTGCGTCGCAGGCTGCACTGCCTCGGCACGCTTGCCACGGCGCAGCGTTGCAGGGAGACTCGGCCGGCACTGCGCGGCGCCCGCCCGCTGCCGCCGCCCGGCCAAGGCGGCGCGTCCCGTTGCGTTACCGCCGCCGGAGCCCCATTAGATGCCTCACCGCCCCTTGCTAGCGAGCCTTGTCCTGCTCATGACCGCCTCCTTCGCTTCCTCCGCCTCCGCCGCCGCGGCCACCCCGCCGCATCCGGCCAAGCAGCCGCACGCGGTCAAGGCGCCGTTCGGCGCCGTTCGCCAGGACGCCTACTACTGGCTGCGCGACGACGCGCGCAAGAACCCGCAGATGCTGGCCTATCTCAATGCCGAGAACGCCTACGCGGACCAGGTGCTGAAGCCGCTGCAGCCGCTGGAAGACCGGCTGTACGAGGAGATCGTCGGACGCATCAAGCAGGACGACAGCAGCGTGCCGTACCGCGAGCGCGGCTACTGGTATTACACCCGCTACGAGAGCGGCAAGGACTACCCGATCCAGGCGCGCCGCAAGGGCAGCATGGAGGCACCGGAGGAGATCCTGCTCGATGTCAACGCCATGGCCGCCGGCAAGGGCTATTTCAGCGTCGGCGACGCGGCGGTCAGTCAGGACAACCGCATTCTCGCCTGGACCGAGGACGACGTCGGCCGCCGCCAGTACGTGGTGCGCTTCAAGAACCTGGACACCGGCGAGGTCTATGCCGACCGTATCCCCGGCGTGTCGCCGGACGTGGTGTGGGCCGACGACAACAAGACCCTGTTCTACGTCGAGAACGACCCGGAGACGCTGCTGACGGTGCGGGTCAAGAAGCACGTGCTCGGCACGCCCGCCGCGCAGGACGCGCTGGTGTACGAGGAGAAGGACGACAGCTTCTACATGGGCGTGGGCCGCACCCGCGACGACAAGTACATCGTCATCGGCGTCGAAAGCACCGTGTCCTCCGAGCAGCGCTACGCGCCGGCCGCCGATCCGCAGCGCTTCACCGTGCTGGCGCCGCGCGAGCGCGACGTCGAGTACCACGCCGATCATTTCGACGGCCGCTGGGTGATCCGCACCAACTGGAAGGCCAAGAACTACGCGCTGATGACCGCGCCCGACGGCGCCACCTCGCGCGACCAGTGGCAGAGCTGGCTGCCCTACGACGAAAAGGTGTTCATCGACGGCTTCGAACTGTTCGACGGCTTCACCGCCATCGCCGAGCGCTCCGACGGCCTGGAGCGGATCCGCCTGCACTTCGCCGACGGCAAGGAGGAATACGTCAAGGCCGACGAGCCGGCGTACTCGATGGGCCTGTCGATCAATGCCGAACCGGACACGCCGTGGCTGCGCTACAGCTACACCTCGCTGACCACCCCGGCCACCACCTACGAACTCAACACCCGCACCGGCGAGCGCAGGCTGCTCAAGCAGCAGCCGGTGATCGGCTACGACGCCAGCAAGTACCAGACCGAACGCGTCTGGGTGACCGCGCGCGACGGGGTCAAGGTGCCGGTGTCGCTGGTCTACAAGAAGGGCTTCAAGAAGGACGGCAGCGCCGCGCTGTACCAGTACGCCTACGGCAGCTACGGCATGTCCACCGATCCGGCGTTCAACCTGCCGGTGGTGAGCCTGCTCGACCGTGGCGTGGTCTACGCCATCGCGCACATCCGCGGCGGCCAGGAAATGGGCCGCGACTGGTACGACCAGGGCAAGCTGCTGCACAAGAAGAACACCTTCAACGACTTCATCGACGTCACCCGCGGGCTGGTGCAGCAGGGCTATGCGGCACCGGATCGCGTCGCCGCGGCTGGCGGCAGCGCCGGCGGTCTGCTGATGGGCGCGGTGGCGAACATGGCGCCCAAGGACTACCGCGTGCTGGTGGCGCAGGTGCCGTTCGTGGACGTGGTCACCACCATGCTCGACCCGAGCATCCCGCTGACCACCAACGAGTACGACGAGTGGGGCAATCCCGAGCAGAAGGCGTACTACGACTACATGCTCAGCTACTCGCCCTACGACAACGTCAGCCGCCAGGCCTACCCGGCGATGTACGTCGGCACCGGCCTGTGGGACTCGCAGGTGCAGTACTGGGAACCGGCCAAGTGGGTGGCCAAGTTGCGCGAGAACGACACCGGCAGCCAGCCGATCGTGTTCCGCGTCAACATGGAAGCCGGCCACGGCGGCAAGTCCGGCCGCTTCCGTCGCTACCGCGAAATGGCCGAGTCCTATGCCTTCATGCTGGACCAGTTGGGCGTGGAGCAGCCGGCCAAGTGAGGGCCGCACGCATCGGCCGGCCTGCGGGCTGGCCGATGCGCAGGTGGGGCGGCTGGCGTGAGGCCGGCCCATCCCGATGTTTGGTTGGATGGCGGATGGCCCGTGGCTTCACGCGTCGCGGCTGAAGCCGCTCCCACAGTGAGCATGGCGGCTGAAGGGTCGATCGCTGATGCGCCATGCCATGCAGCAGCGTTGACGGCTTGGCAATGCCTTGTGGGAGGGCTTCAGTCCCGACTGCGCCAAGGTCGGACAAGCCGAAGGCTTCGCTCGTCGCGGCTGAAGCCGCTCCTGCGGTGGGCGGAACGCTTGATCACCGCGCGAGAGCCGGCAGTCGCGCTGGCGGCGCGATCACTCCTGTGGGAGGGACTTCAGTCCCGACTGCAATCAGATCAGACGCACCAGTGGCTTCGCGCGTCGCGGCTGAAGCCGCTCCCACGTGGGCGGAATCACCGCGCGAGAGCCGGCAGTCGCGCTGGCGGCGTGGTCGCTCCTGTGGGAGGGACTTCAGTCCCGACTGCAATCAGATCAGACGCACCAGTGGCTTCACGCGTCGCGGCTGAAGCCGCTCCCACAGTGAGCATGGCGGCCGAGTCGGACCTGAAGGGTCGATGGCCTTTGCGCCATGCCATGCAGCAGCGCTGACGGCTTGGCAATGCCTTGTGGGAGGGACTTGGGTCCCGACTGCAAAGAGTCGGACGCACCGGTGGCTTCTTCCATCGCGGCCGAAGCGGCTCCCATAGCCGCTGCCGCACGGCTACCTCGGTTGCGTCGACAGACGGTCGCCACCTGCCCGTGCCAGCGCAGGCTTATCATGCCGCCATGCGCACGCACTCCCGTTTCCGCTGGGCCTGGTGGCTGCTGGCCTATGCCAGCCTGGCGACCGGCATCGTCGGCATCTTCGTGCCGGGCTTGCCGACCACGGTGTTCGTGCTGATCGCCGCTTACGCCGCCGCGCGCGGTTCGCCGCGGCTGCGCCGGCGTCTGCTGCGCGATCCGCGTTTCGGCCGCAGCATCCGCGACTGGGAACGGCATGGCGCGGTCAGCCGCCGCGGCAAGTGGATGGCGACGCTGACCATGGCCGCGTGCGCGCTGGTGCTGCTGCTGTTCGTGCACCGGCTGTGGGTGCAGGTGCTGGCGATCGGCTGCATGAGCGCGGTGGCGCTATGGCTGTGGTGGCGGCCGGAACCGCCGCAGGCGTGAGCGCGCCGCGTCACGCGACCGCGGCACAGCCGGTTCATGCCGGTGTGGCTATACTCGGCGCATGAGCACATCGTCCTCTTCTCCGATCCGTCTCGTTCTCTCCGCCGCTGCGTTGCTGGCCCTGGCCGGTTGCGGCAACAAGGGTCCGCTGGTGATGCCGCAGAAGCCGGTGCCGGTGGAAGCCGCGCCCGCCACGCCCGCGCCGGATGCGACGCCGCCGGCGACCACCGATCCCGCCGGGCAGGCGCAGCCGGTGGACGGGCAGCGCCCGCCGGCCAACGACACCACCATGCCCACCAATGGGAATGAGTGAGGCCCGCCACGACGCGCGCCTGCGTTTCAGCAAGATGCAGGGCGCGGGCAACGATTTCGTGGTGCTCGACCTGCGCGACGGCACCCCGCCGCCGGACGCCGCACTGGCGGTGCGCCTGGCCGACCGCCACTTCGGCGTCGGGTGCGATCAGATCCTGACCATCGAACCGCCGCGCGACGCCGCGGCGGTCGCCAGCTACCGCATCTGGAACACCGACGGCAGCGCCGCCGGGCAATGCGGCAACGGCGCGCGCTGCGTCGCGGCCTGGCTGGTGCGCGACGGCATTGCGCCGGCCGCGGACGATTTCGTCATCGAAAGCCCCGCCGGCAGTCACCACATCACCCGCAGCGCCAGCGGCGAATTCGCCGTGGCGATGGGCGTGCCGCGCTTCGCGCCGGAGGACGTGCCGCTGGTCGGCTTCCCGCGTGCGCGCGACGAATACGTGCTGCCGCTGCAGGGCGGCAGCGTGCGCTTCGGCGCGGTGTCGATGGGCAACCCGCACGCGGTGCTGGAAGTGGGCCTGGTCGATGCGGCACCGGTGGAACGCCTGGGTCCGTTGCTGCAGCAGCACGCCTCGTTCCCGGATTCGGTCAACGTCGGCTTCGTGCAGGTGATCGACCGCGGCCACCTGCGCCTGCGCGTGTACGAGCGCGGCGTCGGCGAGACCCTGGCCTGCGGCAGCGGCGCCTGCGCGGCGGCCGCGGTGATGATGCAGCGCGGCCGGGTGGAGCGCGACGTGCGCGTCAGCCTGCCGGGCGGCGAACTGCGCGTGCAATGGCCGGAAGACACCGCATCGGTGGTGATGTCCGGGCCGGCGACGTTCGTCTTCGATGGAGAATGGATCCGATGAGCGACAGCCAGGACAAGATCGGTGCGCACGAGGTGGCGGCGTGGCTGCGGCGCCATCCCGGCTTCCTCAAACAGTTTCCCGATCTGGCGCTGACCCTGGTGGTACCGCGCGACGACGGTCCCACCGCGTCGCTGGCCAGCTACCAGCTGGAAGTGCTGCGCGACAAGAACCGCGAACTGTCGCGGCGGCTGGCCGACCTGGCCGCCAACGCGCAGGTCAACGAGCGGCTGGCGGTGCGCACCCATCAGTTGACCCTGGCGCTGATGCGCCAGCGCAGCGCCGCCGACAGCGTGCGCGCGATGGCCGCGTCGCTGCAGGAGGATTTCCAGGGCGACCTGGTCAGCATCGTGCTGCTGCAGCCCTTGCCCGGCCTGGAACAGGCGCCGTGGCTGCAGGTGCTGGCGGTCGACGATCCGCGGCTGGCGCCGTTCCGCGATTGCCTGAAGGACGGCGAGCCGATCTGCGGCCGCCTGCAACCGGAAAAGCAGGCGCTGCTGTACGGCGAGCGCGTGGACGAAGTGCAATCCACCGCGCTGCTGCCGCTGCCCGGCCTGGGCCTGATCGCGGTCGGCAGCCGCGACCCGAACCGGTTCTATCCCGGCATGGGCACCTTGTTCCTGCGCATGATGGGCGAGGCGCTGGCGGTGGCGTTGCAGCGATGAGTGGGGCCGGGACTCGGGATCCGGGACCCGGGACCCGGGACAGCGCCGGAACCGGCGCTGCCGATCATCAGGCCGGGCAGGGCACTGCTGGCATCGCGAGCGAGGCCGCGTCTCCCGGGTCCCGGGTCCCGGGTCCCGCGTCCCGGTTCCTCGCCTACCTGCAGGTCGAGCGGCGCATGTCCGCGCATACCCTGGACGCGTACCGCCGCGACCTGGCGGCGCTGGAGGCGTGGGCGGCCGCCAACCTGCTTGGCGAACCGGCCGCGCTGGATGCCGCGCAACTGCGCAATTTCATCGCCGCCGAGCACCGTCGCGGGCTGTCGCCCAAGAGCCTGCAGCGGCGCCTGTCGGCGTGCCGCAGTTTCTATGCGTGGCTGCTCAAGCACGGCCACATCGCCACCAGCCCGGCCGCGGCACTGCGCGCGCCGAAGGCGCCGCGCAAGCTGCCGCAGGTGCTCGACGCCGACGAGGCGGTGCGCCTGGTCGAAGTGCCGACCGATGCGCCGCTGGGCCTGCGCGACCGCGCGCTGCTGGAGTTGTTCTATTCCTCCGGCCTGCGCCTGAGCGAACTGTGCGCGCTGCGCTGGCGCGATCTGGATTTCGTCGCCGGCATGGTCAGTGTGCTGGGCAAGGGCAACAAGCAGCGGCTGGTGCCGGTCGGCTCGCACGCGCGCGCCGCGTTGCTGGCGTGGCGCGAGGAAAGCCGGGGCGAGGCTGCCGCGCCGGTGTTCCCGGGCCGTGGCGGGGCGCCGATCGGCGCGCGCGCGGTGCAGATCCGCATCAAGCAACTGGCCGGGCGCCAGGGCCTGTTCAAGCACGTGCATCCGCACATGCTGCGGCACAGTTTCGCCAGCCACATCCTGGAATCCTCCGGCGACCTGCGCGGCGTGCAGGAACTGCTCGGCCATGCCGACATCGCCACCACGCAGATCTACACGCATCTGGACTTCCAGCACCTGGCCAAGGTCTACGACGCATCGCACCCGCGGGCCAAGCGCAAGTCCTGAGCGCTGCATTGCGACCGCACGGTTGCCATCGCACCCGCGCTTGTTCTGGATCAAGGCGAGTCGGCAAAGGCGGGAGGACACTGTCCTCCCACGTTGCGAGGGCTCACCGATGGCCAACCCCTTTCCGTTGGCGCCGCGCCGCGCCGAACGGCTGTGCTGGGGCTGCGATCGCGATTGCGCGGCACACGACCTGGCTTGCGGCAACGGCGCCGGGCGCACCCTGCATCCGATCGAAACCCAGGGCGAGGACTGGTACGTCGCGTGGGGTATCGCTGCCGATCCGGCACGGCCGGCGCATGCCCGGCTCGGCGACGCTTGAACCGCGCGCCGCCAGCCCCCACACCTGAGTCATCGCTCCGGAGGCCGCATGGATCCCAGTCAGAACCCCAATGTTTTCCACGCCACCACGATCCTGTCGGTGCGCCGCGATGGTCGCGTCGCCGTGGCCGGCGATGGCCAGGTGACCCTGGGCCACACCGTGATGAAGGGCAATGCGCGCAAGGTGCGCCGGCTCGGCCGCGAGGGCCAGGTGCTGGCCGGCTTCGCCGGCGCCGCCGCCGATGCGTTCACCCTGTTCGAACTGTTCGAGGCCAAGCTGGAGAAGCACGGCCAGCTGACCCGCGCCGCGGTGGAACTGGCCAAGGATTGGCGCACCGAGCGCCGCCTCGGCAAGCTCGAGGCGCTGCTGGCGGTCGCCGACGAGGAAACCTCGCTGATCATCAGCGGCACCGGCGATGTGATCGAACCGGAGGACGGCATCATCGCCATCGGCTCCGGTGGTTCCTACGCCTTGTCTGCGGCGCGCGCGCTGCTCGGCCACACCACGCTGGACGCGCGCACCATCGCCGTCGAAGCGCTGAACATCGCCGGCGACATCTGCATCTACACCAATCGCAACGTGGTGGTGGAAGAGCTGTGAATCGGGAATGGGGACTGGGGAATCGCAACAGCGGTTCCCGTCTCCGTCACCGATGACGCCTGCTTTCCCATTCCCGATTCTCCATTCCCGATTCCCTCTTCGATTTCCCGACCATGACCGATACCCATAGCACCATGACCCCGCGCGAGATCGTGCAGGAGTTGGACCGCCACATCGTCGGCCAGCACGAGGCCAAGCGCGCGGTGGCGATCGCGCTGCGCAACCGCTGGCGGCGCATGCAGTTGCCCGATGCGCTGCGCAACGAAGTGATGCCGAAGAACATCCTGATGATCGGCCCCACCGGCGTCGGCAAGACCGAGATCGCGCGGCGCCTGGCGACGCTGGCCAATGCGCCGTTCGTCAAGGTCGAGGCCACGCGCTTCACCGAGGTCGGCTACGTCGGCAAGGATGTGGAGCAGATCGTGCGCGACCTGGCCGACACCGCGGTCAAGCTGTACCGCGAGCAGGCCAAGACCCGCGTGCGCACGCAGGCCGAGGAGCGCGCCGAAGACCGCATCCTCGATGCGCTGCTGCCGCGGCGCAGCGCCGGCATCGGCTTCGATCCGGAAGCCGCACGCAACGAGCCCTCGGCGCAGGACAGCGACACCCGCAGCAAGTTCCGGCGCATGCTGCGTGCCGGCGAACTGGACGAGCGCGAGATCGAACTGGATGTCGCGGTCAACGTCAGCATGGACATCATGACCCCGCCGGGCATGGAGGAAATGGGCCAGCAGTTGCGGCAGATGTTCTCCAACCTCGGTGGCGGCAAGTCGCAGTCGCGCAAGCTGACCATCAAGGCCGCGCGGCCGCTGCTGATCGAGGAAGAGGCGGGCAAGCTGGTCAACGAGGACGATGTGCGCGCCGCGGCGATCGAGGCCTGCGAACAGCACGGCATCGTGTTCATCGACGAGATCGACAAGGTGGCCAAGCGCAGCGAGGCCGGCGCCACCGGCGGCGACGTCTCGCGCGAAGGCGTGCAGCGCGATCTGCTGCCGCTGGTGGAAGGTTCCAACGTCAGCACCAAGTACGGCACGGTCAAGACCGACCACATCCTGTTCATCGCCTCCGGCGCGTTCCACCTCGCCAAGCCCAGCGACCTGATCCCGGAGCTGCAGGGCCGCTTCCCGATCCGCGTGGAACTGTCGGCGCTGTCGAAGGACGACTTCATCCGCATCCTCACCGAGCCGAAGGCGGCGCTGACCAAGCAGTACGAAGCGCTGTTGCTGACCGAGGGCGTGAGCCTGCGCTTCACCGACGAGGCCATCGCGCGCCTGGCGGAGATCGCGTTCCTGGTCAACGAGCGCCAGGAGAACATCGGCGCGCGGCGCCTGCACACCGTGCTCGAGCGCCTGCTCGACACGCTGAGCTACGAAGCCCCGGACCGCGACGGGCAGAGCGTCACCGTGGACGCGGCCTATGTCGATGCGCACCTGGGCGAACTGGTGCAGGACCCGGATCTGAGCCGGTACATCCTGTAATTCCGGGTCGACGCACGCCCGCGATGCGTTCCCCTTTGTGGAAGTCAACTGTCATGCAACCACGACGAACTGCGTAGGCGGACGATCTGGCCTCGGAAGCCGTCGTGCCTGATCCCACAAAAGGGGACGAAGGTCCCTCCCACATCGCGCCCGGACAGCGATCACCACGAGTCCCTGTGGGAGTCGCGGTCGCTTGGCTTTGGCTCTTGCCCTTGCCCTTGCCCTTGCCCTTGCTTTTGACTTACTGGGTTCCCTTCCGAAGCGGCGGCCATCGCGGGGAAAAACCCGAAGGGCGGCGCACAGGGATGTGCGCCGTCCGCGGCAGGGGCAGGATGCCCCTTCCGCGGATCCCCGTGATGGACGCGGACCCGGAGCGCGTTAGCGCGGAGGGCGCGAGGCAGGGCGCGCTTTCTTTTGGTTACCTTTTCTTTGCGCGAGCAAAGAAAAGTAACTCGCCCGTATGGGCGAAAGCCTTTGCTTTCGCTTGAGATTTGCGTGTCGGACGAAAAGAAGAACCGTAGACATAACGCCATCAGGGCTCCATGTCCAAATACAAGGAGCGACTTCCGTCGTGACGGGACTTGCCGGTAAGGCCTCGTCGCGACTGGGATCCCACAAAAGGGGACGAGAATCGCTCCGACAGGAGAGCGTGCCGCAGGCCGGGGTATGTTTCCCGCAGCGCCAAGACGGCGTGGGCGATCCCGGCCACCCCCGCCGCGTTCAATACAGTGGCGTGCCCGCCTTGTACGCAGCCACGAACGACTGCCAGTCCAGTTGCACCTGCGCGGCGTAGTCGAACGCGAACTGGCGCAGTTCCGATTTCAGCCCGCTCTTGCTGCTGGCCGCCTGGTCGATCTGCTTGTCGATGCTGTAGGGCACCACGTTCGGGTCGTAGTCCTGGTCGGCCAGCGCATGCGCCGAGGCCAGGGCCTGACCCAGGTAGGTGGCGGCGGTGGCGAGCTTGCCGGCGCTGTCCAGCGCGGTCGGGTCCAGGTCCTGCTGGAACGGGGATTTCTCGTGCACGTAGAACGGGGTGCCGTCGACGCTGGCGTAGCCGACCAGCACGTCGGCGTCGATGGTCTGCGCCTTGGCGGTACGCGTCACCCGCGCGCCCTCGTTGTTGTCGTAGGTGGAGGCCGGCATCTGCGACGGCGCGGCCACGGCGACCACGCTGGCCGCTTCCTGCTTCCACTCCAGGATCACGTCGTCGCTGGTCGACGCGCTCGGGCCTTCGATCAGCACGTACAGACGCAGGCGGCCGAGGCTGCCGGTGCCCGAGCCCAGCTTCTGGCGCACGTCCTTGATGCTGTAGTAGCTGGCGGCATAGCGCTTGGACGCGGCGATCGAGCCGATGTAGCCGTTCATCGCCGCGGCCACCGCCGAGGCGGTGCCGGCGTCCACCGCGACCAGGTTGTCCAGGTTCTGGAACTGGCGCTTGCCGCCGTTGACCACCGTGTACTTGGACAGCAGGCTGCTGCGGCTCTTGCCGTCGGCGCTGTCGATGATCTTGGCCACCGCGCCGCTGGTGTTGCGCTTGCTCAGCTGGAAGCTTTCTTCGGCGTCGCTGCCGCGGAAATCGGCGATCTTGTCCAGGTAGGCGCCGACCATGATGTCGATGGCGTCGCCGATGTCGCTGTCGGACAGGCCGTTGTCGCGCCCGGCCAGGACCATGCTCGCGGCGAGCCGGCGCAGGTCCCACACGTACTGGCCGAGGTGGCCTTCGTCGAAGTCGGCGACTTTGAACACCGCCTTGCCGCTGCTGTCGCGCGCCGCATCGAAGTTGCCGAGGTGGGTGTCGCCGCCGAGCCAGGTGTAGCCGGTCTGCGGCGAGGTCCACAGCGAGCCCGGCAGGGTTTTCATGTCCTGGTAGAAAATGTGGTCGGTGCCGCGGTAGAAGGCGTAGGCGCCGGTGGCCATGGTCGCCATCTTGGTATCCAACTCGGCGCGCTGCGCGGCGTAGGGATGGTTGTAGTCATGGATCTGCTGCACCACCCAGGCGTCGCGCTTGCTCGCCGCAGTCGCGCATCCGGCGCAGGCGGCGAGGGTCAGGCCGATCAGCAGCAACTGCGGCAGGCGGGTGGACATCGCAGGTCTCCAGGCGCGGACGAGGGAACCGGCAGTCGACCACGCCTGCATTGCACGCGGATGAACCTAGAAGTAGCGCAGCCAGCCAAGGTCGCGGCGCCGCGCCTTCAGCCGCGCGAACGCGGCGGTGGGCCAGTACAGGGCCAGGCCCAGCAAGGCGGCGATCGCCCACAGCGCGGCCACGCTGTCCACGCCGAACAGGTCGCCCTGGTTGGTGCCCCACAGCGCCAGCGCGGCCAGGTAGCCGAGCTTCAGCACGTACAGGTGCAGCAGGTAGAAGAACATCGGCGCCGCGCCGATCGTCGCCAGCGGCGCCAGGGTACGGGCCACGGCGGGGTGCTCGTACAGGCGCAGCAACAGCAGGCCTACGCCCAAGGTCAGCAGCAGGAACTGCAGCGACGGCGGGTACTTGGTGACGTTGAAGAAGCTCATCGCGGTATGCGCGAGGTCGTCCTGCGCCTGCCAGGGCGCATCGCCGTAGCCGTTGTGCCAACGCAGCAGGTGGAAGCCGGCCAGCGCGCCCAGCCCCCAGGCCAGCAGGCGCTGCTGGCGCTGCGCCGGCTCGGCGGCGGCGCCGTACCAGGGGCCGGCGGCGTAGCCGAGCGCGATCACCCCGATCCACGGCAGCACCGGGTAGGAGGTGCGCAGGCGCAGCTCGCCCAACTCCAGCCAGCGCCGGTCGTGCAGCACCGCCCAGACCGCCGCGAGCGGGCCGTCGCCCTGCACCTGCACATCGTCCAGCAGGTGGTGGCCGGCGACCAGCGCCGCGCCGAGCAGGGCCAGCGCCGGCCGCGGCAGCCACAGCAGTGCGGCCAGGGCGAGCATGCTCAGGCCGATCGCCCAGATCACCTGCAGGTACAGCGCCTGCGGCGGGAAGGCGCCGCTCCAGGCCAGGTTGACCAGGGTCAGCTCCAGCGCGATCAGGAACAGGCCGCGCTTGAGCAGGAAGCGGGCGGCGGCCGCGCGCCCGTCGGCCTGCCGGGACGCATACAGCCAGGCCGACAGGCCGGTGAGGAACACGAACACCGGCGCGCACAGGTGGGCGAGGGTGCGCGCGACGAACAGCGCCGGCGCCGTGCCCTCCACCTCCATCGGGTCGCCGACCGGGTGGTGCAGGTAGAAGGTCTCGCGCACGTGGTCGAGCAGCATCAGCAGCATCACCGTGCCGCGCAGCAGGTCGATCGGGGCCAGTCGCGCGGCGGGCGTCGCGGGAACGGCGAGGGAGGCGGGCGAAACGAGGGCAACAGACGGCATGCGGTGCGATCAGTGTTAATTTTGAAACAATATAACACTCGGGCGGTAGAGCCCTTCCCGCCGCTGCTGGCGCTGGGGTACTCAGGCTTGGCCGCGCCGTGGTGCTGGCGCGGCGGCGGCGAGGCTCGGGCGGGGCAAGCCGGCGCGCCAGGTCGGCGTCGCTCGGCATGGCCTGGTGTCGGCCCGTGGGCGCGTCGGCGGGACGCTCAGTCCTCGCCGATGTCCTCGTTCCACACGTCCGGGTGCGCGGCGATGAAGCCGCCGAGCAGGTCGATGCACTCCTGGCTGTGCAGGTCGATGACCTCCACGCCGCTCTCGCGCAGCCAGTCGATGCCGCCCTGGAAGGTCACCGATTCGCCGACCACCACGGTGCCGATGTTGAACTGCCGCACCAGGCCGCTGCAGTACCAGCACGGCGCCAGGGTGGTGACCATGATGGTGTCCTTGTAACGGCGCTGGCGCCCGGCCTTGCGGAAGGCGTCGGTCTCGCCATGCACGGACGGGTCGCCTTCCTGCACGCGGCGGTTGTGGCCGCAGCCGAGCAGGCGGCCGTCGCGGTGGTACAGGGCGGCGCCGATCGGGATGCCGCCCTCGGCCAGGCCCTGGCGGGCTTCGGCGATGGCGGTGTCGAGCAGGGCGCGGTAGTCGGGGGTGGTCAGCATGGGATGGCCCGGGGGAAAGGGAGTCGGCCGGCAGTCTGGCGCAGGCAGCCGGCGGCTGTCATCCCGGGCGGCGCTTCACCGGCACGGAGCGGCCGGCAGTGCGATAATCCCGGCATGAGCGAATCCCCCTACAAATCCGGCACCACCCATTTCGGCTTCCGCGACGTCGCCGCCAAGGACAAGCAGAAGCTGGTCGGCGAGGTCTTCACCTCGGTCGCCGGCAACTACGACCTGATGAACGACCTGATGAGCATGGGCATCCATCGGGTCTGGAAGCGCTATTTCGTCGCCACCGCGCAGGTCAAGCCGGGCGACCGCGTGCTCGACCTGGCCGGCGGCACCGGCGACATCGCCGCGCTGCTGAAGGACCGGGTCGGTGCCGACGGCGAGATCGTGCTGGGCGACATCAACGCCGGCATGCTCTCGGTGGGCCGCGACCGCCTCACCAACCGCGGCCTGGTCGCGGGCCTGGACTACGTGCAGTGCAACGCCGAGGCGCTGCCGTTCCCGGACCAGAGCTTCGACTTGGTGACCATCGCCTTCGGCCTGCGCAACGTCACCGACAAGGACGCCGCACTGCGCGAGATGTACCGCGTGCTCAAGGTCGGCGGCCAGGCGCGGGTGCTGGAGTTCTCCGAAGTCACCGCCGATTGGTTCAAGCCGCTGTACGACTTCCATTCGTTCAAGGTGCTGCCGCGCCTGGGCCAACTGTTCGCCAAGGACGCCGACAGCTACCAGTACCTGGCCGAAAGCATCCGCAAGCATCCGCCGCAGGACGCGCTGAAGGCGATGATGGAAGAGGCCGGCTTCGCCCGCAGCCACTACAAGAACCTGACCGGCGGCATCGTGGCGATCCACTCGGGCTATAGGATTTAGAGCCGGGATTGGGGATTCGCAAAGGCGGGCGATCGGTGGCTGACCGATCGCGGCGCTGGGCTGTTCTTGTGGGAGGGACTTCAGTCCCGACGCGCGGTCCGACGATGCCGGCGCAGCATCTGCCACAGAAAGCCGGGATTCGGGATTCGGGATTGGGGAATCGCAAGAGCGGGCGATCGGTGGCTGACCGATCGCGGCGCTGGGCTGTTCTTGTGGGAGGGACTTCAGTCCCGACGCGCGGTCCGGCGGTGCCGGTGTAAGCATCTGCCACAGAAAGCCGGGAATTGGGAATCGGGATTCGGGAATCGCAAAAGCGGGCGATCGGTGGCTGACCGATCGCGGCGCTGGGCTGTTCTTGTGGGAGGGACTTCAGTCCCAACGCGCGGTCCGACGGTGCCGGCGCAAGCATCTGCCACAGAAAGCGGGATTCGGAAATCGGGATTGGGGAATCGTAAGAGCGGACGATCGGTTGCAGGCCGATCGCGGCGCTGGGCTGTTCTTGTGGGAGGGACTTCAGTCCCGACGCGCGGTCCGGCGGTGCCGGTGTAAGCATCTGCCACAGAAAGCCGGGATTCGGGAATCGGGATTCGGGAATCGTAAGAGCAGGCGATCGGTGCTGACTGATCGCGGGCCCTGTGCCGTCTTTGTGGGAGGGACTTCAGTCCCGACGCGCGGTCCGGCGGTGCCGGCGCAAGCATTCGCCGCAGGACGTGAAGGCAAGGATGGAAGCAGCCGGCTTCGCCCGCAACCACTACAGGAACCTTGCGGGCGGCATCGTGGCGATCCACTCGGCGACAAGATCTGAGTGGAGCCGGGATGGGAATTGAAGATTCGGGATTCGTCAGCGCGCGCCGCACTCCCGTTGCGAATCCCCACCCCCGAATCCCGAATCCCGGCCTTCCGGTAGACTGCGAGTTTTCCTCGAACCGGTTACTGCCATGCGTTCCCCGTTCCTGTTGTTGTCCCTGGCCGCGGTGATCGCGTCCGGGTGTTCCCGTGAAGCGTCCGCGCCCGATGCGGCCGCCACTGCCGCCAAGCCGGCACCCGCCGCGGCCAAGCCGGCCGACCGCAGCCATGACGAGACCTCCTACGCCGAGCCGTCCAAGGTCGTGATCAAGGATCTGGCGCTGGATCTGAAGCTGGATTTCGACAGCAAGCAGATCGGCGGCACCGCCACCTACACGCTGGACTGGAAGGACAAGAGCGCCAAGCAACTGGTGCTGGATACGCGCGACCTGACCATCGAGAAGGTGCAGGCCGACGACGGCAAGGGCCAGCAGGCGCCGCTGCAGTACGCGCTGGCGCCGGCGGACAAGATCTACGGCAGCAAGCTGACCATCGAGGCGCCGACCCAGCCGCAGACGATCAGCATCACCTACCACACCGCGCCGACCGCCTCGGGCCTGCAGTGGCTGGAGCCGTCGATGACCGAGGGCAAGAAGCTGCCCTTCATGTTCAGTCAGTCGCAGGCGATCCACGCACGTTCGTGGGTGCCGCTGCAGGACACGCCGAGCGTGCGTTTCACCTACAGCGCGCACGTGGTCTCGCGTCCGGACGTGATGGTGCTGATGAGCGCCGACAACGATCCCAAGGCGGTGTGCAACGGCGACTACCGCTTCAAGATGCCGCAGCCGATCCCGTCCTACCTGCTGGCGATCGCCGCCGGCGACCTGGTGTTCAAGCCGATCTCGGCGCGCTCGGGCGTGTGGGCCGAGCCGGCGATGGTCGACAAGGCGGCCAAGGAGTTCGAGGACACCGAGAAGATGATCGTGGCCGCCGAGACGCTGTACGGTCCGTATCGCTGGGGCCGCTACGACATGCTGGTGCTGCCGCCGTCGTTCCCGTTCGGCGGCATGGAGAATCCGCGCCTGACCTTCGCCACCCCGACGGTGATCGTCGGCGACAAGTCGCTGGTGTCGCTGATCGCGCACGAACTGGCGCATAGCTGGTCCGGCAACCTGGTGACCAACGCCAGCTGGAAGGACATCTGGCTCAACGAAGGCTTCACCACCTACGTGCAGGCGCGCATCACCGAGGCGCTGTACGGCCCGGAAGCGGCGGAGATGGAGCGCGAGATCGACCAGACCGACCTGCTCGCCGAACTGAAGGGCATGAGCCCGGCCGACCAGGCGCTGGCGCTGCCGGCGCTGACCGAGCGCGATCCGGACGAGGCGCTGAGCCAGGTCGCCTACGTCAAGGGCGCATGGTTCCTGCAGTTCCTGGAACAGCGCTTCGGCCGCGACACCTTCGATCCGTTCCTGCGCGGCTGGTTCGACGACCACGCGTTCCAGAGCGCCAACACCGATCAGTTCGTCGAGTACCTGAAGACCCACCTGCTGCCCAAGAAGCCGAACGCGGTGACCGCGCAGGAACTGCATGCGTGGCTGGACGAGCCGGGCATTCCGGCGTTCGCGCAGAAGGCGCGTTCGCGCAACTTCGCCATGGTCGACACCGCGCGCATCGCCTGGACCGGCAGCGGCACGTTGCCGGGCAAGCAGGTGACCGATGCCTGGAGCACCCAGGAGTGGACGCGCTTCCTCAGCGGCCTGGGCGAGAAGCTGACCCCGGCGCAGCTCAAGCAGCTCGACGACGCCTACCACTTCACCGGCACCGCCAACGGCGAGATCGCCATGCGCTGGTATCCGCTGGCGATCCGCAGCGGCTACGTGGACGCGCGCCCGGCCGCCGGCGAGTTCATCGCCCGCGTCGGCCGCCGCAAGCTGATCCTGCCGATCTACGCCGAACTGGTGAAGACCCCGGACGGGCTCGCCTTCGCCGAAGAGGTGTTCGCCAAGGCCAAGCCCGGCTACCACCCGATCACCACGGTGTCGGTGCAGGAGATGCTGGACAAGGCCAAGGCCGGCAGCACCGCGCACTGACGCAAGTCGCCCGCGAAAGACCGCGCACACGGCGCCGGGAGCACTCCCGGCGCCGTGTGCGTGTGTGCGGCCGGCGTGTGGCGACGATCGCGTCGCGCGGGGAGGGTGCGATGGTGGCGGCATGGCCGCGCCCGCGTTGCAGGACGTCGTCATCTGCGGCGTCGCATGCGCCGCCGGCATGAGGCGCGTGCCTGTGCAGTGCCGCCTTAACGGATTCCACACGCACCGCCGTCGATCAGCACGACCTGCTGCCACGCATTCGCGATATCCTCGGCAGTCCCGATGGTCCTCGGTCCATGCGCGCATGACATCGTTCGCCACCGCTGCCCCGGTCTCCGCTGCAAGCGCCAGTGCCATGGCAGATCGTTGCCGGCGCCGATGCGCGCGGGCCTGCGTGCGCCTCCCGAGGGGTTGCTGAGATGACCGACGCGCCCGTGCTGTCCGGTTCCTTGCTGGACGCATTGCCCGATGCCCGCGGTGGCGAAATCTTCACCGAACTGCTGCGGCGCTCCGGTTGCCGCGTCGAGCGCATCGTCTCGCACGGGCAGACCACGCCGCAGGAGTCGCCGTACCTGCAGGCGCACGACGAATGGGTGCTGGTGCTGCGCGGTCGCGCGCGGGTGGCGCTGTGCGATCGCGAGGTCGCGCTGGCGCCGGGCGACCATCTGTTCATCCCGGCCGATACGCCGCATTGGGTGACTTTCACCGATCCCGGCCAGCCGACCGTGTGGCTGGCCCTCCATCTCGGCGAAGCCGACGTGGTGGCGTGAGCGCATGAGCGACCTGTGCGCTCCGGTGTCCCCATGGTGATGGCGACCCTGGTCTTGATGATGTTGCTGCTGCTGGCTGGCGCCCTGGCGTTGCTGGTGTCGCTGCTGTGCGTGGCGCTCGTGGCGATGCCGATCGGGGCGCTGCTGGTGGCGCGCGATCCCTTCCTGCTGGTGCGCCTGGAGAGCCTGCGCCAGCGCCGCGGCAGCGGGCTGCGGCGGCGCCAGTCGCAGGTCGCCGGGCACACCTGGACCTATCTGGTGCGCGCCGCGGCCGATCCCGCCGCGCCGACCCTGCTGCTGGTGCATGGCTTCACCGGCAGCAAGGAGAACTGGCTGCCGCTGGCGCGCGCGCTGGGCACGCGCTATCACCTGGTGATCCCGGATCTGCCCGGCTGGGCCGAGAGCCAGCGCATCGCCGGGCAGGACTACGGCTTTGTGGCGCAGGCCGAGCGCGTGGCCGCGTTCGCCATGCAGTGCGCGCGCCGTGCGGGCAGCGAATGTGTGCTGCTCGGGCATTCGATGGGAGGCGGCATCGCGGCGCTGGCCGCGGCGCGCCATCCGGCGGTGTTCGACCGGGTCGGCCTGTTCAACGCCGCCGGCGTGCGCTTCGCCGACAACGTCTTCGGCCAGGCGGTGCTGGACGGGCACAATCCGTTCGCGGTGCACGATGCCGCATCGCTGCAGCGCTACATCGACACCGTGTTCCTGCTCGAGCGCGCCAAGCCGCGCATCCCGCGCTGGGCGGTGCCGGCGGTGGTGGCCTGGCGTCGCCGCGAGGCCGATTTCGAGCAGCAGGTGCTGGCGCGCATCGGCCGCGGCGAGGAGGCGTTCCTGCCGTTCGAGGAGGCCGCGCGCATTCGCCAGCCGGCGCTGCTGCTGAATTGCGTGCAGGACGCGGTGATCGACGCCAGCGCGCTGGCGCTGTACGCGCAACGCCTGCCGCAGGCGATCCAGGTACTGCTGGACGGCAGCGGCCACATGTCCATCGTCGAGAAGCCCGTCGAGGTCGCGCAGGCCATCGACACCCTGATCCAACGAGGAACCCCACGATGAAACGCATCCTGCTCGGCGCGCTGTGCGCCGTCGCCCTGGCCGCTTGCGGCGATCACGAGGCCGAGCGCAAGGCGCAGGCCGCGGCCGAAGCGCAGGCCAAGGCGCAGGCGGCCGACGACCTGGCCAAGCAGTACGACGCCGCGGTGAAGTCGGGCAACTGGGACCTGGCCCGGATCCACGGCGCGGCGCTGCTGCAGCAGTACCCCGGCTCGGACGCGGCCGAACGCATCCAGCCCGGCTACGCAGAGGTCAAGGCCAAGGGCGAAGCGGCGCGCGAGCTGCGGCGCATGCAGGCGGCCTGGCAGTACTCGCAGGTGCCGGCCGGCAAGGGCGTGCAGCGCTCGGCGATGCTGTACAGCCGCGACAAGGTCGATGTGGACGGCAGCGGGCCCAAGCCGGTGCAACTGGTGTTCCGCGACCATCCGGAATGGAAGCGCAGCGCCTACCTCGTGCTGCAGTCCGGCGATTTCCGCTGCGCCGGCGGCTGCAAGGTGGAACTGAAGGCCGACGACGCGCCGCCGCACGCGGCCGCGGCCTGGCGGCCCAAGACCGACGAGGCCATCGCCATGTTCATCAGCGACGACAAGGCGCTGTGGAAGCTGGCGCGCAAGACCACGGTGCTGCAGATCACCTTCCCGGTGAAGGCCGGCGGCACCCGCACCGCGGTGTTCGAGACCGGCGGCCTGGACGGCGCGCAGATGCCGGGCTGGGATTGAGCGCGATGCATGCCGCCATGCCACCGCCGGCCGAGGCGCTGTGCCAGGTGCGCCACTGGGTGTTCGACATGGACGGCACCCTGACCCGTGCCGTGCACGATTTCGCGCTGATCCGCCGCGAACTGCAGATCCCGCCGCAGGCCGACATCCTGCAGCACCTAGCGGCGCTGCCGGACGCGCAGCGCGCCAGCAAGCACGCCTGGCTGCTGGAGCACGAGCGCGTGCTTGCCCAGGAGGCCACCGCGGCCAACGGCGCGCCGGCGCTGCTGCGCACCCTGCACGCGGCCGATTGCCGGCTGGCGGTGCTCACCCGCAACGCGCGCGAGCTGGCGCAGCTGACCCTGGAAGAGATCGAGGTCGACGACCTGTTCGAGGACGTCACCATCCTCGGCCGCGACGAGGCGCCGCCCAAGCCGCATCCCGGCGGCCTGCTGCAGTTGGCCGAGCACTGGGGCGTGGCGCCGCAGGCACTGGCGATGGTCGGCGACCACGCCTACGACCTGCAGTGCGGGCGCCATGCCGGCGCCACCACCGTGCTGCTGCATCCGGACAATCCCTGGCCGGCGCTGGCCGACCTGCATTTCGCCGATTGCGCCGCGCTGCTGGCGTGGTGGCAGGACCGCGTCGGGCCGCAGTCGCACTGACTGCTGCGCGGCGGCTGACCGCCGCCGCGCGCCGGACCCTCCCTGGCGAGATCGGTGCAGGCGTGCCGGATGCGCACTCCCCGTCGCGCGCCCCGCCGTGCGCATCCGTGTGCGCCAGTGTGGCAAGCGCAGCGATGGCGCAGGGTGTGCCACCGGCACATGTGCTCACACTGCGCCACGCCCGATGCAACCGTGTGGCACAAAGTGTCACGTTTCCGAGACACCTTCGACCGCGCTGGTGGGCGTCTTCGCGACGACAACCGGCGTCGTGATCCGCACGTCAAGGGATGTTGCATCGCAGCGCCGCGATGGCATGGACGTTGCTCGTATACATCCACGCTTCAGGTTCCGTGGCACACGCCGATAGGTGAAGTGACGCGGCTCTTCAACGAGGGGAGTAGAACGATGCACAGTCATTCACGTCGTACCCAGGCTTGTACGCTGCTCGCGCTGGCCACTGCGCTGGCATTGGCGGGTTGCAAGAAGCAGGAAGAGGCTCCGGCGCCGGCCGCACCGGCCGCCGCACAGCAGCCGCCGGCCGCCGCGCCGGCCGCGGTCGCCGATACCGACAGCGAGTTCGCCAGTAATGCCGCCAACCCGGACAACTGGGGCGGCATCGGCCGCGACTTCGGCCTGACCCGGCACAGCCCGCTGGCCGAGATCAACCGCGACAACGTCAAGAACCTGAAGATGTCGTGGGAGATGAAGACCGACGCCACCCGCGGCCATGAAGGCCAGCCGCTGGTGGTGGGCGGCACCATGTACATGGTCAGCGCCTATCCGAACAACGTGTTCGCGATCGACCTGTCGCAGGAAGACGCCGGCAAGGTGCTGTGGAAGTACACCCCGCAGCAGGACGAGCGCGCGGTGGCGGTGGCCTGCTGCGACACGGTCAACCGTGGCGCGTCCTACGCCGACGGCAAGGTGGTGTTCGGCAGCCTCAGCGGCGACGTGATCGCGCTCGATGCCAAGACCGGCAAGGAAGTGTGGAAGCAGAAGCTCGCCTATCCCGAGAAAGGCGAGACCATCACCATGGCCCCGATCATCGCCGACGGCAAGGTCGTGGCCGGCATCAGCGGCAACGAGTTCGGCGTGCGCGGGCGCGTCGCCGCGTACGCGCTGGCCGACGGCAAGCAGGCCTGGTCCTGCGAAGCCACCGGCACCGACAAGGACATCTGCCTCGGCCCGGACTTCAACAAGGCCAATCCGCAGCACGGCCAACTCGGCGACCTCGGCCAGAAGACCTACCCCGACGAAGGCTGGAAGCGCGGCGGCGGCGCGGCCTGGGGCTGGTACAGCTACGACCCGAAACTCAAGCTGGTCTACTACGGCACCGGCAATCCCGGCCTGTGGAGCCCGTCGTACCGCTGCGGCAAGACCACGCAGAAGGAATGCGATACCGGCGAGTACGACAACAAGTGGTCGATGACCCTGTTCGCGCGCAAGATCGACACCGGCGAGGCGGTGTGGGGCTACCAGAAGACCCCGTTCGACCAGTGGGACTACGACGGCATCAACGAGCCGATCCTGGTCGACCTGACCATCGACGGCAAGCAGGTGCCCTCGGTGGTGCAGTTCGACCGCAACGGGTTCGCCTACGTGCTCGACCGCCGCGACGGCACGCTGCTGCGCGCCAACAAGTTCGTGCCGGCCAACTGGGCCGAGCGCATCGACATGAAGACCGGGCGCCCGGTCAAGGTCGCGGCGCATTCGCCGCTGGAACGCGGCCGCAAGGTGGAGGCGTTCCCGTCGGCGATGGGCGGCAAGGACCAGCAGCCATGCTCGGTGGATCCGGCCAATTCGGCGGTGTTCTTCTGCGGCACCAACAACTGGCACATGGAGCTCGACCCGCAGGAGCGCGGCAACACCATGATGGGCCTGCCGTACGTGTTCGCCAACGTGCTGATGAAGCCCAACGAGCCGGGCGCACTGGGCATCGTCAAGGCGTTCGACGTGGTCGAAGGCAAGTCCAAGTGGGAGATCAAGGAGAAGTTCCCAGTGTGGAGCGGCACCCTGGTCACCGACGGCGGGCTGGTGTTCTACGGCACGCTGGACGGCTGGTTCCGCGCCGTGGACAAGGACACCGGCAAGAAGCTGTGGGAGACCAAGCTGCCCTCCGGCGTCATCGGCAATCCGATCGCCTACAAGGCCAACGGCCACCAGTACGTGGCGGTGTTCTCGGGTATCGGCGGCTGGATCGGCCTGCCGGTCGCCGCCGGCCTGGATCCGGGCGATCCGTACGGCGCGTTGGGTGCCGCGGGCCTGGCCTTCAGCAACGGCTTCGACAAGATCCCGTTGGGCGGCATGGTGCACACCTTCCGCATCGACGGCGCCGGCAAGACCGTCACGCCCACCACGACCGCCACTGCGGCCGCCGGTGGCGGCAGCGCGGCGGTCGCCGCCAAGACGGTGCGATGAGCCGGCGGCGCCGCGTCCAGGGTGCGAGCGGGTGCCGGATGGCACCCGCCTCGCGGCGCCTGCCTGCGGGCGCGCGCGCCGTGTTGCTGTTGTGCAGCCTCGGACTCGTCGCCGCGGGCTGTACGCGCGAGCCGTCGTCCGCGACGGCTCGCGCTCCTGCTGCCCCGCCCGCCGTTGCGGCACCGGCATCCGCCGCGCCCGCCACGACGCTGCCGGCCGATGCGCCGGTGCTGCGGGTCTGTGCCGATCCCGGCAACATGCCGTTGTCCGATCGTGCAGGCGAGGGCTTCCAGAACAAGATCGCCCAGGTGGTGGCCGCGGAGATGGGCCGGCGCCTGGAGTACGAGTGGCGCAGCTACTACCAGCGCGGCCTGGCGCGCAGCACGATCAACGCCGGGCGCTGCGACGTGCTGATGGACATGAACAGCGATTTTGAAATGGGCCTGCCCACGCGCCCGTTGTATCGCTCCACCTATGTGCTGGTCACCCGCAAGGGCCTGGACCTGCGTCCTGCCTCGCTGGACGATCCTGCGCTGAAAAAGCTCAAGGTCGGCGTGTTCCAGAGCTCGCCGGCGCGGCAGGCGCTGTTCGACCATGGCGTGCAGGGTGAAGTGCAGTACCTGTTCTACGATTCGGCGAGTGCGCCGCAGGAACATCCCGGCAAGCTCGCCGAGCAGGTCGCCGCCGGCAAGCTCGATGCCGCCGAATCCTGGGGACCGGTGGCCGGCTACTACGCCGCGCGCGGCGGCCTCGGCGTGGTGCCGCTGAACGTCATCGACAACGAGGTGCTGGAATATTCGATGGCGTGGGCGGTGTCGCGCAAGAACGCGGCATTGCGCGATGCGCTGAACGCGGCGATGCAGCGCAGCGCCGGCAAGATCGACGCGATCCTGCGCGACTATCACGTGCCGCTGGTGGCCTGCGCCGATTGCATCGTCGCCGGCAACCTGCGCTCGCACGGACCTTATGCGGCGCCCGACGACCAGGACGACACGCCGAGCGCGCAGGCCTCGTCGGACATGCTGGCGCAATTGCAGCTGCGCATCTCCGGTGGCGCCGATCCCAACGATGAGTTGGCGCACGCGCTGGATGCCGGCGATGGCGTGCGCGTGGCCTGGCTGCTGCGGCATGGCGCCAGCGCCGACAAGTCCAACCTGCTCGGCGAGCCGCCGCTGCAGCAGGCGATCCGCAACCAGGCGCCGCTGCTAGTCGGCGAGCTGCTGGCCGCCGGCGCCAAGGTCGAAAACCGCGACAGCAATGGCTGGACGCCGTTGATGAAGGCGGCCTGGTCCAACGACGGCAAGAGCGCCGCGCAATTGCTGGCGCATGGCGCCAAGGTCGAGGCGGTGTCCGCCGACGGCTGGACGCCGCTGGACCTGGCCATCTCCTACGCCGACGCCGACCTGGTACAGGCATTGCTCACCGCGGGTGCCAGCGTGCGCCGTGCCAATCCGGCCGGCTTCACCCCGGTGATGTTCGCGGTGGCGCGCAACGACCCGAAGATCCTCGATCTGCTGCTCAAGCGCGGTGCCGAAGCCGACCGTGCCAACCGCGCCGGCGTCACGCCGTTGATGCTGGCCGCCGCTGCCGGCCGCGAGGACAGCGCCCGGCGTCTGCTCGCCGCCGGCGCCAGCGCCGATGCGCGCGACGCCGACGGCAAGACCCCGGCGGCGCTGGCCCAGCAACGCGGCAATGCCGAACTCGCCCACCTGCTGACGGAGGCCCAGCACCGACGCACGCAATGACCGCTTTCCGCCGTTCCGTACACGCCGCTCGCGCGGCCTGCTCCTCCCATCGTGCACTCCGCAAAGGTTCTGCTCCCATGCGCTCTGCTTCCGTCCGTCGTCGTGCCGTCTCCGTGCTGTTGCCCGTGTCCCTGTTCGCCTCGCTCCTGTTGCTGGCCGCCTGCGGCAAGCAGGAGACGCCCGCCGCGCCAGCGGCCACACCCGAGCCGGCTGCGGCGCCGGCGCCTGCACCGGCCTCTGCGCCGGCGGCGACCGCGCCCGCCGCTGCTGCTCCTGCCGCCGCACCGGCCCCCGCTGCGGCGGTGACGCCGATTCCGAAGGGACCGCCGGTTAAGGTCACCCCGGAGCTGGTCGCCGAAGGCAAGGCGCTGTTCAACTCCGCCGGCTGCACCGCCTGTCACGGCGGCACCGGTGGCGGCGGCATGTGTCCGCCGCTGACCAACGACATCTGGGTGTACGGCAGCGACGACGACACCTTGCGTACGCTGATCACCGAAGGGACGGCCGGCATGACCGCGCATGGCAAGACCCGGATCGGCCACGAGAAGGTGGTCGGGCAGATGCCGCCGTTCGGTCCCGTGCTCAAGCCGGGCGATACCGAGAAGCTGCTGGCCTTCATCCATTCCATCAACAAGACCGCGGGCGCCACGCAATGAGGAAAGCGTTGCGCCTGTCCGCCGTCGTCGCGCTGTCGCTGTTCGCTGCTGCGTGCCAGCGCACCGCCGGGCCGACGGCGGGGGCCGATGCGGCGGCCGCGCCGGCGCCTGCGGCCGCGACCGCGGCGCTGGCCTACGTGCCGAACCAGCGCAGCGGCACCATCTCGGTGATCGACACCGGCAGCGACCGCGTGGTGCGCACGCTGTCGGCGCAGGGCCAGCTCGGCAAGCGCCTGCAGCAGGTGGTGCCGGGGCCGCCCGGGCATCTGTACGTCATCGACGCGCAGGGCCATCGCCTGCTGGACCTGGATACCGTGCAGGACCGGGTGCTGCGCAGCGTCGACATCGGCGAGAACGCCGAAGGCGTCGCCGCGTCGCCGAACGGCCGCCAGCTGGCGGTGTGCGTGGAGGGGCAGAACCAGGTGATGCTGATCGACCCGGCCAGCTTCACCATCGGCGCGCACATCGCCACTCGCGGGCAGGCGCCGGAACACTGCGTCTACACGCCGGATGGCGCGCTGCTGCTGACCAGCAACGAAGGCTCCAACGACCTGGACGTGATCGACCTGAAGGCCGGCGCGTCCACCGGCGTCATCGCCACCAGCGGGCATCCGCGCGGCATGGCGTTCGCGCCGGACGGCAAGACGGCGTACGTGGCGCAGGAAGCGGCCAACGTGGTCGACGTGATCGATCTGGCGGCGCGCACGCGCGTGGCCAGCATCCCGGCCGGGCAACGCACCGCCGGCATCGCCATCGCCCGCGACGGCAGCCGCGTGTACGCGTCGAACGGCGCCGGCACGGTCAGCGTGATCGATCCGGCCGCGCGCCGTGCGTTGGCGGAGATCCCGGTGGGGCAGCGGCCCTGGAACCCGGCGCTGAGCCCGGACGGCAAAAAGTTGTACGTGGCCAATGGCCGTTCCAACAGCGTCAGTGTCATCGACACGGCGGCGATGAAGGAGATCAAGCAGATCGCGGTGGGCGAGATGCCATGGGGTGTGATCGTGGCGCAGTGAGGTGAGGCGAGCGGTGCTCTCGGGCGCCGCGACGGGAGGCGGGGAGAGCCGGAATGAAGACGCGAGCCGCGGTCGCCTGGGCGGCGAACCAGCCGCTGGCCATCGAGGAAGTGGATCTGCAGCCGCCCAAGGCCGGCGAGGTGCTGGTGCGCATGGTCGCCAGCGGCATCTGCCACGGCGACGACATCGCCCTGTCCGGTGCCGATGCCGATACGGCATTCCCGGTGATCCTGGGCCAGGAAGGCGCCGGCGTGGTCGAAGAGGTCGGCGTCGGCGTCACCAGCGTGCGCCCGGGCGATCACGTGATCCCGCTGTACATGCCCGAATGCGGCGTGTGCAAGTACTGCCGTTCCAACCGCACCAACCTGTGTCAGGCGATCCGAAGCACCCAGGACCGCGGGCTGATGCCCGACGGCAGCAGCCGCTTCTCGCTGCATGGACGCCCGCTGCTGCACTACATGGGCACCAGCACCTTCGCCGAGTACACCGTGCTGCCGGAAATCGCGGTGGCCAGGATCCATCCGGACGCGCCGCTGGACAAGGCCTGCCTGCTCGGCTGCACGGTCACCACCGGCATCGGCGCCGTGCTCAACACCGCGCGGGTGCGTCCGGGCGAGAGCGTGGCGGTGTTCGGACTCGGCGGCATCGGCCTGTCGGTGGTGCAGGGCGCGGTGATGGCGCGCGCCGAGCGCATCATCGTGGTCGACATCAACCGCGACAAGTTCCCGCTGGCGCGCGCGCTGGGCGCCACCGACTGCCTGGATCCGAAGGATTTCGGCGCGCCGGTGCAGCAGGTCATCGTCGACCTCACCGACGGCGGCGCCGACCACAGCTTCGCCTGCGTCGGCGACGTGCGCGCCATGCGCGCGGCGCTGGAGTGCTGCCACAAGGGCTGGGGCGAAAGCATCATCCTCGGCGTGGCGCCGAGCGCGCAGGAGATCAGCACGCGGCCGCTGCAACTGGTCACCGGCCGCGCCTGGCGCGGCAGCGCGTTCGGCGGGGTCAAGGGCCGCAGCGAGCTGCCGGCCTATGCCGAGCGCTACCTGGCCGGGGAGATCCGCATCGACGAACTCATCAGCGAAACCCTGCCGCTGGACCACATCAACCGCGGCTTCGAGGCGATGCGCGCCGGCCGCGGCATCAAATCGATCGTTCTCTACTGAGCCCTCAAGGAACCGGCATGACCCACACCCCAGGACCGCATACTCCGCCGCCGAGCCTGCTCGCGCTGGCCGTCGCCACCGCCATCGGCCTGCTCGCCGCACCGGCGCACGCGCAGACCACGGTCAACGCCGACGACGCGCAGATCACCGCGCTGGACCGGGTCGAGGTCACCGCCACGCCGATCCCCGGCACGCTGATCGATGCCGATCTGTTGCCGTACACGGTGCAGACCGCCAATGCCGACGACATCGCACGCAGCCAGGCCGGCAACCTCACCGACTTCCTGCTGCGCGAAATGAACGGTGTGGACACCAACGAGGTGCAGGGCAGCCCGTTCCAGACCGACCTGACCTTCCGCGGTTTCCGTGCCTCGGCCTTGCCGGGCGCCTCGCAGGGCGTGTCGGTGTACCTGGACGGTGTGCGCATGAACGAGCCGTTCGCCGACATCGTCAGCTGGGACATGATGCCGGAGGCGGCGATCCGCAGCGTCGCGCTGATGCCGGGCTCCAACCCGCTGTTCGGTCCCAACACGCTGGGTGGCGCGCTGGCCTTCACCACCCAGTCCGGCCTGACCGCGCCGGGCCTGCGTGCCGACCTGTCGGTGGGCAGCGGCGCGCGCAAGCGCCTGGATGCGTCCTACGGCTACGCCGGTGCCGACGGCCTGCATGCCTTCGTCGCGGCCACCGGTTTCGACGAGAACGGCTGGCGCGACGCCTCCGCCGGCCGCCTGGGCACCGTGTTCGGCAAGTTCGGGCGGCAGGGCGAGCGCACCGACTGGGACGTGTCGCTGCTGCACGGGCGCAGCCGCCTGGTCGGCAATGGCCTGCTGCCGAGCTATCGCTATACCGACGAGGGAACGGAGCCGGGGCTGTACGAAGCCGACCGCGCCGCGGTCTACACCTCGCCGGACCTGACCCGCAACCGCAACACGCTGCTCACCGGACAGTTCGACCATCGTTTCGACGAGCGCACCGCACTGCACCTGCTCGCCTACTACCGCCAGGGGCGGCGCGACACCGTCAACGGCGACATCAACGACGACTACGAGGAATTCGTCGACGATTGCGCCGACGGCTACGCCGCCGACGGCACGCCGCTGGACGCCGGCTGCACGGTGTCGCGCGCCGATGCCGACGCGCTGCGCAGCGGCGTGCTCAACACCACGCAGATGCGCCAGCACGCCGAGGGCGTGGCACTGAACCTCAGCCACCAGGCCGGCGCGCACGCGCTCAGCATCGGCGCCACCTATGACCGCAACCGCGTGCGCTACCGGCAGTACGAGCAGGAGGCGTTCGTGCAGGACGATCGCTCGGTGGTCGCCGATCCGGACGAGGATCGGGAGTTCTTCTCCGGCGTCGACGGGCGCAGCAGCACCCTGGGCCTGTTCGCCGCCGATACCTGGGAGCTGAGCGAGGCCACCCACCTCAATGCCGCGCTGCGCTGGAACCGCGTCGCCGTCGCCAACACCCTGTCCACCGCCGACGACGGCGTGCTGCCGCGCGAGCGCTTCGTGTTCGCCAAGGCCAATCCCTCGCTGGGCATCACCCAGCGCCTGGGCGACGGCTTCACCGCGTTCGCCTCGGCCTCGCAGAACAGCCGCGCGCCGACCGCGATCGAACTCGGCTGCGCCGACCCGGAACAGCCGTGCCGGTTGCCGACCGGGCTGCAGGCCGACCCGCGCCTGGAGCAGATCGTCTCGCGCACCTACGAGCTCGGCCTGCGCTGGAACCCGACGCCGGCGCAGACGCTGAACGCCTCGCTGTACCGCGCCGACAACCGCGACGACATCCTGTTCCTGCGCGCACCCAATTCCCAGCAGGGCTATTTCGACAACGTCGACCGCACCCGCTATCAGGGCGCCGACCTCAGCTACCGCGGCAGCCACGGCGCGCTGCGCTGGTTCGTCGGCTACAGCTACCTGGACGCCACCTACCGCAGCGCCGGCGAACTGCTCTCCGGCGAGCGCACGGTGACCTTGCGGCCGGGCACGCGCATCGCCGGCCTGCCGCGCAACACGCTGAAGCTGGGCGTGGACTGGCAGGCGCTGGCGCAGCTGACGCTGGGGGCCGACTTGCGCGCGGTGTCGCGGCGCGTGGCCAGCGGCAACGAGGACGGCCTGGTCGAAGACCCCGAGGAAGGCGAGGCGCCGGCACGCCACGACCTGTCCACCGGCGGCTATGCCTTGCTCGACCTGCACGGCACCTGGGAACTCGCCGAAGGCCTGTCGTTGTACCTGCGGGTCAACAACGTGTTCGACCGCCGCTACGAGACGTATGCGGCGATCGCCGAGGACCTGTTCCCGGGCGGCGTCCTGGCGCGCCCGCAGGACGCTGCGGTCGAAGACGGCCCCTCGCGCTTCGTCGCCCCCGGCGCCCCGCGGCAGTACCAGGTCGGTTTGCGCTGGCGTTTCTAGCGGGCGGTTTGCGGTTCGTGTGGTGGCACCGCTCGGCGCGTGCCATCCGCCGTGTCCAAGACGGCTGCAGGCCAGTCGGCGCGGGCGACTGGCGCGGCTGACGCCGCTCCTGCCTGGGTCCGCGCTTGGTCACCGGCGCAGAGCGGCGTCAGCCGCGACCTCGGACGGAACCTATCCGGCTCCGTCCGCAGTCGGGACTCAAGTCCCTCCCACAGTGTGCGATCTCAGCGACCCGCAAGCCGTTGTCGTAAAAAGCGGTTGTCGTAGGAAGCGGCTTCAGCCGCGACATCGAAGCCAGACGTCCTCCAGCCGCCTCAACGGTTGGGACGCCAATACCCCACAGCACTCAAGCCGCTACCGAATGGCAAGACGCGACAGGCGAGGCTTCATTCGCGACGCGCAGCAAACCCCTTGAATCGCGATGCCGCCACCATTCACGCCGTCGCCAACCCGTGCTTGCGCAGCTTGCGATACAAGGTATTGCGGCTGATGCCCAGCGCATCGGCGGTGCGGCTGACGTTCCAGCGGTGACGCTCGAGCTGCTGCTGCAGCACGCTGCGCTCGGCACTGTCCAGGGCGACGCGGCCGGGCATGCCGTCGCCGGCATGCGCATCGTCGCCGAGCAGGCATGGGCCGCTGTCGGCGTCGACGATTTCCTGCGGCAGGTTGGGGATGCGGATGATGCCATCGGCGCACAGCACCGCCGCGGTACGCAGCACGTTGCGCAGCTGCCGCAGGTTGCCGGGCCAGGCATAGCTGAGCAGCTTGTGCAGGGCATCCTCGCTGATGCGCACCGTCTGCTCGCCGCTTTCCTCGCGCAGCAGGGTGCGGATCAGTTCGGCCTTGTCGCTGCGCTCGCGCAGCGGCGGCAGGTGCAGCACCACGCCGTTGAGGCGGTAGTACAGGTCTTCGCGGAAGCCGCCGCTGCCGACCATCTGCGCCAGGTCGCGGTGGCTGGCGCTGATCACGTGCAGTTCCAGCGGCACGGCGCGGTCGCTGCCCAGCGGGGTCACGCTCTGTTCCTCCAGCACCCGCAGCAGGCGCGTCTGCAGCGGCAGCGGCATGTCGCCGATCTCGTCCAGGAACAGGGTGCCGCCGCTGGCCTGCAACAGCTTGCCGTGGCGTCCTTCGCGCGCGGCATCGGTGAAGGCGCCGCGCGCATAGCCGAACAGCTCGCTCTCGATCAGCGCTTCCGGGATCGCCGCACAGTTCACCGCCACGAACGGGCGGTCGGCCCAGGGCGAGCTGCGGTGCACCGCCTTGGCGAACTCTTCCTTGCCGGTGCCGGTGGCGCCGCAAAGCAGGATCGACACGCGGTGCTTGGCCAACTTCAGCGCATTGTCCAGGTTGTGCAGCATGCGCGGATCGGAACCGACATGATCGTTGGCGCGCGCGGCCTGGCCGTCCTCGCCCGCGGCGCGCGTTCGGCCGGCAGCGCTGCGCGCACGCGGCGGCTGCGCCAGGGCGAAGAAGCGGCGGCCGTGGCAGGCGCAGCGGATCGACCACAACGTGCTGGCGTCTTTGCGCGCGCGCTGCTCCAGCGTGTCGAAATCCAGCTGCATCACCTGGGCGATGTCACGCCCGACCAGTGGCGAACGGTCGGGCTTGCCGAGCTGTTCCAGCGTGGCCTCGTTGACCGCCAGCACGCGGCCATCGCTGCCCACCGCGATCAACGCTTCGTGCAGCAGCCCGGCGAACTCCGGGCGGCTGTGGAAGCGCAGGATCCACGCATGCCGGTACTGCTCCAGGAAGTACGCACGGGCGATCTGCGCCGCCGACATGCGCACCAGCGCGCCGGTATGGCATTGCACCAGCTTGGTATCGCGCGGGTCGGGCGTGGAAGCGTCCAGCACCGCCAGCAGATTGCCTTGCGGATCCAGGATCGGCGCGCCGCTGCAGGACAACGGCAGGTGCCGCTCCAGGTAGTGTTCGCCGCGGTGCACGCTCAGCGCACTGCCCTCCACCGCACAGGTGCCGATGCCGTTGGTGCCCTGGTAGCGTTCGGCCCAACTGGCGCCACAGAACAGCCCGGTCTCGCGGAATGCGCGCAGCAGCGCCGGATCCTGCACGCTGTGCAGGACCGTAGCCTCGGTGTCGGCGAACACCACCGCGTAGCTGCCGCCGGCGATCTGTTCGTAGAGATTTTCCATCTCCACCTTGGCGATGCGCAGCAGCGCCTCCAGCCGCTGCTGGCGCTCGCGCAACTCACCGTCGTCATGGACCATCGGCGAGGGGTGGGTGTCCGGGGCCAGGCCGTACTCGTCGAGGCAGCGCCGCCACGAGCGTGCCAGCGCCGGCGGCAAGGACTCGATCTGGCGGAAATGGCGCATGCGCGCCAGCGGCGCGCAGTCGGCCTCGGCGGCGGATGGTGCGACGACCTTGGCTTGCGCGAGGCTGGCGACAGTCGACTCGGACATGGGCGCGCTCTCGTCCCCCCCAGGGGCCCTTGCGCAAGTGACGCACAAACCAGGCCTGGGCTCAACCCGCAGTGCAGCAAAGCGATGGCGTCGCCCGCCGTCGATCCCCCGGTCGCGCTGGGATCCTCGCTCCATCATGACTGTCGGTGGGCGTGCAGGACACGCCGCGCCCCGGCAGCGCCATGTCGTAGTGCATCCGCATCCACCGTCGCGTGCGGGAACGGCGACGGGGCGAATCGAATCGAGTGCCGCACCGCACCGCCTGCTACGCAGACGGCGCGATGCGCGCTGCCGCATGCGCCCGGCCGAAGTCGGGTTATGCCAGTGCCGGGCCGTTGCGGCTCGGTGCGTCCCGCTCGCGCGCCAATTCCTGCTGTTGCGTGAGTTGCCGTTCGCGGTCGATCGCCTGGTTCGCGGCCTGCAGTCGCTGGTCGGACTGCTCCACCGGAGTGGCGAGCGCCACTTGCACATCCACGCTGGCGCGCTTTTGCGCCGGGTCGCGCTGTTCACCTTCGACCACCACCAGATGGCCCTTCTCGGTGAGCGCCACGCGATCGGCCCGTTCCAGTGCGTTCGACGCCAGCGGCGCGTTGCCGGGGCCGCCATTGTCCCGGCAAGCGGCCAACGCAGCACGGCTCAGGCGTTCGCTGGCCGCATCGTACGGTTTGCCCAGATCCTGGTCGATCCTTCTGACGCCCTCGCGGATCTGCTCGAGCAGCGCATGATTCGGGTGGCTGGCGTCGTTCGGGCCGGGCGCCGACGCCGGGGTGCGATCCGGCGCAGGCGTTTGCGGTTGCTGCTGCTCGCTGCGTTCGCGCAACTGCGCCGGGGTCGGTACGTGCAGCAGCGTTTCGCTCTTGCCGTCCTTGCGCAGTTGAAGATCCACGCTCTGATCGGCATTGCCGACGCGCTTGACCTCGTCGCGCTGCACCGCGCTCCACTTGCCGCCGACGAAGGCGGTACCGTGACCGTTCCCATCGAAGACGACCACATCGTTGTCCGCGCCGAACAGGCTCGACGACTGCGCCACCGTCTTGCCGTTCCGGCCTTTGAGGTTGTAGCCGAACGCACTGTCCTGGTCGAGGGCGCTGATCAGTTTTGGCGACTGGCCGTTCTGCAGGAACAGGGTCTTGGTCGCGTTGTACTGATGCAGCGCATCCGCGTGCGCGGTATCGCCCTTCAGGTCGACCGGGCTGCGCAATGGGTCGGCGGAAACCGCCGCAAAAGCATCATGCAGGGGATTTCCAGGCTGCGCCGCACGGAGCTTGTTGAACACCTCGGTACCTGCGAGCGCGTGGTGGACGCCGCTCTCGATGTAGTCGGGCACCACCTCGCCTTTCTTGTTGGTCTTGTTCGGCAGCAGCGCGTCGACCTTGTTCACCACGTCCTCGACGCTGCCGAGGCTGCCGTCGTTGATGCCCTTGAGGATCTTCGGATACTGACTCTTGCCGGCCTGGTTCTCCAGCTTCATCAGCACGGTGGCGTACTTGGCCTGGTCGTCCAGGCTCGCGTTCTTGTACAACTCCGTCTGGCGCAATTGGTGCAGCGCGCCGCCATGGTCCTTCTTGCCGTCGCCTTCGCGCATCAGATGGTCGATCTGCGTGCGGTCGCGATCGTGTACGAATTGCACGCCTGCATCGGAGGCCAGGAAGGTATTGAGGTTCTTGAGCACGGTTGCATCGGGTGCGCGGCCGTTGTCCGCGCGGATGGCATCGCCATTGCGCTGCAGATCGGAGATCGTCTGTGTTCTTTGGTTTTCCGACAGCGCCAGACTCGGAGTCTGCCGGGCGGCCCATGTCTGGTAGGCATCCACCAGCGTCGGGACGACGTCCGGATGTGCGCCCAGGTCGGTCTGCAGCGTGCCGATGCTGAAGCCGCTGTTGGCCACCGGCTTGAGCGTGTTGCCCTCGACCGATCCGGCGAACGACAGGTGATAGGCCACATTCTTGGAGCCCAGGCTGCCTTCCGAGGCCACGCCGATGGCGAAGTAACCCAAGGTCTTGAGTTGCGCGTCGGTGAGTTGCGGCGTTGCCGCGGTGGGGGCGGTGTTTGGATCGGACATGTCGCTGTTCCCCGATGGTGTGTCGTCCCTGTAGACGCTCGCGTTAGCCTCTGCCTTCTCCGCAGAGCTTGAGGTTGGTGCGTGCGGCGCGGATCACGCGGAGGTAATCGTCGACGAGGGCGGGCGTCATGCCTTCGCTGATGGCGTCGTCGCTGCGCTTGGCGTCGTCCTGGTAGGGCGCCAGCGTCTGCCGGCATCCGGCATCGTCGCCGAGTTTATGCTGGGTCAGCGCGTAGTCGTTGCGGATGGCGCCGGCGTCGCCGAAGTTGAGGGCCGCCACGCAGTCGCGATAGAGCGGCGCGAGCGTCGCTTCGGCACCCGCATAGTCCTTGCGATCGTAGGATGCTTGGAAGGCCTTGCGCGTTCGCTGCATGGCTTCAGGTGTGCAGGTCGCAGCCTGTTTCAGATAATCGCCTGCGAAGCTGCCGTTGCCGCCGCAGTACTCCCGGCACGCGCTCTCGGCGCCGGCCGTGGCGGACACCGCCACGCCGTCTGCCTTGGGTGCCAACTGCAGCGTGCAGGTGCCGTCGTCGACCGCGGCCTGGGTTCCGTGCAGCGTGCCGCTGAAGCTGCAACCGGCATCGACATTCTGCGTTTCGAGGGTGAAGCGTGCATCGGGCTGCACGGTCAGCTGGCCCCAGCCGGGCTGGGTGGCATAGCGGCCGGCGGGCACTTGCGCGGCCGCCGCATCATGCGTCGCAGCAGGCGCCGTTGGGCCGTTCGCGGCAGGCGCGGGGGCGGTCGGGGGCACGGAGGGAGTCGCGCTCGCGGGTGCCTGGGCGGCGTTGCCGCAGGCGCACAGGGTCGCCGCGCAGCACATGGAGAGCAGCAGTCCACGCGGGATCGGTGCGGCGGCCAGGATCCTGGCGGTCCAGCGAGGCGCGGTGTCCATCCGATCATTCCATCGACGCGGGCGGCCGAGTCTAGCCCCGCCCGGATCGGCGCCGCAAGCCTGGATGCCGCGTCGCAATCGGTCGTGGAACGGCGGCCCGCCGGGTAGGCGTCCGGCAAGCGCGATGGCCAGGTGTCGACGCTGCCGTTCCGCCGGTAGTGCCCCAGCCTTACAACGCGTAACCGAACTGCTGCTTGAACTGGTCGTTGAATTCGTCGAAGTCGAAGCGCTGGTTCTGCGTGCCCGGGTGCTCGACCTTCAGGGCGCCCATCAGGTTGCCCATGCGGCCGATGGTCAGCCAGTCGCAGCCGCGCTGGATGCCGAAGATCAGGCCGGCGCGGAAGGCGTCGCCGCAGCCGGTGGGGTCGACCACGCGGCGCTCGTGCGCCGGCGGGATGTCGTAGGTCTTCTCGGGGGTGTGGACCAGGGCGCCCTTGGGGCCCTGGGTGGTGATGTAGGCCTGCACGCGCGAGACGATGTCCTTCTCGTTCCAGCCGGTGCGCTCCTGCAGCAGGTTGGACTCGTAGTCGTTGACCACCACGTAGTCGGCCTGCTCGATGAACTGGCGCAGCTCCGGGCCGTTGAACAGCGGCATGGCCTGGCCGGGGTCGAAGATGAACGGCACGCCGCCGGCGCTGAACTCCTCGGCGTTCTGGATCATGCCCTCGCGCCCGTCCGGGCCGACCAGGCCCAGGGTCACGCCCGGCACGTCCTTCACGTGATTCTCGTAGCTGCGCATCATCGCGCCCGGATGGAACGCGGTGATCTGGTTGTTGTCGTGGTCGGTGGTGATGAACGCCTGCGGGGTGAACAGCTCCTCGATCACCTTGACCCGCGACAGGTCGATGCCCAGCGCCTGGAAATGCTCGCGGTACGGGCCGAAGTCCTGGCCCACGGTGCCCATCGGGATCGGGTGGCCGCCCAGCAGGTGCAGGTTGTAGGCGATGTTGCCGGCGCAGCCGCCGAACTCGCGGCGCATCCGCGGCACCAGGAACGACACGTTCAGGATGTGCACCTTGTCCGGCAGGATGTGGTTCTTGAACTGGTCCGGGAACACCATGATGGTGTCGTAAGCGAGAGAACCACAGATCAGTGCAGACATCGGGCAGGCCTTGGCGGAGGAATGAGCCCGCATTCAGGCGGGCGAGGGGCGGGGTCGCCGCGGCGCAAAGGGTAACGGCTGCGGCCCGGCAGGGCCAGAACCACGATCCATCGCGGTCCCGCCGATACCACGCAACGCGTGGTTTTAGCGAGAATTTTCCTTGCCCGCTCCCAGGCGGGTTGTTAGGCTAGCGGACTTCGTTTTCTGCCCATTTTTTCGCCATTCTGGCGACGGCGCGCGCCCCAGGACCCAATCCCCCGATGTTCAAGAAACTCCGCGGCATGTTCTCCAACGACCTGTCCATCGATCTGGGCACGGCCAACACCCTCATCTACGTGCGTGGCCAGGGCATCGTGCTGAACGAACCGTCGGTGGTGGCGGTGCGCCAGGACCGGGCGATCGGCGGCACCCGCTCGGTGGCCGCGGTCGGCGCCGAGGCCAAGCAGATGCTCGGCCGTACGCCGGGCCACATCACCACCATCCGCCCGATGAAGGACGGCGTCATCGCCGACTTCACCTACACCGAGGCGATGCTGAAGCATTTCATCAAGAAGGTGCACAAGTCGCGCTTCCTGCGCCCCAGCCCGCGCGTGCTGGTGTGCGTGCCGGCCGGCTCCACCCAGGTCGAGCGCCGCGCGATCAAGGAATCGGCCGAGGAGGCCGGCGCCCGCGACGTGTACCTGATCGAGGAACCGATGGCCGCGGCGATCGGCGCCGGCATGCCGGTCACCGAGGCGCGCGGCTCGATGGTCATCGACATCGGCGGCGGCACCACCGAGGTCGCGGTCATTTCGCTGAACGGCATCGTCTATTCGCAGTCGGTGCGCATCGGCGGCGACCGCTTCGACGAGTCGATCACCAATTATGTGCGCCGCAACCACGGCATGCTGATCGGCGAGGCCACCGCCGAGCGGATCAAGCTGGAAATCGGCTGCGCCTACCCGCAGGCGGTGGTGCAGGAGATGGAGATCTCCGGCCGCAACCTCGCCGAGGGCGTGCCGAAGATGATCAAGATCAACTCCAACGAAGTGCTGGAAGCGCTGCACGAGCCGCTGTCGGGCATCGTCTCGGCGGTCAAGCTGGCCCTGGAGCAGACCCCGCCGGAACTGTGCGCCGACGTCGCCGAGCGCGGCATCGTGCTGACCGGCGGCGGTGCGTTGCTGCGCGACCTGGACCGGCTGATCTCCGAGGAAACCGGCCTGCACGTGCAGGTCGCCGACGATCCGCTGACCTGCGTGGCCCGCGGCGGCGGCCGGGCGCTGGAACTGGTGGACATGCACGGCAACGAGTTCTTCGCGCCGGAGTGATGGTGAGGCTGGGAATCGGGAATGGGGAATGGGGAATCGAATGCCCCATCCGCACCGATGCCCCAGTACCCGCGTTCACCGCCGTATCCGCGCCCCGGCCCGATCGAGCCGGGAGCGCGCCGTTGTTGTTCGATTCCCCACTCCCGATTCCCCATTCCCGGCTTTAGCCCGTGCCTCCTTACGCCGGTCCTCCCGTCACCGCCCGCCCCGGCGAATCCGCCAGCACGCCGCGCCTGCTGGCCTACCTGGGGTTGGCGCTGGTGCTGATCGTGCTCGACGCGCAGGCCGACTGGTTGGCCCGCCTGCGCAGCCAGGCTACGGTGCTGGTGCAGCCGATCTGGGCGCTGGCCGGCCTGCCAGGACGGCTGGGGTCGCAGGTGCAGGAGAACGCGGCCAGCCACGCACAGCTGGTCAAGGAAAACCGCGCGTTGCGCAACGAACTGCTGATCGCCAAGGCGCGCCTGACCCGGCTGCAGACCGCGGCGCTGGACAACGCGCAGCTGCGCGAACTGCTGGGCGTGGCCGAGCGCCGCGGCCTGGACGTGCAACTGGCGCCGATCCTGGACGTCGACCTGGACCCGACCCGGCAGCGCCTGGTGCTCGATGCCGGCAGCCGCGACGGCGTGCACGTCGGCCAGGCGGTGATCGACGCCGGCGGCCTGATGGGCCAGGTGATCGCGGTGACCCCGCTGCACTCCACCGTGCTGCTGCTGACCGACCCCGACCACGCGGTGCCGGTGACGGTGGCGCGCAACGGCGTGCGTCTGATCGTCTACGGCCGCGGCGGCAGCCTGGAACTGCGCGACATCCCGCTCAGCGCCGGGGTCGAGGTGGGCGACGAGATCGTCACCTCCGGCCTGGGCGGCCGCTTCCCGGCCGGCTTCCCGGTCGGCACCATCTCCGCCCTGCGCCCGGACGACACCCACGCCTTCCTGGTCGGCGAACTGAAGCCGGCGGCGAAGCTGGACCGCGGGCGGGATGTGTTGTTGCTGAAGAGCCGGGAGTGGGGAATCGGGAATCGGGAATTGGCGACGCCTGCCGCAGCGGCAGCGGAAGGAGCTTCGCCCGTGGCTGGAGCAGCACAAAGCGGTGACGCCAAGCCAGCGCAGGGCGTGACGCAAGCCCCCGCAACCGGCGCCGCCGCCTCGACATCGCCGAACGTGCACCCATCCGCCACCGCGGCCACCCCGCCGCCGACCAAGCCGGCACGCGCGACATCCGATTCCCGATTCCCGAATCCCGATTCCCGCCCGGCTCCAAAGGAGACGGGCCAATGAGCCGCCTGCGCAGCAAAGGCTGGGTGCTCCCGGTCAGCGTGATCGTGGCGCTGTTGCTGGGGTTGATGCCGTTGCCGTTGGTGGTGCAGCCGCTGCGGCCGTACTGGCTGGCGCTGGTGGTGGCGTACTGGGTGATCGAGACCCCGGACAAGGTCGGGCTGGGCTTCGCCTTCGCGGTCGGGGTGCTCGCCGATCTGCTGTACGGCGGGGTGCTGGGCGAGCAGGCGCTGCGCCTGGTGATCCTGAGCTTCATCCTGCAGCGCTTCCGCGCGCGCATCCGCTTCTTCCCGATGTCGCAGCAGGCGCTGGCGATCGGCGGCCTGCTGGTCAACGACCGCATCGTCGCCGCGGCGGTGCACCTGGCCGTCGGCGAGCCGACCCTGCCGTGGAACTACTGGTGGGCGCCGCTGCTGGGCATGGCGCTGTGGCCGCCGCTGTTCGTGCTGCTGGACGCGCTGCGGCTGGGCCGGCGGAGCAAGTAGCATGGCCCTGCATCCGCGTCGCGCGCAGAAGAACCCGCACGCCGAGGCCGAGCAGTTCCGGCGCCGCGCGGCGCTGGGCTTCCTGTGCGTGCTGCTGGCGCTGCTGGGCCTGGGCGCCTGGTACTTCAAGCTGCAGGTGCTGGACCACGACATCTACGCCACCCGCTCGGACGCCAACCGCATCAAGCCACGGCCGGTGGTGCCCGGGCGCGGCATGATCTACGACCGCAACGGCCGCCTGCTGGCCGAGAACGTGCCCGCGTTCCGGCTCGACGTGACCCCGGACAAGGTCGCCGACATGGACGCGCTGCTGGCCGAGCTGGGCAAGGTCATCGCGCTGTCGCCGGAAGACATCGAGCGGTTCCAGGCCGCGCGCAAGGCCAGCCGCAGCTTCCGCCCGATCACCCTGAAGCTGCGTGTCAGCGAGGAGGAGCGGGCGCGCTTCGCGGTGGACCGCTGGCGCTTCCCGGGCGTGGAGCTGGAACCCTACCTGACCCGGCACTACCCCTACGGCGACCTGTTCGCGCACATCATCGGCTACGTCGGCCGTATCGACGAGAAGGACCTGGAGACGCTGGGCGAGGGCAACGCGGCGCTGACCCACATCGGCAAGTCCGGGCTGGAGCGCTATTACGAGGAGCAACTGCGCGGCAAGGTCGGCTACGAGCAGGTCGAGACCAACGTGCAGGGCCGCGCGATCCGCACCGTCGGTCGGGTGCCGGCGCAGTCCGGCGCCGACCTGCGCCTGTCCATCGACGCCGACCTGCAGCGCGCCATGGTCGCCGCGTTCGGCGACTACCAGGGCTCGGCCATCGCCATCGATCCGCGCACCGGCGAGATCCTGGCCATGGTCAGCCTGCCGTCCTACGACCCCAACCTGTTCGTCAACGGCATTTCCCACGCCGATTTCCAGGCGCTCAACAGCGACCCGTCGCGGCCGCAGTTCAACCGCCTGGTGCTGGGTGGCGTGGCGCCCGGCTCCACCATCAAGCCGTTCATGGGCCTGGCCGGCCTGGACAGCGGCACCCGCCGCCCGGAGGACAAGATCCTCTCCACCGGCATGTTCTACCTGCCCGGGGTCAGCCGCGGCTGGGGCGACTCGCACCGCGGCGGCCACGGCTGGACCGACCTGCGCAAGTCGATCGCGCAGTCGGTGAACACCTACTACTACAAGCTGGCCATCGACATGGGCATCACCAAGGTCGACCAGTACATGACCCGCTACGGCTTCGGCGTGCCCACCGGCATCGACCTGGTCGGCGAGACCGGCGGCATCGTGCCCTCGCCGGCGTACAAGGCCAAGAGCCGCAAGGAAGCCTGGTACCCCGGCGACACGGTCAACATCGCCATCGGCCAGGGCGACTGGAAGGTGACCCCGCTGCAACTGGTGCGCGGAGTCGCCGGCCTCGCCGATGGGCAACTGCGCACGCCGCACCTGGTGATGGCCACGCGCCAGGCCTTCGACCAGCCCTGGGCGCCGGTGCAGCCGGGCGCGAGCAAGCCGATCAGCGACAATCCCAGCAATCTGCAGGCGGTGCGCGAAGGCATGATGGACACCATGCGCCCGGGCGGCAGCGGCTATTCGATCACCGTCGGCGCGCCCTACCAGATGGCCGGCAAGACCGGCACCGCGCAGGTGGTCAGCCGTAAGGGACTGGCGGCGGTCGATCCGCGCAGCCTGCCGATGCACCTGCGCCACCGTTCGCTGTTCGAGGGCTTCGCGCCGGCGGAGCGGCCGACCATCGCCCTGGCGATCGCGGTGGAAGGCGGCGGCTACGGCGCCAGCACCGCCGCACCGATCGCGCGCAAGATCTTCGATGCCTGGCTGCTCGGCCGACTGCCGCCCGGGGTCGAGCCGCTGGACAGCCTGCGCGGCGCCACCGCGTTCGGCAGCCACCTGTACTACGCAGAAGATCCCGGCTCGCGCGCCGCCGCCGACGCGGTCGCACTGGCCGCCGGCGAACGCCCGGTGCTGATCGGCCAGGCCGAGGTGGACGCCGCGGCGGTGCCGCTGCCGGCTGCGCCGCCGCCGATCCCCGACGAGATTCCGGACGAGCGATGAAGGATTTCCTGCGCTGGCTGGTCGAGATCGGCGGCCGCTTCACCCGTACCCTGGACTGGCCGCTGTGCCTGGCGCTGGGCGCGCTGATGGCGATGGGGCTGGCGGTGCTCAAGAGCGCCGGCGGCATGCACCTGGTGATGGCGCAGGGCGCGCGTTTCGCCATCGGTGCGGCGGCGATGTGGAGCCTGTCGCGGGTGTCGGCGCTGCGCCTGCGCGCCTGGACCCCGCTGATCTACGCGCTGTCGATGCTGCCGCTGCTGGCGGTGTTCGTGCTGGGCACCGGCAAGTACGGGCGGCAGTGGCTGGACCTGAAGGTGTTCTACCTGCAGCCGGCCGAGCTGTTGAAGATCAGCATGCCGATGATGGTGGCCTGGTACCTGCACCGCATGCCGCTGCCGCCGCGCATTCCGACCGTGCTGGTCAGCGCGGTCATCATCGGCATTCCCACCGCCTTGATCATGCTGCAGCCGGACTTCGGCACCGGCGTGCTGATCGCCGCCAGCGGTGGCTTCGTGCTGCTGCTGGCCGGCCTGCCGTGGTGGTGGGTGGGCATCGCCGTCGGCGGCGTCGCCGCGGCCGCGCCGGTGGCCTGGCTGTGGCTGCTGCGGCCCTACCAGAAGGACCGCATCATGATGTTCCTCAACCCGGAGAACGACGCGCTCGGCGCCGGCTGGAACATCATCCAGTCCAAGATCGCGATCGGTTCCGGCGGCCTGCACGGCAAGGGCTGGGGCATGGGCTCGCAGTCGCACCTGAACTTCATTCCCGAGCAGACCACCGACTTCGCGTTCTCCGTGCTCAGCGAGGAGTTCGGCTGGATCGGCGTGGCCACGGTGATGACCCTGTACCTGATCGTGATCGGGCGCTGCCTGTGGATCGCCTCGCAGGCGCGCGACACCTTCTCGCGGCTGCTGGCCGGCGCCACCGGCCTGGCGTTCTTCGTCTACGTGCTGGTCAACGGCGGCATGATCTCCGGGCTGCTGCCGGTGGTCGGCGTGCCGATGCCGCTGATGAGCTACGGCGGCACCTCGGCGGTGTCGCTGCTGGCCGGGCTGGGCCTTGTGATGGCGGTGAAGGCGCACCGTCCGGTGCACGGCTACTGAACCAGCGCACGGCGTTCGACGCGCGCTGGCTTAACCGCAACCTTGCAGGCAGGTGACGGCATTATTGCGGCGCATGTCGTGCATCCGCACAATGCGCGTCGATGCCACGTGACGCGCGCCGCTCCCCCCGGCCCACAGGTGTGCAGGAACTTCCGGGTAGGCAGGTGCGACCCCGCGCATCCATCCCAGCCCACATCGCCGAGGCATCCTCCGCAGCGCATCCGCCGACCCGGGCTCCGGCCCACCCGTCTGCGTCGTCCGCCGCTGCCTCGTCGTTCCCGTGGTTGTCCAGAGGCTCGGCGTTGGCCGGGATGGATGCGTGTCGATGAAATTCCTGCGCGTGTTGCTGTTGACGAGCGTGGTGCTGGGCCTGAGCGGCTATGCACTGCTGCGCTATTACTTTCCGCCGGGGGCGCTGCACGCCCGTGGCTACGGGCGCACGACCCTGGTGCATCCGCAGGGGGCGCCGCAGGGGCTGGTGATCCTGCTGGCCAGCGGCAGCCCGGCGCAGCGGCAGGACGCCGCGCGGCGCATCGCCGCCAGCGGCGCGCTGGTCGCGGTGGTCGACGGCCAGCGCTATCTGAAGCACTTGCGCCGTGGCGGCCACGGCTGCGACAAGGCCTGGCACGACGCCGAACGGCTGAGCCGGCGGCTGCAGCGGCAGTTGCACGGCGACAGCTACTACCTGCCGGTGCTGGCCGGCACCGGCACCGCCGCGACCCTGGCCGCGCGCATCGTCGGCGCGGCGCCCTCGGCGACCCTGGGGGGCGCGATCGGCGTGGCGCCGGCACCCACCGAGGTCTGTGCCGGCACCGCCGCCGCGACCGCAGCGCAGGGCTTTGTCGACACCGTGGCCGCGCCGGCCGACGGCGGGGTGGATGCCGCGCTGGCCGCGCGGGTCGCCGCGCACCTGCATGCGCGCGGCCGCGGCGGCGCGCTGGACGATCTGCCGCTGACCGAGCTGCCCTCGGCGACCCCGGGCGCACCGCTGGCCATCGTGCTGTCCGGCGACGGCGGCTGGCGCGACATCGACAAGGGCATGGCCGAAGCGCTGCAGCGCCGCGGCATCGCCGTGGTCGGCTGGGACAGCCTGCGCTACTTCTGGCGGGCCAAGCCGCCGGCGCGGGCCAGCGCCGACCTGAGCCGGGTCATCGCCTACTACCAGCAGCGCTGGCGTCCGCAGAAGATCCTGCTGGTCGGCTATTCCTTCGGCGCCACCACCCTGCCGTTCATGGTCAACCGACTGCCACAGGCGCAGCGCGAGCAGGTCGGCCTGGTCGCGTTGCTGGGCCTGGAACACAAGGCCGATTTCCAGATCCGCGTGCGCGGCTGGCTCAACCTCGGCGACGACGACGACGCACTGCCGGTGCAGCCGGAACTGGCGCGCATTCCCGCGGCGCAGTTGCTGTGCGTGTACGGCGACAAGGAAAAAGATACGCTCTGCCCGCAATTGCGCGCGCGTGGAGCGGAGGTGGTGGTGTTGCACGGCGGTCACCATTTCGATCAACACCCGGCCGGGCTGGCGACGATCGTCGACGACCGCTGGCAGCAATTGTCCGCCGACGCGCGCCTGCCGGTCGCCGAGCTGCCGGAGCCGCATCCTGCGGCCGCTGCGGCGTCGCCCGCCGCCACGCTGCCGCCGTCGCACGCCGCGCTCCGGCAATGAGCAAGCCTGTGCGCGTCGCGCTGGTGTCCGGCGGCGTCCTCGCCGCCGCTGCGTTCGTTGGCGCTGCCGCGACCGGCGATTCCCGCCACGTGGTCGAACCGCACTTGCCGCCGGTGTGCATGGCGCTGGATGCCACCCTGCAGGCGCAGCAGCGCCGCTTCGCCGACGCGCAGGAGCGCAGCGCGCCGGACACTGCGCGCATCCAGGCCGCGCTCGACCGCTGCGCCGCCGGTGCGCACGGCGCGGTGCTGCTGCGCGCCGGCAGCGGCAACGCCTTCCTCAGCGGACCGTTGACGATCCGCAGCGACACCACGCTGGCGATCGACAGCGGCGTGACCCTGTTCGCCTCGCGTCGGCCCGCCGACTACCAGGTGCCCGGCCGCAACGCCTGCGGCCAGGCCGCGGCCCGCAGCGGCGGCTGCCGCGCGCTGATCACCCTGCAGGGGCGCAGCCTGGGGGTGATGGGCGTGCGCGACGGCGCCGGCCACCAGGGCACTATCGACGGCCGCGGCGACCTGCCGATGCTCGGCGGCAGCGACAGCTGGTGGCAATTCGCGCGCGGCGCCAAGGCCGCCGGCCAGACCCAGAACGCGCCCGACCTGATCCGCGCGCAGGACGTCGCCGATCTGCAGCTCTACCACGTCAACTTGGTCAATGCGCCGTACTTCCACGTCTTCGTGCACGGCGGCGACGGCGTCACGGTGTGGGGCGTGCGGGTCAGGGCGCCGGCCAACAGCCCCAACACCGACGGCCTGGATCTGGACAGCGTGCGCAATGCGACCCTGGCCGACAACGACGTGATGGCCGGCGACGACGGCATCGCGATCAAGACCAGCGCCGCGCGCTCGGCCGACATCACCGTGCGCGATTCGCGCTTCTACGGCACCCACGGCATCTCCATCGGCAGCGAGGTGATGTACGGCGTCGGCAACGTGCTGGTGGACGGCAATCGCCTGGTCGGCCACGACGCCGACGGCATCGTCGCCACCGACAACAACGGCCTGCGCATCAAGACCGGCCTGGCCAAGGGCGGACCGGTGCGCGACGTGCTCTACCGCAACACCTGCCTGTTCGATGTGGCCAAGCCCCTGGTGATCACGCCGCTGTACGGCCACGACCACGGCGGCAGCCGCAGCGGCAGCGTGCCGACCTTCGCCGGGATCGTGGTCGACGGACTGCGCGCGCAGGACACGCCCGCCGGCAAGGGCAGTACGGTGCAGGGCTACAGCGCCGCGACACCGCTCGAGCTGGTGCTGGCGCACGTGGCCGCCGATGTCGCCACGCTGCATGCCAGCAATGCGCGCATCGGCGTGGACCAATCCGACCTGCGCTTGAGCGAGGACAGCAGCGCGGCCTCGACCTATGCGACCACGCTCGCCGGGTCGATTCCAGCCTGCAGCAGCGCGCCGGTGTTCCCGACCCTGTAGCCCGCGCGCGCAACGCCGGCGGCCACCCGGTGCGCGCCCGCGTGGCGCGAGCGCTCGGTGCCCGCGTCTTGCGGCTTTGATGGCGTGCGCCGCCACGCACTGCAATCGTCCGCACGTGATGCCATCGCCCTGTCACACCGCAGCGTTCCGCCGCCTAGCTGCGGACATCGCACACGTTCTTTTGCGCGTGATGCGGCAGCGCGCTTGATCCGGATCAATGCCCGCGCGTCGGCCGGCGCGCACAGTGCACGCGTCCTCCAAGCGAGCCGCGATCATGGCGTTCACTGTTGCAGTCCTGAGGGAAGAACAGGCCGAGGAGCGCCGCGTGGCGATGGTGCCCGCGGTGCTGCCGAAGCTGGCCAAGTTGGGCGCGCAATTGCGCCTGCAGGCCGGTGCCGGCAGCGGTTCGCGGCTGCCGGATGCGGCCTATGCCGGCGCCACCGTGCTCGACGATGCGCAAGAGGTGGTGGCCGGTGCGGACCTGCTGCTGGCCGTGCAGGCGCCATCGCTGCGCACGGTGGCGGCGCTGCGCCCGGGCAGCATGCTGATCGCGATGCTGTACCCGGCCAAGCTGCCGGGCCTGCTGGAGCTGCTGTGCGAACGCCGCATCACCGCCTTCGCGATGGAGACGGTGCCGCGCATCAGCCGCGCGCAGGCGCTGGACGTGCTGTCCAGTCAGGCCGCACTGGCCGGCTACTACGCGCCGCTGCTCGGCGCCGTGCGTCTGCCGCGCATCCTGCCGATGATGACCACCGCCGTCGGTTCGCTGCGTGCCGCGCGCGTGCTGGTGATGGGCCTGGGCGTGGCCGGCCTGCAGGCGCTGGCCACCGCGCACCGGCTAGGCGCGATCACCGAAGGCTACGACGTGCGTCCGGAAACCCGCGAGCAGGCGCAGTCGGTCGGCGCGCGCTTCGTCGACACCGGCATCGATGCGCGCGGCGAGGGCGGCTATGCGCGCGAACTCAGCGCCGAGGAGCGGGCCAAGGCCGCGGCGGTGCTGACCCAGCACATCCAGCAGGCCGATCTGATCATCACCACCGCCAACGTGCCCGGGCGCACCGCGCCGATCCTGATCGACCGCGAGCAGATCGCCGGCATGAAGCCCGGCGCGGTGATCGTGGATCTCGCCGCCGACAGCGGCGGCAACTGCGAAGGCAGCGTGCCGGGGCAGACCGTGGAGGTCGGACCGGTCACCCTCGTCGCCCCGCGCAACGTGCCTTCGGCGCTGGCCCAGCACGCCAGCGAGCTGTACGCCAAGAACCTGCTGGGGCTGCTCGACCTGCTGGTGCGCGACGGCGCACTGGCGCCGGACTTCGACGATGCGGTGGTCGCCGGCACCGCGCTCACCCATGACGGCCGCCTCTGCCACCCACCGGTGCCGGCCGCCGCGCCCGTTCCCACCAAGGAGTCCTGAGTCATGTCTCTCGATCTGTCGATGAGCTGGCTGATCGCGTTGTACGTGTTCATGCTGGCCGCGTTCACCGGCTACGAAGTGATCGGCAAGGTGCCGTCGATCCTGCACACGCCGCTGATGTCCGGGTCCAACTTCGTCCACGGCATCGTCGTGGTCGGCGCGATGCACGCGCTGTTCAATGCCGACACCGTCGCCGGCCAGGCGATCGGTTTCGTCGGCGTGTTGCTGGGCGCCGGCAATGCCGCCGGCGGCTACGTGGTCACCGACCGCATGCTGGCGATGTTCAAGCCCAGCGCCGCGCCGGCCGCGAAGGAGTAGCGCCATGCTCTCGCTCCTGGTGCAACTGAGCGGGTTCGCCGCCGCGTTGCTGTTCATCCTCGGCCTCAAGCGCATGTCCTCGCCGGTGACCGCGCTGCGCGGCATCGTCCTGGCCGGGATCGGCATGCTGGTGGCGGTGGCCGCCGCCTTCGGCTATCTCGCCGACCTGCAGCCCGCGGCGCGTCCGCACGCGCTGACCAACCTGGCACTGGCGCTGCTGGCGTTGCTGCTGGGCGGTGCCTGGGCCTGGCGCAGCGGCCGCCGTGTCGCGGTGACCGCGATGCCGCAGATGGTGGCGCTGTACAACGGCATGGGCGGCGGCGCCGCCGCGGCGGTGGCCGCGGTCGCGCTGACCGCGCGGCAGCCGCAGCAGGGCGGCCTGCATCTGGCGGTGACCGTGCTCGGTGCGCTGATCGGCGCGATCTCGCTGTCCGGCTCGGTGATCGCCTGGGCCAAGCTCGATGGCCGCATCAACACGGCATGGCGGTTCAAGGGGCAGAGCGCGTTCAATGCTGTGGTGTTCCTGGCCGCGCTGGTGCTGGGCGCGCTGGTGGTCACCGGCACGGGCGGCGCCTGGGCGGCGCCGGCGTTCTTCATCGCCGCGCTGGGCCTCGGCGTGCTGATGACGCTGCCGATCGGCGGCGCCGACATGCCGGTGGTGATCTCGCTGTACAACGCCTTCACCGGCCTGGCGGTGGGCCTGGAAGGCTTCGCCCTGCAGAACCCGGCGCTGATGATCGCCGGCATGGTGGTCGGCTCGGCCGGCACCCTGCTGACCGTGCTGATGGCCAAGGCGATGAACCGCTCGCTGGGCAACGTGCTGTTCAGCAATTTCGGCGACGGCGCCGCCGTCGTGCAGGGCGACGTGCAGGGCCGCATGACCGCGGTCGAGCCGGGCGATGCGGCGACGTCGATGCGCTACGCCTCCAGCGTGATCATCGTGCCCGGTTACGGCCTGGCCGTGGCGCAGGCGCAAGGGCGGCTGTACGAACTGGTGAAGCTGCTGCAGGCCGCCGGCGTCGACGTGAAGTTCGCCATCCATCCGGTCGCCGGGCGCATGCCCGGGCACATGAACGTGCTGCTGGCCGAAGCCGGCGTGCCCTACGACCTGATCTACGACATGGAGGACATCAACGACAGCTTCGCCAGCACCGACGTGGCGCTGGTGATCGGCGCCAACGACGTGGTCAACCCGGCGGCGCGCACCGACAAGGCGTCGCCGATCTACGGCATGCCGATCCTCAACGCCGACCAGGCGCATCAGGTCTACGTGATCAAGCGCGGCCAGGGCAAGGGCTACGCCGGCGTGGAGAACCTGCTGTTCTACGGCGACAACTGCGACATGGTCTACGGCGACGCCGCCGCGGTGCTCAACCGCATGGTGCAGGCGGTGAAGGAACTGGCCGCCTGATCCAACCGCTTCCCGCGTCGGCGCGAGGCGTCCGGCGCTTTCCGACCTTCCACGAGGACACCACCATGACCTATGCGACCCGCAATCCCTATACCGGCGAATTGCTCGCCACCTTCCCGGAGGCCACCGATGCGCAGGTACTGGCCGCGATCGATGCCGCCGACGCCGCGTTCCAGCAATGGAAGCAGGCCCCGTTCGCCGAACGCGCCAGGGTGATGCATGCCGCGGCGCGGCTGCTGCGCGCCAACACCCGCGAGTACGCATGCCTGCTGACGCTGGAGATGGGCAAGCTGATCGGCGAGGCCGAAGCCGAGGTGCGGCTGTCGGCGGACATCTTCGAGTACTACGCGGTCAACGCCGAGCGCTTGCTGGCGCCGGAGCATCTGCCGGTGGCCGATCCGGCCGAGGGCAGGGCGATGGTGGTGCACGAGCCGCTGGGCGTGCTGCTGGCGATCGAGCCGTGGAATTTCCCGTACTACCAGATCGCGCGGATCATCGCCCCGCAACTGTCGGCCGGCAACACCGTGCTGCTCAAGCACGCCTCCAACGTGCCGCAGTGCGCGGCCAAGTTCGAAGCGCTGATGGCCGAAGCCGGTCTGCCGGCCGGGGCCTTCGCCAATCTCTACGCCACCCGCGGCCAGGTGGAGACCATCCTCAACGACCCGCGCGTGCACGGCGTGGCGCTCACCGGGTCGGAAGGCGCCGGCGCCATCGTCGCGGCCCAGGCGGCCAAGGCACTGAAGAAGTCGACCATGGAACTGGGCGGTGCCGACGCCTTCGTGGTGCTGGACGATGCGCCGCTGGAGAAGACGGTGAAGTGGGCGGTGTTCGGCCGCCACTGGAACGGCGGGCAGGTCTGCGTGTCGTCCAAGCGCATGATCGTGGTGCAGGAGGTGTACGACGAATTCCTGCAGCGCTACCGCGCCGGCGTGGCGGCGCTGCGTGCCGGCGATCCGATGGATCCGGCGACCACTCTGGCGCCGCTGTCTTCGCAGGGCGCCGCCGACGACCTGAAGCGGCAGATCGCCGAGGCGGTCAGGCATGGCGCCACCGCGACCGAGGTCGGGCCGCCGGTACCCGTGCATGGCGCGTTCGTGCAGCCGACCCTGCTCACCGACGTCGCCCCGGACAACCCGGCCTACCACCAGGAATTCTTCGGCCCGGTGTCGATGCTGTTCCGCGCCCGGGACGAGGACGACGCGGTGCGCATCGCCAACGATTCGCCGTTCGGCCTGGGCGGCTCGGTGTTCACCGGCGACGATGCGCGCGGCGTGGCGGTGGCCAGGCGCATCTCCACCGGCATGGTGTTCGTCAACCACCCGACCATGGTCAAGGCCGACCTGCCGTTCGGCGGCGTGCGCCGTTCCGGCTACGGGCGCGAACTGATCGGGCTGGGCATCAAGGAATTCGTCAATCACAAGCTGATCGACGTGGTCGACATCGACGCGCCGTTCTGAGTGGGCGTCATGCGTCAGGCCAAGCCGCCGGAGGCAACCCCGGCGGCTTTTTTGTGCCGTCGCCACGCCCAGGTCGGGGCGCGTGCCCGGTGCATGCCGGCAGGCCATGCTGCGGGCGCACTTGACCTGGGGCAAAGTTCTTTTGTTTCATGGCGTTATTGGTAGAAATTCATCTTGAATCTGTTAGTCTGCCGGCATGATCCGACGCTCGCTGATTTGCCTGCTCACGCTTGGCCTGGTCGCATGCGCGACCCAGCCCAAGGCGCCTCCGTCGCCGCCGCAGGCCAGCGCGCCGCCGCCTGCGCCGCGTCCGGCTCCGCCGGCCGAGGCCGCGCCGGAAGTGGTGCAGGCGCCGCCGGTGGACCTGACCCCGGTCCCGTTCGAGGTCGCCCGCGCCAACTTCGTCCGCGACACCGCGGCCAGGTACGGCATGGATCCGGCGCAGATCGAGGCGACCCTGGCGCAGGCCCAGTTCAAGGATGCGATCGTCGCGGCGATGTCGCGCCCGGCCGAGCGGGTCAAGCCGTGGAGCGAGTACCGGCCGATGTTCATCAGCCAGGCGCGCATCGATGGCGGCCGCGCGTTCCTGGCCACGCATCGCGACGAACTGCAGCGGGTGCAGGCGCGCACCGGCGTGCCGGCCGAGGTCATCGTCGCGATCATCGGCGTGGAAACCAGCTACGGCAAGAACGCCGGCTCCTACCGCGTGCTGGATGCGCTGTACACGCTGGCGTTCCGCTATCCGCGCAGCGGCGACCCGGCCAAGCTCGAGCGCGAGGTGCGCCGCGAACTGTTCTTCCGCGATGAGCTCGGCCAGCTGTTCGCGCTGGCCCGCGAGGAGAACCTGGACATCACCGGCCTGATCGGCAGCTACGCCGGCGCGATGGGCCTGGGCCAGTTCATGCCCTCCAGCTATCGCCAATTCGCGGTCGACGGAGATGGCGACGGCAAGCGCAACCTGTTCACCGACTACGACGACGCGTTCTCGTCCATCGCCAACTACTTCGTCAAGAAGGGCGGCTGGGTGCGCGACGGCGTGGTCGCGGTGCCGGCGACGCTGCGCCCGGGCGCAGAGGAATTCAATCCGACCGACTGGACGCCGACCTACACCCTGGCCGACCTGGCCGCGCGCGGCTACACGCCGACCGCGCCGGTGCCGGCAGCCGCCGGCGGCGCCACGCCGATCACGCTCGACGGCAGCGCCGGCAAGCAGTACTGGCTGGGCTTCCAGAACTACTACGCGATCACCCGCTACAACAATTCCAAGATGTACGCGATGGCCGTCTACCAACTGTCCCAGGCCATCGCCGGCAAGGAGTTACCCCCGGCATGAACCCGAACGCGCTGCTCCGGATCGCTCCCGTCGTCGCTGTGCTGGCGCTGGCCGCCTGCAGCAGCGCCCCGAAGAAGACCGCCGGCGGCGCCGGGCCCGGCATCCGGGTCGAGGGCAAGGGCCCGGCGCACGTCGCCACCGGTTGTCCGTCGACCTCGCCCTACGCGCCGGCCAAGGAAGATCCGTCCAAGCGCGGCAACTACACCGCCGGTGGCCTGTATGCGCCCGGCGTGCGCGACAGCACCCCGGACTACGTGCCCAACGTCGCCTGCATTCCCGAGCCGCTGGTCACCGACGAGCCGCGCTCGGCGATCGGCAACCGCTCCCCGTACATGGTGCTGGGCCGCGAGTACGTGGTCATCGACGATCCGCACAGCTACGTCGAGCGCGGCACCGCCTCGTACTACGGCAGCAAGTTTCATGGCCGGCTGACCTCCAACCGCGAGGTCTACGACATGTACGCGTTCACCGCCGCGCACAAGACCCTGCCGCTGCCCAGCTTCGCCCTGGTCACCAACCTGGACAACGGCGAGTCGGTGGTGGTGCGGATCAACGACCGCGGTCCGTTCCACGACGACCGGCTGATCGACCTCAGCTACGCGGCGGCGGTCAAGCTCGGCATCACCGGCAAGGGCACCGGCCGCGTGGAAGTGCGCGGCCTGACCCCGGCCGACAACGGCGACCTGCTGGCACGGCGCACTCCCGGCCGGCGCCCGGCGACGCTGCTGGCCAGCGCGTCCACCGCCACCGCCACACGCGATCCCGCGGCGGTGCGGCGCGCGGCGGACATGGACAACCTGGTCAAGACCCTGCCGGCGAAGTCGGCCGGATCGGCCGGCGGCAGCGTGGCCGCCGCCGCGACCGTGCCGGCGCGTGCCGTGCCGGTGGCGGCGGTCGTTGCGCCTACCGCGGCCGCGGCGACCGCCACGGCCGCGGCGCTGCCGGAAGGCGAGCGCTGGCGCTATCGCGTGCAGGACGCGCCGGGCCGGGTCGGCGATGCCGATCGTTTCGACGCCTGGATGAAGTCGCGCGGCGTGCGCGTGGCCACTGGCAAGCCGGCCACGCCCGCGCCCAGCGTGGCCGCAGCGAGCACCCCGGTGCGCGGATCCCGCGGCACCGCGACGACCAGGCCCGTTGCCGCGGCGACCGCCGTCGTGGCCGCCCCGACCGTCGCAGTGGCGACGCCGGCAGCGCCTCCCGCACCGGTCGCCAGCGTCGCGCCGCGTGAGGACGACAGCGCGCGCGGGCCGCTCGGCATCCTGCTGCAGGTGGCCAGCTTCGCCAGCCGCGAGAACGCCAACCGCGCGCTGTCGCAGTTGGCCTCGGCCGGCATCGTCGGCGCCAGCATCAGCGACATCGTCTCCGGTGGCCGCACCCTGTGGCGGCTGCGGGTGGCGGCCGAGGACCACGGGCGCGCCGCCGAGCTGGCCACGCGCATCGCCGGCCTCGGCTTCGGCCGGCCGCAGATCGTCAAGGATTGAGGTGGCGTGCCCGCCACGGCGGGCGGTCGGCGCGCCGATGGCTTAACGCCGGTTCGCGCGCGTGTCCGCGCCGCGCCTGCCCGGGCGCCGGCTCGGCCTACAATGTCGCGTTTTCCATCGGCCTTCGGGCCCGCCAGGAGTCGTTTTAGATGAAATTCCGCTTCGCCGTCGCTGCCGTGGCCACGTTCGCCGTCGGCCTGGTTTCCGCGCAGACGCCCGGCCCGGTTCCCGCGCCGCCGGCCGCCGCTGCCGCCGCTCCGGCCACAGTGGCGATCCCGCCCGCGCCCAAGCCGGCCGTCTCCAAGTCCTGGGTGCTGATGGATTACGCCACCGGCCAGGTGCTGGCCGGCGAGAACGAACACGAACGCGTGGCCCCGGCCAGCATCACCAAGGTGATGACCTCGTACGTGATCGCGGCCGAACTGAAGCTTGGCAAGATCACCCGCGACGACCAGGTCATGCTCAGCGAGCGCGCCTGGCGCGAGGGCGGCGCCGGCACCGACGGCAGCTACAGCGGCTTCCCGGTCAACAAGACCGCGCGCCTGGAAGACATGGAAAAGGGCATGGCGATCCAGTCCGGCAACGACGCGGCGATCGCGCTGGCCGAACACACCGCCGGCAGCGAGGAAGCCTTCGCCTCGCTGATGAACGAGTATGCGAAGAAGATCGGCATGACCGGCTCGCACTTCGTCAACGCCCACGGCCTGTCGGCCGACGGCCACTACACCACCGCCTACGATCTGGCGCTGCTGGGCCGGGCGATGGTGCGCGACTATCCGGAAACCTACGCGTACAACAAGATCAAGGAATTCCGCGTCGGCGACATCACCCAGCCGAACCGCAACCTGCTGCTGTGGCGCGACCCCAGCGTGGACGGCATCAAGACCGGCCACACCTCCGAGGCCGGCTACTGCCTGCTCAGCTCGGCCAAGCGCGGCGACCAGCGCCTGATCGCGGTGGTGATGGGCGACAGCTCCGAGAAGCAGCGTGCCGAGGACAGCCTGGCGCTGCTGAACTGGGGCTTCCGCTTCTTCGAGACCCACAGCCTGTACGAGCCGGGCAAGCAGGTCGCGCAGCAGCGCGTGTGGAAGGGCACCGAGAAGCAGGTGCTGCTGGGCGTGGCGCAGCCGCTGCTGGTCAGCGTGCCGCGCGGCCGTTACAACGAACTGAAGCCGGCGATCGAAGTGCCCAAGACCCTCGAGGCGCCGATCAAGCAGGGCCAGCAGATCGGCATGGTCAAGGTGAGCCTGGACGGCAAGGTGGTGGCGCAGGCCCCGCTGGTGGCGCTCAAGGCGGTCGACGAGGCCGGTTTCTTCAAGCGCCTGTGGGACAGCTTCTGGATGTGGTGGGAATCCGAATGATTTGTTTGAAAAAAGCCGGCTGACGCCGGCTTTTTTCTTGGGAATGGAGAATGGGGAATAGGGAATTGGTAAAGCGGTGTCTCGCGACCTGACGGATGGGGTGGGAGGCCCGCTTTTGCCATTCCCCATTCCCCATTCCCAGCCTCACAGCTTCCGACTCACCGTAAAGCTCCCGAACACTGGCGTCTGCCGCTGCAGGTCGAACTCGCGGGTGCGCCAGTAGCGGGCGAGGGCGAACTTCCATTTGCCGCGCATCACCGCCAGGCCGATGCCGGCGTCGCCGACGAAGGGGCGCTTCTTCACGCTGTGGCTGTCGCGGAAGGTGTTGCCGTCCAGAGTGATGTCGCGCAAGACCCAGCGTCCATCGCTGGTCACGAACAGATGCGCCGACCAGCCGCTGCCGACGCTGTCGGCCGGCGGGGCGACGTTTTCGCCGGCGGGACGCAGCGGCGAACTGCCGAAATCGTCCGGCAGCTTCCAGCCCAGGCGCAGTTCCATGCCGGCATTGGCGTGCGTATCTAGCGTGCCCAGCGCGCCGCCCCAATGGCTGATCGCGTCCCACCCCCAGCCGTCGCGGCTGCCGTCGCCGGACCAGCGGCGCAGCCGTTCGTGCAGCACGCGGAACACCGGTTCGTCGTGCAACTGGTTGTCCCAGCCCTGGAACTTGGCGTCGCCGAGCAGGGCGTGCACCGCATCCTGCACCTGCTTGCCCTGCGCCGACGGACCGATCAGGCCCAGGGTGAGTTGCGTGGTACGCAGGCGCTCGTCATTGCGCGCGTTGTAGCCGATGTTCATCAGCAACAGGCCGGCGTAGGGGCGGTCGTCCTGGATCAGGTCGCGGCGGGTCTTGTCGGTGGGGGTGAACAGCGCTTGCCCGACCGCGAAGGTCATGTTGCGCTGGGTGAAGTCGCTGTTCGGCTGCAGCCAGGTCAGACCACGGTTCACCGCCCGCGCCAGCCGCGGCAGGCAGGGGTCGTCGGTGTAGTCGCGCAGATTCGGCGAGACGATGATCAGGCCGAACCCATTGGTATAGCCCTGGTCCTGGCCGGCGCCGCCGAACAGGTCGTTGTCGACGCGGAAGTTGACCGTGGGCGCGGTCGCTTCCAGGGTGTCGCGTGGGCATTGCGCGGTGGCAACGGCGGGCGCAACCGCGGCGGCGAGGGCGACAGCCAGCGGAAGCAACGGGCGGGGTGACGGCATGAGTGGCGTCTCTGGTCGGAAAGGGAGTGAGCGGCGATGTACGCCTGCAGGCAGTCGATGCCGGCGCCACCCCGGACCATGAACGCAGCCCGTGCGGTGAAGGATAGGCAAAAGCGCCGTAGCGGACAAATTCGTCCGTTTGGGTTTGTCTGTCCCATCTGCCCTCTTGCAGCGTGAAGGCGGTGGTGCGCAATGACGCGCAGGGAGGCCGCCGCCACGGCGCGCGGCCGTGCCACACCGGTGGCTGGCGCGCGGTCGGACCTCCGTGCCGCGTGGCTCCGCGATCCCGGGGCGCTGTCTGCCCACCGGGGCCGGCCTTGGGTTTGCCCGGCGCCGGCCCGATAATGCGGACATGGACATCACTTCCGATAACCCCGATCACGGTTTCCAGTTCCCCGGCGTGTTCGAACTCAGCGCCATGGGCACCGCCAACACCGGCCTGGAGGCCGAACTGCCGCGCCTGCTCGCCGCGGCCGGCGTGGAGGTGATGGACGAGCGCATCAGTTGGAAGCATTCGTCCAACGGCAAGTACGTTTCGGTGCGCATCGCCTTCCGTGCCGTGGACCGCGCCCAGTACGACGCCGCGCACCAGGCGCTGCGCGAACACCCGGAAGTGAAGTGGACGCTGTAGCCGAGGACGCGCCAGTGGCGCCGGCACCGACGCTGCCGCCGTGCGGCGTCCGCCAGCTCGGCCGCCAGCCCTACGAGCCGGTGTGGCGGGCGATGCAGCGCTTCACCGACGCGCGCGACGAGACCACCCCCGACGAACTGTGGGTGGTCGAACACGACCCGGTGTTCACCCTCGGCCAGGCCGGCAAGCCGGAACACGTGCTGGCGCCGGGCGACATCCCGGTGCTGCAGGTCGATCGCGGCGGCCAGGTCACCTATCACGGCCCCGGCCAGTTGGTGGTGTACCCGCTGCTGGACCTGCGCCGGCTGCACATCGGCGTGCGTGACTACGTGTGCCGGATCGAGCAGGCGATCATCGACACCCTCGACGAATGGAACATCCTCGGCGAACGCCGCGACGGCGCGCCGGGCGTCTACGTCGGCGGCGCCAAGGTCGCCGCGCTCGGCATCCGCGTGCGCCGCGGCTGCACCTTCCACGGCCTGTCGTTCAACGTGGCGATGGACCTGGAGCCGTTCCACCGGATCAATCCCTGCGGCTACCAGGGCCTGCAGGTGACCGCGGTGCTAGACTTGGGCGGTCCCTCCGGCATGCAGGCGGTCACTCCGGTCCTGCTGGCCCAACTGGCGCGCCAGTTCGGGCTGACCCTGCAGCCGCTCGACGCCTTGCCCGATCTTTCGCTCACGCACGCGGCTTGACCGCCTGCCCGCCGACCACGCCATGACCCAGCCCAGCGCACGCTCCATTCCCTTGCAGGTCCTTTCCGGCGACAGCGCGCCCGCGCCGCTGCAGACCGGCGTCAAGCAGTTGGGCGGCGACAAGATCGCGCGCTCGCCGGTGCAGTTCGCCGACGCGCCGGTGCTGCGCAAACCGTCGTGGATCCGCGTGCGCATTCCCTCCGGCAATGCGGTGCAGAATCTCAAGGCCAAGCTGCGCGAGAACCGCCTGGTCACCGTCTGCGAAGAGGCCAGCTGCCCGAACATCCACGAGTGCTTCGGCCACGGCACCGCCACCTTCATGATCCTCGGCGAGGTCTGCACCCGCCGCTGTTCGTTCTGCGATGTCGCGCACGGCCGGCCCAAGCCGCCGGACGCCGGCGAGCCGGCCAGCCTGGCGCAGACCGTGGCCGACATGGGCCTGAAGTACGTGGTGGTGACCAGCGTCGACCGCGACGATCTGCGTGATGGCGGTGCCCAGCATTTCGCCGACTGCATCGGTGCGATCCGCGTCGCCGCGCCGACCACCCGCATCGAGATCCTGACCCCGGACTTCCGCGGCAAGGGCCGCATGGACCGCGCGCTGGAGATCCTGGCGACCAATCCGCCGGACGTGTTCAACCACAACATCGAGACCGTGCCGGACCTGTACCCGAACGTGCGTCCCGGCGCCGACTACCAGTGGTCGCTGACCCTGCTGAAGAAGTTCAAGGCGCAGCATCCGGCCATCGCCACCAAGTCCGGCATCATGCTCGGACTGGGCGAGACCCTGGAGCAGGTGCAGGCGACCCTGCGCGACCTGCGTGCGCACGACGTGGACATGGTCACCATCGGCCAGTACCTGCAGCCGACCGCCCATCACCACCCGGTGATGCGCTACTGGACGCCGGACGAATACAAGGCGCTGGAGGAGTACGGCAACGCGCTGGGCTTCAGCCACGTCGCCTCCGGGCCGATGGTGCGCTCGTCCTACCACGCCGATCGCCAGGCGGCCGGCGCCGGCGTCGCCGCCTGAATCGCGTTCTCCTGAGCCGCGTCGTCGATCGCGCCTTTGCGCGGCGGCGACGCGCGTTCGTCGCCGCAGGACGACCGTCCGCGCGGCTCGCACCGGCAGCGTTCACATTTCTGCGCAAGCCGGCAGCTAGTCTGCTTCATGAACAGGTGACACGGCCTGCAACTTGCGTCACTGTCGTGTTGTCTCACGCGATGTGCTGCCCCCCTGACGGCCTGGTGCCGAGAGTCCCCAGATGAAATTCAAAGCTTCCGCCTTCCTGCTGGCGTTTGCGCTGACCGCACCGCTGGCGCTGTTCGCCCGTACCGATGCGCCCGCCCTGCCGGCCGCTGCCACCGCCGACCAGGCCACCACCGCCAAGCTGGTGTACGGCCTGCTCTCCGACAGCCGCTACGCCTACCGGCCGCGCGCCCTCGACGAGGCGACCTCGAAGGAGGTCTTCAAGAAGTACCTGGAGACCCTGGACGGCAGCAAGCAGTTCTTCACCCAGGCCGACGTCGACAAGTTCGCCAGCTTCCAGAACAACCTTGGCGCCAACATCGCCTCCGGCCAGCTGGAACCGGCGTTCCAGATCTTCGCCGTGTACCGGCAGCGGGTGGACGAGCGCATCGCCTACGCGCGCAAGCTGCTCAAGCAGGACTTCAACTTCGACGGCGACGAGAAGTTCGAGTACGACCGCAAGAATGCGCCGTGGGCCAAGGACGACCAGGAACTGGATGCGCTGTGGCGCAAGTCGGTGATGAACGACTGGCTGCGGCTCAAGCTCGCCGGCAAGAAGCCGGAGGACATCCGCAAGACCCTGGACAAGCGCTACGCCAACCTCGACGACTCGGTGAAGGAACTGAAGAGCGAGGACGTGTTCCAGTTCTTCATGAACGCCTACACCAACACGGTCGATCCGCACACCGACTACTTCACCCCGCGCACCGCCGAGAACTTCAACCAGCAGATGTCGCTGTCGCTGGAAGGCATCGGCGCGCAGCTGCAGAAGCAGGACGACCTGGTGGTGATCCGCGAGGTGATCCCGGGCGGTCCGGCCGCGCTGGACGGCACGCTCAAGCCGGGCGATCGCATCGTCGGCGTCGGCCAGGGCAAGAGCGGTCCGGTCGAGGACGTGATCGGCTGGCGCATCGACGACGTGGTCGCCAAGATCCGCGGCGACAAGGACACCCAGGTGCGCCTGGAGTACATCCCCGCCGAGGCCGGCGTGGACGGCAAGCATCGCCAGGTGCTGCTGACCCGGCAGAAGGTGCGCCTGGCCGAACAGGCCGCCAAGGGCGAGACCATCGAGCTGCCGGCCAAGGACGGCGAGCCGGCGCGGCGCATCGGCGTGATCAAGCTGCCGGCGTTCTACCAGGACTTCGAAGGCCGCCGCCGCAACGCCAAGGACTATGCCTCGGCGACCCGCGACGTGGCCAAGCTGCTGGCCGGGTTCAAGACCGACAAGGTCGACGGCGTGGTGCTGGACCTGCGCAACAACGGCGGCGGTTCGCTGGACGAGGCGATCGAGCTGACCGGCCTGTTCATCGAGCAGGGCCCGGTGGTGCAGGTGCGCGAATCCGGCGGCCGCGTCACCGTCAACAGCGACCAGAACCCGGCCGTGGCCTGGGACGGCCCGCTGGCGGTGCTGATCAACCGCGGCTCGGCTTCTGCGTCGGAGATCTTCGCCGGCGCCATCCAGGATTACGGCCGCGGCCTGATCATCGGCGAGACCAGCTTCGGCAAGGGCACGGTGCAGAACATCGTCGACCTGGATCGCTGGCCGGCCAACGAGACCGACCGCTTCGGCCAGGTCAAGCTGACCATCGCCCAGTTCTTCCGCGTCAGCGGCAGCAGCACCCAGCACAAGGGCGTGGTGCCGGACATCGCCTTCCCGGCCAGCGTCGATGCCACCGAGTTCGGCGAAAGCACCTACGACAACGCGCTGCCGTGGAGCCGCATCGCCGCGGTGCCGCACACCCAGTACGGCAATTTCGCGCCGCTGCTGCCCAAGCTGGAGGCGCTGCACACCACGCGCATCGCCAACGACAAGGAATTCCAGTGGTGGGAAGAGGACGTTCGCCAGTTCCGCACCGAGGCGGCGAAGAAGTACGTGGTGCTCAACGAGGCCGAGCGCCGCGCCGAGCGTGAGAAGCAGGACGCGCAGCGCAAGCAGCGCCAGGAGATCCGCAAGCAGCTCGGCCTGCCGCTGGATCCGCTGGCCGACGACAGCAGCGACGACGGCCTGACCGGCAACGAGCGCGACATCGTCAAGGACGCCGCGCGCGAGAAGCTGGTCGACAAGCGCCCGGATCCGCTGCTGCGCGAATCGGCCTCGATCCTGAGCGATGCGGTCAACCTGCTGGAGAAGGACCGTCCGCTGTCGGTGCAGGTGCTGCCGCAATCCACCGGCCCGGGGCGCTGGGCCGACTGAGCCCGCGCGCTAGCGTCGCAAAAGCCAACGCGCCATCGCCCAGCGGTGGCGCGTTTTTTTGTGGGAGCGGCGTCAGGCCATCTCTCGCAATCCGTTCCGCCACGCGCAGGCGGATTCTGCTTGCCCGGTAGAAGGGTAATTTCGCGATCAGGTTGCTCCCACATCCCGCGTCGTCGCGACGACGCGGCCATGGGCGCGCGCAATCGCGGCCCTTCGGGTTGGGCCTGGCAGGCGCGCGGCCGGCGCCGCGCTGCTTGACCTAACGGCCAGTCAGGCGCTGCGCCACGCAACGCCGGCCGCGCGCCTGCCAGACCCAACGCGGCATACTCGGGAATTGATGACACGCCCTAGCCCAGCGCCTGCCACACCTGGTGCAGGCCCAGTGCCAGCAAGGTCAGGAAGAACACGCGGCGAAACGTGCTGGCGGAGATGCGTTGGCGCAGCCGCGTTCCCAGCCACATGCCCACGGCAGTGGGCAGCAGCGCCAGCAACGACGGACCCAGCGCCTGGGTGGGGAATGCCCCGTGCGCGACGAGGGCTGCGGCCAGCGCAAGCGTGGCCGCGGCGAAACAACTGCCGAGCGCGCGCATCAGCGCCTCCCGCGGCAGATCCAGCGCCACCAGATAGGGCAGCACCGGCAACACGAACACACCGGTGGCGCCAGTCAGCAGCCCGGTCGCCAGGCCCACGGGCGCCGCCGCCCAGCGCGCCTGCGATGACGACAGGCGTGCCTGCCACTGACTCAGCCCAAGCACGGCATACAGCGCCAGCAACGCGCCCAGGCCGGCGCGCGCCAGCCGCGGGTCGGCGCCCGCGAGGATGCCGGCGCTGCACCAAGTGCCGGCGGCGATGCACGCCAGCAGCGGCCACAGTCGCCGCAGCAGCGCGCCGGTGCCTGCGCCCCAGGCTTGTTGCAGGTTGGTCAGCAGCGACGGCAGCGCCAGCAGCGCCGCGGCCTCGGTCGGCGTCAGCCACAGCCCCAGCAGGCCCATCGCCACCGTCGGCAGGCCCATGCCGGCCACGCCCTTGACGCCGCCGGCGAGCAGGAAGACCAGGGCGATCGGCAGCAGATGCGGTGCGAGGGTGTCCATGGCATCCAGCATCGGCGCGCCGCGGCGGCCGGACAATGCGCGAATGCGTCAGGCAGAATTCGGCAACGACGAAGGCGGGAGCATCGATGCACCTGGATTTCACCGATCTGCGGCTGTTCCTGGCGGTGGCCGAAGCCGGCAGCATCACCGCCGGAGCCGATCGCGCGGCACTGTCGCTGGCCGCGGCCAGTGCACGCATCCGCGCCTTGGAGACGCAGCTTGGCGTCGCGCTGTTCGCGCGCGGCCCGCGCGGCGTCGGCCTCACCGCGTCCGGCACCGCGCTGTTGCGGCACGCGCGGCAGTTGCTGCGGCAGGCCGAGGCGATGCGCAGCGAACTGGGCGAGTACGCCGGCGGCCACCCGACCAGCGTGCGCCTGCTGGCCAATACTGCGGCGCTGTCGGAATGGTTGCCGGAACTGCTGGCCGAGTTCCTGGTGGCGCACCCGCGCATCGATCTGGCGCTGCGCGAACAGGGCAGCGTCGCCGCGGCCGATGCGCTGCGCGAGCAACGCGCCGACCTGGCGGTGATCGCCGATCACGCTGATCTGCAGGACCTGCAAGCGCGCCCGTTTCGGCAGGATCGGCTGGTGCTGGTGGCCGCGGCCACGCATCCGCTGGCGCAGGCGCCGCAGTTGCGGTTCTCGGAGGTATGGCAGGCGCAGTTGCTCGGCCTGGCCGAGGACAGCGCACTGCAGCAGCATCTGCGGACCCAGGCGGCGCGTGCTGGCGGGCAGTTGCGCATCCGCGCGCAGGTGCACGGCATCGAACCGCTGTGCCGCATGCTGGCGCGCGGCGCCGGCGTGGCGATCCTGCCGCAGGCGGCGCTGGAGCGGGTCAGCGTGCGCGCGCAGTTGGTCGCGGTGCCGCTGCAGGAGCCGTGGGCGCTGCGCCAGTTGTCGATCGTCTGGCGACCGACACCGGTGCCGTCGCCGCCGGTGCAGCAGGTCCTGGATTGGCTGTGTGCGCATGCGGCGCCGGCGGCCCGAGGATCCGTCGACTGACGCCTCTGACGATGCGCTTGCGCCATGGTGCAGCGAGGCATCGTTAACTGGCGGGCGCGGGCCTTGTTACGCTGTTCGGGATCGCTTGCGACGGCTGTTTCCCGGTGACGCGTGTCGCGGCTGAAGCTGCTCCTGCGGACGCACGGCCCTCTGTCAGCGCAGTTGCTTGCTGTGGGAGGGACTTCAGTCCCGACTGCTGCCGGAGCCGGATGCTTTCCGGTGCGAGATTGCGACGGAAGAACTGCGCGGATCACGCGCTTCTGCGTTGGCTCTGCCGGAAGTGTTGCCTGTCTTGCAGCGCTCGATGCGGCCTTGGTCAGCCACGCCAAGGCCTTTCGCGTCATGCGCGTCGCGGCTGATACCGAACAGATAGGAACCGCTCCCGTTCGTGGGCCTGCGGTCCATGCCGCAGGCCCACGCGCCTCACTGCGGCCAGGCGAACGTGGCGATCACCGGAAAATGGTCGGACGGCCAATGGCCCTGCGGCCGCGCGTCGAGCGTGGCGTAGTCGGTTGCTTTGAGCCCGCGCGAGAGGATCCAGTCGATGCGCCGGTCGGGATGGCCGGTGAAATCGTGGAAGGTCGCTTCCGGGCCGCGCGGCTGCGCCACCTGCGTGCGCGCATCGGCCAGGCTGGCGGTGAGGGTGCGGTAGGTCGGCGAGTCCGGCACCGTGTTGAAGTCGCCGGTCAGCACCACCGGCACGTCCGCCGGCAGCGCCTTCAGCCGCGACACGATCAGCGCCGCGCCCTTGGCGCGCGCCGCTTCGTCCTCGTCGCGATAGGGCAGATGGGTGTCGAACAGGTAGAAGCGGCGGCCATCGCCGATGCGCTCGAACAGACCCCAGTTGACCATGCGCGGCAGCGGATGGCCCCAGCTGATGCTGCCCATCACCTCCGGCGTGTCCGACAGCCAGAAGTGTCCCGAGTCCACCAGCTTCAGCGCGTGGCTGTCGTAGAACACACCCATGCGTTCGCCGTCGTCCTTGCCGTCGCGGCTGGGGCCGAACCAGCGGTACTCCGGCATTTGCGCGGCCAGGTAGTCGGCCTGGCGCTGGACCAGTTCCTGTGTGCCGAACACATCCGGGTGCTGCGCGCGGATCAGCGCGGCCATCGCGCTGCGGCGCACGTCCCAGCGCTTGTCGCCGTCGGTATCGACCGGCACGCGGACGTTGAAGCTCATCACCTTGAGCGGGGCCGGCGCGGCGGGCGTTGCGGGCGTGCGCGCCTGCGCTGGCGCGATGCACGCGCTCAGCACCAGCAGCAGAGGAAGCGCGAGCTTGCGCGCGGACGACAGCGACAGCGACATGGCAGATCTCGACAGGAGCGGAGCACGCGATGGTGGCACGGCGGTGGTGTCGGTGACCACCGCGTGGCGCGCCTGCCGCGAGGTGCTCAGTTGAACGCCGACAGCGCCTGGGTCAGTTTCCCGTTGTTGTCGACCGCGCCCATCGTGTAGCCCTGCCAGCCCGGATACGCGTCGGGTTCCCAATAGAACACGCCCAGGCCGCGGCTGCCGAGCGCGCGGGTCTTGCTCAGCAGATCGGCCAACATCGCGCGGGTGGTCGCGGCCTGCTGCCAGTCCATGCCGACCTCGCTGACGATCACGTCCGACCCGTAGCGCGCCACCATGTCCTGCATGTTGCTGGCGATCTGGGTGTTGGCGCTCTGCCAGGCATTGGGGGACGGGTAGTGCGACATGCCGACCACGTCCCACTTGCCGCCGGCCGACTTGAGGCTGTCGAAGAACCAGCGGAAGGTCGCGTTGTCGTGGCCGTTGGCCAGGTGCACGATCACCTTGGCGTTGGGATAGACCGACTTGCTGGCGTTGTAGCCGCTGTTGATCAGTTGCGCGAGGTTGCCGAAGTTGGGCGTCTTGCCGTCCGGCCACAGCATGCCGCTGTTGATTTCGTTGCCCACTTGCACCCAGCTCACGTCGATGCCGTTGGACTTGAGATAGGACAGGATGCCGTTGGTGTGCGAATACACGTCCTTCACCAGGGTGGCGAAGTCGTGGTTGCTCCAGGCCGCCGGCTTGGTCTGCTTGCCGGGATCGGCCCAGCTGTCGCTGTAGTGGAAGTCGATCATGATGCGCATGCCCTGCGCCTTGGCCCGCTTGGCCATGTTCAGCGTGTCGGCGCCGTCGTTCCAGCCGCCCTGCGGATTGACCCACACGCGCAGCCGGATCGCGTTGACCCCGGTGCCCTTGAGCAGCGAGAAGAAATCGGTGGTGGCGCCGGAGGCGTTGCGGAATACGCGACCGCTGCTCTCCTGCTGGTCGATCCAACTGACATCGGCGCCCTTGGCGAAGGTCTGCGCCATGGCCGGCGCACACAGACAGGCGAGCAACAACACCAGCAGCCAGGCGGACACGCGCTTGCTCGATCGGTTCATGCGATTCTCGCGATGATGGGAGGAGGGAAGGGGGGGCGTCATGCGGCCCCGAGGAGTGGGCGCAGCGACGTGCCGGGCCGTCCCCCGTGGCCGCGGCGCGCACGAGGCTAGCGCGATCGTCACGGCGACGCGCGCTGCACTGCAGCGGTGCTGTCGCGACGTCCGCAAGCGCTGTCTGGATGGCCGATGAATCTGCGCGGTGCGTCACTTGACGCGATGCGGCATCGGCGTAGCATTCCGCTCACGCCAAGGGACAGACCCGCGGCGATCCACCCAACCGTGAGGGATGCTCATGGAGTTCGACTATCTCGTGTTCATCGGGCGCTTCGAGCCCTTCCACAACGGCCACGCCGCCGTTGCCCGCCACGCCCTGGCGCGTGGTCAGAAACTCATCTTCCTGATCGGCTCGGCCGAGACTCCCCGCACCATCCGCAATCCTTGGACCGTTGCCGAGCGCAGCGTGATGATCCAGGCCGCGCTGGAAGGCGCCGGCGAGCGGCTGATCCTGCGGCCGTTGCGCGACCATCTGTACAACGAAAGCCAGTGGATCGCCGCGGTGCAGTCCACGGTGGCCGAGGCGGTGCGCAGCGACGGCGGCAGCGCCGAGGCACGGATCGGCCTGATCGGCATGGACAAGGACGCCAGCAGCTATTACCTGCGCGAATTTCCGCAGTGGCCGCTGGTCGATGTGCAGCACACCGAGACGCTGTCGGCGACCGAGCTGCGCCGTTACCTGTTCGAGGCCGGCAGCATCGATTTCCACGGCGCGCTGCTGATGCTGCGCGGCAACGTGCCGACGCCGGTGTTCGACATGCTCGAGGCGTTCCGCAAGAACTCGCCGTCGTATGCCGAACTGCTCGCCGAGTACCAGTTCATCGAGCAGTACCGCGCCGCCTGGAAGGAGGCGCCGTATCCGCCGACCTTCGTCACCGCCGATGCGGTGGTGGTGCATTCCGGGCACGTGCTGCTGGTGCGCCGCCGCGCGGCGCCGGGCAAGGGCCTGTGGGCGCTGCCCGGCGGCTTCGTCGGCCAGCACGAGAGCATCCTCGACGCCTGCCTGCGCGAACTGCGCGAGGAGACCCGGCTGAAGATTCCGGTGCCGGTGCTCAAGGGCTCGCTGAAGAACCGCCACGTGTTCGACCACCCCGAGCGCAGCCTGCGCGGGCGCACCATCACCCACGCCTTCCACTTCGAGTTCGTGTTCGGCGAACTGCCCGAGGTGCGCGGCGGCGACGACGCCGACAAGGCGCGCTGGGTGCCGGTCAGCGAAGTGCTGGGCATGGGTCCGAAACTGTTCGAAGACCATCTGCACCTGCTCGAATTCTTCCTCGGCCGCGGCTGACGCGGCCTTCCCGGCCGGCGGACAGACCGCCGGCTTTCCCAGACGCGAAGGAGCTTCCGTCATGCAATGCCTGAACAACCTGCTGCTCAACACCGACAGCTACAAGGCCAGCCACTGGCTGCAGTACCCGCCCGGCACCGACGCCACGTTCTTCTACGTGGAATCGCGCGGCGGCGTCTACGACCGCACCGTGTTCTTCGGTCTGCAGTCGATCCTCAAGGAGGCGCTGGGCCGCCCCGTCACCCATGCCGACATCGACGAGGCGCGCGACCTGTTCGCCGCGCACGGCGAGCCGTTCAACGAGGCCGGCTGGCGCGACATCGTCGACCGCCTCGGCGGCCAGTTGCCGATCCGCATCCGCGCCGTGCCCGAGGGCAGCGTGGTGCCGACCCACAACGCGCTGATGACCATCGAGTCCACCGACGCGCAGGCCTACTGGGTACCGTCGTACCTGGAGACGCTGCTGCTGCGCATCTGGTATCCGGTGACCGTGGCCACAGTGAGCTGGCACGCCAAGCAGACCATCCGCCAGTTCCTGGAGCGCACCAGCGACGATCCGGACGGGCAGTTGCCGTTCAAGCTGCACGACTTCGGCGCGCGCGGCGTGTCCAGCCTGGAATCGGCGGCGATCGGTGGCGCGTCGCACCTGGTCAACTTTCTCGGCACCGACACCGTGTCCGGGCTGTTGCTGGCGCGCGCGCACTACCACGAGCCGATGGCCGGCTATTCGATCCCCGCCGCCGAGCACAGCACCATCACCAGCTGGGGCCGCGAGCGCGAGGTCGAGGCCTACCGCAACATGCTCAAGCAGTTCGGCAAGCCCGGCGGCGTGGTCGCGGTGGTGTCGGACAGTTACGACATCTTCCACGCGATCCGCGAGCACTGGGGCACCACGCTGCGCGAGGAGGTGATCGCCTCCGGCGCCACCGTGGTGATCCGCCCGGACTCCGGCGATCCGGTGGCGGTGGTGCACCAGTGCCTGGAACTGCTCGACGAGGCCTTCGGCCACAGCGTCAACGGCAAGGGCTACAAGGTGCTCAACCACGTGCGGGTGATCCAGGGCGACGGGGTCAACCCGACCAGCATCCGCGCGATCCTGGAGCGCATCACCAGCGCCGGCTACGCCACCGACAATCTGGCCTTCGGCATGGGCGGTGCCTTGCTGCAACGGCTCGACCGCGATACCCAGAAGTTCGCGTTGAAGTGCTCGGCCGCCCGCGTCGACGGCCGCTGGATCGACGTGTACAAGGATCCGGTCACCGACAAGGGCAAGCTCAGTAAGCGCGGGCGCATGCGTCTGCTGCGGCACCGCGAGTACGGCAGCTACCGCACCGAGCCGGTGGCGCCAGACGCGGTGTCGGCCGAAGCGGTCGCCGGCCCGGCCGGTTACGACGATGCGATGGTCACCGTGTGGGAGAACGGCCGCCTGCTGCACGACTGGACCTTCGCCGAGGTGCGCGAGCGCGCGAACGCGGCGCGCCTGTAGGAGGCGACCATGGACGCGTCCCTGCCGAGTCCGCCGCCATTGAGCGGCGGTTCGCCGCTGTTCGCCGCGCTGCGCGCCAGCACTCCGCATCTGGAATGGCGGGTGCCGGCCGCGGCGGATGCCTCGCGCTGGCGCCAGCAGCGCATCGGCGCACGCGACTACCGCGTCGCGCAGCCGGTGACCTTCACTCCCTACGCATCGGTGCGGCCGTGTTCGGCGCGCTGCCGCTTCTGCTCGGAAACCCTGCGGTCGCTGGCCGGCGGCACCGCCGCGGCCAGCCTGCGGCCGCCGCCGGACTACTTCGCGCAACTGCGTCAGGCATTGGCGCAGTTGCGCGGACTGCCGCTGTCGCACTCGCTGTCGGGGCTGGAGATGACCGACGACGAAGCCTGGTTCGTGGAGCTGCTGCGGACCCTGGATGCGGCCGAGCGCGAGGGTTTGCTGGTCGAGCAGCGGGTGCTGTACAGCAACGGTGCTGGCTTTGCCCGCGGCCATGGCGATGCGCTGCTGCAGGCCTTGCAGCGCTTCGGCCTGTCGTGGATCGAACTGTCGCGGCACCATCCGCAGCAGGCGCGCAACGATGCGATCATGCGTTTCCGCCCCGGCGAGGCGATCGCCGATGCGGAGGTGTTCGTCGCCACTGCGCAACGCATCGCCGAAGCGCTGCCGTTGCGCCTGGTGTGCATCCTGCAGCACGGCGGCATCGCCGATGCCGACGGCGTCGCGGCCTACCTGGACTGGGCGCGCGCCTGCGGGGCACGTACGGTGATCTTCCGCGAATTCTCCCGGCTCGGCGAAGGCTACCGCGATGGCGGCACCGCACGCTATCTCACTCAGGCGCGGGTCGCGGTGGAGCAGGTGCTCGGCGCCTGCATGGCCGCGCCGTGGTGGCGCGAATTGCAGCCGCTGCAAATCACCGAGGGCTACTACTTCTGGAACCTGCGCCTGGCCACCGCCGACGGCATGGAGGTGGTGTTCGAGACCTCCGACTACGGGGCGATGCACGCGCGCCACGACAGCGGCGACATCTACAAGCTGGTGTTCTTCGCCGATGGACGGCTGTGCGCGGGCTGGCAGCCGGACCGCGATCTGCTGTGGCGGGCGTCGCATGGATAGCCGCAGCTGGTGGACGCCGTTGCCGGATCCGCCCGAGCATCGCCTGCCGGAGGACCTGCGCCAGCGCGATCCGCTGGGCGCGCGCGACTGCGGCTGGGTCGGGCAGATGCGTCCGTTCGTGCGCCACTTCAGCGCGCCGGGTGAGCGCGTGCTGGATCCGTTCTGCGGCTTCGGCAGCACCTTGCTCGCGGCCGAACTGGAAGGCCGCCACGGCATCGGCCTGGAGATCGACGCGGCGCGTGCGCGGCTGGCGCGCGAACGGCTGCAGCGGCTGGGCCTGCACGCCGAGGTGCTGGACGGCAGCTTGCCGCACTACGCGCCATCCGCGCCGGTGGCCCTGTGCCTGACCAACGTGCCGTACTTCGGCTGTGCCTGGCCGGCTGAGGCGGGGCCCGACCAGCTCTACGCCAGTGCCGACTACGCCGCCTATCTGCACGGCCTGCGCGCGGTGTTCCATGGAGTCCGCCGCCACCTGCGCGAGGACGGCTTCTGCATCGCGATGGTGGAGAACGTCCAACTTGGCGCGGCCACGGTGCCGCAGGCCTGGGACCTGGCGCGGATCCTGGGCAGCCTGTTCGCGCCCTGTCCCGAGCGGGTGCTGTGCTACCCGCGCGAGACCGCGCAGCCGCTGGCGCCCGGCGACACCCGCAGCGACCGCAGCCACGAGTACGCGCTGATCTTCCAGCACCGGCGCCAGCGCATCGACCTGGCGGGTACGGCGCAGTTGCTGGAGGCGCTGCACACCGACGGTTTCGCCTTCGCGTTGCACGGCAGCTATCCGCGCTGGCTGGCCGATCCGGCGGCGGCACCGCGTCTGCCCGGCGACGTCGACCTGCTGCTGCCGCGCGACCTGGACGGCCTGCTGCGGCTGCTCGACTGGCTGCGCGCGCGTGGCTTCCTGCTGAGCCTGTGGGGCGAGCCGCTGGCGGTGCCGCCGACCCTGGCACTGCTCGACGCCCATCATTACCTGCGCGCCGAACGTCGCGATCGCCACGGCGGCCTGCTGCGCGTGGACCTGGCGCTGGAACCCGCCGCCGCCTGACGCGGCGGCGGCGCCGACCGCGCATCTCGCTAACCGCGGGATGAGCGGCCGCGGCGGCGTCAAGGCCGCGCCGACGCGCTTGCGGCTATCCTTTGCCGCGGTTCCCTCTCTCCGGTCAACGGCCTATGTCCGCTCCCTCCAAGGTTCTCGCCATTCCCGCGCTCGCGCTGATCGCGATCGGCCTGAGCGGCTGTTTCGCGCGCAAGCAGGACGGCCTGGTGAAAGAGACCTTCAATTCCGACAACACCTATTCGCGCAACTACCCGGTGCAGCCGGCGCAGGCCTGCGAATCGGCGCGGCGCGCGCTGCTGAGCCAGGGCTACGTGGTCTCCAAGGCCACCGCCGATGCGGTGGAAGGCACCAAGAACTTCCAGCCCAGCGACGAGTTGCATGAGCAACTGGAACTGCGCGTGTCCTGCGTCGCGCATGGGCAGGACGAATCCTGGGTGTTCGTCAGTGCCTTGCAGGACCGCTATGCGCTGAAGAAGAGCCCGACCTCGGCCAGCGTCGGCGTCGGCGTGCTCGGCTCGGTGTCCCTGCCGATCGGCAGCAGCGACGATTCGATGGTGCGGGTGGCCAGCAGTACGGTGCAGGACGGCGACTTCTACAAGCGCTTCTTCCAGCTGATGAGCGAATACCTGCCCAAGAGCAAGCCGGCACCGGAGCCGTCTGCGCATCCGTCCGCGGCGGTGACGGCGCAGGCGCCGGCAGCGCCCGCACCTGTACCTGCAGCGTCGACGGTGCCGACTCCGCCGCCCGCCGCAGCGCCCACGCCGCCGCCGGCACCCGCGGCGGCCACTGCGGCGCAGCCGCCCGTCGCGACCGCGCCTCCGAGCGGCGAGCCCGGCGGCGCCGACTGATTCAGGCGTTGCTACACAAGCTGAATGCGACCGATTTCGCTTCACGAACCATTCGCGAATCCGGTGAGAAGGTGGCGCCCGTCGAGAGCGCGGTGCTTGTGCATCGACTCCGCCACCCAGGAGCAATCAGCATGAACACTCTCAAATCCGCCTTGTGTCTTTCCGTCCTCGCCATCGCCACGGCCGCCGCGCCGCTGGCCGAGGCGCAGCGTCACTACGGTCCCGAGGACGCCGGCCGCCGCTTCAGCGACGGCACCCGCGTGCACTGCAAGAAGGTCGCGGTGCGCAAGAACAGCACCGATCCCGACCGCATCGGCGGCACCCTGGCGGGCGCGGCGATCGGCGGCTTGCTAGGCAACCAGATCGGCAAGGGCGATGGCCGCAAGCTGGCCACCGTTGGTGGCGCGGTCGCCGGCGGCGCCACCGGCCGCTACATCCAGGGCCAGCGTCAGCAGGCCAATGGCAATCGCGTGGTCGAGACCGTCTGCAAGCGTTATTGAGTCGCGCGACCGCATCGGGTCGGTCGGTGCCTGACGCCGACCCGGCAACCTGATGCAGCACGCCCCGGCGGAGGCCTCCGCCGGGGCGTTTTTTTGGGTTGCCGGTTGCGACGTTGCGCGATTCGGCGCCGCGGCGGCTCAATCGGCGAGCAGGTCGCGCAGCGCCGCGTCCAACTGCGGATACCGGAACACATAACCCTCGCGTTGCGCACGTGTCGGCAGCACGCGCTGGCTGCCCAGCAACAGTTCCGCCATCTCGCCGAAGCCCAGGCGCAGCGCCGCCGCCGGCATCGGCAGCAGCGCCGGACGATGCAGGGTCGCGGCGAGTTGCTGCGCGAACGTGGCATTGGTCGCCGGCGCCGGTGCGGTGGCGTCGTAGGCGCCTTCGCCGCCTTGCTGCAGCAGCCACAGCAGCAACCCGACCTCATCGTTGCGGTGGATCCAGCTCATCCACTGGCGGCCATCGCCCATGCGCCCGCCCATGCCGAAGCGGAAGGGCGGCAGCATCCGCGCCAGCGCGCCGCCGTCGCGGCCCAGCACCACGCCGGTGCGGACCAGGATGGTGCGCACGCCCAGGTCCTGCGCGCGCAGCGCTTCCGCCTCCCAGTCGCGGCAGAGCTGGGCGGCAAAGTCGTCGCCCGGCGTGCTGGTTTCGTCCAGGACCTCGTCGCCGCGGTCGCCGTAGTAGCCGATCGCCGAGCCGGAGATCAGGCAGCCCGGGCGCTGCGCAGCGTCGAGTCCGCTCATCCAGTCGATCAGGGCGCGGGTGGTGCCGATGCGTGAGGTGCGGAAGCGACGCTTGCGGGTGGCGCTCCAGCGGCCTTCGGTCAGCGGTTCGCCGGCGAGATTGATCACCGCATCGGCCGGTGCGGCGCGCTGCAGATCGTCCAGCACCTGCACCGCCGGCAACAGGCGCGCCGCGCGTGCGGGGTCGCGGGTCAGCACGCTGACCCGGTGCCCGGCGTCGAGCAGAGCCGGGCACAGCGCGCGGCCGATGAATCCGGTGCCTCCGGTAACGAGCACGTGCATGCAGGGGATCGCTTGCGCCAAGGGAGCCGCAGTGTAGGTGCGCCGGGCATGGCGGAAGAGTGAACGCCGGGGGTGTCGGTGCCGCGGCGGTGGGTTTCGCGATGCCTGCACGGGCGAGGCGGCACGCTGCGCGGGCGCCGCCGCCACGTGGCCAACGGAAGCTCCTGTTCGCGATGTCCGCTCCATGATCCGACCATCGAGGTTCGCTTGCCCGCCGTGGCTTCGCCGCGGCGTCGGTCTGCTGCTGGCCGCGCTGCTGGCCAGTGCCGCGGCCACGGCCGCACCGGCGCCGGCCGACCAGGCCAGCGCGGCTTGCCTGGCCGCACTGCTGGAGCGGCTCGGTTGGCACATCGGCACGACCAGCGCGGCGCAGCCGCAGATCGCCGCCGGCGCACCCTGCGAACGCGGTTCACTGGCCGAGGCGCAGGCGCACGGCGATCTGCAGGCGGCCTTGCCCGCGGCTTGGAACGACGCGCAACGGGAGCAGGCCTTGCGTGCCTTGCTGGACACGCCGGCCACGCAGTGCGGCTACTTCCTGCAACTGGGGGCGGCCACCACGCGCGCGGTCGCACGCCTGCAGGCCAATCCCGGCTACCGTTTCTCGGCGCTGCAACTGGGCTGGATCGGCTTCGGCCTGCGCGGCGCGCAGGCGCAGGGCTGGGAACGCTTCCGCAGCTTCGGCCGCGGCTATCGCCCGGCCGGCGGCAATGCGCAGGCGATCGAGGCGTTCTACAGCGGCCATGTGCGTTCGGAATGCGGCGTCGGCCGGCAGATCGCGCAACTGGCCACACAGCGCGAACTCTATGGCGATGCGGCGTTCGATCGTGCGTTCAGCGCCGACGAGCTGTCGATCGGCACCTTCCTGACCCTGCACGACACCGACAGCATCCTGCTCGGCGCGCACGCCGGCGAGTTCTTCGCCGACGGCAAGGCGGCCAGGACCGCGCAGCGCGGCCGCGCCGCCTTCCTCGGTGCGCCTGGCTACATCGTGCACGTGTTCGAGCGCCGCTACCTGGACGACATCAACAACCAGGCCGAGAACTTCGTGGTCGCCGCGGTCAGCGCCGAGGCCGCCACGGCATTGCGCGCGCACGGCGGCTTCGCCTACTACGACGCCCATAACCGCCGCATCTGGGAGCTGGCGCGGGCGCTGCGCGGCCCGGGGCGGGAGCGCTTCGAGCGCTTGCTGTACGCGCGCGACCCGGCGCTGCGCGCACGCCTGGATCCGGCCCAGCAGGCAGTGCTCGCGCAACTCGACGCCTTGCTCGACGATCCGTTCTACCGGGGCTTTCAGGTCTACGTGCATCCCAAGGGCGTCAAGCCGATCGGGTATCACGTGGTGCGGCTGCTGGATCGCAATCCGCGCACGCCGTTCGCGATCGAGCTGACCCTGCATAACCTGCACACCACGCTGTACCAGCGCTGGCGCGACCTGCAACTGCACGACTGTGCGCAAACGCCGCCGCCGGCACCTGCCGCCGCATCGGTGCCTTAGCTGCGCGTCACGTCGGCATCGCCGCTTCGTGAGACCCTAACCCTCCTTTTTTCGAACCGGGAACGACGCATGGAACTGGGACTTGTAGGCTTGGGCCGGATGGGCGCCAACATGGCCGAGCGGCTGGTGCGCGGCGGGCATCGCGTGGTCGGTTTCGACCTGGGCGAGGCCGCGCGCAGCGCGGCGCAGCAGCGCGGGGTCGAAGCGGTCGACAGCATGGCCGCGCTGATCGCGGCGTTGCCGGCACCGCGCGCGGTGTGGCTGATGGTGCCGGCCGGCAAGGTCGTCGACGACACCCTGGCGGCGTTGCTGCCGTTGCTCGGCAAGGGCGACGTGGTGATCGACGGCGGCAATTCCTACTACAAGGATTCGATGCGCCGCGCCGGCGAACTCGCCGCGCACGGCATCGCCTATGTCGACTGCGGCACCAGCGGCGGCGTGTGGGGCCTGCGCGAGGGCTACAGCCTGATGATCGGCGGCGACACCGCCGCGGTGCAGCGCTTGCACGACGTGTTCGCGACCCTGGCGCCGGCTGCCGATGCCGGTTGGGGACACGTCGGCCCCAGCGGTGCCGGCCACTTCACCAAGATGGTCCACAACGGCATCGAGTACGGAATGATGCAGGCCTATGCCGAAGGCTTCGCGCTGATGGGGCGCAAGCAGGAGTTCGCGCTGGACCTGCACCAAGTGGCCGAGGTCTGGCGCCAGGGCAGCGTGGTGCGTTCGTGGCTGCTGGACCTGTGCGCCGATGCGCTGGGCGACAACCCGACCCTGGCCGGCATCGCGCCGTTCGTCCAGGACTCCGGCGAGGGCCGCTGGACCGTGGCCGAGGCGATCGACCTGGACGTGCCGGCGCCGGTGATCACCCTCTCGCTGCTGGAGCGGCTGCGCTCGCGCGACGACGATTCGTTCGCCGACAAGTTGCTGGCGGCGATGCGCAACCAGTTCGGCGGCCATGCGATCAAGCACGAGGGCGGCGACGCGCCCGCGCCGGGCGGTACGCGCCCGGCCTGAGGCCCGGCGCTCAGTCCAGCGTGACGCTGCAGCCGGAGGCGGCGCTGCGCACGCCTGCCTCCAGCAGCCGCATCACCGCCAGCGCCTGCGCCGCATCCACCGGCGCAGGCGCGCGACCCGCGATCGCCTCGCGAAAGGCCGCATAGCAGTCGCGGTAATCGCCGCGCGGCGCGGGCAGGGTCTGGACGGCGTGCGTGCCGTCGGCGCCGACCAGGCGCAATTGGCCGGGCAGGGGATCCTCGCCCCAGCCGGGCGCGCCCGGCGCGACGCCCGCGCGCAACTGCGCTTCCTGCGTGTCCAGACCGTGCTTGACGTAGCTGCCGCCGCTGCCGTGGACCGCAAAGCGCAGGCCGTTGGCGGCGACCAGCGAACCGGCATGCAGCACCACGCGCAACCGCGGATAGCGCAGCACCGCATGCACGTAATCCACGGTCTGCGCGCCGGGGCGTTGCAGCGCCAGATCGGCCTGCAGCGCCTGCGGCGGCCCGAACAGTTGCAGGGCCTGATCGAGCAGATGCGGCCCCAGGTCGAACCACAGCCCCGAGCCGGGGAGGGCGTGCTCGCGCCAGCGGTCGCCGACCTGCGGACGATGGCGGTCGAAGTGCGAATGGAACTCGGCGATCTCGCCCAGCGTGCCCGCCTCCAGCAAGGCGCGCACGTCGAGGAAGTCGCCGTCCCAGCGCCGGTTCTGGAACACGCTGACGATGCGGTCGGCGCGCTGCGCCTGCGCCAGCACCTGGTGCGCTTCGGCCACGTCCAGGGTGAACGGCTTGTCCACCAGCACGTGCTTGCCCTGGGCCAGGGCGGCCAGCGCCAACGGCGCATGGGTCTGGTTGGGCGTGGCGATCACCACTGCATCGATCCGCGGATCGGCGAAGGCCTGCGCCGCATCGGCGACCACGCGCGCCTGTGGCCAGGCCGCATGCACCCCCTCGGCCTGGCGCGAGACCACGGTGTGCAGGTGCAGGCCGGGCGTCTGTGCGATCAGCGGCGCATGGAAGGTGCGGCCGACGTAGCCGAAGCCGAGCAGGGCGAGATTGAAGTCGGACATGGGCGCAGGCAGCAGCGGCGGGACGCCAGTATCGCCTGGGCTGCGTGGGCGGATTGCGCATTCACGCTGCGGCGATTCTTCGGTCACGCCGCCTGTACGACGGCTTGGCGGAGACTGCGCGCACATTCAGCGGAGGAAGACACGATGAAGACGATCAATGCACGCACCCTGCTTGGCGCCACCCTGGTGGCCGGTTTCGCGTTCGGCGCGGGCCAGGCGTTCGCAGCCGGCCAAGCCACCAGCGCCAAGGACCACGGCACCATGGGCCAGCAGGACACGATGCAGCACGACACCATGGCCCATGACACGACTCGCCACGACTCCAAGGAGCCGGTCACCGACACCTGGATCACCACCAAGGTGAAGGCCGATCTGCTGGCCACCAAGAACGTGTCGGGTACCGAGATCAAGGTCGACACCGTCAACGGCACGGTCAAGCTGTCCGGCACGGTCGCGACCAAGGCCGAGAAGGACAAGGCCGTGGCGGTGGCCAAGAAGATCGACGGGGTCAAGAAGGTGGATGCGGCCGACCTGAAGGTCAGCGCCGCTGCCAAGAAGTAAGCATTGCGATCCGCGGCCGCGGGTGGGGGTGCGACGAGGCGCCCCACCCGCGACAGCCGGTCTGCGACGCACCCTGCGGGGTGCGTTTTTTTTGGGGGGGTAAATTCGCGACGGAAATCGCATTTCGCGTCGCATTGACACCCGCTCAGACATCATTCCTTCATGTTCGTCAACGGATCACGCGCGATGTTGGAGACCCAACCCCACCCGGCTGCGGGGCACGCGGCCGCGGCTGCCGAGGCGCTGGGCGCCGCGTTGTCCGGCCATGGCGCGCAGCCGTCACTGCTGCTGCCGGCGGTACGCCGGCTGGAAGCGCAGTTGAGCATGCTGTTGACCACGTTTCACGACGACACCGGGTTCTGGCCGGCGTTTTCCGCGCTGATGCATGAACTGGATCAGGGCCTGAGCCAATCCGAGCGCCGGCGCCTGCGCAGCCACGCCGATTTCCTGCTGGTCCGCGCCGGCATGCCGGCCTGGACCCTGATCGGCGCCACCGCCGGTTCCATTCCGCCCCCGGCGCGCCGGCCCTGAGCGCGGCGCGCGCGTGGCACTCCCGCGGGGGGCCGCAGGCCGCCCGTTTCGTCGTGCGCGCGGCCTGGGATAGAGTCCTTGCAGGTACCGCGATCGGGGTGTCGCGCTTCCGCTGAACAATTCATCTGCTGCCGGGGAAGATGGGCGACAATGCGCGCCCGCGATGGCCGCAGCCGTTCCTTCTTTTGACGCACCAGCTATGCAGACCATCGCCAAACACGATGCTTGGGACCGCTGGCGGCTGCCGTTGCTGGCGCTGGCCGTCGTCCTGATCGTCATCCTGCCCTCGCTGCTGCTGCGGCAGATGAATGCCAGCACCCTGCGTGCGGCGGACTGGGTCGGCCACAGCCAGGAAGTGACCGCCACCTTGAACGCGATGGAAGCGGACATGCGCGACATGGAATCGGCGGCGATGGCGATGTCGCACGGCGTGCAGTCGCCGATCCTGACCGCGCGCCTGCAGCAGGCGCGCAACTCGATGCAGCCGACGCTGGCGCACCTGGCCGAGCTGACCCGCGACAACCCGGACCAACAGATCCGCGTCGGCCGCCTGCAGAGCACGCTGGAGCGACGCGGCCTGATCGCCGAGCGGATCGCGCAGACCCGCGATCCGGAGCGGATCCGCGCGCTGATCCAGGACATGACCTCCGACAATCCAGTGCGCGGCCTGATCGCCGAGCTGCAGCGGCGCGAGGACGAACTGCTGAGCGAGCGGACCGCCGACGCCGAGCAGCGCCGCATGCTCGCCTCGATGATGAGCTGGACCTCGCTGGTGGTGCAGCTGTTGTTGCTGGGCCTGGTGATCTGGCTGTTGCAACGGCAGATCGGCCGGCGCCTGGATGCCGAGCGCCACATGCTGCGCGCCAACGGCCGCGCCGCGGCGGTGCTGCAGACCGTGCGCGAGCCGATCGTGCTGCTCGACAACGGGCAGCGCATGCTGATGCACAACACCGCCTTCGCCGAACTGTACGGCATGGACCTGGCGGATCCGCCGAAGCTGCTCGCCGACGTCGGCGACGGCGTCTGGCAGGATCCGGTGATCGTGCAGCGCTTGGCCGACGTGCTGCTGCGCGGACGCGAATTGTGGGATTTCGAGCACGAACAACTTGGCGCGGACGGCGTACCAAGGACCATGCTGCTGAATGCGCGGCGCATGCCGCTGCCGGACAGCGAGGACGAAGTGGTCTTGATGACGGTCAGCGACATCACCCTGCAGAAAACCGCGCAACAGCGCATCCAGGAGCTGAACCGGCAGCTGGAGGGCAAGATCGAGCAGGTGTCCGAAGTCAATCGCGAACTGGAGGCGTTCAGCTACTCGGTCTCGCACGACCTGCGCGCGCCGCTGCGCCATGTCGCCGGCTTCGCCGACAAGCTGGTTCGCCATCTGGGCGATGGCGCCGACGAGAAGAGCCGCCACTACCTGGAGGTGATCGGCACCTCGGCGCGGCGCATGGCCTCGCTGATCGACGACCTGCTGGTGTACTCGCGCCTGGGCCGCAGTGCGCTGCGCCTGCAGGCGGTGGACATGCAGTCGTTGGTGGCGGAGACGCGCTCGGTGCTCGACGCCAACTACCAGTCCGACCATGGCGACAGCGGGCATCGCATCGAGTGGAGCATCGCGCCGTTGCCGATCCTGGTCGCCGACGAAAACATGATGCGTCAGCTGTGGCTGAACCTGCTCGGCAATGCGGTCAAGTACAGCGCCAAGCGCGAGGTCGCGCAGATCGAGGTCGGCTACCAGGTGCAGCCGGATGGCAGCCACCACTTCAGCGTGCGCGACAATGGCGCCGGCTTCGACATGACCTATGCGGCCAAGCTGTTCGGCGTGTTCCAGCGCCTGCACAAGGCCAGCGAATATTCCGGCACCGGCATCGGCCTGGCCAGCGTGCGCCGCGTGCTGACCCGCCATGGCGGCCATATCTGGGCCGAGTCCGCCCCCGACCAGGGCGCCACCTTCCATTTCGTCTTGCCCCCGGCGCCTGAAGCGCCCACTACCGAGTTCATCGCATGACCGCCATCCGCACCATCCTGCTTGCCGAAGACAGCCCCGCCGATGCCGAAATGGCGGTGGATGCGTTGCGCGACGCGCGTCTGGCCAATCCCATCGTGCACGTCGAGGACGGCGTGGAAGCGATGGACTACCTGCTGCGCCGCGGCGCCTATGCCGACCGCGAGGAAGGCCTGCCGGCCGTGCTGCTGCTGGACATCAAGATGCCGCGCATGGACGGCCTGGAAGTGCTCAAGCTGGTGCGCAGCGAGGAGTCGCTCAAGCGCCTGCCGGTGGTGATCCTGTCGTCCTCGCGCGAGGAAAGCGACCTGGCCCGCAGCTGGGACCTGGGCGTGAACGCATATGTGGTCAAGCCGGTGGACGTGGACCAGTTCTTCACCGCGGTGAAGACCCTGGGCACCTTCTGGGCGCTGATCAACCAGGCGCCGGACAAAGAGTAAGCGCGCATGCCCACCACCGGCCCCAGGCTTGGCCCGATCCGGATCCTCATGGTCGAGGATTCGCCGGAGGATGCCGAGCTGCTGTCCGACCAGTTGCTGGACGCCGGCCTGGAGGCGACCTTCCGCCGCGTGGAAAGCGAGCCGACCCTGCGCGAGGCGCTGGGCGAGTTCGCGCCGGACATCGTGCTGTCGGACCTGAGCATGCCCGGGTTCTCCGGGCACGAGGCGCTGCGGGTGGTGCGCGAGGACGGCAACGCCGTGCCCTTCATCTTCGTCTCCGGCACCATCGGCGAGGAGACCGCGGTGGAGGCGCTGCGCGACGGCGCCAACGACTACATCATCAAGCACAACCCGACCCGCCTGCCGTCGGCGGTGGCGCGGGCGATCCGCGAGGCCCGCACCGAACGCGAGCGGCAGCGCGTGGAGCGCGAACTGATGCGCGCGCAGCGGCTGGAGAGCCTGGCCCTGCTCGCCGCCGGCCTCAGTCACGACCTGCGCAACATCCTGCAGCCGTTGCTGATCGTGCCGGAACTGATCGTCGGGCGCAGCGACGATCCGCAACTGCGGCACCTGGCCGACGTCATCGCCGAGTGCGGCCGGCGCGGCCACGAAATGGCCGAATCGATGCTGTCGTTCGTGCGCGGCTCGCGCACGCCCAGCGAGCCGGTGCGCATCGCGGAGCTGTTCCAGGCGGTGCAGATGCTGCTCAAGAGCAGCCTGCCGGAGCGGGTGACGCTGCAGGTGGACGTGGCCGATGCGGCGCTGTCGATCGAGGCCAACTACACCGAGTTGCAGCAGTGCCTGCTCAACCTCGGCCTCAACGCGATCCAGGCGATGCCCGACGGCGGCCAGCTGAGCTTCTCGGCGGCGCCGGCGATCGGTGCCGACGGCAGCGAGCAGGTGCGCATCCTGGTCCGCGACAGCGGCATGGGCATGGACGCGGAAACCCAGGCGCGGCTGTTCAGTCCCTTCTTCACCACCAAGCCGGACGGCACCGGTCTGGGCCTGATCTCGTGCAAGCGCATCGTCGAAAGCTACGGCGGCCGGATCGGCGTGGACAGCACGCCGGGCCAGGGCACCTGCTTCGAATTGCTGATCCCGCTGCGCGCGCCGGTGCCGTCGTTCGAGCCGGAGCCGTCGCTGCCGATGGGCAAGGGCCAGCGCGTGCTCCTCGTCGACGGCGAGGCCACGCGGCTGTCGCTGCTCGGCAATGCGCTGTCCAGCCAGGGCTACCGTCCGCAGTTGGCGTCCGATGGCGCCGCCGCGCTGCGCGACGTCGAGGAACACGGCCTGCCGGACCTGGTGATCGTCGACAGCGACATCATCCTGCTGTCGGCGGTACGCCTGCTGCTGGCGCTGCAGGACCTGGGCTACCAGGGCCCGGCGATCGTCCTCGAGGACACCGGCACCACCCTGGAGCGCGACCACTTCCCCGCCGACATCGCCGTGCACGTCCTGCGCAAGCCGCTGGAAATGCAGCGCGTGTTCCGCGCGGTGGCGCATGCCCTCGAAAGCGGCTGAGGTGCTGGGAATGGGGATGGGGGAATCGGGAATGGGAACGGCAAAAGCCGAAGCCGATGCTCATTGCTGCATGGCGACCGTATCTCCAGCGCCAGCTGCGCGATGACGTGACTCCTTTATCTGGAGTCACCGAGAGAGGCGCAGTTCACCGGATCCGATAAGTGCAGGTTGGGAACGCAAGGGCAACGGATTGACGCCTCAGCGGCCATCATGTCTCAGCGCAAGCTCCGCGATCCGGCTGTTCCGATTCCCCATTCCCGATTCCCCAATCCCGGCTTCTCACTGCTGCGCCGACTGGTCTTCCGGGTCGCGGCGGGCGGGGGAGCGGCGGGGGGGCAGGGGCGGCAGGGCGTCGCGCGATTCGGTGTCGTGGTCGGCGGACAGGGCCGGTTCCCAGGGGAAGCGCGGCAGGGTGCGCACGGCGTTCTCCAGCTTGCGCGACCAGGTGTCGTGGATCTCGGCGTACAGCGGGGTGTCCGCTTCCAGGCGCATGCGCTCGGTCACGCGCAGGTCGTTGCGGCGGATCAGCGCCACATCGATCGGCATGCCCACCGACAGGTTGGAACGGATGGTCGAGTCCAGCGACACCAGGGCGGTGCGCGCGGCATCTTCCAGCTGCATCTCCGAACGGATGATGCGGTCCAGGATCGGCTTGCCGTACTTGGATTCGCCGATCTGCAGGTAGGGCGTCTCCGGCGAGGTGGCGATGGCGTTGCCGAGCGGATAGATCATGTACAGCCCGGGCCGTTCGCCGGCGATCTGCCCGCCCAGGATCAGCGTCGACTGCACGTTGATGCCGCTGTGCTGCGATTGCTCGGACAGCTTGACCTGGCTGGAGGCCAGTACGTCGCCGACGTATTCGGCGACCTCGAACAGGTGCCGGAAGGTGCGCAGGCTGCGCGGCGCGTCCGGATCGTCGGCGTCGCGCTGCAGGCGCGAAAGGGTCAGCTGGGTGGTCGCCAGGTTGCCGGCCGACATCAGCGCGAACACCGCCTGGCCCGGATACTCGAACACATGCAGCTTGCGGTGGACGCGGACGTCGTCCAGCGAGGCGTTGGTGCGGGTGTCAGCGGCGAAGACCAGGCCTTCGTCCACTTCGATGCCGACGCAATATGTCATGGCGCTGCCGAAAACCGGGTACGTCCCGATTCTATGGGGGCGGCTCGGGCTTGGCTAGCCGTTGACGCTCGCGGTCGCGGCATGCGCGAATAGCGCATGACCACCGTGCTTCTGAGCCTGGGCAGCAACCTGCGCCCGCATCACCACCTGGCCGCGGCGATCGCGGCGCTGCGCCGGCAGTTCGGCGCGGTCGCGGTGTCGCCGACCTATCGCACCGCGGCGGTCGGCTTCGACGGGCCGGCGTTCCTGAACAACGCGGTGGCGCTGCAGACCGACTGGGAGCTGGCGCCGCTGGACGACTGGCTGCATGCGCTGGAGGACGCGCACGGGCGCGACCGCAGCGGCCCGCGCTTCAGCGACCGCACCCTGGACATCGACGTGGTGTTCTACGGCGACCGCATCGTCGAAGGCCCCGGCCACCTGCGCATCCCGCGGCCCGAGCTGCGCCACGCCTTCGTGCTCAAGCCGCTGGCCGACATCGCCGCCGACTTCGTCGACCCGGTCAGCGGCCAAACCCTGGGCGCGCTATGGCAGGCGCATGCCGAGCACGGGAAGGTGTTCGAGGTGGTCGAGTTGGATGATGACGCCGGGAATGGGGAATCGGGATTGGGGAATCGGTAGAGCCGGGTACCGGGCCGATCGTCGCGCTGTCATGGCGCGGCCTGGCGTAGCGCTCAGCAATGGCGGGAAAGAGGTCGCGCTTGCCGATTCCCCGTTCCCAGCCTTCAAGTCAGCCCGCGCCCACCATCCACCCGCACGGTCTGTCCGGTGACGAAGCTGGCGTCGTCGAGCAGCCAGCGCACGGTGTCGGCGATTTCCTCGACCTGGCCGGTGCGTGCCAGCGGGGTGCGTGCCAGCAGGGCCTGCTGCGCGGCGGCGTCCTTGCCGGCGTCGGGCCACAGGATCGCGCCGGGGGCGATGGCGTTGACGCGGACCTGCGGCGCCAGTTCCAGTGCCAGCGAGCGGGTCAGCATCGCCAGGGCGGCCTTGGCCGCGCTGTACAGCGGATGCGCGCGCAGCGGCTGTTCGGCGTGCAGGTCGGTGAGATTGACGATCGCGCCGCCGTGCTGGCGCAACTGCGCGGCGGCGGCCTGTGCCAGGAACAGCGGCGCGCGTGCGTTGACCGCGAACAGGTCGTCCCATTGCGCCGGCGTCGCCTCGTGCAGCGGGGTGGGATAGAAGTTGGAGGCATTGTTGACCAGCGCGTCGAGCCGGCCGAAGCGCGCCACGCATTGCGCCACCAGGTCGGGTAGCTGCGCGGTGTCGCGCAGGTCGGCCTGCAGGGTCAATGTGCTGCCGGCGCGCAGGGATTCCAGTTCCTGCGCCAGCGCCTGCAGCTCGGCCTGCGAGGTATGCGCATGCAGGGCGACGGCGTAGCCGGCCGCGTGCAGGCGCCGGGCGATGCCGGCGCCGATGCGCCGCGCGCTGCCGGTGATCAGGGCGACTTTGGTCTGGGTCATGTACGGGTTCCATGCTCGGCTATGCTGTGCATTGTCCACGCAATCCGGCGCCGCATGCCCACCGACCTTCCTTTGCCCGATGCCACCGCATTGGCCCACAGCGAGCGCCTGGCCGCGCACATGCGCGCCGAGATCGCCGCCGCCGGCGGAGCCATTCCGTTCTCGCGCTTCATGGAGCTGGCGCTGTACGCGCCCGGCCTGGGCTACTACAGCGCCGGCAGCAGCAAGTTCGGCGAAGAGGGCGATTTCGTCACCGCGCCGGAACTGGGGCCTCTGTTCGCCGCCACCGTGTCCAATGCGCTGGCGCCGGTGCTGCAGCAACTCGGGCCGCAGGCGCGGATGCTGGAAGTGGGCGGCGGCAGCGGCGCGTTCGCCGAGGTCATGCTCAAGCGCCTGCTGGCGCTGGATGCGCTGCCAGAGCGCTATGCGATCCTGGAACCCAGCGCCGACCTGCGCGAACGCCAGCGCGAGCGCCTGGCGCGCACGTTGATCCCGCCGGTGTTCGACCTGGTGGAATGGCTGGACCGGCCGTTCGACGACGACTGGAACGGCGTGCTGTTCGCCAACGAGGTGATCGACGCCCTGCCGACGCCGCGCTTCGCGCTGCGCGACGGCGAGGTGTTCGAGGAGACCGTGACGCTGGATGGCGAGGGCCGCTTCCGCCGCGGCGAACATCCGGCCGATCCGCTGCTGGCGGCGGCGGTGCGGCACATCGAACGCTATCTGCAGGCGCCCTTCGCCGACGGCTACCGTTCCGAATTGCTGCCGCAGTTGCCGTACTGGATCCAGGCGGTGGCCGGCGGCCTGCGCAGCGGCGCGATGCTGTTCGTGGACTACGGCTATCCGCGCCGCGAGTTCTATCTGCCCGAGCGCGACGACGGCACCTTGCGTGCGTTCTACCGGCATCGCACGCATGCCGATCCGTACCGCTGGCCGGGCCTGCAGGACCTGACCGCGTCTGTGGACTTCACCGCGCTGGCCGAGGCCGGCACCGGGGCGGGCTTCGACCTGGCCGGTTACTGCAATCAGGCCAGCTTCCTGCTCGGCAACGGCCTGGACGCGCTGCTGGCCGAGGCCGAGGCGCGCAGCGACGCAGCCGCGCAACTGCGCCTGCGTCAGCAGGTGAAGCAGCTGACCTTGCCCAGCGAGATGGGCGAGCGTTTCCAGGTGATGGGCTTCGAGCGCGACGTGTCGCTGGCGCCGGCGTTCCTGTCCGGCGACCTGACCTGGCGGCTGTGATGGCGGTAGTGCGCGACTTCCGCTGGCCCTGGCTGTGGCTGGGGCTGTGGTGGCTGGGCATCGCGGTGCTGATCTACGTGTGCCTGATGCCGCACCCGCCGCAGTTGTCGGACCTGCCCGACACCGACAAGGTCGAGCACTTCATCGCCTACCTGGTGCTGGCCGCCGCGGCGGTGCAGGTCTATGCCGGACCACGCGCCTGGACCTGGGCCGCGCTGGGTCTGCTGGCGCTGGGCGTGGGCATCGAATTCGCGCAGGGCGCCTGGACCACCACGCGCTCGGCCGATCCGCTGGATGCCCTGGCCGACGCCCTGGGCGTGGCGGCCGGCATGGCCACCGCGGCCACGCCGTGGCGCGATCTGCTGTGGCGGCTGGAGCGCGGCAGCCGCCGTTGAGCGACGTGGCCGCGCGGTCTACGGCGTCGGCCAAGTTGTGGAATCCCAGGCCGCGCGCAAGGCGCGGCACGCGTACCGCGGCCTAGAGTGCCGGCGCCGGGCACCCCGCCCGGTCGCCGCGCGGCGACTCCGCGCGCCTGTGCAGGAGAACACGCATGCAAGCACGCTACTCCCCCCGTGCCGCGCGCGGCGCCGGCCTGTTCGCCGCGCTGTGCCTGGCCATCAGTGCCGCCGCACCCGTCAACGCTGCCTGGAACGATGTCTGCAGCGGCACCGCCACCTACACCAGTTCCGGCTATTCCGGCGGCGCGCTGCTGCTGGATCCCATCGACCCGACCGCCACGATCACCGCGCTGAACCCGACGCAGCTCAATGACGGCGGAATCCAGGCGGCGCTGGCCGGCGCCTATCTGCAGGTGCAGGGACCGCGCGGCACGGTCACCGTGTACGTCACCGACCTGTATCCGGAAGGCGCCGACTGCGGGCTGGACCTGTCGCCCAATGCCTTCGCTGCGATCGGCGACACCAGCGCCGGGCGCATCCCGATCCGCTGGCAGGTGGTGGCCGCGCCGGTCACCGGCAACGTCGTGTACCGGATCAAGGAAGGCAGCTCGCAGTACTGGGCGGCGATCCAGGTGCGCAACCACCGCTATCCGGTGGTGAAGTTCGAATACAGGAAGAACGGCGACTGGGTCAGCCTGCCGAAGACCGCGTACAACCATTTCGTCGGCGAGCAGATGGGCGCGCAACTGCTGGAGATCCGCCTCACCGACATCCGCGGCCAGGTGGTCACCGATACGCTCGGCGCGTTGCCCAGCCAGGGCGACAAGGGCGTGTACTTCGCCGACGGGCACGTGCAGTTCCCGCGCTGAGGCGTGCCCGTGCATGCGCCGGCGGTCGCGCGCCGGCGCTGCGTCCACTGGTCTGTGCGCACCTGCGCCGCGGCGATGATGCCGCAGCGCAGGTGAAGCCTCACGCTCAGAACTTGAAGTGCAGCGTCGCCATGTAGCGGCGGCCGTTGTGGTAGCGTCCGACCGGGTGGTCCTTGTCGCCCAGGTACTGCAGGTATTCCTCGTCCAGCAGGTTCTGTGCGTCCAGTTGCAGCGACCACTGCGCGTTGAACGCATAGCCCACGCTCGCGCCCAGGTCGGTGTAGGCGTCGACGCTGGCCGGCGCGGCGCCGGCGACGTAGCCGCCGGCCAGGTAGCTGTCGCGCCAGTTCAGGCTGATCCGCGCGTTCCACGGTCCCTTCTCGTAGTAGGGGCTGAAGGCGACGCTGTTGCGCGACTGGTAGGGCAGCGGGTTGCCGCTGTTGTTCTCGCCGCTGGCATAGGTGTAGTTGGCCGACAGGCCGAAGCCGCTGTCGCCGAACGGCTGCTGGTAGGCCAGGGTGAAGCCCTTGACCTTGCCGGTGCCGGCGTTGCGCGGGCGCTGGATGCTGTAGTCGCAGTAGCCGTCGGCGGTGCAGCCGTTGCTGCCGAGCATCTGCGCCCAGGTCTGCGGCGAAGTGTCGCGGATCGCGTTGTACTGGCGCTCGATGGTGGCCGAGGTGTCGATGTAGTTGTCGATCTTCTTGTAGAAGATGGACCACGCCACCACCGCCTGCGGCGCGAAGTAGTACTCGGCCGAGAGGTTGAAGTTCCACGATTCGTAGGGCGACAGCGCGGCATTGCCGCCGCTGCCGGTGAGCGTGGTGTCGTTGAGGAAGGTGTTGTTGACCATCTGGTTGTACGGCGCCCAGGCGATCACCTTGCCGGCACCGAAGCGGAACACCCAGTCGTTGTCGGTGTCGTAGGCCAGGTTCAACGACGGCAGCAGGAAGTGCTCGGTCTGCGTGCGGGTCCGCCACTTGCTGTCCAGATCCTGCAGGGTCGGCGTGCCGCTGTAGACGAAGCCGCTGCCTTCGGTCTTGGAGCGCACGTAGCGCAGGCCCAGGTTGCCGCGCAGGCCGGCGTTGGAGAAGTTCAGCTGCACGTAGCCGGCGTTGTTGGTCTGCTGCAGCGCCCAGGTGTTGTTGAGGTAGCTGGACGGGTCCGGATTGGCGTAGTCGACCGGGCTGTTGCGGATCCAGTCGATCACGTTGCCGCGCCCGGCCTGCACGTGCTGGCCGTGGTCGGGATAGAACCCGCGGATGTCGGTCAGGCCGATGGTGCCGATGTCGGCCAGGGTGGCCGGGGTGACGCCGCCGTACACGTTGAGCGCGAAGTCCTCGTCGTGCTTGCCCTGGCGCACGCCGACCAGCAACTGGTTGAACACGCCGTCGAACTGCAGGTCCAGATCGAGCTGGCCGTAGCGGTCCTTGCTCTGGGTGGAAAACACGCCGTTGTTGCCGATCCAGCCGCCGGCCGAGCCCCAGTTGGCCGGGTTGCGCGCGGCGGTGGGATCGTCGAAGCGGATGCCGCGGTCCAGATCCCAGCGGAAGCCGCCGTTGTAGAACGGCTCGATGAAGTACTGCGCCAGGTGGTCGTTGTCGGACTTGCTCTGGCCGACCTGGCCGCGCAAGGTCCAGCGTTCGCCGCGGTAGGCGCCGCGCAGGTCCAGGCCCTTGGTGGTCACCTGCGACTGGCGCACGTTGTTGTCGTAGATCACCGTGCCGCCGCCCGCATTGGCGTTGGCACTGGAATGGCCGCTGTTGACCACGCCGTTGCGCACGTCGCCCAGCGCGTCGACCGCGGCGACGGTGCCCGGGTTCCAGGTGAGGAAGCTGTACATCGACTGGTTGTAGTTGTCGAAGTCTTCCTTGATGTACAGGCCGCTGAGGTCGAACTCCAGCGCGTCGCTGGGCTTGAGCTGCAGATTCACCACTGCGCTGTCGCGCTTGCGGTCCTGCTGGAACCAGGCGGCGTTGATCGAGTTGGGCACGTCCGCATCGGCCGGCACGCCGGCGGCATTGGCGAAGCTGCCGGCCTTGGCGTAGCCGAACACCTCCAGGCCCTGGCGGTCCACGCGTTCCTCGTAATGCTGCGCGGACACCGCGACGCCGAAGGTCTCCTGCGCATTCTTCCAGCTGTACAGCAGCGACGCGTTGGGCTTGCCCTCGCTGGCCTGCTGGCTGTAGCTGTAGCCGACCGAGCCGGCGATCTCGTTGGCCTTCAGGTCCAGCGGCTGGCGGGTATGCATCAACACGGTGCCGCCGAGGCTGCCTTCGGTCAGCCGCGCCTCGGTGGACTTGACGATCTCCGCGCGGCCCAGGATCTGCGGCGACAGCAGGGTGTAGTCGAAGCCGCGGTTGGGCTGCTCGCCGTACAGCCAGATCGCCTGCGCCACCGGGTGGCCGTCCAGGAACGACAGGTTGAGGCTGGGATCGGTGCCGTCGATGCTGACTCGCTCGCCCTGGCCGAAGCGGCGGTCGATGGTGACGCCGGGAATCTGCGCGAACGCCTCGGCGACGTTGGTGCTGGGGAACTTGCCGATGTCCTCGGCGGTGATCGCCTCGGACACGGTGACGTTGTTGCGCTTGGTGTCCAGCGACTTCTCCAGGCTGGCGCGAATGCCGACCACCTGGACCGCGTCCAGATCGGTGGCGGCGGAGTCGGCCTGCTGCGCCTGCGCGGCGAAGGCGAGGACGCTGGCGGCGATGGCGGCCGACAGGACGGACGGGCGGTGACGCATGATGTCTCTCCTCATCATTCATGGATGGGCACCGTCGGCGTGGCCGACGGTGCGGGACGGAGTTGCGTGCTGCCTGGCGGCGCGGACCGATGCCGATTCCCCTGGGTCCGCGGACGCCGTGTTTGTGCCGAATTCGTTGCGAAGCGTGCAGAACCTTTACGGTCCGGTGACAACGATGTCAACGCGATGCCGCGGCGGGGTGGCCCCGGTGGCGGGGCAAAACCGACCTGTCGTGTCCGGGATCGCGCTGCGGCGTGTCGGGTCGCGTACGGGCCTTCACGTCGATGACTTGGGCCGATTTCCCGGGATTTGCCGCGATCCGGGCTGTCGCAGGGGCTGTGGTTCAGACCTCTGCCAGGCATCGCCGCGATTGGTCTTGTGGCTTGTAGACAAATTCGTGCCCGCCGGTGACAACGATGCGGTTTGCGGCGCTGCACCCAAGCTCGCCGAAGGGCGGATACCGGCACATGATCCATCGGCATCGGCCATGACCGCCGCCTGGACATGGGCGCCAGCGCTGGCGGGAATTGGTCGCTCGCCGTGCGCAGGGCGTGGCCCGAGGCCAGGGGGATTGGGCGACTCGCCGCCGCGAATTTCGGGGTGACGCGCCACTGCGCTGTTGCCGTGGTCGGGCAGCGCTGTCGATCTGGGCCTGCGCCGCGTGCTGTGGCGCGACGTGCACGACCCGCCGATTGGTACTATATTGGACATAATGAATCCATGCGGACTGGAGAGCTCGCCATGACCAAGCCCAAGCCGCAGGCCGATCCACGCCTGCATGCGCTGGCCGTGGACCCGGACGCGCCGACGCCGCTGTACCTGCAACTGGCCAGCAAGCTGGTGGAGGCGATCAAGGGCGGGCAGTGGAAGCCGGGCGAGGCGTTGCCGGCCGAACGGCAGCTGTGCGAGTACCTGCAGGTGTCGCGGGTCACGCTGCGTCAGGCCGTGGATGCGCTGGTCGAACAAGGCCTGGTGTCGCGCCGGCAGGGCGCCGGCACTTTCGTCACCTCGCACATCCAGCACCAGCTCAGCGGCCTGGCCAGCTTCAGCGAAACCCTGCGCATGAAGGGCCTGGAGCCGGGCACGCGCTGGCTGGAGCGGCGCACGCGCCCGGCGCATGGCGAGGAGATCCTGCGCCTGGGCCTGTCCCCGGACACGGTGGTCGCGGCGCTGACCCGCCTGCGCAGCGCCGACGGCCGGGTGATGGCCTACGAGAAGGCGGTGCTGCCGCAGCACGTGGTGCCCGATCCGCACGCCATCGCCGATTCGCTCTACAGCTACCTGGACGAGCGCGGCACCCCGGTGGTGCGGGCGCTGCAATACTTCCGCGCCATCAACCTGCCGGCGCGGCTGGCCGGCCATCTCGGCATGAAGGAAGGCGAGGCGATCCTGCACGTGGTGCGGGTCGGCTACACCCGCGACGGCAGCGCGATCGAACTGACCGACACCTATTGCCACAACGACTACTACGACTTCGTCGCCGAACTGCGACGCTGACCGCCGATCCCCGCGCCCTCCCGGAGCACGCCGCCCATGACCACCGCACGGCCCGCCAGTCCCTACGCTTCCATCGCCATCGTCGGCCTGTTGTTCTTCATCATGGGCTTCTTTACCTGGATCAACGGGCCGTTGATCCTGTTCGCCAAGGTCGCCTTCAATGTCAGCGACACCTTCGCGTTTCTCATCCCGAGTGCGTTCTACATTTCCTACTTCTGCCTGGCATTGCCTTCTTCGCTCATCCTGAAGCTGACCGGGATGAAGAAGGGCCTGGCGCTGAGCCTGCTGATCATGGCGATCGGCGCCGCGATCTTCGGCCAGTTCACCAATGCCCGTTCCTACGTGGGCGCGGTGAGCGGCATCTTCATCATCGGCGGCGGCCTGGCCTTGCTGCAGACCGCGGTCAATCCGTACATCAGCATTCTCGGGCCGATCGACGGCGCCGCGCGCCGTATCGCGCTGATGGGCATCTGCAACAAGGTGGCGGGCGCGCTGGCCACCTATGGACTGGCGAAGGTGGTCCTGCACGGCATGGAGGATTTTTCGACGCAGATCGAACAGGTGCTGCCGGCGCAGAAGGAGCTGCTGTTGCAGGAGTTCGCTGGCCGCATCCACGGCCCTTACATGGCGATCGCCGGCATCCTGGCAGTGCTTTCCGTCGCCATCCTGTTTTCGCCCTTGCCCGAGATCAGCCCCGAGACGGCGAACGCGTCGGCCTCCGACGAGCGCAGCCGCGACAGCATCTTCGCGTTTCCGCACGTGTGGCTGGGCGCCTTGTGCATCTTCGTGTACGTCGGTGCCGAGGTGATGGCCGGCGATGCGATCGGCATCTACGGCAACAGCCTCGGTCTCTCGCTCGACTACGCGAAATATTTCACCATCGGCACCCTGGCCTGCATGCTGGCCGGCTACCTGCTCGGCCTGGTGCTGATCCCGAAGTACATCTCCCAGGAAAAGTACCTGTCCATTTCGGCCTGCCTCGGCATCGTGTTTTCGCTGTGCGCGATGGTGACCGGCGGCTATGTCTCGGTGGCGTTCGTGGCGGCGCTCGGATTCGCCAACGCCATCATGTGGCCGGCCATCTTCCCGCTGGCCATCAAGGGGCTGGGCAAGTTCACCGAAAAGGGCGCAGCGCTGTTGATCATGGGCATCGTCGGCGGCGCCGCGGTGCCGCAGCTGTTCGCCCATCTGAAGGAGTCCTTCGATTTCCAGGTGGTCTTCGCCGGCCTGATGATCGCCTGCTACCTGTACATCCTGTTCTTCGCGCTGCGCGGTCACCGCGTCGGCCAGGGCGCGCGGTGAGCTGACGCGCTTTTCTCCAACTCGGCAAACCTATCCAATGCGCAGACCCACCATCAAAGACGTCGCCGAACGGGCGCGGGTGTCGCTGAAGACCGTGTCGCGGGTCATCAACAACGAACCGTCGGTGATGCAGGCCACGCGCTCGCGCGTGCTGCACGCCATCGCCGAACTCGACTACGAGCCGGATCCGTCGGCGCGCAACCTGCGCAGCGGCACCCCGTTCGTGATCGGGCTGGTGTACGACAACCCCAACCCGTACCACATCATCGGCGTGCAGAACGGCGTGCTCGCCGCCTGCCGTGAGACCGGCTTCGGCCTGCAGATCCACCCCTGCGATTCCACCGCGCCGATGCTCGCCGAGGAACTGGCCGAGTGGACCCAGCGCTCGCGCCTGGCCGGGCTGGTGCTGACCGCGCCGATGTCCGAGCGTGCCGACCTGGTCGCGGCGCTGGCCGCGCGCGGGATCAAGACTGTGCGCATCATCGCCGCCACCGAGGATCCGCAGGACGGCCCGTGCGTCTACGTCGACGACCGCGATGCCGCCTACGAGATCACCGAACACCTGATCCAGCTCGGCCACCAGCGCATCGGCTTCCTGTGGGGCGGCACCTCGCATCGCTCCAGCGGCGAGCGCTATGCCGGCTACGAGGCGGCGCTGAAGGACTACGGCATCACCCTGGACAAGCACCTGGTGATCCCCGGCGACTACACCTTCGACGACGGCTTCCGCGGCGCCCGCCGCCTGCTGGCGCTGCGCGAACCACCGACCGCGATCTTCGGCTCCAACGACGAGATCGCCGCCGGCGTGCTGGCCGCGGCCAAGTCGGCAGGCATGAACGTGCCCTACGACCTGTCCATCGCCGGCTTCGAGGACAGCCCGTTCTCGCGCCAGTCGTGGCCGCCGCTGACCACCGCCAAGCAGGCCACCGAAGACATCGCCCGCCACGCCGCGCGGCTGCTGATCAGCCAGCTGCGCAGCGATGCCTACGAAGACCATCCGGCGCCGGTGCACAACCAGGGCTTCGTGCCGCAACTGGTGGTGCGCGGCTCGACCGCGCCCATGCAGCCGCATTCCCGCCGTTCCTCCTCCCCAGACCCCACGTGATCCTGCCCATGGCGCTGCCCTCCGAAACCGAAACCCTGATGTTCCGCGAAGCCGCGGAAGCCGCCGCGGTCGTCGCCGCGCAGTTCGAACGCAACCACGCCACCGTGAGCGCGCTTGCCGCGTCGTTGCGCGCCGAGCCGCCGCCGTTCGTGGTGACCTGCGCGCGCGGCAGTTCCGACCACGCCGCCACCTACGCCAAGTACCTGTTCGAGACCCAGCTCGGCGTGGTCACCGCCTCGGCCTCGCCGTCGGTGGGCTCGGTGTACGAAGCGCCGCTGCAGTTGCGCGGGGCGCTGTACCTGGTGATCTCGCAGTCGGGCAAGAGCCCGGACCTGCTGCGCAACGCGCAGGCGGCCAAGGACGCCGGCGCGCGCGTGGTGGCCCTGGTCAACGTCGAGGATTCGCCGCTGGCGCAGCTGGCCGACACGGTGATTCCGCTCGGCGCCGGCCCGGAGAAGAGCGTGGCCGCGACCAAGAGCTACCTGGCCTCGCTGGCGGCGATCCTGCAGCTCGGCGCGCACTGGAAGAACGACCCGGCGCTGCTGGGCGCACTGCAGGAATTGCCGCAGGCGCTGCGTGCGGCCTGGCAGGCCGACTGGCGCTCGCTCACCGACGGCCTGGTCGAGGCGCACAACCTGTTCGTGCTCGACCGCGGCCTGGGCCTGGCGGCGGCGCAGGAAGCGGCGCTGAAGTTCAAGGAGACCTGCGGCCTGCACGCCGAGGCCTACAGCTCGGCGGAAGTGAAGCACGGGCCGATGGCCCTGGTCGGCCCGGGTTTCCCGGTGCTGGCGTTCGACCAGCCGGACGAAGCCGGCGAGGGCACCCGGCGCCTGGCCGAGGAGTTCCGCGGCCGCGGCGCGCAGGTGTGGCTGGCCAGCGCCGGCGGCGACCTGCCGCTGGTCGCCGCGCCGCACCCGGCGTGCGCGCCGCTGCTGGCGATCCAGAGCTTCTACCGTGCGATCAACGCCCTGGCGCTGCGCCGCGGCTACAACCCGGACCTGCCGCCGCATCTGAACAAAGTGACGGAGACCGTCTGATGACCACGGTGGCGCTGCGCAACGCGCGCGTGCTCGGCGAGGACGGGTTCCTCGACGGCGTCAGCGTGCTGCTGGAGGGCGGGCGCATCCTCGCCCTGCTCGACGACGCCGACCCGCGCGTGGCGGCAGCGCCTGTGCAGCACGACCTGGGCGGCGGCAGCCTGCTGCCGGGCTTCATCGACCTGCAGGTCAACGGCGGCGGCGGCGTGCTGTTCAACAACCGCACCGACGTCGAGGCGCTGCGCCGCATCGGCCAGGGCCATCGCCGCTACGGCACCACCGGCTACCTGCCGACGCTGATCAGCGACGACGTGGAGGTGATGCGTGCGGCGATCGCCGCCACCCGCCAGGCCATCGCCGAGGGGGTGCCGGGCGTGCTCGGCATCCACCTGGAGGGGCCGTACCTGGCGCCGGCGCGCAAGGGCACCCACAACGCCGACAAGTTCCGCGTGCCCGACGCCGACGAACTGGCCATGGCCACCTCGCTGGACAACGGCGTCACCCTGATCACCCTGGCACCGGAACGCGTGCCGGCGGCCAGCATCCGCACCCTGGCCGCGGCCGGTGCGCGCGTGTTCGCTGGCCACACCGCCGCCAGCTACGAAGAGACCCGTGCCGGGCTGGACGCCGGCATCTGCGGCTTCACCCATCTGTACAACGCCATGACCCCGTTGCAGGGACGCGATCCCGGCGTGGTCGGCGCCGCACTCGAAGACCGCAACGCCTGGTGCGGGGTGATCGTCGACGGTGTGCACGTGCATCCGGCCAGCCTGTGCGTGGCGCTGGCGGCCAAGCCGCGCGGCACCGTGTTCCTGGTCACCGACGCGATGCCGATGGTCGGCGCCGACAGCCCCGCGTTCGACCTGTACGGCGAAACCATCACCGCCATCGACGGCGTGGTGCGCAACGCCGCCGGTGCCCTGGCCGGCTCGGCGCTGGACATGGCCAGCGCGGTGCGCAACAGCGTGCAGTGGCTGGGCGTGCCGCTGGAAGAAGCCGCGCGCATGGCCTCGCTGTACCCGGCGCAGTGCGTGGGCCTGGACCACCGCTACGGCCACATCGCGCCCGGCTACCAGGCCGACCTGGTGCTGCTGGACGATGCGTTGCAGGTCCGTCATACCTGGATCGCGGGCGCGATGGAGTAAGCGGCTCCGGGCATCGCCTGGCGGTGCTCGCAGCGGACGTTGTGCCGCCGGCCGCGGTCTGGTTTGCTGTGGCCTGGCGTGCGCCGAGCCTATGCGCGGGCACAGGCGGGCGCCAGATCCGTCCAGCCTTACAAGGAACGTCCGGTGATCTACGAGGTTCAACCCTATGCCGCCGTGAGCGGATTCCGCTTCGGCTGCAGCCAGACCCAGATCGCCAAGACGCACGGCGCGCCGTTTACCACGGTGATCGACAACATCCAGAAGATCGTGACCGAGACACGCGGAGGTTGCGAACTGATTTATGAGCGCAAGGCGCTGTGCTACGTGACCCTCAACCGGCACGTGACCCCGATGGTCGAGGGAATCGACATCTATGCGTCGGACGCGTTGGCGCAGCTGATGGCGCACGATCCCGATCATGCGATCGGGCCGCGCTATGCGCTGTTTCGCCGCCTCGGCATCTGCGTCGGTGGCCTCGGCACCAAGCGCATCCCCGAGGGCAGGCTGGTCAGCGCCTTCGCCGAGGACAAGCGCGACTTCTTCGCGTTCGTCGCCGAGGACTGAGGCTCGCTCGCGCGACGCATGGAGAGTGTGTGGGCCTGCGTCTCCACCTCGGTCATTTGCCAGCGCGGTTGGCCTGAGAAGAAATGCCGGCTGCGCCATGGCGCGCTGCTGCGCCATTTCTGCTGGGCATGCCTGTTGAGCAAAAGATTAAAAGTCTTCTGTCTCTCTCCCCGCATGCGGTGTTGCCACCCGCATGCATTAGGATCGTGGGCGATCGCCACAGGGGGAGATCGTCATGCGCATCGTACGAGCGGTGCCGCGTTCTTGCGACAGCGGTGAAGGCTGGTTCGACGGAATGTCGCGTGCCGTCGTGGCTTGGCGCATGCAGTGGAATGGCGGCGGCGATACGCCGCGTCGTGCGACTGCGCGGCCGCAGATGTCCATGTCGAAGCTGCTCGGCGCTGGCAGCATGCGCGCCGGGGCCGTCTTGTTGCTATGGGCCACGGCCTGGCCGGGCTGGGCGGCGACATCACCGGCAGCGTGCCGGCGGCCGGCGTTGCCGGTGGCCTGCGCTGGCCCGACTGCGGTCGGGCGCTTCATCGCCCGCAACGCCGGCCCCTGGCAGCCCTATGCGTTCGCCGCGTCGCTCGATGTGCCCGCCGGGGAGACCCTGGCCATCGCGATTTGCGGACAGGCCAACCAGGCCGTGCAGGATGCGCAGTGGCAAGCGCGGCCATCGTTGCTGCCGACACTGGTGCACCGCGTCGGGGCGAACGCCACGCTGGCGATCCTGGTGCAGGACAGCGCCAACGTCGCGCTGGCCGGGCGGCTGACCCTGGGCGAGGACACGCTCGCCGCCGACGGCACCTTGAGTGCGCCAGTGGGGCCGGTGCAGGCAGCCTTGATCGGCACGCTGGTCGACGGTCCCATCGCCGACGGCGCGCGCATCGATCTGCGCCTGCGCGGCTCGGCGAACGTCAGCCTGCAGACCGCGCAGAGCCAGCTGCACCTGGGTGGCGGCAGCCTGAGCGAGCGGTTGATCGCGCCGCGCGATGCAGTGGTGGCGGCCGCCGATGGCGCCTGTATCGAGGTCGCCGTGGAGCGCAGCGATCGGGTCCTTGGTGGCCATGGCACGCTGACGGTCGGCGGCGGACGCCTGCAGGGCGTGTTGATCGCGCACCCGCTGCGTGGCAGCCGCGTCGCGGTGCAGGCGCAGGACGTGGCCAATGTAGCGGCGGACGAGGTCCGCCTGTTCGCCGGCCAGTTGCTGGACGAGGCGCTGCAAGCCGGGCCATGGCTGGGCGGCCAGATCGCAATCGCGCTCGCCAATGCCGGCAATGTCGCTGTGCACGCGCTGGACATCCAGGATGCGGTGCTGGTCGACGAACTGGTCGACGCCGGGCTGGTGCAGGACGCGGCGATCGACCTGCGCCTGGCCGATACCGGCAACGCCAGTGCCGAGGGCGCACTGCGCATCCGCGATGGCGGGCTGATCGACGAGCCGCTGGACGCCGCCGAGTTGCGCGCCTCCGACGTGACGGTGACGCTGCTGCGCAGCGGCAACGCCGTGGCGGCCGATGCGCGGATCGCGGACGGGGAGTTGATCGACGAAGCCATCGACATCGGTGCGGTGCAGGATGCGGCCTTGGCGGTGCGCTTCGAGGACTCAGGCAATCTGCATGCGCTGGCTGCACGGATCGAGGAGGGCGAGCTGATCGACGAGGCGATCGATGCCGCCTCCTTCGACGGCGGCACGCTCGACGTCGCGTTCGCGGACAGCGGCAACGTCACCGGCGATGCCTTGACCATTGCCCATGGCGAACTGATCGATGAGGCATTCGACCTGCAGGGCACGCTCGCGCGTGCGCACCTGCGCCTGGACATGACCCATGCCGGCAATGCCCGGGTCGAGGCGCTGGACATCGTCGAGGGCGAACTCGTCGACGAACTGCTGGACCTGGACGATGCGCACGATGCCAGCGCCGAACTGCACGTGCGGCGCAGCGCGAACACCGGCGGCGCGCTGACGGCGTCCGCCCAGCGCGTATCGATCGTGCATGGCGAGTTGATGGATGAGGTGATCGACGCGGCAGGCACGCTGGACGGATTCGCCGGCGTCGTCGAGCTTGGCGACACCGCCAATGCGCGCGCTGCGCAGATCACGTTGCAGGGCGCGCAGTTGCTCGATGGCGTCCTGGATGCGGCAGTGCTGCGCGTCAGCGAGCTCGGCGTGCAACTGGCCGACGTGGCCAACGCGCGTTACCGGGACGCCCTGCAGATGCAGGACAACAGCACGCTGCTGGGGACGCTGGCCGACGTGGACAGCCGCGATGTCGCCTCGCAGATCGCCACGGTGGTGGTCGGCAGCGGGGAGGCGATCCAGGTGCCATAGCGGTTGTCCGGCGAGCAGTGTGGCGGGCGGTGGCATCGCCGCAATCGCCGCCAGGCAATTCGGGCAACTTGCCGCTCGTTCGGGGTGCGGTGTTAGGTGCGACGGCGTTCTTGCCACGCATCAAGCGGGAACGTTGTTGCCCCCGTAAGAGCGGCTTCAGCCGCGATGGGCGTTCCCGGTAACGCGTTCGCGGCTGAAGCCGCTCCTACACGTGGGCCTTGGGGCACTAACTGCAGAGACCGTGACCAAAGCGCCTGAAAACATCGAGACGAACAGATCGCAGTGGATGGGTTCCAGGTTTTTAGAGGTGCCCTCTAATCGCTGCTGGATATTCGCTTCAGCTGCAATGGACCATCCCAGGAGAGCCGGTCATGGCTGATACCCAAGAAGCGGACAAGTGCCGCTTGCACCACGCATCCATGCATGCGCGGCGTGGCCGCGCTCAAGAGGCGTTGGCTTGCGACTCCCGCCGCGCCGCGGCGATCGCCGCGATCCGCGCCTTGGCCAGCGCCTCGCCGATCTGCGGGCCGCTCAGGCCCTGCGCCGCCAGGTCGCGCGCGTTCACCGCCAGCGCCGCCGCATGCAGATGCTGCAGCGTGCGGCCCTGCGGGTAATCGGCGTCCTCGCTGCCGAGACGGCCGCGCTTGTCGGCCTCGCACACCGTGGCCAACTGCGCGACGCGCTCGGGCTTGCGAAAGCCGTCGCAGCGCTGCAGCAGTTCGTGCACGGTGCGGTCGCGCAATTCGGTCAGGCGATGCACGTTCAGATGCTCGCGGCAGGCGATCTCGGCCAGTTGCCGGTGCTCCTGCGGCACCTTCAGACGTTCGCTCAGCGCGCGCAGCGGCGCCATGCCGCGTTGCTCGTGCATCAGGTGGCGCGGCCACTCCTCCGGCGGTGTCAGCGCCTTGCCCAGGTCGTGGGTCAGCGCGGCGAAGCCGATCAGTGCGTCGCCCGGTGCCAGCCGCGCGGCCATGTCGCTGACCAGTTCCTGGTGGCGCCCGGTATCGATCTCGGGGTGGTACTCGGCGCGTTGCGGCACCCCGTACAGCGCGTCCAGCTCCGGCAGTACCCAGCGCAGCGCGTCGGCCTCGCGCAGCGTGCGCAGGAACGCCGAGGGCTGCGCCGAGGCCAGGCTGCGCCGCAGTTCCTGCCAGACACGTTCGGGCACCAGCGTTTCCAGTTCGCCGCCGGCGGCCATCGTGCGCATCAGGTCCATGGTCTCGGGCGCGACGACGAACCCCAGCGGCGCCAGCCGCGCCATGAACCGCGCCGCGCGCAGCACCCGCAGCGGATCCTCGGCGAAGGCCGGGCCGACATGGCGCAGCACCCGTTGCTCGAGATCGCGCGCGCCGCCATACGGATCGACCAGACGCCCATCGGCCTCGTCGCGGGCGATGGCGTTGATGGTGAAGTCGCGCCGCTGCAGATCCTCTTCCAGCGTCACCGACGGGTCGGCCTGCACCTCGAAGCCGTGGTAGCCGCGCCCGGCCTTGCGCTCGGTGCGCGCCAGCGCGTACTCCTCGCCGCTGCGCGGATGCAGGAACACCGGGAAATCGCGGCCCACCTGCTTGTAGCCCAGCTCCAGCATCTGCTGCGCGCTGGCGCCGACCACCACCCAGTCGCGGTCGCCGGGCGGTTGACCGAGCAAGGCGTCGCGGACGGCGCCGCCGACGAGGTAGATGTTCATTGGGGGCTGGGAATGGGGAATCGGGAACCGGGAATGGTAAAAGCAGATTCCCTTCGCCTGATGTCGCGCTGGCGTGTTGACCCAATGTTCGGCGCGGTTGCGCGCGGTGCGCCGTTGCGATTCCCCATTCCCTATTCCCGATTCCCGGCCGCCGCATCGGCGGCCGTACACACAAACTTCTTCCGCGGCGCGTCCAGCTTGCCGAGCATGCGTTCGGTGACCGGCAGGGCGTCGCCGTTGAGGCGCCAGTCGTAGATCACGCTGAAGGCCAGGATGCGCGCCACGTACTCGCGGGTTTCCTTGTAGCTGACCGTCTCGATCCAGAAATCGGCATCGTGGCCCGGGCGCTGGCTCTGCCAGCGCGCGGCCGGGCCGGGGCCGGCGTTGTAGGCGGCGATGGTCAGGTAGGGCAGGCCGTAGGTGTTGAGCAACTGGCGCAGGTAGGCGGTGCCGATGGCGATGTTGGTGTCCGGGTCGTACAGGCTGGCGGCGCCGCCGTAGCCGGCCAGGCCGAGGTTGCGGGCAACGCTGGCGCCGGTGGCCGGCACCACCTGCATCAGGCCCATCGCATTGGCCGGCGAGCGGGCGTTGGGGTTGAACACGCTCTCGGCGCGGATTTCGGCGGCGACCCAGGCCGGGTCGATCGCGTTCCTGCCGGCTTCGCGGCGGATGGTCTCGGCGTGGTGCAACGGGAAGCGCAGCGTGTACAGGCGCTGTTCCTCCGGGCGCTTGCCGAGCCCGAACACCGCGCGGTCGAACCAACCGTTGTTGCTGGCCACTTCCACCGCCAGGCGCCGCTGGGTGTCGTCGAAACGGCTCAGCGCATCGTTCCACTCGGCCACGGCCCAGCCGGTGCGGTCGATCTTGAACAGCTCGAGCGCGCGGACCAGCGACGGATCGCGTGCCACCGCCGCCTGCGCCTGCGCGCTGTCGTTCGGTTCCCACGGGCACAACGCGTACGGCTGCTTGAGCCGGTCGGCGGCCAGGAAGCCATGGAAGGTGGCGGAGCTGGCCGCCGCGCGGTACAGCCGCTGCGCCTCGCTGGCATTGCCGGTCTTCTCCGCCAGCCGCGCCTCGAAGTACTGCCAGCGCGAATCGTTGCGCTGCGCCGGCGGCATCTTGCGGATCGCGGCCAGGGCCGCCGGCCAGTCGCCGCGCGCCATCGCCTCGCGCGCGCGCCACTCGTGCAGGCGTTCGTCATACGCGGACTCGGGCACCGCGTTGAGCCGGCGCGCCGAATCCGGCCCGTACGAGGCCACCGTCCACAGCGCGATCTGGTACAGCACCGTGCCGCGCTGCGCCTCGCTGAACTGCAGCGCCTGGGCGAACTGCGGCAGTTGCCGCTCGGCGGCGTCCGGATCGGTCTTGGCCAGCTTCGCCAGCCCGTCCACCACCACCTTGCGGCTGCGCTCGGTCTTGGGCCAGGTCAGCGCACGCGTGTGCACCGCGTCCAGGAACGCCGCGTAGTCGTTGGCCAGGGCCAGGTCGGCCGCGGGCAGGCCGCGTGCAGCGGCGCGCATCACCGCCGGCTGCTGTGCGTCCGCCGCCGCCTCCACGCGCGCCCAGCGCAGCGCATCGGTCATGCCGCCGCGCGCCTGCAGCACCGCGAATACCGGATCGCAGGCGTCGGGCAGCGACTTGCCGGCGTTGCGCCACAGCGCCTGCGCTTCGTCCACCCACTGCGCGTCGGCGCGGCCGGTGGCCTGGCGCGCATTGAGCTGGGCGCAGCGCAGGCCGAGGTTCTCGGTGGGTTTCCAGTTCGCCAGCAGCGCCGGCCAGTCCTCGCGCCGCGCCAGCGCCGGCAGCCACAGCGCACGGAAGCTCTCGGCCACCGGCTGCCCGGCGTAGCGCTTGAGGAAGTCCTGCGCCTGCGCATCGGACACCTTGTCGATGTTGCGGCGCAGGTTGGCGTACTCCAGCCAGCCGTACAGCGGATGCTGCTTGAACGCGGCCGCGCGGACCGGATCGAACCGGCCCTGCTCGGCATCGTCGATCGCCGAGCGGATCGCCGGGCGCTGGGCATCCAGGGACTGAGCGAGTGCGGAAACGGGGCCGCACAACGCGGCGGCGAACAGCAGGAGAGACGTGCGCAGGATCATGCGCGGGACTATACCGAACGCGGATGAATCGCCGTTTCAACTGGCGATGGCGGCGCTGTCGTCTCACCGAGCTGCCCGGCAGCGTTCGCAAATCGGCATCGCGCGTAGGGCCGTCATCCGGTGTCAGGCATGGGCGGATGAGGGTGCGGGTGCGGCTTCGTACGCCTGAAATCCGCGAGTCGCTTCGCGCCGAATCCTCACCCCAACCCCTCTCCCGGCGGGAGAGGGGCTTTGGCTTTTCCCTTCTCCCATTGGGACCATGGCCCCCTTTTCGGGGGAAGGTGCCCCGTAGGGGCGGATGAGGGTGCGGGCGAAGCCTCTGATCGCCAGATCGCGCGGGCGCTTCGCGCTCCGTACCCTCACCCCAACCCCTCTCCCGAGGGGAGAGGGGCTTAGGTCTCGCGCTGCTTGACGATGTCTTGCGCATCCGGTGTCTACCAGATCGACCAGTCGTCGCGATGGCCCGCGCTTTGCCTGCCGGACGCTTGCACGGCGTTTACGATTTGTTTACAAAGAATTCCATGCCGTCGCGGTGCAGGGGGTCGCAGCGGCCGACCCACATCCTTTCTGGAGAGAGAGACGGATGAATTTCCTGCACCGCCATCCTTTGGTCTTCGCGGTATCCATGGTCCTGCTCGGCGGCGTCCCCGCCATCGCCGGCGCCCAGCAACAGACGCCCCCGGCCGCCCCCGGCACGGCCACCACGCTGGACAGCGTGCAGGTCACCGGCACCCGCATCCGCCGTGCCGAAGTCGAGGGCCAGGTGCCGGTGCAGACCCTGAGCCGCGCCGACATCGAACGCACCGGCCTGACCTCCATCGGCGATGTGCTGCAGGAACTCACCGCCTCCGGTTCGGCCTTGAACGCCAAGTTCAATTCCTCCGGCAATTTCGGCTTCCCGCCGGACGGCAGCGGCGTCGGTGCCGGTTCGGCGCAGGTGGATCTGCGCCACCTCGGCGCCAAGCGCGTGCTGGTGCTGGTCGACGGCATGCGCTGGGTCAACGAGTCCTCGGCCTCGGGCGTGGGCGCGGCCACCGACCTCAACACCATCCCGCTGGCCATCGTCGAGCGCGTCGAGGTGCTGGAAGACGGCGCCTCCTCGCTGTACGGCTCCGATGCCATCGCCGGCGTGGTCAACATCATCACCCGGCGCAATTTCGAAGGCGGGCAGGTCACCCTGAATTACGGCGAGTACGACAAGGGCGACGGCGCCAGCAAGGGCGTGGACCTGGCCTGGGGCCACAGCACCGAGCGCACCAGCTTGTTCCTCGGCGCCAGCTACACCAAGCAGGATCCGATCTACGCGCGCGACCGTGCGCAGTCGCTGTATCCGATTCCCGGCACCGGCCTGAGCTTCGGCAGTTCGGCCACCCCGGACGGGCGTTTCATCTTCGTCGACCCCAACACCGGCGCCGAGCAGAACCTGACCCCGAACAGCGGTGCGCGCACGCCGCGTTACGACGGCACCGGCGGCTGCACCCGCAGCGACGACTACCACTGCTTCACCACCGCCGACCGCTACAACTTCGCCGCGTCCAACCTGCTGCTGACCCCGTCCGAGCGCAAGGGCGTGTTCGGCCAGTTCCGCTTCTTCTTCAACGACGACGTGCAGTGGTACCTGAAACTGCTCGGCAACCGCCGCGAGTCGACCAACCAGGCCGCGCCGGAACCGATCTTTCTCGGCCCCGACGCCGGCACCGGCAATCCGCTGGCCGACAACATCGTCATCTCCGCCGCCAACCCGTACAACCCGTTCGGCTTCGCGCTGGATTCGGGCAGCAACCTGATCATGATCGGGCGCCGCCCGGTGGAAGGCGGTGCGCGCGTGTTCGAGCAGCGCGTGGACACCCAGTACGTCGGCACCGGCTTCATCGGCAGCTTCGAGGGCGCCGACCGCACCTGGTTCTGGGACGTCAACGGCGCCTACAGCAAGAACAAGGCCGAGCAGACCAACTACGGCAGCTACAACATCTACAACATCAACCTGGCGCTGGGCGATCCGGCGGCGTGCGCGGCGGTGGCCGGCTGCGTGCCGCTGAACATCTTCGGCGGCGCCGGCAGCATCACCCCGGACATGCTGCGCTGGATCCAGCCGGTGGTGCACGACCGCAGTCAGAACGAATTGACCCAGTTCACCGCCAACCTCAGCAGCGACCTGTTCCGGCTGCCGGCCGGCGCGGTGTCCTTCGCCACCGGCGTGGAATACCGCAAGTACGAGGGCTTCTACCGCCCCGATCCGCTGACCGTGATCGGCCACTACAACGGCGTGCCGTCGCTGCCGACGCAGGGCAGCTACGACGTCAAGGAGGCCTACCTCGAACTGAGCGTGCCGATCTTCGCCGACTCGCCGCTGGGCGACAAACTGGACCTCAGCCTGGCCGGCCGTTATTCCGACTACTCCACCTTCGGCGGCAAGTTCACCCCGAAGTACGGCCTGCGCTGGCAGGTGGCGCCGGACTTCGTGCTGCGCGCCAGCTATGCCGAAGGCTTCCGCGCGCCCAGCATCGGCGAACTGTACGGCTCGGCCGCGCGCGCCGACCTGACCCTGTCCGACCCGTGCTCGATCGGCCTGGGCGGCACCGCGCCGCGCGGCAGCGCCAGCAACTGCGCCACGCTCGGCGTGCCGGCCGGCTACCAGCAGGCCAACTCGCAGATCTCGGTGACCACCGGCGGCAACCGCGCGCTGGAGCCGGAGAAGGCGCGCAGCTTCAGCGCCGGCTTCGTGTGGAGCCCGTGGTTCGCCAGCAACGTGCCGTGGTCGGACCGCTTCGACGTGGAGGTGACCTTCTACCGCCACGACATCGACGGCGCGATCCAGGCGATCAACGCGCAGACCCAGCTCGACCTGTGCGTGGACACGCTGTCGCCGACCTACTGCAACGGCATCACCCGCGCCTCCACCGGCGGCATCAACGGCTTCAACAACCGCCTGACCAACCTCGGCTCGATCAAGACCGACGGCTGGGACGTGGACCTGTTCTGGAACTCGCCGGAGACCGCCGCCGGCCGCTTCAAGATCGGCTGGCAGAACACCTTCGTCACCCGTTACGTCGCCACCGGCGCGGCCGGCCAGGTGCAGCCGCAGCGCCCGGGCGTGGAAGTGGTGGACAGCTCGATTCCCGAGTGGACCAGCAACCTGAGCCTGGACTGGTCGCGCGGCCGCTGGAATGCGTCGTGGACGCTGCGGCACATCTCCGAGCTGACCGAACAGTGCGGCGATGCGGTCGCGTTCCCGGTGTGCAGCAACCCGGTGGCCGGCACCAACACGCTGGACGCGATCACCTACCACGACCTGCAGGTGGGCTACCGCTTCGACTGGCTCAAGGGCCTGACCCTCAGCGGCGGCGTCAACAACGTCTTCGACAAGGACCCGCCGATCTGCCTGTCGTGCTCGCTCAACGGCTACGACGCCTCCACCTATGGCATCCCCGGTGGGCGCTACCTGTACGTGCGGGCGGATCTGAAGTTCTAGTCGCGACCTGTGCGTGAAAGACCTAGCGGGAGCGCGCGCGTGCTCTCGCAGGGTGTTGCCGATGCGGTGGGTAGAGAACAAGCCTTGATGCGGCTTGACTGCGGTGGCAGCAGGTTCGAGGTGCCTTTCTCGCGACGCACTTTCGCAAATGCGTCGCGGCTGAAGCCGTTTGCGTCTCGCTCGTGAAGTCGCTGAGCGCAGGGTCTGCCGAGCACGTCTGGCGCGTCGCGTCGGGGCTGAAGCCCCTCCCACATGAGATGCCGGTGTGGCGCTTTGTCTCAGCGCAGCAAGTGCTGCGGCACTTCGATCTCGGTCGCCACCGCCAGGTGGTCGGAGAAGGCGGCGGGCACCGCGCGCTGTTCGTTGCAGCGCAGGCCGTCGCTGACCAGGATGTGGTCGATGGCGCGCTGCGGGCGCCAGCTGGGGAAGGTCGGCACCACGCAGCCCGGCGGTTGCAGCCGCGTGCGCTGGTACAGGAACTGCATTTCCGGGCGGTCGGCGACGCAGTTGAAGTCGCCCATCAACACCACGTTGGGATGATCGGACAGCAACTCGGCGATGAAGGCCAACTGCGCCGCGCGCGAGTTGGTGCCCAGCGACAGATGCGCCACCGCCACCGCCAGGCCTTCGGCGCCGTTGCCGAACTTGGCCAGCAGCACGCCGCGCCCGCCAAGCCGGCCGGGCAGGGCGTGGTCCTGCACTTCCACCGGCTCCAGCCGGCTGAGCAGGCCGTTGGCGCTGGAGGCCACGCCGCCCACGCGTCGGTTCGGCTGGTGGCTCCAGTAGTTGAAGCCGGCGCGCTCGGCCAGGTAGTGGGTCTGGTTGGTGAAGCCCGAGCGCAGGCTGCCGGGGTCGGCCTCCTGCAGGCCGACGATGTCGTGGTCGCTGGCCAACTGCGCGATCGCGTCCAGGCTGCTGCGCTTGCGCCCGGCCGGCAGCGCGTGCGACCAGCTGCGGGTCACGTAGTCGCTGTAGCGGCGCGTGCTGGAACCGGCCTGGATGTTGGCGGTCAGCACGCGCAGGGTGCGGGTGGCGGGAGCGGTCACGGCGGTGCGGCCCGGGGCGGACGGCTTACTTGGCCATCGCCGCGCGCTCGCGCGCGATCAGGTGATCGGCCACGCGTAGCATGTCGTCGTAGCTCTTGCCCTTGACCAGGTACTTGCCGTTGATGATCAGCGACGGCGTGCCGGTGATGCCGCTACGGGTGGCGAACTGCTTGGCGCGGTTGGTCTTGGTGGCCACCGCGAAGCTGCCCATGGTGTCGGCGAACTGCTTCGGGTCCACGCCGTACTTGGCGTAGAAGTTGGCGATGTCCTGCACCGAGTCGCGGCCACGCTCGCCCTTCAGGGTCTCGTCGACGTGGATCGCCTTGTACAGCGCATCGTGGGTCTTCTCCTGCACGCCCAGCGCCTCGGCGGCGTAGAACGCGCGGGCGTAGTCGTCCCAGGTACCGCCGAACATCGCCGGCACATAGACGAAGCGCACGTCCGACGGCAGGCCGGCCTTCCACGGGCCGATCAGCGGCTGGAAGCGCGCGCAGGCCGGGCAGACGTAGCCGAAGATCTCGGCCACCTCGATCTTGCCGTTGGTCGGCTGGAACGGCTGGCCGCCGGCGATGTCGACGTAGTCGGTGCCGGCGACCGGCTCCGGACCGTTCGGGGTCCTGGCGGCGACCGGCTTGGCCGCGGCGTTGTCGCCTTCCGTGGCGGCAGGCTGTGCAGCGGCATCGGCGGTGGTGGTCGCGGGCGCGGCCGGCGTCTCGGCGGGCGCAGCGGCGGCATCGTTGCCGGCGGCGGGCGCGGCAGCCGGGGCGGCAGCGGTGCCGGAGGCAGGGGCGACGGCGTCGGCAGTGCCGTCCTGGGCCTTGCATGCCACCAGGATCGGCAGCAGGGCCATCAGGGTCAGGGCGAAGCGGGTCTTCATCGGCGACATCTCCAGCAGGATGGGGGACAAATGCCGGACGCGCCGCAAGCGCGGTCCGGCCACCCCGTCATGATGCCATGGCGCGGATGAAGCGCCGTACGCCGATTACTTGCCTGCGCGCTCGCGGGCGATCAACGCGTCGGCGATGCGCAGCATGTCCTCGAAGTTCTTGCCCTTGACCAGGTACTTGCCGTTGACGATCAGCGCCGGGGTGCCGGAGATGTCGGCGCGCACGGCGAAATCGCGCGCGGCCTTCACCTGCGCGGCGACCTGCGGGCTCTGGTAGGCGGCGATGAAGGCCTGCGGCTTGACCCCGAAGCCGGCGTAGAACGTGGCCAGTTCCTCCGGCGCCACGTTCTGCACCGGCACGCTGCGCTTGTCGTGGATGGCCTCGAACATGGCGCGGTGGCTGCGGCTCTGCACGCCCAACTGCTGCGCGGCATAGAAGGCGCTGGCGAAGTTGTCCCAGTAGCCTCCGAACGCCGCCGGCACCAGGGTCAGGCGCACGTCCTTGGCCTGCTTGCCCGCCCATTCCTCCAGCAGCGGCTCGAAGTGCGCGCAATGCGGGCAGGTATAGCCGAACACTTCCACCACCTCGATCTTGCCGGCCAGCGGCGCGAACGGCTTGGGATTGGCGATCAGCGTGTAGTCCTCCCCTTCCACCGCGGTGGCGGACTTGGGTTGCGCGCAGGCGCTCAACGGCAGCAGGGCGAGCAGGCACAACAGCAGGCGGGGCAGACGGTTCATGCGATCTCCAATGGCAAAAAACGAACGCCGGTCGTCGGGACCGGCGCGAAGGGGAAACGGGCCGGCGCCGCCGCGGCGGCGCGCGGTCAGGATTGTTGCGCGGGCGCCGGCTGCTGTGGCGTCGCCGCGGCCGGTGCCGCCTGCGCGGCGGCCGCGTCGTCGGCGCGGTCGTGCAGGCCCTGCAGGTAGCTGCCCAGCGCCTTGATCTCCTGGTCGGTCAGCGGCTTGGCCACCTGCGCCATGATCTTGAACATCGTCGGATCGCGCTCCTGGGTGGTGCCGGCCTGGTATTCCTGCAGGCGCCGCGCCACGTAATCGGCGTGCTGGCCACCCAGATGCGGATAGGCCGGACCCGGATTGCCGGCGCCGGCCGGGCCGTGGCAGGCCATGCACGCGGGAATGCCGCGGGTCGCGTCGCCGCCGCGATACAGCTGCTGGCCGACCTCGTAGAACTTCATGCCCGCGTAGGGACCGTCGGCGATCACCGCGTCGTCGGCGATGCCGGCGCCGGCCTTCTGTGTGGCGAAGTAGGCGCCGATGTCGCGCATGTCCTGCGCGCTCAGCGGCTGCACGAACGGCACCATCGCCGCGACCGCGCCGCTGGTGCGCTCGCCGTGGGCGATCAGCGCCATCTGCCGCGCGCTGTAGCGCTCCACCTGGCCGGCGATGCGCGGATACATGGCGATCGCGGGGTTGCCGTCCGCGCCGTGGCAGGCGGCGCAGGCCGCGGCCTTGGCCTGGCCGGCCTTGGGGTCGCCCCAGGCGGCCTTGCCGATGTCGCCCTCCAGCGGCGTGGTGCGCACCGGCGCGTGGTCGGGAATGGGAACCACCGAGGTCTGCGCGAACGCGACCGCGGCGGCGACGGAAACCGCTAGACCGGCAAAGGCAAGAACGCGAGCGTGGCGCATTGCTGAAGCTCCGTATGACCCGACCCCGCGGCTGCCGGACGGCGACCGCACTCGCGCGATTATCGGCATGCCGCGGCCCGGCGGTCAACGAAGCCCGCCCGGGGTCTTGGACGTGCGATCCTAGGGGGATGTCGCTGATCCTCGAACGTGCCCAATATCTGTTGTCCGCCCACAATGCCCGCCAGTTGCCGGACGACGGCGGCTGGGAAGTGGCGTTCGCCGGCCGCTCCAATGCCGGCAAGTCCAGCGCGCTGAACGCGCTGACCCGGCAGAACGCCCTGGCCCGCGTGTCCAAGACGCCCGGCCGCACCCAGCAGCTGGTGTTCTTCCAGGTCCAGCCCGAACGCTACCTGGTGGACCTGCCCGGCTACGGCTACGCCAAGGTGCCGCAGGAACTGCAGGCGCACTGGCAGAAGTTCATCGACACCTATTTCCGCACGCGCGAGGCCCTGCGCGGGCTGGTGGTGGTGATGGACATCCGTCATCCGCTGAAGGACTACGACCGGCAGATGCTGGGCTACGCCGCCCAGCGCGGGCTGCCCGCGCACGCGCTGCTGACCAAGGCCGACAAGCTCGGCCGCGGCCAGCAGGGGCAGGTGCTGCAGCAGGTACGCAAGGAGCTGACCAGCGCGTTCGGCGACACCGTCAGCGTGCAGGCCTTCTCCGGCGAGACCCGCCAGGGCGTGGACAAGTTGCGTGGCATCGTCGGTGGCTGGCTGGGGTTGGACACGGAGCCGACTGCCGCTGAGTGAGCGCGGCGGCGCTGGCGCCCAAGCTCCGCGAGACGCTTCGCGCCGGACCCTCACCCCAACCCCTCTCCCGGGGGGGAGAGGGGCTAGCCGCTGTTCCTTCTCCGATTGGGAGAAGGTGCCCCGCAGTGCCGGATGAGGGTACGGGCCAATCAAGGCGCCGCCGGCAACGGCGAGAACTCGGTCGGCACCCAGGCGAAGGCCTCGCCCTCGCGGCGCACGTGGCCCAGTCCCGGGAACGGCAGGTGCGCGCCGGCCACCCACCAGCCGTGGTCCGCGGCCTGCGCCAGCATGTGCTTGCGCGCGGCGATCGCCGCGGCGCGGTCGCTGTCGGCCTCGAACGACGCCTGCGGCTGCGCGAACTGCACCGCGTGGTAGTGCACCAGATCGCCCCACACCAGCAGTTGCTGCCCCGCACCACCGTCGAAGCGGTACGACACGTGCCCGGGCGTGTGTCCGTGGGTATCCAGCGCCACCGCGCCGCCGGGCAGCGCGTCGCCGGGACGGAAGCGCCGCAGCCGCTGCGCGGACTGGTAGGGCGCCACCGCCGCCCGCGCCAGCGGGAAGGCGAAGCGCAGTGCCTGCGGCGCCCCGGCCTCGCTGGCCGGGTCCAGCCAGTACGCCGCGTCGGCGGCGCTCAGCCACACCGTCGCCTTGGGATAGGCGGGCTGGCCCTGTGCGTCCAGCAGGCCGCACAGGTGATCGGGATGGGCGTGGGTCAGCAGCACGTCGTCGACCTGCTCTGGCGCATAGCCGGCCGCGCGCAGGTTGGCCAGCACCTGGCCGAGGCCAGGGCCGAAACAGGTCGCGGTGCCGGTATCGACCAGGGTGAGGTGCGTGCCGTCCTGGATCAGATAAGCGTTGACCGCGGTCTGCAGGCCCTTGTCGTTCTCCGGCACATAGCGGTGGTCGAGCAGGCGTGCGATCGCCTCCGGCGGAATGTTCGCCAGTTCCGCGCGCGACAGCGCCACGGTGCCGTCGAACAGGGCGGTGACGCGCAAGCGGCCGATCGCCTGGCGATAGACGCCGGGCACCTGCGTCTGGGCGCTGGCCGGCGCGGCGGCGTGGGCGGGTGATGGCAGCGTCAGCGCCGCGCTGGCGCTCAGGGCCAGCGCGCACAACGCGCGCAACGGGAACACGGACATGGGATTTCCTGGCAGAGCGGCGTGCGCCGCGGTAACGGCATGCTGCGCCGGCGCCGCTGCGCGATTCGCTCATTCCGCTGCGCGCGGCGCTCAATGCCGACGTGGCTCAGTTGCCGATGCTGGCAGGATCCAGGCCATAGCGCTGCTGGAAGCGTTGGCTGAAGCTGCGCACCGAGCGGTAACCGGCGTGCGCGGCGACCGTCTTCAACGGCCAGCGCGTGGTGTACAGCAGTTGCATCGCGTGCGCCAGGCGCGCATCGGTGAGCAGTTCGCGCAACGACGTGCGCTCGCCGGCCAGGTGCCGGCGCAGGGTCGCGCCGCTGAAGCCCAGGCGCTCCTCAATGTCGCGCGAACGCCAGTCGCGTTGTGGCTGCGCGGCGATCAGGTCGCGCACCTGCGCGGCCACGCTCGGCGCCGGCGGCAGCAGCAGGCCACCGTGGCCGCGCCGACACAGCGCCACCACCAGGGCCGCCAGCGCCAGCCGCGCCTCGGTGTAACGGCCGTCCTGCAGCGCCTGCCGCCATTGCAGCAGCGTGCTGCCGAACTCCTCGGCGCGCAGACGCGCCAGCTCCGCGCCGGCGGCGGGCAGCGGTTCGTTCCACAGCACGCGCGCGGCGCTCAGCGCTTCCTCGCACAGCGGCACCAGCACGCTCAGGTACAGGCCGCTGTGCGGATCCGGGATGTTGACCACATCGATGCGGCAGCGCCGCGTCACCAGGAACAGGTCGCCCGGTACGAAGTCCAGGGTCTGTGTCGCGGTGCGCACCTGCTTGCGTCCCTGCAGCAGGATCGCCAGGTGCGGTTGCGGGATTTCCACGGAGCGCGCGCCGTGTTCGCGGCGCGCGGTGATGCAGGCGTAGCCCTCGGCCTGCGTGCAGTCGGCCAGGCTGGCCAGGCGCGCCAGCAGCAAGGCGTCGGGGGAAGTGGTGTCGGCCATGGCCGGTGATGCTAGCGCAGCGGCGGTCGCGCCCGCTCAGACATGCACGCCGAACACATGCCCGATCGCGCCGCTGGCGAGCATCGCCGCCGCGCCCCAGAACACCACCCGCACCGCGCCGCGCAGGCCCGAGGCGCCGCCGGCACGCGCGGCCAGCGCGCCGGTCAGCGACAGGCCGATCAGGGTGGCCGCGCCGGTCACCCACAGTTGCCGGCCGTCCGGCGCCAGCCAGGCGGCCACGATCGGCAGTCCGGCGCCGGTGCAGAACGCGGCCGCCGATGCGGCCGCCGCCTGCAGCGGACGCGCACGCAGGCTCTCGGTGATGCCGAGTTCGTCGCGCGCGTGCGCGCCAAGCGCATCGTGCGCGGTCAACTGCTCGGCGACCTGGCGGGCCAGGCCGGGGTCCAGCCCGCGCTGGCGATAGATCGCGGTGAGTTCGTCCAGTTCGCTCTGCGGGTCCTCGTGCAGCTCGCGGCGTTCCAGCGCCAGGTCGGCGCGCTCGGTGTCGGCCTGCGATTGCACCGACACGTATTCGCCGGCGGCCATCGACATCGCGCCGGCGACCAGGCCGGCGATGCCGGTGGTCAGCACCGTGGCCGCCGACGCGCCGCTGCTGGCGACGCCGACCACCAGGCCGGCCACGGACAGGATGCCGTCGTTGGCGCCGAGCACGGCCGCGCGCAGCCAGCCGGCGCGGTCGGTGCGATGGCGTTCGGAGTGGGTCGGGCGCATGGCGCTGCCTGCGGCGGAGCGGGAAGGAGACCGCAGCCTAGCCGAGCCGGCGCCGCGAACGCTTGCTGCGTCTCACTCTCGACGCCGTCAGCGGCGCGGCCATGGAATGCTGCAGTGCCGCCGGTAGCGACGCGGGCCCCGCCCCCGGCACGCTATAGTGCGGGCCTTGCGATGGCTGGGGATGGTCCCCACATCGCCTCACCCGCCGTGCGAGTCCTGCCCTTGTCGAGCCCCAGCCATGTTGCCGAGACGCCGATCACCGACCGCGCCGAACTGGTCGAGGTGCTTGCCTCCGGAGAAAAACCCGAAGCGCAGTGGCGCATCGGCACCGAGCACGAGAAGTTCGGCTTCCGGCTGGACGACCTGCGGCCGCCGACCTTCGACGGCGAGCGCGGCATCGAGGCCTTGCTGCTGGGCCTGACCCGCTTCGGCTGGGAGCCGGTGCGCGAAGCCGGGCACACCATCGCCCTGCTGCGCGATGGCGCCTCGGTGACGCTGGAGCCGGCCGGTCAGCTGGAACTGTCCGGCGCCCCGCTGCCGACCATCCACGACACCTGCGTCGAAGTGGGCAGCCACCTCAACGAGGTCAAGCAGGTCGCCGACGAACTGGGCCTGGGTTTCCTCGGCATGGGCTTCCAGCCGAAGTGGCGCCGCGACGAGATGCCGTGGATGCCCAAGGGCCGCTACCAGATCATGAAGCGCTACATGCCCAAGGTCGGTTCGCTCGGCCTGGACATGATGACCCGCACCTGCACGGTGCAGGTCAACCTGGATTACGCCAGCGAAGCGGACATGATCAGGAAGTTCCGCGTGTCGCTGGCGCTGCAGCCGATCGCCACCGCGCTGTTCGCCGACTCGCCGTTCGCCGAGGGCAAGCCCAACGGCTACCTCAGCTACCGATCGCATATCTGGACCGACACCGACGCCGACCGCACCGGCATGCTCGACTTCGTGTTCGAGGACGGCTTCGGCTACGAGCGCTACGTCGATTACCTGCTCGACGTGCCGATGTACTTCTCCTACCGCGACGGCACCTACATCGACGCCAGCGGACAGAGCTTCCGCGATTTTCTGCAGGGCAAGTTGCCGGCGTTGCCCGGTGCGTTGCCGACGCTGCGCGACTGGTCCGACCACATGACCACCGCGTTCCCGGAAGTGCGCCTGAAGAAGTACCTGGAAATGCGCGGCGCCGACGCCGGTCCGTGGGGCCGGTTGTGCGCGCTGTCGGCGTTCTGGGTCGGCCTGCTGTACGACGATGCGGCGCTGGGCGCGGCCTGGGACCTGGTCAAGGATTTCAACCTGGCCGAACGCCACGCGCTGCGCGACGGCGTGCCGAAGCAGGCGCTGAAGCTGCCGTTCCGCAACGGCACCGTGCAGGACCTGGCTGCCGAGGCGGTGAAGATCGCCCTGTCCGGCCTGCGCCGGCGCGCGCGCCTGAACCGCGACGGCCAGGACGAATCGCGCTTCCTCGAACCGCTGGTGGAAATCCTGCATGGCGGCGAGACCGCGGCCGAGCGCAAGCTGGCGCTGTACCACGGCGCCTGGCAGGGCGACATCGACCACGTGTTCCGCGAGTTCGCGTACTGAGTGCAGCGGCCCGCCCGCAGGCCAGCAGAACGATGACCGCGATCGGTGACATGGCGGGCCTGTTCCAGGACGAGCCGAGCAGATGGGGCGGCCGTGGCGATCCGTATCTGTGGAAAGAGATGGCGTCGACCCTGGCCGGCGTGCCGTTGCCGGCGACGGCCACGCAGTGCGAGGCGCTGCTCGCCGACACCTTCGCGCGCCTGGTCGGCACGGCGCTGGACGACGCATCCGTCGAGTCGGTCTTCGTGCCGCGCCTCAGCCATGGCGGCATGTCCTCGGGCTACGTCAGCCTGGTGTTCTGGCGGGCGACCGCACTGCCGCTGCTGCTGTCGCGTCATGCCGAGGCTGTGGCGCAGCGACGTGCGGGTGCCATAGCGCCGCAAACGCCGCCATGGTGGCGACGGCTATGGCCTTCGCGCTAGACACCTAGCCGCCCATCCGCGCCCTGGGCACGCCCCAGGCCGGGCAGCCGCGCGCCGATGGAGTGCGGCTGTACGACGCCACTGACCTGGCCGAACGCCATGCGACCTTCGAGGTCGCGCGCTGCCTGCCGCGCCATGTGCTGATCGGCGACGACAGCGGCGGCCAAGGCGTGCTGGTCGCGTTGGCCGGACCGGCGTATCCCTCTTTCTCTGCGATCTGGGCGCCGTGGCCGAGGCAGAGCGCGTGCCGCTTGCGGCGTCGTTGCCGGAATGGATGGCGGCGGGAAGCCCGCTTTTGCCGTAGTCGGCCGGCGGCTTACCCAATGTAAGCTGGTGTCACGCGCACTATGCGTGGCGGGGGAATGCCGTCGCTGTCGCGATCCGAGCGAGAGGCGCTTGTGGTGCCGGAGAGAGCGTCATTGGGGGGATGCATGAAACTGAAGATCGTTGGTGTGGTGTTGCTCGTTGCCTTTGCCGTTTCCGCCTGCGGTCTGCAGGAGCAGGCCGATGCCAAGTTCGGCGACCAGCATTTCAAGACGGTGGTGTCGTTGGTTGAACTGTACAAGCTGCGTACCGGGTCTTATCCCGCGTCGCTGGCCGACCTCACCTTCACCGGTGATTGGGATCAGATCGCCATTGCGTCGGTCCACTACCGGAAGCTGGACGAGGGCTACGAACTCGATCTTGTACGGGGATGGGTGGGGCGCCCGGATCTGCACTATCCCCCGGCGTTCTGGAAAGGGCTTGGCCTGCGCAAATCCAATCTCAAGCACGCGCCGTGATGGCACCAGGCACGTCTTCGCGAGCGGTCGTAGAGCGCACGAGCGTTCGACGGCGTCTTTTCGAACGCATTGCGCTCGTGATGGCGTCGCTCGGCTGCATGGCATCCGCGCATGCGACCAGCCAATGCCCCGCCGACTTTGGTCCCAAGGATCCGCTCATCGATCTGCTCGGATGGGCGGTGGTCGCCAGCGGCGTGGTGCTGGGCGGCTGGCTGTGCGTGCACGTGGTGCGGCGTTCGCGCGGGCTGGGCCGATGGCGGGTGGCGGTCGTGCTGGCCGGCGTCGTGGCGATGCTGCTGCTATGGGGTGGCGGCCTGGTGCTGGCGATTGCGTGGTTCTTCATGCGGTGCTAACACTGTCGGCCTCGGTGCGTGCGCGCCGGGTCCGCGGTCCGCGGAGCCACGGGCCACGCCAGCAGGGCACACCGATGACCGATCCGTACAATTCCTCGCCGCCGCGCGCGGCGGTCTCGCCACTGAACGATGCGATGGTGACCACCGCGCTGGAACTTCCCGGCTACCGGATCGTGCGCAATCTGGGCATCGTGCGCGGCATCACCGTGCGCTCGCGCTCCATCGTCGGCAATTTCCTCGGCGGGCTGCAGACGCTGTTCGGCGGCAACATCACCATCTATACCGAGCTATGCGAGCAGGCGCGCCTTGAGACGTACCGGGACATGCTGCAGCACGCGCGGCAGATGGGCGGCAACGCCATCGTCGCGGTGCGCTACGACGCCACCGAGCTGATGGCCGGCCTGACCGAAGTGCTGTGCTATGGCACGGCCGTGGTCGTCGAGCCGAACCAGCGCTGAGTCGATCGACGTGCGGCGGAACGGCGGCGCGCCCGGCTCAGCCGTCGACCGCCTGGCACGGCAGCCGCACGCTGACCCGCAGGCCGCCCTCGGGGCGGTTGTCCAGGGCGATCTGGCCGCCATGCGCCAGCACGATGCTGTGCGCCACCGACAGGCCCAGGCCGATGCCGCCGGTATCGCGGTTGCGCGAGTTCTCGCCGCGGAAGAACGGCAGGAACAGCTTCTCGCGCTGTGCGGGATCGATGCCGGGGCCGTCGTCGTCGATCCACAGCACGCATTCGCCGTCCTCGTGACGCAGCTGCAGGCGTGCGCGCTTGCCATATTTCAGCGCGTTCTCCACCAGGTTCATCACCATGCGCCGCAGCGACAGCGGGTCGCCGTCGAGGGTGATGGCGTCGCCGAGCAGCAGCACCACGTCGGCTCCGGTGTCGCTGGCGTCGTCGACCACGCTTTCCACCAGCAGGCGGAAATCCAGCGGCGAGCGGGTGCCGCGGCGGCTGTCGTTGTGGATGAAGTCCAGCGCCGCGGAGATCATCGCCTTCATCTCGTCGATGTCGGCCATGGTCTTCTCGCGTAGCGGCGGCTGCAGGGTCTCCAGGCGGAACGCCAGTCGCGCCAACGGCGTGCGCAGGTCGTGGGCAATCGCCGCGACCATGTGCGTGCGCTCGTTGATCAGCCGGTTCAGGCGCGCCTGCATCGCGTTGAACGAATCGGCCGCCTGCACGATCTCGCTGGGGCCGCTGCGCCGCAGCGGCTGCGCGTCGGGATTGCGGCCGAGCTGGTCGGCCGCCTCGGCGAAGCGCCGGATCGGCGCCGACAGTGCGCGTGAGAACCACCAGGCCAGCGGCAGCATCGCCAGCATGCCGACCAGGAACAGCATCACCACCTGGGTCTTGAATTCGTTGGAGAACCGCCGCGGCGGCGACATCACGCTGCGCCAGTGGCCGTCGGGCTGGCGCAGGGCCGCGGTGAAACCGTCCAGCAGCGGTACCGCCGGGGCGAAGCCGCGTTCGCGCCACCCCACGGCGCGCATGGTCGCGCCGAAGGCGCCATTGCGCGGTGCCTCGCCGGGCGCAGGCGGCGGTTCCGGTGGCGGCGGTTGCTGCGCGGTGGCTGAGGGCGCGACCTCCGCGGGTGCGGGGACGTCGTCGTCGGCCGCCATGCCATGCGGCGGCGGCGGCGGGCGTTCGCCCAGGCGCAGGCGCAGGCGTTCCAGGCGGCCGTCGCTGTTGCGGTAGAAGCGCACCTGGTCCGGCGCCACTTCCAGCCAGTGCGCCATCAGCCGTTCCACGTTGCGGTCGCGCACCTGGTCGCGCGCCGGCAGCGGCGCATGGGCGGTGTCCTGCACCTTGAGTGTCTGGGTGCCGGCCGGCATGCGCGTGCTGAGCAGGGCGATCACCTCCGGCGGGTGCACCGGCATCTCGTAGACCGGCGTGCGCAGCACCAGGGCGATGCCGATCAGCTGCGCGGTGAGCAGCGCCACCACCAGCAGCAGGAAGGCGCGGGCGAAGATCGGCACGCCGCGGCGGGCGCGCGTGGGCCCGCTCACAGGCGGGCGACGCTCGGCAGCAGCATGTAGCCCTCGTTGCGCACGGTGCGGATCAGTTCGGTCTGCACGCGCTCGTTGATCTTGCGGCGCAGGCGGCTGATCTGGCTGTCGATGGCGCGGTCGTAGACCTCGGTATCGCGGCCGCGCGCGTAGTCGAGCAGCTGGTCGCGGCTGAGCACGCGCTGCGGATGCTCGACGAAGGTGCGCAGCAGCGCGAATTCGCCGTCGGAGAGATTGATGAAGATGCCGGTGGGATCGCGCAGGTCGCGGCGGATCACGTCCAGCCGCCAGCCGGCGAACTCGTAGACGTTGCCGCGCGCTTCCGGCGGCAGCGTCGCCGCCTGGCTGCGCCGCAGCAGGGCGCGGACCCGCGCCAGCAGCTCGCGCGGATTGCACGGCTTGGCCAGGTAGTCGTCGGCGCCGACTTCCAGGCCGATGATGCGGTCGGTGTCGCTGCCCAGCGCGCTGAGCATGATCACCGCCGGCGCGCCGCGCTCGCTGGCGAGCTGGCGGGCGGCGCTGAGGCCGTCCTCGCCGGGCATCATCACGTCCAGGATCACCAGGTCCGGCTGGCGCTCGGCCATCCGCAGGCGCATCTCCGCCACGGTCTCGGCGGTGTCCACCTGATAGCCGTGGTCGCTCAGGAACTCGCTGATGAGTCGGCGCAGATCCGGATCGTCGTCGACGACCAGAATGAAGGATTTCATGTCCACGATCTTGAAGGGCGGCCACACGGGGATTCGCCCAGTCTAGACGTGGCCGCGGCTGCCTGGAACTGGGGGCGGGCAGGGACGTGGCCACCGGCACCGGGGCCCGCGCATGAACGCGTGGCCATCATAGGCAGCACCGGCGGCGCCAACATGGCGGTTTCGTGTCCTGGGCCGACACGCATTGCCATGCGCCGGCACCCGCGCGGCGGGGCGTCCGGCCGCGCCCGGGTCGGCCAGGATGGGTGGAGTAACGGCGCGGGCGTTTTCTTTTTTCGATGGCAGGAATACTATCCCCCAGTATAGTTCCCGAGTCCCCGCCACATGCCGCACGCCCCGCACGAAAAGAAGCGCGTCCTCGCCCGCATCCGCCGCCTGCGCGGCCAGACCGAGGCGTTGGAACGCGCGCTGGAGGAGGGGACGGACTGCGCTGCTGTGCTGCAGCAAATCGCCGCCATCCGCGGCGCGGTCAACGGCCTGATGTCGGAAGTGATGCAGGCGCATGTCCGCGATGAATTCGGCCATGCCGCCACCTCCGATGCGCAGCGCGCCGCGCGCGTGCGCGAGATGGCCATGCTGGTCCGCTCCTACCTCAAGTGATCCCCACCCCACGCCCATTCCGTCAGCCAGGAGAAATCGCATGAAGTCCCGAGCCGCCGTCGCTTTCGAAGCAGGCAAACCGCTGCAGATCGTGGAGATCGATGTCGAACCGCCGCGCCAGGGCGAAGTGCTGGTGCGCATCACCCATACCGGCGTGTGCCATACCGACGCGTTCACGCTGTCTGGCGACGATCCGGAAGGTATTTTCCCGGCGGTGCTCGGCCATGAGGGCGGCGGCATCGTCGAGGCGGTGGGCGAGGGTGTGACCAGCGTCAAGGTCGGCGACCACGTGATCCCGCTGTACACGGCCGAGTGCCGCAAGTGCAAGTTCTGCCTGTCCGGCAAGACCAACCTGTGCCAGGCGGTGCGCGCCACCCAGGGCAAGGGCCTGATGCCCGACGGCACCACCCGCTTCTCCTACAACGGCCAGCCGATCTACCACTACATGGGCTGCAGCACCTTCAGCGAGTACACGGTGGTGCCGGAGATCTCGCTGGCCGTGGTCAACCCCGAGGCGCCGCTGGAGAAGGTGTGCCTGCTCGGCTGCGGCGTCACCACCGGCATCGGTGCGGTGCACAACACGGCCAAGGTGAAGGAAGGCGACAGCGTCGCGGTGTTCGGCCTCGGCGGCATCGGCCTGGCGGTGATCCAGGGCGCGGTGCAGGCCAAGGCCGGGCGCATCCTGGCCATCGACACCAATCCGGGCAAGTTCGAGCTGGCGCGCAGCATGGGCGCCACCGACTGCATCAACCCGAAGGACTACAGCAAGCCGATCCAGGAAGTCATCGTCGAGCTGACCGACGGCGGCGTGGACTTCAGTTTCGAGTGCATCGGCAACGTGCACGTGATGCGCTCGGCGCTGGAGTGCTGCCACAAGGGCTGGGGCGAGAGCGTCATCATCGGCGTGGCCGGCGCCGGCCAGGAAATCAGCACGCGCCCGTTCCAGCTGGTCACCGGCCGCGTCTGGCGCGGCAGCGCCTTCGGCGGGGTCAAGGGCCGCACCCAGCTGCCGGGCATGGTGGAGCAGGCGATGCACGGCGAGATCGACCTCGACCCGTTCATCACCCACACCCTGCCGCTGGACGAGATCAACGAAGCCTTCCACCTGATGCACGAGGGCAAGTCGATCCGCACCGTCATCCACTTCTGACCGCAGGTCAGTCCGGCGCGCGGCCGTTTCCGCGCATTGCAGCGACGCAACGAACCCGGGAGGGGGCAAGATGAGTACTGTGACGATTCATCCGTCGGTGGATGCCGGCGTGCGTGCCGGCGCGGAGCATTTCCAGGGCGGTACCCTGGAATGCCATTGCGCCAGCGACAAGGTGGTGGTGGAAGTGGGCGCGCAGACCGCGCACAACCACGCCTGTGGCTGTACCAAGTGCTGGAAGCCGAAGGGCGCGACCTTCTCGGTGGTGGCGGTGGTGGCGCGCGACAAGGTCAAGGTGACGGCGCACGAGGAGAAGCTGAAGGTGGTGGACGAGAGCGCAACCATCCGCCGTCACGCTTGCACCGGCTGCGGTGTGCACATGTACGGCCGCATCGAGAACACCGAGCATCCGTTCTACGGTCTGGATTTCGTGCATACGGAACTGTCGCCGCAGCAGGGCTGGTCGGCGCCGGGGTTCGCCGCCTTCGTGTCGTCGATCATCGAGAGCGGCACGCGTCCGGAGGCGATGGACGGGGTGCGCAACCGCCTGCGCGAACTGAAGCTGGAACCGTACGACTGCCTGTCGCCGCCGCTGATGGACGCGATCTCCACCCACGTGGCGCGCAAGAACGGCGTGCTGCACTGAAGCCCGCTGCCGCGCGCGTCGCCGGTCGACGCGTCGCGGCACCCCGCCTGCGGCCGGTCGCGGCCGCAGGCCCTCTTCCCGGAACTGCCCATGGAACGTATCGAACACCACGCCTGCTGCGGCGGCTGGCAGGACGTCTATCGCCACGACTCGGCTGTGCTCGGCTGCCCCATGCAGGTGGCCGTGTACCTGCCGCCGCAGGCCGAGCACACCACGCTGCCGGTGCTGTACTGGCTCAGCGGCCTGACCTGCACCGAGCAGAACTTCATCACCAAGGCCGGTGCGCAGCGCTATGCGGCCGAGCATGGCGTGATCCTGGTCGCGCCCGACACCAGCCCGCGCGGCGAGCAGGTCGCCGACGACGAGGGCTACGACCTGGGCAAGGGCGCCGGCTTCTACGTCAACGCCACCCAGGCGCCGTGGGACGCGCACTACCGCATGTACGACTACGTGGTGCAGGAACTGCCGGCGCTGATCGAGGCGCAGTTCCCGCACAACGGCCGGCGCGCGATCAGCGGGCATTCGATGGGCGGCCACGGCGCCCTGGTGATCGCGCTGAAGAATCCCGGCCGCTACCGCAGCGTGTCGGCGTTCTCGCCGATCGTGGCGCCCACGCAGGTGCCGTGGGGCGAGAAGGCATTCACCGCCTACCTGGGCGAGGACCGCACGCAGTGGCAGGCCTACGACGCCAGCGTGCTGATCGGCAGTGCCAGCGAGCGCCTGCCGCTGCTGATCGACCAGGGCGGCGGCGACGAGTTCCTCGAGAAGCAGTTGCGCCCGCAGTTGCTGCAGGCCGCCGCCGAGGCCGCCGGCTACCCGCTGACCCTGCGCGTGCAGCCCGGCTACGACCACAGCTACTACTTCATCGGCAGCTTCATCGGCGAGCACATCGCCTTCCACGCGCGCGCCCTGCAGGGCTGAGCGCGCTCCACCGGCGGCCGCGCGACGCGGCCCGCCGGGCAGGGGGCCGCGCGTTGCGCTGCCGGTCGCAGCGTTCCCGCCTTGTCGTCCGTGGCCGTTCTGCGCGGTGGCAAGGCGGCCACAGGCGCGCGATGCATGCGAGGCTCGCCGAGCACACACATGACAGCCCGGTGACCGCCGCGGCCGCGACGTGGCCGGTCTCGTAAACAATCAGGTGCGCCGCACCGCCCGACCCGCGGTTGTGCGATCGCGTTCGCGCCTGCTGAGACCTGCGCTGGCTAGATTCCGCAGGGTTCGCCCTCGCCACGTCCCTGGATCGGAGCCGCGCCATGTCTTGCCGTCGCATCCTGCTGCTCCCCTGGCCGCGCTGGCGCAGCCCGCTCAGCCCCGTGGCGATGCTCGCCTGCACCCTGGTCGGCGCCTGCGTGGCGCTGGCGATCGGCGCGGCAACGCCGTAGCGCACGCCGCGACTGGCTATCGTCGATCGCGGTCACGCCGTTGCGTCGGATGCGGCCACCGCGGTCGTGTCGCATGCGGGGCGATCGCCGCGACCGGTCGGCGCGCATGTGGAGTTGCATGCACGGCGTCGCTCGGAGGCGGACCAGGGCGCCTTGTAGGCGCGGTGCGAGCAAGCGCTGGGAGCGAACTTCGCATCGGGATCGCGGTGCGGCGCTGGACGCGGCGCTAGCGCGGCAGTCGCGCGGCCAGTTTGCCCAGCCGCCGCATTGCATCTTCCAGCGTCTCGCTCCACGGCTGCCCGCAGCTCAGCCGCAGGTGGTCGGCATAGTCGCCGCGGCTGGAGAACAGGTGCCCGGGCGAGGTGCCGATGCCGGCGGCGAGAGCGGCCTCGAACAGCGCCTGGCCGCTGCCGGCGTCGGCCAGTTGCAGCCACAGCGACAGGCCGCCGGCCGGGTCGCCGATGCGGGTGCCGGCCGGCCAGTGCCGCAGCACCGCCTCGCGCAGGCGCTGGCCGTTGTCGGCCAGGGTGCGGCGCAGCTTGCGCAGGTGGCGTTCCAGGTCGTGCCGCTGCAGGTAGTCGGCCAGGGCCAGTTGCGGCAGGCTGGCGCCGCCGATAGTGGAGAAGTACTTGGCGCGCACCAGCGCGTCGGTCCAGGCGCCGCCGAGCAGCCAGCCCACGCGCAGGCCGGGCGCCAGCACCTTGGAGAAGGCGCCGCAGGTGATCACGTTGCCGTGGGTGTCGAAATGGCGCAGCGGCCGCGGGCGCTGCCCCGACCAGTCGAGTTCGCCGTAGATGTCGTCCTCGATCACCACCGTGCCGTGGCGCGCGCAACTGTCCAGCACGGCGCGCTTGGCGGCATCGGGGGTGAGGCTGCCCAGCGGGTTGTTGAAGTTCGGCACCAGCACCGCGGCGCGCGCCGGCGTGCGCTGCAGCAGTGCGTCCAGGCGTGCGGCGTCGATGCCCTGGCCGGGCCGGTTCGGGACCTCCAGCACCTTCAGGCGCAGCGCCGCCACCGCCTGCAGGATGCCGTGGTAGGTCGGGGTCTCGACCAGCACCACGTCGCCAGGGGCGGTGAGCGTGCGCAGCCCCAGGCTGATCGCCTCCATCGCGCCGGCGGTCACCACCACCTCGTCGGCGGCAACGACCGTGGCGCAGTGCGCGTAGCGCTGCGCGATCTGCCGGCGCAGCGCGGCGTGGCCCTGCGGCGGTGCGTAGTCGAGCGCGGCGCTGCGCTGGCGGCGCAACTGCCGCGCCAGCGCGCTGGCCAGGTGCGCGCCGGGCAGCAGCACCGCCGCCGGCGTGGCGGTGTGCAGCGGCACCAGATCCGAGCGCGCGAGCATGTCCAGCACGCCCTGCAGCGCCGGATTGGCGACCGCGCCCGGCGCGCGCCGCCGGGTAGCGGCGCCTGCGCCGGCCGGTTGCGGTGTGGCCGCGGCGCGCACGAAGTAGCCCGAGCGCGGGCGTGCCTGCACCCGGCCTTCGCGTTCCAGTTGCAGGCAGGCCTGCACCGCGGTGGCGGCGCTGATGCCGTGGCCGGCGGCCAGTTGCCGGATCGACGGCAGGCGCTCGCCGGCACGCAGCGTGCCCTGCGCGATCTGGTCGCGCAGCTGGCTGGCGAGGGCTTCGTACAGGCGCATGCGGCGGCCTCATCTGTATCGGTCGATTTGCAGCGTATCTGACTCTGTGCTGGTCGCCCAGCCCGGCGCACACTGGCCGTGTCCTTCCCCATTCCCGAGGCCGCGCGTGCAACTGCCGCTGTTCATCGTCGATGCCTTCACCACGGTGCGGTTCCGCGGCAACCCGGCCGCGGTGGTGCCGCTGCAGGCGTGGTTGCCGGACGCGCTGATGCAGGCCATCGCCAGCGAGAACAATCTGTCGGAGACCGCGTTCTTCGTGCGCGAGGCCGATGGCGCGTTCGCGATCCGTTGGTTCTCGCCGCTGCGCGAAGTGGGGTTCTGCGGCCATGCCACCTTGGCCAGCGCTTTCGTTGTCGCCACCCAGGGCCTGGCGCCGCTGCCGTTGCGGTTCCGTGCCGCGGCGGTCGGCGAACTGGGGGTGGACCGCGAGGCCGACGGGCGCTTCGTCCTGCGCTTTCCGAACCAGGCGCCGGCCGCGCTGGCGGCGGTGCCGCAGGCACTCGCGCAGGCGTTGTCGATCGCGCCGCAGGCGGCGTACCGCAACGACCAGGCCTACATTGCCGTGTACGCGGACGAAGACCAGGTGCGGGCGGTGGTGCCGGACCTGGCGCGGATGCTGGCGCTGGCACCGCGCGATGTCGCGGTCACTGCGCCCGGGCGCGAGCACGATTTCGTCTCGCGTTATTTCTGGCCGGCCAACGGCGGCGTCGAGGATCCGGTGACCGGCTCGATCCACGCCGCGCTGGCGCCGCTGTGGGCGCAGCGCCTGGGCAAGTGCGACCTGCGTGCGTGGCAGGCGTCTGCACGCGGCGGCGAACTGGACTGCCGGGTGACGCCGGACCACGTGCAGGTGCGTGGCGCGGCGGTGCAGTACCTGCACGGGAGCATCGCGCTGTGAGCGCCGCCGTCGCGACATCCGCGGGCGCGTCCAGGCGGGCACTGTGGCAGTTGCTGCTGGCCGAGGTGCTGATCGGCTCGGTCGGCGTGTTCGTGCACGAGAGCGGCCAGGACCCGGTGACCGCGGTGTTCTACCGCTGCCTGTTCGGCGCGCTGTTCCTGACCGTGTGCGGCCTGCTCGGCGGGCAGTTGCGCGGCCTGTGGCGCGAGCGCGCGCTGTTGCGCGACGCGGCGCTCAGCGGGGTGTTGCTGGTGCTCAACTGGGTGGCGCTGTTCGCCGGCATGGCGCGCTCGTCGATCGGCGTGGCGACCATGGTCTACCACGTGTTCCCGTTCGTCATGCTGATCCTGGCGGCGGTGCTGCAGGGCGAGCGCAGCCGCCGCGCCGACCTGGGCTGGACCCTGCTGGCCTTCGTCGGCGTGGCCTGTTCGGCCGATCCGCTGCGGCTGTGGTCCAGCGCCGACCGCGGCTACCTGGGCGGGATCGCGCTGACCTTGCTTGGCGCGCTGCTGTGTGGCGCCTCGTTGCTGATGTCGCGGCGGATCAGCCGCGAGCGGCCGCTGGCGGTGGTGACGGTGCAGTGCTGGGTCGGTGCGGCGATGCTGGTCGGCTTCTCCAGCAGCGCCGCGCTGCATCCCGGCCGCCACTGGTTCTGGCTGATCGGCCTGGGGGTGATCCACAGCGGCGTGGTGTACGTGCTGTTCTACAGCGCCTACCGGCACCTGCACGTGGCGGCGATCGCGGTGGTCGCGTTCGTCTATCCGCTGGTGACGCTGCTGCTGGACTACCTGCTGTACGGCCACCGGCTGGTGCCGGTGCAGTGGCTGGGCCTGGCGCTGATCGTGCTGGGCACGCTGGCGGTCAATCTGCGCTGGTCCTGGTCATGCCGGGCGGTGGCCGCGTCGTAGCGTGGCGCGGCTCCGCGTAGGCGCGTCGGCCACCGCGGTGCGGTTGCCTGGGCGCGCGTTTTAGCGCACGTCGCGCAGTTCCCAGCCGCTGCCGGCCAGCAGGCGCAGGCGCTGCTTGAGGATGTCGCCGGGGATGCTGGTGGTCGCGGACAGATCGATGCGCAGATCGTCCTGGCGACCGGTCACCCGTGCTGCCGGATCGGTCACGCCCAGCGCCGGATCGACCTCGTCCGGCTCCGGCTGCATGGCGCGCCAGCGCTCGAACCAGGCCGGATCGCTGAGGGCGGCCTGCAGCTGTTCGGCGAAGGCGTCGGCGCCGTGCGCGGAGAAGCTCAGCGACGGGTTGCTGCCGCGGGCACGGGCGGGATCGGGCAGGCTGATCGAGTAGGTGACGGCCATGGGCATCTCTTGTAGGCGGTACGAAGCGGCGCAGCCTAGCAGAGCCGGCGGCGACCCGCCGTCGACGCGGCCAGCGGGCGATCAGCCGAAGTGCAGCGCCTCCCCGGCGAAGCCCAGCACCAGCGCGCCCTTGCCGACATTGACCATGCCGGTCAGGCTCATCACGCTCTCCAGCAGCTCAACGCCGTGGCTGTCGCAGGCCTGGCGCAGCGCCGCGTAGCCGGGCAGGGCGCGCAGTTCCGCCAGCTCGCCGCCATAGCTCAGGCACAGCGTGGGCGTCATCAACCCGGCGGCCACGCGTTTGGCGGCCAGCCCGAACAGGGTCTGCACGGCGTGGTCGAAGCCCTTGAGCTTGGCCACCGGCGCGGTCTCGCCGCGGTGGCAGTGCAGCACCGGCTTGATGTCCAGGGCCGAGCCGAGCGCGGCGCTGAGCAGGCCGACGCTGCGGTCGCCCTTGCTGCGCGCGCGGCTGCGCAGGTAGTACAGGTCGCGCGCGATCATGTAGCCATGGGTGTGCTCGGCCAGCGTCTCCAGCCGTTCGCGGATGGCCTGCACGCCGGCACCGTTGGCACGCATCCGCACCGCCTCGACGGCGATCACGGCCTGCGCGGCGAACAGGTTCTGGGTGTCGATCACCCGCAGCGCGAACGGCGAGGCGTGGCCGGCAGCCTGACGGATCGGCTTGTAGTCGTTGAGGATGGCGAAGCCGGCCTGCTGCGCGTGGTCGTGGATCGGGCTGCGGGTCTTGGTGATGGTCAGGCAGAACACGTGGTCGTAGTCGATGACCAGCCGGCTCAGGAACAGCTCGCGGATCTGCGCCACGCTGTACGGAACGGTCTCGGCTTCGGCGCCGTGCGCGCTGACCTGTGCGTGCAGGAACTCCAGCGTCGCCGCTTCGTCGCGGCGATCGGCCAGGACGGTGCCGCCGAGGCGCACGCTGATCGGCAACACCACCAGGTCGTGCTGGGCGATGTAGTCCTGCGGCAGATCGCAGGCGGAATCTACGACGATGCCGATGCGCATCCGCTGAAGCTCCAGTGATTGGGGAGATCGATGGACATGGCGACCGCTCAGGCGTTGCGCTGCACCGCGACCGGCAGCGCGCTCAGGCGCGCCATGTCGCCGCGCTGCAGCAGTTGCGGGTCGGCCAGCACCGCGCGCATCAGAGGGTGCGCGTCGTTGCCCCACAGCAGGGTGTCGTCGATCTGCAGGGTCGGCACGCCGAACACGCCGGCCGCCAGCGCCTGTTCGGTGTTGGCGCGCAGTTGCGCCTTGACCTGCGCATCGGCGGTGGCCGCGGCGACGTCGGCGATCCCCAATGCCTGGCCGACCGGCGCCAGGGCCGCGGCGTCGTCGCCCGCGTGGCCATCGCGCCACAGCCAGTCGAAGAGCGCATCGATGGCCTGCGGCGTGGTGCCGGCGGCGATGCACAGGCGCAGCGCCGTCAGCGGGTTGAACGGATGTGCCGGCGGGAAGCGCAGCGGCACGCCTTGCTGCTGCGCCTGCCACTGCACGAAGCGATAGGTGAACTCGCGCTTGTGCGGCACCTCGGCCGGCCCGCGCGTCTGCAGCTGCGCCAGCACCGCGCCGAACACGATCGGCACCGGCTGGATCCGCGAGAACTCCGGCAGCGCTTTCACCTGCTGCCAGTGCAGATAGGAAAACGGCGAGATGAAATCGAAATACCAGCGCAACGTCATCGTGCTTCTCCGTCATGACGCATCAGCTTATCGCGGCGTCGCGCGCGCTGCGACTGCGTACATCGGCATGCTGCAGTGCGAAATGTCGCTGCCGACCGTTCGCCCGGCGACCGCAATGCGTAGACGATGCCGTGGCGGAAATCTCGCTGGCACGCGATATCTGTGAAGCGCCGCGCGGCCGTGGCCTGGATCGCGGTAGCGCTATTGCGCTGGCGCATGACATGCGCGGGTCTTGTCATAGCTCGCGGTACGTGCACCTTGCTAGCGTCCGCCGCGGCAGTAGATTCGCTGCCCCTGCACGCTCAGGAGAGACCGCCATGCACGCTTCCGCTTCCGTTTCCGCCGCTGCTTCGCCGCGCCTTCCCGCCACGGTCGTCAGGTCGCCGCGCGGCTGGGCGCGGACCCTGCGCGCGCTGTTCGCCACCGCCCTGCTCGCCATCGCGCCGATGGCGCTGGCCGGGCCGTACCAGGTGTACGGCAACCAGTACGCCTGGGTGAACAACTTCAACGACCCCAACAACGTCATCCAGGGCACGTTCCACAGCGGCAGCACGCCGAGCATGACCGTGACCTTCAATTTCCCCAACGCCAGTCTGTACGGCTATCCGGCGATCCTGCGCGGCTCGCACTACGGCTTCAATCCCACTGCCGACCGCACCTTCCCGCGGCAGGTCTCGGCGCTGCGGTCCTTGCCGGCGACCTTCGCGTACTCGTCCGGCGGCAGCAACCTGGCCGGCGACTTCGCCTACGACCTGTTCTTCCGCTGGGACAGCACGGTGTCCTCCAGCGCGATTCCGCAGGCCGAAGTGATGATCTGGGGCGGCCACAACTCGTATCCGATCGGAACGCTCACCGCCAGTAACGTCATCAGCGCCGGCGGCTACACCTTCGATCTGTGGGAAGGCATGAACAGCGCCGCCGGCTACTACGTCTACACCTTCATTCCGCACAACACCGCCGGCCAGCCGACCCTGCCGAGCAACGGCAATCTCAACATCGACATCAAGCCGTTCCTGAGCTGGCTGCACACGCACCGCGCGCAGGACGGGCGCTTCAGCAACGCGATGTACCTGCACGTGGTCGAGGCCGGTTTCGAGGTGGTGCGCGGCAACGGCTGGGCCTGGATCCAGGCCAATATCGGCGCCAACTGACGGCGCCGCACGGGCGCCGCCGTTCCTGCCTGTCTCAGCGCGGCGGCGCCTTGCACAGTGCCGCGTTGTGCCAGGCGGCGCGGGCGATCGGCAGGAACCCGTCGGCATCGCTGGGCGGCAGGCTGTTGCGCACGTCCTCGGCACCGCTGCCGGCGCGTTCCAGCACCGGTGCCAGCGTGCGCAGGCAACCGGCGCGGTCGCCCAGGTGATACTGGGTCAGCGCCAGATCGGTGCGGACCTGCGCGGCGTCCAGCCAGAACAGGGTCTTGCCGCAGCCGTCCAGCAGTGCGGCCAGGGTGCGTTCGGCGTTGGCGTAGTCCTTGGCCTGGTACTGGCGCAGGAAGCGCGCGCGCGTGGCCTCCGCCGCCTCGGGCACGCAGGCCGGCGCGGCGCGTCGGTAGTCGCCTTCGAACCAGGCGCGTGCGCCGCAGTAGTCGCGGCAGCTGTCGGGCGTGAGCGCCTCGACCCGGATGGCGTCGCCCTCGGCGTGCAGGCGGGTGCGGCACAGCGACGCGGGATCGTCGTCGTGCGCGCGGGTGAAGCCGAGTTCGCCCTGCAGCGTGCCGTCCAGCGCACAGGTATGGCCGTTGGCGCCGGTGACGTCGAGCGAGAAGCCCAGACCGTCGGCGTCGCGCGCCACGTCGAGGCGGTCGCCGCCATCGGCGAGATAGACGCCGGGTGTGGGCGGCGCGGCGCCGGCGCCGCAGGCGAGGGCCAGCAGCGCCAGCGGCAGCAGGCGCTGGAGGGACAGCGAACCGCGCATCGGGATGTCTCCGTCGGGCCAGGGGCGCAGCGTAGCAGCGTGGCGACGTCCTCGCCGGCGCGTGTGGCGCGTCTGCCCGCAGCGCCTCACGGCGCGAGCCATTGCACGCTGTCGAAGACGATGCCCGGGCCGAGGAACCCGTTGTCCGGCGAGCCCGAGGCGACGTCGATGTCCAGCGTGTTGAGGCCTGCCTGCAGCGCGCTGGCCGGAATGTCGAACAGATAGACGGTGTTGTTGCCGCGGTAGGTGCCGCGGGTGATGCCGCGGCTGTCCGGCTGCTCCGGCCGCGGCGGCACGGGTCCGCTCCAGCGATCGTTCACCCGCAGCTGCGGACGGCCGCCGGCCTGGGTCAGGGTGACGAACAGACGCAGGCGGTAGGCGTGGACCTGTCCCGGCGAGAGCACGAAGGCGATGTGCGTGGGCGTGTTGACGCCGCGCCATTGCGCCGCCGGGAATGCGTCCAGAGAGTCGTGGCCCACGCGATAGGTCAGCGGTCCCCATGGCGCCATGCGCCGATCGGAGGGATGCGCGCGCGCCAGCAACGCGGCGTTGCGGAAACCGGCCGGCGTGCCATCGGGATCGCCGATCTGCCAGATCGCCTGGCCCGGCAGCGGCACCGCGTGCAGCTCGGCCTGCGCGGTGGCCGCGGCTGCGATCTGCACGGTGTCGTGGGCCACCTCCAGCTCGTTCTGGTACAGCGCGATACGGTACGCGCCGGGGCGGATGCCGGCGATGCGGAAGCGGCCGTCGGCATCGGCCCTGGCCCAGTACTGCGCCTGCGCGTTGCGCAGGGCCACCACTGCCGGCTGCCCTGCGTCGATGCCGGAGACCTGGCCGGCCACCGCACCCCGCGCTTCCGCGCCCAGAAAGCCTTGCAAGCCCAGCGACGCGTCGACGAAGCGCAGGTCCGGCGGCACCTGCGCTTCCGCGCCGCCGCGGCTGAACTGCAGCACGTACACCCCGTGCAGGCCGCCGCGGTAGGGTTCGGTCTGGGTGTGGTTGGAGAACATGTAGTTGTACAGCTCGTGGGTGCGCGTGGTCCGCTGCGTGGCGATGTCCTTGAAGAACGGCCCGCCGGCGCTGTGTTCGCGATCGCCCATCCACATCCGCACGGCGAGGCCGGGGCCGCTGACGCCATGCACGCTGTCGTCGATCGCGCGCCGTGCCGAGTAGAACTTGGAGCTGGTGCGGCCGTCCGGCAGCAGGAATACGTCCTTGCCTTCGATCGCGGTGCCGATGTTGGAATCCGGTTCGCGCTCGGCGTCGGGCAGCTTGGTTGCGTCGAGGCGGGCGATGAAGCGCAGTTCGCCGACCGGCAGCAGGGTCGGCGCATAGGTGGCCAGGTAGAGCGCGTCGCGGCCCTTGCGCGCCATGTAGTACTGCACCAGGTCGCCAGCGCTGGCCGAGACCACGATGGTGTCGCCGACAGTGCGTGCGGCGACGCGGGCGCTGCCCAGGCCCGAGGCGATCTGCGAGTGCTTGGCTTCCGGACTCTCCAGTTCGACGCCGCGGTAGCGCATGGAGACCACGTCGCCGGTGCGGGCGTCCACGCTGAACTGCAAATCGGCGCCGCTGTCGACGACGAAGCGATCGCCGACCCGAGCGACGCCGAAATCGGCTGCGTTTGCCAGCACGGGTGCCGCGGCGTACAGGGCGAGGCAGCACAGCAGCAGGCGAAGCAAGCAGGGCATGGCGGCGCGGGCGACGGCAGCGAGGCGCACAGCCTACTGCGCGCGGACGCGGACGCGATGCCGTTTCCGCGCGGCGGTGGGGCAGCGCTCAGGTGCGCATTGCGGGGCGTCGCCACCGGCGGGACGGCATCGTCAGTGCGATGCCGTCCCGGCGTGCTCGACGCGGTTTAGTGCGTGTACGCCTTCGGCAGCGCGCCGTTCTGCTGCATGTAGCGGTCGCGCAGTTCGGTCTGCCGCGAGCGCATCGGGATGGCGCGGCCACCCAGCCAGACCTGTTCGGCGTAATGCGCCACGTCCAGCGGGTCGCCTTCCCACAGCACCAGGTCGGCGAGCTTGCCCGGGGCGATGCTGCCCAGACGGTCGCCCACGCCGAAGGCCTCGGCCGGGACCCGGGTCAGGCCGGCCAGGGCGGCGTCCCACGGCAGCCCGTGCGCGACCGCGTTGCCGGCCAGCTGCCGCTGCTTGCGCGCGTTGTGCGCGCCGTCGCCGCCCTGGGTGAAGCTCACCGCCACGCCGGCGGCGTCAAGGTGCGCGGCGTTCTCCAGGGTGGCGCCGATCTGGTCGAAGCTGGCCGGCAGGTCGTCCAGCGCATTGACGAACACCGGCACCTGCGCCTTCGCCAGTTCCGGCGCCAGCTTCCAGGCCTCGTCGCCGCCGGCGATGGCGATGCGCACCTTCTCGCGTTGTGCCCAACGCAGCAGTTGGCGGATGTCTGCCGCGCGGTTCACCGTGACCACGATGCGGCCCTGGCCGGCGAGATAGTGCGCCAGCACCGCGCGTCCGGCCGGGGTCAGCAGCGCATGCGGCGAATCGGCGGGCATGCGCCCGCGCGCTTCGGCCACCAACTGGTCGAGCAGCATCCACTGCGCCGCGCGCGACTTGCCGCTCAGTTCCAGCGCATCGCTGCCCAGATGCAGGTACAGCGCGCGCGGGCCGATCGGGTCGGCGCCGCCGTCCAGGCGCATCACCGCGCCCTGGCCGGCGACGAAGGCGCCGCCGGTGTTGGCGCCGAGCGCGGTGAAGCCGATGCCTTCCACCCGTGCGACCGGGATCAGCACCGATTCGGGGTTGTAGGCCAGGGTCACGTCGAACTCCGGGCGCATCGGCTGGTCGTGCGGCAGTGTCAGCGTGCTGTCGACGGTGGAGGCCTCGCCGGAGACCTCCTCGATGCCGATCTCGGTGATGCCGCCGAACAGCGCCGGGGTCAGCGGCCGGCCCTGGGCCTCGACCACGGCGACGCCGGCCGGCGCGCTCAGGCCGGGGCCGACCGCGCGGATCACGCCGCCCTGGACCAGCACGTCGGCATTGGCGAGGGTGCCGCGGGCGCTGGCGGTGTGCACGGTGGCGCCGCGGATCAGTACGTCCTGGGCGAACCCGGGCGTGCTGCCGAGCAGCAGGCAGGCGGCCAGGGCCAGGCGCTGCGCCAGGCGACGGGACGAGAGCAGGGCGCGGCTCATCGGGCAGCCTCCTGGCCGAGCATGAAATCGGAGGTCGGTTGCAGGCGGCGGTCGGCGCGGTCGTAGACCTGCGCGCCGTCGATGTAGACCTTGTCGGCCAGGGCGTAGGAGCTGAAGGGATTGCCGTTCCACAGCACCACGTCGGCCATCTTGCCCGGCTCCAGCGAACCGGTCTGCTTGTCGATGCCCAGCGCCTTGGCCGGGTTGCTGGTCAGCCAGCGGATGGCGCGTTCGGGCGGGATGTCCATGCCGGCACGGCGACCGGCGGCCATCGCCTTGGCCGCTTCCTGGTTGAGCCGCTGGATGCCTTCCTCCGAGTCCGAGTGCACGATCGCGCAGCCGTTGGCGGGGCGGTCGACCAGGGCGATGTTCTCCTGGATGCCGTCGAAGGCCTCCATCTTGAAGCCCCACCAGTCCGCCCACAGCGCGCCGCAGACGTTCTCCTGGGCCAGGCGGTCGGCGATCTTGTAGGCCTCCACGCCATGGTGGAAGGCGGCGATCTTGAAGCCGAACTCCTTGGCCAGGTCGAGCATGGTGGTCATCTCGTCGGCGCGGTAGCAGTGGATGTGCACGCGGATGTCGCCATTGATGGCGCCGGCCAGCGTGTCCAGCTTGAGGTCGCGCTTGCCGCCGCTGTCGCCGCTGCTGTCGTTGTCACCGTTGCCGCGGCTCCACCAGTGGCGCTTGGGCGGGCTCTTCTGCTTGGGCGCGTTCTTGCGCAGGTATTCGCTGGCGTCGATGAAGGCGGCGCGGTAGCCGGCGACGTTGCCCATGCGCGTGGACGGGCCGCCCTTCTCGCCGTACACCCGCTTGGGGTTCTCGCCGCAGGCCATCTTCAGGCCCCACGGCGCGCCCGGGAACTTCATCGCCTGGTAGGTGGTGGCCGGCACGTTCTTCAACGTGACGCCGCGGCCGCCGACCAGATTGGCCGAGCCGGGCAGCACCTGCAGCGCGGTGACGCCGCCGGCCAGCGCGGTGCCGAAGCCGGGATCCTGCGGCCAGATCGAATGCTCGGCCCACACGTTCGGGGTCACCGGTGCGGTCGCTTCGTTGCCGTCGCTGTGCGCGCTGACGCCCGGGCTGGGATACACGCCCAGGTGCGAGTGCACGTCGATGATGCCGGGCGTCACCCACTTGCCGTGGCCGTCGATGCGGGTGGCGTTGGCCGGCGCGGCCAGCGCGCGGCCGACCGCCTGCACGCGGCCGTCCTGCAGCAGCACGTCGGCATCGTCCAGGCGCTCGCCGGTGCCGGTGAGCACGGTGGCGTGTTCGATCAGCACCGGCACCGACGCCAGCGCGCGATAGGTGCTGGGATAGGGATCGTCGACAAAACGCGAGGCCGCGGCGGCCGGGCCGCACAACGCCACGCCCAGGCAGGCGAGCAACAGATGACGCATCGAATTTTCCCCGGAAGATGAATCCGGCCCTTGCGGCCGTGCCCGCACGCTAGCCCGAGCCGGCGCGCTTGCCAAGTGCGGGTGCGGCATCGGCGCGCCCGGCTGCACCGGATCGCGACGCGGAACCTGTTATGCAGCGCGATTCTCGCCCATGGACACCGCAATGACCGACACCCCTGCGCGCACCGTCGTGGACTTCTGGCGCAGTGCCGGCCGCGAACGCTGGTTCGCCGCCAACGACTCCTTCGACGCCAATGTCCGCCAGCACCTGCTGGAGGCGCATCACGCCGCCGCGCGCGGCGAACGCAGCGACTGGCTGACCGACGCCGAAGGCGCGCTGGCGCTGCTGCTGTTGCTCGACCAGGTGCCGCGCAACGTGTTCCGCGGTAGCGCGCACGCCTTCGCCACCGACGGCCTGGCCTGCCGCTATGCCGACCAGGCGCTGGCGGCAGGGTTCGACCAGGAGACCGACGCGGAACTGCGGATGTTCTTCTACCTGCCCTACACGCATGCCGAGGACGCGGCGCGGCAGCGCCAGGCGGTGGAGCTGTTCAGCGCGCTCGGCGATGCGGAGTCGCTGCAGTGGGCGGTGGTGCACGAAGACGTGATCCAGCGCTTCGGTCGTTTCCCGCACCGCAATATGGCGCTGGGGCGCACGACGACAGCCGAAGAGCAGGCGTTCCTGGATGCGGGTGGGTTTGCCGGGTGAGGGAAGGGGGCCTGCGCGTTCGCTGCGTCATGGCAGCGTAGCCAGTGACGCATTGGATGTCATTGCAGTCGGGACAGAAGCCCCTCCCACAGGGCGACATCAGGCTGCTGGCGCGGCCGCCAGCATTCGCCTGGTACACGCACCGAAGATAAGGAATGCGCTTCTTGTGGGAGCGGCTTCAGCCGCGACGAGCGAAGCCATCGGCGCATTCGACCTCATTGCAGTCGGGACTGGAGTCCTTCCCACAGGGCGACATCAGGCTGCTGGCGCGGCCGCCAGCATTCGCCTGGTACGCGTACCAGAAACAAGGAATTCGCGTCTTGTGGGAGCGGCTTCAGCCGCGACGAGCGAAGCCATCGGCGCATTCGACCTCATTGCAGTCGGGACTGAAGTCCCTCCCACAGGGAGCGCCGGACTTCGGTGCTGCCGTCAGCACTTGCGCAAGACGCCAGGCGAGTGTGTGCCCAGGGTAGGAGCGTGTGCGTGTGGCGATCGCGGCGCGCGGGCACAAAAAAGGGCGATCGTTCGATCGCCCTTTCGGCACGTCCGCACGGGACGCAAACCACGAGGTACCCGACTCAGTACTTCGGCACGCTGCCGTCGACCTGGTCGGTCCAGGCGTCGATGCCGCCGACCACGTTGTGCACCTTGCTGAAGCCAAGCGAGCGGAAATGCTCGGCCGCCTGCGCGCTGCGGCCGCCGTGGTGGCACAGGAAGGCCAGCGCGGTGTCCTTCGGCAGCGCTTCCAGTTGCGCGCGCTGCTCGCCGTCGAGGGTGCGGAACGGCACATTGACCGCTGCCACCGCGCGCTCTTCCGGCGGACGCACGTCCACCAGGAGCAGGCCGCCGGCGCGTACCTGGTCGTCGGCGTCGCGCGGGCTGAGGTCCTGCACCGGCTTGGGCGCATTGGGATTGTCGATCGCCAGGCCGCGGCCGCGGATGTCGTCCACCCAGTCGATGGTGATGCCGTCGGCGCGGCGCGCGCTGCCCAGGTCGAACTGCACGCGCAGGCCGTTGGACTCGGCGGCGATGGCGTTGGGATCGGTCGGCGCCAGCTGGAAGTTCGGCTGGAACTGCGCGTCGATCGCCAGCGCCAGGCTCGCGCCCGGGGCGTCGGCCAGCGCGCCGCGCAGCATCTCGGCGGCGGCGTCGGTGATGGTGATCGACGGCGGGGTGCGGTCCGGCGCGGCCACGCCGAGCAGTTCGCTCAGCTCGCCGCTGCCGGCCATCTGCAGGATGATGTCGCTGCCGCCGATCAGCTCGCCGTCCACGTACAGCTGCGGGATGGTCGGCCAGTCGCCGTAGACCTTGATGCCCTCGCGGATGTCCTGGTCGGCCAGCACGTTGACGTGGGCGAAGTCGACGCCGAGCTCGTTCAGCGCGCCCACCGCCTTGGCGGAGAACCCGCACTGCGGCATGCTCGGCTGGCCTTTCATGAACAGCACGACGCGGTTGGAGCTGAGCAGCGTTTCGATACGGGAGCGCAGGGCGGGGTCGAGGGACATGGCAGGCAGTCGTCGCAGAGTCGGACCGGTCATTCTACGCCGCATGGCATCATGGGGCATGACAGTTCCGGAAACGCTGCATCGCATCCCGCGCCACCCGTACCGCTGGCTGCCCTGGGCGCTGGCCTCGCAGGCGCTGGTGGCGGGGCTGTGGTGGGCGTATGGCTGGCCAGTCGGCCTGCCGGCGCTGCTGCTGTCGCACGCGGCGCTGGTGTTGCCGGTGTTCCTGCCGCGGGCGCGGCTGTACGCGCCGGTGCTGGACCGCCTGCCCGGCAGCGCGCCGCGGGTGTGGCTGACCATCGACGACGGCCCCTCCGACGACACCGTGGCGATCCTGGACCTGCTCGACCGCCACCAGGCCAAGGCCACGTTCTTCCTGGTCGGTGCCCGCGCCGCCGCGCGCCCGCAACTGGTACGCGAGATCCTGCGCCGCGGCCACGGCATCGGCAACCACAGCCAGCACCATCCGCAGGCGTGGTTCTGGGCGCTGGGGCCACGGCGCATGGCGCAGGAAATCGGCCAGGCGCAGCAGACCCTGGCCGCGATCGCCGGCACTGCGCCGCGCTGGTACCGCTCGGTGGTGGGCATGACCAACCCTTTCGTCGCCGCACCGCTGCGCCAGCACGGCCTCACCCGGGTGGCCTGGAGCGCGCGCGGCTTCGATGGCGTGCGCTGCGACCCCGCGATCACCGTCGCGCGCATCGCCCGCGATCTGCGCCCCGGCGCCATCGTGCTGCTGCACGAGGGCGCGGCGCACGGGCACAATCCGGCGATCGTGGAGGGGGTGTTGCAGGCGTTGCAGGCGCGCGGGCTGGAGACGATCCGCCCGACCTGAGGCTGGACGCGCTTCCCCGCTTGCTCTGTGGCGTGGTGCCGATGCGCATACGCTGCGGCGGCCGTGTGCATGCACGTGGCGGCATGCCGACAGGCTCCCGAGGGGTATCTGTCGCTCGCTGCACGGAGTGGTCGGCGCATGCGGCGAAGGCATGACCATCCGGCGTGTGCAGATGTAGTGCAGGCAGCATGGCGCAAGGCCCGGCTGCGCTTTCATCTGGTGCGCTTGTAACTGCGCACCTCCCAGCCGTCTCGCAGGCGAGTGACGAAGCAGTCGTAGCCTGCCGCGTGCTGCGCGTCGAAGTACTGGTGCATCTCGGTGCGGTCCGCGAAGACGCGTCGCACGTCCGCGGTCTGGCGCCGCGACGGTGAGCGAATAGCCGCAGCGATCCCTCGCAATGTCGCCAGTAGTGGCGCAACATCCATGTGTCCCTCTGCCGAGTCCGTGGCTGGTCGGGCGGACTATCGCACACCTGAAAACCGTCCGCCAGGAACCGCCAGAGGCCGTCTTTCGCGCACTGCTGCCTTCAGTGCATGGAGGCCATCTCCATGCCGCTGTGCGGCGGCATGGCAGCTTGCAGCGGGGAACGCGCCGACGCGGAGGGCGCTTGCTGTCGCGCGCGCGGGACCTCGATCGGCGAGAAGGTCGTGCAGACCGGGAGTTCGCGCGACAGCTGCGACGTCAACGCGGCTCCGCCACGATCAGCCAGTTGTTGAACGGCGTGTTGCCGTACAACGGCGCGAAGCTGGCGCGCAGGCCGGCGGCGTCGAGCTGGGCCTGCAGGCTGTCGCGGGTGGGGTAGGCCTTGGGCAGTTCCTGCATCCAGCCGGCCAGGTGCGCGAGCACGTCGGTGATGCGGCTGGTGCGGCCGCGGCCGCTGGCATCGCCCAGGCCGCTGCGGATCACCAGCTTGGCGCCGGGCGTGAGCATGCGCGCCACGCTGCGGATCAGGTTGGACTGCATGTCGCGGTCCAGGTACTGCAGCACGTCCAGGATCGCGACGCTGCCGTGGTGCTCGGGCCAGGACTGGCCCAGGTCGACCACCGCGAAATGCGTGTCCTGCAGCCTGTTGCGGGCGGCGATGGCGCCGGCGCGGCGGATCTTGGCCGCGTCGATGTCCACGCCGTGGTAGCGCTGGCGCTGGCCGTCGGCGCGCAGCGCATGCGCGAGCAGGCCCAGCCCGCAACCCAGGTCCAGCACCGGCGCGTCGGTACCGCGCAGCGCGGCGAGCACGCCGGGGTAGAGCGGATCGGTGCGCAGCTTGGTGCGTGTGTAGTAGTAGTCGTAGCGGTTGCCCAACGGATGCGTAGGCAGGAAGGCGCGGGCGATGGCCAGGGCCTGCGGGCGGGTCATGGGCTGGGTGGTGCTGGCGTCGCGCAATGTCGGTCCTTGGCAGCGGGCGTACGCCAGCTAGGCTAACGCATCGCGTGCCGCCGGCAACAGCCGCGCGGTCCAGCGCGCATACATCGCCGCCGACGGATGCAGCCCGTCCGCGGCGAGCATCGCCGGGTCGCCGCCGCCATCGCGGCTGCAGCCGGTGATGTCGACGAAGCGCACCGCGCGCGCGGCGCAGCAGGCCTGCGCGGCGGCGTTGAAGGCATCGATCTGCGCGGCGATGCGCGCCGGATCGTGGGCGGGCGGCTGCGCGAAGGCGGTCACGCCCCAGTCCGGGATCGACACCGCCAGCACCCGCTGCGGCCGCGCGTCGGCGAAACCGATCGCACGCTGCAGCAGCGCGTCGAACTGCGCGCGGTAGTCGTCGAGCGGGTAGCCGCGGTACTGGTTGTTGACGCCGATCAGCAGCGTCACCAGGTCGAACGGTCCCTGCGGCGCGGCCGTGTCGATGCCGGCGTCCAGTTCGTCGGTGGTCCAGCCGGTGGTGGCGACGATCTGCGGATCGGCCAGCGCGATGCCATCGCGGCGCAACGCCGCGGCCAGTTGCATCGGCCAGCGTCCGTCGGCGTCAACACCTTCGCCGATCGTGTAGGAATCGCCCAGCGCCAGGTAGCGCAGCGGTGTGTGCTCAGGCGTGGCGAAACTGCCTTTGCTCATCTAAACGGAACCGGCAGCTGCCATATCACCGGGATACGCGATCCAGGAACGGCGCACGCTTAGCCATTCCCAATTCCCAATTCCCGATTCGCCAGTCCCCACTCACCGCCCCACAGCCGCCCGCGGCTTCAGCGGCACCACCTTGGTGGCATCCTCGGCGCGGCGTGCCAGCACGCGGTCGATGCGCGCGAACACCTCGCGCATCGTCGCCGCCTCCGGCAGCAGGGTGACGCGGAAATGGTGCCGGTAGGGCACGTTGAAGCTGGAGCCTGGCACCACCAGCACGCCTTCCTGTTCCATCAGCTCCAGGGCGAACGCGTGGTCGTCGAACCCGCGCGCGGCGGCGCCGACCACCGCCGGGAATGCGTACAGCGCGCCGGCCGGCTGCACCAGCGACAGGTGCTCGCTGGCCGCGCAGGCCTCGAGTACCGCGCGGCGCGTTTCGTACAGGCGTCCACCCGGGGCGCACAGCGGCGAGATCGTGTCCGGGCCGTTGACCGCGGCATCGATGGCGAACTGGCCGGGGACGTTTGCGCACAGGCGCAGCGCGCCGAGCAGGTCCATGGCGTTGCGGAAATCGCCGACGCGCTCGGCGTCGCCCGACAGCAGCGCCCAGCCCACGCGCCAGCCGCAGGCGCGGTGCACCTTGCTCAGGCCGCCGAAGCTGATGCACGGATGCGCGCCGGCCAGCGGTGCCACCGACACGAATTCCGCGTCGTCGTACAGCACCTGGTCGTAGATCTCGTCGACCATCAGCAGCAGGTTGTGCTTGACCGCGATGGCGACGATCTTCTCCAGCAGCGCCCGCGAGTAGCTGGCGCCGCTGGGGTTGTTCGGGTTGATCAGCACGATGGCGCGGGTGCGCGAGGACACCAGCGTCTCGATCTCCACCGGGTCGGGCTGGAAGCCGTTCTCCGGCGCGCAGCGGTAGTACACCGGGCGGCCGTCGTTGAGGATGGTGGCCGCCGACCACAGCGGGTAGTCGGGCGAGGGCACCAGCACTTCGTCGCCGGGGTTGAGCAGCGCGCGCAGCGACAGGTCGATCAGCTCGCTGACGCCGTTGCCGACGAAGATGCGGTCCGGGTGCGCGTCCGGATGCTGGCGCCGGGCGTAGGCCGCGGCGATCGCCTCGCGCGCCTCCGGCAGGCCCTGCTGGTGGGTGTAGGGATCGGTGCGGCCCATGTCGTCGGCGATCGCGCGCTGCAGATGTTCCGGGGCACGGAAGCCGAACGCGCCGGGATTGCCGATGTTGAGCTTGATCAGTTTGCGCCCCTGGGCCTCCAGCTCGCGGGCTCGCCGTGCCAGTTCGCCGCGGATCTCGTAGCGGACTTCGGACAGGCGTTCGCGGATCGCGAGCGGCTTGATCGGCAGGGTGGGCATCGCATTGGCCGGTGGGGCGTGGGACCTGCATGGTAGCGGAAATGTGACACCGCGGCGGGGCGGTGGGGCGCCGTGGTGGCGGGTCGTCTACGGCGCCCGGCCGCCAAGCTTGGCGCTGCGACGGGCGTGGCGCGATGGCTGGCCCGTGTGGCGGCCACACACGTGTCGCGCGGGTCATGCGCCGCTGCTGGCGACTCCCGGGGCGCCGCCTGCGGCGCTGGCCAACCACGCAAGGCGCCGCCCTGCGCGTGTCCCAGTGACCGCCCTGCGCTCACCTTTGGGCGCGGCACACCCTCTAGAATCCGCGCATGACCTCCTCCCCGATCGACTTCGACGCGTTGCGCCCCATCGGCTGGCCCTGGCCCGGATTGCCCGAGGAGCCGGCCTGGCGCGCGCTGTTCGACGCGCATCCGCAGGCGCGGCCGGCGCGGGTGGTGGAGCAGCACCGCACCGGCTATGTGGTCGCCGATGCGGTGGACACCGGATTCAAGGTCGAATCGCTGCCGGACTGGCAGCGGCCGCGCTTTCCCAGCCACGAGCGCGCCGCGGTCGGCGACTGGGTGTTGCTGGAGGACACGCGCATCGTCGCCTTGCTGCCGCGGCGCACCGCGATCAAGCGCGGCGCCGCCGGCGAGCACTACCACCAGCAGGTGATCGCGGCCAACATCGATACGGTGTTCATCGTCTGCGGCCTGGATGCGGACTTCAATCCGCGTCGGATCGAGCGCTATCTGCTGCTGGTGGGCGGCGGCGGTGCGGCGCCGGTGGTGGTGCTGACCAAGGCCGACCTCACCGAGTACGCCGACGATGCGCTGGCGGTGCTGGAGGAACTGGCGGCGCAGGCGATTCCGCTGCTCACGGTCAACGCCCGTCAGGCCGACAGTGTCGACGCGCTGCGGCCGTGGCTGGGGCCGGGGCAGACCGCAGTGCTGGTCGGCTCGTCCGGTGCCGGCAAGTCCACCCTCACCAACACCTTGCTCGGCGTGCAGAAGATGCGCACCGCGGCGGTGCGCGCCACCGACTCGCGCGGCCGCCACACCACCACCCATCGCGCGCTGCTGCCGCTGCCATCCGGCGCCTGCCTGATCGACACGCCGGGCATGCGCGAACTCAAGCCCACTGGCGAGGAAGACCTGGCCGAGGGCGGCTTCGCCGACATCGAGGCGCTGGCCGTGCAGTGCCGCTTCAACGACTGCGCGCACCAGGCCGAACCGGGCTGTGCGGTGCAGGCGGCGATCGAGCGCGGCGAGATCGAGGAGGCGCGCTTGGCCAATTACCTGAAGCTGCGCGACGAGGTCGCCGGCGCCGCCGGCAAGCTGGCGCAGCGCCAAGCGCAGAACGCGGCCGCCGGCCGCGGCGGCAAGCCCAGCGGTGGCAAACCGGGCGGCAAGCGTCCGCCACCGCGCACCCTGCGCCGCTGACGTCGGCCGTGGCCAAGCGCGTGCTGCCGGTCGAGATCCGCCACCATGCCGCGCTCGACGCGCGGCTGGTCAAGGCGGTGCGCGGCATCCGCCTGCTGGCCCTGGCCAGTTGGCCGGTGGCGCTGCAGGCGCCGTTCCTGGAGAGCGTGGCGCGCGGCCAGCCGCAACTGCCGCAGGTGGACTACCCCAGGCTGGATTTCGCCGACACCCGCCGCGAGCTCGGGGCGATCGCCGAGGCCGCCGATCCGGCACATCCGCTCGGCGCCTACCTGCAGGCCTCGGTGCACAGCTGGGATCTGGCCGCCGCCCTGCTCGAAGTGCTCGGCACGCCGGCGGTGGGCACGTATTCGGCGCAGTTGTTCGGCGTGCCGGACGACCCGATGCCTGGCCACGGTCCCACCACCCGCGAGGCCGCCGGCCATTTCATCCGCATCGCCCAGGAACTGGACCGCGAGTTGTTCTCGGCCGAGGAGCAGGTGCCGGTGTCGGCCACCGCGTTGCGCCTGCTGTTGCAGCGCGATCTGGACGAATTCTTCGGCACGCGGGTGATCACGGTGGAACTGGATCCGGACCTGCTGGCCAAGGCCGCCGCCGGCGCGCAGCGCATCCGCCTGCGCTCCGGCGCGCACTTCAGCGACTACGACCGCGCGCAACTGTTCCACCACGAGGCGCTGGTGCATTCGCTGACCGCGCTCAACGGCCGGCAACAGGCGCAGCTGCCGAGCCTGGCGCTGTCCTCGCCGCGCACCACCGCCACCCAGGAAGGCCTGGCGACCTTCGCCGAGCAGATCACCGGCAGCATCGACATCGAGCGCATGAAGCGGATCAGTCTGCGCATCGAGGCGATCGCGCTGGCCCGCGACGGCGCCGACTTCATCGAGGTGTTCCGCTACTTCGATGCGGCCGGGCAATCGCCTGCGGAGAGTTTCTCCTCGGCGCAGCGCGTGTTCCGCGGCGTGCCGACCACCGGCGGCGCCGCATTCACCAAGGACACCGTGTACCTGCGCGGGCTGGTGTCGGTGCACACCTTCTTCCGCCAGGCGCTGCAGCGCGACCGGCTGCCGCTGTGCCGCTGGTTGTTCGCCGGCAAGATGGCGTTGGAGGACGTGGCCGCGTTCGCGCCGCTGTTCGAGTCCGGCGTGCTGGCGCCGCCGCGCTGGTTGCCGACCTGGGTCGCGCGCGCCAGCGGCCTGGCCGGGATGCTGGCGTTCTCGCTGTTCGCCAACCGCATCCGCATGGACCAGGTGGACTGAACGGCGCCACGCGGCGCTCACCCGCCGCGAATGTGCGGCTGCCGATACTGCGGCGCCCGGCCTGCCTCCGCATGGCCGCTTCCCCTCACAAGGAGATCCGCATGAAGATCCTGATGGTGCTGACGTCGCACGACCAGCTTGGCGACACCGGCCACAAGACCGGCTTCTGGCTGGAAGAATTCGCCGCGCCGTACTACACGTTCAAGGATGCCGGCGCCGAGATCACGCTGGCCTCGCCCAAGGGCGGGCAGCCGCCGCTGGACCCGAAGAGCGATGCGCCGGACGCACAGACCGAAGCGACCCGCCGCTTCAAGGACGACTCGGCGGCGCAGCAGCAATTGGCGAGCACGCATCCGCTGGCATCGGTACGCGTGAACGACTACGACGCGCTGTTCTACCCGGGCGGCCACGGCCCGCTGTGGGACTTGGCCGAGGACCGCGATTCCATCGCCCTGATCGAAGCGTTCGCGCACGCCGACAAGCCGGTCGGCTTCGTCTGCCACGCGCCGGGCGTGCTGCGCCGGGTGAGCGCGGCCGATGGCTCGCCGCTGGTGAAGGGCCGTCGCGTCACCGGCTTCACCAACAGCGAGGAAGCCGCGGTGGGCCTGACCGACGTGGTGCCATTCCTGGTCGAGGACGAACTGCAGCGCCTGGGCGGCCAGTACAGCAAGGTCGCCGACTGGGGCGTGCATGTGGTCGAGGACGGCCGTTTGGTCACCGGGCAGAACCCGGCTTCGTCCGAGGCGGCGGCCGAGGCGTTGCTGGGAATGCTGCGCGGGAAGTGAGTGCTCACCGAGCGCGATGATGGCAAGGCCAACTTGCCATCACCGCATAAGGGGCGCTTCGGTTCCTGGTGATGGCGCAGCGCTTGAAGGTCGCGTTGATAGCCCGCCTTGTAGTGCTCCACTAGACGCACCCTTGCTCCGGGATCCGTAGGAGCGGCTTCAGCCGCGACGGGCGTTCGCACTGATGCCGGTCGCGGCTGAAGCCGCTCCTACGAGGCCTGGTAGATGTGCCGCCGCGTGCCAGCCAGGGTGCGCGCCTGTGGGAGGGACTTCAGTCCCGACTGCACGCACTCGAAAGCGCAGATGCAACGCAGCGGCGCTGATCGGCGCCGCTGCTGTTTTCGGCTCAGCCGCGCAGCCACCAACGCAGGCTGTACGCTGGCAGCGCGCCGTTCCAATGCGCCAGCGCTGCGGGATCGCTGCCGCCATCGGCGATCGCCTGCCAGTTGCCGTCGCCCAAGGTTGCGGCGACATCCACCGCAACCGGCTCCGCACTGAAGTTGTACACCGCCACGAAGTCCTCGCCGCGCGCCAAACCGAGCAGGGCGGGATCGCCCAGCGGCACGGCACGCAACGGCTGGTCGGCGGCCAGTGCCGCAGTGGCGGCACGCGCGGCGATCAACCCGCGCAGGCGGGTGTAGACCTGGCCGGGCAGGCTGTCGGTGTCGTGGCGTTGCGCCGCGCGTGCCCAGTCCATCGCCGGGCGATGCAGCCAACGGCCTTCGTGCTGGCGCAGCGGGTCGTCGCGGTAGGCCTCGTCGTTGCCCAGGGCCAGTTCGTCGCCCATGTACAACAGCGGGATGCCCGGCATCGCCAGCGCCACCGCGTACAGCAACACCAGGCGGCGCACGCCCAGTTCCAGCGCATCGGCATCATCGGTGGCCAGCGCTGCCGTGATGCCGGTCAGGGCCGTGCTCATGCCGTTGCTGCCGTGCACGCCATCGCCGCTGCTCTGGAAGGCTTCGCCGCGCGCGTAGCTGTCCGCTGTGTCGCCGGCGTAGAACTGGGCGATGCGCGCCAGCGCGAATGGGGCGACGCCATCGCCGCCGGCGGCCTCGCGCTGCAGCACGTTCCAGCCGATATCGTCGTGGCAGCGCACGTAGCTGAGCCAGCCGCAGGCCGGCGGCAGCGCCGGCGTGTGTGCGATCGCGGCCTGCACGATGTCGCCGCGCTGCTCGGCCAGCGCCACCCAGCCGGCCGCCATCAGCGTGCTGTGGTAGGCCAGGTGGCATTCGTGGCCGCGCGAGGCGCCTTCGCCGAAATACGGCGGCAACTGCGCCATCGGCACGATCGCCTCGGCCTTCAGCAGCACCGCCGGGGCCAGGATGTCGGTGAGCGCGCGCAGCGCCTGCAGGATCGTGTGCGCCTCCGGCTGGTTCATGCAGTCGGTGCCTGGGCGCTTCCACAGGTAGGCGGTGGAATCCAGGCGGAACACCTCCACGCCCAGGTTGGCCAGGCGCAGCAGCGCCAGCGCCATTTCGCCGAACACCGCCGGGTTGCTCCAGTCCAGATCCCACTGGTAGGGGTAGAACGTGGTCCACAGCCAGGCGTCGGCTTCCTGCACCCAGGTGAAGTTGCCCGGGGCGGTGTGCGGGAACACCTGGCCCAGGGTGCGCTCGTAGGCGTCCGGTGCGCTGCGGTCGCGGAAATGGTGGTAGTAGTCCAGATGCCGCGCATCGCCGCGCTTGGCCGCCAGCGCCCACGGGTGATCATCGGCGGTGTGGTTGAGCACGAAGTCGGCGCACAGGCTGATCCCGGCCGCACGCAGCCGCGCGGTCAGCGCCGCCAGATCGTCGGTGTCGCCGAGCCGCGGTTCGACCTGGCCGTAGTCGCTGACCGCGAAGCCGCCATCGTTGTCGCCGGCGCGCGCGCGCAGGAACGGCAGCAGGTGCAGGTAGCGCACGCCCAGTTCCTGCAGGTAGGGCACGCGTTCGCCGACGCCATGCAAGGTCCCGGCGAAGCGGTCGACATAGGCGCTGTAGCCGAGCATCGACGGCGTGGCGAACCAGTCGGGCGCACGCTCGGCATCGAGCTGGCGTAGCGCCGACGGCCGCGCGTTGGCGGTGGCCGCCAATTGCGTCAGCCACTGCGGCAACCAGTGCGCGAACGCCGGATGCGCGCCGTACAGCGCATGCAACGGCGCCAGCAAGCGTTCGCCGTGGTGCTGCAGGCGTGGCAGCAACGCGTCGGCGGCGTCCGGTTGCAGATGCGCCTGCCACAGGGTGTGGGCGAGCGCGGACAGTGCGGAAGGAGCGGGTGCGGTCATGGGGGGCTTGGCCGCGCCCCCGGTGGGGCGCGGATGTGCGGTCCTCGTCAGAAGTCGTAGCGCAGGCTGATGCTGCAAGTGCGGCCCGGGATCGAGCGCGCACGGATCACGCCGGAAGCCGCGTCGGCGATCGACGCTTCCTCCGCTTCGGTCAGGCCGAAGGTGTTGAACAGGTTGTTGACGTTGAGCGAGACGGTCAGCGCATCGGTGATGCGGTAGTCGCCGAACAGGTTGACCTGAGTGTAGCCGGGCATCTTCAGCTGGTTGCTGTCCTGGGTGTAGGCCGAACTGGTGCCGACCGCGTTGACCCCGACCTGGTAGCGCTCGCCGCGGTAGCTCGGCGTCAGCTGCCAGACGAAGCGCGCCTGCCGACGCGGGGTGTTGCCGGCGTTGGCCGGGGTGATCTGGTCCTTGTCGATGGTGGCGTCGGTCCAGGTCAGGCCACCGTTGAGGGTGAAGCCGCCGGTGCGGTATGCGGCTTCGAGTTCCAGGCCGTGCGCCTTGTAGGTGCGGTCGAAGAAGCGCTGGGTGGTGGCTTCGTAGTTCTGCTCCTGGGTGCGCGCGGCGAAGGCAGTGGCGAACAGGCTCAGCCCGCCGCTGCGCCACTTCAGGCCGCCCTCAAGCTGCTTGACCACGTTCACCGCTTCGTTGGAGGACACCGAGCCGTCGTCGCGGACCACGCCGAACAGCAGGCGGTCGGCGTTGGCGCGGGCGCCGCGGCTGTAGCGCGCGAACGCGGCCAGGTCGTCGTTGAACATGTAGTTGCCGCCGAACGAATACGACAGGTAGTTCCAGTCGTAGCGCACCGGCTTGGGGTTGGCGTAGTCGATGGTCGCCACGCGTTGCTCCGGCGCCTCGATCACGCCGTCGCCGTTCACGTCGACGTTGTTGGCCAGCAGGCCGCCGGCGGTGTTGCCGCGCGCGCGGCCCATGTCGTAGCGCAGGCTGCCGTCCACGCTCAGCGGGCCCTGGTCCCAGCTCAGCGCCAGGTACGGCGCGTTGATGTCGTAACGCACGTCGTAGTGGCGGGTGTTGTCCAGCCCCCAGTACGGCACGCCGTAGGCGTACAGGCCGTCCTGCGAGCGCAGGCTGCCGTCGGCGGCGACCACGTCCAGCAGCCGCGGGCGGTGCCCCAGCGACTGCACGTAGGAGTTCCAGGTCCAGTCCACGTCGATGGTCTGCCGCGAGGTGTACCAGCCGGCCTTGAGGTTGAGATTGCCGCCGTCGCCGCTGCCGAAGTCGCGCGCCAGACTGAGGTCGTTGACCGCGTTGCCCAGGTCGTTGAGGTGCACGTTGAACAGATGCGTGCGCAGCGCCAGCCCGGTGTAGGCCTGGCCGGCGTTCGGGCCGTCGACGTAGCGCAGGCCGGCGCCGGCGCCGCCGATGCTCGCCGCCAGCGCGCCGGCATCGGCGACTTGCGCCGGGAACGGCGAAACGAAGCGGCCGGAGGTATCGGCGATGCGGAACTTGTCGGTCAGGGTCCAGCCGCCGCCGATGTCGAACTGCGCCTCGGCGCCGAACGCGCGCGACAGCGGGTGCATGCCGTCGCCCAGTTCCACCCGCGAGGGTTTGTTGCCGCCATCGAGGGTGGCGCTGCTGCGGAAGTACGGGCTGTACAGCGTGTCGGTGCCTGGATCGAAACCGTCGATGCTGCCGAAGTGCGGCGACTTGTCGCTGCCGCTGACCCGGGTCGGCACCGGCAGGTAGCCGGCGGCGCGGTCGTTGAGGTACTTGGCGTAGACGCGCACGTAGCCGTTGTCGAACAGCCGGGTCAGGTTGGCCTTGAGCTGGCCGCCCTTGTCGGTGGTGTAGCCGGCATCGCGCACGCCGTCGCCGCGGCGGTAGAAGCCGCCGACGTTGAACTGCCAGTGCTCGGCGAACGGCGCGCCGTAGTCGAAGTCCAGGCGGGTGTTGTCGTAGCCGCCCAGGCCGCGGGTGAGGCCGACGCTGCCGCCGGCGGTGTCGCCGGTCTTGCTGATGAAGTTGATGATGCCGCCGGGCGAGTTGCTGGCGAAGGTGGAGGCCGAACCGCCGCGGATCGCCTCGATGCGCTCCAGGCTGTAGTCGGCGCGCAGGAAGATGTCGGCATTGCCGAAGGCGATGTCGCCGAATTCCAGCACCGGCAGCCCGTCTTCCTGCAACTGCAGGAACTTGGCGCCGCCGGAGGCGACCGGCAGGCCGCGCACGGCGATGTTGGCATTGCCTTCGCCGCCGCTGGATTCGGAGCGGATGCCGGGGATGTTGCGGAAGATCTCGGCGGTGCTGCGCGGCGCCGACTGTTCGATCGCCTCGGCGCCGACCGTGCTCACCGAGACGCTGGACTTGAGCTTGCTCTTGGGCGTGGCGGTGCCGGTGACGAAGACCGAGTCGAGGCTGACCACGTCGCCCTGCGCCGCCGGGGCGTCGGCAGCGGCGGGCGTGGCCTGTTGCGCGAGCGCCGCCGGTGCGGACAGCGCCGCGGCGACGGCCAGGGCCAGGGTCTGCAGGCGGATCGAAGGGTGATGCATCGCTGTCTCTCCCGAAGCGAGTGGTGCAGTGGGTGGCGGCGCGCCGCTGCCGGAACGGGCAGGGCGCGGCGCGGTTGGTGGGTGCGGCGGCGTACAGATACGGCCGCCCGCAATCGATTGCAATTTGCAGTGCAGCAAATCCACCTGTGGCGCTTACGCCAACCTTCTCGCTGAGAATTCGAGGCATTCTGCATGGTGCAACGCAGCGTTACAAACGATTGCAGGCGCAGCGACACTCCGCTCCGCCGCTGCGGCACGCCTCCCGCGTGCCCGCCCCGCCCAGGCCGATGCCGATGCTGATGCGTTCCGATCGTCCCCTGCTTCCGCTCTCGCGCGTGCTGGCGCTCAACGCCGGTTTCTTCGGCGTGCAGTACAGCTTCGGGCTGCAGCAGAGCAACATGAGCCCGATCTACAACTACCTGGGCGCCGACCACGCCAACCTGCCGTACCTGTGGCTGGCCGGCCCCATCACCGGGCTGGTGCTGCAACCGGTGGTCGGCGTGCTCAGCGACCGCACGGTGACGCGCTGGGGCCGGCGCATGCCGTACATGGTGGTGGGCGCGCTGGTGTGCAGCCTGTGCCTGCTGACCATGCCCTTCAGCGCGGCGCTGTGGATGGCGGTGGCGCTGCTGTGGATGCTGGATGCGGCCAACAACGTGGCGATGGAGCCGTACCGCGCGCTGGTCAGCGACGTGCTGGCGCCGCCGCAGCGGCCGCTGGGCTACCTGACCCAGAGCGCGTTCACCGGCCTCGGCCAGACCCTGGCCTATGTCACCCCGCCGTTGCTGGTGTGGCTGGGCATGAACCAGGACGCGGCCAACGCCCACCACATTCCCTACGTCACCATCGCCGCGTTCGCGATTGGTGCGGGCTTCTCCGCCGCCTCGATCCTGCTCACCGCGCGCAGCGTGCGCGAGCCGATGCTGCCGGCGGCGGAGCTGCGGCGCTTGCGCAGCGCCGCGGTCGGGCCGCTGGCGACGCTGCGCGAGATCGTCGACGCGGTGCGACAGATGCCGCCGACGATGCGGCAGATGGCGCCGGTGATGCTGTTCCAGTGGTATGCGATGTTCTGCTACTGGCAGTACATCGTGCTGTCGCTGTCGACCACGCTGTTCGGCACCACCGCGGCCGATTCGCATGGCTTCCGCGAGGCCGGCCTGGTCAACGGGCAGATCGGCGGCTTCTACAACTTCGTCGCCTTTCTGGCCGCGTTCGCGATGGTGCCGGTGGCGCGGCGGTTCGGCCCCAAGGCCACCCACGCCGCCTGCCTGGTCGCCGCCGGCATCGGCATGTGCGTGCTGCCGTCGATCCAGGGTCGCTGGCTGCTGCTGCTGCCGATGCTCGGCATCGGCCTGGCCTGGGCCAGCATGATGGGCAATCCCTACCTGATGCTGGCCAACAGCATCCCGCCCGAGCGCACCGGCGTGTACATGGGCTTGTTCAACCTGTTCATCGTGCTGCCGATGCTGATCCAGATCGTGACCCTGCCGCTGTACTACGACCGCCTGCTGCAGGGCGACCCGCGCAACGTCATTCGCCTGGCCGGCGCGCTGATGCTGGCGGCCGCGGTGGCGATGTTGTTGGTGAAGCGTCGGGAATGGGGAACCGCGAATGGGGAATCGGAAAAGCGCGGCGCGGCGCACTGAAGCGCCGCCGCAGCGGCGATCTACGATCTCGCACGGCGCGGTCCATCCCTCTGCACGAACGCCGCTGGCCTGGCGACGTGTCGCTCATGCCATGGACGCCACGCCGATCCGATTGCCACCGGCCTTCTTCGCGCGGTACATCGCCCCATCGGCGTGCACCAGCAGGCTGTGGGCGTCGTCGCCGTGATCGGGGTAGAACGCCACGCCGATGCTGGGCAACACGTGCAGGTGGTGGCCGTCCAGGTCGAACGCCTCGCCGAAGGCGGCCAGGATCCTGTTGGCCGTTCCCGTGGCATGGTCGGCCGAGTGGCAGCCTTCGATCAGCACCACGAATTCGTCCCCGCCCAGCCGGGCGACCGTGTCCGATGTGCGGACGCAGTCGAGCAGGCGCCCCGCCACGCGCTGCAGCAGCAGATCGCCGACCGCATGGCCGAGGGTGTCGTTCACGTCCTTGAAGCGATCCAGGTCGATGAACAACAGCGACAGCCGTCTGCGCGCGCGCCGGGCCTGCACCAGGGCGGTCTCGAGCCGGTCCAGGAACAGCTGGCGATTGGGGAGCTGGGTCAGATGGTCGTACTGGGCCATGTGCTGCAGGCGTTCCAGCGTCTGCTTGCGCTCGACGGCGGCTGCCACCTGGGTGGACACGAATTGCAGCAGTGCCTGGTCCTTGTCGGTGTAGCGCGACTGCTCGGAGTAGCCGAGCAGCACCAGCAGGCCGAGAACGCCCTTCGGTGTCTGCAGCGGAACGCCCAGCCACGAATGGGGCTGCGGTGCGAGCGCGGACCGCTCCAGTCCACCTGATGCCGGCGTGATGGGGGCGTAGGGGGCGCGCAGGAGCGTGCAGCCGGTGCGGATCACTTCGGCGTGCAGCGGCGCCTCGGCCAGCAGCAGGCAGGGCGGTGCGGCATGGTGCTCATCGGCATGGTAGGGAAAGCGCAGCGTCTGCGACGACGCGTCGTACAGCGCCACGGAAAAATTGGTGGCAGGCAGCAGTTCGCCGATGATCTGGTGGATGCGGCTGCACAGCGACTCCAGCGTCTGCTCGGTATGGGCCGCCTCCGAAATGCCGTAGAGCGCCGCCTGCAGCGCCTCGGTCGACTTGCGTTCGGTGATGTCGTGCGCCACGGCCAGGCGCATGCTGTAATCGGCGACCCAGCGCGCGGTCCAGCGAATGTGCACGATGCGCCCGTCCTTGCGGATGTAGCGGTTCTCGAAGTGGAGCTGCAGCGCGCCCTCGGTGATGCTGTCGGCCTGCGCGCGGGTGGCCGGCAGGTCGTCGGGATGCACCATGTCGAGCATGCGCTTGCCTGTCACCTCCTGCGGCGTATAGCCGAAGATGCGCTCGAAGGCGGGGCTGACGAACACGATGGTGCTGTCCGGTTCGACGATGCACACCGCATCGAGCAGCAGGTCCACGATGTTCAGGGGCGAAATGCGTTGCATGCGGCACGAGTCGTCGGAGCCTGGTGACCCATTGTGCCGCGATTTGCGCTGGCATCGCGGGGAGGGCGGGAGGGGGAGAGCAGCCGCTGCAACTGGGGTTCGGGTGTGCTGGACGCGCGCTCCGCAGCAACCGGCGCAGGTGGGCGTGGGCGTCCTTGCCGCGTTCTCGACGGCGCTATCCCCGCCTCAGGCCGATTCCCGCACGACCAGACTCACCGGCAGCTCCACAGATTCCACCGGCGTGCCGGCGATCAGGTTCAGCACCCCGTCCACCAGCAGGGTGGCGGCCTGGGCCAGGTCCTGGCGCACGGTGGTCAGCGGTGGCTGGCTGTAGGCGGCCAGGGGGATGTCGTCGAAGCCGACCAGGGCGATGTCCTGCGGCACGCGGTGGCCGGCTTCGATGAGGGCGCGGATCGCGCCCAGGGCGATCACGTCGGAGGCGGCAAACACCGCATCCGGCGGGTCGGTCTTCTTCAGCATCGCCCGGGTCAGGCGGTAGGCGTCCTCGCTGAGGAAGTGGCTGCGCGCGTGCAGCCGCGGGTCGAACGTCAGGCGGTGCGCGTCGAGCATGCGCCGGTAGCCGGCGAAGCGCGGCGCCACTTCCGGCAACTGCTCGTCGCCGAGGAAGGCGATGCGCCGGCGGCCATGTTCGATCAGGTGTGCGGTGGCCAGTTCGCCGCCGCGCAGGTTGTCGCTGCCCACGCTGGCATAGGCCTGGCCGTCGATGCGGCTGCCCCACACCAGCATCGGCAGGCCGCCGCGCGCGGCGGCGTCGAGCGAGGCGTGCTCGTGGCTCTGGCCGAGCATGATGACGCCGTCGGCGCGGCTGTTGCGTGCCAGGTCCTCGACCCAGTGGTCCTGGTGCTGGTCCAGCTTGGACAGCAGCATGCTGTAGCCGCGCGCGGTCAGCGCGTCGGCCAGCAGCGCCAGCATGGTCATCATGAACGGGTCCGACAGCGGCTGCTCGTGCGCGTGCATCAGCGGCACCGCCACGCAGACGATGTTGGAGCGGCGCGAGCGCAGGCTGCGCGCGACCGGATCGACCCGGTAGCCGGCGTCGCGGGCGAGTTGCTTGATATAGGCGCGGGTGCGTTCGGCGACCACCGGGTTGTCGGCCAGCGCACGCGACACCGTGGATTCGGAGACGCCGGCCATGCGCGCGATGTCGGCCATCTGCAGGCGCGCGGCGGGCGCGCCGGGTTCGGGTTTGTCGGACATGCGGAGCGGGCGCGACGGACGAAGCGGAACCGGCAGTGTATGCCAGGCGGGCGTCGCGGCGCTTTGCACGCCGCGGCTGCAGTGCCGCGGCGTGCCTGCCTGCCGAATCCGGCGGCTGCGCGCGGGCGCATCCGCCGCGGTCGAGCGCAGGTCCACGTCCCGCGTCTCCGCTGCATGCACGCGCAACCGTGGCGCCATGCGGGGCAGGCGAGGCGCTAGGCCATGTGCAGGCCGCCGTTGACCGCGTAGTCGGCGCCGGTGACGTAGGCGGCCTCGTCCGAGGCCAGCCAGGCGCACAGCGCCGCCACTTCCTCGGGCTTGCCGAGCCGGCGCAGCGGCACCGAACTGGCGAGACGATCGAGCACGTCCGGCGGGAAGCCGCTGATCGCCGCGCTGGCGATGTAGCCGGGTGACACCGTGTTGACGGTGACGCCGCGCGAGGCCACTTCCTGCGCCAGCGCGCGGCTGAAGCCCTGCATCGCCGCCTTGGCGGTGGCGTAGTTGATCTGCCCGATCTGGCCCTTCTGCGCGCTGACCGCGCCGATGTTGACGATACGGCCCCAGCCGCGCGCGGTCATGCCGTCCACCACCTGCTTGGTGATGTTGAACAGCGCGTGCAGGTTGCTGGCGATCACCGCCTGCCAGTCCTCGCGGCCCATCTGCCGGAACAGCATGTCGCGGCTGCCGCCGGCGTTGTTGACCAGCACGTCGATCTCGCCGACCTCGGCCTTGACCTTGGCGAACGCCGCCACCGTGGAATCCCAGTCGGTGGCGTTGCCCTCGGAGGCGATGAAGTCGAAGCCGAGCTCGCGTTGTTCGCGCAACCACGCCGACTTGCGCGGCGAGTCCGGCCCGCAGCCGGCGACCACGGTATGGCCGTTGCGCGCCAGCTTCTGGCAGATCGCGGTGCCGATGCTGCCCATGCCGCTGGTGACGTAGGCGATTCTGAGGGTCACGTTGAACTCCTTCGGAGTTGGGATTCGGGATTGGGGAGTCGGGATTGGATGGGCGCGCGGGCAGTGGCTGTTACGAATCCCCAATGCCCAATCCCCAATCCCGGGCGGCGCTCACTTCGCCAAAGGAAAGAGGCCGAATAGCAGCCCGCCGCCCATCAACACCAACGACACCAGCACCGCCCACTTCAGGGTGAAGCGCTGGTGGTCGGCGAAGTCGACCTTGGCCAGGCCGACCAGCAGGTAGGTGGAGGGCACCAGTGGGCTGAGCAGGTGCACCGGCTGCCCGGCCAGCGAGGCGCGGGCCATTTCCACCGGGGTGATGCCGTAGTGGCTGGCGGCGTCGGACAGGATCGGCAGCACGCCGAAGTAGAAGGCGTCGTTGGACATGAAGAAGGTGAAGGGCATGCTCGCCAGTGCGGTGATCACCGCCAGGTACGGCCCCCATGCGTCGGGGATCACCGCCAGGAAGCTGCGCGACATCGCCTCGACCATGCCGGTGTTGGAGAGGATGCCGGTGAACACGCCCGCGGCGAAGATCAGCGACACCACCGACAGCACGTTGCCGGCATGGTTGACCAGGCGGCGGCGCTGCTCGACCAGGTTCGGGTAGTTGATCAGCAGCGCCAGGGCGAAGCCGATCATGAACAGCACCGGCATCGGCAGCACGCCGATCACCAGCGCCGCCATCAGCGCCAGGGTCAGCACCAGGTTCACCCACAGCAGCCGCGGCCGCTTGATGTCCTCGGCGTCTTCCACGGTGGGCAGCGCCTCGCCGTCGTCGGCCACGCTGCCGTCCATCCAGGCGTCGCCGGGCAGCGTCACCACGCCGAGGCGGCGCCGCTCCTTCATGCCCAGGTACCAGGCCAGCACCAGGATGCCGGCGATCGCCAGCGCCATCGCCGGCACCAGCGGCACGAACACGTCGGCCGGGTCCACGTGCAGGGCGGTGGCGGCGCGCGCGGTCGGGCCGCCCCACGGCGTCAGGTTCATCACCCCGCCGGCGAGGATGGTCACGCAGGTCATGTTCAGCGCGTTCATGCCCAGCCGCCGGTACAGCGGCAGCATCGCCGAGACGGTGATCATGTAGGTGGTGGAGCCGTCGCCGTCGAGCGAGATCAGCAGCGCCAGCACCGCGGTGCCGACCACGATCTTCATCGGGTCGCCCTTGACCAGGCGCAGGATGCGCCGCACCAGCGGATCGAACAGGCCGGCGTCGATCATCACCCCGAAGTACAGGATCGCGAACATCAGCATGACGCCGGTGGGCGCGATCTTCTTGATCCCCTCCAACATCATCTCGTTGATGCCGGTACCGAAGCCGCCGGCCAGCGCGAACACGATCGGCACGATGATCAGCGCGACCAGCGGCGACAGCCGCTTGCTCATGATCAGGTACATGAAGGTAATGACCATTCCGAAACCGAGCGCGGTCAGCATGGAAGTTCCTCAGGGCAGTGCATGAAAGAAGATGGATCCCGCATCAGGGATCCGAAAAGAGGCCGACCAGACGTCACATCGCACGATCCCGCCGTTGCGAATCCCGAATCCCCATTCCCCAATCCCGGCACTCAAAAGTCATACTGAAAGCGCCCGGTGATCGCCCGCGTATGGTCCAGCGTCACGCCGGCCAGGTGATCGCGGTTGCGGCTGTCGATCAGGTTGAGCATCAGCCGCAGGTTCGGCTTGAGGTACCAGTTGCCGGCGAGCGTCCACGAGGCGGTGGAGGCGTCGAGCAGATCGGGTTGCCCGTCGCGGTGCTGCGCGCCCCACATGCGGTCGTAGCGCAGCGCCAGCTCGAAGGCGCCGTAGTTGTGATTGACCTGCCTGATGCGGGTGAAACGCCCGGTCTTGCTGTCGTAGCGGCGCGATTCGCCGGTGGCGAACCAACTGACGAAGCCGTAGGCCGCCATCACGTCGGCGCGCTGCGCGCCGTCGTCGAACAACCCGCCGCTGAACTCGCCCTGCCACGACAGCGGCCCGCGCACCTGCGCGTATTCCAGCGACCACTTGTCCACGTCGGTGTCGCGGCCGTCGGCGAAGCGCGCCAGGGTGACGCGGCTGTCGTCGGACAGGTGCCCGGCCGGGCGCGGGCGGATGCTCAGCGCCGGCGCGCCGCCGGCACCGGGATGGTCGTAGTGCTCGTGCGCCAGCGACAGGCCCAGATGCAGCACGTCGCCGTCCCGCGCGCCCGGCGCCCAGGTGCCGCGGCCGCCGAACGCATGGCCGCGGACGTTGGAGACGTCGATGCTCTGCAGGCTGTAGACGCTGGCCGCCCAGGTGTAGTCGGTGCCCGCGGCCTGCCACGACACCGCCTTGCGGTACAGCGGCGCCAGCGTACTGGCCGCGCCGCTGCGCTCCAGGAACTGGCCGAAGTTGGAGCCGGTGCGGTCGTCGAGCGTGAAGTACTGCTTGAACTGGCCCACAGTGAGCGTGCCGGCATCGAATTTGCGGGTGATGTAGACGTCCTTGGCCTCGATGCCCTTGCCGTTGAAGTCGTCCTGCAGACCGGCGAAATCGCCTTCGACCTTGTAGCCGAAGCCGAAGACCTTGCCGGACACGTCCAGCCACAAGCGGCGGATCTCGGTGTCGTCGGGATTGGGCGTGCCGCGATTGTCGTTGTCGAAGTGGGCGAAATCCCAGTGCAGCCGCCCGCCGAGTTCGGCGGTCACTGGGCCGTCGTCGTCGCTGGCGGCGTGCGCCGATCCGGCCAGGCACAGCAACGCGCAGGCGCTGCCCCATGTCAGAGTCTTCAGTTCCACGTCCCCTCCCAGGTGCGTGTCGCAGCGATTGGATCGGTCCGCCCGCAACGGCCGCGGACCGGCATGGACGCAGCCTAGTCGGACGTAGCTGTCAACGACCTGTCGGCGGTGGGGAATCGGGAATCGAGAATGGGGAATCGAAAAAGCACGTTCCTGGATGCGCTAGGCTTCTGCCGTTGCTGTTTCCATTCCCCATTCCCGATTCACCATTCCCGGCCTCCAATGCGCCTGCTCCTGGTAGAAGACAACGCCGATCTCGCCGATGCGATCGTGCGGCGCATGCGCCGCAGCGGGCATGCGGTGGATTGGCAGCGCGATGGGCTGAGTGCGGCCGGGGTGCTGCGCTACCAGCGCTTCGATCTGGTGGTGCTGGACATCGGCCTGCCCGGGCTGGATGGGCTGCGCGTGCTGGCCGGGCTGCGCGAGCGTGGCGACACCACGCCGGTGCTGATGCTGACCGCGCGCGACGGCATCGAGGATCGGGTGCAGGCGCTGGACGTGGGCGCCGACGATTACCTGGGCAAGCCGTTCGACTTTCGCGAGTTCGAGGCGCGCTGCCGGGTGCTGCTGCGGCGCAATCGCGGTCAGGCCAGCGAGGTGGTGCAGCTTGGTGGTTTCGCTTTCGACAACGCCGCGCACAGCGTCAGCCTGGACGGCACGCCGATCGAGTTGCCCAACCGCGAGTATCGGCTGCTGGAGATCCTGATCGGCCGGCTCGGCCAGGTGGTGGGCAAGGACGAGATCGGCAACGGCCTGTTCGGCTTCGACGACGAGGCCGGGCCGAATGCGATCGAACTGTACGTCGGGCGCTTGCGCAAGAAGCTGGCCGACGCGCCGCTGCGCATCGTCACCGTGCGCGGCGTCGGCTACAAGCTGGAGGCGGCCGCGTCGCCACCAGATCCGGCGGCAGCGGACGCCGATGGCTGAGGCCATGCCGCCGGCGCCGTCGATCCGGCGCACGCTGCTGCGCTACCTGGGCGCGCTGTCGCTGCTCGGTGCGGTGGCGCTGTTCTTCGTGGCAAGCGACTACGGCCAGCGCGCCGCCAACCGTTCCTACGACCACCTGCTGGTGTCCTCGGCACTATCCATCGTCGACTCGGTGGCGCTGGCCGGCGGTCAGTGGCAGGTGGACCTGCCCTATGCCGCGCTGGACCTGCTGGCGATGGCGCCGGAGGACCGGGTGTTCTACCGCGTGTTCGATGCGCGCGGGCGCACCATCACCGGCTACGACGACCTGCCGGCGGCGCCGTCGCTGCCGCGCGCCAGCGCGCCGCCGCGCTTGTTCGATGCGGTCTACAGCGGCGAGCCGGTGCGCTTCGCGGTGGTGTCGCGGCGGGTGTCCTCGGCGGCGGCGCAGGACCAGGTGTGGGTGCAGGTGGGGCAGACCCGGCGCGCCCGCGAGGCGCTGGCGCAGGACGTGGTGCTGCACGCGCTGGTGGCGATCGTGCTGTTGTCGCTGCTGGCCTTGGCGCTGGTATGGCTGGGCGTATCGCGTGCGCTGCGGCCGCTGCGCACGCTGGAGCACGAACTGTCGCGGCGCGAACCGTCCGAACTGAAGCCGGTGGCCGCGACGGCGCCGCAGGAGATGCAGCAGATGGTGGCGGCGCTGAACCGCTTCATGGCGCGCCTGGCCGGCAGCAACGAGACCCTGCGTGCGTTCATGGCCGAGGCCGCGCACCAGATGCGCACGCCGCTGGCGGCGCTGCGCGCGCAGGCGCAACTGGCGCTGGACGAGGACGACCCGCACGAGATGCGTCGCAGCCTGGAGGCGATCGAGCGCAATGCCACGCACATGAGCCGCCTGCTCAACCAGTTGCTCAGCGACGCCAGCGTGATCCACCGTTCCAACCTGCAGCGCTACGCCAGCGTCGACCTGGCCGAGGTGTTGCACCAGGCGCTGCACGAGGCCGTGCCGCAGGCCGCGCCGCGGCCACGCGTGCAACTGGCCGTCGCCAGCGAACCGGCGCTGGTGCGCGGCGATGCGCTGCTGTTGCGCGAGGCGATCAAGAATCTGATCGACAATGCCTGCAAGTACGGCGGCGATGGCCCGCTGCAGGTGGCGCTGACCTGCAGCGCGCGCGATTGCGTGGTGACCGTGGCCGACCATGGCCCGGGCATCGCCGCCGCCGAAGCCGAACGCGTGTTCGAACGTTTCGTGCGCGGCGAGGGTGCGGCCGCCGGCGGCGCCGGGCTGGGCCTGGCGATCGTCAAGCGCGTGGTCGAGGCCCATGGCGGGCGCATCGACCTGTCCAATCGCGTGGGCGGCGGCCTGATCGCCAGCCTGCACCTGCCGAGGTTGCATCCATGATCCTGCCCGCACTGCTGCGCGGTCTGCCGCTGCTGCTGACCGCGCTGCTTGCCAATGCCGCGCTGGCCGCGCCCGGCGACGTGCGCCGCTTCCCGGCGCAGGGCACGGCCACCGCGCAACTGTGCATCCAGGGTTCGACCGACATCGAGGTGTTCGCCGCGGTGATCGGCGACTACCAGCGCCTGCATCCGCAGACCGAGGTGGTGTACCAGGACGTGATCGCCGGCGATATCTACCGGCGCTACCTGCATCCAGGCCCTGGCCCGCGCTGCGCCGATCTGCTGATCAGCGCCAGCATGGATCTGCAGACCAAGCTGGTGAACGACGGTCACGCACTGGCGCACCGCTCGCCGCAGACCGAGGCGCTGCCGGCGTGGGCGCAGTGGCGGCACGAGGTCTTCGGCATCAGCTACGAGCCGGTGGCGATCGTCTACAACACCGCGCGGCTGCCGGCCGCGCAGGTGCCGCGCACCCGCCGCCGGCTGCTGGAACTGCTGCGCGCGCCGGGCTCGCCGTTGCGTGGGCGTATCGGCACCTACGACGTGGAGCGCAGCGGCGTGGGCTACCTGTTCGCGACCCAGGACAGCCAACTCGGCAGCATGGCCGGCGCGTTGCTGGCGGCGATGGGCGACAACCAGGTGGTGCTGGAAGAACGCACCGGCGTGTTGCTGGACAAGGTCGCGCGCGGCGACCTGCTGCTGGCCTACAACGTGCTGGGTTCGTACGCGCAGGCGCGCATCGATGCCGGCGCGCCGCTGGCGATCGTGCAGCCGGAGGACTACACCCTGGTCGCGCTGCGCACCGCGGTGATCCCACGCGACAGCCCACACGCGGCCGAGGCGCGTCGTTTCCTGGATTACCTGCTGTCGCCGCGCGGACAGCAGGGGCTGTCGCGCGAGGCGCGGCTGCAGCCGATCCTGCCGCAGCCGGGCGTGGCGGCGCAGGGCGGGCCGGCCGCTGCGTCGGCGTTCCGTCCGATCGCGCTGGGCCCGGGGCTGCTGGTGTATCTGGATGCGCTGAAGCGACGTCAGTTCCTGGACGCCTGGCGCAGCAGCATGCAGCAGGCGCCGCCGCGCTGAGCCGCCGCGCCGGCGTCGCTCAGCGCGCGAAGCGCGGCTGGCGCCCGGGCGAGCACAGCACGCGTACGCTGTCGCCCAGTTCTTCCGGTGCGCCGCCGGCCAGCAGCGCGTGCAGGCGCGGCCGGTCCGGCGCCGCGCCCGGGGCCAGTCCCACCCAGGCGTCCTTGCCGGCGCCCTTGGCGGCGTAGAGGCAACGGTCGGCCAGGCCCACGCTCTGTTCCCAGTCGCCCAGCGCCGGCCACGCGGCGACGAACGGCCACGGGGCGAAGCCGATGGAGCAGGTCAGGGTCAGTTCGCGCTCGGCCAGCGCGAAGCGCTGCGTCGCCACCGCCGCACGCAGGCGTTCGGCCAGGTCGCTGGCGACGTCTTCGCGCGGCAGGCGGGTGACCAGCAGGAACTCCTCGCCGCCCCAGCGCACCAGCAGGTCGCGTTCGCCGCACAGTCCGCGCAGGCGATCGGCGCAGTGCACCAGCGCGCCGTCGCCGGCCTGGTGACCGTAGTCGTCGTTGATGCGCTTGAAGTTGTCCACGTCGATCATGAAGAAGTACAGCGCATCGGCGCTGCTGCCTTCGTCCAGCGCCGCCAGCAGGGCCGGGCATTCGCGCGCCAGCCAGTCCTGCAGCTCGCGGCGGTTGGCGACCTGGGTCAGCGGATCCAGGCGTGTGGCCGCCTGCAGGCGCGCATTGCTCTGCAGCAACTGCTGGTTGGCGCGTTCGAGCTGGCGGGTGCGCTCGGCCACGGTCAGGTTGAGCAGTTCCACCATGTCGCGCTCGCGGTTGACCGTGTGCCGCACCCGCTGCAGCGCCAGGCCGAGCAGCGCCAGGCCCAGCACGACGTAGCCGGCGTAGGCCAGCGGATGCCGCCACGGCGGCGGCAGCACCTCGATCTGCAGCCGCCGCGCGCCACCGAACTGGCCGTCGCGCCCGGCCGCTTCCACCACCAGCGTGTAGCGGTCCGGTGGCAGGTGGCTGACCGAGAAGTCGCTGTGCGCGGTCTGCGGGTATACCCAGCCCTTCTGCAGCCCGTCGACGCGGTAGCGCAGGCGCGCGGTGCCCGGGGCGGCGAAGTCGATCGCGGTCATGCCGATGGTGAACACGTTGTCGCGATGGTCCAGGGCGATGCGCTGCGCGTAGACCACGTCGTTCTCGGTCTGGTTCTCGCCGCCGTCGCGGTCCTCGCCGGCATTGAGGATGCGCAGGTCGGTGAGTACTGCGCGCGCCTGCGGGCTGCGCAGCGGCAGGCGCGTGGGATCGATCACGTCCACGCCCTGGGTGCCGCCGAAATACAGCAGGCCGTGCGCGTCGCGGTAGCCGCGGCCGCTGTTGTACTCCTGGTTCTGCAGGCCGTCGCGGCGGCCCAGGCTCTGCACGATGCGGGTGCGCGGATCCAGCACGCTCAGGCCATTGTTGGTGCTGAGCCACAGCCGCCCCTGCGGATCCGGCAGGATCGTGTAGATGACGTTGCTGCTGAGCCCCTCGCGGTCGCTGTAGCGCAGCGCCACGTCGCGCTTGAGGTCGATGCGGTACAGCCCGCCGGAGAAGGTGCCCACCCACAGCACGCCGTCGTGTTCGTACAGCGACCACACCGACGGGTACAGGGTGCTGCCGCGCGGGCGGTAGGGCTCGGCGGGACGGCCGCTGCGCATGCGCCACACGCCGCAGTCGTTGCAGCCGATCCACAGCGTGTCTTCGCTGTCGCGGTAGACCCGGGTCAGGGTGTGCCCGCTCAGGGGTGCCCAGCGCGGATCGTTGCGCACGCGCCCATCGACCACGCGGGTCAGGCCGCGGCGGGTGGCCACCCATAGCGTGTCGCCTTCCAGCAGCAGATCGTTGACGTGCTCGTCGGCCAGCCCGCCCAGGCGCCGCAATGTGCCGTTGCGATCCAGGCGCCACAGCCCCTGGCGCGTGCCCAGCCACCAGCCGTCGCGGTCGGCGGCGATGCTGCGGATCGCCTGGCTGGCCAGCCCGGGCACCAGCTGCCAGGCGGCACGGCTGCTGTCGCGCAGCAGCAGGCCCTGGTCGGTGCCGATCAGCATGCGCTCGCCGTCGCGCCAGATGCTGCGCACGCTGCTGCTGGGCCACGCATGGGTGTCGCTGACGCGCTCCTCGTCGTTGCGGATCACCGCCGACAACGGACGCACCCGGTACAGCCCGCCGGTGTAGGTGCCGATCCACCAGGTGCCGTCGGGCGCCTGGTAGAAACGGATGATGGCGCTGTTGGGCGGCATGTCGAAGCTCAGCCGCTGCGGCGCATGCTGCGCGCTGTCCAGTTGCGTCACCGTGGCATTGGTGGTGCCGACCAGCACGCGGCCGTCGTGCAGCCGGATCAGCGCGCTGAGGTCGCTGCCGCCGGTGGCCAACTGCGCTGGCGTCCAGTGCGCCAGCACCGCGCCCTGCGCATCGAGCTGGAACAGGCCGCCGCTCGCCGACGCCAGCCACAGCCCTTCCGGGCCGGACTGCAGGCCTACGCATTCGTCGATGCCGCGCGGTGCCGGCAGTTCCTCGCGCGCGTCGCGGCCCAGCCTCCACAGCCGGCATTGCCGGTCCAGTGCCACTGGTTGCTTGCCGTCCGGCATCCAGGTCAGGCCCACCACCGGCGCATCGCCGCCCAGCGGGCGCGCCCGCTGCAGGTCGGCCTCGACCCGGTCCATGCCGCGTTCGGTGCCCAGCCATGCGCCGCCCTGCGGATCGATCAGGATCTGGGTGACGCGGTTGTGCGACAGGCCCTGCTTCGCGTCGAGACGGTGGTGTTGCCAGGTGGCCAGCTCGATCACTTCCAGGCCGGCGTCGTTGGTGCCCAGCCACAGGCGGGTGCCGCGCGGCTCGAAGCCGATGCTGTCGATGCTGCTGCTGAGCAGGCTCTGCCGGCTGTCGCTGCCGAGTTCGCGCCGGTAGGCGCGGAACAGATGCCCGTCGAAGCGGTTCAGGCCTTCCTGCGTGCCGACCCACAGGAAGCCCTGGTCGTCGCTCTGCAGGGCGTTGATCGACAGCTGCGACAGGCCCTCGTCCAGGCCGAAGTGCTCCAGGCTGCTGGGCAGGTCGTCGTCGCTTGCGGTGGCGGCCGCGGACACGTCCGGCGCGAGCGCCAGGCACACGATGAGGCAGGACGCGGCCAGCGGCAGGCGGCCCAGCAGATTGGAGAACGAGACGATCACGCCGTGTTATCGGCCATGGTGGGGCCGGCCTTGAATGCGCGGCCGAGGACGCCTTGCTGCGCGCTGCGGAGCGCCAATGCGCGGCGTGGCGGTGTTGTGCGCGGCGTCCTGCACGAGTTTCTCCGCAGGCACCCGGCACGCCGGTCTCGGGCAACCCGCCGCCGCCCGATCGGGTCTCGCGCACTCGGCATCCAGCGGCCACGCACGTACACTGCGGGTCCTGCGCGTTGTCCGCGCCCACCCGACGCCGCGTTGCAGCGTCATGCCAGCCGCCTTCACGCCCATGGATGCCCCGACGATCCTGGTCGCCGACGACCACCCGCTGTTCCGCGCCGCCGTGCTGCACGCGTTGCGCCAGGCCTTGCCGCGCGCACTGGTGGTGGAGGCGGCCAGCGCTGGCACCCTGGACGCCGCGCTGGCCGCGCAGGCCGATGCCGACCTGATCCTGCTGGATCTGGCCATGCCCGGCGCGCGCGGCTTCTCGGCCCTGCTGCACGTGCGCGGCGAGCGCCCTGACGTGCCGGTGGTGGTGATTTCCTCCAACGACCATCCGCGGGTGATACGCCGCGCGCAGCAGTTCGGCGCGGCCGGCTTCATTCCCAAGTCCTCGCCGGCCGAGACCATCGGCATTGCGGTGGCGGCGGTGCTCGACGGCGGCACCTGGTTCCCACCGCTGACCGCGGCGCGGTCGGAGGCCGACGCGCAGCTGGCGGCGCGCCTGGCGCAACTGACCCCGCAGCAGTTCCGGGTGCTGCTGTGCCTGGCCGACGGTCTGCTCAACAAGCAGATCGCCTACGAACTGGGCCTGGCCGAGAACACCGTCAAGGTCCACGTGACCGCGATCCTGAAGAAGCTCGAATGCCACAGCCGCACCCAGGCCGCGGTGCTGGTGAAGGCGCTGGAGCCGGAAGGCGAGGCCTGAACCGGGCGCCGGCGGGGGGCGTTTTCTGCGGCGCCCGGATACGCGATGCTATGCGCCGATGCCCGCGCCCCCCGCGGGCGGAGACCACCGGACCATGCCCACCACGACCCTCCGCAACGAGCAGACCGCCCACTATCCGTTCCTGCAGGAGATGCTGGACGACGACTACTTCCCCCCGTCGCTGGTCGGCAAGGGACAGAAGATCCTGCTGCGGTTGTGCGAGGCGATCGAGGCGCAGGCACCGGCGGACCTGCCGGCGCTGTACCGGCTCACCCATGCCGCCACCGAAGAGTTCAACAAGCTGGCGTTGGAGTTCGAGGCCCACGACAGCGAGATCGAGACCGCCGCAAGCGAGAACATCGGCGTGGATTTCCTGCACATCGCCAAGGCCTATGGTTTCGAAGACGCCGACGTCGAGGAACTGATCGCGCCGCGCGAGTGGTAGAGGCATCGCTGCGCGCCCGTACCCTCACCCCAACCCCTCTCCCGGGGGGAGAGGGGCTAAGCGCTTCCCTTCTCCCTTCGGGAGAAGGTGCCCCGCAGGGGCGGATGAGGGTACGGCAGCCAAAGATCCACATTCCCCAAGCCTGATAAACCGCTCACACGCCTCACCCACGCCGCAGCAACATCTGCGTCATCAGTGCGCGCAGGGCTGGCGCGCGGACCGGTTTGGCCAGGAAGCCCCAGCCGCGTTCCTGCGCCAGGGTGCGCAGCGCCGGATCGGCTTCGGCGGTGACCAGGATCACCCGCGGCTCGGCCTGCCAGCGTGCGCACAGCTGCGCGAACAGGGTCGGGCCGTGGCAGTCGCCCATGCGCACGTCCAGCAATACCAGTTCCGGCGCCTGTGCCGGCTGCGCTGCGGCCAGCGCCTGGTCCGGGCCTGCGGCCAGTTCCACCTGGCAGGCCCAGCGCGTCAGCAGGGTCCGGCTGGCCTCGCAGACGCGCGGGTCGTCGTCGATGCACCAGACCCGGCAGCCATGCAGGATCGGGTCGTCGCCGTTGTCGCTGGCCATCGCCGCCGGCACCTGGCGTTGCGCCGCAGCGGCATCGCCCAGCGGCACGGTCACCGAGAACACGCTGCCGCGGCCCAACTGCGAGCGCAGGCCGATACGGTGGCCGAGCAGGCGGCCGATGCGCTCCACGATCGCCAGGCCGAGGCCGGCGCCGCGGTCGTTGGCGACGCCGTCGCCAAGCCGGCGGAATTCTTCGAAGATCTCCTGCTGCAGGGCGTCGGGAATACCCGGTCCCTGATCGTGCACTTCGATGCGCAGCTGCGCACCGTCGCGCCGGCAACCCAGCAGCACCCGTCCGCGCGGGGTGTAGCGCACCGCGTTGGAGAGGAAGTTCTGCAGGATGCGCCGCAGCAGGGTCGCGTCGCTGCGCACGGTGGCGCGGGTCGGTACGTAGTCCAGGCGCAGCCCACGGCCTTCGGCGACGATGCCGAACTCGCGTGCCAGGGTCTGCAGCAGCGGGTCCAGCGCCAGGTCCTGCACCTGCGTCTTCAACGTGCCCGCTTCCAGTCGCGAGATGTCCAACAGGCTGTTGAGGATCGCGTCCTGCGCCGCCAGCGCGTTGTCGACATGGTCGGCGATCTGCCGCGCATCGGCCTCGTGCAACTTGCCGCGCAGCGCCGAGACGAACATGCGCGCGGCGTTGAGCGGCTGCAGCAGGTCGTGCACCGCCGAGGCCACGAAGCGGGTCTTGTAGCGATTGGCGTTCTCGGCCTCGCGCTTGGCCTCGGCCAGGTCGTGGGTGCGTTCGGCGACGCGATGCTCCAGCGCGTCGGCCAGCGAGCGCAGTTCGCGCGCGGCGTTCTTGTAGCTGGTGATGTCGGCGTAGCTGGTCACGAAGCCGCCGTCGGGCAGCGGATTGCCGCGGATCTCCAGCACCGTGCCGTCGTCCTTCTCGCTCTCGCGCATGTGCGGACGGCCGCTGCGCAGGTGGTCCAGGCGGCGCTGGATCGCCGCTTCCACCGGGCCGGGGCCGAGCAGGCCGCGGCGCGCGTTGTAGCGGAACACATCCTCGATCGGGCGCCCGACCCGGATCAGTTCCGGCGGGAAGCGGAAGATCTCCAGATAGCGTGAATTCCACGCCACCAGGCGCAGTTGCGCATCGATGATCACCACGCCCTGCGGCAGGTGCTCCAGGCTGCGGCTGAGGCCGGTGTCGGCCTGCTGCGCGGCCTGCACGATGCCGTCCTGGGCGGTGCGCAGCTCCTGCGCATGCTGCTGCAGCAAGGCCTCCAGTTCGCGCCGGCTGCGCTGGCGCAGCCGCGCCAGGCGCTGGCGCTGCTGGAACAGCAGGCCCAGGAACGACAGCGCCAGCCAGATGCCGGCCGCGGCCAGCGCGGCGGCGCGGCCGGCCGCGCGGCTGCCGCCGACGTCGTGCAGCAGGTGCAGGCGCCAGCCGCCTTCCGGCAGCGCCATGCTCTGCCACAGCAGCGGCGCCGGCTGCGCCGGCATGTCGATGCGCATCACCTGGCCGCCGTCGTCCAGCGTCTCCAGCACCCGCCGTCGCGCCGGCAGCAGCGTCTGCTGCGCGTACTGGCGGGTGGCCAGCAATTCGTCGCGCTCGTGCGCGCTGAGCGGTTGCAACTGGCGATAGCGCCAGACGTCGCGGCTGGACAGGAACACCACGCCATGGCCGTCGCTGACCAGCACTACGTCGGGCACGCGCAGCCATTCGTGCTCCAGTGCAGCCAGTTCGATCTTGATCACGATCACCCCGAGCGGGCGCCCGCGTGCGTCGAGGATCGCCTGCGAGAGGAAGTAGCCGGGCACGCCGGTGGTCATGCCGATGCCGTAGAAGCGGCCCTTGCCCTGCGCCAATGCCTGCTTCACATACGGGCGGAAGCTGTAGTCGGCGCCGACGTTGCTGCTGGCCAGGCGCCAGTTGCTGGCGGCCAGGGCCACGCCGTTGGCGTCGATCAGGGTCAGGGTCGAGGAGCGGGTGACGTCGTTGGCGCGCTCCAGCTTCAGGTTCAACTGCTGCTGGGTAGCCGCGTCCAGCGGATGGGTCAGGGCGTCGCGCAGTTCCGGATCCAGCGACAGCACCTGCGGCAGGGTACGGTAGCGGTCGATGCGCTGCTGCAGCGTCTGCGCATACAGCTCCAGCTGTTGCCGCAGTTGCACGCTCTCGGCGCGCAACGCGCGCTGTTCGGCGACGTGCTGCGCCGACAGCATCGCCAGCACCATGCCGCCGACGATGACGACCAGCAGCAGGATCAGGCGACGATGGCGCAGGAGCGAGGGCATGCGGAAGAACGCGGCGACCGGGACCGCATCAGCTTAGAGGGTGCGCTGCCGTTTGCGGCATGCGGCGGAGATGGCGGGCGTCGCGGACCGCCAACGAGCCGAAACCGCCGGCAGGTGCAACGGCGATCGCATCAGGGAACGTCGCCGGTGTCGTCTTGCGGATGTGCCGCGAACACGCTGTGGACGCCGAGGCCGCATCACCCAAGGGGCCTTGGCATCGCCGACGCCCCTCCTGCGGCTCGCTGCGCAGCCTTTGCGGCTGGCGCAGCGGGGTGCACGCCGGCCGATCGCCTCGGATCGGCCGACGTGCGCTGGCTCAGAACTGGACCTGGGCGCGGACGTCCAGCGAGTTCGGCTTGACGTGCACGCCGGCGCGTTCGGCATCGGCGCGCACGTAGTTGACCTGGAACTTGAAGTGGCTGGTCAGGTACCAGTTGGCGCCGAAGGTCCAGTCGTGCTGGCGGCCGCCGAGCACCGTGCCGTCGTCCAGGTCCAGGCGGCTGTAGCGCGCCAGCAGCTCGACCGCGCCGTAGGCGTTGGCCGGCTTGATGTTGCCGACGTTGCCGGCGCTGTACGGCCGCGATTCGCCGGTCAGCACGTAGCTGGCGAACACGTACTGGCCGTCGGCGGTGTAGTCGGGGCGGCCGTTGTCGCGGGTCACGTCGGCGCGCAGCGCCTCGCCCTGCATCGAGAACGGTCCCTTGATCCAGATCGCCTCCAGGCCGGTGCGGCGCACCTGGTCGACGTCGACCAGCGTGCCCGAATCGATCAGGCGCACGTCGGTCAGGCCAGCTTCCGGACGCGCACGGAAGCGCGCGCGCGGGCTGAAGCTCACGTCCAAGCCGTTGTGGTAGCCGCGCGGATTCTCCTGCGAGTACGCCAGGCCCAGGTGCAGCACGTCGCCGTCGGCCTTGAACGGGGTCCACACGCCGCGCACCGCCTGGGTGGTGCCGGGGTTGTCGCCCTGCAGGTCCTTGCCGCCGTAGGCGCCGGCCTGCAGCAGGTATTGCGGACGCTCGAAGGTCCACTCCACGCCGGTACGGCGGCCCTGGTAGATGGCCTGCACCGGCAGCGCCACTTCCATGAAGCTGTCCGCGCGCGAGCTGGTCACGCCTTCCAGGCCCACCGGCACCTTGATGTAGCCCAGGCGCACCTTGCCGTAGTCGGCGCCGAACAGGGCCTTGGTCTCGAAGCGGAAGAACACGTCCAGCCACAGCTTGGACTGGAAGTCGAAGTACACCATCGCGTCGTACACGCCCTTCTTCTTCAGCGTCGCGCCGAACTCCTTGCGCCGGAACGCGTTGTCGTCCTCCAGGCGACCGTCGTCGTTGGAGAAGTTGTTCCAGTCGTAGGCGTAGTTGCCGGTCACGGCCAGTTCGGTGCCGTCGTTGAAGGCGACCTTGGTCGGCCAGTCGTCGAAACCGTTGGCGGCGACGGCGGGAGCGGCGGCGGTCAGGCCCAGCGCAGCGAAGAGGAGAGTGTGGCGCATGATGGAGTCGTCTCGGTAAGGAATGAAGGCGCGGCAGTCCCCGGCCGGGCTGGTGGTGCCATGGATGGCGCAGGCAGTGCGGCGGTGGACCGCACGCGAACCGCGAGGCCGCTGCGACGCGGACACGGTGCCGGACGTGATGCCCCCTGCATGCAATAGCGGACGCGCCCGGCCGTTCTTTACGGCGATGTTGCAGTCCTGCGGCGCCGTCTCCCCCTGAAGACGTGCGCTGCGATGGCGGCCACGCCGCCATCGGCCGCGAGGGGCGGCGTCTGCGTGCGGCGTTGCGTCAGCCCTTCCGTGAGCCTGCCGCGCCACTGTAACCGCGTCGACACGGCGCGGTGCCGGGCCTAGTACCAATAGGTTATCTGCTTATACGCTGGCGACGCGTACAAAGGCAGCATTCCGCGACCCGCGTCGGGTGGGCGGACCGTCCCGGAGCGCCTTCGATGCATATCTCAACTTCCCCGGCCAGCCCTGCGCCGCGGCCGGTGCCGTTCTACCGGCATACCTACGTCCAGGTGCTGGTGGCCATCGTCATCGGTGCCTTGCTCGGCCATCTGGAGCCGCAGTTCGCCACGCAGCTCAAGCCGCTGGCCGATGCCTTCATCAAGCTGGTGAAGATGATCATCGCGCCGGTGATCTTCCTGACCATCGTCACCGGCATCGCCGGCATGACGCACCTGAAGACGGTGGGCCGGGTGTTCGGCAAGGCGATGGTGTACTTCCTGTTCTTCTCCACCCTGGCGCTGGTGGTGGGGATGATCGTCGCGCACGTGGTGCAGCCCGGCGCGGGCATGGACGTCAACCTGGCCACGCTGGACCAGAGCAAGGTCGCCAGCTACGTGCAGAAGTCGCACGACCTGACCCTGGTCGGCTTCCTGATGGACATCATCCCCAACTCGCTGCTCGGCGCGTTCACCGGCGACCAGGTGGTCAACGGCAAGCTGGTCGGGACCAACGTGCTGCAGGTGCTGTTCGTCGCCGTGCTGTTCGGCGTGTCGCTGGCGATGGTCGGCGAGCGCGGCAAGCCGGTCCTGAACTTCCTGGAGGCGTTGATCGCGCCGGTGTTCAAGCTGGTGCACATCCTGATGAAGGCCGCGCCGATCGGCGCGCTGGGCGCGATCGCCTACACCATCGGCGAGCACGGCCTGCACTCGCTGGTGCAGTTGGCCTGGCTGGTCGGTTCGTTTTACGTCACCTCGCTGCTGTTCGTGGTGGTGATCCTCGGCGCCGTCGCCTATCTGTGCGGCTTCTCGATCTTCAAGCTGATCCGCTACCTCAAGACGGAACTGTTGCTGGTGCTGGGCACGTCCTCGTCCGAATCGGCGCTGCCGTCGCTGATGGAGAAGATGGAGCGCGCCGGGTGCGAGAAGTCGGTGGTCGGCCTGGTGGTGCCCACCGGTTACTCGTTCAACCTCGACGGCACCAACATCTACATGACGCTCGCGGCGCTGTTCATTGCGCAGGCCACCAACACCGAACTCACTCTGGGCCATCAGATCACGCTGCTGCTGGTGGCGATGCTCAGCTCCAAGGGCGCGGCCGGTGTGACCGGCGCCGGCTTCATCACCCTGGCGGCGACGCTGGCGGTGGTGCCGGAAGTGCCGGTCGCCGGCATGGCGTTGATCCTGGGCGTGGACCGCTTCATGAGCGAATGCCGCTCGCTGACCAACTTCATGGGCAATGCGGTGGCCACCGTGGTGGTCTCGCGCTGGGAGAATGCGCTGGATCGCGACCGCCTGCGCCTGGCGCTGGATGGCGAGGCCGTGCCGCTGCCGGCGGTGGCGGCCGAACCGCTCGCCACGCGCTGATCCCTTGCATCACACCACGCGCCGGCCTTGCCGGCGCGTTGCTTTTTTCCTGCCCCCAAGGCCGTGGCGACAGCCGCCAGACAGGACCGCTCCTGCGGCTGGGGGTAGAATTCCGGGCCTCCGCGCCTTTCGACAAAAGAAGCCCTCGATGTCAAACGACGATTTCAAACAGGCCGCCCTCGACTATCACCGCCAGCAGCCGCCGGGCAAGATCAAGGTCTCCGCGACCAAGCCCATGCTGACCCAGCGCGATCTCTCCCTGGCCTATTCGCCGGGCGTCGCCTTCGCCTGCGAGGCCATCGTCGCCGATCCGAAACAGGCCAGCGAACTGACCGCGCGCGGCAACCTGGTGGCGGTGATCAGCAACGGCACCGCGGTGCTGGGCCTGGGCAACATCGGCCCGCTGGCGTCCAAGCCGGTGATGGAAGGCAAGGGCGTGCTGTTCCAGAAGTTCGCCGGCATCGACGTGTTCGACATCGAGATCAACGAGAACGACCCGGACAAGCTGGTCGACATCATCGCCAGCCTCGAGCCGACCTTCGGCGGCATCAACCTGGAAGACATCAAGGCGCCGGAGTGCTTCATCGTCGAGCGCAAGCTGCGCGAGCGCATGAACATCCCGGTGTTCCACGACGACCAGCACGGCACCGCGATCATCGTCGGCGCGGCCGTGCTCAATGCGCTGGTGGTCACCGGCAAGAAGATCGAAGAGGTCAAGCTGGCCACCACCGGCATGGGCGCGGCCGGCATCTCCTGCGTCAACATGCTGGTCTCGCTGGGCCTGAAGCCGGAGAACATCCTGGCCCTGGATCGCGACGGCGTGATCCACACCGGCCGCACCGACCTGGACCCGGACAAGGCGCGCTACGCCCGCGATACCGACAAGCGCACCCTGGCCGAGATCGTCGAGGGCGCGGACATCTTCCTCGGCCTGTCGGCCGCCGGCATCCTCAAGCCGGAGATGGTGGCGACGATGGCGCCGCAGCCGGTGATCTTCGCCCTGGCCAATCCGAATCCGGAGATCACGCCGGAGGCAGCCAAGGCGGTGCGTCCGGACGCGATCATCGGCACCGGCCGTTCGGACTATCCGAACCAGATCAACAACGTGCTGTGCTTCCCCTACCTGTTCCGTGGCGCCATCGACGTCGGCGCCACCGGCATCAACGAGGAAATGAAGATCGCCTGCGTCAAGGCGATCGCGGCGATGGCGCGGCGCGAGGCCTCCGACCTCGGCGCGGCCTACGGCGGCGAGACGCCGAGCTTCGGTCCCGACTACCTGATCCCGCGGCCGCTGGATCCGCGCCTGCTGGTCGAGCTGTCCTCGGCGGTGGCGCAGGCGGCGATGGATTCGGGCGTGGCCACGCGGCCGATCGCCGACATGGCCGCCTACCGCGACAAGCTCAGCCAGTTCGTCTACCGCACCAGCCTGATGATGAAGCCGGTGTACGACCGCGCCCGCGCCGACAAGCAGCGCGTGGTCTATGCCGAGGGCGAAGAGGAAGTGGTGCTGCGCGCGGTGCAGAGCGTGATCGACGAGGGCCTGGCGTTCCCGATTCTGATCGGCCGCCCGGACGTGATCGAGGCGCGCATTCAGCGCCTGGGCCTGCGCATCACTGCCGGTGTGGATTTCGAGATCACCAACATCCACGACGATCCGCGCTTCAACGACTACTGGCAGTACTACCACGCGCTCACCGAGCGCCGCGGCGTCACCGTCACCGCGGCCAAGGAACTGATGCGCTCGCGGCCGACGCTGATCGCCGCGGTGATGGTCGCGCGCGGCGAAGCCGATGCGCTGCTCACCGGCGTGGTCGGCCGCTTCCACAAGAAGCTCGGCTACGCACGCAGTGTGATTCCGCTGGAGCCGCGGGTCAGTTCGACCTCGGCGATGACCGGCGTGATCAACCAGCAGGGCGCGTTCTTCTTCGTCGACACCCACGTGCAGGAAGACCCGAGCGTGGAACAGATCGTCGAAGCCACGCTGCAGGCCGCCTATCGCCTGAAGCTGTTCGGCATCGAGCCGAACATCGCGCTGCTGTCGCACTCCAACTTCGGCAGCCACGATTCGCGCGACGCGCTGAAGATGCGGCAGGTGCGCGAGGCGCTGCTCAAGCGCAAGCCCGAGCTCAACATCGACGGAGAGATGCAGGGCGATACCGCGTGGGACGAGGCGCTGCGCAAGCAGATCATGCCCAACAGCACGCTGAAGGGCCGCGCCAACCTGTTCGTGCTGCCGAACCTGGAAGCGGCCAACATCGCCTACAACCTGGTGCGCGTGTTCACCGACGGTGTGGCGATCGGCCCGATCCTGATGGGCATTTCCAAGGCGGTGCACATCCTCACCACCAGCGCCACTTCGCGCCGGGTGATGAACATGACCGCGATCGCCGCGGTCGACGCGCAGATCCGCAAGCAGCTCGAAGCGGAAAAATAAGCCTCTACGCGGCTTCCAGCCCGCACCGGCCCGCATGACTGTGGTGCCGGTGCGGCTGCACGTGCTGCAGCGGCGCTTCCGGCGTGCGCACACGGCACGGCTGGCAGCACGGCTGCCACCCTCATGTCTTCAGGAGATCCGCTCGCGCGCTGCGCGCGCCTCACGTGCAGTCGTGCGCGAGGCCGTGCCTGAGCGCGCGATGTCGCCGCAGACGGAATGAGTGGCAGGGGAGGCGGCCGCGGTTGCGCCAGAGGCAGTGAGGGAGTGACGCTGCAGCGGCACGCGTGCCGCAACCGCTGCGTCGGATCGCGGCGAGATCAGCGAAAGGGCGGGGCTGGAAGCGGTTTCATATCGGGGCGACAGCAAGTGTCGCGGTGCGAGTCGCGTCTTCACGCGCAGCCGGCACCTGGGCGGCGCGGGGTCGAGCCGGGCACGGGGACGGCGCCAGTGGCGCCGCGCCGCGCTCAGGCCATGCGCTTGCCCACCGGCAACGGCAGGCTGTCGCTGTCGGTCTGGTTCAGCTTGGACGGCTTGCCGGTCAGCAGCACATACGCATCGACGCCGGTAAGTTCGGCGATCTTCAGCAAATGCCGAGCATTGGGGACCGAACGGTTGTTCTCCCAATGACCCAGGGTGCTATGCGCCACGCCCAGCAAGGCGGCAAGCTCGCGCAGTGTGAAACCGGCATTTCGCCGCGCCTGCATCAAACGCACACCTATATCCACGAGACACCTCAAAGCGGCATGTCGGCGCCGCGTGATGCCAGCATAGTGGTGCGTTGGTTCCGTATCAAGCGAACCGGAAAGGCGCGTGAAAGGACCGCCTGGGGCCGCCGCCGCGCACCGCGCCCGTGGCGGGACGGGCTGCTAGAATCGCCTGTCCCTTTTTGCCGTGTCCCCACCGCCATGAGCCATACCGCCACCGCGCCCGCCAATGCCCAGACGCGCTACGAGGTGCGCCGCGCCGACCTGCCGCTGAGCTGCCCGACCCCGGAAATGGCGCTGTGGAACTCGCATCCGCGGGTCTACCTGCCGATCGAGGACGAGCCGGGCCTGGAAGCCAAGTGCCCGTACTGCGGCGCGGTCTTCGTGCTGGTCGACTGATCCGGGTTCGATGCACCGCCTGACCGTGGTGCAGCTGCTGCCGGCGCTGGAGTCCGGCGGCGTCGAGCGGTCCACCCTGGAAATCGCCCAGGCCCTGGTCGAGGCCGGGCATCGCGCCGTGGTCGTGTCGGCCGGCGGCCGGCTGCTGCCGGCGCTGGCCGCCACCGGCGCCGAACACATCGCCCTGGACATCGGCCGCAAGTCCTTGCTGACCCTGCGCCACGTGCCGGCGCTGCGGCGCCTGTTCGCGCGCGAGCGCGCCGACATCGTGCACGCGCGCTCGCGGTTGCCGGCCTGGCTGGGCTGGCGCGCGCTGCAGGGCATGCCGGCGGCGCAGCGTCCGCGCCTGGTCACCACCGTGCATGGGCTCAACTCGCCGAGCCGCTACAGCGCGGTGATGACCCGCGGCGAGCGGGTCATCTGCGTGTCCGAGACCGTGCGCGACTACGTGCTGCAGCACTATCCGCAGACCGATCCGGCGCGCCTGCGGGTGGTGCCGCGCGGCATCGATCCGGCGCAGTTCCCGCGCCGTCCCTGGCCCGATGCGCAGGCGCGGGCCTGGGCCGTCAGCCAGGCGCCGGCGTTGGCCGGGGATGGGCCGCTGCTGTTGCTGCCGGGGCGCGGCACCCGCCTGAAGGGCCACGCCGACGCGCTGCGCCTGCTGGCGGCGCTGCGCGGCGAGGGACGCGACGCGCGGCTGTGGCTGCCGGGCGCGCGCGAGGCCGGGCGCGAGGCCTACATCCGCGAACTGGAAGCCGAGGCGGCGACCCTCGGCGTGGCCGACGCGGTGGCGTTCACGCCGCCGACCGCACGCATCGCCGACGCCTACGCCGCCAGCGACCTGGTGCTGCAGCTGTCGCGCAAGCCCGAGGCGTTCGGTCGCACCGTGGTCGAGGCGCTGGCGGTCGGGCGGCCGGTGCTGGGCTGGGCGCATGGCGGGGTCGGCGAATTGCTGGCGCAGCTGCAGCCCGCCGGCGCAGTGGCGACCTTCGACGCCGTGGCCTTGCTGGCGGCCGCGCGCGCACTGCTGGCACAACCGCCGGCGCCGCCGGCCACGCTTCCCTATACGCTGCAGGCGATGCAGCGCAGCACCCTGGCGATCTATGACGAACTCCGGCCCTGACGGTTCCCTGTCCGCTTCTGCCTTGCCCGAAGTCCGCGAACGCTGGGCGCCGGTGTGGGTGCTGGTGTTCGTCGCGCTGTGGCCTGCGCCGGGCCTGGCCGCCGGGGTGCTGGCGCTGGGCGCCCTGGTCACCCTGGCGCGCCTGCTGCACAGCCGCTTCCGCGGCGGCGCGCGCCTGCTCAGCGGCCCGGCCTGGGCGCTGACCACGCTGCTGTTCCTCACCTACTGGCTGCCGCAGCCGCTGTCGGCGCTGGGCGCGGTGGACGTGCCGCTGGCACTGCGCGAATCGGCGGTGGACCTGCGTTTCCTGCCGTTCCTGTGGCTGGTGGCGATGGCGGTGGCGACGCCGCGCGGTCGCCGCACCACCTTCAACGGCCTGGCGGTGATCGCCGCGATCTGGACCCTGGATGCGCTGGCGCAGGCGTTGTGCGGCACCAGCCCGCTGTTCTGGTCGCTGGACCAGCTGAAGTGGGCGATCAGCCACCACGGCCTGTGCACGCCGCAGGAGATCGCCCTGGCTGATCGCCTCAGCGGCGTGTTCGGCCCGTGCAACCTGAAGTTCGGCCAGGTGCTGGCCAGTGTGTCGCCGTTCCTGCTGTGGCTGGCCGCGCGCCGCGGCGGTGCCTGGGGCTGGCTGATCGCGGCAGGGGCGGTCGGCGTGGTGCTGGTGCTGGCGGGATCGCGCGCGTCGTGGATCACCTTCGCGGTGCTGCTGGTGCTGTCGGGCTGGCGCCTGCTCGGCGCGCGCAAGCTGCTGGCGCTGGGCGTGGCCGCGCTGCTGGGCGCCGGTGTGCTCGGCGTGGTGTCGCCGCAGGTGCACGACCGCTTCGAGCGCACCGCGCGCGCACTCAGCGGGCATCCGGCCGACCTCAACGCGGCGCTGACCGGGCGTGCGCAGATCTGGAGCGCGGCCTGGTGCATGATCCGCCAGCACCCGATCAACGGCGTCGGCGTGCGCGGCTTCCGCGAGGCCTACGTCGGGTGCGACCCGGATCCGAGCCATGCCGGGGAATGGGGGCGCGAGCCGGCCTTTCATGCCCACCAGATCGTGCTCGAGGTGCTCGCCGAGACCGGCGTGATCGGCCTGCTGCTGTGGCTGGCCGGTGCCGCGCAGGCTTGGCGCGCGTGGCGCTACGCCTCGGCGCAGGCGCGCGAGCGGGCGCGCCCGGCGATGCAGGCGCTGCTGATCACGGTGTTCCCGTTCAATACCCACCTGGCGTTCTATTCGTCGTTCTGGGGCGGGCTGACCATGCTGCTGATCGGCCTGTACGCCGGCGCCCTGCTGGCGAACGACCCCGAACCGGGCGAGCGCGCCGACGCCGCGACGCCTGGGTGAGCGCTCAGCCGCGCTCGTAGAAGTCGCTGCGGCCGCCGGGCTGGCGCTTGAAGCGGCGGTGGATCCACAGATACTGCGCCGGCGCTTCGCGCACCATCGCCTCGATGGCGGCGTTGACCCGCGCGGTGTCGGCGACCATGTCCTCCGACGGGAAGTCCTGCAGCGGCGGCGCGATGCGCAGCACGTAGTCGGCGCCTTCGCGGCGGTGGAAGTACGGCACCACCGCGCAGCCGGTCAGCCGCGCCAGTTGGTGGGTGGCGGTGATGGTGGCCGCAGGCATGCCGAAGAACGGCACGAACACCGTGTCCTTGCCGCGCATGTCCTGGTCCGGCGCGTACCACAGGAAACCGCCGCGCTTAAGATGGCGCACGCTGCCGCGCAGGTCCTCGTTGGCGAACATCGCGGTGGCGTAGCGCAGGCGGCCGCGCTTGACCGCCCATTCGAACACCGGATTGCGGTGGCGCCGGTACATGCCGGCCAGCGGCACGTACTGGCACAGCAGCCGGCCGCAGATCTCCAGGGTCATGAAGTGGCCCGACACCAGCAGCACGCCGCGGCCCTGCGCCTGCAAGGCCTGCAGGTGTTCCAGCCCCTCGATGCGGGTGCGCCGGCGGATCGCGCCGATGCCGCCCCACCAGGCGCGGGCGAATTCGAACACGCCCACGCCCAGCGCATCGAAGCTGTCGCGCAGCAGGCGTTCGCGCCAGGCATCGCTCTGCTCCGGGAAGCACAGCTTCAGGTTCACCTCGGCGGCGTGGCGGCGGGTGCCGGCCAGGCGCAGCGCCAGCCAGCCGATGCCGCGACCCAGGGCGCGCTGCAACAGCCAGGGCAGGCGCGCGGCGATCACCGCCAAGCCGAGCAGCAGCCAGGTGGGCCAGTGGCGGGGCGAGCGTGGCGGCGGTGCGGCCTGGGTGGCGGACGCGGGCGGAGTGGGGGCGGCAGACATGCGCCAAGTTTAGCCGGGCGCGCGCACGACCGCGTCGGCGTGCGCTGCGGCGCGCGTGGCGATCGTCTGCCGCCGCCTGCTTGCAACCGGCTATGCTGTCCGGATGCGCAACGATTTCATCGAGCGGCTGCTGCGCGGCCTGTACTCGGCCGTGCTCTATCTGCTGCTGCCGGTCACCGTCTATCACCTGGTCTGGCGCGGTTTCCGCGTGCGCCAGTACTTCCAGCGCTGGGACGAGCGCTACGCCTCGTATTCGCAGGCGCGCGGGCGGCCGCGGGTGTGGCTGCATGCGGTCTCGGTGGGCGAGGTCAACGTCGCCGCGCCGGTGGTCAATGCGCTGCGCGCGCAGCGCCCGGACATCCGCTGGGTGATCACCACCATCACCCCGACCGGTTCGGAGCGGGTGCGCGCGCTGTGGGGAGATGCGCTCGATCATGTGTATCTGCCCTACGACGTGCCCGGCAGCGTCGGCCGTTTCCTGCAGCACTTCCGCCCCAGCCTGGCGCTGATCCTGGAAACCGAGCTGTGGCCGAACATGCTGTTCGGCTGCCGCGACCGCGGCATTCCCGTGTACGTGCTCAATGCGCGGCTGTCGGCGCGTTCGTTGCGCGGCTATCGGCTGCTGCGGCCGTTGATCGGGCGTGCGCTGCGCACCGTCACCTGCGTGGCGGCGCAGTCGCAGGAGGATGCCGAGCGCTTCGTCGCGCTCGGCGCGCGTGCCGAGCAGGTGCGCGCGTTGGGCAACCTGAAGTTCGACATCGCCGCGCCTGCGCACTTGTCGGAGGTCGTCGCGGCGTTCCGCGAGCGCGTGCCGGCGGCGCGTCCGGTGTGGATCGCCGCCAGCACCCACGACGGCGAGGAGGCGGCGGTGATCGAGATGCACCGGCAGCTGCGCCGGCAGTGGCCGGACCTGCTGCTGCTGTGGGCACCGCGGCATCCGGAGCGCTTCGCCAAGGTCGAGGCGCTGGCGCGCGACCAGGGCTGGCGTGTGGCCACGCGCCGCCAGCAGCAGTGGCCGGGCACCGAGGATGCGGTGTTCGTGATCGATACGCTGGGCGAGCTGATGGGGTTCTATGCGTGTGCCCAGGTGGCCTTCGTCGGCGGCAGCTTGCAACCGATCGGCGGGCACAACCTGCTGGAGCCGGCGGCGGTCGGCACGCCGTCGGTGACCGGCCCGCACCTGCATAATTTTTCCGAGATTTCGCGGCGCATGCGCGAAGCCGGCGCGGTGGCCATCTGCGAGGATGCCGGCGCCGTGTGCGCGGCGCTGCAGTCCCTGCTGGGCGACGCGGAGGCGCGCAAGCAGATGGCCGAGGCCGGCTGCGCGCTGGTCGCCAACGGCCGCGGCGCGCTGCAGCGGACCCTGCAACTGATCGCGCCGCACCTGCCGCCGCTGGCGGGCGATGCGGGCGTGGAGGACTGACGCGTCGTAGAGGCGCGCGGGCATATCCGTCGCAGCGGATATCGCCATGACGGGCTGTTCATGGGAAGTCCCGTCGCGGCTGAAGCCGCTCCTGAAGCTCCTGCGAATGATATGCGTCGTTACTCGAGGTGCCCTGCAAGTCGCGACGCATGGCACTCGCCATCCCTCTCATCCCATCGCGCAGCGCGTCGGGACTGAAGTCCCTCCCACAGGAGGCTGCCGCAATTCGCTCCACGCCTCCACAAACAAAAACGGCGGACCCGAAGGCCCGCCGTTTCGGCGGCAAGCGCGTGTGCGTGCGCTTATTGCGTGCTGTTGGCGGAGTTGAGCTTGGATTCGGCGCTCTGGGTCAGCAGCGCGTTGATCGACTGTACCTCGGCCACGTCCAGCGAGCCGAGCGCCTGGCTCAGCAGCAGACGGTTCTGCAGGAAGTTGTAGCGCGCCTGCGCGTAGGCCAGCTGCGCCTGGTACAGGGTGCGCTGGTTCTGCACCACGTCCAGCACGGTGCGGGTGCCCACTTCCAGGCCGACCTGCGAGGCATCGAACGCGGCCTGCGCCGAGACCACCGCCAGGCGCCGCGCCTCGATTTCGCTGATCCCGGCCACCACCGTCTGGTAGGCGTTGCGGGTGTTGCGGTCGAGCGCGCGCTTCTGCAGTTCGTAGGTGTCCTGAGCGATGTCGCGCTGCGCCAGCGCCTGGCGCACGCCGGACTGGGTGGCGCCGCCGGCGAAGATCGGGATGTTCAAGGTCAGGCCGATGGTGTTGCTGTCGGCGCGCGGGGTGCTGCCGCTGCCGGAGACGCTGTTGCCCCAGTTCGCATCGCGGCCGGCGCTGGCCGACAGGCTCAGCGTCGGCAGGTGCCCGGCGCGTGCCGCCGAGACGCTGGCCTCGGCCGCCTGCACCTGGTACTGATAGGACCGCAGCGACGGGTTCTTGTCCAGCGCCGAGGCGATCAGGCTGTCGATGTCGCCGCCGGTGGCCGGCAGCTGCGGACGGAAATCCTCCGGCAGGCCGCGCAGGTCGCGCACCGGCTGGCCGGTGATCTGGGTCAGCGCCTGGTACAGGTCCTGCAGCGAGTTGCGCGCATTGATCGTGTCGGCGCGGGCCTGGTCGTACTCGGCGCGGGCTTCGTGCACGTCGGTGATCGGCGCCAGGCCCACTTCCAGGCGCTTGTCGGCATAGTCGAACTGCTTCTTGGCGGCGGCTTCGTTGGTCTCGGCGGCGACCAGCGATTCGATCGCCACCAGCACGTTGAAGTAGGCCGCCGAGGTGCGCACGATCAGGTCGTCGTTGGCCGAATCCAGGGTGTAGTCGGCGGCCAGGCTGCGCGCCTTCTGCGCGCGCAGGTTGGAGAACTGGGCGAAGTTGACCAGGGTCTGCTGGCCCTGCACGGCGTAGCTGCGGCTCTTGCCGGTGCCGGCCAGTTCGCCGCCGCCGCGCTCGACTTCGCTATGGTTGCGCTGCAGCGACGCACTGCCGTTGATCTGCGGCAGCAGGGCGGCGCGCGCCTGCACTTCGCCTTCCTTGTCGTACAGCCGGGTCGATTCCGCGGAGGCCAACTGCGGGTCGCTGTTGCGGGCCATTTCGTAGACTTGCAGCAGGTCCGTGGCGTTGGCGGCCAACGGAAACAGCGCGGCGGCCAGCGCCAGGACGAGGGATCGGCGGATCATTGCGGCTTCCTTGATGGATCAGAATGTGAACTGGGGGACTGGCGCTGCGCCTCGCAGGTAGTACGCCAGGTCGGTTTCGAACAGCGATTCCGTGCGCGGCGCGCCCGCTTCGGCATGCACCAGCACCGCTTCCATGACCGGCGCGCGGCCGCGGATCGCGAACAGGCGGCCGCCGGGGCGCAGCCAGGCCAGGAACTGGGCCGGGATCTCGGTGACCGCGGCGGTGACGCAGACCACGTCGAAGCGGCGCTCGCTGTTCCAGGCGAAGGCGTCGGCGGTCTCGATGCGGACGTTGCTGCCCAGGCCGGCGGCGTCCAGGTTGGCGCGCGCAGCGGCGGCCAGGGCCGGCTCGATCTCCAGGCTGACCACTTCGCGGCCGAGCTCGCCCAGGCAGGCGCTGACGAAGCCGCTGCCGGTGCCGATCTCCAGCACGTCCTCGCCCGGCTGCAGGTCCAGGGCCTGCAGCATGCGGCCTTCGATGACCGGCTTCATCATGAACTGGCCGTGGCCCAGCGGAATCTCCAGGTCGGCGTAGGCCACGGCGCGGTGGGCCGGCGGCACGAAGGTCTCGCGCGGCAGCCGCGACAGCACGTCGAGCACGCGCAGGTCCAGCACGTCCCAGGGACGGACCTGCTGTTCCACCATCTTTTCGCGGGCTTGGGAGTAGTCGATCGTCATTTCGGGCATCCAACGCGGAGGGCCGGGCATTTTAGCCGGCACGGAGGCCGGGCGTATGCCGCAGCATCGCCGCCGGACGGTCCGGCGCGCAGTGCCGGAAGTCATCGGCCGTCGCGGACAGCCCCACGGCCGGGCTAGCGCGCCGCATAGGCACGCAGGAAGAAGTCGATGCTGGCCTCGACATGGGCGCGGATCCGCTCCTGGCTGGCGTCGCGGCACAGCCCGCACATCATCAGCGAGTACAGCTCGCCCTTGACCAGGCAGAAGAACTGCGAGGCGGCCAGGTCGAGGTCGGCGATGTCCAGCGCGCCGGCGGCGACGTGGGCCTGCAGCAGTTGCGCCAGGTGCTGCTGGGTGCGCTTGGGACCGGCATTCCAGAACATCTCGCGGACGTGGTCGTCGCCTGTGCCCGGGGTCAGCATCATGCGGTGGGTGGCCATCGCCGCGTCGCTGCTGATCATGGCGAAGAAGGCCTGGCCGATGTCCAGCAACTGGGTGCGCAGCGGTCCTTTCAGGGCGTGCCCGAACAGGTCGTCGGGCAGCAGCGCCTGGCATTGCGCGCGCACCGCCTCGGCGAACAGGGTTTCCTTGTCGCCGTAGTGGCTGTAGACGGTGAGCTTGGAGACGCCGGCGCGGGCGGCGATGCCGTCCATGCTGACCCCGCCGAAGCCCAGTTCGGTGAACATTTCCCGTGCCGCTTCCAGGATCGCGGCGCGTTTGCCCATGTCCTTGGGGCGACCGGGCCCGGCGGGACGCGAGGAGGATTTGGCGGAGGCGGCGGACGATTTGCTGACCATGGGTGGCAATACTAGACCAGTCGGTTCGATATTTATACTAGACCCGCTGGTTCATTATTGTGACGCTGCGTTCGGCGGGCGTGGGGGCCGGGCTGCGCAGTGCGCCGGCGCGCACGGACGGCAGGGCCACGGCGTCCAATGCTTTGCTTATGCGCGGCTTACATTTGCCTAACATCGGGCTCATGGTCGCCTAATCGACTGCCCCGACGATGCCGCCATGGCCATCGTCCCCCTCTCCGCTGCTTCCGGTTTCCGCTTCGCCGATCCTGTGCTGGTCGATGCCCTGCATCCCGATCGCGCGCAGGTGGAAGCCTTCATCGCCCGGGTCTACCGCGAGCGCTACGGCGCGGTCCTGCGCGGCTTTCTTCCGCACCTGCTCGCCTACCACGGCGCCGACGGTCGCCTGCAGGCCGCGCTGGGGCTGCGCTGCGCCAGCGAGGGTCCGCTGTTCGTCGAGCAGTACCTGGCGCAGCCGGCCGAGCTGGCGATCGCCGAGCGGATGCCGCGGCGGGTGGTGCGCACGGAGTTGGTGGAGGTGGGCAATTTCGCCGCCGAGCACGCCGGCGACGCGCGGGCGATGATCCGCGCACTGACCTGCACCCTGCATGGCGCGGGCCTGCGCTGGGTGCTGTTCGTGGCGACCCGGCAACTGCGCAACGCCTTCGACCGCCTGCACCTGGCCACTGTGGAGCTGGGCGAGGCGCGCGGCCAGGATCTGCGCGACGATCCCAGCGATTGGGGCGACTACTACGCGGCGCAGCCGCGGCTGATGTTCGGCGACATCGCCGCCGGGCACGCCTTCCTGCAGCGCGAGGCGGAACCCCGCCACGGCGTGCTGCCCACGTTCCGCGCCTGCCTGGCGGGGGCGCCGTGAGCACGCCCGGCGTCGCCGACCTGCTGGCCGGCTTGCGCGGCGACGACGCGCGCGTGCTTTACGCCGATGGGGCGCTGCGCGAGCGCGATCTGCTCGAGCGCGCCCAGCGCCTGGCCGATGCGCTGCAGGGGCATGGGGTGCATTGCGTCGCCAGCCGCCTGGACAATGGCCCCGAGTGGCTGCTGCTGGACCTGGCGATCCGCCTGAACGGCGGCGTGCACGTGCCGCTGCCGACCTTCTTCAGCCCGGCGCAGGTGCAGTACGCCCTGGCCAGCAGCGGCGCGCAGGGGCTGATCGCGGCGCCGGGTCCGGCGCTGGCCGACCTTGACGGCGAGGCGTTGCGCCTGCCGGAGCCGGGACTGGCTGGCCGGCGCCTGACGCAGGCGCCGGTGGCCCTGCCCGCGGGCACCGGCTGCATCACCTACACCTCCGGCACCACCGGCCAGCCGAAGGGCGTGTGCCTGAGCGCCGACGCGTTGCTGCAGGTCGCCGGCTCGCTGGCCGACGCCGCCTCGGCGCTGGCGCCGCGCCGGCACCTGTGCCTGATGCCGCTGTCGACGCTGCTGGAGAACGTTGGCGGCCTGTACGCGCCGCTGCTGTCCGGCGCGCAGATCGCGCTGCCGTCGCTGGCCGAGATCGGCTACAGCGGCGCTGCCGGCCTGGACATCCCGACCCTGATCGCCTGCCTGCACCGCTACCAGCCGCACAGCGTGATCCTGGTGCCGCAGTTGCTGCTGGGGCTGGTCATGGCCGCCGAGCGCGGCGTGCCGCTGCCCGCCTCGTTGCGCTACCTGGCGGTCGGCGGTGGCCGCGTCGGCCCGGGCCTGCTGCGCCGTGCGGCGGCGCTGCAGTTGCCGGTGTTCGAAGGCTACGGCCTGACCGAGTGCGCCTCGGTGGTGGCCTTGAACCGGCCCGAGGCGCAGCGCCTGGGCAGCGTCGGACGGCCGCTGCCGCATGCGCGGGTGCGGGTGGTCGATGGCGAACTGCAGGTCGAGGGCGTGCGCTGCCTGGGCTACCTGGGCGCGCCCGGCCCGGCACCGGGGCCGATCGCCACCGGCGACCTGGGCCATGTCGATGCCGACGGCTTCGTGCACATCACCGGCCGCCGCAAGCATGTGTTCATCACCGCGTTCGGCCGCAATGTCTCGCCGGAGTGGGTGGAAAGCGAACTGCTGCAGCATCCGCTGATCGCCCAGGCGGTGGTGTGCGGCGAGGCGCGTGCGCACAACCTGGCGGTGCTGTGGCCGCGCCGCGCTGGCGAAGACGACGCCGCGCTGCACGGCGCGCTGGCCGAGGTCAACGCCGGCCTGCCCGATTACGCCCGCGTCGCCGGCTTCGTGCGCGCCGCCGCGCCGTTCAGCGCCGCCGACGGCCTGCTCACCGGCAACGGCCGCCCGCGCCGCGACGCCATCCTGCAGCGCTACGCCGACGCCGTGGCGCAGCGCTATGCCGAACTCGAACCCGATCCCGCCCCAGGAGCCTTCCAATGAGTTTCCATGCCCGGCTGCTCGCCGAGACCCAGGCCGAACGCGCCGACCTGATCGCCATCCCGATCATCCAGACTGCCCTTGCCGGGCAGATCGCCGGCGCCGACTACGTCGCCTTCCTCGGCCAGGCCTATCACCACGTGCGCCATACCGTGCCCCTGCTGATGGCCTGCGGCGCGCGCCTGCCGGCACGGCTGGAGTGGCTGCGCAGCGCGGTGGCCGAGTACATCGAGGAAGAACTGGGCCACCAGGAGTGGATCCTCGACGACCTGGCCGCCTGCGGCGCAGACCGCGCCGCCGCCGCCGCCTCGATGCCATCGGCGGCGACCGAACTGATGGTGGCCTACGCCTACGACATCATCGCCCGCGGCAATCCGGTCGGCTTCTTCGGCATGGTGCTGGTGCTGGAAGGCACCAGCGTGGCGCTGGCCACGCGCGCGGCCGAGAGCATCGAGACCTCGCTGGGCCTGCCGCGCAACGCCTTCAGCTACCTGCGCTCGCACGGCGACCTGGACATCGAGCATGCCGGCTTCTTCGAAGGCCTGATGGACCGGCTCGACGATGCCGACGACCAGCGCGCCGTGGTGCATGCGGCCAAGCGCTTCTACGGCCTGTACGGCGACATTTTCCGCAGCCTGCGCGCACAGCCGGCGCTGCCCATGGCGGAGGCCGCATGATGGATCTCAACGGACGCAGTGTGATTCTCACCGGCGCCAGTGGCGGCATCGGCGCCGCCCTGTGCGACGAACTGGTGGCCGCCGGTGCCTGCGTGCTGGCGGTCGGCCGCGACCCGGTGCGCCTGGCGCAGGTCGCCGGCCGGCATCCGCAGGGGCGGGTGCTGCCGCTGCCGCTGGACCTGTCCACGCCGGCCGGGCGCGCGCAGTTGCTCGCCGCCGCCGGGGCCTTGCCGATCCGTCCCTCGCTGCTGCTGATCGCGCATGCGCAGAGCGGCTTCGGCCTGTTCGCCGAGCAGTCCGAGCAGGATCTGCGGCAATTGCTCGACACCAACCTGATGGCGCCGATGTTGCTGGTGCGCGCGCTGCTGCCGTTGCTGCAGGCGCAGCCGCAGGCCACGGTGGTGGCGGTCGGCTCGACCTTCGGCAGCCTGGGGTTCCCCGGTTTCGCCGGCTACAGCGCCAGCAAGTTCGGCCTGCGCGGGCTGTTCGAGGCGCTGGCGCGCGAGTACGCCGACAGCCATGTGCGTTTCCAGTATCTGGCGCCGCGCGCCACCCGCACCGCGTTCAACACCGCGCAGGTGGATGCGATGAACCAGGAGTTGAAGGTCGGCGCGGATACGCCCGAGCGGGTGGCGCGCGCGCTGCGCCAGGCGATCGAACGCGGCGATCGGCGCCTGCAGATCGGTTGGCCGGAAAAACTCTTCGCCCGCCTCAACGGCGCCCTGCCGGGGCTGGTGGACCGCAGTTTGAAAGCGCAGTTGCCTGTGGTGCGCCGGCATGCCGCGCGCGCTCCTTCCCGATTTGGAGATGCCCGATGAACGTCCGTCTGCGTGCGCTGTCGTTGTTGCTTGCGCTGTCGCCGCTGGGGGCGGCCGTCGCCGCCGCGCCGCTGACGCCGGCGGTGGTCGCGGTGCGCGACCAGTGGGCCCAGGTCGCCTACCAGACGCCGAAGCCGCAGCGTCTGCAGGCCTATGCCAACCTGGCCGCGCAGGCGGCCGCCGCCCGCCAGGCGGCGCCGCGCGATCCCGCGGCGCTGATCTGGGAGGGCATCGTGCTGTCCAGCGAAGCCGGCGAGCGCGGCGGCCTCGGTGCGCTGGGCCTGGTCAAGCGCGCCCGCAGCGATTTCGAGCAGGCGCTGGCGCTGGACCCGGCCGCCCTGAACGGCGCCGGCTGCACCAGCCTGGGCGCGCTGTACTACCAGGTGCCGGGCTGGCCGGTGGGCTTCGGCGACGACGCCAAGGCGCGCGCGCTGCTGCAGCAGGGCCTGCAGTACGACCCGGACGGCATCGACGCCAACTACTTCTACGGCGATTTCCTGCGCGCGCAGAAGGACTGGAGCGGCGCCGCGGCGGCCCTGCGCAAGGCCCTGGCGGCGCCGCCGCGGCCCGGCCGCGAGGTGGCCGACCACGGCCGCCGCCAGCAGATCCAGGCGGCGCTGCACGAGGTCGAAACGCATCTTGCCAGCCGCTGAGCGGCCGCCCACACTGCGGTCATGCGCATCCTGCTGGTGGAAGACGATCTGTCGCTGGGAGAGGGCATCCGCACCGCCCTGCGCCGCGCCGCCTATTCGGTGGACTGGGTGCAGGACGGTGCCGCCGCGCTGGCCGCGATCGGCGATGGCGAGATCGACCTGGTGCTGCTGGACCTGGGGCTGCCGCGGATGGACGGGCTGGAGGTGATCCGGCGCACCCGCCAGCTCGGTGCCGACGTGCCGATCCTGGTGCTCAGCGCGCGTGAGCGGCCGGCCGACCGTGCGTTGGGCCTGGACGTGGGCGCCGACGATTACCTGGGCAAGCCCTTCGATACGACCGAACTGCTGGCGCGCACGCGTGCGCTGCTGCGGCGCAGCGCCGGCCGCGCCACGCCGCAGCTGGAGATCGGCGCGCTGCACCTGGACCCGGAGCGCCTGGCGGTGCGCTGGCGCGGCCGTGCCCTGGACCTGACCCGGCGCGAGTTCGCCCTGCTGTGGCTGCTGGCCGAGCGCCACGGCCGCGCCATCGCCCGCGATTCGATCCAGCAGCGGCTGTACGGCTGGGACGAGGATGTGGCCAGCAACGCAGTGGATGTGCACGTGCACCAGTTGCGGCGCAAGCTCGATCCGGCGCTGATCCGCACCGTGCGCGGGGTCGGCTACGCGCTCGACACCCAGGCCGCGACGGCGGCGCCATGAGTTCGATGCGGCGACGCTTGCTGGGCGGCCTGCTCGGAGTGGTGGTGCCGGTGTTCGCGCTGACCGCGCTGCTGAGCTACCGCGCCGGGCTGCAGGAGGCCGGCGAGATGTTCGATGCCAAGCTGGTGCAGTCCTCGCGCGTGTTGCTGAGCCTGGTCGACGAGCCGCTGGACGATCTGTCGCGGCTGGGTCCGGCCGGCGATGCCATCGTGATCCGCGGCTGGCATGGCCAGGCGCAGGGCGTGGGCGAGGCGCTGGCGTTTCGCACCGGGCACGCCTACGAAAGCAAACTCGCGTTCCAGGTGCGCGACCGCAATGGCCATCTGCTGCTGCGCTCGGACAGCGGGCCGACCCGGCAGCTGGCGCCGCTGCGCGCCGGCTTCGCCGACGTCACCCTGGATGGCGACCGCTGGCGCACCTTCAGCCTGCGCTCGCCGGGCGGGCGCTGGTTCCAGACCGGCGAACAGGCCGATATCCGCGAGGAACTGGCCGAGGACATCGCGCTGGGCACGGCCCTGCCGTTGCTGCTGGCCCTGCCGGTGCTGGTGGTGCTGGTGTGGCTGGTGGTGAGCTGGGCCAGCGGTGCCCTGAGCCGGGTCTCGCAGGCGATCGGCGAGCGTGACCCGCAGCGGCTGGAACCGCTGCCGCTGCAGGGCGTGCCGCGCGAGATCCTCGGCCTGGTCGCCGCGGTCAACGGGCTGATGCGGCGCCTGCAGACCGCGCTGGAGCGCGAACGCCGCTTCATCGCCGATGCCGCGCACGAACTGCGCACTCCCATCGCCGCGCTGAAGGTGCACGCCGACAACCTGCGCCAGGCCCGCGACGCCGACGAGCGCAGCGAATCGCAGCGGCACCTGGACGCCAGCGTGCGCCGGGTGGAGCGGCTGGTCGCACAGTTGCTGACCCTGAGCCGGGTCGAGCCGGGCGCTGCCGCCGCGGCGCTGTCGCCGCTGGCGCTGGACGCACTGGTGGCGTTGCAGGTGGAGGAGGTGCGCGACCAGGCCGCGCGCCGCGGCCAGCACCTGCACCTGCGCCGCAACGACCCGGCACGGCTGCCGGCCAACGAGGCGGCGCTGTCGGCGCTGGTGCGCAACCTGATCGACAACGCGCTGCGCTATGCGCCGCCGCAGGGCCAGGTCGAGGTGGCGCTGTGCGCCGGCCGTGACGGCGTCTGCTTCAGCGTCGAGGATTCCGGCCCCGGCATCCCGGCCGAGGCGCGCGAGCGGGTGTTCGCGCGCTTCCACCGCGAGCTGGGCAGTGGCGTGGAAGGCAGCGGCCTGGGCCTTGCGATCGTGCGCGAGGTGGTGACCGCGCACGGCGGCGAGGTGACCCTGGACGCCTCGCCGACCCTGGGCGGCCTGCGCGTCTGCGTGACCCTGCCGCTGCCCCCGTGAGCCAGGCCTGGGCGTCAGGAACACCCTGACATCGGCGCCGAACAGGCGGTGATAGATTAGCCATCTGCCCACAGGGGGTACCCGCGCGCCGTTGCAGGTGTGATTCGGAAAGGGATGGAACAGGGGGATCGGCGTCACGATAGTCGCGACGGCGCGTACGCGCTGTGTCGCCGCCTGGGCGTGGTGATATGCCTGCTGCTGGCGCTGTGCTGCGCCAGTGCCGCCGCGCGCGCCGAACCGGCCGCGCCGCTGACCGAACGCGCGGTGCTCGACCGCCCGGTGATCGCGCGCTGGACCATGGAAGAGGGGCTGCCGCACAACCTGGTGCACGCGCTGGCCCAGGACCGCGACGGCATGATCTGGGTGGGAACCTGGGAAGGCGTGGCCCGCTTCGACGGCCGCGCCTTCACCGTCTTCGATCGCCAGAACACCCCGGGCATGGAGTTGTCGGGCGTGTTCGCACTGCTCGCCGAAACCGATGGCGGCATGCTGGTCGGCACCGCCTACGACGGCGTGTTCCGCTACGCCGCCGGGCGCTGGGAGCATCTGGGCGATGCGCGCGCGCAGCGCCTGCGGGTTACCGCGATGCTGCGCGATGCCGACGGCGCGCTGTGGGTGGGCAGCGAGGACGGCCTGTTCCGGATCGAGGCCGACGGCCGCCTGGTCGATGTCGGCACCGCCGCGGGGCTGCGCCGGACCCGCATCGCTGCGCTGCTGCGCTACCGCGATGCGGTGCTGGTGGGCACCTCGCAGGGGCTGTTCCGCCTGACCGCGCACGGCACGCAGGCGCAACGCTGGGGCACGGCGGCGATGCGCACCGCCTCGATCCGGCGGCTAACCCCCGACCGTCACGGCGGCCTGCTGGTGGCCAGCGACGAGGGCGTGTTCTGGCTCGGCGGCAACGGCGAGCTGCAATGGCTGCGGCGCGGCCAGCGCGTCGATGCCGCGCTGCAGGACCAGGACGGCCAGCTATGGATGAGCCTGTCCAGCGGGCAGCTGTTGCGGCGCACCGCCAACGGCGCCAGCGACGAAGTCCTGTCGATCTCCGGCGTGGTCAGCCCCGCGTTGATCGAGGACCACGAGGGCCTGGTGTGGGCCGGCAGCACCGACGGGCTGTTCCGTGTCGCCAAGGGCGACGCCGGCGGCCTGACCCGCCAGGACGGGCTCGGCAGCGACTACGTGCGTGTGGTCGAGCAGAACGCCGATGGCACGATCTGGATCGGCCATGCCGCCGGCGTGGACCGCTGGGAGGGCGGCCGCATCCGCGCGGTACGGCTGAGCGAGCGGCCGGGCCGCGATCCATCGGTGCTGGCGCTGGCCGCTGCCCGCGACGGCGGCATGTGGGTGGGTACCTACGACCAGGGCGTGCTGCTGCTGTCGGCCGACGGCACGATCCGGCAACGCCTGGGCGTGGCCGCGGGCGTGCCGCGGACCATGGTGCGCGCGCTGCTGGCCGATGCCGACGGCGGCCTGTGGATCGGCGGCAACGAGGGGCTGCTGTACCGCAAGGGCGATCGCACGCGGGCCTACGGCAGCGCCGACGGCCTGCCCGGGCGACAGGTGCAGGCGCTGTACCGCGACCGCGCCGGCGTGCTGTGGATCGGCACCAATCAGGGCGTCGCCACGCTCGCGGGCAACGGCACACTGCAGGCGCGGCCAAGCGGGCAGGGCTTCCCGGCGCAGAACGCCTTCGACTTCCTCGAAGATGCCGACGGCACCCTGTGGGTCGCCAGCGACCGTGGCCTGCTGCGGCTGCGCGGCGGGCAGTGGCGCATCTACGACCATAGCGTCGGTCTGCCGCGCGACAAGCTGTTCCGGCTGCTCGACGACGGCAACGGCAACCTGTGGGCGAACAGCAACCGCGGCGTGCTGCGCATCGCGCGTGCGCGGCTGGCGGAGCTGGACGCGGGCCAGCGCAGCACCCTGGCGGTGGACGTGGTCGATCGCAGCGACGGCATGCCCGGCGGGCAGGGCAACGGCAGCAGCGCACCGGCCGGCTGGCGCAGCCGCGACGGTGTGCTGCTGATCCCGACCTCGGCCGGGCTGGCGCTGATCGATCCGGCCCTGCCGAGCCGGCGCAACGTGCGTGCGCCACCGCTGGTGATCTCGCATGTACAGGTGGATGGCATGGCGCAGCCGCTGCGTGGCGAGTACCGCCTGCACGGCGGTGTCGCCCGGCTCGCGGTCGGCTATGCCGGGCTGAGCTTCCGCTCGCCGGACAAGGTGCGCTACCGCTACCGCCTGCAGGGATTCGACCGGCAGTGGGTCGATGCCGGCAGCAACGAGGAAGCCGTCTACACCAACCTGCCGTCGGGCAGCTATCGCCTGGACGTGCAGGCGATGACCAGTCCGCTGGACTGGTCGCGCAGCGAACGCATCGGCAGCGCCTCGCTGCAACTGCAACTGGTGCCGCCGTTCTGGGAGCGCTGGCCGTTCGTGGTGCTGGCGGCGCTGTGCGCGACCGGTCTGATCCTGTGGTGGTACCGCGGCCGCAGCCGTCGCTACCGGCGCCGCCAGCGCCGGCTCAACACCATCATCGCCGAGCGCACCCACGAGCTGAAGGCCAAGAACCTGGCGTTGAAGCTGGCCAATCTCGAACGCGAGGACCTGGTGCGCAAGCTCGCCTACCAGGCTGGGCACGATGCGCTGACCGGCCTGCCCAACCGACGCACCGGCGATCCCTATCTCAACACGGCGCTGGAGCGGGCGCTGAGCGCGCGCACGCCGTTGTGCGTGGCGCTGCTGGACATCGACCACTTCAAGAAGATCAACGACGCCTACGGCCACGAGATCGGCGACGAGGTGCTGCGCCGGGTCGGCGAGGCGCTGCGCGACAGCCTCGGCGAGCAGGCGTTCGCCGCGCGCCATGGCGGCGAGGAATTCCTGCTGGTGCTGCCCGGCCTGGACCAGGAGGCGGCGCGCGCGCGCCTGGACGCGCTGCGCCTGCGCGTGGCCGACCTGGTGCTGTACGCCGACGACGGTCGCGCGGTGCGCTTCACCGCCAGCATCGGCTTCGCCTGCCTGTCGCCGGCCCTGCGCACCCGCCGCGACCTGCTGGTGAAGGCCGACAAGCACCTGTACCAGGCCAAGCGCGAAGGCCGCGATCGGGTGGTCGGCTAGGCCGCTGCCGCAACCCGGCCGCAGCGCGTCGGTGGCGCGGCGACGAACGTTGCGTGGGAAGCGCGCGCAGGCGCCAGGCAGGCGCCGCGAAGAGCGCGGGGCGTGGCAATGGGGAGTTCCGCACCGCCGCATCGCTGCGGCGGGCGGGAGACGGCCGGCGCGGGGGCGCCGCCGCGGATCAGGCCTGCAGGCGCTGCAGCACCGCCTGCGTGGCGGCTTCGGTGGAGATGCCCTGGCCGGGCGCGGCGAGATCGGCGGTGAACGCCTGCGCGTCGAGCGCGGCATCCACCGCCTGCTCGATCGCCGCCGCCTCGGCTTCCAGGCCCAGCGAGTGGCGCAGCAGCAGCGCCGCGCTGAGGATGGTCGCGTAGGGGTTGGCGATGCCCTTACCGGCGATGTCCGGCGCCGACCCGTGGATCGGCTCGTACAGGCCGATGCGGCCATCGCCCAGCGAGGCCGACGGCAGCAGGCCCAGCGAGCCGGCCAGCATCGAGGCTTCGTCGGTGAGGATGTCGCCGAACATGTTCTCGGTGACGATCACGTCGTACTCGCGTGGCTTGGCCAGCAGGTGCATGGCCATCGAATCGACCAACTGGTGTTCCAGGCGCACGTCCGGGAATTCCTCGCGGCCGATCCGCGCGGCGACGTCGCGCCACAGCCGCGAGGTTTCCAGCACGTTGGCCTTGTCCACCGAGACCACGTGGTTGCGGCGCTGCCGGGCCAGGCGGAACGCGCTGCGCAACACCCGTTCGATTTCCGCGACGGTGTAGCGGCACAGGTCGCTGGCGTCGCTGGCGCTGCGGGTCTTGTCGCCGAAGTAGATGCCGCCGGTCAGTTCGCGCACCACCACGATGTCCACGCCCTGCAGCAGGTGCGGCTTGATCGGCGAGGCGTCCAGCGCCGCCTTGTGCGGCTTGACCGGGCGCAGGTTGGCGAACAGGCCCAGGCCGCGGCGGATCGCCAGCAGGCCCTGTTCGGGGCGCACCTTGGCGTTGGGGTCGGACCACTTCGGTCCGCCGACCGCGCCCAGCAGCACCGCGTCGGCGCCCTGGCAGGCGGTCAGCGTCGCCTCCGGCAGCGGCTCGCCGTGGCGGTCGATGGCGATGCCGCCGATGTCGTGTTCGTGGAACTGGAAGTCGTGGCCGTGGCGTGCGGCGACGGCGCGCAGCACCGCGACCGCGGCGGCGGCGACTTCCGGACCGATGCCGTCGCCGGGCAGGACGACGATGTCAGCGTGCATGGGTGGCCTCGTAGCGTTCGATGTCGGGTTGGCGCAGCAACAGGTAACCCATCTCGTCCACGCCTTCGAGCAGGCAGGTCTGCGAGAACGCATCGAGCGGGAAGGCGTAGACGCGGCCGTCGGGCGTGCGCAGCTCGCGCGCGGCCACGTCCACGGTCAGTTCGTCGTCCGGGCGTTGCATCAGCGTCTGCACGTCGTCCTCGGCCAGCACGATCGGCAGCAGGCCGTTCTTGAGGCTGTTGTTGCGGAAGATGTCGGCGATCTCGCTGCTGACGATGGCGCGCAGGCCCAGGTCGGTCAGCGCCCACGGCGCATGCTCGCGCGAGGAGCCGCAGCCGAAGTTGCGCCCGGCCAGCAGGATCTGGCGGCCGGCGTTGTGCGCCTGGTTGAAGGCGAACTCCGGGTTCGGCGTGCCGTCGGCCTGCCAGCGCCAGTCGTTGAAGGCGTGGCGGCCGAGGCCGGCGCGTTCGGTGGTGGACAGGAACCGCGCCGGGATGATCTGGTCGGTATCGATGTTGGTCTGGCGCAGCACCACGCTGCGCGAGGTGAGGGTGGCGAAGCCGGCCATCACGGGGTCTCCTGGGAAGCGGCGGAGTCGGGGGCGGGCGCCGCGGCGTCGGCCACCGGCGGCAGCGCCGCAGGCGGCACGTGCGGCGGCAGCAGCGGCTGGTGGCGGTGCGCGAAGGCGCGGGTGGTGGTGGCGACGAAGGTCAGCGTGGCCGCGAACGCGGCGATGTGCGGCGCCATCACGCGACCTCCGCGAACAGCGCGCGCGGATCGCTGACCTGGCCGTTGACCGCCGCCCAGGCCGCAGTCAGCGGCGAGGCCAGCAGGGTGCGCGACCCCGGGCCCTGGCGGCCTTCGAAATTGCGGTTGCTGGTGCTCACCGCCAGTTGCCCCGGCGCCACCAGGTCGCCGTTCATGGCGATGCACATCGAGCAGCCGGATTCGCGCCATTCCGCACCGGCCGCGCGCACCACCTCGTGGATGCCCTCGGCCTCGGCCTGGCGCTTGACGATCTCCGAGCCCGGCACCACCAGCATGCGCACGTGCGGCGCCACCTTGCGCCCGCGCAGCACCTGCGCCACTTCGCGCATGTCGCTGAGCCGGCCGTTGGTGCAGGAACCGACGAACACCACGTCCACCGGCGTGCCGATCAGCGCGTGCCCGGCTTCCAGGTGCATGTAGTGCAGACCCTTCTGCGCCGCCGGATCCTGCGCGGCCGGGATCGGCATGTCCACCGCGATCGCGGTGCCGGGGTGGGTGCCCCAGGTCAGGGTCGGGCGGATGTCGCGCGCGTCGATGCGCACCTCGGCGTCGAAGCGCGCGCCGGGATCGCTGCGCAGCTGCGACCAGCGCTGCACGGCGGCGTCGAAGTCGGCGCCCTTGGGGCCGCGCGGGGTGTTGGCGACCCAGTCGAAGGTGACCTGGTCCGGCGCGACCATGCCGGCGCGCGCGCCGGCCTCGATCGACATGTTGCACAGGGTCATGCGCTGCTCCATGTCCATCGCTTCGATGGTGGAGCCGCGGTATTCCAGCACGTGGCCGGTGCCGCCGTTGACCCCGATCACGCCGATGATGTGCAGGATCACGTCCTTGGCGCCGACGCCCGGCGCCAGCGGCCCGTCGACGGTGATCGCCATGGTCCTGGCCTTGCGCTGCAGCAGGCACTGGGTGGCCAGCACGTGGCCGACCTCGCTGGTGCCGATGCCGAACGCCAGCGCGCCGAACGCGCCATGCGTGGAGGTGTGGCTGTCGCCGCAGACGATGGTCATGCCGGGCTGGGTGAAGCCCTGTTCCGGCGCGATCACGTGGACGATGCCGCGGTTGTCCGAGCCCATGTCGAACAGTTCGATGCCGTAGTCGGCGCAGTTGCGCGCGAGCATGTCCACCTGCGCCTCGGAGGCCGGGGTGTAGTACGGCAGCTTGCCGTCGGCGCCGCGCGGCAGGGTCGGCGTGGAATGGTCCATCGTCGCCTTGGTGCGGTCGGGCCGGCGCGGCGCCAGGCCGCGCGTCTTGAGTTCGGTGAAGGCCTGCGGCGAGGTCACTTCGTGGATCAGGTGCAGGTCGATGTACAGCACCGCCGGGGCGGCGGCGCTTTCGGGGACGACGACGTGCGCGTCCCACAGCTTGTCGTAAAGGGTGCGGGGAGTGGCGGACATTGCGGAACTACCTGGCAGGAAAGCTGGGCGGGGAAGGGGAGCGAAGGCGAGCGTGCACGAGGACGATGACCGCGCTGTGGCCGCTCAGGCCAGCGCGTCGGCCGCGGCCGGCGTGCCCTGGCGCTGGCGCAGCACGCGGTTGGCCACGTCCAGCCAGGCCAGCGCGCTGGCCTCGATGATGTCGCGGCTGGTGCCGGTGCCGTCGTACTCGACCTCGCCGTGGCGCACGCTGAGATTGGCCTCGCCGCGCGCGTCGGCGCCGATGCCGACGCTGTGTACCTGGTAGCTGTCCAGCACCAGTTGCACGCCGGTGGCGGCCGACAGTGCGGCGAACAGGGCGTCCACCGGGCCGTCGCCCTCGGCGCGCTCGCTGACCCGCTGGCCGTCCGGATCGGACAGCTCGACCTGCGCGCTGGCGCGCTGGCCGCGGTCGCTGACGGTCATCGACGACAGGCGGTAGCCTTGGCTCTCCGGCGCGTCCTGCATCATCGCCTGCAGGTCGGCGTCGTTGACCACGCGCTGCTGTTCGCACAGCGCCTTGAACGCGTCGAAGGCGATGTTCAGTTCGGCCTCGTCCAGCACGTAGCCGAGCGCACGCAGGCGCTGCTCGACCGCGGCGCGGCCGCTGTGGCGGCCCAGCACCATCTGCGAGGACTCCCAGCCCACGTCTTCCGGGCGCATGATCTCGTAGGTGCCGCGGTGGCGCAGCATGCCGTGCTGGTGGATGCCCGACTCGTGGGCGAAGGCGTTGCCGCCGACGATCGCCTTGTTGCGCTGTACCGGCATGCCGACCAGGCGCTGCAGCAACTGCGAGGTGGCGACGATGCGCGGGGTGTGGATCGCGGTGTCCAGTTCGTAGAACGCGTTGCGCACCTTCAGCGCCATCGCGATCTCTTCCAGCGCGCAGTTGCCGGCGCGCTCGCCGATGCCGTTGATGGCGCATTCCACCTGCCGCGCGCCGCCTTCCACCGCGGCCAGCGAGTTGGCCACGGCCAGGCCCAGGTCGTTGTGGCAGTGCGCGCTGAACACCACGCGGTCGGCGCCGGGGACGCTGGCGATGATCCGCGCGAACATGCCGCGGATCTCTTCCGGGGTGGTGAAGCCGACCGTGTCGGGCAGGTTGATGGTGGTGGCGCCGGCGGCGATCGCCACGCTGGCGACCTCGGCCAGGAAATCCTCCTCGGTGCGGGTGGCGTCCTCGGCCGAGAACTCCACGTCGTCCACGTACTGGCGCGCCAGCGCGACGTGCTTGCGCACCGACTCCAGCACCTGCTCGCGGGTCATGCGCAGCTTGTGCTCGCGGTGCAGCGGGCTGGTCGACAGGAACACGTGCAGGCGCGGATTGGCCGCCGCTTCCAGCGCCCGTGCCGAGGTCTCGATATCGGCGGCCAGGCAGCGCGACAGCACCGCCAGGGTCGGGCCGCGCACTTCGCGGCCGATCAGCGCCATCGCCTCGCGGTCGGACTGCGAGCTGGCCGGGAAGCCGGTCTCGATGATGTCCACGCCCAGCTCGGCCAGGGCGCGCGCCATCACCAGCTTCTGCGGCGGGGTCATGCTGCAGCCGGGGGATTGCTCGCCGTCGCGCAGGGTGGTGTCGAAAATGCGGATGCGGGGGGTCTGGGAAGAAACGGAAGTGTTCACCAGATGGGTTCCTCTACGGCGGCGTTGGCTTGCGGATGGGGATGCGGGGACGCGGCGATGCGGGCAGGAGCGGGCGGGGCGGGACGTTGGCTACGAAGTCGCTCGGCGCTGCGGCGGCGCGGCTTGCGCGGCGGGCGCGGGCGCACCTCCGACAGCAGCGTCGCCAGCACGCCGGCGTCGATGTTGCCACCGGACACCACCGCGCACTTGCGCTTGCCGGCGACGCGGCGCCCGGCCGCCAGGGCCAGCGCGCCGGCGCCCTCGGCGATGACGTGCTCCTCCAGCGCCAGGCGGACCAGCGTTTCGCGCAGTTCCGCCTCGCGCACGATCACCACATCGTCGAGCAGGCTGGCGCACAGCCGGCGGGTGATGAACCCGGGGATTTTAACCTTGACGCCGTCGGCCAGGGTGGGCACCGGATCCACGGCGCGGACGTCGCCGCGGATCGCCCGCGCCATCGAGTCCACGCCTTCGACCTGGGCGCCGACCACGCGCACGCCCTGCGAGCGCAGCGCCAGGGCTACGCCGGAGGCCAGGCCGCCGCCGCCGATCGGCACGATCACCACGTCCGGGGCGTGCGCGGCCAGCTCGATGCCGACGGTGCCCTGGCCGGCGATCACGTCCGGGTCGTCGAAGGCTGACAGGAAGCGGTAGCCGTTCTGTTCGGCCAGCTCGCGGGCGAAGGCGAAGGCCTCGTCGTAGCTGTTGCCGTGCTGGCGCACCGTGGCGCCCCAGTGCGCGACGCCGGCGATCTTGGTCTGCGGTGCGCCATGCGGCATCACCGTGATCGCCTGCACGCCCAGCCGGTGCGCGGCCCAGGCCACGCCCTGCGCATGGTTGCCGGCGGAGGCGCAGATCACCGCGCGCTCGTCGCCGCGTTCCAGCCCGGCCAGCAACGCATTGAGCGCGCCGCGGACCTTGTAGGAACCGGTGCGCTGCAGGTTTTCCAGTTTCAGCCAGACGCCGAAGCGCTCGGCGTAATGCACCGGCGTCGGCGGCAGATAGCGGCGCAGCCGCGCCTGCGCGGCCAGCACGTCGGCCACGCTGACGGCGACGTGGCCTACGTCCGGCTCCTGCGGGGCGGGGATGTTAGACATGCGCTCGGGACCCGCGGCCCGGGACCCGGGACCCGGGAAAAGCGGGTTCCCGGAGAAGAGACCTCCGTGGAAGAAGACACCTCCGCGCAGTCCTGGCTTTCGCGCGTCTCGCGCTGCGCCTGACGTCCGCGGCGACCGCCACGGGTCCCGAGTCCCGGGCCCCGGGTCCCGACCGCCTCATACCACCCCATCCAGCGCGGTCACGCGCACCGATTCGCAGTCGTAGACCTTCTCCATCTGCAGGCGCAAGGTCTCGCCGGGACGGTTGCCGTCCACCACCAGTTGCAGGTGCCAGCGGCCGGCGTCCTCGGCCACCGGCGCGCCGCTGATCGAGATCGGCGCGAAGCCGCGGCGTTCGGCCATGCCGATCGCGCGCAGCAGGGCGCCGTCGATCGGTTTCAGCACCAGGTCAAGCTGGTAACGCATGTGTCGTCTCCTGGCGCTGGGCAGCGGGATTGCTTTCCAGCATGGTGCTGTTGGCGGTGTTCGGCGGCACCAGCGGCCACACGTTGGCGCGGGCGTCGATGGCCACGTGCAGCAGCGCCGGGCCCGGCTGCGCCAGCAGCTCGGCCAGCGCGTCGTCGACCTGGCCGCGCGCGGTGATGCGCTTGGCCGGGATGCCGAACACCTGCGCCAGCGCGGCGAAATCCGGGTTGTCCGAGAGGTCGATCTCGCTGTAGCGCTCGGCGAAGAACAGTTCCTGCCATTGCCGCACCATGCCCAGCGAGCTGTTGTCCAGCAGCACGATCTTCACCGGCAGCTTGCAGCGGGCGATGGTGACCAGCTCCTGCACGTTCATCATGAAGCTGCCGTCGCCGCTGACCAGCACCACGGTGCGGTCGGGGCAGGCGAACTGCGCGCCCATCGCCGCCGGCAGGCCGAAGCCCATGGTGCCAAGCGCGCCGCTGGTCAGGTGATTGCGCGGGTGGTTGAAGCGGCAGTGCTGGGCGACCCACATCTGGTGCTGGCCGACGTCGCAGGCGATCACGGTGTCGGCCGGGGCCAGTTCGCTCAGCCGCTTCAGCAGGCCGGGCGCATAGATGTCCTGCCCGGGCGCGTCGTAGCGCGCGCCGAACTTCTCGCGATGGCCGACGCAGCGGGCGTGCCAGGCCTCGCAGGTGCTGGTCGCCGCGGCCAGCGCACGCAGCGCCTGCGCCACGTCGCCGGGCACGGCGATGTCGGCCTGGCGCAGCTTGGAGATCTCGCAGGCGTCGGCGTCCAGGTGGATGACCCGTGCGAACGGCGCGAACTCGGCCAGCTTGCCGGTGGCACGGTCGTCGAAGCGCGCGCCGACCACGATCAGCAGATCCGACTCCTGCACCGCCATGTTGGCGGCGCGGGTGCCGTGCATGCCGAGCATGCCCAGGTAATGCGGATGCGCGTGCGGCAATGCGCCCAGGCCGCGCAGGGTCAGCACGGTGGGGATGCGGGTGGCCTCGACGAACGCGCGGAACGCATCCACCGCATCGCCCAGGGCGATGCCGCCGCCGCCGTAGATCACCGGCTTCTCGGCGCCGGCGATCGCCGCCAGCGCCTCGGCCAGCACCGCGTCCTGCGGCGCCGGCGGGGTCGGCACCGCCGCCGGCACGTGCGCGGGCAGATGCGTGGCATCGGCCAGCTGCACGTCCTTGGGCAGGTCGATCAGCACCGGCCCCGGCCGCCCTTCGCGGGCGATGCGGAACGCGTCGCGCAGCACCTGCGGCAGGTCGTCCACGTGCCGCACCAGGAAGCTGTGCTTGACGATCGGCAGGGTCAGGCCGAACACGTCCAGCTCCTGGAACGCGTCGGTGCCCAGCAGCGGTGTGGCGACCTGCCCGGTCAGGCAGATCATCGGCACCGAGTCGAGCATCGCATCGGCGATGCCGGTGACCAGGTTGGATGCGCCCGGGCCGGACGTGGCGACGCACACGCCGACCCGTCCGCTGGCGCGGGCGTAGCCGTTGGCGGCCAGCGCCGCGCCCTGTTCGTGGCGGACCAGGATGTGCTTGAGCTGGCTGTCTACCAGCGCGTCGTAGAACGGCATGATGGTGCCGCCCGGATAGCCGAACAGCGTGTCCACGCCTTCGGCTTCCAGGGCCTGCGTCAGCCAGCGCGCGCCGTTGCGGGGCGTGCCGTGAGCGGAGGAGTTCATACGGTGGCGACCTTTCGGTGGAAGCGGGTGGGGGAGCCGCGGATTACGCGGCCTTGGTGCCGCCGGCGGCCGGTGCGGCAGCGGCGTCGCCGTTGAGCCACACCATCTTGGCGCGCAGCTGCTTGCCGACCGTTTCGATGGGGTGGTCCAGATCGGCCTGCTTGAACTTCTTGTAGTTCGGCAGGCCGGCGTCGTATTCGGCCACCCAGTTCTTGGTGAAGGTGCCGTTCTGGATGTCGGTCAGCACGTCGCGCATGCGCTCCTTGGTCGCCGCGTCGATCACCCGTGGGCCGCTGACGTAGTCGCCGTACTGCGCGGTTTCGGAGACGAACTCGAGCATGCGGGTGATGCCGCCTTCGTAGAACAGGTCGACGATCAGCTTCAGTTCGTGCAGCACTTCGTAGTAGGCGATTTCCGGCTGGTAGCCGGCTTCCACCAGCACTTCGAAGCCGGCCTGCACCAGCGACGAGGCGCCGCCGCACAGCACCGCCTGCTCGCCGAACAGATCGGTCTCGGTCTCTTCCTTGAAGGTGGTCTTGATCAGGTTGGCGCGCGCGCCGCCCAGGCCGGCGGCGTACTCCAGCGCGAACTGCTCGGCCTTGCCGCTCTTGTCCTGGTACACCGCCCAGATGCACGGCACGCCGCGGCCGATCTCGTACTCGCGGCGCACCAGCGCGCCCGGGCCCTTCGGCGCGACCAGCACCACATCCAGGTCGGCGCGCGGCTTGATCATGTCGAAGTGCACGTTCAGGCCGTGCGCGAACAGCAGGCACGCGCCCTGCTTCATGTTCGGCGCCAGCACTTCTTCGTACAGCTTCTTCTGCACCATGTCCGGGGTCAGCACCGCGACCAGGTCGGCGTCCTTGACCGCCTCGGCGGGGCTCTTCACCACGAAGCCGTCGGCCTGCGCCTTGGCTTCGGTCGGGCCGCCGGCACGCAGGCCGATGGTGACGTCGAAGCCGGACTCGCGCAGGTTCAGCGCGTGCGCGCGGCCCTGGCTGCCGTAACCGACGATGGCGATCTTGGTGGTGGGCTGGGCGGAACTGGTCATTGTGCGGATGTCCTTGAACGGTGTTGGAGTGGAGAGGGGTCTTGCATTCGTGGTCACTGAAACGAAAAACCCCGCGCCGTTGCCGGTGCGGGGTCTGATCGAATCCTGGCTGCTTGTCGCTTACACGCCGGTTCGTCCCGCACTTGTGGGCGAGGTAATAAGCACGAGTACGAGGAGCGACGCAGCAGCGTCCGCGCGCAATGCGGCGGGCTGGTGGGTCGGCTTCGGGCGGGTGTGGCGCTGCAACATGCAGCGAGATAACCATGGGCTTTGCGCGACTGTCAACTGTGTTGCGGGCCTCCGCAGGCGAATGTGCCGAAAGCCGCGCCAGCACTGCATGGTTACGCATGAAACGGAGGTGGCGCAGTCGACGAATGGCGCCAATTGCGCGGAAATCCGGCCTTTGCGATGGCGCGATGTGAGCGCCTGCGCGGCGGCACCCGCCGCACTCGGGTACGGTGGGCGTCCCCTGTTCTCCGGAGAGCCGCGCATGTCCGTTTCGCTTCCTTCCCTGGCGCGCCTGGCGCTCGCGCTGGCACTGGCGACGTCGGTGCCGGCGCAGGCCGCCGACCGCATCACCGGACAGCCGTTCGCCACGCGCTCGGAAGTGATCGCCCCGCACGCCATGGCCGCCACCTCGCAGCCGCTGGCCACGCAGATCGCACTGGAGACCATGCGTGAGGGCGGCTCGGCGGTGGATGCGGCGATCGCCGCCAATGCCGCGCTGGGGCTGATGGAGCCGACCGGCAACGGCGTCGGTGGCGACCTGTTCGCCATCGTCTGGGATCCGAAGACGCAGAAGCTGTACGGCTACAATGGCTCCGGCCGTTCGCCGAAGGCGCTGACCCTGGCCGAGTTCCAGCGCCGCGGGTTGAAGGAGATCCCGGCCACCGGTCCGCTGCCGGTCTCGGTGCCCGGTGCGGTCGACGGCTGGTTCGCGCTGCACGAACGTTTCGGGCGCAGGACGATGGCGCAGAACCTGGCGCCGGCGATCCGCTACGCCCGCGACGGCCATCCGGTGGCCGAGACCATCGCCTACTACTGGGATCGCTCGGTGCCGCGGCTGTCGCAGTACCCTGGCTTCAAGGAGCAGTTCACCATCGACGGCCACGCCCCGCGCAAGGGCGAGCTGTGGAAGAACCCGAACCTGGCCGACACCCTGCAGCAGATCGCCGACGGCGGCCGCGACGCGTTCTACAAGGGCCCGATCGCGCGCACCATCGATGCCTACTTCAAGGCCAACGGCGGCTTCCTGCGCTACGAGGATCTGGCCAGCCACCACGGCGAATGGGTCGAGCCGGTGTCCACCAACTACCGCGGCTACGACGTGTGGGAACTGCCGCCCAACAGCCAGGGCATCGCCGCGCTGCAGATGCTCAACATCCTGGAGGGCTACGACTTCTCCAGGATCCCGTTCGGCTCGGCCGAGCACGTGCATCTGTTCACCGAAGCGAAGAAGCTGGCCTTCGCCGATCGTGCGCGCTTCTACGCCGACCCGGCGTTCCAGCCGGCGCCGCTGGCGCGGCTGATCTCCAAGGACTACGCCGCGCAGCGGCGCGCGCTGATCTCGATGGACCGCGCGCTGAAGGAAGTGCAGCCGGGCACGCCGAAGCAGTTGGAAGAGGGCGACACCATCTACCTGACCGTCGCCGATGCCGACGGCATGATGGTGTCGCTGATCCAGTCCAACTACCGCGGCATGGGCAGCGGCATGGCGCCGCCGGGGCTGGGCTTCATCCTGCAGGACCGCGGCGAGATGTTCGTGCTGCAGAAGGACCATCCCAACGGCTACGCGCCGGGCAAGCGTCCGTTCCAGACCATCATCCCCGCGTTCGTGACCAAGGACGGCAAGCCGTGGCTGAGCTTCGGGGTGATGGGCGGGGCGATGCAGCCGCAGGGCCACGTGCAGATCCTGATGAACCTGATCGATTTCCACATGAACCTGCAGGAGGCCGGCGACGCGCCGCGGATCCAGCACGATGGCTCCGCCGAGCCGACCGGGCAGGCCACGCCGATGCGCGACGGCGGCGAGCTGAACCTGGAAACCGGCTTCGCCTACGACACCATCCGCGAACTGATGCGCAAGGGCCATCGGGTGATCTTCGCCGACGGGCCGTACGGCGGTTACCAGGCCATCGCGCGCGACCCGGACAGCGGCGTGTACTACGGCGCCTCGGAGAGCCGCAAGGACGGGCAGGCTGCCGGTTATTGAGGGACGCCGCGCGCGGCGGCGTTCATTCCTGTGCGCGGGGCGCCGCCGCGTCTGCGTCGTCCCGCGCCGCCTGTTCGCGCGCGATCCAGGCCTCGATCATGTGCCTGGCGCGTTGCGCCTGGCGGCGTTGGCGGTTGGACTCGGCATCGAGCACGCGGTACAGCGATACGATCACCAGCACCATCAGCAAGGCGAACGGCAGCGCCGCGATGGTGATCACGCCCTGCAGCGCATCCAGGCCGCCGGCCAGCAACAGCACCGCGGCGATCAGCGCCACCGCCACGCCCCACACCAGCTTGCGCGCCAGCGGCGGGTCGCCGGCCTCGTCGGTGGACATGCTGGCCAGCACCAGCACCGCCGAATCGGCGGAACTGACGAAGAAGATCATCAGCAGCAACAACGCCACGCTCGACAGCAGCAGCGACCCCGGCAGGCTGTCGAACAGGGTGAACAGCACCGTCTCGTAGCCGTTGTGCAGCGCCTGCAGCATGTCCACGTGGCCGAACAGCTGCGACCACAGCGCGGTGCCGCCGAACACCGAGAACCACAGGAAGCCGAGCAGGGTCGGCGCCAGCACCACGCCGACGACGAATTCGCGCACGCTGCGGCCGCGCGAGACGCGGGCGATGAACGCGCCGACGAACGGCGCCCAGGCGATCCACCAGGCCCAGTAGAAGATGGTCCAGTCGGCCACCCAGCGGTCGCCGGAGAACGGCGACATGCGCAGGCTCATCGTCACCAGTTGATTGAGGTAGGCGCCCAGCGTGGTGGTGAAGGTGTCGAAGATGAAGCCGGTGGGGCCGAGCACCAGCACCGCGGCCAGCAGCAGTGCCGCCAGCGCCAGGTTGATGTTGGACAGCCACTTGATGCCGCGTTCCACACCGGTGCTGGTGGACAGCATGTACAGCACGAAGGCCACGCCGATCACCGTCAACTGCAACGGCACTCCGGCGTGCACCCCGAACACGCGCTGCACGCCGGCGGCGATCTGGATGGTGCCGAAGCCCAGGGTGGTCGCCACGCCGACCGCGGTGGCCACCACCGCGGCGATGTTCACGCACTGCCCGATCCAGCCGCGGTGATGGCGGCCGATGACCGGCTGCAGGATGTCGCTGATCAGCCCGCGGCCGTTGCGGTTGTACTGGAACCAGGCCATCGCCAGGCCGATCAGCGCATACACCGCCCAGGGATGCAGGCCCCAGTGGAAGAAGGCGTAGCGCATCGACGCGCGTGCCGCCTGCATGCTCTCCGGCGCCAGCCCCTCCGGCGGTTTGAGGAAATGCGAGATCGGCTCGGCCGCACCCCAGAACACCAGGCCGATGCCCATGCCGGCGGCGAACAACATCGACAGCCAGCTCCCGCGCGAGAAATCCGGCTCGGCGTCTTCGCCGCCGATGCGCAGGTTGCCGAAGCGACCGAACGCCAGGTACAGCAGGAAGCTCAGGGTCAGGAACACGATCAGCAGGTACAGCCAGCCGGCACTGCGGATCACGTCCGTCAGCGCGGTCTGCACCACGTCATTGAAGGGGCCGGGGGCAACGCCGGCGATCAGGACCAGCAGCGCCACCAAGGCGATGGAAATGCGAAACACCATGGGGGCGTGTCTCCAGTCGTGGAACGGATGAGAGGCGCTACGGCCGTCAGACCGACCCACGGCAAACGGGCGGGGAGACGACGCAGCGGGTCTGCACCGGCGTCGCGTCGCGCCCATGGCGTGTGGCCTGCCGCATCGCAGTGCCGGTGCACTGCACGGTCGCGCCACATCGAACGTTTGGCGCCAAATCCAGGAGCGGTCGGGCGTTGCGATGGCCCCATGTTCGCGAAGACGACGTCATGGTCGTGTCGTCGGCAGGTCTGCCGATGCGCATCCCTTGCATGATGGTGATCCCGGTTGGAGCGTGTGTCGCTGCGAGGGCGCGGCAGGAGCCGATACCATGGCCGCAGCACTGAGGAAGACGCCGATGGCCTTGTTCTCACGCAGTCCCGATGCCGACGCCGCGCCCATTGCCGGTTTGCCGGATGCCCCGATCGCGCTGTTGCGGCTGGAGCCCGACGGTCGCGTGAGTGCCGCCAACCGTGCCGCCCTGGACCTGCTGGGCGTCTCGGCCGAAACGCTGCTCGGCGCCGCCAGCGAGGCGGTCTGGGGCTTGCCGCTGTCCGCCCTGGTCGACAGCGAAGGCAGTTGGCAGGCGCCGGGGGGCGATCCCGCGCGCCGCGTGCGCTACCAGCGCGACCGCGATCGTGGCGGTCAAGGCTGGCTGCTGTCGCTGCCGCATCCGGAAACCGCGGCACTGTTGCGCGACGTCGCGCTGCTCGCCGAGGGCCAGCCGCAGGGTGCGACCAGCCCGGCGCTGCAGGCGGTGGCGCAGCGGATCCAGGAGGGCGTGACGGCGCAGGCGCTGCTCGATCGGGTCGGCGAGCGGCTGACCGGCTGCGATCTGGATCTGGGGCTGCACACGCCGCTGTCGGCGCAGGAGGCCGAGGCGATGCCGGGGCGGCGCCTGTCGGCCGGTTTCGGCAACCTGGCCGAGGCGATCCGCCAGGCGGTGGCGCTATCGCTGCAGATCGCCGCCGACGTGCCGCACGTGGTCGCCGAGAACGACGAACTGGCGCGGCAATCGCAGACCCAGCTCGATGCGCTGCAGACGGTGCTCGCCACCACCCGGCAATTGCTGCAGAGCCTGCACGAGATGGATCGCGACCTGCGCGCGGTGATCGCGGTGGCGGCCAGCGCAGACGACAGCGCCCGCCAGGGTGTGGAGGCGGCGCGCATCCTCGGCCAGGCGATGCAGGAGGTGGCGCGGCGTTCGGCGCGCGCCAACCAGGTCATCGAGGTGATCGATGCGGTCGCGTTCCAGACCAACATCCTCTCGATCAACGCCAGCATCGAAGCAGTGCATGCCGGCCCGGCCGGGCGCGGTTTCGCGGTGGTCGCCACCGAAATCCGGCAACTCGCCGAACGCGCTGCCACCGCGGCACGCGACGTGCGCAGCATCATCGGCGAGACCGGCACCGCCCTGCAGGACAGTGCGGCCTCGGCGCAGCGCACCGAGCAGGTGCTGGGCGGCATCGGCGCTTTGCTCGGCCGCGCCAGTGCGGCGATGGAGGCGGTGGCCGGCCGCATCGCCACGCAGAGCGGAGAGATCGGCGGCATCGACCGTGCCATCGAGCACGTGGTCGGACTCAGCCGCAGCAATCTGCAGCACGCCGCGCAGGTGGTGCAGCGCAGCGCCGACCTGGCCGCGGGCAGCGACACCCTGCACGACTGCGTGAATCTGTTCCGGCTGCCCGCCGATCCGATGCGCCAGCCACGGCATGCGCGCGTGCGCGATCTGGCCCAGGCCGCTGCGGTCAGCGTCGGCCTGGCCTTCGAGGCAGCGCTGATGCGCGGGCGCATCGGCGAGGAGGCGCTGTTCTCCACCGAGTACGTGCCGATCCCCGGCATCGACCCGCCCAAGTACCGCACCGCATTCGATGCGTTGTGCGACGAGCTGTTGCCGCCGCTGCAGGAGCCGCTGCTGGCCGCGCATCCGTGGATCGTGTTCGCGATCTGCGCGAACGTCGACGGTTACGTGCCGACCCACAATCTGCGCTTCAGCCAGCCGCTCAGTGGCGACCGCGCGCGCGACCTGATCGGCAACCGCAGCAAGCGCATCTTCGCCGACCGGGTCGGCCGCAATGTCGGCCGCCACACCGAGCCCTATCTGCTGCAGGTGTATCGGCGCGATACCGGGCAGATCCTGTTCGACCTGTCGGTGCCGGTGCATGTCCGCGGGCGCCACTGGGGCGGCTTGCGCGTGGCCTACATGCTGGAATGAGCCGGCGCGCGCGTTGGCACAAAAATGCCGCCGGCAGTGCCGGCGGCGATGAGAGAGAGCTCTGATTCTTGTGCGCGCAGGCTAGGCCGGCCACGTGGCCGCGGTTTGTCGCCGGCGCCGCCGCGTGTGGCGGTGCTGACACATGCGCGCGGCGGCTGTGCCGGCGTTCAGCCGCATCGGTTGGCGGCGAGCGGCGGAAACGGGTCTAATAGCCGCAGAAGCGGGGGTACCGTCGGCGCAGGCCGCGGTTGAGACAGTCCCTTCGAACCTGATCCGGTTGATACCGGCGTAGGGAAGCTTCGCAAGTCCGCTGCGGGCGCGTGCGCGTCCGGGGCGGGCCCGCGCCGCCGCTTCGTCCGAGATGCGAGTCCGCTCGCACCCGTCCCGCTTCCCCTGCGGGTCACTTGAACCAGGACGAACGCCGATGAACGCCGTACCCAATCCGCTGCAGCAGCAGACCGACACCTTGTCCGCGGCGGTGACCCGCCCGATCCCCGGTTCGCGCAAGATCTTCGTGCAGGGCTCGCGCGCCGATCTGCAGGTGCCGATGCGCGAGATCGCGCTGACCCGCACGCCCACCGTGTTCGGCGGCGAGGAAAATGCCCCGGTCACCGTCTACGACACGTCCGGGCCGTACACCGACCCGCAGGCACGGATCGATCTCGGCGCCGGCCTGGCGCCGCTGCGCGCCGCCTGGATCGCCGAGCGCGGCGACAGCGTGGCGCTGGCCGGGCTCAGTTCGCAGTTCGGGCGCGCGCGCGAGGACGATGCGCGCCTGCAGGCGGTGCGCTTCCCGGCGAGGCGTCTGCCGCGACGCGCCCGCGACGGCGCCAACGTCACCCAGATGCATTACGCACGGCGCGGGATCGTCACCCCGGAAATGGAGTTCGTGGCGATCCGCGAGAACCAGCGCCTGCAGGACCTGCGCGATGCGCAATTGCGCGTGCAGCATCCCGGCGAAGCGTTCGGCGCCGCCATCCCGCGGCAGATCACGCCCGAGTTCGTGCGCGACGAGATCGCCCGCGGCCGCGCCATCCTGCCGTGCAACATCAACCATCCGGAAAGCGAGCCGATGATCATCGGCCGCAACTTCCTGACCAAGATCAACGCCAACATCGGCAACAGCGCGGTCAGCTCCGGCATCGCCGAGGAAGTGGAGAAACTGGTGTGGGCGATCCGCTGGGGCGGGGACACGGTGATGGACCTGTCCACCGGCAAGCACATCCATGAGACCCGCGAATGGATCGTGCGCAACTCGCCGGTGCCGATCGGCACCGTGCCGATCTACCAGGCGCTGGAGAAGGTGGATGGCCGCGCCGAGGAACTGACCTGGGAGATCTTCCGCGACACCCTGATCGAGCAGGCCGAACAGGGCGTGGACTACTTCACCATCCATGCCGGCGTGCTGCTGCGCTACGTCCCGCTGACCGCCAAGCGCCTCACCGGCATCGTCTCGCGCGGCGGCTCGATCCTGGCCAAGTGGTGCCTGGCGCATCATCGCGAGAACTTTCTCTACACCCACTTCGAGGACATCTGCGAGATCATGAAGGCCTACGACGTGGCCTTTTCGCTGGGCGACGGCTTGCGCCCGGGTTGCATCGCCGACGCCAACGACGCCGCCCAGTTCGGCGAACTGGAAACGCTGGGCGAATTGACCAGGCTCGCCTGGAAGCACGACGTGCAGACCATGATCGAGGGCCCCGGCCATGTGCCGATGCAATTGATCAAGGAGAACATGGACAAGCAACTGCGCGAGTGCGGCGAGGCGCCGTTCTACACGCTGGGGCCGCTGACCACCGACATCGCGCCCGGCTACGACCACATCACCTCGGCGATCGGCGCGGCGATGATCGGCTGGTTCGGCACCGCGATGCTGTGCTACGTCACGCCCAAGGAGCATCTGGGCCTGCCCAACCGCGCCGACGTGCGCGACGGCATCATGGCCTACAAGATCGCCGCGCACGCCGCGGACCTGGCCAAGGGCCATCCCGGCGCGCAGGTGCGCGACAACGCCTTGTCCAAGGCGCGCTTCGAGTTCCGCTGGGACGACCAGTTCCATCTCGGCCTGGATCCGGAGAAGGCGCGCGAGTTCCACGACGAGACCCTGCCCAAGGACGCGCACAAGCTGGCGCATTTCTGTTCGATGTGCGGACCGCACTTCTGTTCGATGAAGATCACCCAGGACGTGCGCGACTACGCCGCCGAGCACGGGGTCGACGCGGAAGCGGCGCTGCAGGCCGGCATGGCCGAGAAGTCGGCGCAGTTCCTGGCGGCTGGCGCGCAGGTGTACCGCGCCGAGTGAGCGCACGGTGGTCGGCGCCGCAGGGCGCCGCCGCTACTGCCGACATGGACCTGGCCGTGCGTGGGTGTGCGGCGTGCGCCGCGATCATGACGACGGCGTCATCCACGCGCGCGTCTATGATGCGCGCTGGTCGCCACAGGGAATGTCTCATGCTGCGCTATGCGTTCGCGCTGCGTCGCCATCCGTCCGCGCTGTTGCTCGCGGTGCAACTGCTGGGCGTGCTGCTGTATCCCTGGATGGAGGACACCGCGGCCGGGCGCGCGCTGTTCGGCGCCTTCGGCATCGTGGTGCTGGCGCTGGCGTTGTGGGTGGTCAACCGCGGACCTTCGGCGCTATGGATCGCCTGTTGCCTGGCGCTGCCGTCGGTGGCGCTGTCGATCGCCGCGGCGCTGCTCGGCAACCCGGCGATGACCGCCTGGGCGCAGTTGCTGGAAAGCCTGCTGTACTTCTATACCGCCGGCAGCCTGATCGCCTACATGCTGCAGGACCACGTGGTCACCCGCGACGAGCTCTATGCGGCCGGCGCCACCTTCACGCTGCTGGCCTGGGCCTTCGCGTTCGTCTTCGCGGTGTGCCAGCAATGGCTGCCGGGCAGCTTCACCGCGGCCGTGGACGCGGCCTCGCCGCGGACCTGGATGGAATTGCTGTATCTGAGCTTCAGCGTGCTCTCGGGCGTGGGCCTGAGCGATGTCGTGCCGGTGCAGCCGTTCGCCCGCGCGCTGGTGATGATCGAACAGTTCGCCGGCGTGATGTACATCGCCCTGGTGGTATCGCGACTGATTGGGCTCAGCGTCACACGCCACATGAAGACGTGAACGTCGCGTAAAAAAAGCGCGCCCAGGGGCGCGCAGTCATGGAGCGATTATGTGAATTTCGTCGGCGGAGAGAGAGCCTGAATGCGTCGTCGCGGTTGGCGGCGGCGATGACTAGAGTAGAATTCGGTGACAAGCCGCGCTTGGCGGCATCCGCTGCCTCGTTTTGCCGAGTTTGCTCGTTGGCCTCTGTCGCGGGGCCGCGCGTGGCCGCGCAGCCGCCGCATTCGCGGCACCTCCCTCACGGCGTTCTTCGTTGTCCAACATGGTTTCCTCATCGTTCGCCACACCGACGCTTCCGCAACGGATGCAGGTGGGCGATTGCCTGGTGCTGCTGTCCTTGCGCGAGGTGCACGCCCCGCGCGCGCGCCGGCCGCAACGGCTCACGCCCAAGGCGATGGGCGTGCTGCGGGTGTTGCTGGGGCAGCCGGGTCAGGTGGTGGAGCGCGAGGCGCTGTTGGCGCAGGTCTGGCCGGACACGCAGCCGACCAACGATGTGGTGACGCAGGCCATCACCCAGTTGCGCAAGGCGTTCGCGGCCGGCGTGCGCGGCGAGGCTCCGGTGTACATCGAGACCCTGGCCAAGACCGGCTACCGCCTGGTGGCACCGGTACAGGCCTTGCCGGATGTCGAGGCCGAGGCGGGCGCGGCGGCGGCTCCATCGCCGGACACGGACGCCGCCGCGGAGACGGCTGCGGCGCGTGTTCCGGCCATCGCCCCTGCGGCGCGGCGGCGCGCGCCGTCATGGCTCGCCGCTGCCGCCGGTGCGGCGTCGATGCTGGTGCTGGCGCTGGCCTGCTGGTGGTGGTTCGCGCGCCCCGAGGCCGTGCCCGCCGACAGCGCCGAGCAGGAACGCGTGCTGGGCAGCCCCAAGCGGCCGTACCGGCTGATCACCGCCATGTCCGGGTTCAAGCTGGAGCCGGCGCTGTCTCCGGATGGCGCGCAGGTGGCCTATGCCGCACGCGCCACCGGCAGCGATGGCACCCAGCTGCTCATCCAGCCGACCAGCGGCGCTGCCGGCAGTACGCCCCCGCGCTCGCTGGGCGTCCCGGCCCGCGGCGCCTCCGACCGCCTGCCCGCCTGGTCGCCCGACGGCACGCACATCGCCTTCGCCCGACTCGGTGCCGACCGCCAGTGCCGGGTGATGCTGGTGCAGGCCGACGGACGCACGCCCGCGCGCGAGGTCGCGCGCTGCGACGACAGCGAATTGCTCAGCTTCGACTGGACGCCGGATGGCCGCGGCCTGGTGTTCGGCAGCATGAACGGGCGTCAGCCGGCGCGCGGCATCCGCGTGCTGGATCTGGGCAGCGGGCGCTGGACGGCGCTGGATTATCCGGTTGCCGCCGGCGATTTCGATTACGCGCCGCGCTACTCGCCGGACGGCAAATGGATCGCCTTCGTGCGCAATCCGCAGATGGGTGGGCTGTGGCGGATGCCGGCGGCTGGCGGCACCGCCGAGCCGTTGACCCACGAATTCGCCGAGATCCGCGGCTGGGACTGGGCGCGCGACGGGCAGGGCATCGTGTTCGGGCGCCGCGTCGATGGCGAGACCCGGCTGTACCGGCTGGACACCCAGACCCGGCGCCTGCGCGACCTGGGGTTGAGCGATGCGCAGGCGCCGCGGCTGGCGCGCGACGGCGGCAGCCTGGCGTTCGTGCACCGGCGTCCGCAGTTCGCCGTGTATCGCATCCGGGCGGGAGCGGCGGATGTGTCGCGCGAGCGCCAGCGGCTGTTCGCGTCCACCGGCCGCGACGGCCAGCCGAGCATCGCGCCCGACGGGCGCCAACTCGCCTTCACCTCCGATCGCGACGGCAGCTACGCGCTGTGGTGGGGCGATGTGCGCCAGCCGACCTCGTTGCGGCTGATCGAGGGCGTGCGGCCGGAGACCCGGCAGCCGCTGGCGTGGTCGGCCGACAGCCAGGCGTTGCTGGTCAGCGGCCGCGATGCGCAGGGGCATTCGGCGATCTATGAGATCCGGCCGCAATCCGGCAGTGTGGCGGCCTTGCCGGTGCCGGCCGGCGAGCCGCTGCAGGCGTTGTACACCACCGAACCCGGTCAACTGCTGGTCCTGCTGGGCGAGAACGGCCGCACCCGCCTGCAGTTGTACGACCGGCGCGCGGTGCCCTGGCGGCCCTTGGCGAGCTTGCCGGATGTTTCCCAGGTCCGTGCCGATCCCGCCACTGGGGAGATCCTGTTCACCCGGCTCGCGCGCAGCGGCCTGTGGCGTGTCGATGCCAGCCTGGATCTGGCCAGCGTGCGTGTCGTGGACGACAGTCTGCCGTCGCTGTGGCGCTACCGCAACTGGGCGCTGGGTCCCGAGGGTGCGGTGCATTACCTGTTCCAGACCGGCGAATGCGCCAGCCGCATGGCGCGGATCGACGGTGGCCTCGCTGCGAGCGTGTGCCTGGACCGCGACCACTTCAGTGCGGTCAACGGCTTCAGCATCGATCCGCGCAGTGGCGACGCCTATGTGGCACTGGCGGTCGAGGATGGCAGCGAGATCGGCTTCATGCGCGTGCACGAGCAGCCGGAATGGTTCTCGACCATCTCGCACAACTGGCTGATCCGGAAGGAAAAATAGGCTTCGTAAGTTGTTCGTAAGGGCGTCGTGGCGATTTCGGACAACTATCGCCAAGACGTCCTGACCTGCCGCCACATTCGGCAAAGACTGCGCACCGGTTTACGTCAAGCAGGTGCTCGGATGCGGCAATCTTTCCTGGTCGATCATGGACAACAACTGGTGCTGGACGCCGACGACGCGCCGGCGGGTCCGGCCTGCCTGGGCGCGGCGCGCCTGGCCAGCGTGCAGGCCTCGGCGAATGCCTTCACGGTCTGGCTGCAGTTGCGTGGCAGCGCCTGGATCGAGGCCAAGGAGGGGCGTTTCGCCCTGCGCCGCGGCCAGTGGCTGGCCTTCGAACGCGACTCGCGGCCGATGCTGCAGACCGACCGCGACGGCCTGTGCATCGGGCTGAGCCTGGATGGCGAGGCGCTGAAGGCCTTGGGCCGGATGGCCGACGAGACCTTGTATGCGGGGCGCGGCGAGTTGTCGCTGCGCGAGACGCGGACCGCCTTGCGCCTGTGGCGACAGGCGGCGGCGCGGCCCGGCGATGCGTTGGCGATGCGGCCGGTGCTGCTGCATCTGGCCTCCATGCAGGGCGAGTTGTCGCGCCGCGTGCAGCGTTGTCCCGGGCGCTCGCGGATGCGCAAGCGCCAGGTGTTCGGGCGCATGCAGCGTGCGCGGCTGTATCTGGACGGCCATCGCGACCGCGTGGTGCGGATCAGCGAACTGGCCGAGCTGACCAACTTCTCCGGCTGGTACCTGTCCAAGACGTTCCAGAGCCTGTACGAGGAAAGCCCGCAGGCGTTGTCGGCGCGACTGCGCCTGGAGCGCGCGGCGGACCTGTTGCGCGACACCACGATGATGATCGGCGAGGTAGCCGCCGCCAGCGGATTCGACAACTGCTGCAGCTTCGCGCGGGCGTTCCGCGCACGCTTCGGTGTCTCCGCCTCGCAATATCGCCATGGCAGCACCGTGCCGCCAGAATCGGCAAAGTCTGCAGGCGACAGCGGCAAAGCAGCCGCGCTCACCGGAACGTAACGTGCCGAGGGCGTCTTAACACGCCCCTAACGTTACCCTGGAGAGATTGATGAACCTTCGCACTCCCGCAGTGCGGCTGGGCTTGCTGCCCGCCAGCATCGCGATCGCGTTGACGCCGGCGATTGCCGGCGCGCAAGAAGCCGCCGCCTCGTCCACCACCACGCTGGACCGGATCGAAATCACCGGTTCGCGCATCCGTAGCGCCGACGTCGAAACCCAGCAGCCGATCCTGACCCTGGACCGCCAGGCGCTGGAGCGCCAGGGTTACACCTCGGTCGCCGACGTGCTGCAGAACCTGACCTCGGCCGGTTCCCCGGCGATCTCGCGCGCCGATGCGCTAGCGTCCGGCGAAAACGTCGGCGGCTACTACGTTGACCTGCGCAACCTCGGTGCCGAGCGTACCCTGGTGCTGTTGAACGGCAAGCGCCTGGGCGCGACCACCTCCGGCCTGCAGGACCTGAGCCAGGTGCCCATGGCGGCGATCGAGCGCATCGAAGTGCTGAAGGACGGCGCCTCGTCGATCTACGGCTCCGACGCCATTGCCGGCGTGGTCAACGTCATCACCCGCAAGCGCTTCGACGGCGCCGAAGTCTCGGCCGAGTTCGGCCAGTTCGGCGAAGGCGACGGCAAGACCTCGCAGTACTCCTTCACCATCGGCACCCAGGGCGAGCGCGGTGGCGTGGCGCTGACCGCCGAGTATTCCAAGCAGGATCCGGTGTTCGCCAAGAACCGTTGGTTCAGCCGCGACGGCAGCCGTGGCCCGAACTCGACGCCGAGCGGCTGGAGTCCGATCAGCCAGAACGGCAGCTGGTGCAACCCGCTGACCGTGGACTGCTCGGATCCTGAAGTCGCTGTGTGGCAGACGCTGAACCAGGGCGGCAACCCGAACAATCCGGCCGACTACCATCCGCTGACCCCGGCCGAGTACGCCAACTCCAACCAGCAGATGATGGTGCAGACCGGCATCGAGCGTAAGTCGGTGTTCGCCAACGCGAACTACGATCTGACCGATGCGATTGTCTTCAATGCCGACATTCTCTACAACGAGCGCACCACCGATCAGCAGATCGCCGGCTATCCGTACCAGTCCGCCGCGTTCGGCACCCCGCTGGCCGCCGACAGCGCGTTCAACCCGATCGGCCAGGACATCGATTTCCGCCGCCGCCTGTGGGAAGTGCCGCGCACCACCGAGAGCAAGCTGAAGACCACGCGCTTCGCGCCGACCATCAGCGGCTCCTTCGAGTTCGCCGACAAGACCTGGGACTGGGACGTCGGTGCGCTGTGGAACCGCAACGAGAGCACCAAGACCGGTCACGGCGACATGAGCCTGATCGCCTCGCGCCAGGCGCTGGGTTCGTCCTTCATCAACGCCAATGGCGTCGCCCAGTGCGGTACCGCCGCCGCGCCGGTCCCGCTGAGCGCCTGCCGCCCGTGGAACCCGCTGCTGCCGTACGGCGTGGCCGGCCCGGGCTCGCTGGCCGATGCGGACACCCAGGCCTTCCTGTTCCCGTACTTCACCGATACCGGCCTGACCAAGACCACCAGCTACACCGCCAACCTGAGCGGCACGCTGGCGACGCTGCCGGCGGGCGACCTCGGCATCGCGGTCGGCTACGAGCACCGCAAGGAAGAAGGCCGCTTCTCGCCGGACGCCTTCGCGCAGTCGGGTGAGAGCACCGGCCTGGGCGCCAAGACCACCTCCGGCAACTACGATCTGGACGAGTTCTACCTCGAGTTGAACGTGCCGATCCTGGCCGACATGGCGTTCGCCAAGCAGCTGACCCTGAACCTGGCCAGCCGCTACTCCGACTACAGCAACTTCGGCGACACGGTGAACTCCAAGTTCGGCTTCACCTGGAAGCCGATCGACGAGTTGCTGGTCCGCGGCACCTACGCCGAGGGCTTCCGCGCCCCGACGATCAGCGATCTGTACGGCGGCCTGAACAGCAGCTTCGAGTCGTACATCGATCCGTGCGGCGTGGGTGCGCCGAACAGCGTCAACGGCAATGCGGCGTGCAGCGCGGCCGGCGTGCCGGTCGGCTACACCCAGCTGGGCCAGGGCTACGTGCCGTGTTCGACCCTTCCTTGCCAGACCCCGGACGAGTTCATCAGCGGCTCCAACCCGAACCTGCGTCCGGAGACCTCCACCAGCAAGACCGCCGGTCTGGTGTGGAGCCCGCGCTGGGTGCAGGGCCTGGACATCTCGCTGGATTGGTACCGCTACGAGATCAAGGACATGATCATCGCCGATAGCGTCGACCGCATCCTGCGCGACTGCTACGTGCTGGGCAATGCCGAGCGCTGCGCCGGCGTGACCCGCGCCGCCGACGGCCACATCTCGGCGATGACCTACGGTGTGGCCAACCTCGGCCAGATGGAGACCGAAGGCTACGATCTGGGCATCCGCTACCGTCTGCCGGAAATGGCGTTCGGCAAGATCATGATCGACTGGCAGACCAGCTACGTCAGCAAGTACGACGAAGCCGGCCAGAACGCCGCGGGCGACAACATCACCATCGGCAGTGTCGGTACTCCGGGCATCTTCCGCGTGCGTTCCAACCTGGGCGTGAACTGGACGATGGGCGACTTCGGTGTGAACTACACCCTGCGCTACTACTCCGGCATGAAGGAAAAGTGCATCTCGCGCGCCGCTGACTACTGCGATGCGCCGGACCACTTTGCCAATGGCGAAGCCGATCCGCTGCGTCACACCGGTGCCAACACCTTCCACGACCTGCAGGTCAACTGGAGGGCGCCGTGGGACGCGACGATCGCCATTGGTGCGAACAACGTGTTCGACCACCGCGGTCCGCTGATGTACTCGGCGCCGAACAGCAGCTTCGCCTACTACGGCGGCTTCGACATCGGTCGCTACGTGTACATGAAGTACACCCAGCGCTTCTGATCGAGCTGTTTGCGTGACACGAAGACGGGCCGCAAGGCCCGTCTTTTTTTGTGCCTGCGCGGCGTGTGTGACGTGGCGTGCCGGGCGGCGGGCAGGCGGTTGGCGAGCTGGGGCGTGGCGCATGGCCGGTGCTTCCTCGCGTTCGCGTCGCTGCCAGTGGTCCGGCGACCGGTGGCGATGCGACGCAAGGCGACTTGGCATCGCGTGCCGGCGTCATGAACTCGCTGTGGCCGAATGCAACTGCTCCTACGTCAGCGCGCGTCGCGCCGTCGTGGGGGATGGATGCCCTCACGTAGTTCCTCTCGCGGCCACTACACGCTGCGAGGGACAGGGGGAAGCGACTCTCGCCTTGACGCGGGATGGGGCAATCGACGCACCACTGCAGGGGCGCGCGGCGGACCATCGCGCGGATTGGGCGGCTGGCGAGCCGCGATGGCGGCGCGAGAGGCGCCGAAAGACGCGTGCCAACGGCAGCGAGGACGCCGGCGAAGTGCAGAAGGCACCATCCGGCGCACGCGGCGGCAGGCCGCGCGCGCCACGGTCGGGCTCAGGCCGAGGTCAGTCCCATCAGGTTCTCGGCATGCTCGCGCCAGCTCGGCAGCTTGTTGAGCATGCCGGTCTTGGAGAGGTACTCCTCGTCGACCTCCGAGCCGCTGGCCAGCGCCATCGCCACGTGCACCGCGCCGGTGACCCAGAAGCTGCGGGTGCTGGAACGCTGCGGCTGGCGATGGAAGGCCACCGCCTCGATGATCGGCATCGGCAGGCCCCACAGGCCCAGCAGGTAGGCACCGGCTTCGGCATGGCCCGGCCGGGTATCGTTGGCATCGGTGGGCGGCTCGCGCTCGTCGCGCACGCCCGGCAGCAGCAGGCCGATGTCGGCCAGCAGCGCCGCGGTCGAACCGAGTTCGACGCTGGAAGCCGGCAGCATCTTCGCGGCCAGCTTGGACGCCAGCAGCGAGCGCTGCTGCAGCGCGTTGCGCTCGACGTTGGACAGCGCCTGCACCGAGAACACCTCGCTGGCCAGGACCAGGTCGCGCAGGGTGGCGGTGCCCAGCCGGGTGACGGCGGTACGCAGGTCGGAAATGGTGCGGCCGTTGGAGAAGAACGCCGAATTGCACAGCTGCAGCACCTTGGCCGCGATCGCCGGGTCGGCCGAGACCAGCTTGGCCAGGTCGGCGGCGTTGCTGCCTTCGTCCTGCTCCAGCGAATGCATCAGGCTCAGGTACAGATGCGGCGGCGAGGGCAGCTTCTCGATGCGGCCGATGCTGGAACGCAGGCGCGGGTTGCCCAGCAGTTCCTGCAGTTCCTCCAGGCTGGTGACCGCCTCCAGCAGCATTTCCGGGGACAGCGGCAGCGGCAGGAACCGGTGGGCCACGCCGATGATCCGCGCCGGCGGCGCGCGATTGCTCTGTTCGGCCTCGATCAGCGCGATGCGGATGGTTTCCGGGCTCAGCGTGCGGATCTGGCCGAGCAGGGTGGCGGTGGTCAGGTCCGGCAGCGTCGGCGCGGCGATCACCGCATCCAGGCGCACCGTGGCCGCCGCGGCGATCGCGGCATTGCCGTCGGCAACACTCTGGACCTGCCAGTCGTCGCCAAGATCGCGAATGTATTCAGTGACTTCGGACGGAAGGCTGGCTTCGTCGCCGACGAACAGGATGCGCAAGAGACTGTCCCCCAAGAAGAGCCGGATCGCGGACGGACCGGGCTCGGTGATGCCATGGCGCAATGTACCGCAAACCCCGAAGGGCGGCGCCCCGGCAACGGCAAAACGTGAAACGGATCAGCCACGGCGGGGCGGCGGCGCCCCGCCGTGGCGGCGGCTCAGGCGCCGGCTTCGAAGCGGGTCACGGACTCGCGCAGGATGCGCTTGGCTTCCTCGGCGTTGCCCCAGCCGTCGAGCTTGACCCACTTGCCCTTCTCCAGGTCCTTGTAGTGCTCGAAGAAGTGGCCGATGCGCTCCATCCAGTGGCCGGACACCTGGGTGATGTCCTCGATGTGCGCATAGCCCTGGAACACCTTGGCCACCGGCACCGCCAGGATCTTCTCGTCGCTGCCGGCCTCGTCGCTCATCTTCAGCACGCCGACCGGGCGGCAGCGCACCACGCAGCCGGGCACCAGCGGCAGCGGCAGCACCACCAGCACGTCGGCCGGGTCGCCGTCGCCGCACAGGGTATTGGGCACGTAGCCGTAGTTGCACGGGTAGCGCATCGGGGTGGAGAGGATGCGGTCGACGAAGATGGCGCCGCTGGCCTTGTCCACTTCGTACTTGACCGGCTCGGAATCCTTCGGGATTTCGATGACGACGTTGATTTCTTCCGGCAGGTTCTTGCCGGAGGTGACCAGTTCCAGACCCATGCGCTAGCTCCAGTGGAGTGGCTTCTAAAGAGGCAGGCATTCTAGTCGGTTGGCTGTTGCAATGCAGCGCACGGCGGTTCGGAGGATTCCTACAGCGGTTTCGGACTCCATACCGGCCCGCATGGGGCGCATTCCGATGGTGCCGGAATCGGGTGGCGGCGATCCTGTGGCCACTGTCCCCACCCAAGGAGCAAGACGATGAACGGAATCCGGCAATCGATGCTGCCGCTGCTGGCGGTGCTGGTCCTGGCCTGCGGCGCTGCGCAGGCGCAACAGGCGCAACCGGCCTACGTGGATGCGATGGACTATCCCGCCCCGGGCGAGGGCTGGGAGGCGTTCTCCGACCTGGAGCGACGGCTGGCGCACGACTTCGACCAGCTCTGCGGCGACACCTTCTGCGAAGGCGACTACAGCGACTACCGGCCGCTGCGCTATCGCTGCTCGGTGCGCCAGCGCGACGGGGTGATCGGGGAGTGCATCTGGAGCTTCGGCGCCAGCGAGGCCAGTATCGATGCGGACACCGGCCGGGTCGTGGTCGATGCGCGGCTTTGGCACTGCCGGACCCCGCTGCAGCCGCAGACCCGGCTGCACGCGCTGTATGCGGCGCTGTCGGGCGAGCGGCCGCTGTTCGCGCCGCTGCCGCACAGCGAGCACAGCATCAACGACGGTCTGATCGACTGCCTGTAGCGGCAAAGGACGCGCAGCAGGCACCGGGCATGTCGCCGACGCCCGCTGCGCGTGTGGCTACAGCAGCGGCACCAGCAGCAACGCCACGATGTTGATGATCTTGATCAGCGGATTGATCGCCGGGCCGGCGGTGTCCTTGTACGGGTCGCCGACGGTGTCGCCGGTGACCGCGGCCTTGTGCGCCTCGCTGCCCTTGCCGCCGAAATGGCCGTCCTCGATGTACTTCTTGGCGTTGTCCCAGGCGCCGCCGCCGGTGGTCATGGAGATGGCCACGAACAGCCCGGTGACGATGGTGCCGATCAGCAGGCCGCCGAGTGCGCGTGGGCCCAGCAACAGGCCCACCACGACCGGCACCGCCACCGGCAGCAGCGACGGGACGATCATTTCCCGGATCGCCGAGCGGGTCAGCATGTCGACGGCGCGGTCGTACTGCGGCTTGCCGGTGCCCTGCATGATCCCGGGGATCTCGCGGAACTGCCGTCGGACTTCCTCCACCACCGCGCCGGCGGCGCGGCCCACCGCTTCCATCGCCATCGCGCCGAACAGGTAGGGGATCAGGCCGCCGATCAGCAGGCCGATGATCACCGTGTGGTCGGACAGGTCGAAGGCGAAGGTCTCGGTGGGATGCGCGGCGCGCAGGTTGTGGGTGTAGTCGGCGAACAGCACCAGCGCCGCCAGCGCCGCCGAGCCGATCGCATAGCCCTTGGTCACCGCCTTGGTGGTGTTGCCGACCGCATCCAGCGGGTCGGTGACCGCGCGCACCTCCGGCGGCAGTTCCGCCATTTCGGCGATGCCGCCGGCGTTGTCGGTGATCGGGCCGTAGGCGTCCAGCGCCACGATCATGCCGGCCATCGACAGCATCGCGGTCGCGGCGATGGCGATGCCGTACAGGCCGGACAGGGCGAATGCGCCCCAGATCGCCGCGCACACCGCGATCACCGGCAGCGCGGTGGACTTCATCGAGATGCCCAGGCCGGCGATGATGTTGGTGCCATGGCCGGTGGTCGAGGCCTGCGCCACGTGCTGCACCGGCTTGTACTGGGTGCCGGTGTAGTACTCGGTGATCCACACGATCAGCCCGGTCAGCGCCAGGCCGATCAGCGCGCAGCCGTAGAGCTTGCCGGCACCGGCGGCGGTGTCGCCCATCAGTTGCTGGGTCACCGGCCAGAACGCCAGCGCCGCCAGCACCGCCGAGACCACCACGCCCTTGTACAGCGCGCCCATGATCGAGCCGCCCGGGCGCACGCGCACGAAGAAGGTGCCGACGATCGAGGCGACGATCGACACCCCGCCCAGCACCAGCGGATACAGCACCGCGTTGCGCCCCGCCTCGGCGGCCATCAGCCCGCCCAGCAGCATCGTCGCGATCACCGTGACCGCGTAGGTCTCGAACAGGTCGGCGGCCATGCCGGCGCAGTCGCCGACGTTGTCGCCGACGTTGTCGGCGATCACCGCCGGGTTGCGCGGGTCGTCCTCGGGGATGCCGGCCTCGACCTTGCCGACCAGGTCCGCGCCGACATCGGCGCCCTTGGTGAAGATGCCGCCGCCCAGGCGCGCGAAGATCGAGATCAGCGAACTGCCGAAGGCCAGGCCGACCAGCGCATGCAGGCTGTCGCCCACGCTGTGTCCCAGCCATTGCAGCAGGCCGTAGTAGCCGGCCACGCCGATCAGGCCCAGCCCGACCACCAGCATGCCGGTGATCGCGCCACCACGGAACGCCACCGCCATCGCCGGCGCCAGCCCGCGCCGCGCCGCCTCGGCGGTACGTACGTTGGCCCGCACCGACAGGTTCATGCCGATGTAGCCGGCGACCCCCGACAGCACCGCACCGATCGCGAAGCCGCCGGCGGTGTACCAGTTCAGGAACACCCCGACCAGCACCAGCAGCACCGCGCCGGCGATGGCGATGGTCAGGTATTGGCGGTTGAGGTAGGCGCGGGCGCCTTCCTGGATCGCATCGGCGATCTGCCGCATGCGTTCGTTGCCGGCAGGCTGCGCCAGGATCCAGCGCGTGGAGACGATGCCGTAGAGCACCGCCAGAGCCGCGCACGCCAGTGCCACGGTGACTGCATATCGTTCCAGCATGACCCCTCCCAAGGATGTGGATGGCGCCCAAGCGCTGGACATACCGGGGGATCACACCGTAGGAGCTGAAGCATGCAACGACTCCGCGGCCACAACGCGCGCCGCTGGTGCGTATCGCAATGTCATCTGGCCTGAACGTGGGCGAGTATGCGCCTGCCTCCGTGATGCCGCCAGCGACCAGGCAGGGCGTCTCACTTTTGGCGTGCGGTTCAGTCTGTGCGTGGCAGCGTGGCGCATCGCTTCCCAGGAGCCCTCCGATGCAATCGACGATTTCCCCAAGGCTGCGCGCACGCGCCTCGATCCTGGCCCTCGGCCTGTGTGCGCTGGCGCCGCTGGCCGCTGCAGCCGCCGACCCGACCCCGGAACTGCAGCGCCCGGCCAGCGCGCCGCAGGCGGTGGGCGTGGTGCATACCATCCGCCAGATCCCCGAGGCCTGCGTGCGCTTCGAGGGCGAGTACACCGGCGATGCGGCGCAGCCCTACCGCTTCTCCGCGGTGCGCAGCAGCCCGACCTGCCAGCCGCGCGCCAGGCTGGTCGAGTTCGACCAGGCCAAGCCCAGCGAGGCCACCGGTTGGAAGTTCAACGATCTGATCCGCGTGCCCAGCGCCGCCTGTCCGTCGCAGCAGGCGGTGGTGCGGGTGTGGCGCAAGCCGGTGGCGCTGAACACCGAGCGCGATGGTCAGGGCCAGTCGCGGATCTATCTGGAAGAGGCCAAGCAGCAGGCGGCCGCCGGCAAGGTCCCGCAGGTGCCGCAGTTCACCGCGCAGATGACGGTGGAAGGCAAGGCCTGCCGCTGAGCGGGAAGATTGTCGAGCCGCCTCGGCCGTCACGCCCTGCATCGCGCAGGCAGGGCGGCCGAGACCGGCGCTGCGTATGCGCCACGGTAACGTGGCTGTCGTGAGGCCGCACAGGCACGGCGCATGCGATCCCTGGATGCCTGCGTAAAGCAGGATCCAGGACAGGCTTGGCGGCTTTGCGCTTTGCGTTGCTGTCGCAGTTCTTGACCGTCGCCGATCCGTCGCATGCGGCGCGCGCGGTGCCTCAGGTCGGCACGGTGCCGGTGTGCCGTCGCTGCCATTCGTCGGCGACGTCGCCCATGGTCTTGGCGACGCCATTCCTGATCCAGGCCATGAACGCGCGATCGAACGCGAAGCCGTCGCCGCACATGGTCACGAGGAAGCGGCGCACGTTCTGTGTGTTGCGATAGTGCTCGTCCACCGGCGTCGCACGGGTGATTGGGTCGCTGTGCCAATCGAAGCGCACGTGGCCGCACGCGCTGCTTGGGTCTTCGTGCGTGTCGCGCATCCTGGTGGCCTCGTCTTCTCTCAAGCTGCAGGCAATCCGACATCCGTGGTGGATGCGTCAGGATCCCTGCAGCGTCCTGTCGCGTCCCCCGATCGTCCGGCGCAGCGCCTGCAGAGGCTGGCGCCAACGGCGACATCCCGCGCGCGACGGCATGCGCCGATGACGTCATGCCGATCGTGCGCCCGCGCTGTCAGCCCTCCCAGGCCGGCAGCTTCTTCTTCACCGCCACGTTCTTCAGCGCCACGTACTTGGGCAGCCCATCCGTGCCGTAGGGCAGCGGCGCCTCGCCGCGGATCAGCGGCTGCAGATAGCGGCGCGCCTTCTCGGTGATGCCGAAGCCGTCCTTGCGCAGGAAACCGGCTGGCATCTTCTTCTCGTGGTTGGCGACCTTGTGCAGTGGTGCCGCCTCGATCTTCCAGCGGTACGGCGCATCGCTGCTGCGCACGATCGCCGGCATCACCGCGTTCATGCCCTTCAGCGCGAACTGCACCGCGGCCTTGCCGACCGCCTGCGCCTGCTCCCAGTCGGTGCGCGAGGCGAGGTGGCGGGCCGAACGCTGCAGGTAGTCGGGCAGTGTCCAGTGCACCTTGTAGCCGAGTTCGGCCTTGACCTTGCCGGCCAGGTAGGACGCCACGCCGCCGAGCTGGCTGTGTCCGAACGCATCGGTGCCGCCGCCGGCATCGGCGACGAAGCGGCCGTCGGCGGTCTGGATGCCTTCGCTGGCCACCACCACGCACCAGCCGACCTTGTCCACCACCTTGCGCACCTGCGCCAGGAAGGCGGCCTCGTCGTAGGCGCGTTCGGGGAACAGGATGATCTGCGGCGCGTCGTCCGGCGATTGCGCGGCCAGTCCGGCCGCGGCGGCCAGCCAGCCGGCATGGCGGCCCATGGCCTCGTAGACAAATACCTTGGTCGAGGTCTCCGCCATCGCCGCCACGTCCAGCGCCGCCTCGCGCACCGACACCGCGGTGTACTTGGCCGCCGAGCCGAAGCCCGGGCAGGTGTCGGTGACCGCCAGGTCGTTGTCGATGGTCTTGGGCACGCCGATGCAGTGCAGCGGGTAGCCGAACGCCTGCGCCAGCTGCGACACCTTCCACGCGGTGTCGGCCGAATCGTTGCCGCCGTTGTAGAGGAAGTAGCGCACGTCGTGCGCCTGCAGTACCTGCAGCAGGCGCTCGTACTTGGCGCGGTCGGCTTCCAGCGACTTGAGCTTGTAGCGGCACGAGCCGAACGCGCCGCCGGGCGTATGGGCCAGCGCGGCGATCGCCGCCGCCGACTCCTTGGAGGTGTCGATCAGGTCCTCGCGCAGCGCGCCGAGGATGCCGTTGCGCGCGGCCAGCACCTTGACCTTGCGCGCCCGCGCTTCGCCGATGACGGCGGCGGCGCTGGCGTTGATGACGGCGGTGACGCCGCCGGACTGGGCGTACAGCAGGGTGCCTTGGGCCATGGTCGGGGTTCGCTCCTGGGGTGGGGACATTGCCGGGACATTGCCTGGATGCGGTAAGCTGGGGCTCTAGCGGTGCAGCGCAGGCGTGGCCCCCGAGTCTAACGCCGCCGGCCGCGCACGGTACTTTCCTCGAGGAGTCAGGTTGATGCGATTGGTTCTGTTGGGACCGCCCGGATCGGGCAAGGGCACGCAGGCGGCCCGCCTGAAGGACAAGCTGCAGATCCCGCACATTTCCACCGGCGATCTGCTGCGCGCCGAAGTCGCCGCCGGCACCCCGCTGGGCGTGCAGGCCAAGGAAGTGATGGCGCGCGGCGACCTGGTCTCCGACGACATCCTGCTCGGCATGCTCGAATCGCGCCTCGGCCGCGACGACGTGCGCAACGGCTTCATCCTCGACGGCTACCCGCGCAACCTGGCCCAGGCCGGCGCGCTGGACGAACTGCTGGCCAAGCTCGGCCAGCCGCTGGACGCGGTGGTGCAGCTGGACGTGGCCAACGAACTGCTGGTCGAGCGCATCGCCGGCCGCGCCAAGGCCGAAGGCCGCGAGGACGACAATCCCGAGTCGGTGCGCAAGCGCCTGCAGGTCTACACCGATTCGACCGCGCCGGTGATCGGCTTCTACGACAAGCGCGGCACGCTGGCGCGGGTCGATGGCGTCGGCTCGCTGGACGAGGTGCTCGCCCGCATCCTGGCGGCGATCGGCCGCTGAGGCGGCACGGCACGCCGGCGCCCGCCGCGGGTGCCGGTCGTGCAGACGGCGCCGTACCGGTGGCGGTGCGCCTCCCGTCACCACGCGCAACGCCCGCCCGTACGAGCGGTTTCCGCCGCGACACGCATACCTGCTAAGGCCCGTCGCGGCTGAAGCCGCTCCTGCGGCGCTAAAGCGACGTAAGGACATGTCCTGCTGCGCTGCGCACAGCGAGTAGCCACCGTGGGCGCGCATCCCGCCTGCCAATGGAGGGCCGGGATCGGAGGAAGAAGGTGCCAGCGAACGGGCTTGCTCAGAGCCCCACGACATGAGCTCCCTTGGGGATGGTCTCTTGGGGAGTAGAACCACAGGGTGTCGAGGCTGGCCCGTTCATTCTCGGCGTCGGCTCCCGACTTGCCTATCGGGGACTTTCCTCAGCGGATGTGGGGGATTCCCTACTTGACGGCGCCGCGCCACGATTGCCCCGGATCGGCCTCGCGGCCCGCCTGCCACGGCCAACCGCCGCGCCTGCGCCGGTTTGCGTGCGTCGGGGGATCGGCGACAATCGGGCCATGAGCAAGATCCATATTCTCGGCATCGCCGGTACGTTCATGGGCGGTGTCGCCGCGCTGGCGCGCGAACTCGGCCATGCGGTCGAGGGCAGCGACCAGGCGATCTACCCGCCAATGTCCACGCAGCTGGAACACCTGGGCATCGCGCTGAAGCAGGGCTACCTGCCCGAGCACATCGCCGCTGACTGCGACCAGGTGATCGTCGGCAACGCGCTGTCGCGCGGCAATGCGGCGGTGGAGGCGGTGCTCGACGCCGGGCGCGCCTACACCTCCGGCGCGCAATGGCTGAGCGAGCAGGTGCTGCCGGGACGCGACACCCTGGCCGTGGCCGGCACCCACGGCAAGACCACCACCACCAGCATCCTGACCTGGCTGCTGCAGGCGGCCGGGCGCGAGCCGGGCTTTCTGATCGGCGGTGTGGCCGAGGACTTCGGCGTGTCCGCGCGGCTGGGGCGTGCGGCTGCCGAACCCGCAGCCGGCGCTGCGCGCCACCTTCTCCCGGGGGGAGAAGGACAGCAGGGGCCGGCCCTGGCGGGCCGCCCGCTGTTTGTGGTCGAGGCCGACGAGTACGACACCGCGTTCTTCGACAAGCGCAGCAAGTTCGTGCACTACCGGCCGCTGGTGGCGATCCTCAACAACCTCGAATACGACCACGCCGACATCTTCCCCGACGTCGCCGCGATCCAGCGCCAGTTCCACCATCTGGTGCGGACCGTGCCGCGCCGCGGCCGGCTGATCGTCAACGGCGAGGACGCGCACCTGCGCGAGGTGCTGGCGATGGGCTGTTGGACCCCGGTGGAGCGTTTCGGCTTCGATCCCGGCTTCGACTGGAGCGCGCGTCTGATCGCCGCCGATGGTAGCCGCTTCGCGGTGCTGCACCAGGGCCGCGAACTGGGCGAGGTGGACTGGCCGCTGCTCGGCCGCCACAACGTGATGAACGCGCTGGCCGCGCTGGCCGCCGCCCATGCGGTGGGCGTGGCGCCGGCGCAGGTGATGCCGGCGCTGGCGCGCTTCCGCAGCGTCAAGCGGCGTCTGGAAGTGCTCGGCCAGGCGCAGGGCATCACCGTGTACGACGACTTCGCCCATCATCCCACCGCCATCCGCACCACGCTCGAAGGCCTGCGCGCCAAGGTCGGCGCCGCGCGCATCGTGGTGGCGATGGAGCCGCGCAGCAATTCGATGCGGCTGGGTGCGCATGCCGAAGCGCTGGCGCCGTCGCTGGAGGCCGCCGACGCGGTGGTGTTCCTGCAGCGGCCGGAGCTGGCCTGGGATGCGGGCAAGGTGATCGCCGCGGTGCGCGGCGAGGCCTGCGCGGCGGCCGACGTGGACGCCCTGCTGGCCGCGCTGCAGGCACAGGCGCGCGCGGGCGACCACGTGGTGTTCATGTCCAACGGCGGCTTCGACGGCGCGCCGCGGCGCTTCCTGGCCGCGCTGCAATGAGCGTCGTCGGGCACGGCGGAGCCGGCGCGTGAGCGCGCAGCGGACCACGCTGCCGCTGTTCCCGCTGCACGCGGTGTTGCTGCCCGGCGCCTCGATCAAGCTGCGGGTGTTCGAGCGCCGCTATCTGGACCTGGTCCGCGAATGTGGGCGCAGCGACAGCGGCTTCGGCGTGTGCCTGATCCTGGACGGCAGCGAGACCGGCGCCCCGGCGGTGCCGGCGGCGTTCGGCACCGAGGCGCGCATCGTCGATTTCGATGTCGGCGCCGATGGCGTGCTGGTGCTGAGCCTGCGCGGCGCGCGGCGCTTCCACGTGCTGCGCAGCCGGGTCCGCGACAACGGCCTGGTGGTCGGCGACGTGGAATGGCGCGAGGCCGATGGCGACGACGAACTGCGTCCGCAGCACGCGCTGTTGGCGACGGTACTCGACAGCATTCTCGACCAGGCCGCCGCGGTGTATCCGCTGGCCGGTCCGCGCCAGCTCGACCAGGCCGCCTGGGTCGGCTGGCGCATGGCCGAACTGCTGCCGCTGGACGAACGCCAGCGCCTGTCGCTGCTGCAGGAAGACGACCCGCATGCGCGGCTGGATCAGTTGCTGGCCTGGATTCCCTGAGCGAGGCAGGCGAGGGCGGTGTCGCCGTCCTGGCCTGACGTGGAGCGCGGCGGCCGGCATCCGTGCGGCGCTGCGCCATCATCGCCACGATCGCCGCGCGTTGTTCTCGATGGGTCATGCCACAGGCGGGCCACGTGCGCGCCGCAGCCGGCATTCAGCGCGCCGCTAGCAGGCGCGGGCCACGCTTGGCAGCGATCGGCGGCCGCGCCCGGCCGCCGGCAACGGCATCCCGCCCTGGCGGCCTGACGTCCTATCCACGCACGATCGAGGACTTCGTATGAGGCGTTCCTTCCTCCTGTTGTTGCTGTCCGCCGGCGGCTGTCCGAGCCTGCCCGCCATCGCTGCCGAGACGGCCCCCGCGCCCGCAGCCGCAGCCGGCCAGGCCGACTGCCCGCGCGGTTCCATCGCCCTGGTCACCGGCAATGCCGATCAGGTGTCGCCCAAGACCTGCCTGGCGCCGTCGATGAAGCCGTTCGCCCTGCAGCGCGGGCAACTGTTCGCGGTCACCCTCTCCGAAAACGGGTCGACCGGCAGTGCCTGGGCCTTGCGCAGCTTGCCCGCGCCGCTGGCGCTGCTCGACATCGAGCATGCACCCGGCACGGCCTGCGCCACCGGTCGCATGGGTTGCCCCAGCACTGTCACCTACACCTTCAAGGCCACCGATCACGGCAGCGGCGCGATCGATCTCGTCTACTCGCGGCATTGGGAGGACCGTGCCACCGACTCGCGTTCGATCCGTGTCGAGGTGAAGTAGCCGCCATCGCCCGCCGCCGGCGCCTGCAGAGCGGCGCAGCGCCGGTGTGGCACCGATCGGTTCGAGAGGGGTTGAGGCGTAACGCCGCCGCCGCTCAGGGCGACGGCGGCGCTTCGCCTTCGCTGCGTACCAGCAGCACCGGGATCTCGCTGCGGCGGTGCATGTCCTTGCGCGTGGGCAGCGCGTGCAGCGCCTCGGTCACGGCGTTGAGCGCCGGATCGGCGCCGCGCAGCGGCCGCCACAACCCGATCAGGTTGAAGTGGCGTTCGTAGCGCAGGCTCTGCGCGCTGCCCAGCCACAGCGGCACGTTGCCCGGCTGCAGGCGGGCCGGCGCCGGCCACAGGCGCAGCGCGTACAGCTCGTCCGGATTCGGGCCGGGGCGCAGCATCAGTAGCGATTCGACCCGCGTGTCCAGCGTCGCCGGCAGCACCGGCACCTGCGCCGGCGTGGCCTTGTAGTCGAGCAACTGCAGCGCCTGCTGCCAGCCGGCCTGCGGCTGCACGCGCCAGCCGGCCGCTTCGAGCTGGCGCTGCAGCGGCGCCAGTGGCCCGGCCACCTGGATGTCCAACGGCCAGCGTTGGTCGTCGTCGAACTCGTTGCGCCGCGACGGCAGGGTGCGCCAGTCGTGCTGCCACCAGGCCGCGTCCGCCAGTTGCGTGACCTGCGGCGGCGGCGGTTCGAACTTGGCCAGCTTGCGTTCCAGCTGGCGCGGCGCGTACCACAGCGCGGCGATCGCGAAGCCGCCGTAGAACAGCCAGGCCAGCGGCTTCATCCAGAACCCGCGGTTGAAGCGGCGGCGGTAGGCGATGCCCAGCACCAGCAGCCAGAAGATGCCGAACAGCATGCCGCCGACCACGTCGCTGAGCCAGTGCGCGCCCAGGTACAGGCGGGCGAAGCCGATCAGGGTCACCACCGCGCCGGACAGCAGGTACGGCCACACCCGCGACCGCCCCGGCAGTTCGCGCGCGATCAGCACTGCGAAGAAGCCGAAACTGATGGTGGCCATGGTCACCGCCACCGAGGGGAAGCCGAAACCGCTGCTGGCCGCCGGCGGCCGCACCACGTGCACGGTGGTGCCGAGCAGCTTGGTGAGGGCCAGGCCGAACGCCAGTGCCGCCAGCCAGTGCGCCGCGGCCATCCAGCGCCGGCGCCAGGCCAGGTAGAGCAGGCCCAAAGCGGTCGGCGGCAGCAGCACCTGCCAGTCGCCGAGCGAGGCCAGTGCGGTCATCGGATAGTCGGCCAGCGGGTTGCGCAGGGCCAGCATCAGGTCGTGCACGGCCAGGTCCAGGCGCAGCGGCTCGCCGTGCGCCACCACCACCATCAGCAGCGCGAACCAGCCCCAGCCCAGCGCCAGCAGCATCACCGCCAGCATCGCCAGCGGCACCGATTCGCGGCGCTGCGGGTCGAACACCGCGATCGAGTAGCGGCCCAGCACCGGGTGCCGGCGCGACCAGTCCAGGCCGCGCGCCAGCAGTGCGTCCATGTGCCCGGCCGACCAGCGGTAGCCGTACAGCACGATGGCCCACACCAGGCCCAGCGCCAGCGCCAGCAGGCCCAGCACCAGGAACAGGCGCCCAGCGACCGCGGCCACCGCGTCGTAGGCCTGGCCCAGCAGCCAGCCCGGTCCCAGGAACAGCAGCGACCAGGTCACCGCGGCCACGCTGCTGGGCAGCAGATAGCGCCGCAGCGGCATCTTCATCATGCCCGCCACCGCCGGCACGAACGGACGGATGGCGCCGACATAGCGCGCCACCAGGATGCTCTTGAAGGCATTGCGGCGGAACATCGCCTCGCCGCGGTCGAGCAACTGCGGATAGCGCTTGAACGGCCAGTAGTTGCGCAGCTGATGGCCCCAGCGATAGCCGACCCAGTAGCTGAGCGCATCGCCGATCAGCGCGCCGAGCGCGGCGCTGACCACCGCGTACGGGCCGGAGATCTGGCCCAGGCCGATCAGCACGCCGATTGCGAACAGCAGCGGCAGCGCCGGCACCAGGGTGCCGAGGATGATGACCGCATCGCAGAACGCGATGGCGAAAATGACCGCGCCGGCCAGGATGGGGTGTGCTGCGATCCACTCCAGCGTGGCATCGGTCCATGAGGCATTCATCGGGCAAGTATAGAGGGAGCACGATGACGGTCCGTTAGCGCCGGGGTGCCGTGTCGGGCGACCGGCCTTGCGCAACCGGGCCGCCCGGCAGACCTGGTCCGGCGTCGGGCGCGTCGTTGTCGCCGTCCCGTGCCGGGGATGGCAGCGCCGCCGCGCCGAGGCCGGTGCGTGACGCCGTCGCTTCGCAGGGCGGCGGCGTCACGCACGCGCGGCGTGCGGTGGCGCCTGGCACGACGCCCAGGTGAGCAGCACCGGACCAGGTGCCTGCCTGGAGTGACGGGCGACCGTGCAGACCCGTCAAACCGCGTCGCACGCTCTACACTGGCCGGATGCCTGCCCCCGCTTCCCGCACCGTCCAGATCCTCAAGGCCGACAGCTTCGGCCGCATCCTGCTGCTGGGCGAGGGCGAGGCGCGCTTCGTCCGCCGCGACCTCACCGCCTCGCCGTGGTGGCTGCGCCTGCCCGCATGGTGGCTGGCGCGGCGCGAGGCGCTCGCCTTGCGGCAGCTGAACGGCATGGCGGCGGCGCCGCAGCTGCGCGGCTGGGATGGCACCTTCCTGGACCGCAGTTATCTGGACGGCGCGGCGATGTACCAGCGGCCGCCGCGCGGCGACCTGGCCTACTTCCGCGCCGCGCGGCGCCTGCTGCAGCAGGTGCACCGGCGCGGGGTGGCGCACAACGACCTGGCCAAGGAGGCCAACTGGCTGGTGCTGGCCGACGGCAGCCCGGCGCTGATCGATTTCCAGCTGGCCGTGCGCGGCGCGCCGCGTTCGCGCTGGATGCGCCTGCTGGCGCGTGAAGACCTGCGCCATCTGCTCAAGCACAAGCGCATGTACTGCGCGCACGCGCTGACCCCGGTCGAGCGGCGCCTGCTCAAGCGCCATTCCTGGGTGCGCGAACTGTGGTTCGCCAGCGGCAAGCCGGTGTACCGCTTCGTCACCCGGCGCCTGCTCAAGTGGGAAGACAACGAGGGGCAGGGGCCGAAGCCCTGAGGGGCCGGGATTGGGGATTCGGGATTGGGGATTGGCAACAGCGTATGGCGGCGTCTGACGTTGCACTGGCGGGGACGGCAAGGCGCTAAGCTTTTGCGAATCCCCAATCCCGACTCCCCAATCCCGTGACCCTACAAGGTAAAACCCTCCTAATCACCGGCGCCTCGCGCGGCATCGGGCTGGCGATCGCGCTGCGGGCGGCGCGCGATGGCGCCAATGTGGCGATCGCAGCGAAGTCGGCGGTGCCCAATCCCAAGCTGCCCGGCACCATCCACACCGCCGCGGCGGCGGTGGAGGCGGCCGGTGGACGCGCGCTGGCGCTGAAGTGCGACATCCGCGAGGAGGAGCAGGTGCGTGCGGCGGTGGCGGCGACGGTGGAGGCCTTCGGCGGCATCGACATCCTGGTCAACAACGCCAGCGCGATTTGGCTGCGCGGTGCGCTGGACACGCCGATGAAGCGCTTCGACCTAATGCAGCAGGTCAATGCGCGCGGCAGTTTCCTGTGCGCGCAGGCCTGCCTGCCGCACCTGCTGCGCAGCGCCAACCCGCACATCCTGACCCTGGCGCCGCCGCCGTCGCTGGACCCGAAGTGGTGGGCGCCGCATACCGGCTACACGCTGGCGAAGATGGGCATGAGCTTCGTCACCCTCGGCCTGGCCGGCGAGTTCGGCCCGCAGGGGGTTGCCGTCAATGCGCTGTGGCCGCGCACGCTGATCGCCACCGAGGCGCTGAAAATGATTCCCGGCGTCGACGCCGGCAACGGCCGCCGCCCGGAGATCATGGCCGACGCTGCGCACGCCGTGCTGACCCGGCCGGCGGCCGGTTTCTATGGCCAGTTCCTGATCGACGACGCGGTGCTGGCCGAGGCCGGGGTGCACGACCTGTCCGGCTATGCGCTGGATCCCTCGCAGCCGCTGCTGCCGGATCTGTTCCTGGACTGAGACCCGGCGTGGCCGTGGTGCCGGGTGTGCCGCGGCTGCGCGTTGCGGGCGTTGCGAGGCCATGATCGCAACGCGCCGGCTACGCGCGGCGACGCGTTGCAAAAACGCTCTGTTCCATCCGATCGCGTTCGCTGCCGCGATGACCACGCGCGGCGCGGCTATGCTGCCCGGGTCTTGATGCCACCGCCGCCCATGCCCGCTCCAGTCGCCGTCGCCCTGCCGCGTCTTCCCGAGTCCCGCCACGCCATCCACGCCGATCTCAGCGACAACGAGCGGCACATGCTCGATCGCCTGCGCCTGGCCGGCACCGCCACCCGCGCCGATCTCAGCCGCAGCACCGGGCTGACCGTGCAGTCGGCGGTGCGCCTGGTCGACGCGCTGGCCGAGCGCGGCCTGGTCGCGATCGGCGCCTCGCTGGCGCACGCGGGCCGCGGCAAGCCGGGCGCGGGCATCGCGCTCAATCCCGGCTACGGCCACACCGTCGGCTATGCGATCGCGACCGACGCGCTGTCGCTGGCATTGCTGGATTTCAGCGGGCAGATCCGCGGCACCGCCGAGCATGCGCTGCGCTCGACCGAGCCGGCCGCGCTGCTGGCGCAACTGCGCGAGGCGGATGCGGCGCTGACCGCGGCGGCCGGCGCCGGGCTGGGTCCGCGCCTGGGCGCGGGGGTGGCGATGACCGGCTTCTTCGTCGAGGACGGTGTGCACATGAATCCGCCCGAGCCGCTGCGCGCGCTGGGCGAGCTGTCGATCGGCGACTGGCTGGCCGAGGCGCTGGGCCTGCCGGTGTGGGTGGACAACGACGGCACGGTGGCGGCGGCCGGCGAGAGCCTTCTCGGCATCGGCCGCCAATACCGCGACTTCGCCTATCTGCACTTCAATTACGGCCTGGGCGGTGGCGTGGTGATCGACGGCACCTGCCTGCGCGGCGCGCACGGCAACGCCGGCGAATTCGCCGGCATGCTGCCGCAGCAGGGGCTGGAGCGCGGCACGCTGGAACTGTTGCGGCAACTGCTGGCCGAGGACGGCATCGCGCTGCCCGACATCCGCGCGCTGCTGGCCGCCTACGATCCGGCGTGGCCGGCGATCGAGCGCTGGATCGCGCGGGTGGCGCCGGGCCTGTCGCTGATCGTGTCGGCGATCGTGGCGATCTTCGATCCGCAGGCGGTGGTTTTCGGCGGGCGCATGCCGCGCGAGCTGGCGACGCGGCTGATTCCGCACGTGCGCATCGACAACCAGCCGCGCCGCGGCCAGGCGCGGCCGTTGCCGGTGCTGCTGCCGGCCGCGGCCACCGCCGATGCCAGCGCGGTGGGCGCGGCGGCGCTGCCGTTGAAGGCCTGCTATTTCCGCTGAACCGGTCCCGCCGCGGCATCGCCATGCCTGCACGCCGCCGGCGCTACCCTATGCGCCCTTTCCGCGCGCCATTGCGGTACGGCACGCGTCCCATCCCCCACCCTCGGAGTTGTCACGATGAAATACCTGCACGCCATGATCCGCGTCCACGACCTGGAGAAGACCAGCAAGTTCTTCACCGAAGGCCTGGGCCTGCACGAAACCCGCCGCATCGAGAACGAAGCCGGCAAGTTCACCCTGGTGTACTTCGGCGCGCCGGAGAACCCGGAAGCCGAGGTCGAACTGACCTACAACTGGGGCTCGGACGAGGACTACGGCAGCGCCCGCAACTTCGGCCACCTGGCCTTCGAGGTCGACGACATCTACGCCCTTTGCGCGCACCTGCAGTCGCTCGGCGTGACCATCAACCGTCCGCCGCGCGACGGGCGCATGGCCTTCGTGCGCAGCCCGGACCTGATCTCGATCGAGCTGCTGCAGAAGGGCGAGGCGCTGGCGCCGGCCGAGCCGTGGGCGTCGATGCCGAACACGGGCGTCTGGTAAGGGCTCAGGGCACCGTCTCGGGCAACGCCTGGCCGCAGCCCCGGCAATAGCCGGCGTTGCTGTCGTGGCCTTGCAGGCCGCAGTGCGCGCAGGTGCGTCGATCCGGCGCGCGGCTGCGGTCGGCATCGCGCAGGCTGTTGGCCAGTTCGGCGGTGTAGATGCCGGTGGGCACGGCGATGATGCTGTAGCCGATCAGGATCAGCACCGAGGTGATGGCGCGGCCCAGCGGGGTGAGCGGGGCGATGTCGCCGAAGCCGACCGTGGCCATCGTCACCACCGCCCAGTACATCGCGGTGGGGATGCTGCTGAAGCCGTTGGCCGGGCCTTCGACCACGTACATCAGCGCGCCGAAGATCACCACCAGGGTGATCACCGTGAACAGGAACACGAACACCTTGCGCCGGCTGCGCCACAACGCATCGACCAGCAGGCTGCTTTCCTCGACGTAGCGGGTCAGCTTGAGGATGCGGAACAGCCGCAGCACCCGCAGCACGCGCACCACCAGCAGGGTCTGCGCGCCGGGCAGCAGAAACGAGATGTAGGTGGGCAGGATCGACAACAGGTCGATCACGCCCCAGAAGCTCAGCGCGTAGCGCAGCGGCCGCTGCACCGTGGCCAGGCGCAAAGCGTACTCGGCGGTGAACAGCACGGTGAAGCCCCACTCCAGCACGTACAGCGCGCCGGCGTAACGGCTGTGCAGCGCCGGCACGCTGTCGACCAGGATCACCGCGACGCTGGCCAGGATCGCCGCGACCAGCAACAGGTCGAAGTTGCGCGAAGGCGTGGTGTCGTGCCGATAGATGATGTCGAACCAGCGGCGCCGCCAGCCGTGCTCGGTCGCCGGGGCGAGCGGGGAATCGAGGAAAAATCGCATGCGCCCATGCTACCCGAGCCGCCTTGCGGTCGCGGGCGCGCGCGCCGCGGCAGGCGGCCTCCTGATCGGATGCGACGCGGCTGCCGGAGAGCCCCCTGTGGGAGGGGCTTCCGCCCCGACGCCGTCGCGCTGACGCGTCGGGACTGAAGTCCCTTCCACATGTCGAGCAACGGCCTGGCGGGGTTGCTGTGGCACGCGCGCGGGCGGCGGCGGTGTGGCACAGCAGCCTGCCGCCCCGTCGGTCCAGGCGGCGGCCGGCAGTCCCCGGCCGAGCGCTGCCGGCGGTCTTATAATCGGCGCTTTCCCCGCAGGACTGCCTCGATGACCGCTTCTTCCGCCGCGGAGCTGATCGCCCTCGGCCAACGCTACGCGCTGCCGATCTACCGTCCGCGCCAACTGGTGCTGGAGCGCGGCCAGGGCGCGCGGGTGTGGGACAGCGAGGGGCGCGACTACATCGACCTGTCCGCCGGCATCGCCGTGTGCGGGCTCGGCCACAACGATCCGGATCTGCAGGCGGCGCTGCTCGAACAGGCCGGCAAGCTGTGGCACACCAGCAACGTGTTCTACAGCGAGCCGCCGCTGCGCCTGGTCGAGGAACTGGTGGTGGCCTCGCGCTTCGCGGAGAAGGCGTATCTGTGCAATTCCGGCGCCGAGGCCAACGAGGCGGCGATCAAGCTGGTGCGCAAGTGGGCCACCGCCCAGGGCCGTCCGCCGCAGCGGCGGGTGATCGTCACCTTCCGCGGCAGCTTCCACGGCCGCACCCTGGCCGCGGTGACCGCCACCGCGCAGCCCAAGTACCAGGAAGGCTACGAGCCGCTGCCCGGCGGTTTCCGCTACGTCGACTTCAACGACATCGTGCAGCTGGAAACGGCGATGGCCGCCGGCGATGTGGCCGCGGTGATGCTGGAGCCGGTGCAGGGCGAGGGCGGCGTGATGCCGGCGGCGCCGGGCTTCCTGGCGCAGGTGCGGGCCCTGTGCGACCACCACGGCGCGCTGCTGGTGCTGGACGAGATCCAGTGCGGCATGGGCCGCACCGGCACCCTGTTCGCGCACTGGCAGGACCAGATCGTCCCCGACATCGTGACCCTGGCCAAGGCGCTGGGCGGCGGCTTCCCGATCGGCGCGCTGCTGGCCGGGCCGAAGGTCGCCGAGACCATGCAGTTCGGCGCGCACGGCACCACCTTCGGCGGCAACCCGCTGGCCGCGGCGGTGGCGCGGGTGGCGCTGCGCAAGCTGGCCTCGACGGCGATCGCCGCCAACGTGTCGCGGCAATCGGCGGCGCTGCGTGCCGGCCTGGCGGCGCTCAACGACGAGTTCGCGTTGTTCTCGCAGGTTCGCGGCCGCGGGCTGATGCTGGGTGCGGTGCTGGCGCCGGCGCATGCCGGACAGGCCGGCGCCATCCTCGACCACGCCGCCGCGCATGGTTTGCTGACCCTGCAGGCGGGCCCGGACGTGCTGCGCTTCGTGCCTGCGCTCAACCTCACCGATGCCGAACTGGGCGAAGGCCTGGCGCGGTTGCGCAGCGCGCTGCGCGCCTACCTCGCCGCGCGCTGAGCCGGCGACTCAGCCCAGGCCGTGCCGCGCCAGCGCGCGGCGCAGGGCGCGCGCGCCGCTGGCGGTTTCCGCGGCCATGCCGATCGCGCGGGCGCCGCGCACGTTGACGAACAGGTCGTCGATGAACAGCGCCTGCCGCGGGGCGACATCGAAGTGCGCCAGCGCGTGCCGATACACCGTCGCCTCCGGCTTGCGCCCGCCCAGGCGGCCGCTGCACAGCACGCGCCCGTGCAGCAGCGGAAACAGCGCGGGCACGATCTGCGGCATCGCCTGCGCCATCAGCGCACCGTTGTTGGTCAGCACGCCGATGGCCACGCGCTCGGCGACGGCCAGCACCTGCGCGACCACGCCGGCGTCGGCGCGGCTGGCCGCCACCCGCGCGGCGATCCACGCGTCCGCGTCCACCGCGGCGCCCAGGCCCGCGCTCAATCGCTGCAGGTAGGCGGCGGTGTCGAGTTCGCCGCCGTCGTAGGCGGTCTCCAGTCCGGAACCGAACAGGACCTCGCGGACCTGTGCGGCCTCGCAGCGGCAGTGCGCGGCCAGCGCGGCGATGCGGTCGGCACGCGTGTAGCGCGCCAGCACGCCGTCGAAATCGAGCAGCAGCAACGCCGGGCGCGCGCGGGTCATTGCGGACATGAGGAGGCCTGGGTGAGTGGCGGCTGGCGTGGCGCGACAGCAGCGAAGCTCACGCCGCTCTGCGGGGTCGCCGCCGCGTGCCGATGATGCAATGCGCCATCGCTTGTCGTTGACAAGCCATCGCGGGCCGGCGGACAGTCGGGGCACGCCGCCACGCGCGCGACCTGCCGTGGCGCAGTGTTGTCTTTCTTGCCGAGGAACCCGCCTTGAACACCAAGTTTCCATCCCTGCTGCTCGTCCTTGCCGGCCTCGCGTTCGCGCCTGCCGCCTGGGCCAAGACCTGCGCGGTGACCATCACGGGCACCGACCAGATGTCCTACGACCAGACCCAGATCAAGGTCGCGGCCGATTGCACCGAGGTGGCGGTGACGCTCAAGCACAGCGGCAAGCTCGCCGCCGCGGTGATGGGCCACAACTGGGTGCTGACCAAGACCCCGGATTTCCAGGCGGTGGCCAATGCCGGCACCAGTTCCAGCCTGGCCGACAACTACCTGCCCAAGAACGATCCGCGGATCATCGCCCACACCAAGGTGATCGGCGCCGGGCAGTCGGACACGGTCAAGTTCTCCACCGCCAAGCTCAGCAAGGGCGGGGACTACACCTTCTTCTGCTCGTTCCCGGGACACTGGGCGGTGATGAAGGGCAAGTTCGTATTCGGCTGATCCAGCGCAGCGGCGCGGCGCCGGCCATCGGCGCCGCGCGTTGTCGTCATGCCAGGGTCGTGGCACCGGCATCTCAGCCGGCGGCGACCACCGCGAACGCCTCACGCGCCGCGGCCAGGGTGGCCTCCAGCACGTCCTGGTCGTGCGCACTGGAGACGAAGCCGGCCTCGTAGGCCGACGGCGCCAGGAACACACCGCGCTCCAGCATCGCGTGGAAGAAGCGGTTGAACGCGGCGGTGTCGCAGGCAGTGGCCTGCGCATAGGTCTCCACCTTCTCGGTGGTGAAGAACAGCCCGAACATCGCCCCGACCTGGTTGGTGGTGACCGCCACGCCGGCCGCCGCCGCGGCGGCTTCCAGGCCGGCGCATAGCTGCGCGGTGGCCGCGTCCAGGCGCTGGTGGAAGCCCGGTTCCTGGATCAGTTCCAGCATCGCCAGCCCGGCGGCCATCGCCACCGGATTGCCGCTGAGCGTGCCGGCCTGGTAGATCGGCCCGGACGGCGCCACCTGCCGCATCAGGTCGGCGCGCCCGCCATAGGCGCCCACCGGCATGCCGCCACCGATGATCTTGCCGAAGGTGGTCAGGTCCGGCGTGACCCCGTAGTGCGCCTGCGCGCCGCCCAGGGCGACGCGGAACCCGGTCATCACCTCGTCGAAGATCAGCAGCGCGCCGTGTTGCGTGCACAGGTCGCGCAGGTGCTGCAGATAGCCCGGACGCGGCGGAATACAGTTGGCGTTGCCGACCACGGGCTCGATGATGACCGCGGCGATCTCGTGGCCGATCTCCTCGAACAGCGCAGTAGCGCCCTCGGCATCGTTGTAGGCCAGGGTGGCGGTGAGTTCGCTCAAGCCGGCCGGCACGCCCGGCGAGGTCGGCACGCCCAGGGTCAGCATGCCGCTGCCGGCCTTGACCAGGAACGAATCGCCGTGGCCGTGGTAGCAGCCTTCGAACTTGACGATGCGGTTGCGCCCGGTGGCGCCGCGCGCCAGCCGCACCGCCGACAGCGTGGCTTCGGTGCCGGAGTTGACCATGCGCACCATCTCGCAGGACGGCACCAGCCGGGTGATGGTCTGCGCCATCGTCACCTCGGCCGGGCACGGCGCGCCGAACGACAGCCCATCGCCGATCGCGCGCTGCACCGCCTCGCGCACCGCCGGGTGGTTGTGCCCGGCGATCATCGGCCCCCACGAGCCCACGTAGTCGATGTAGCGGTGGCCGTCGACGTCGTACAGGTACGGGCCATCGGCGCGCTGCACGAAGAACGGCTCGCCGCCCACCGACTTGAAGGCGCGCACCGGCGAATTGACGCCGCCGGGAATCAGCGACTGCGCTTGGGCGAACAGGGCGTGCGAGCGGGAATGGGACATGAGCGGAAATCCTTGGCGATGCTGGCCAGGCCGACCGGCCGGGCGCGGAGCGAGGCCGTCTATTGTCGCGGCTGCCGCCGGTGTGCGCCATGTCGTCGATCCTGCCGCAGCCGGCGCCACGCCGTGGATTTGCTTCAAGCCCCTCTCCCACCGGGAGAGGGGTTGGGGTGAGGGTCCGGCGCGCAGCGACGCGCGATGTTTGGGTGTACGAGGCTGCGCTCGCACCCTCATCCGCCCCTTCGGGGCACCTTCCCCCGAAAAGGGGGCCATGGTCCCGGAGGGAGAAGGAAGAGGCCAAAGCCCCTCTCCCACCGGGAGAGGGGTTGGGGTGAGGGTCCGGCGCGGAGCGACGCGCGGTGTTTGGGTGCATGAGGCTGCGCCCGTACCCTCATCCGCCCCTTCGGGGCACCTTCTCCCGATGGGAGAAGGGAGCGGCTAGCCCCTCTCCGTCGGGAGAGGGGTTGGGGTGAGGGTCCGGCGCGAAGCGACGCGCGATGTTTGGGTGCACGAGGCTGCGCTCGCACCCTCATCCGCCCCTTCTGGGCACCTTCCCCCGAAAAGGGGGCCATGGTCCCGAGGGGAGAAGGGAAGCGCTAGCCTCAGTCGAAACACGCCCTGTACGCGGCCAGCGCCGCGCGCGGATCGGGCGCATCGAACACGCCGCTGATCACCGCCAGCAGATCGGCGCCGGCCGCCACCAGCGGCCGCGCGTTGTCCGGCGTGAGGCCGCCGATCGCCACGCGCGGCAGGCCCAGCGCTGCCGCACCGCGCAGCAGGTCGGGCGTGGCGCGGCGCGTGGTGACCTTGCTGCGGGTGGGGAAGAAGGCGCCGAAGGCGACGTAGCTGGCGCCAGCCGCCGCGGCGTTGCGGGCCAGGCTCAGATCGTCGTAGCAGGACGCTCCGATCAACGCCTGCGGCCCGAGCGCGGCGCGCGCGGCGGCCAGATCGCCGTCGTCCTCGCCCAGGTGCACGCCGGCCGCGCCCACCGCCTGCGCCAGCGCGGCGTCGTCGTTGACGATCAGCGGCACGCCGGCCTGTGCGCACAGCGCTTGCAGCGCCGCGGCCTGGTCGCGCCGTTGCGCCGTGTCGGCGCGCTTGTTGCGGTATTGCAGCCAGGTCACGCCCTGGTCCAGCAGCGGCGCCACCCGTGCCAGCAGACGCGCGCCGTCGGCCTCGTCGGGGGTGATCAGGTACACGCCGCGCGGCGCCGGGGATACGTTCATGGCCAAGCCTTCCGATGCGTCGGCGGCGATGGGACAATGCCGTTCCGACTGTGACCTGCGATTATCCAATGAGCGACGCCAGCGCCACCACCTATCGCACTTGGATGTGCGTCGTCTGCGGGTTCATCTACAACGAGGCCGACGGCCTGCCGGAAGAAGGCATCGCCCCCGGCACCCGCTGGGACGACGTGCCCGACACCTGGACCTGCCCGGACTGCGGCGTGACCAAGGACGATTTCGAGATGGTGGAGATGGATTGACGGCTGGGATTGGAGAATGGGGAATCGGGAGTGGGACAGCGACTCCCGTGCCTTGTAGGCTTCACGCGGCGGCCAGTTTCAGGGCTGGCAGGCAGACATCGCGAGGCCGGGTTGTCGGATCGCAAGGCCGATACTCGGGAGAGCCGCATGTCCGCCGACGTTCGATGATCGATTCGGTCGGTTATCCATGACGGCTTGATCAGGTCAGCAACCTCTGAGCCTCAGGGCATGCGCTTTTCCCATTCCCGATTCCCCTCTCCCCATTCCCAGCGTCAATGCATCCGCTGCGCTCGCGCGCTCAGTTCCACCAGGCGCTCGCGAATCGGCAAGGCGTCGGAGGCTTCGGGGTTCAATTGCAGGTAACGGCCCAGGTCGCGCCGTGCGCCGGGGACGTAATCCATCTGCAGGTAGGCCATGCCGCGGTCGCGCAGGGCTTCGGGCTGGTCCGGCATCAGCTTGAGCACGCGGTCGGCGCTGCGTGCGGCGCGGTCCCACTCGTCGCGTTCGGCGTACAGGCCATGCAGGTTGCGCAGGACCCGGGCAAGGATCGCGCGGTGCGGCGCCGGGTCCAGGATCTGCAGCAGCGCGCGGTCGTCCGGGCTTTCGCCACCCATGTGCGGCCGCGCGCGCTCGCGCAGTTCCTCCACCGCCAGCGGACGCCCGCCGTTGAACGGGTCCATCACCAGCAGGCCGTCGTCCACCGGCAGGCGCACCAGGAAATGCCCCGGGAAGGACACGCCGTCGAGCGGGATGTCCAGGCGCCGCGCCACGTCCATCTGCACCAGCGCCAGCGAGATCGGGTTGCCCAGGCGCCGCTCGAACACCTGGTTCATGTAGCTGTTGCGCGGGTCGTAATACTCGTCGTGGTTGCCGCTATAGCCCAGTTCTTCGAACAGGTGGCGATTGATCGCCGCCATCTTCAGCGGCCACTGCTCGATCATCGCCACCTCGTGCCGCAGGTGGTCGGCATGACTCTGCGCCAGGGTGTCGTAATGGGCGGCGTCCAGCTCCGGATACTCGTCGCGGGCGATCAGCAGCGCGGTCGCCAGCAGCGGCAGGGCATCGTCATCCAGCGCGGCCAGGGTATTCCAGCTCGGCAATGTCAATGGGGCGGCCATGGCCCAAGACTGGCGGCAAAGCCGGGCCCTATCAAGTCCGGCCGTTCCCGACAGCGGTGTCGGGTTCAGCGCCGTGGTCGCGGGGCCTTTTCCCGACGCCGCCGGCACCGTTGATGGGTCAGTGGCCCTGCGGAATTCCCGGGCCGAAGCGCAGTTCGGTGCCGTCCTGCAGCTTCAACTGCTCGGCCTGGCCGGCGTTGAGTTCGAGCACGTAGCGCGCCGGCGCGTTGCTCGGGTAGGGCGGGCAGGCGTCGCCGGCCGAGCACGGCGGCACGTCGCGCTGCTGCGCCACCAGCTTGCGCTGGTTGTCGAAGTACAGGATGTCCAGCGGGATCTTGGTGTTCTTCATCCAGTACGCCTGCGGTTCCTCGCGGTCGTGGATGAACAGCATGCCGTGGTCGGTTTCCATCTGGTCGCGGAACATCAGCCCGCGCGCGCGGGTCGCATCGTTCTGCGCCAGTTCCACTTCGTAGCGATGTCCGCCCAATTCCACCCAATGGTCGCCACCGGCGCTGGCGCAACCGCTGAGGGCGAGCAGGAGAAGGACGCAGAGCGCGCGGAAGAGGGACATGGGCGGACCAGGGCAGGGAGGACAGCGCGCACCTTGTTGCAAGGTGCGCGTGGCGTCAAGAGCGGGAATTGGGGATTCGGGATTGGGGATTCGCAAGAGCCAGGATTCTCGCTTTTACGAATCCCCAATCCCCAATCCCGAATCCCCAATCCCGCGCGCGCGCCAGCGCGCGTCAAAAGACGCGCGGCGGCTCGCCACCGACGATCACCACGTCGGCCGGGCGGCGGGCGAACAGGCCGACGCAGACCACGCCCGGGATCTGGTTCAGTTCGCGCTCCAGCGCCACCGGGTCGGTGATCGACAGGTGGTGCACGTCCAGCACCACGTTGCCGTTGTCGGTGATCACCCCGTCGCGCCAGACCGGCTGGCCGCCGGTGCGCGCCAGGATCTCGCGGGCGACCAGGCTGCGCGCCATCGGGATCACTTCGATCGGCAGCGGGAACGCGCCCAGGGTCTGCACCTGCTTGCTCGGGTCGACGATGCAGATGAAGCGCTCGCTGGCCTCGGCGATGATCTTCTCGCGGGTCAGCGCGGCGCCGCCGCCCTTGATCAGGCACTTGTTCGGATCGCACTCGTCGGCGCCGTCCACGTACAGCGACAGGTTGCCGGTGTGGTTCAGCTCCAGCACCTCGATGCCGTGCTGGCGCAGGCGCGCGGTGCTCTGCTCGGAACTGGACACCGCACCCTTGATGCGGTGGCCAATGCGGCCGAGCGCGTCGATGAAATAGGCGACGGTGGAGCCGGTGCCGACGCCGACGATCATCCCGTCCTGGACGTAGTCGATGGCTTTCTCGGCGGCAAGACGCTTGGCTTCTGACATTTGGAGAGCTCGGGAGTGGGGATTCGGGATTGGGGATTCGTGAAAAGCGGGTCGGCGGATGGGGCCGGGCGAATCCCCAATCCCCACTCCCGAATCCCGGCTATTCGAGCGAAAGCAGCAGCTTCCACTGCGCGGCGCTGACCGGGAACACGGACAGGCGGTTGCCGCGGGCGACCAGCGGGAAGCCCTCGCCCAGCGCGTCGGCGTGCTGCTTGATCTCGTCCAGGGCGATGGTGCGCGCCAGCTTGCGCTCGAACGCCACGTCCACCAGGTACCAGCGCGGTTGCTCCGGGGTGGCCTTGGGGTCGTGGTAGTCGGAAGACGGGTCGAACTGGGTGGCGTCGGGATAGGCCTGGCTGGCCACGCGCGCCACGCCGACGATGCCCGGCACCTTGCAGTTGGAGTGGTAGAACAGGATGCCGTCGCCGACCTTCATGCCGTCGCGCATGAAGTTGCGCGCCTGGTAGTTGCGCACGCCGTTCCAGGGCTCGGTGCCGACCCGCTGCAGGTCGTCGATCGAGAAGGCGTCCGGTTCGGACTTCATCAGCCAATAGCGGGTGCGTGCGGTCATGCGGGGGAATTGGGCGCGGTCGACAGGGTGAGGGATTCGGTGCAGACCGCGTCCAGCGCCACGTCCCAGGCCGCCAGCGGCAAAGCCGCGACCTGTTGCGCGTCGAAGGCGGCCCCGACCAGCCAGGGCGGCGGAGCCTGCCGCTGGCGGAAAGCGAAGCTGCGATCATACCAGCCGCCCCCCATGCCCAGGCGGCCGCCGGCGGTGTCGAAGCCGACCAGCGGCGTCACCACCAGCGCCATCTGCGCCGGCGCCAGGGTTGTGGCCGGGTCGACGTCGGGTTCGGGGATGCCATAGCGGTTGGCGCGCAGCGGCTGCCCGGGGCGCCACGGCGCGAAGCGCAGGGTGTCGCCGCTGAGCACCGGCAGGCAATACTGCACCGCCTCCGGCAGCGACAGTTGCCAGCGGTGCAGGGCGATCTCCCCGTCCATCGCCCAGTAGCCGCCGACATGGCCGTGCTGCGGCGCGAACGGCAGGTCCAGCAGTCGCTGTGCCAAGGCATCGGCGGCGGCCAGGCGCACGGGCGCGGTGAGCGCGCGGCGGCGCGCGCGCAGGTCCTGGCGCAGGGAGTCGCGGTCGTCGGCGGTCATCGGGCGGGCGTGGCGAGGGAGGCCGCTATTGTCGGCGGCGGCGCGCGCACTGACCAGGGCGCCGCCGCGACGATCACGCGTAGAGCGCCACCGTCTGCCGGCCCCACAGCACCAGCCGCCCGGCCGTATCCCAGATCTGCATGTCCTGCAGCGAGTAGCCGTCCTCGGCATGGCGGCTGGCCGAGCGCAGCAGGAACCAGTCGCCGGCGCTGGCCGGTTGCGGGAAGTCCAGGCTCCAGGTCATCGAACTGACCGGCGCCGGTGCGCTGAAGCAGGTCATCGCGGCCGGCGGCAGGCAGTCGCCTAGCGCGACCAGGGCAACGCTCGGGTCCACGCCGGCGGCGTCGCGATGGCGCGCCCAGACCAGCAACTCCGGATCGGCCGCGGCGGACAGCGGCAGCGCGCCGCCGGCCAGGCGCATGTCGAAGTTGGCGACGAAGGCCGGGGTCGCCGCGCTGTCGGCGATCGGCGTCGCTTCGTCGGGACCGACGACCGCCGGCCGCGCCGGCAGGAAGTCATGGGCGATGCGGCTGGGCCGCGGCTGCGCGAACAGCAAGGCCGCGCGCAGGGCGACCTGCCCGTCGGCCAGACAATCGACGCCCACGGAGGTGGCGGACTTGCCATGGCGCAGCACCTGCGCATCGAAGCGCAGGCTGCCGTCGGCGGGGCCGACGAAGCCGATGTACGCCGACTTCAGCGGCGGCAACGCGGACGGTGCCGTGCGCAGCGCGGTCTGCAGCGCCAGCGCCGCGGACAGGCCGCCGAAGGCGGTGCGGCCTTGTCGCCAGCTGGCGGGGACGTCGAATCCCGCGGCGGGGTCGAAGCGGTCGAGGATCTGGGCGAGCGTCGGCAATCCGGGATCTCCGTGATGGGGCGACCAGTATCCCGGGTTTCGGTCGGTGCGAGAACGCGTGGCACCTGCAATGCGCCGGCGACGACGGCGTGGTGAAGGCACACGCTGCGGGCGCACAAAAGGAAACGGCGCCTTGCGGCGCCGCTTCCTGGAAAAATTGCATTCTCCGCCGTGACGATGCGTGCGAAACGACCTTGAACCCGGGGTTCAAGTGGGATGGCTGGAGAATCATCGGGCTTCCCGCTACGAGGCGGACCTGCACTCCCGATTCCGTCGCCACCCCGTGGTCGTCATTAAGGGACAAGGCGAATGTTTGCACACGCTGTCGTTCACAGCAGAGAACGCAAGTGGAGTATAGCGCCGTGATCGCGCTTGGCTAGTCCGTTCGTCGGTCGTTCGGTACGTTGCAATTCACGTTGATGATCGCAGCGCCACGTGCGGATCAGCGCGTCGTATCGACCACGCTGTCCAGGCGCCGATTGAGATCGGCGAGTGTGCGCGCCATCTCGCGTTCGTGCTTGGCCTGTTCGTCGCGCAGTTGCTGCAACTCGTGCGCCAAGTTCAGTGCCGCGAGGACGGCGACGCGGTCCACCGCGGCCATGCGGTTGCTGCCGCGCACCTCGCGCATCTTCGCGTCGAGCAGGCGCGCGGCGGCGAGCAGGCCGTCGCGTTCTTCGGCCTCGACGCCGACGGTGTATTCGCGGTCGAGGATGCGGACGCTGACCGGCTCGCTCACGTGTGCTGCTCCAGGGACTTCAGGCGGGCGATCATCGCTTCCACGCGCGAACGCGCCTGTTCGTTCTTGGTCAGCAACTGCGAGCGCTCGCCGATCAGGTGTTCCTGCTGCTGGCGCAGGCTGCGGTTCTCGTCGGACAGGCGCTGGCAGCGCTCGACCAGCGTTTCCACGCGTGCGGCAAGGGCGCGAAGCTCGGCGAGGGCGTCAGGGCTGTCCATGGCGCTCACGATAGGCATGCGCCCGAGGGGCGGTCAAGACGCCGCGCGGCGGCGCCATGGCCGGCGCTCAGGCAGGCAGCCGCAGCGGTTGCTGCAGCAGGCGCAGGCAGGCGTCCGGCTCCAGCGCCGGCGCCACCAGGTGGCCCTGGATCTCGTCGCAGCCGTGCGCGCGCAGGAACGCCAGCTGCCCGGCGTCCTCGACGCCCTCGGCCACCACCTTCAGCGCCAGCGAGTGGCCCATCGCGATGATGGTGCTGGTGATCGCCTCGTCGTCCGGGTCGCGGGTGAGGTCGCCGATGAATTCCTGGTCGATCTTCAGGGTGTTGATCGGCAGCCGCTTCAGATAGGCCAGCGACGAATAGCCGGTGCCGAAGTCGTCGATGGCCAGGGTCAGCCCCAACTTGCGGCAGGCGCGCAGCAGTTCGGCGTTCTTGCCGACCTGCGACATCACCACGCTCTCGGTCAGTTCCAGTTCGATGTTGGCCGCCGGCACGCCGGTTTCGGCGAGGATCCCGGCCATCAGTTCCGGCAGGTTGCCGCGCTCGAGCTGGATCGCCGAGACGTTCACCGACATGCACAGATCGGTCAGCCCCATCCGCCGCCAGTCGCGCAACGCGCTGCAGGCCTGGCGCAGCACCCACTCGCCGATCTCCAGGATCAACCCGGTCTCCTCGGCCAGCGGGATGAACTGGCTCGGCGAGACCGGCCCGAAATCGGCGCTGTGCCAGCGCAGCAGCGCTTCCACGCCGACCACCCGCTGCGTGCGCAGCGAGTAGCGCGGCTGGTAGACCAGCTTCAGTTCCTGATCCAGCGGGATCTTGCGCAGCGTGCTGGCCAGGGTGGCGCGGTGGCGGGTGGCTTCGTCCATGCGCGCCGAGTACACCTGCGCGTTGCGGCGCCCGGCGGCCTTGGCCTGGTACATCGCGGTATCGGCGTGCTTGAGCAGCTCGCTCGGCAGCAGCGCGTGCTGCGGGAACAGGGAGATGCCGATGGAGGTGGAGACCGCGACCTCGCGGCGTTCGTCCAGCCGCAGCGGCGCCTCGAACGCGGCCAGCACGCGGGCGGCCACCGCCTCGGCCTCGCCCTGGCTGACGATGTCCTCGACCACCACGGTGAATTCGTCGCCGGCCAGGCGCGCCACCGTGTGCTGCGGTCCCACCGCCTGCTGCAGGCGTTCGGCCACTGCGCGCAGCACGCGATCGCCGACCGCGTGGCCGAGCGAATCGTTGATGTCCTTGAAGCGGTCCAGATCCAGGAACAGCACCGCGACCGAGCCGGCCTGGCGCCGCGCCCGCACGATCGCCCGCGCCAGGCGTTCGGACAGCAGCGCACGGTTGGGCAGGCTGGTCAGCGTGTCGTAGTTGGCCAGATAGCGCAGTTCCTGCTCGGCGCGCTTCTGCTCGGTGATGTCTTCCAGTACCACCACCTGGAAGCTCTGGCGGCCGTCGGCGTCGACCACGGTATTGCGGCGCAGGTGGCAGAGGATTTCCTGGCCGTCCTTGCGCCGCTTCCAGGCCTCGCCGCGCCAATGCCGGCCGTGGTCGGCCACCGGGGCCGCCGGCGTTTCCGGCGCGTGGTCGATCAGCGCCATCGGCTGGCCCAGTACCTCGCGCTCGCTGTAGCCGGTGATGCGGGTGAAGGCCGGGTTGACCGAGATGAAGCGGCGGTCCTCGTCGAGCACGGCGACCGCCTCGCCCATGCTGCGCAGCACTTCGGCGGCGATGCGCCGTTCCAGGTCGGCCTGGCGGTGCGAGGTGATGTCGCGCGCGGTGCCGGCGAGCCGGCGCGGCGCGCCGCTGGCGTCGTAGTCGACCACGCGGCCGCGCACCCGCGCCCAGTGCCAGACCCCGTCGCCGGCCAGGTCCACCCGGTACTCGGCGGTGTAGATCGCGGTCAGGCCTTGCAGGTGTTCCTGCAGCACCTGCCGCGCCTGCTGCACGTCGTCGGGATGGATCCGTAGCGGTTCGTTCTCGCGGATCACCAGGCCGATGTCCTGCGCGTGCGGCGTGGCCTCGTCGGCGCGCATCAGCCGCAACCTGCGCTGTTGCAGGTCGTAATCCCAGAAGTGTTCGCCCGAGGCCCATAGCGCCAGCTTCAGGTGCTGGTCGCGCTGTTGCAGTTGCGCGTGCCGTTGCAGTTGCTCGCGCAGGCGCCGACGCGAACGCAGCGCGAACAGCGCCGCCACCCCGCCGGCCGCCAGCGCGGCGAGCGCGACCAGCGGCCATGCGGCCAGCAAGGTCTCGCCGAACAAGGCGAGGCCGGTTCTTTCCGCAGCTCCTGCAGCAACGTGCTCCAATGGCATGGCGGAAAGTGACTTCTGTCAAAGAACGGGTGGTGGAGTGTAGGCGCGTGCCGGAAGCCACCACAAGCGGCGGCGCACACGCGGTTGCTACACTGCGCAGTCCCGATTCCGCCGCAGGCCTCGACAGGCCCGCGGCCAGCGCCCGACAGGCTTGCTCCATGACCGAACTTCCCACTGCCGACCAGATCGCCGATGCCAGCCGGACGCTTGGCCTGGCTGCGTCGGCGGCCGAACTGCACGGCGGCCTGTGCGGCTGGCTGGCCGGCGGCGGCGCCGAATTGCCGGCATGGCCGGCGGCCGTGCTCGCCGACGCCAGCCTCGCCGCGCCGCGCCCCGGCGATGCGCTGGACCGCCTGCGCGAGGCCACGACTGCGCAACTGAACGACCGCGATTTCGGCTTCGACCTGGTGCTGGCCGATGCCGGCGCGCCGCTGCCCGAGCGCGCCGACGCGCTGTTCGACTGGTGCCGCGGCTTCCTCGGCGGCTTCGGCCTGGCCGCAGGGGCTGCGCCGCCACTGTCCGAGGAAGGGCAGGAGGCGCTGCAGGACGTGGCGCGCCTGGCCCAGGCCAGCGCCGACGATTTCGACAGCGGCGACGAGGACGAGGACGCGCTGGCCGAGATCGAGGAGTTCGTGCGCGTGGCGGTGCTGCTGCTGCACAGCGACTGCGTGCTCGGCCCGCGCCACCGGCAGCGCCTGAACTGATGAAGCGGCTCACCGGGATTTCCTCCGGCGAGTACGTGCGCCGGCGCCGTCATTTGATGGACATGGCCGGCGAGCAGGCCATCCTGGTACTGCCCAGCGCACCGGAGCGGGTGCGCAGCCACGACACGCACTACCCGTACCGGCAGGATTCGGACTTCTGGTATCTGTGCGGGTTCGCCGAGCCGGACGCGGTGCTGGTGCTGGTGCCCGGTCGCCGCCATGGCGAGGCGCTGCTGTTCTGTCGCGAACGCGACCCCGAGCGCGAAGCCTGGGACGGCCCGCGGGCGGGGCAGGAAGGCGCGGTCGAGCGCTACGGCATGGACGATGCCTATCCGATCGACGACCTCGACGAGATCCTGCCCGGGCTGCTGGAAGGCCGCTCGCGGGTGTATTACCACTTCGGCCGCGACGTCGATTTCGACCTGAAGCTGATCGGCTGGGTCAAGCGCGTGCGCGAGCAGGTGCGGCACGGCGCGCAGCCGCCGCACGAGTTCCTGGAACTGGGCCATCTGCTGCACGAACAGCGCCTGTTCAAATCGCGCGACGAGATCGCGCTGATGCAGGTCGCTGCGGACCTGAGCGTGGCCGGGCACCGCGCGGCGATGCGGCTGGCGCGCCCGGGCGTGCACGAATACCAACTGCAGGCCGAGATCGAGCGCGAATTCCGCGCCGGCGACGCCTGGCCGGCCTACGGCAGCATCGTCGGCAGCGGCCACAACGCCTGCGTGCTGCACTACCGCGCCAACGCTGCGCGTCTGCGCGACGGCGACTTGGTGCTGGTCGATGCGGGCGCCGAATACCGAGGCTATGCCGCTGACATCACCCGTACTTTCCCGGCCAACGGCCGCTTCGGCGCCGAACAACGCGCGCTGCACGACCTGGTCGGTGCCGCGCATGCTGCCGCGCTGGCGCAGGCGCGCCCGGGCGTGGCCTACGAGGCCGGACACCTGGCCGCGGTGCAGACCCTGACCGAAGGCCTGCTGCGGCTAGGCCTGCTCAAGGGCAGCGTCGAGCAGAACCTGGCCAGCGGCGACTACCGGCGCTTCTACAGGCACAAGACCGGTCACTGGCTGGGCCTGGACGTGCACGACGTCGGCGACTACCGGCTGGCAGGCGAATCGCGCCTGCTCGAACCGGGCATGGTGTTCACCATCGAACCCGGCCTGTACGTGTCGCCGGACGACAAGGACGTGGACCCGAAGTGGCGGGGCATCGGCATCCGCACCGAGGACGACGTGCTGATCACCGACGACGGTCATCGCGTGCTCACCGATGCCCTGGCGCGCAGCGCCGAGGAGATCGAGGCGTGGATGGCTGGGAATGGGGAATAGGGAAGCGGGAATGGGAAAAGCGGTCGCCGTGCGCGGAAAGGTCAGCTAGCGGACCGGGTGCTTTTGCTGTTGCGATTCCCGATTCCCGATTCTCCACTCCCGGCGGCGGCCATCAGGCCGCCGCGGCAGACTGGCGCCGCCCCCTTGCGTGCCTGCGGCCGGTTGCGCACAGTGACAGGCTGAACAAGGGGGATTCATGAAGATGTGGATGCGATGCCTGCTGGTGGCAGGACTGTGCGTGGCCGTCGCAGCGCAGGCGCGCGCGCAGCAGGCGGCCACGCCGGCGGCGCCAGCCGATGCTGCGCCCGCGGCGACGCAGGCGCCTGTGCCTGCTGCGGTGCCCACGCTGGCGCTGGACGATCTAGAGACGTTGCTGTCGCTTCGCGCTGCGCCGGAGGCCCGCGCGCAGATGCTGGCGCAGGTCGTCGCGCTGGCGGGTAAGGGCGATGGCGCCTCGGCGTACGTGTTGGGCGTGCTCTACCGCAATGGCGAGGCGCATCCGGCGCATCTGGTGCCGCGCGACCTGGACACGGCCCGCTACTGGCTGGAGCGCTGCCTGGGCATGCCGCGCTGCCCGCTGCTCGCGTTGGCGTCGCTGGCCGAGCTGGAGTTGTCCGCCGGCAATGCCAAGCCGGCGCTGCAATGGGCGCAGGGCTGGGTGGCGCTGGACCGCGAGTTCACCACGCGGGCGCGCGAGATCGAAGGCCGCCGTGTGCGCCCCAGTCAGCGCAATCGCGATACCGCCTACCATGCCTACCTCCTGGAGCGCTGCTATGCGGCGATGCCGAGCGGCGACCGCGACGCGATCGGCCTGGCCTGGTTCAATGCATTTCGCGTGCAGTGGGGTCGGGTCCTGGACCGGATGCTGTTCGCGCAGCTCGATGCGCTGCAGGCGCAGGATGGCGAGGAGGCTGGCGGGCTGACTGCGCGTGCCGAGAATCAACGGCGCAAGACCGTGCTGGACAGCCCGATGGACCTGCCGGTCACGCCGGCGTTGAGCCTGTTCCTGATGCGCGGCGATCCGCAGGGCGGACGTCCCGAGTCCGCCCTGGTGCTGGAGGCGCTGCCTTCGCCGAACGCGGCACGTGGACTCGAAGCGCTGGCACGCGATTTCAAGACCGCGCCGTATCCGGCCGCCGCCGGGCAGCGCCGCTACGACCTGATCCCGATGAGCTTCAATCGCGGCCCGTACGCGCTGACCGGCAAGTGACCGTGGCGGCGGCCATCAGGCCGCCGCAAACACCGGCCGCGTCAGGTTCTCGGGTGCGTCCTCGGTGCACACCACTTCGTCCTCGATGCGGATGCCGCCGTAGGGCTTGAACTGCTCCACGCGCGACCAGTCGACGCTGCCGCCATGGCCGGCCTGCTTGAGGTCGTCGAGCAGCATGTCGATGAAGTACAGGCCCGGCTCGATCGTCACCACCATGCCTGGTTCCAGCGTGCGGGTCATGCGCAGGTAGGGATGGCCGTCGGGGCGTTCGATGCGGCCGCCGCGGTCGCTGGCGGCGAAACCGGCGACGTCGTGCACCTGCAGGCCGATCGGGTGGCCCAGGCCGTGCGGGAAGAACGCGGCGCTGACGCCGGTGGCCACCGCGGTTTCCGGCGACACGGTGAGCACGCCGGCGTCCTTCAGCACGCCCATCAGCGCCAGGTGCGCGTCCAGGTGCAGTTGCCGGTAGTCGACGCCGGCGCGCACGTGCTGGCCCATGCGCTGCTGCGCGGCGTCCACCGCGTCGATCAGTGCCTGGAACTCGCTGCCGCGATCGGCGGCGTAGGTGCGGGTGATGTCGCTGGCGTAGCCGTGCGCCGAGGCGCCGGCGTCGATCAGGAAACTGCGCAGCGGCGTCGGCGCCTGCCGCTGCAGTTCGGTGTAGTGCAGCACGGCGCCGTGTTCGTTCAATGCCACGATGTTGCCGTACGGCAGTTCGTTCGCGTCCTGGCCGACCGCGGCGCAGTAGGCCATGTGGATCTCGAACTCGCTGCGGCCGTCGCGGAACGCGGCCTCGGCGGCGCGATGGCCGCGCACCGCCGAATGCTGCGCCTGGCGCATCAGTGCCAGCTCGTACGGCGTCTTGTAGGCGCGGTGGTATTCCAGGTAGTCCAGCACCGCCGGCGGGTTGTTCGGCACGTAGGCGCCCAGCGCGCTCTGCGGCTCGCCGAGGATCGCGCTGCGCGCGGCATCCGGCAGCAACGCCAGCGCCTCGTCCGGGGTGCGGATCAGATGGATGTCGCAGTGGTCCACCCACCAGCCGCTGGGCGCATCCGGCACCACGTGCCAGTAGTCGCGCGGCTGGTGGAAGATCACCTGCGGGCGGCGCCCCGGCGTGTACACCAGCCAACTGTGCGGCACCCGCGTCAGCGGCAGCCAGGCCTTGAACTGCGGGTTCACCGCGAACGGATAGTCGCGATCGTCGAACACCTGGTAGTGCAGGGTGCCGCTCGGGACCACCAGGTGGTCGAAGCCACCGCGCGCCAGCGCTTCGTCGGCGCGTCGGGTCAGGGTGCGCAGGTGGTCGGGATACAGGGCGCTTGGATCGTGCTTGGGCATGGTGGCGGACTCGTTCGGCGATGCGGAAACGGGGGCGCCAAGTGTGCCGGAAACGGTGCAGGCGTGTGGACGCGCACGGACGGCCTATGCATGGCATGCGATGCCGAAGCTACGCCGGCGATGCGGGGCTTTGTCGATCCGCCGGATACTCTTTGCGGCCGATCGCGCAACGGTCGCGGATGGCCGCCGCAGGAGCGGCTTCGGCCGCGACCGAGGCGTTCCCGGGAATGCCGGTCGCGGCTGATCCGGTCACAGGGATCAGTAGCCGCACCTGCGAGGTTGATGCCG